>CANQGQ010000007.1 GCA_947623305.1 uncultured Alistipes sp. | reverse complement strand
GCCCCTCGACTTGCATGTGTTAGGCCTGCCGCTAGCGTTCATCCTGAGCCAGGATCAAACTCTCCATTGTATGAAATAATAATGTATTGTTAGAGTCCTGACTATTCGATTATCCTTTAAAGGAAAATTGACAGATAAATACTACATTTCTTTTCTCTCAAATAAAACCAGTAATTCAAAGAACCGTGTTGAAAAGCTCGCACTTTTGCGGTGCGAAAGGACTGCAAAGATAAGTCATCTTTTTCAATCCTGCAAACTTTTTTCCAAGAACTTTGCATTTTTCGAAAACTCCGTATTCCCGAAAGGCCGAAGCGCTGTTCACCGCGAGCTGAAAACCCGCCCGAAACATTTCAACAGCTTCATCAAGAACCTCATTTTCTCAAACGCGGATGCAAAGGTAGCGACATTTTCGGAACTTGCAAACATTTTATCGACTTTTTTCAAAAAAATCGTTTTTTTGGCGCATCGAGGCCACAAATAAATGGATCCCACCTATATTATAATAGGAGCCCTCGGTTTTGTCCTCTTTTATGCTCCCCCCGTCGATGTCGCTCGATACTTATTCATTTTTCGATGCTTGCCAAAACCATTCGTCATCTGTTGTGATGACCTGTGCATTGGTATAATTGCTGTCAAGCGGCACCAGTGCGACAACGATTCCTTGGGGATGCGTCGTTTCCCCTTCCGGCTCCGCCTGATTCAGGACATTGGCCGACATTATATATAGATTTTTTGCCATATATTCATCAAGGTAATGCTCCTTTTTCTGTATGAAGCGATTATTCCAGTTCGCATCTTCATTGAGATATAACGGCAAATCATTTTGCAACCGATAACGAACCTCTCCGGGATGGAGCAGCAGTCCGTTTTCATCCGTTATGTATGCTGCGAAAGTCGGGTCTACCCATATCCATTTGCCGAGCGATTCACTCCATGCAACGCATAGGACATGGCAATCGCCATCCGTATCCCACTTCTTCGATTCACAAGTTATGTATCTTGCCGGAATTCCTTCTGCAAGCAATGCTTCGGTAAGACAGATAGCCAATGCTCGGCAGTTATACCCGCAACTGTCCCGTTTCGAACAATCGTATGTGTTTCTCAAATTTATCGGCCCGGGTGCCAAACCGTTGTTCCCGTTATGTTCTATATTGTTATGAACCCAATACAGCAAATTCTTGATTCTGCTTATATCATCGCCACTGCCGGCAATGCTGTCAAGATTGAATCGACTGCGGGATAAACATAAAAGAGAATCCGAGGGCTTTGCGTAGACAAATTCAGGCTTTTGAATCGAATCACATTTATATTCCGGTGATTCCTTCAAAATTTCAAGATTTGTTTTGACATCATCGCCTAAATTCCATGCATATTCCATTGCCTTTTTCAGAACAATGTATTTCTCGCTATTCAATTGATCAAGCACCGGAAGCAGTATCTTCGCGTTCTTATACTCCTCTGCTCGCATCCACTCATCCGAATGTTCGGCTGTAAGCAATTCGGCCTGCCACTCGGCAATCTGCTCCAAATCCGAAATAAGGCCGAGATTACCTTGCAGCTGTTCCAATGCCGCCTTTGGAATGGAGCTATAGCGACTGTCGACCGCTAAAAATGCTCCGCGATTGGTATAATTATCCAATTGGGGGCATAATTGATCCGAGAATATCCCCAATCCGAAATATACTACCGCGCTCTCAAAAATCACACGATCAAGTTTAGGACAATTATAAGCGATCGCGGGACCGCCGGTACTTGATACCGGCCCATGAAATACGATCTTGCGGAGATTCGGGCAATCAAGCACCAATGAACAATCGAAATGCCCTACCAACCCATTGAATTCAAGCTCCTCTATTGTGCTATCGTTCCGGAACAAGGCAGCGGGCAAATAGCCGATATTGCCGAATGATACTTTTTTGAGGTTCGTAAATCCATAATCTTCAAATCGACCGATCGTTTCCATATCGGGGATATGAATCGCCTCTGCATCACGAGGAAAAACAAGACTGTCCGCGATGATCACGTTGTCAGCAAAAGATACGGCAATTCCTAAAATGCCGAAAATTAAAATCGAGGCGACTTTTTTCATTTCAATAAGGTTTATTGTATTTTAAGTCTTTCCCTTGGGGATAAAATTTTGAAGCGATTTTTCGAACTAAAGTTACGAACTTTTTTTTATCAGCAACGTTGCCGTGTCTTTTTCACGCTTTGCGTTTCTCAACCTGCGGACGAATCCGGCTATTTCCGCTATCTGTTCCGTCAACGCCTTGTATTTGGTAACGCAGCGAAGTCCTAACTATACTCCGGCGTTATTTCCGGTTACGTCCGGATTTTCAAGCCGCTTTCCCAAATCGCTTGTCTTCCAAAACCTTTACTCCATTCTTTCGTGTTTCATTTTTTATTCGTAATTTTGTTGCCGAAAATTTCGCATGAGAATGAATTTCAAGAAAATATCGTTGCTTGTCATCGTCCTGCTCATCGCCGACCAGGCCTTGAAAATCTGGGTCAAAACCCACATGGCGCTCGACGAATCGATCATCGTCTTTCCGGATTGGTTCCAACTGCGGTTCATCGAAAACAACGGGGCGGCATTCGGCATGCACTTGTCGACCCCGGGCGGATTCGATTGGGGGAAACTGGCGCTCGGACTGTTCCGCATCGGGTTGGTCGGATTCCTCATCTGGTTGATTCGTAGCATGATGCGCAACAAAGAGAAAAAGACGCCGACCGGCGTTATCGTCGGACTGACATTCATTCTGGCCGGAGCCTTGGGCAACATTCTGGACAGCGCTTTTTACGGATTGATCTTTTCGGCGTCGACCCCTTACGAGGTGGCGCAATTCGGCGGACATTACGCCGGTTTCATGATGGGCAAGGTGGTGGATATGTTTTATTTCCCGCTGTTCCAGTGGAATAGCGTGCCGAATGTATTGCGCTTTTTGGTCGACAGTCATAATTATTTCTTCGGTGCGATTTTCAATCTGGCCGATGCTTACATTTCGGTCGCGACCCTCTATTTGCTGCTGTTTCAATACAAATTCTTTTGCAAATAAGCGTTTCCCCGAAAAATATCATCGAGAAAGCGTCGACTTTCGAAAAAAAGTGTTATTTTTGCACACCGCAATTTCCGAAAGGCCCAGGTGGCGGAATAGGTAGACGCGCACGTTTCAGGTGCGTGTGCCGCAAGGCGTGCAGGTTCGATTCCTGTCCTGGGCACTGCGAAATCCCCCCTAACCAATTAAGGTTGAGGGGATTCGTTTTCATGAAGTATAAATAGGGTATAAACAAACAGCGAGAACTCACAAATCGAAGAGTTCTCGCTATCCTTATTGTAGCTGTATTATCACTGCTCGTAGCCCTCGTAATAGTACGAGCGGGTTATGCCCTTAAAGATAACCTCGCGATCATTTACTCGGTCGGTCAGGGCGGGCTGCAACAGCACCCGCAGCTCCAAATCGTTTATCGGGCTGCGCTCCATTGCCTGAAGATAGGCATCCTTGTCGACCTGCTGCCAATCGACCACCTGCCCCAGCCGCTTTTTGAGAATCATATCGAGCCAAATGCGGGTCGCACGGCCGTTACCCTCCATAAACGGGTGGGCGATGTTCATCTCGACGTATTTGGCGATTATCTGCTCGTAGGTCGCCTCGGGCATCCGCTCGATGGCCGCCAAGGCTTCGTTGAGATAGAGGGCGTTTGCGAAGCGGAAATTGCCCTTTGCGATATTGAGGGTGCGCACCTTTCCGGCAAAGTCATATAAACCGCCGAACAGTGCACGGTGAATTGCACACAATCCCGCCACCGTTCCGACCTCGATGCGGTCGATGTCCCCCGATTCGAAAAGGGTGTGCGCTTGTTCGAGGCTCTGGGCGTCTATTTGATAGGTCTTGCGATTCATATAGGACGGTTTTTTATTTCAGCTTCCAATTCTTTCAGTTGCTCCATATCTTCACGGTCTGCCTCAATCGCGTCTTTGCGTTTGCGGCGTGCATTGAATTTTTCGTAAACTTGATAGGCGAACTCGTCTTTTTGTTCTTTACGGACCATTCCAGCGTTAGGCAGCAGGCGTTGGTCGTTGGAAAGTAAAATTTTATCAACGTTTTCACGCCAAAAATTCATAGTAAGGTCTTTTCGGCTTTTGGCTCTGAATTCAGCCGTTTCCAAGAAGATAACGACCAGTCGATTCAAAGAATCCAATTCGTCGTGTGTCAAGTAATTTTTGGCAATAATGACATCTTGTTTGCGAACAACCGAACCTTTCCATGAAGTCAGTCCCATATTCGGGGCGTCCGCGTCGGCTCGCGTCATTACAATCTCCGCAGATGTCTGACCTGTTACAGCATACAACAGCTTGTTTTGGGTTTCTGCATAAAACATTTGCGTCGCTTTGTCTGTTTTGTCGTAATCACTACTCAAGGCAAACAGATCGCGCACTTTCTGATAGAATCGCTTTTCCGAGGCGCGAATCCCACGAATGCGGTCGAGCAATTCATCGAAATAGTCAGGCCGGCCGTCGGGATTTTTCAAACGTTCATCGTCGATTACGAACCCTTTGCGCAGGTATTCGGAAAGGTTACGGTTTGCCCATTGCCGGAACTGCACGCCGCGGATAGATCGAACGCGAAACCCTACCGCCAAAATCATTTCCAATGAATAAAATTTGACTTGATAGGGTTTGCCATCTACGGCAGTTGTTAAGTATTTCTTAATAACTGAATCGGCAATTAATTCATTGTCTTTTAATATGTTATTTATATGCTGGCTTATGTTGGGCACCGAGGTGGCAAAAAGTTCGGCTAATTGCATTTGATTGAGCCAGACCGATCCGTCCCGAGCCAGTAAGGAAACACTACTTTTCCCGTCGGCCGAATTGTATAGTATCAATTCTTGTTCCATGATGGCAGATATTTGAGGTTATTGCCCTTTCTCCACTTTGATAGGCTTGCCACAATGCGGACAGGTTATCGTGTTCGTCGGCTGCGGGGCAAACAGTTCGGCAGGGCTGACACCAAGAGCTGCGGCAATCGCCTCCAAGCGTTCGAGGGTCGGATTTCCCGATATTGATTTCGATAATGCCCCCTCGCTTATACCAATCTTTGCCGCCAAATCCTTTGCCGTCATTCTTTTCTGCTTCAACAATTCTTTCAGTTGTAACATAGTTGCAGTATATTAAAAGTATTACCAAGTGCAAATATACAGCGAAATTCCCATAAAATGCAATATAAGTAAAAATAATTGTGATATATGTAAATTTTTCTAACATTTTGTTTGGAGAACAATTTTATTATATGTAAATTTGCATCACGATAATTGAAATAAACGTAAAGATGACAACGGCAGCACATACAGAGTTACAAACAATGGCACAGCAGGCTGCCACTTATATTGCCCGCCTCAACGGAGAGAACCACACTTTTGAAATCGAGGGCGAAACTCTTATCGCGGAAATCTGTTACGAAGCGGAAATCGGAGAGGATGCCGGAGACTACTGGACGGCTCCCAGCTGGTGGATAGAGCGTGAACAGATCCACGTTGAGAACCTTATCGCTATTTACTAAACCGAATCAATAACAGGGGCGGCCTCAACCGCTGCCCCGCAAAACGACGAATAGAATGGAAACAGGGATCAAACAACAAATGGCAGATGACCTCGCTGCTACACTCATCGAACACGCGAAACAGCACTATTTTGGCAATATCTCGCCTGTTAATCAGCTGTCATGCCAGGTGAATATGCTTGTGTGCATTGTAGGAGTTTTAGAGGAGACAGCACACGGCCAATTCTCGCTCTTTGCTCGCATCGTGGCACACTATGCCGCTACCAGCACTGACACCGACAAAGACCAGGTTATTGCACGGCTTACCAGTCAGGGCGGTTTGTGTGCTATGCTCGAATGCGTTGAGGCGAATAGCGACACAATCGGGATATGGGCACACCTTTTGGCTGTGCTGCAGGACTACATTCAGCAATAATCTTTTGCAATTGTTGGAAAAACTTTCAAACTTTGCACCATGACAGCAGATTGGAACAAATCAGGCTTTTTCTCCGGCATCACAGAGGACTATTCCAACTACCGTTGGTACAAGGGGGAAACAGAGAACCCGTATAAGGACGAAAAGAACAGACCACTGGCCGCCAGATTCTGGGAATACGAGCGCGATTTTCACTTTTCGTTTCTCGACAAGGCCGATACCAGTGCAAACCTTTCGGAGGCCTACAATGCGTGGAAAGCGGCCTTTCTGGGCGATTATTTACCTGGTAAAAGCCAAAACCCATACGGGAATGATCCGACGGACTGGAGAAAGAGTTTTGAAACGGGCAAACGCGAGAAAAGGGAGGCATAAAACCTCCCTCTTTTTATATCTCCTCCAACTCTACAACCCATCCACGGCCAAACCCACATGCCGTTTTCGTGCCGTTTGGAATTGCGTTAGTATGTGTTCATTAAACACATATTACGTCATCGCTTTCTCGAACGCCATATTGTTTTCGTATTGTTTGGAGATTTGCTCTGTGTTTGTTAAACACACCATAAGGCTGCAACAAATCAAGGGGTTACAAATTAAAAAACCTTGATCCGCTCTACTTGGTCAATTTAGGCCTCTTTCGGCTGCTCCTGGTACTTGCGATAGAACCACGCAACCAGGTCGCCACCCTCATTTTCCAGCTCGTCGTAGGCATCCAGTTCGTCCAGCAGATTGTTAGCCTTATCAATAACGCCAGTCAAAAGACACTGCTGCTCCTCGTTAGCCGAATATACCTCGATTTCGCCTTTCAGTTGCTGGTCGATCACTTTGATCTTGTCAGCCAATAAAACGATCGCTTTCATATAGCAAAGGTAATTTATATTGTCGGCTCTACCATGTGCAGAATAATTATTTACCAGGTAAAGGTGTCGGCAATAATTATCCGGCCGTTTGTTCGCTGGTTGCAACACCCTCAAAATCCCAAATACTTGTCAGGCTTTCGTTGTGCCGGAACGGAATAAAACCCGTGCCGCCCTCACGGTTCTTAGCGATGGTCAGGCGGCCAACACCATGTGAGTTGATTGTGCCGTACTTGTTGCCGCCGTCAAAGCTCCCGATACCATACACGGCCGGACGGTCGATGAAGATGACCATGTCTGCATCCTGTTCGATGGCGCCCGATTCGCGGAGGTCGGACAGCAGCGGGGTCTTGTCTGCCCGCTCCTCAACCTTGCGCGATAACTGCGCCAGCAGAATAACGGGGATGTTCAACTCCTTTGCCAGCAGCTTGGCCGCACGGCTAATCTCCGCCACCTCGCGCTCACGATTACCGCTGCGCCGATCATCGGTAGAGGCTATCAGTTGCAAATAGTCTATCACCACCAGTCCGCACCGGCCTTTGCGCTGCATCGCGCGGCTGCTGATACGAATCTGGGGCATCGTAACCGATGACTTGTCGAACAGATATAGCGGCAAAGACCTCAACCGCGCAGCTCCGCTCTCGATTAGCCGCCAATCGTCGGGCATTACGTTCCCGGATCGAAAGGCGGTCGCATCCACTTTCGACGCTCCAACCAGCATACGCCCTGTCAACTGAACATCGGGCATTTCAAGTGAAAAATAGCAGACAGGAATGCCCGACTGTGCTGCGGCATGAAAGAGTGGGAGGCACAAAGGCGGTAGCCTTTCTCTTTATACTATTTCTCTTTTCTACTTTACTTTTATTTACTTTACTTGTTATATCATTGCTATTACATTGTAATAACGGTGTTATAACATTGTTATCGCTCCATCGTCGGGACATACCCAATTTACCTGCCGCAGACCGCTTTGCACGTTTTTCGGCAATCGCCTCCATACGTCGGTTGAGGCTGTCGGAGAAGAAGATTCTATCCTCTTTTATGGTAAAAAGTTCATACCCGCAAACAACAGCCTTTACCTTTTCTGTAGTAGTGTTGTATCGGCGTGCAAGTGCTGGCAGCAGGGACAACGGATAGGTGTAGTCGGGCTGTTCGCGCAGCACCTCAACCAGCATCCAGTAGATGCCGTAGCCCTCCATTCCCAGCTGCTCGATAAGCAGCACGCATTTGGGGTCGTCCTTGGCGTTGGAATCATGCGGGAAATAGTAGGCGTCCTTATTCATGGCGATTGCGATTCAGTAAGTAATACGTACTACGACCGACGGTTGTTGAGGTCAGCCAACCCTCGGCAATGCCCGACGCTATCATTTCGGCAAGCGATTCTTTGAGGTTGGGAATATCGGGAACAAGGCGCAGCGCCTCGAACAATTCATCTTCGGTAACCTCCCGATCGGAGTAGGTTTCAAAGTATAGATACAAATAGGTTCTCTTTGGCGGCTGGCCAGACGAGCCACTGCGGATACGTTTCATAATCTGCCTCCTTTCATGCAATAGCGATTGGCACGGTCGGAAATCTCTGTTGAGGTGGACACCCGATTGGATTGCAGCCATTGTTCCAATTCGGCTCGATTGAAATAGCACATCTTGCCCATCGGCTTATAGTGTGGAATCTCGCCTTTCATCGTAAGTTTGTAGAGGTAACTTTTGGATATGCCCATATACCTTGCCGCCTCATCGCTTGTCAGCACCTCTTGGGTGCAAAACAGCGTGTTTGCAGTTATAAGGTCGGCAACTTCCTGTAATTGTTCTTTGCCCATTTGTTTTGAGTTTTACAAGTTGCTAATGCGGCTTGGGTATGGACACGTCTGTTTGACCTCCACCGGTTTAATTTTGTTCTCGCGCTGAAAACATGAGCAAAGGTAGAGGGCAAAAGAAACAAAACGCCCCAACATCACCGTTACATCACCGTGATATTGGGGCTTGTGGATTTGAGGCTTAATTACTTACAAAGTCTGTCTATATCATCATATCCCGTGGGTTCGTTTTGTTGTTTATTTTTTACCTTAGAGGTGGTGTTTTTAGCGGTTCTTATTTGGGTGGTTGTCATACTAAAAGCGCGTTGGAATATATCCCACGGCAAGCGGTCGTTGTCGTGTCTTATCTCTAATTTATCGCTCACTTTCCAAACCATATAACCAAACAGGGCGTTTGTACCGGTCCATTGATATACAGCACCATGGCGTTTGCAGTATTTTAATTTCAATAACTCATCAAATATCGTTTTGGCCTCGGGCTTATCAAATTCACTCGGTAAACCCCAAAGCGGTGCATTAGTGAGGCTTGCCACCTCATCAGGGTTGTTGTTGGTTGGCCGCGGTAATAACTCGCCTGTTTTGCTGTTTCTGCATACCCCATCATAGCTATTCACATAGTAGGTGCAATTCTCAATATCCTCACGCGACACAGCCCAAATTGTTGAGAGGGCATAATTGTGGATTTTCCACAAACAACGCCTAATCAATAATAGTGCCATACTCATAGCGTCGCCGTGAGTGCCCATAAACCTGTATAATATAGCGCGATTGATTTTGCAACAATCAATCATTACATCCTCATCGCGTTTATCTCTTATATATGCCAATATTTCCTCGGCATACATACCTAATTTTACATCATCGGGCATAAAGTCGGGTTGGCTGTCATTTTCATAACACAACTTCAAATCATCGACCAACATCTCAATACGATTGAGTTTTATATATACTTCCTCGCGTGTCATTGTGTTTGGGTTGAGGTTCTTATAATACCAACTCGGGGAGGCTGTTAATTGCCGCCTCTTTGAGGCTGTCAACGGCTCGGGTGTATTTCTCGGTGTGTTTTAACCCACTATGCCCTAACAAACTTGCTACAGTTTTGATGTTTGCTCCATTGTTGAGGATATTGACGGCAAAAGAGTGCCGCGCACAATGCCAGGTTATATGCTTTTCTATACCCGCTCGCGCTGTCCAATGCTTCAACGCTTTCAGGCACATATTGTGTGATGGCAGAGGAAATATAATCTCATTGCCTCTGTTCTCCGTTGCAGGCTGACCAATAAGCGACAGCAACCCATCGTTGAGTGGTATGACCACACTGCTTGCATTGCTGTCTCCCTCGGTTTTTATTTGTTCGAATTTCAACAGTCGATTGGCATAATCGACATTGGCAAAGGTGAGTTCTTTAACATCGCACCACCTCAAGCCGCAATATAGGCAGAAAATAAAAGCACGTCTTATATCTGGATTCTCACCTGAATAATGCGTGTTTATTAGGCGCTGCATTTCTTCAATACTTAAAATATCTTTTTTCAATGCGCCGTTGTCAATCTTTATGCTGACAGTTGTCGTTGGATTCTTCTTGATCACATCGTGTTCAACGGCCGAATTAACGATTTTCTTAAATCGGGCATAAAGGGTGTGTGCTCCCTCGCCAACAAATCGTTTTTGCAGATATTCGGTAAAAGCAATTACCAATTCTTTTGTGAGTTGCTGCGGCTTTATCCTGGTAGCCAATGCAGCGTATTCTGGGGTGGTGTTAAGAAAATCGGCAAATACGATACAGGCTCGTTTGATATGGCGTTTGTCGGCTTTTGAATATGCCATATGCCCACATCCAATCGAGAAAATTTATATCCTTATCCTTTTTCAAGCGATACCCTTCGGTATTCTCCAATAGCTCTTGACCTCGTTCAAAGCGTATCTCCTTGGCTAACTCTAAAATCTATTTGTTCTGCTGTCGTTCGACCGGCGTTCTGGGAGATTGCCATAGGTATAGACTTAAATATTCGCGTTTATTGTTTACCCGCTTGTATTCTTTCCCAGTCTTGCTGCTTACCGACAAGCTAAAACCCAAGTAGAAATCCAAAAACAGACTTTCGCGTCCGTCGCTCAACCTCTTTGCACCTAACTTGGGGTTATCCGTACTATCAGAACTGATTATATATGTGTTATCTGCCCGATAGTTCTTTTTTGCCGCCATTATAATTGCCTTTATTTTCTTATGGTTGCAAATTTAGCAATTATTCTTCGCTCGGGTATAAACCAGGTATAAACTTTTTCAAAATATCATCTTATTTTTGAAATCAACAACAGAATTCATATCACTAAACGATTGATGTATTGCGATGTTTATTTCTGTTATATTCTCTTGGCTTGTAGGGTTTGTGCCTGTCCTGGGCACATAAAGGAGCTGATTATCAGCTCCTTTTTCTGTTTGTATGATGAAAAATATGATAAGCGAGGGCCGATATGCTATTTCGACGGCATCTTGAAATAGCTGCTGCCGACAAGAATCGAAGCATTCTCTTCGGTACCGACCCGCAAATAACGCATGGTCGTCGTAATTTTGCTATGCCCCAATGCCTTCGATATGGCAGCTAACGGAACGTCTTTCGCTTTGAGTAGGTTCGTCGCAAATGACCGGCGTGCTGTATGTGTCGATACCAGTTTGTATTTCTCCGTATACTTCACTTGCATCACCCCGCCCCGATGCTCACGTATCGCAACTTTATCATCAATACCGGCCATCTTCGCCAAATGCTTGATATAGGTATTCATTTTCTGATCCGATATGACTTCCGACAAATCGAATCCTCTGTCAAGAATATGCTGGATTACAGGATGAACCGGAATAGCGATCGGTGTATCGGTTTTCCGCGTTCGCAATACGATCAATCCATCGACAATATCCATTTCTCCGAGACGGCTGAAATCCGACACCCGCAGCCCGGAAAAGGCACCGATCAAGAAACGGTTCCTGACCAGTTCGCAGGTCGCTTTCCGCCGTTTTACTGCTTTATCGTCCCGAAGTTCCGGCCATTCCGCACGAATCCCGCTATCGGTCAACTCCAGCTCATTCAATCGCATCAACTCATCGACCGTGAGGAAAATCGAATCGCTTTCCTTCATCACCGTGATGAATCCTTTGTGGCTCGTGCCGTTCAATGAATGGATACCATCCACCTCTCGGGCATCTCGATAAACCTGTTTTATGATCTTGATTAAGCTACCGAAATAATTGTCGCTATATCCCTGATCGTAAATCCAAACACGAAAAGAATTGTAAAAATCGATGTTTATATCAGGAAATGTAAGACGTCGATAGACCCGACGTTCGAAGGTACGGAGTTTATTCCATACGGTACGGTAATGCTTGACCGTAATCGCCGAACGGACTTGTTCGTATCGTTCGATATATCGGTTCAGATAATCTGTAAAATAGCATATTTCCGTATCATCCGAAGCCTCTTTCATCGGGGGCAACGAATCATATTCGGAATAGAATAAACGATCGATTTCGTCGAAAAGGTCATGCGGCGTCGGTGCATCATGCAATCGTTTGAATTTCACTAACGATTTCGATGCTGCTTCTTGCCATTGTTCAAGTATCTCGTTCGTCCGATTCGCTTCGCGGTTCTCCCGACACACGCGCACTCGGTGCTTTTGCGGGTTCCAATACTTAACTAGTGTCGATTCCTTCGTCGTGCGTCGGTACTGTTTTCCCTTAAATACAATAGAAATAAAAATCGCCGATCGTTCTTTCCGCGGCTTTGCCAAATAGAATGTAATCATAAATTCGATTGATTGTCATGAGATTCGACCTGAACTTGAATCATTGAATCCCACAACAACGAATCAAATTCAGCTACCTATTATCCTTCTTATTATCAGGATATTCTGTATATTCGTGGGGGGGGGCACATTCGATCCCCTCTTGCTTGAAATGTTCGTTGATAAAACGCTGCTGCTCCAACAATGTAGATGCTTGCGTCTGGAGAATGCGCGTCAGTTCATCCACATGGGTCATCGGATTCGGCAGCTCTTGTTTTTCCAATGTATTCGATTTTTCCCTAATCATTTCTCCTGTTCCTTGAATCAACCACTCAAGAGATATTTCCGGGAATGTAGCGATAAATTTCGCCAGTATATCTTCCGTAATGCCTGTATTCGATTCTAATGTCCCACGAGAGACCCCTGCCCTTCGATAAAAATCACGCTTCGTGATATTCAACGTATCAATGAATTGCAAAATTCTTTGCTTGATTGGCGATTTTTTTTGCTCTATTTTTTTGCATATTGGCGAAATGTTTTGCGCTTTTGTACCGAAATCCTTCGCATGGTGCGCGTGCTATGCACGATATTAAAGGGTTAAAAGTATAAAAAAAACAATATCCATCAAAATATGGAACAAAAAGTTATTTACGCCGTATCGCCCTATTCAACAAATTGGCGGCTCATATTGAAGAACATGGAAGTCAACGAATCGA
Source organism: uncultured Alistipes sp. (assembly GCA_947623305.1). GTDB lineage: Bacteria > Bacteroidota > Bacteroidia > Bacteroidales > Rikenellaceae > Alistipes. Next base: position 136,420 of record CANQGQ010000007.1, on the reverse strand, counting down.
AACACTTCCAAAATCTGAATAACTCGTTATATAATGCACGTTGCGCTATTAAGCGATATTATGAAAAGGCCCGTAGCGGTAAGTTACCTTATCGACGCTTCTGTACTGCAACCAATCGAGCCGATCAATCGTTCTCAATCACCAGAACCGAATAATTATGAAGCCGGTCAAGCCTCATTCTACTGCTCCGATGAAAGACTTTTCTAATATAAACGCTGGCAGTATCGCCGAATACGTTCGCGAACTCGAATTCGAGAACGAGAAGCTGAAAGAAGAACTCTCCGAAACCAAAGAAGGGACTATTCGAGCGGATAAGTTCTACGGAACCGCCATAACCGTAGATGCTTGTGCTGCTATGCACGGAGTATGCCGTACGACCGTCTTCAACTATGTCGCAAAAGGATTTATTCCGCGTCATCCCAACAGCACGGATCATAAAATTCTCATACGAACATCGGACGCATTGCTGTTCGATTTCAAGCAAGCGAGAAAACACAATATAAAATTCTGATGCACAGGAGTTCGAGGAGGGGCGGCGAACGTTGCTTCACCAATCCCACAAGTACCGCTCGACCGTTTCCTTCCTCACTCTTGTTTATTTTATTTAACCTACAATCGAAAGCAGTTATGGAAGCCCTGCAAGTCATTCAAAACAAAATCTACGAGATTCGAGGTCAGCGGGTCATGCTCGACCGAGATTTGGCCGTTATGTATGAGGTAGAAACCAGACGCATCAACGAAGTCGTGAAAAGAAACATGAAACGGTTCCCGTCTGATTTCATGTTTCAACTTACTAATCAGGAATTTGAAAACTTGATATCGCAAATTGCGACATCAAGTTGGGGAGGAGTTCGCAAGATGCCTTATGCTTTCACCGAGCAAGGCGTGGCGATGCTTTCCGGTTTGTTGAATAGCGATGTCGCCATCCAAGCGAACATCGTTATCATGCGCGCTTTCGTTTCGATGCGCAATTATTTGTCCCAGCAATCCTCCTTACCCGAATCGACGGACTTCCTTCGGAAGCAGCTGTTGGCACTGTCCCTGAATCAAGCAGCGATGGCCGTACGCCTACGTCAACTCGAAATAGAGCGGGAACAAAATCTCGGCGAAGCACCGACCGATACGGCACCTAAACGAACGCCATCGAAGTTTCTCTCGGAAACGATCCATGTCGGTATCTATTCCGAACGGGCATTGATTATTTACAATAACGATAAGAACGATTGCCGACTATTGAAGTCCATCGGAGCCCGGTTCAACCCTTGGCTGACGTGGCAAGGCGAACGGATGGCGGGATGGATATTGCCCAAAACTCATATCGATAGCCTTTGCGGTTTGTTGCCGGAAATGCTGCGTCATAAACTAAAATTCGCAAACGAAACCTATTCATAGGCCATGTCCGGGAACAAACCATTCAGCAAAGAGGAATTTCAAGAATACGTGCGCGAACGCAACCGCCTCGAAAAGAAATTCGCCACGGCCCGCAAGACCGTGAAAGTGATGTATAAAAGCCTTTGTCCGGCCTGCGAATACAACGCATCGCACGGACGAAAGATCATCTACGACTGTCCGAACTGCAAAATCGGGTACTGGAATAATTGTAGCCGACGCCAATGGGACAATGGGCAGATTCTGGATGCCCTGCGCAAACGATACGGAAATATCGAATGGGCGAAAGCCTTCGAATACGACGGTTCGCTTTATAAGCAATGGCGCCGTCATGAGAACAGATACGAACAAGAGATAGGCGGCGGATGGGTACCCAAAGACGATCCGTACTCCGCTGCGGCCCCGCAGTCGACAGCGAAAAAACCCCGAAACCTGCGGATCGAATTCCCTGAACCAGCGACAAACAAAGACTGACGTGTCTCGAAAAATCATAACCAACGGCGGTTACTGCATCGTATCGGATGAATGTACGCTCGACGATGCCGAACTGAAGAAATTGGCCGATTCCATCGTGAAACAACCGAAGATCATCCAGCCCAATTTCTTCATCGACATGCGCTATGACTATAAATTCATCCAACTGCAAGCGCTGCTGAAAATCACGGAGCTGCTGCAACCGATCATTCGCGGGAATCTGGAAAAACGAATCACGGAAATCCCGGGAACCGACCAGGTCGTCGTCCATCGAACCACCTCCGAGGTCGAAATCATGCTGCCTCTGTCCTGTTTCGGCATGAGGAAGCAGTATTATCGGATACTCAAAGATGCCCTGCTGGCGATTCCGACCATCGCGGTCGAATATCCGAAATGGTCGTACGAAATCAAGGCGACGTTACGGGGGATCGGAGCTTTGTGCACCTACGTCGCCATCCGCAAAGACGAAAAGGATAAACGCCGAGAACTGGTACACTTCTTTTTCCCGATCGAAGTCGTTGCCTGTATGGTAAGCCCCCGATTCGGATTCACCAAAATGCTGACCCAATCGCTCGAACGGTTCGACAGTGTTTATACGACCAAAATCTACATGCAAATCTGTCGATTCGCAGACAAAGGGAAATGGATCATCAGTTATCAGAACCTGCGAAAGCTGCTATGCGTAGGAAAGAAATTCGGCCGATACGATAATTTCCGCTCTCGCATCCTGAAAGAGGTCGAAACCGAGTTGCAGATGAACTCCAATCACTGGTTTTCGCTGGCCGAGTGTTTCCGAAATGGCAACAACAATCCCTATCTGTTGATTTTCAACATCTATTCGGCCGAGAACGAACGGCGCAACCTGAACCACTACAAAAAGACGAGAGACAAAATGCTCGAGACGATGCTCGAAACGCTGAAAATCAACAAGACCACGGCCAATTCGCTCATCCGGAAAGTAAATATCCGCAACTATGCCTACATCTGGAAACATCACAACCGACTATTGGCATACATGGCCCAGAACTCGGAAGACATCATACGCAACCAAGCCTATTATATCCGCACGATGGAGCAAATCATCGACAAAGAAAAGTATTCGCAATTAGTCGTAGAACAACAACTTTTTTAACACAAAATATCTTACTATGCAAACCATTACGATTACCAATCTGAAAGGCGGTGTCGGCAAGACCACGACCGCCATCAACCTCGCCAGCCGACTGGCGACCGCCGGCAAGAAAGTGCTTTTGCTGGACACGGATCACCAAAGCAATCTGTCCCGCTTTTTCGACATCTCGGCAAAAGAGGACATCTACGAATTGTTCCTCGGGAAAGGCAAACTGAAGCCGCAGCGGATTGCCGAGAACCTCGACATCGTGCCTTCCGACATGCAGACGGCAACCATCAACTTCATGCTGATCGGCCTGTTCGACTGGCACTCGCGCCTCAAAAAACGAATGCAGGAAAACGGCTTCTGCAAAGCCTACGATTTCTGCGTCATCGATTGCCCGCCGGCACTCGACATGATCGTTACCAATGCCCTGATGGCGGCCGATTACGTCCTCATCCCGCTAACTACGGGACAATTCGCCTACGACGGTTTGAAAAACATTCTGGATCGCATCAATGAAGTCAAGGCCGATGCAAACCCGAATATCGAAATTTTGGGCATTCTGTTGACGATGGTATCGGAACGCACCCGAGCCTGCCGCGCCATCATCGAGAACCTCGAACGGCACGGGCTCAACGTCCGCACCTGCAACACCCGTATTCGGCAATGCGAAGCGTTCAAACAAGCGGAGCTCAGCCGCCAGTCGATTTTCGATTACGATGCGAAATCGAACGGAGCCATCGACATGGAGGCGCTTTTTCAGGAGATTTTACCGATCATCGACAAATAAACAGCCATGAATAAAACAGATAGTATTTTCCGGTCGCTCGATCGGATCGCGACCAAAGGTATCGGCAAAGAAAAAAAGACCGTATTCGTCAAAAAACTGACAGTCGATATGGACGAAGCCCACTTGAGTATTATCGATCAACGTCTCAAAACGGCCGGTATTAACTGTACACAACGTTCGATCATTTGGGATGCGCTCGAATTGTTTGCAAAAAAACACGGCATTTCGTGGTCTAATAAATAACATGTATGGATTCGAAACAATTTTTCCAACTCGTCGAGAAGATGCGGGAGCTGCAAAAGAGCTATTTCCGCACACGAAGCCAGAAAGCGCTGCGGGAATGTCGCATTTACGAAAGTCGAATCGACACCGAGATCGATCGCGTGAACAAGGTGCTTTCCGAAAAGAATCCGGAACTGGAATTTAAGAAAGAGTAGCCGGAATTACATCGGCTACGAACTGAACCCCGAAAGATAACCATGAAAGAAGCCCGAAAAATTGCAGAGGAGGGATTCGGCTTATCGCGGATTGCTCCGATTCAAGCACTACGACGCAGTGCGTTTTTCCTATGGCTACACCAAGCGGCGGATGCTTTGGGGAATGCCGTCGTTACGGAGATGGCCACGGCTTTGTGCGAAGCCATTTGTATGCGACTGCATCATGAAGATGCGAAACAGAGGCTGGCCACAGCGTAAAATAAAGACAAACCTATATCCGTTCTTTGAAATATCGGAATCACCGTTTAGATTTTTTTCGGGATTATACTTTTTTCGTAGAATTTACGTTATTTTTGCAATATATTGCATTATGGTCAAAACGATATCCATACCGCAAGTCCACCGAGATGACAGGATAGGCAGTGCTTTCAATGTTCTATTCCAGATTATCAACTCCTGTGAAAACGAAGACGATATCGCTCTCGATTTCAATAGAAGAACTTTTTTCCATCCATTTTTTATCGCACCATTAGGTATCTACTGCGACACGACAGACAAAAAAATACAATTTATCAACGTGAACAAAGATTTAAGTGCATACATGGATGCAATTAGATTCTCTGTTCCTAAAATATTGACACAAGCTACCGATATAGATGAGATAATTACCAAGTATAAGGAAAAAACATATACACCGATTTGTAAGTTCCTTACTCATTCCGAGGAACGGGATACGATCGAATCCCGCATACAACACCTGATCGAGATACAATCGAAAGCAACAGGTGCTGCAAAAATGCCTTTAACCTATCTGTTTTCCGAATTGATCACGAATATCGTCGAACATTCACAAAGCAAATACGGTTATATCTATTCTCAATATCTGAAGAAAGAGCGATGTGTAGATATTTGCATTGCAGATGAAGGTATTACGATTTTCGGAAGTTATATCCGAGCCAACAAATTCATCAAAGACATACAATCGAATCCTGCAATCGCTTTGCAATTGGCTGTCGGCGGACATTCTACCAAAGATTTGCCCGATACGGAAAATCGAGGATATGGAATATCCACATCCATAAGGATGTTAGTTGAAGGGCTGCATGGGTCATTCTTTATATTATCGGGAGGAGCCTTTTACAGACACGATGCGACCGGAGCCACAACCGTAAAATTACCCGAAAGTATAGAGTGGAACGGAACGATCATATTATTAAGAATTCCCATAGGGAACATTCCGCAAAATTTCGACTATTATAAATACATCGAATAATTATGGAAAAGCGAATCGATCTTCAAACGTTGATCGGGACTGAAATCCGTTCACGTACCAATGCCGATATTATTCGAGCGGAAATAAACGGTTGCAAAGATAGTTGCATTCTCGATTTCAAAGGTGTAACATTCGTGTCTCGTTCTTTTGCAGATGAATTATGCAGCATCATGGATGAGAATAGGAATGTAAAACTCTCCAACGAAACGACTTTCGTCAAAAAAATGATCGATACGGTCCTCACCGGTCGAAAAAGAGTACGGCAACGAAACGATCACAGCGACATCGTTTCTTTTTCCAACATCGATGATTTGTGCGATTTTATGAGGACGACATTATAAAAGTCATTGTACTCTCTTTCAGGCGGTAATTCCGATATTTCGGAGTTACCGCTTTTATTTCGAGAACAATGAAAAAGCTGTTTCTTTATCCGACCAAACTATGCACCTTGTGCACCGTACTTTTGTGTCTCTGCTCCTCGACGAAGCCAAGAACCGATCCGGCCGACCGACTGCTGACGCTGGCGACGTCCTATCGCCAAGTCGAAAAGACGATCGCCCTGCTGAAACCATCAGTCTCGGTCATTACCCGCATCCCCTGCATATCTCCGCTCTATCCGGAAGACCTGCGCCGAATATCGGTCAGTTCCTATTATGGCCAACGATTGCATCCGCTCCTGCATGAATACAAACACCACTCGGGCATCGACCTACCGGGCAACCTGGGAGAACCGGTACACGCAACAGCCGACGGAATGATTATCGGAACCGGAGAAACACCGACAATAGGCAAGTTCGTAAGAATCCGTCATGCCTATGGATTCACGACGCTATACGGACACCTGAATGAAATCCATGTATCGCAAGGCGACACCGTCCGTATCGGTCGAACGATCGGCAGGGTCGGTAGTACCGGTCGCAGCACCGGCCCGCATCTGCACTATGCCGTCGCAAAAAACGGCAAAGGACAAAATCCTTTACCTTACTGCTACCTCTATCTGAACTGGCAGAAAATGTTGAATCGTGAAGGGAAGAAGTGAGACTATTTCTCCTTCAATTTCTGAGCTTTCAACTTTTTCGTAGCAGCCCGTTTTTTCTCCGTGCGCATCCCTTTGGCAAGATAATTCTGATAGACCTTTTCGGGCATCTCCGTAATTTCATCCGGATGCGTTTCAAGATAACAGTCGATCAACCGCCGCAAAATCTCCGTATTCGAAATGTTGAACTCGCCATTGACGATGAACGAGTATTTGAGGTTCATATATTTTCTACGATCCTCGTCATTGACCGGAAACATCAATACCATACCAATCCCTTATTTGATTTTTACAAAAGTAAGAAATAATTCGACGTCGAACGACCTTTTTACGAATAATACGTTTCCACCCGAAAAATTTTTATAGTCCTATTACACGTATCATCTACATGTCAAGTATAATTATTTAATTCATTAACAACTGTTTGCATTTCAGATATTATTATATTATTATATTATTATATTATTATAATATCCATAATTTGTAATATCGAATTGTAAAAGATATATTTGCCGCGATAAAATATCGCACATGAAACGTCTTTTACTCATTTTCGCATTTCTCGCGGCAACGACATCGACCGCGCATGCACAATTCTCCTCGGTATCGACCAACCTCGCAGGATGGGCCGTCGGCAACCTGAATGTCGCTCTGGATTTCAGCATCGACAAACGCAACACGATCGACGTTCCGCTCTCGGGCAATCCGTTCGCGTTCGGCAACACCCGCTGGCAGCACCTCGCCTTACAACCCGGCTGGCGGCACTGGTTCGTCGAACGCTATGTCGGCCATTTCGTCTCTCCCTATCTGATCTACGCCAACTACGAGTTCGGACGCCATCGAAGCTATTATAAAGGAAACGCCTACGGCATCGGCTGCTCGTGGGGCTACTCGAAGCTGCTGACGACCCGTTGGAATTTTTTAGTCGAATTGGGCGTCGGTATTCTCTATACGCCCTACGATGAAAAACTCTTTTCGAAATACATCGGCGAGTTCGACGACGAATATACCTACCATCACCGGCGCGTGCTGCTCCTGCCGACGAAAATCAATTTTTCATTTTCCTATCTCTTCTGAATGATGAAAGCATATAAGATCATCGGTTATGCGTTCGCGGGATTCCTGTTCGTCTCCTGCGCCATGACGCACGGATTGCACCACCGGATGCCTACGGCCAGCATCCATCTTCCGAAAGGCGAACGCACCGAAACTCCGGAGGTCGAAGATGTGGAACGGGCCGTCGAACAACTGCAACGCATCTCGCTCGGCCCGGGACACGACAGCGTTTATTTAGTCGAAGCGGAACGGGATACCGACGGCGAGTTGGTCATGAAGGGCGGCGACATCGGGGCTGTTTACGTCGTAGCCAAATCGAAGAACGTCGCCGAACGCAACGGCGAAATCTCCATCGACTTCATCGTCGCCATTCCGGCCGACCTGCAAAACCGCAACTGGGGATTGCAGCTCACCCCCATGATCGAAAACAACGACCGTATCGAGGCTCTGCAACCGCTCTCGATTCGGGGTGAACTCTTTTCCGAAGTCCAGAAACGCCAATACTGGCAGATGAACCGCTACCTGAACCGGCTGCTCGAAGATACCACCGAACTCTCTTCGGCGACCGCGCTGGCGGCAAAATACTACCGTGCCTACAACAACTACCTGGCAGCCGAAGAACCGCACAAAGCCGAGCGGCTCGCCCATACCTACCGGCAAACCGTCGCCTTTCCCTATCTGTCCGATCCGCGGCTCGATTCCGTCATCATCCGCAAAGGCGAAATCCACTACCACTACACGCAAAAGTACCGTCCGACCAAGAACACCCGCCGGCTGAAGCTCTTTTTCCGCGGGCAGGTATCGGCCATCGACCGCAGCGTCTATGACTTCCAGAATACCGACACGCTGACCTATTCCGTTACCTCGATGCTTTCGCTCATCGACCCCGAACCGCGCTATCTGATTCAGGTCATCGACAAATACGTCGAAGTGCACGACCGCAACTACCTCACTTTCCAAGTGGGCCGTGCGGAGATCATCGACACGTTGGGCGACAATCGGGCCCAGTTAGGAAAAATCGAACGGCTGATGGACACGCTGATGAATCAATACGAATTCTTCGTCGATTCGATCACCATCATCGCCTCCTCCTCGCCGGAAGGCCCGCGCACGATGAACGACCGCATCGCCTCGGCCCGCGCCAACTCCATCAAACGCCACTTAATAAAAAAGTTCGGCCGCGATGTCGATACGCTGATCCGCACCCGTTCGATCGGCGAAGACTGGACGCTGCTCAAACGCATGATCCTCCGGAACGAAGATTTATCGCATTGGTCGGAAATTCTAAAAATGATCGAGAGCAGCACCGACCTCGATGCTACGGAACCGCTCATCCGGCAGAAATATCCGAAAGACTACGCCTATCTGCGCGAAGCGCTCTATCCGCAGCTGCGGGCCGTAGACTTCCGTTACAACCTCCGGCGGGTGGATATGGTCAAAGATACGATCCAGCTGACGGTGCTCGATACGACCTATATGCGCGGCGTACAACAACTGCGCGACCGCGACTATGTAGGCGCATTGCGCACCCTCTATGATTACAAAGACCGGAACCTGGCCATCGTCATGCTCTCGCTCGGCTACGACGATGCCGCACTCGAAATTCTCGAACAACTGCCGCAGGCCGAGAAGAGTGCACGGACGGACTATCTGACCGCCATCGCGCTCTCGCGGCTGAACAAACCTCGCGAAGGGCTCGCATACTACCTCGAAGCCATCAAAGCGGAACCCGTGTTGAAGTTCCGCGGCAACCTCGATCCGGAAATCCAACTGCTCTTCAAACAGAACCACGTTCAATCCACGGCTTTCTGATATGAGACCTCTTGTTTTCGATACGGTCGTCCTGCTATCGACGGCCTTGCTTTTCGGATGCAGCACGACGGACGACCCGGAATCCGCACCGGTACCCTCCTCGGAGCATCGGATCGAGCTGACCACCTCCGTCGATGAACCGGACTGCGAAACGGGCGAACCTTGTCCCGTGCGGCTCACCATCGAAGAACGAAGCGCCTTGCGCGACAGCTGCCTGCTACGAGTTCGCACGGTGCAAGGCAGCGTATCCGTTCGGCTCGATGACACCCCGATCCAGCCCGATGCGGAAATCGCGATTCCGTATGCCATCGTCAACAAGGCCGCATCGACGTGCGTCGCAAAGCTGACGATCGTACCGGAAGCGGCAGCGATCGTCGAACAAACCATCCGGATCGCGTTCGCCGTATCCTCGCTCGACCGTTCGATTGCAACGGCCGATACCGTCGAACTGCGCAGCGTCAATCCGGCACCGATCGAAATACAGGCGCAATACGACCGCAAACCGCTGCTTACGACCGAGACGATGGGCATCGAACTCTCTCTGTCGAAAGCGAACTTCACCGGCAGCTATACCGTCGTATTCACCCATGCCGCCGGTCAGGGATTCTGCGACGGAGACTACGCGATCGCCGAAGGCGACGCATTCGCCGTGAGCGCCGAACAAGCCTCTTTCCGGCTCGCTTATCATCCGACCGCTTCGGGCGAACACCGGCTGCTGTTCGCCGTCTCGGACGGACGGTACGAACAAGTCGTCGAAATCGGCTGCAAAGCCTACCGACCGGAAAGCATGAAGCTGCCGGCCGATGGCGTCTATATCCATACCCGCAACTACGAAGGCACGGCGTTCCATACGCTCGACGAGTGGGAGACCTCGGAAAACGCAGTTTCGTCGGAAGTCGATGGCATCGCCTTCATCGACGGCGATCGGAAAGTCCTGCTGCCGCTTCATGCGCTGGATACGCTCCCGTTCTGCGGGCCCGACGATCGTTTCGCCTCGATTCCCGACTTCCTGACGGTATCCCATTTCGATGGAGCGGAACGTACCCGCAACGTACATCGAGCATGGCTCGACGGAGCCATCGCCTCGGCACCCGTCGTCGAAGCCTGCTACGGCTACGAACCCGACTATCCGGGCCGCTGGTATCTGCCCGACATCCGGCTGCTGGAAGAGCTGGCTTACCGGTTCGACATGGAACCGATCCGCGCCTGTATGCAACGGGTCGGCGGCACGCTCTTTCTTACGAACGACTGTTCCTACCTATCGTGTTCGGTCGATCGCGACGAAGTGCTGCTGACCTACCATTATTACAAATTCATCGTCGCCGAAGGCCGATACGGAAAGCGAAACACCCTCTACAAGGATCGTCCTTATCCGTTCTTCCCCGTCCGCGATCTATAAAATCCGCACCGCTATGAAACGAACGCTTCCACTCTTCGCCCTGCTGGCCGCAGCCTGTTCGAACGAACCGATCGAACTCGAAGAACCGGCCCCGACGCTGACCGTATCGCTCTCCGCAACGACCTGCCGGCTCGGAGCCTCTCTCACAGGCCGACTGTCGATCGCACAACGAGGCACGGCCGAAACGGACTATTATGCTTTGGCGGCCGTCGTACGCAACGGCTCGGTACGCATCGCCGTCGATGATCGGGAACTCCCCGCCACGGGCGAATGGGTGCGTTTGGGCGGCAAGAACGCGACGATCCGCATCACCCCCGAGCAAGCGGGCGAACACGAACTGACTTTGCAGGCGATGTCGGCAGCCGGCGAGGTCAGCGAAGCCTGTCGGCTGACGCTGCGAGCCGAAACGGAAAGCCTCCTGACGGTGCAGGCGGAATGCGAAGCCGAAGCGGTCGATCCGCCGCACGATGCGCTAATTCCGATCCGGCTTGCAATCGCCAAAGCCGGCTATTCGGGCCCGTACAAAGTTACGGCGACCCTTGCGCAAGGTTCCGGCGCGATCTATCACGAAGGGAATGTCATCACGGATGTCGCAGTGGAGCTCGCAGCCGAAACGACGCTCTATTTCCGTCCGGCTGCTCTCGGCGAACAACTCTTCGTATTCACCGTAACGGCCGAAGACGTGCAAGCCGAAGCCCGGGCCTATCTGAACGTCGCTAAAAAGATCGAGGTGCATTGCGCAGTGGGCGAGGGGTACACCGTCTCGGGCGCTGGAATCTACAACACCGAAGGAGGCGACCTGTCGCTGGCATTCGAACCGGCCGACGGCTACAATTTCGAGGTGGACGGCTGGTACGATCCGGACGGCAACCTGCTTTCGGCAGAGAAGAACTGTCCGATCCGGCTTACGCTCGATGGCATTTCGGACGTCGAACTCCGCCTGAAAAAGCGCGAGGTACACATCGAAACGAGCGACTGCGAACGGATCGTAACGGAGTATTACGTGCCGAGCAAAACCGGCAACAAACTCGAACGCCAACAAGCGCACGATTACCGTCTCCGATTGACGGCCGACTACCGCCTTTCGGACGATCTCGTATTCGCCTACGACACCTACCAATACGACCTCTATCCGAACCAGACCGTCATGGAGGGCCGGCCGTCGTTCATCCGCGGCGAAGCGCATCCGCGATTTCACGCGGGAGAAACCGCCAGCGACTGGTTCTGGCGCTGCGACAAACGATTCGCCATCGAGCTGCGCCCGAGCGACAACCCGACGCTGCGGTTCGACCCTACGGAGCATGCCGCTGAATCCGAGACGACCCGCTATATCTTCCCGAATGAAATCGAAATTCAATAATCCGCTATGAAAAACACGAAACGTCTATTCCTGCCCCTCTTGTTCGGGCTGTTCTGCGTCGGTTGCGAAGTGGACGACGAGGTAACCGTTACCGTCAAACACAAAGCCGCAGTCTATCTGAAATACCGCTATGATAATGGCGAAGTTTCCACGCTGCGCGATGTCCGCTCGATGCGCCTTTTCATTTACGACGATGCGGGCCGTCTCTATCGCGACACGCTGCTGCCGCTGCACACCGTCTTGGGAGACGGCCCCGCCATGCAAACCTATCTCACGCGCGGACGCTACACCTTCGTTAGCTGGGCCAATATCGGCGATTCGACCGCGGTCGAAGAACGGCATCTCGATGAAGCGGCGCTCGGGCTGCATCCGACCGGAGCAGATCAGCTGCTCTATGGCCGATTCGAAACCGCCGTCGTGAAGGGCGATTCGCTCCGATTCGATATCGATCTTTTCAAATCGGTCTTCAAAATCAATGTGCTGGTAACCGGTCTGGAAAAAGTGTCGCATCCGGAAAGCCACTACTTCGCCATCGACAACCGCGAAGCGCTGGATTTCTTCAACCGTCCCTCCGGCGAGATGAAACGCTATCGTCCGGAATTGACCTACGACAATGGCCGGCTGTCGGGCTCATTCTACACGCCCTATTTCACCGACCGCGACGATCTGGTGCTGGGCATCTACTGCGACCATCCGGAAAGCCAGTACGTCCGTCTGTGCGAAACGACGATCCGCGATTTCGCCTCGATCGTCGAAGGAGCTGCGGGACACGATGTGGAAATCGATGTCCGAATCGCCGTCGATGATGCGGGCGTCAAGATCGTCGTCTCGGACTGGCGCGGCGTCATCGTTCAGGAAGAACACCTCGGAAACTGATACCGATAACACCCTATAATTTATTATTATCTATTATGAAAAAACATCTTTATTCCTGCGCTGCACTGTTTGCAGCGGCCTTGTTCGTTTCGTGCGACAACGAATCGACCGAACCCGTTCCTATTGTACCGGCAGATGAACAACAGGGCATCGCCCTCTATTTCGAAACAGGCGCCCGCGCAACGGGAACCCGAGCCTTCGGCGCGGGCACGACCGAATCTTGGGAGAAAGCCGTGAACACGGCCACCGTATGCGTATTCGGCCCCGATGGGAACATCCGATTCCGCCGCGACCTCTCGGCCAAGGAGATCGCCGATGCGCCGACGACCCCCGTATCGCTCATCGTGCCCGATGTGCGGGAAGGCGAAACCTGCGATTTCGTAGTCGTCGCCAATCGCACGGTGCCGAAAACCGTCGTGTCGGTCGATCGACTGCTGGCGGAATTAGATGAGAACGTAGCAGCCTACAATGGCACCTTCGCCGATGTAACGTCGAAATCCGTCCGTCCGGAAGGCTTCGTCATGAGCGGCCGGACGCAACAACGCATTACCAGGGGCACGACGAACGTAGGCATCGAACTGGCCCGCACGGTAGCCAAAATCGAAGTCTTTCTCACGACGACCGACGCCTTCCGTGCCAAGTACGGAGACGAGACCATCACGATCAACCGCATCACGCTCACGCGCGGAGCCCAGGCATCCTATCTGATGGATCGCTCGGCGACGAACTATGCCGATGGAGGCCAGAACTTCACGTCCGTACAGGAATCCTCCGCCGGCCGGAACCTGTTCTACCTCTTCGAAAAGGCCGGAGCCGTCGAAGGCAGCCGCGTCCTGCTGACCGTCGATGCGACCTATGACATCGACGGCTCCTCCTCGACGACCGACGATCAGGTACCCGTAGTCTATGAAGTGGAACTGCAAGGAGCGGGCGATGGCCGCATCCTGCGAAATGGAGCCTACTACGTCAACGCCTCGATCAACGGCCTGACCGGCTCCGACATCTTAGTGAAAATCGACGTCGCAGACTGGGAAACGCTCGCGACCCAACACGTCGATGTGGGCCGATAACCGCGTACGGATCACCGTAGCTCAATCGGCAGAGCGCGTATGCGGCCCCATAGCCGCATACGAGGCTGCGGGTTCGAATCCCGCCGGCGATGCGTGAACGACGTACCGAACAATCCCCGAAAAACGATCATCATGAAAAACTTACGCATTATCCCGCTGCTCGTCCTGCTGGCGCTGACCGGATGCGGGCAGGACGAACTTCCGGAACCCGAAACGGGACACGTCCATCTGACGCTGAATCTGCAACCGCAGCAACCGACTGCGGTAACGCGCAGCGTCGATGAAAACATCCTCACGGATGCCAATCTGTTCGTTTATCGTCAGGGCGAAAGCGAGCCTTTCGCCCACCTCTATACGGACAAACCCTATTTCGTCGTCGACATCGTACCGGACGTTTACACGTTCTACGTCGTCGGCAATATCCATCGCGACATGGGGCCGCTGACGCGCCGGTCGCTCGTCGATTTTACGGACTATGCCCTCGACCAGGGCGGAACCCTCGTCATGGCGGGCCGGACGACCGAAAACATCGACTTCTCGACCTATCTGCTCGAACTCCGCCTCTATCGCAAGGCGGCCCGCATCGCCTACAACATCGAGGTCGCCCAACCGGCCGTCGAGATGGGAATCACCCTCCTGTCAGCGCAGTTGTGCAATCTGCCCGATCGGGCCCCGCTCTATGAACCGGAAGGCTCGGGAACGGAGGGAACGAGCTACCATGCCGGCGAAGAACAGGCAGCGGAGGCGGGAGCCATAACGCTGACCGGAAGCGAATACATGTTCCCGAACTGCCGAGGCGAGGTGCCGAGCATCGCGACACAAGACCAAAAGAACCGGACGAACGCGCCGGTGAACGCATCGTATCTGTGCATCCAAGCGCAAAAAGCAGGCGCGGCGCTGGAATACATCATCTTTCTGGGTGCGAACAATACGACGGATTTCAATGTCCGTCAGAACGAAGCCCACACCTACGACGTAACCATCTGGAGCGATACGCGCACGGACACCCGCATTACCCGCTATCAGCTGGAATGCGATGACCGCTGGCCTGCGGGCCGGTACCTCGATGTCTCGGACAAAGGCGTACTGACCTACGTGGCAGAAAACACGACGGATCATACGCTGACAGGACGGCTGACGGTACGGCAAGGAGCGTCGGAAGCCCTGACGATCAAAGCAGCCGGAGCGAGCGGCGAAAGTCATGCGCCGTATGAGTTTCCGGTGGCGGCGAACGGCAGATTGGAACTGGCCTACACACCCGCGTTGATCCGTGAAGGGAAGAACTCCCGCTTGGAATATGTGCTGGAACTCGCGGACGAGACGGGCCGAAGTGTTGCCTATCCCTTTGTTCACGAGTTCGCGAACCGTGTGGAAGTCTATAACCCGACAGGCACGAGCATCGACCAGATAACGGTCGGCGGAGCCCTCGGCCAGGAGAGGAAGGCAGACAAGGTGGAAGCCTGGTGCTATGAGGGAGGCTGCGAGCTGACCATCGCGGGCGACCGTTTCGAAGGCTGGTATGCCGATGCCGATTTTGCACAGAAGCTCTCGGCCGATCGGACGTTCCGCTATGTGCCGACGGCGGCGGAAAGCCGTGTCTATGCGAAATTCAAGCTGCCGGAGACGACCATCCGAAGCAACGAGACGGCCAAGAACTCGACCTACATGAACAACGTGAACACGGTCGAACTGACCGTAGCGGACTACACGGGCCCCGTAACGGTAAAAGCGGTATGCGAGAGCGGAGGCCTGTTTACTTCGGGAGCCACGCAGGAGGTAACGGTAGAGGCGGGCCGGACGATAACGCTGCCGTCGCCGATCGTATTCGTCCCGACAGAGGTGGGAGAGGTGTCGTACGCAATCGAAGTTTATCTGCCGGACGGAACCCGCATCGGAAAGACGGAAGTGGTGAACACCATCGCAGCGACGAGGCTGGTGCCGGTCATCCGAATCTACTACGCGAATCCCATATGGCAGGGCTCCTATTTCTTTACGGGCAGCGGAGGTGCTACCAACTGGTACGGTTCGACCCGTGTCTGTGCGGATGTATCGTTCACACCGGCACTCGACTATCCGACACCTTTGGAAGCCAGTCGGATGGTCGAAATCCGACTCTTCCCCCATGAGACGCGCACCATGACCGTCGGTCTGGCCGATCGAGGAGGAGCAGGCTGGCAATGCGTAGAAGAAGAGATCAGCTATGAATCCTCACCCACATGGGAATCGTTCGTTGTCGCCTATCCAGAAGCGCCGGCGACCACCCACACCGAAGTGCTGGCCCAAGTAACGGATCAATCGGGAGAAGGAGAGCTTTTCGCACCTTACAGCGAACATGCCGATCATCTCATCTATCCGGGCCCGTGGGATGAAGAACCCGAAATCCACCCCGAGTTCAAAATGCTCGATAGGCCCTTTACCTATTACAGTTTCGGAAACCAAATATACGAAAAGGACGTTAGTATAACATCTCTGTATTCCGGTTCTGATCTGCAAATAGAAACAGATTTCGAACATATTGAAATAATCGACGAACTGGCTAACTACTGGAAATAAACAAAGAGGCCCCGAGATTGATTCTCGGGGCCTTGCTTTTGCATCCGAACGATCGGATCACTTCCGGTTCCGCCACAGATAATAATCGCCCGTTACGGACGAAACGACTTTACCTTGTGCGTCGGTCTCGATAACGACATCCCGACAACGGTCGCAAGCATCACAAAATACTAACGTCAAAGTAATAGGGCCGGTAGCTCTGTAACTATACCACCCTTCATCATGCTGATCATCCTCATACCAACTCCTCACTACCACAGGAGAAGAACAATCGCCCCATCTATCCCAGGTAATCGGATAAAACGCATCCTTTTCCATCGTAATGTCTTCCTTATCCTGCATGATGGTAACGTAATCGGGATGTTCGCCGGTCTTGCCCTGAACCGAACCCAGACCGACCCGATATTCGTAACCGGTTTCGGCCTTCCGGAAATTATAAACATAATATCCGATCTCATCCTGATATACATCCGGATTGAACTCTTTGCTGGCATCCTCCGCCACGGTCAACACCTGACGCGAAGTCGCGATCTTCGCAACGCCGTTCTGGGTGTAATTGGCCGTGAAGGTTACGGTATGGCTGCCGGTCGAGAGCGGAATATAACGGAATTCCGTCGTAGCGACACCGTTGGCGAACTTGACCTCGATCGGCTCACCGGCATAAATCTTCTCGCTGTCGAAGGAGGTGAAACCGTCCATGCTGACGATACCCAATGCGCCTTCCTCGGTCGTGAACGTAACGGTCGGAGCCGCATCGCACGCAACCGAGAACCGCACGGGAATACGATCCGTACAAGCCACCTTCGACGATGCCTGCACTTGGAACTGTGCTTCCGAACCACCGCCCTCGTCGTCCTTCGAACAACCGCAGAACGCAACCGCCGCGACCACAGCGGCCACCAAAATATAAAGCTGATTCTTCATTTCGTTTTCTGTTTATTGTTTCTTCTTTCTGTTTGTCAATGTTTTCTCTTCCGACTTGAGCCGTCGTTCGACCTTTCGGACATCCTCGCCGGCAGGCAGATTCTCGGGAACAATACCACGCCCCAACATCATATTACGGACAGCGACATTGTTGTCAATATGCTCTTTCTCGATAGCCTGTTGGCCGTGTAAATTCTTCTGTTCGGTATTTACGGAGGTCATTTCCGCGGCGAAATCTTTTGCTTTGATACTGATCGTCGGCAAAAAATCCGCCAACGGACGATTTTCCGGAGCACCGAGTTTACGTTTCAACAGGGCGGTATCGAGATGGAACAAGGCTCGGTCGCCTTTCGACCGGATAACGGCAAAACCTTTACTATCCACACCCCGTTCATACAACACACCGGAAAGTCGTTTTTCGGTCTCGGCCAATTTCACGCGAGCCTGCACCCGTTCATAGTCAGCCAAACGTTTCTGCACCAATTCGGCACGGCGGGTCTGAACAGCGAAATAATTCTGGGCGAAAGCTATCTCCGGTTTCCGAGGATCGCCATTTTGAGCGACAAGATAACAGGCATAGCGGGTCAACATGTAGTCATCCACTTCACGCTCCGATCCCGAACCGAGAGGAACCATTTTGCGGACGTTCGCAAAATGGTCGGCAACCGTTTCTCCGGCACTTTCACACGCACTTTTCGCTTTCTCAATAGCTGGAATGAAATTCCGCCATTGGGTATAACCCAATACCGTATGTAATTCTCTTGCACTCCAACACTCCACGCCATTATAGACGCAGACAATGGATTCGAATTGCTGAAATAACTTCGCGATTTCCTCTGTTTTCATTCCGTTACCGTTTGCAATACAAATATAACCATTTTTCGCCGTCGGTAGAACGTTATTCGTCGCTTTCCGCCGCAGGTTCCGGAGAGATTGCGACAGGTTTTTCCATACGTTTGAAAGCTCGATACAATTTTTCCAACGTACCAAGATAGACATTCGTATTCCAATTATTCATATCCGTCGCATCGGGATGAAGTATAATCGCCTGTGTGAACGCGAAATAAATCGCCAAAAGCGCTTCCGCTGCATCGTTCGGAGTGAACGATTCACCGTCCAGCAATTCGAACAAAGGCCGGAAATCGAGCTGCTGCGACTGAATCTTGGCCGCGACATCGGCAGCCATCCGAAAGGTAACCGGTACGGAACCGGAAGAAATGGGTTGGTTTTTCGTTGGTATTAAGCATTTTTGAGTAATGAAAAAGCGGCATTACTCGACCCGCTGCTTAAAGACCAATGAGGCTTTTGCTAACCATTACAGTTTCGCACGGGTGTGTAATACCGCCAATCATGAGGTATGGATATAAAAAATCCACCTCGTTTTAGGGTGGGGCATCGCTGCCTCATTGTCATCTTTAAGCATTACGAATATATGAAAGAATTTCGGATATTACAAAATAATATGATAATAACCGCCGAAACCCATCGGCACAGTTGCAGGTCTCAAAATTTGGACTTATATTTGCATAAACAAATAACAATACAATATGCCTACAATATTGTATCTTTTCGGCCTGCGTTTTTTCTTCTATTCTGAAGAACATTTGCCCATACATGTTCACATAGAACAAGGAGATAATGATGCAAAAGTCGAAATAGCAACGCGTAAGATAATATACAATCGAGGAATAAAAACAAACGATATGCGTCGTGCATTGGAGGTCATTGCATTGTTCGAAAATGAAATTATCGCTAAATGGCACGAGTATTTCGACAATAAATAAAAAATTTATGGAACGGATAACAAAAGTTTGGTTCAGCGACGGACATATACAGATTGCTACCGATCAAGAAAAAAGATATATCCGTCCGCTCGAATGTTTCCCGATACTGAAAGAAGCATCCGACGAACAACGGGCAGCATACATCATCAATAAATACGGCGATGCTATCCGTTGGCCCCAGCTCGACGAAGATATTCATATATCGAGTTTCTTCGATACTACTGAACCGGATCCAGACAACATACTATCAAAAATCTTCGAGCGATTCCCTCAGTTGAATGTATCGGAAATAGCCCGAACAATAGGAATTCATAAAAGTTTGTTGGCAAAATATATTTACGGCACAAAAAAGCCATCCCAGCAGCGCACGGATGAAATATTGGAAACATTACGGAAGATAGGACGCGATTTGGCGAATATATGATAAAATAGAAGAGTGTTCAAAAGTTTGAGGCTATGACCCGCATAGAGAATGAAAGCCAATATCAAGTTGCGATGGCTCGCATCGAAGAGTTGTTGCCTATTGTAACAGAAGATACGCCGACAACTGACAAAAATTCGGTCGAACTTGTATTGCTTTCTAATTTGGTTGCAGATTATTCTGATGAACATTTCAAAATAGAAAAACCGACCCTTGCCGAAGTGTTGGCACTACGTTTATACGAAATGAACCTGACGAAAAAAGCGCTTGCTAAAATGATTGGTGTCAGCCAATCCCGCATCAACGAATATATGAGTGGAAAGAGTGAACCGACACTAAAGATTGCCCGAACGATAAGCCGACAACTCAATATCGACCCGAGTTTTGTTTTGGGAGTATAATTTTTATTTTTATACACCAATAAATAGAGCGGCAAATGTATGTCGTTCTATTTATTTTTATTTCAAAGTTCTGGTAACTGACAACCGATCCAACTCAACTTCAAAGTCGTTTCTACTTTCGGATATTACAAAATAATATGATATTACGATATTATTTTCGGCCAAGAAAAAAGAGCGACGAACGCCGCTCTTTTCATTATTGCTAACCCAGATTACAAAACACTGATTTCAAATACTTTCCGCGCACTTATTGATCCGTCTCGATAAATCGAGCAAGGCATTCCGTAAGGTAGCTTTTTCCACTTCATTGAAATCATCCGGCTTACCGTTGTTGAAACCGTCCATTTTGTGGTAAAGCCATGAACGCGATTTACCGAAGTATCTCTCCGACAATTTTGCCCATGATACATCCAACAATATATCGGACATCTTCTGTTTTACCGTCTTACGACTTTCTTTTACGATTATTTCCATCTTATTTCCAGTTTTTCAGCCAGGCCATCGGCCCGAACCCTATTTTCTAATCTCGTTCCATCAATTCATTCAATACGACTTCGATGTACCATTCTAATTCTTCTTTCCCGTTGGGATAAGATTTATGATAGTTGCGTATCGATTCTATTAAATCCCATTCTTTCTCCGTCAATTCTACTTTCATATCATTCTATCCGATTTTCATAACGCAAAAATAATACACATTTGCGTATTAAACAAGTTTTTTTCACGAAAGAATTTCGAACCGACAAAAAAGTCCCGAAATTCGGGACAAAATTCATTTCACTACAATCGAACTTCGATATTCAATTTTTCACCCAATCTCTATATCAATCAATGTTTTAATTATATCCAAACTCAACAGAACAACCCTGAAAAATAGTCTGCCGGAGTATTTTGTTGAATCGTGAAGGGAAGAAAGTCTGGGACAGAAAATATTATGATATTATTATCATATTTTTTCGGGCGTCAGAATAATTTGTCTCGGTTTTTGCCGCTCGAATCGGAAACCGTTCGCTATGGAATCCGATCCGAAACCGCTGAAATTCTTTGCACCCGAGGCAACCGAATCGACCGAACTGCCGCTGGCCGAAAGTACGGTCCATGCCGGATTCCCCTCGCCGGCCGATGATTTTTTGGAAGGGGCCCTCGATCTGAACGATCTGGTCATTAAACATCCCGAAGCCACCTTCTTCGCCCGTGTCGAAGGCGATTCAATGAAAGACGACGGAATCGTCCAAGGCGACATTTTGGTAGTGGACAAAGCCGTGGAACCGTACGACGGATGTTTGGCGGTCATCTACCTCGACGGCGAATTTACACTGAAACGAGTGCGATTCGAAGCTGCGGGCATCCGGCTGATTCCGGCAAACCCGAAATATCCGGTCATCGAAATTCGTCCGGACGAGCCGTTTGAAGTATGGGGCGTTGTCAACTGGGTCGTCAAACCGGTCTGAATCCATGTACGGGCTCTGCGATTGCAACAACTTCTATGCTTCGTGCGAACGGGTCTTCGATCCCTCGCTCGAAGGGCGTCCGGTCATCGTCCTGTCGAACAACGACGGCTGTGTAATCGCACGCTCGAACGAAGCCAAACGTCTGGGGATTGCGATGGGCCAACCTTACTATCAACTGCGCGAGTTGATGCGGCAACACGAAATAGCCGTATTCTCGGCCAATTTCGTACTCTATGGCGATATGTCGCGGCGTGTGATGAACCTTCTCCGACAATTCGTACCGGCAATCGAAGTCTATTCCATCGACGAAGCCTTCTTGGATTTCACGGGAATGAACGCCGAGCTGTTCGATGAACTGGGTCATCGGATGGCCCGCACGATTCGACAACGAACCGGAATCCCCGTGAGTATCGGCATCGCACCGACCAAGACACTGGCGAAGATCGCCTCGAAACTCTGCAAGCGCTATCCGAAGCTCGCAGGCTGCTGCCTTCTAAACCGGCCGGAAGATATAGAAAAGGTATTGAATCGTTTCCCTATCGACGAAGTGTGGGGCATCGGCCGTCAATGGCAACGCCTGCTCGAAACGCACGGCATCCGGACGGCCCAAGATTTCGTCCGCCTGCCGGAAAGCTGGATTCGACAAAAGATGCACGTCGTAGGTCTGCGTACATGGCGCGAGCTGCAAGGCGAAGCGTGCATCGGGTTCGAACAGATGCCTACGACCAAAAAACAGATAGCCACAACCCGCACCTTCGATCGGGAAGTCGAAGACTACGAAGAACTGCATCGACGAGTTGCGCAATACACGGGAGCCTGTGCGGAAAAGCTGCGCAGGCAACGGAGCGTCTGTGGGGAAATACGGGTTTTCATACTGGCCAATCGGCACAACGAAAACCGACCGCAATCCTATGAATCCCGCCTCGTGAAACTCTCCGTGCCGACCGACGACACGCTGGAACTGACCGCGCTTGCGGCACGGATGCTTCGTTCGATTTATCGCAAAGGATACGGTTACAAACGGGCCGGAATCGTTTTATCGGACTTGCGACCCAAAGAGGGACAGCAATGCGATCTGTTCGATATGGCGGATCGGACAAAACACGCTCGGCTAATGGAGGCGGTCGATGCGTTGAATATGACTTATGGTCGTCATAAAATCCGAACAGCGGCCGAAGGCCCAGAACCCTTCAAGATGAACCGCAACCACCTATCGCGTCGATACACGACCGACTGGAATCAAATCATCAAAGTAAAAGCATAAAAGCCCTGCTTTTTTGAAGCAGGGCAAAGACCTTTTACGACAAATGCTGATCCGTGAAGGGAAGAAGAAAAACGTACTATTATAGTCAATCAAAAACTCTAAAAAACAAAGCTCCTTAACTACAAGAATTCTTTCAATCAATAAAAGTTACCGATTCTTTCTTCTCACGTTTATTGCTTCTGCAAAATTAAATGAAGGTAAAACGATAGGAGAAATCCCTGCATTAACACAGATGGTTTGTATAAAACTCCTTAAAAAAGGGAATGCAATAGCAGGTGCATTTATATTCGCAAAAGAAGATTCTTTAAACTCCTTATCTATAGCATTTTGTGTTAAAAAGGAAGTTTGAGCATCAACAGCTATTGAAAATTTTTCTTCATCAGGTAACTTAATGGAAAGCATAAATTTAACAATAAATTTATGCGATTCGTTGTTAGAAAAGCCCGTACCGAACTTAAATCCAATATTTAAGTTCTTCAACATTTCAGCGCTAACATTTGGAGACACTTTATAATTGCATTTCACAATTTTGAAAGATTCCAATGATATAGCATTTTGTTTAGGAGGAGTTTTCATTATTATGCAGCCAAGTTATAAGAAGTCATAGTCATCTTATACGGAACATTTTTTCGTTGTTTATCATACTTCATATTAAGAGGTTCACACGCTATTAAAATAGATGGGGCCTTAATATCAACAATCTCTTTATCAGAAAGAATGTATTTATCCTCATCCGCAATTATTACAGAAAAAGATACTTTCATTGATGAAAAATACTCATCTAACGAAATATCCATGTTGCAAGTCTGATCCACCTCTTTAACAAGAGCTGAAATCTCCTCTGGTTTTGTTGATGAAAAAAAATCATCAAGCAAAGCCAACGATTGTTTCAAATTTCTCATAATCAGACAAATAAAGTTATTTAACAACCTTTGCAGTCTGTAAAGGTATATCCTTTTTATCAAAAAAACAAATTATGATACGAGGATCAAGTAACATACGTCCTCTTTTATTATCAACAAATTGCATACCATCAATATGGCTTATATCCATTGCTCGTATTATACGAATAGGAAAAGTCCCTTGTTTTGATTGTTCTGCTTTCAATAAAAAATTAATGCATTTATATACACCAAAATTTTTACACTCTGGGTGTTGCCGAATTCGATCAACCAAAGTTCGAAAATATATGAAATCTTGACGCGAACCAACTAAATCTAAAAAATGATCACCATGAAGATCCAAGTCATATTCTAAAATTGTGTATTTATCTTGATAATGAATTTTACCCCACCATTTCGCAAGTTGCAGGTTATCATCCCAAAAATAAAAACCATCACCTAAATATGGTTCATTATTTGTTAGCTTATTGTAGCAACTCTTAAATGGAGCATTAGCAATTACATATGCTTCATGGCTTTTTTCACATGTATGATGCCCCTTTGTTACAATGCGGTTCTCACTCATCAATGAAGGCTTAATGCGTTACAAATATACCCTATATTTTTGAATTGTCAATACAAATTATTGGTAAATGCTACATTTATACCCATCTTCAAAAATACACCTTCACCCCTGCACTTCCGCTTATATTCAGTTCGTCGAAGTTCGTCTTCATCAGATAGTCCAGTTTCGGAGCGAGGAAGATCGACAAATGCTTTCCGAGAATGTATTCGGCGGAGAACTCCAAGAACACACCGTAGATGAATCGGTCGGCATACGGGACGAAGTTGCCCTGTTTAGAAAACCGCTCGCACTGTTCGCCGCCGAGCAAGATGCCACCGGACGGAAACAGCATAAACCGATTCAACGGGACAGCATATCGGTAATGAATGTTCCCGATCCATTGCGTAGCGTGGAACGCATCCCCGCCAGCAGCATCGTAACGGATTCTACTGTATGCACCGCCGATACCGATGACGGAGTGAGCGGAAAAGTACCGGTCGATGTCGGCCGCGTAAACGAGGCTGTTCGCTCGGTCGATGCCGACCTGTGCCGATAACGAGACCTGGCCTTTATACCCGATCTGAGCGTTGGATGTTGCAGTCGCGGCAAGCAGAACGAGCAACAAAACGATTCCTTTTTTCATCTCTTTTATGCAATTTATAATTTATGATTCGACGTCTGCAATCGCGGCGTAATGCCTCGAACAACATTTTTATTAATTGTTGTGCGGCTCTCAAAGTGAGGTTGCACAATCGAGCTTCGGCGTGAAAAGCCGTATCGAAACCCCGCCTTTTCATAAGTGCCGAGCCTCGATGATGAAATGTTCCGGGATAGGCAAGGCGATGTTCCGGTCGCCGCCCGATTCGAGCATCTCGGCTAACAACACCTTGTCCTTGCCGATCGTGAACTTCTCGAAAGCGTACACGATTTCGCAGGAACTTTTCGAATCGATGCGGTGGAGTTCCTTTTCGACCCCTGCCGGAAAAACCTGCATACGTTCCTGCGTCGATGTTTTCTTGGTTCGGCGGGCTATGACCGAAAAGGCGATATAATCGACATCGAAGGGTATGTTGCCGTTATTCTCGATACGGAACTTGAAATAGAGGCGGTCTGCATCCGTATACACCCCGCACAAGATGAAGGAGAGTTTCTGCAAGCGAGCCACATTGTTCGACTTGATGTAATCGGGCATACCCTGTACCGTCTCGACGATCCGCATTCCGATGCGGGCAGCCGAAGTCGATGCCGGAACGCCGGCTGCATCTTCGACAACGGGAACGGGTGAAACCGGTTCGGACTGGGGCACGGCCGGTTCCGGCGTTTCCCGATAGAACGCCGCAGCCGAATCGATGATGTAATTGACCGAAGCCGCCGCCGGATCGTACACCACGTCGAACGTATAATAACGGCCGTCGGAAGTGATGACGTTCAGATTGCTTTCGGGCAACACATCGACGGGCTGCATGTAGAGCACCCGCCCGTCGCTTTGCGAAACGGCATCTTCGGACGTATAACCGCTCCGGAATTTCACGATTTCCGCCGGAAAGATCAACTGCGTTACCTTGTCGCAACGCCACAGGATGCGCTGCTGCGCGTGGAGAGAAGCTCCTACGAAGAGGAGCGACAAACAAAGAATTTTTTTCATGGTTCGCATAATTTAAGAAGGACGACTTGATTGTCGATCAATTTGATTTCGCTGTTTTTCGCACTGCGCACTTGATTGCCCACACCGGAAATCATCGTGCCGGCGACGCGGCCGATCGTTCCGCCGTAACGCGAAGCCGCAGAACCGGCCTCCTGAATCGCCGTCGATGAAGTCTGTTCGCCGGCGACCTTGTTCACCACGTCGCCATCGAGCGGCAAACCGGCCATCCCGTCGGAACCGTAAACCTCCAACGGCAAAGCGAAGACGTGCTGTCCGAGGCGCACGGAAGCGATCTTTATCGTCAACCGGTTTTCGGCGATCGAAGTCGTACCGGACAACAACGTATGAGCCGGCACGACCAAGCTCCCGTAACGGATCGGCTCTTTCGTACGGAACAAGGCCGTCTGACCGGCCTTCAAGAGTTGGGTGCCGTGAATGACGGCACGGAACGTAGTCGGAACGGACGTTTGCGATGGGGCAGCCGCCTCGCTGTCAATGCCCCAATCGCGCAACAAGGCTTTACGACGACGGTCGGCAGCGGATTCCGTCGGGAACTCGGGAACCTGCGACGCAGGAACCGTCGGCTGCGGCTGCTCCTCCGGATCATCGTAGATGCCCGCCATCTCCCGCTCGATCTCCCGATACGCCTCGTCGAACTGCGTGTCGGTATCGGGAACGGGAACCGCTTGGGTTCGGGGCTCTTTGCCAGCGGAGGGTGTCGCTTTGACAGCAGTCCCGCTCGACGGTTCGAACACATTGGCCGACCGATGGTAGAACGTCTCTTTTTCGTTGGCGAAAGCCTCGTAAGCCTCCGATTTCGTTCGAAAAGTCTTATCGGCGATGGCCGTTTCGACCTCCTGAACGCTGTTGACCGTACCGGCCCGCTCGTCGCTCTTGTGCAGGAAAAGAGCGCCGACCGCACATGTAGCGGCGGTACCGGTCAGCAAGGCGATTTTCAAACTCTTATTCATCGTTCTTCACCTCCATGATTTTGGTTTCCAAATAGGGCTCGATCCACAACCCGTGCGGATTGTGCGGCCAACTGCGCTCGATGACGCCGATCCGACCGCTGGCCAACACACGCCACGGCCGAACGTAAGCGTCCGTCCGTTCCTGAATATCGACGACCAAATCGAACGAATAGGAACCGTCCTCTTCCGTCCGAATCTGCAAGTCGGCAACCTGTGCAGTCTGCGTCAGGTTGTTCTGGATGAACCGGTTGTAATAACCCGCTTTCTTACGGGCGATGAAGAGGTCGCGGATACTGTTGCCGCCGAGCCAACCGGCCGCTTCCGCCTTCCGTTCCCAATCGTACTGCGTCAGGCAATACCAGTCATCGCCGAACATCGCCAAGTGATGCCGTATCTCGACCTCGATATTATCGCGACGCTGGGCGTAACGCGCGGGGATGACCTCGCCGTCGGTGGCGACGTAGTAGGCGTATTCCGATCGCTCGCGCAATGCCTCGCGACGTTCCAACGAATTGAGCACGAAGCACACCAATACCAGAAGCAGGCAGAGTAGGGTAATCGTGTTGTTCCGCTTCAAGCCGTCGCGGAACCCTTTTATTTTATCCGGAATCATAAGTTGCGATATGATGATAATACGATATTATTTTCTATTATTCAGGCTCGGAATATCCGATAACACAAGTCCATGACGGACTGGAAAATTTTGAACCGCGCCAAAGCGACCATGATGAAACCGAGCGTCGGCGAATCGGTACACTCGAGATAGATCGCGAACGCCTCCTCGCAGAAATTGTTCGCGAGAATCAAAGCCGGCCCGGAGATCAACAGGGCGGTGTAGACGATGAACCACTGTTTCCAGAGTGCCCGGAACGGCGGAAAGGCCCCCATCATCAGCACCAACGGTGCGATCAGATAACACACCCGCAAGCCGGCCCCGCGGATGAACATGTAGGTCGGAAAGCACAAAGTATTGATGAGGTCGGCCAACAGTTTGAGAATGCAGTTCGCGAGCAGGTAGGAGCCCGTCGATGTTCCGGGCTGGTTCATCAGCATGAATCTCAACAACAAAACCCTGAAATCGAATCCGGAGGAGGCATCGTCTGCTGCGTCGGCGGCATCCGACCCGAGCAGCGACGTTTGCATATAATCGCGCAACGCCTCAGTTCCACTTCGGTCGGCGATCGGGACGGCCGAGTTGACCAACACTTCGATGAACCGGATGAGCTCGGGGAACAGAAAGACGACCAGACCGGCCAACAACACGCCGGATAGCTCTTCCCAAATGGACTTATGCGGGTCGTACTTCTTTTGAAGAAAGATCATGACCGCCTGAACCAAAAGGACGAAACCGGCGATGCGGCACGCCGCAGGAGGAATGGAAGCCTGGCTCATGGACAACTTCTCCACGAACGTTAGGATGTCCGTACCCATATCAGTAGAAATAAGCGTTCATCATCCGATTGTTGAACTCGATGGCATCGACCTGCGTATCGACGTAACTCACGCGGGCAAGTAGCTTGTCGATCTCATCGAGCACGTGGCGGGTCTCGTTCAACCGCTCGGCATCGTTCATTTTCAGAAAGCCCGGCGAAAAGACCTTGGCCCCGTAAGCCGTTACGTTGATGCAATCGCGCGTCGTTTGGTTGCACTGGATCATCAAATCCGTAATGTAACGCGAATCGACCTGCAACGCCGCGAGTTTGGCGTAAATCCGCTCGATGCGACGGATGCAGAGCGCCGAACGGTTGGCGACCTCCTGCACCTCGCGGATCGTCGTCAGCTTGCTGTTGACCTTCTCGATGACGTCGATGCCCTTGTCGATGCTCTCTTTCACACCGACCATCGTTTCGTAGGTCTGCACGGCCTGCTGGATTTGCTCCACATGATTCGCCGCGAC
Source organism: uncultured Alistipes sp. (assembly GCA_947623305.1). Classification (GTDB taxonomy): domain Bacteria; phylum Bacteroidota; class Bacteroidia; order Bacteroidales; family Rikenellaceae; genus Alistipes. Next base: position 107,577 of record CANQGQ010000007.1, on the reverse strand, counting down.
CTGCGTTTCGAGGCTCGGTGCGACGACGGCCATTTGAGCCTGCACCGACCGGACGGTAAATGCCGCCGTAAGAAAAAGGATTGTCCGTTTCATAATTCACTTGTTTTTAAGATGATTGTTCGTGTTGCTGTTCGTATCGCTCGATGGCCCGTTCCATCGAACCGGTTTCGGCGTAGTACCCGCTCAACTCGTCGCAAATCTCCCCTTCGGTCTGGAAGGCGAGGAACGTCCGCGGACTGACGCACAAGGTCAGAAGCGACGATTTCTTGCTACGGAAGATGTAAAAGGACGAATACAGCGGAGGCACGGAATAATTGTTCTTCAAGGCCAAGACGCACTGCCGGTCATGCTCCGAGAAAGCGGGCGCGTATCGCTCGAAACCTGCGGGGTCGGCACCGGCGAGGAAGATCGTCGTTTCGATGTTCTTCATCAAGGCACCGGCAGCCCCGCCGTCGTTCCGGTACCGGTCGCCGGCATTCAATGCCAACTGGTCGAGGTTCTGCAAGACGATGCACGCCGAACCGCCCTTTTTGCGGATCGCCTGCATCTGGTAAAGCACGGCCGAAAAGATGACGTCGATTTTCATCAGTTCGGCGAACTCTTCGTAGATGATGAAGCCGCGACGACCGGGCTGTTCCCAGATCAGGGTACGGATGGCGATCCCGATCATGTGGACGACGATGGAGAGCAGCTGCGGATGCTGCCGGATGTTTTCCAACTCGAAAATCAACAGTTTCTTCCCTTGCAGACGGGTCGTCGGGTCTGTGCTGCGGGCCAACACGTTGCCGTAGATGCCCTCGCCGTACCACTCGCTGCCGTTGTGGATGAACTGCCCGACGTTGAAATAAGCCCCCTGTATCTCGTTCTCCGCGAGAATCCGTTGATAATTGTCGCGCACCCATTCGTAGAAATCGGGCCACGAACCCTCCTTTGCGATCGACAAATACGACTGCACGATCTTCCGCAACGAGACCCGCTCTTCCGCCGTAGGTTCCGTTCCGGACTTGATCATCAACCACAACGTTTCGCACAGATCGTCGATGCGGTCGCCGTCCACCTCCGAACCGATGGCGAAAGGGTCGAGCCCCAACGATGCCTCCGGACTGTACCGGAAAAGAAAGACTTCGTTCGGATCGTACAGCCGCGCCGCCTTGTCGTACGAACCGCCGCAGTCGATGATGATGTTCACGTAATCCGCATCGGGGCTGTTATGGAACCCCTCGACGACCGCTTCCAAATTGACCGTCTTGCCGCCGCCCGTACGTCCGATGACGGCGATGTTCCGCGAATCGACGTACTTTTTCCGCGCGTCGTACAGATCGTACCGCAACGGCAGATGGTCGATCGGGTCGCTGTAATAGACCCCCGTATCGTCGGGCGTGTATCCGCCCGTCTGCTGGAACAGCGCGATGGCGTGCCGGATGTCCGTCAAATAGAACGAATCGCGCTCCATGCAAGCCACCGTCGCCGGATGCGAACAATAGAAAATGTTGCGCAACTCGCCGCCGGTCGGCACGACGGGTTCGAAGTCGCGCTTCTGTTTCATTAAGTTGGTTATGGTGCTGCGATACGTTTTTAATAACTCTTCGTTTTCGGCCCAGAAAATCAAGTTCGTATGCCCGCGCACCAACAGCGCATCGAGGTCGTCGCTCAACTCCTCGCGCGCCTTGTCGAGCCGGTGCACCTGATCTTCGATCTCCTCGGAAAAGCCGCGGTTCTTCCGGAACGAATCGAGCGTCCGTTTCACCTGCTCAACCTCCTTCGCATGACCCGACAGGACAATAACCTGATTGTAGAGGTGCGGCAGAGGCAGGACGACGCCCAAATCTTCGAAGATGCCGGTCGGTATCTTCATCCGACAGCTCGTCTGCGGAGACCGCAGCATCTCGGGGAACTGGCGCTCGTGCTCGATGCTCACGGCCCCGACGTACCGGTCGCCGATGCGGATGAAACCATCCGAAGCCTCGGCATCGGTCAGGAAGTCGCTCTGGAATCCGTTGAAATAATACTGTGCGTAATCCCGAATCTCCTCCTCGGTCATCGGCTCGATGCCGACTGCACCCGAACCGGCCAACTGCTGGTACATGGAATCGACCGCCGCGAGAAACGACCGATAGGCGACATCCTCTGCCTTGAACTTACGGTGAGACAAGACGACGAACGGATTCGAATTCCGCACGTCGCGCACAGACCGGAAACCCGTGAATACAACGAACAGATACGAAGTATCGACCGTCTGCAACCGTCCGGCGGCATACCGTTTCTCTTCGCGCCGGATGTACGAATCCTCCGGCATCGACGACGCATCGAACGGCCGCCGGTCGTACCGGTCGCTCCGCAAAAGAATCGTATCCTGCGGAAAATCTTTCAGTGCGATGCGCCAGATTTCATTCAGCTGGTCGTACTGCTCCTCGGCGAGCGAATAACACTCGGGCAACCGCAGGCGGTAACAGAACACGACGTCGCCCTGACACGTCAGCATCCGGTTGTGCTCCGTCTCCCCGATGAGCTCCATCGCATTCGATTTCGCCGCTTTCGAAGCGGGAAAGCTCTGCCCGATCAGATAAACGATCGACGCGACGATTACGCAAAACAAAACAGTAAAAGCCCAAACCATCGCTAACGATTTTTAAGGAAGACGGGAAACCGTCTGTCGGCCCGCCATGAGCGGACGAGGCGCCCCCTGTGCCGGACGAATCCATAGACCGCGATCATCCACGGTATCCACACGATGATCGTCGCCGGCTTGAACAATACGAAGACCACCGGCGCGCACATGACGGCCAAACAGACCATGAAACGATTCGCCGGAAGACCGAACACCATCGCCTTGTCCCGAATCCGGCGGTTTACATGCAATTCCATAGCCTACAACAGCGCATTCATGGCCACATAGACGATTCCGTAAGCCATCAGAATTCCGATCAACGACCACAGGAACGTCGTCATGATCTCCTGCCGGTTGTCCCAGTTCTTGATCAGATTGAACGCCGTCCATCCGACCAACGCGACCAAGCAAATCACGCCCATGGCATCGGGAATGAACGTCCTTAACTGCGTCTTGACGGGCGACAAGTCCAGATTGACGGACTGTCCGCATACGCTGCCGGTGAAAAGCAGCATCGCTGCAAATAAAAAACATGTTTTTTTCATATCGGTATACATTTTATCGGTTGAACCTATTCATGAAATCGGCGGCGGCCTGCCGGATGTCGGCGGCTACCGCGTGCATTCCTGCGGCGTCCATCGCCCGAACCGCAGGCGGTAATACGCGCTCCGACGGATCGTATCGGAACCGGAAGCGCTCGACCTTGCCGTGGAAATAGACGAACTCCCCCTGCCGAAGGTCGTAGAACGCAGACCGCTCGTAAAGCGGTCTCTTGACCTTGCGCCGAGTGGTCGAACTGCCGTTCGGAGAGCTGCTGTAACTCCGTTCGACCTTATCCACCTGCGGCATCAATGCTTCGTAATATCGGGCGGTCTGCTCCGAACTCGTCCGTCCGAAAAACTGATGCGCCAGATTGGACAACACCGTACGCATGTTGTACTCCTTGCCGCCCTGCGTCCGCTGAATCTGCGACATATCCTGCGTCGTATAGACGATCCAGATGCCGAGGCTGCGCAACGTGGCCATGAAATTCTGAACGCGGAGAATGGGCAGTTCGGGCGCCTCGTCCAACAGAACGCCCGCCGGAACCCCGCCGCGTTCGCTCATCATCGTAAGCGTGGCGTCGGCGATCATCGCCAGAATCGGAGCATACGCGGTCGAATTCTTCGGGTCGTTGACCAAAGCGAATGCGGAACAACTGCCGGGTGCGTTGATCCGCAGGTCGATTTCATTGTCGCTCAAGAGGAAGAACCCGGCGTCGGTGTTAATGGTATTGAGCGCCAAAACCAAAGTCTGCAAGATGTTGCCGGTCGTGTCGGCATTGCCTGCCCCCTGAAAGAACGCCGCAGCCATCGAATAGACCTGCGGGTCGGAGCGGAGCATGTTTTCCAATTTTCCGAACGGTTTACGGCGGCCGTCGACGGTGCCGTGCAAATTTTCAGGAGAGCTCAAAATCGCAGCGACGAACGGCAGATGGCAGTAGGCGGGTTCGTACGACCGCAAATACCAGATCAACGCCTCCAACAACGACGAAGCCGCATTGTTGAAGAAGTCGGCCGTAGAATCGGACGATTCCCGCCCCTGCGCAGCCAGGATGAACGATTTCACCCGCGCCCGCAACGACGCTTCGTCGGGCAGATAGGCCGGAGCGATCGGATTGACCCGCACGGAACGTTCGGGGTCGAACAACGCGAAGACGCGATACGGAATGTCGGCGTCGCAGAACACGGGGTACAACGTTTCGGACAATTCGTATTTCTTCAAGTCGTGGATCAGCACCGGCATGGCGAACCGCGCGGCGTGCTTCGCGTAGGCGAGGTTGCAACTCGCCGTCTTGCCGGAACCCGATCCGCCGTTGATATAAGTACCGCGGTCGATGCCCTTGACGTAGTGCAGATGACCGTTCGTGTCCTCGATCTCCATCGTGAACTTCGACCATCCGTTCGACCACCGGCTGAACCGCACGTAAACGAAGCGAAAAAGCGGAATCGCCATGAGCTGAACGGCCGCCAACGGCAGAGCCCACGACCAACAGAACGTGCGGAACGGCACGTCGGCCCACGCATACAAGGCGCAAGGAAAGAGGAACGCAGCGACCGACAGGCACAAACCGACCGCCCGCCGCCAGACGAAGGCGCAAGGCAAGACGATCGAAACCGCTATAAAATAAACCGTCAAATTCATAGCGTCGAAGTATTTCCCCACAACAGGGCGATGATTAAAAACACGATGGCGACGATCGCCATAACTAAAATCGACCGCGGCGCGATGACCGAACCCGATCCGTGCTGCTGCGCCCGACGTTCGGCCTTGGCCTGGCTGCGGCAGACGAGCCACACGCCGAGAAGCAACAGCGCGGCGAAAATCTTCACCGCCGAAATCCACGTAAAATGCAATTCTTCCATATCAATAACCATTTATTAAGAGCTTGAATAGCTTGGAAACCGTTTTCAAAGCCAGCATCGGTGGAGAGACGGGCAACCGAACCGGCCCGACCTTCGCCGCAGCCCGAACCGCGATCCGTTTCTGCGTCGCCAAGTCGAAAACCTTGTACTCCGTCTCCTGCAAGACGGGATGCCGGCAAACGGCAGCGACGGCCCGCTGCAAATCCTCCTTATACCGCTTGGCCTCTTTCGGCGCATATTTCCGGTCGATGAAACGATTGACGGAACCTTGCTGCAACCGGATGGAATCGACCCGATACCCCTCGGTATCGGCGAACAATCGGTCGGCATATTGCCGGATCACCGTCCGCCGCTCCTCTTCGATTTCCGAGAAAATTCGATTCAGAACCGGCCGATAGGTCGCAGCCCGCTCCGGAGCGAAATGCGATTCGATATATTTCAGAAAATCGGTCTCGTTCTTCCAATGCGTGTCGGGCCCGAACAGTCGCTGACCCTCCTTTTCGAAGATGCGCTCGGCCCGAGGCGACAGAGCCCGAGCGATCGCCCGATTCGCTTCGGCCAATCGTTCCGGATATTCCTCCGCAGAGGGCGAAAGCGCCTCGATCAACCGCTCCAACTGCGACTGCTTTTCGATGATCGGAGCATAATCGGGCATACGTCGATTCAAGAAATCCCGAATCGCCCGGTCGAAAGCCGTTTTCCGTTCGTCGCCGATCGTTTTCAGTTCCCCGAGCAGGCGATTCGTCTCTTGCTGCAACTGCGCGTATTTCATAGCGGGATTCCGACGTTCGAGCCCATTCAATATCCCCGTCTTCCAATTCCGAAGTGCCCGATACAAGCTCTTGTCGTCGAGTGCTAATCGCAGAATCCGCCGCTCTTTTTCAAGGGCGGAAACGCTGCGGTCGGACAAAACGGACTTCAAGGCTTGCAACGGCTGCCCCTGCTCGGTCAGGAACGTTTGAAGACGGGCCGTCAACCCGGAAGCCGTTTGCGGCTGAAGCTCGGCGATACGAGCCTGCAACGATTCGAATTTTTCGATTCTACAAAGGCCGGCGAGCGTGTCGATCCGCTGTTGCGCCTCGACCGGCAAAAGGCGCTCCCGAGCCAAGGCATCGAACTCCTTCGAAGAACGGACGTCGGACGCATCGCGGCCGAAAAGCACTTGAGCGTACGACCGGATCGTATCCTGCTTCCACTCGGGCCAAGCCGTCCGGAGAAACTCGCCGACGAGCTGCCGTTCGAGTTCTTTCGCATACTCCTGCGCGCTGGCGAGAAGTACGGATTCGCCCAATTCGTTATTCAGAAAGGCGGCCTGCGCCTGCAATGTATCCATCCGCAGCATCGAGGCGATGCTCACGAACCGGTAATTCTCCCGATACCACCGGTCGGAATAGATTCCGATCCATCGGTCGACCGCCTCGCGGTGCAGATCGACAGCCTCCCGCATTCGAATACCGCGGCGCAACTGCCGGTAGGCGGTCGTAACGGGATGATAACCCTGCAAACCGGATATTTCGAGCGTCTTATCGCCGATGCGGGCCGCTACGCTCTGTGTCAAATACGAAGGCGAAACCGTCGGCTCCCTATCGAGACCGGCCAATTCGCTGCGCAACTCCTCCAAGTCGAGATTTATTAACTGGTCGACTGATTTCGTAGGTGTACACGCATGAATCCGACGGGCAAGGTACCCCTTCAATTGCAGCAACTGCCGCCCGTCGAGCCGCTCCCGCTGCAACAGATCGCTGTAATAATCTTGGTATCCGGCGACCCCGAGCTGCCGGAAAGCCCGAGCCTCTTGGTGCCGGATGGCCCTGTCTTTGGCGAGCTGCTTCGCGTAAGCGAAAGCGTTCTCCTTCCGCAAACGTTTCGCCTGTTCGTAACTCTCGGTGGCGAGGCGGCTGTGGACGAACAACCGGTCGAAGTTCCGTTCGCACGCGATCTTGAACGCCTCGCGGTCGAACCCCACGCGAACCGACTGTCCGTTCAACACGTGTTTCTTGCTGCCGCGACCGTTGGCGTTGGGGCTGAGGTTGAACGTATTGGTGATGTCCCGCCGGCTGACGCTGATATGCACGTGCCAGTTGTCGCCGGATTTGGGCATCATCGGCGCGAGAATCTCGCGGCTACCGCCCGGCCGCACGTCGCATTCCCGAATCAACCGCTTTTCCAAAGCCTCGATTTTGTCGGAAACCGCCTTGCCTTGCTCCGCCTGCACGCGAAGGGCGGCGATCTGTTTCTGAATCCGGGCATTCGTCCGAACCTCCTTGTCTTGGCTCTTCCAGTAACGATCCTTCTCGACCATCCCGAACCACAACAGATCGCGGTTATCTTGAATCTTCGGATGATGGAAATTTCGGGCATAGGTGTCCATACATTGCACGGCGTACTCTTTCAAATAACCGCGCATCAGATCGTCGTCGAACGTCGCGGGAACGAGCTCGCCCGAATCCAGCATCGCCTGTTTCGTATCGGCGATCAGACGCCGAAGGTGGGTAATCTCCTGCGCAGAAGGCGAAATGGCGAATGTATAATACCGCGCTTCGGATTTTTTCAGACCCTTGACGTTCGCATCGATCGCCTTCGTAACATCCTCGCTGTCGAACGTATTGCCCGACCCGTTGAAAAAATACTCCTGCCCCTCGGCCCGCACGACGTCGTTCTGTTTGTCCAAATAAGCCGACAACTCCCGGGAAGAGGTGCTGTCCAAATACTCCTGAACCAACCGCTCTTTCTCCAAATACAGCACGTAGTTCATCACGGAACCCTGCCGGTATTTCACGTTGTCTATGAATTTCGTAACGTACATACCTGTTCGTACTGGTTTTGTATCCGAGCGAACTCGTCCATCGAAATGCGTATCTGCATCGCCTGCGTGCCGTCGAAATTCTTCGTGCGGGTCGCCCGATCCAACAGCCGGCCTAAAAGAGCCGACAAAGCCGAAATCACGGAATCATCGCAACCCGATGTCGAAACGCTACTGCTGGCAGAATCATCCGGAATACCTTGAACAGCCGGCCGATCTTGGCTTAACAACGTCTTGATAAATGTCTCGGTGCGCTCCGCCGAACCTGCGATTTTCGTCATCCCATAAGAAAGACCGTCGACAACGGTTCCGATGCGTTTCAATAGATCGATATACGATTCATTGGATTCGTCCCCTTGCTTACGATATTGACGAATGATCTGACACAACATTCCGCTCATCGTCCGTCGTTTTTCTTTGGCCCAAACTTTTATTTCGTCCCGCACGTTCTTCGGTATACGAACAGATACCATCTCTTTTTTCTCCATCATAAAGTTCACTTTCTACGAATAAATCATTATCGGACAAATGCTTTCGAGAAGCATCATGTGCCAACAAATATATGTATTCCAATCTATTCTAAAAAATTATGAATAATATGATATTATTATATTATTATATTATAATAATATCCGCATCTGCAATGATTTGATAACCGCAATTTTAAGTTTTCGATGGCTGTAGTTTATGCTATTTTTTTCGTCAAAAAATTTTTTTTCGTCCAACGATCTTCCGACCCGAAAATCGAATGATTCGGCAATATGATCCATAATTCGAACTGTGATCGAAATTGTTCTTGAAAAAGGCAAATGCAGCATTTTGCTGAATAGAAAGACCACCGTATTACCTTATATTTCAATGTTATAGAAAAGAATGCAGCAAAAATGCGGCATAAAATGCAGCGTTTTTTTCTTAAAATGCGACATTTTATCGGGTCGCAATCAACTATATATCAACGCCTTAAATCGTTCAATTAAAATTCGAATCACGCGGTCAGCGTGATTCCCGCTTGTTCACAAGAAAAATGTAACAAGGGAACGATTTTCAACCGGCAAAAAAGGCGGCCGAAAAATCCGCATGACTTCCTGCGGATTTTTCGGAGAGATTGCGCTTGCGTAATCGCGCCTTTGCCGGTTGGAAAAAATCGTGAACCGGTCGCCATCGGCGGGCGCCGGATAATAGAGAAAAGCATCCGCTTTTCTCGCATCCGTCGACCGCAAAATGCGCTTCGGCAAACTGCGGTTTGCCGAAGCATCGAGGGCAGAAACTGCCCGGCATTTTAGATGGCGAGTGAATTTTTCTACCGTTCTCTTGCAGCTCGCTGCAAGGCGGTCGAAAGGCGGAAGTCGCTCTGCGACTTCCGAACTCGACCGACGCTTTGCTTCTTTCCGGAAAGAAGGAGCCCCTATCGAGGGGCGAAGGGGGTGCGATTCGTCCGCTGCCGAAGCGAGGCTCCGGCGGAGCGCATGGCAGCGAATAGACGAATCTCCGCTGGATTTGCAGTGAGCCCGTCGAACTGCAAATCGAACGCGACCCGAATGCCCCATACGGGGCATTCGGGCCCGCCTCTGTCGGGGCGAAATGTTGAACCGTGAAGGGAAGAAACGAAATCCGTATACCGAAAAGAATCCAAAGCGATCTGTCGCCCAGACCCGAAGCGGCAAGGACGTCTCCTTACCGCGAGCAACAACCGGACGGCTTCGCGACCTGCCCTGTGCAGGTAAGAAGACGAGCAAGGCCGCCCGAGGCGTCTATAAGGAGGTGCGGCACGAAGTGCGTTGCACCGGATAGACGCCTCGGAACGGCCCGAAGAGTTTTCTTTGCTGCCGGTTTCTTTGGTAAAGAAAGAGGCACGCAGCCGGACACCAGTCCGGCGACCCTCCCCATGGGCGGGTACCGCTTTCGATGCCGGATGACCGAAACAGTAGAAGCGCGGCTCCCGCAAGACGCCCGACATCCCCACCGACCGCCGGATGAGCCGCGCCACGCACGTACCGACAAAAAAGAGCCCGCGGCGTTCGGCCGCGGGCTCCGATGTTGACCCGTGAAGGGAAGAAGAACTATTTCTTACCGTAATGGTATCTCATCGAAAATACATAAACGATAATCAGTTCCTCGTTTACAGAATAAATAAGCCGATGTTCGGAAGTGATGCGGCGCGACCATTTTCCGGCCAATTCATACTTCAATGCCTCCGGCTTACCGATGCCGGTATATGGATGCTCGATGATGTCTTGCAACAACATCGTGATTTTTTTCATGATGGCTTTGTTGCCCGTCTGTTTCCAATACGCCAAATCCGAACGAGCCTGTTCGAGCAATTTTATTTCCATAACGTTTCCAGATCGATCGTTTCACCGCCTCCGTTGCGGATTTCCTCGTCGCCCTTACGGATCGCCTCCATCATGGCGGGCGATTTCATGATGTACTCGGTCTCTTTGATGGCATTGTATTCCTCCAATGAGATGACGACAACGCTTTCGTTTCCGGCGCGATGCACCAGCAACGGTTCGCTGTCCTGAATGACGCTGTCCAAAAAATGCTTGAGATTTTGGCGCAATTCCGAATAATTCGCAGTCCTCATAATCGTTCGTAGTTTAATCCGTACAAATATACGTACTTATTTCGACTTGCAAAATTTTTGCCGCAACTAAATCCGGTAATGTTTCGCCACGAACTTGACGGTAAAGCATTTCACGGCATCGAACCAACCGGCCGGCCGGTCGATCGAACGGTGCATGTACTCTTGACAGCTGTACTTGCCATTCGCGGAAAGATCCATATACTCGGCCAACTCACCGGTCAATCGCGTGCGGAACAGGTAGAAGGCGGGCGACTCCAAGCACAGGGCGAGTTTGTCGGCGTAACACAGACGAGACGGCCGAGCCCCGTCGATGCGGGAGTAGAACCGCGAATGATGGCGGGTGAACGCTTCCCACTGCGAACCGAAGATACGCATGATCCGAGCGCCGAGCAAAACGTGGGTCTCACCCTCGGCACCGTCCATGTCGCCTTTGCCCCAATACCCCCAATCGTGCACGATGAACGCGATCCAAAGACGCGGGTCGAACGGAAACCCGTACAGGCGCCACCAAGCGAAAGCGACCAAAACGGGATGGAGGATGAACTGATGAGCTCCGAACAGGAGACTTTTCGTACCGACTTTCATAATCGTTCTATCGTTGAATCGATCTATTTTACCAGTCTGGCCAACCGCTCGCAATGCGATTTCGGAATGACCCAACCGGAAACCTTCACGCCCTTCCATGTCAGTCGGTCGTTTCGGGTTGCGCCGATGAACTGCAACAGATCGATGTCGTGTTTCTCCGCGGTGAAGACGGCGTAACATTTGTCGGAGTATTCGACGATCTGTGCCATCGGGCTCAAATAAGCCTTCTCGAGCAACTGTTCCGATTCTTCGCGTTCGGTCAAGTCGACCGGATTCAACGCGGCTTCCGCGGCCAAATCCAAAGGTAAGTCCGACGCCCGTGCAATCAAGCGATCGGCCAGGCTCTTCGGCAGAATAACCGGCGCACTACAATCGGCATAAAATCCGAAATCTTCCGCCTCTTTCGTATCGAAGATAAACTGCGTCGTGCAAACGGTCAAGGAGGTCATACCGATCAATGTATAGAAATACTCGCCCTCGGCATTGCGGAACACGTCGACCACGATGTATGATTCGCCCGTGGTATTGCTGACCGCCAAACGGTTGACTGCCTGATATAATCGAGCGGTCTGTTTTTCCGTATCGTAAACGATGCCTCGCGTAATGAATGGGTGCAGTGCCATAATCGAAATGTGTGTTGCAGTTAATTTTTTTTTTGCGAAACCTGAACTTCATATCCTCGTCACGCCCATCACTTTCCGTCTAAACACTTTCTTTTTTCGTGGGTGTCGCGGGCACAAGCGTCGCCGCCGCGAGGTACGAATTTCAAGATTTCAAAGAACGAAGGATTCACATCCCCTTACACGTTGCCATTAGAGCCTTTCCGATACGGATTTCGATGCTCGCGATTTTCCCACGAAGACCAAGGGTTCCGGCGTCTTTTTTTCAAGAAATTTCTTCAGTGTGCCCCGACCATCAGGAGGGGTAAATTTCTTGACCCCGCAGGGGCCGAAGGAAAAAAGTCGACGGGTTCATTGGTCGGGAAAATCCGAGTATCTTCCTTTGTATCGGAAAAGGCCGGTGGCAACGTGGGGATGTGTATCCGACTTTGAAATCCGACAATCTCCTTAATCGCAGCAAGACGCCAAGCCCGCGCCACCGAATCACGAAAAAAGTTCCGCTCTCCCGAGCGCAGCGAGGGGCTCTCCGTGGCGTCGGTTCCGTGAGCTGGAAGCCGAACGGCTTCGCAATCTGCCCTGTGCAGGTAAGAAGACGAGCAGGGCCGCCCGAGGCGTCTATAAGGAGGTGCGGCACGAAGTGCATTGCACCGGATAGACGCCTCGGAGCGGCAAAAAAAACGATCCCGCAGCATCGAGCCGCAGGATCGAAATGTTGATCCGTGAAGGGAAGAGGAATCAATCCATCGAAATGAAATTCTCCGGATTGAAACAACGCCAATCTTCACAGTCGAGATCGTAATACACGATCCGATCGGATGATCCGGAACCGCTTCGCTTTCGCTCTTGTCCGGCCAACAGTTTGTCGAGCATACTCGATTTGAGTGTACCGAGAGCTTCTCGAGCCGATCCGTCGGCTTTTCGGTAACTGAAGCGAACGACACGACAATGCAACTGCTCGATGAAGTCTTCCAACTCATCCATTCCAACCATTGCATCATTCACCGCCTCCGTAACTTTTTGCTGAAGCATCCATGACGACAGGTTGAAAGACGGTTCGAGCTTCTTGGTCAACAACCAGATTAAACGACTACGATTCATAACTTATTTGCAGACTTTACCCTCCTGCGCCGGAGTTCTAAACTGCCTGAAACGCTCAGAACAGCGATGCCGCATCAGCCGATCGCGAAGACTGCACGAAGGCAAGGAGACGAAAGGAAAAATTTGCGGCCGAAGGCCGGCGCAAAACGCGGACTGATTTTTCCGCATCGTACCTTCGGGCGGTCGGCCGGGCCGACCGATTCTTGCCGCTGTCTTCGCGATTTCGGCTACCTTCGCATCTCTGTTGTGAGGGGTGAAAAAACTGCTCTCCCCGTGTGTCGAGCGAACAACACATAACTCAAAACAAATTCATCATGTCTTCCGGTGTCATTAGTCGATATTTATGTATTTGTTTGTATATAAACCGTTTGCAATTCGGATATTATTATAATATCATAATATAATAATATGATAATATCTATCTGAAAAATAATTGATTGAAAATTTGGAATCATGATTTTTTTGACCGACATTTGCAAGTGAAGGGAAGAAGTGAAATCTTCCAATTTTGCACAGTAAGGAGACCGGAACATCGTATTGATGATTCCGGTTTTTTTGCATGGATCACGATCCGATTCTCTAAAAATCTGTAACGGTGCAATACAAAATAGTAGGGTATGCCCGGCATTATCATTTGCCGAAATCGGCCGGTTTTCTTCGATTCTGTCAGATTTCTTTCAGTTCACAAGGAAATTATTGTCGAAGATATTTCAACGGCTAAAATCGCAGTTTCTGCGGTTTTTTCATTCCAGGTTCGTCCGGGACTTGAATTTTCTTCCCAAATCACGACTTCTTCCCTTCACGAATCAACACTCAGTATAGGCAATTCCTTTCGGAATGAACTCGCATTCCTTTTTCAGACCTCGCGCGCGTTAGTAATTCTACTTACCCACTTACAGTGTTGATACGTCTTGATTGTATAAAACAGTTGTATAAAACAGTTGTATAAAACAGTTGTATAAAATATTCATCAATGTTGAATAGTGATACATCAAAGATGTATCTTTGATGAATATAATATATAAGGTGTTTCACTCAAAAACATGACCTATTTTTGCCGCTCCTCCTCAAATCTATGACCTATTTCCACTCAAAAACATGACCTATTTTTCACGAGATAGCCGCAACTAAAAATATAGTTCTCAAAAATGAGACCTATTTTCAAACCTCAATAGACAATCATCGTATTATGATAGGAAAGCTAAATTCCATCAACAAACATGAACGATAGGATTTATATTCAAGACAAAAAAATAGCCACACAAATGTTTATATCGAACATTTTATTTATATCTGCCCGTATCAATAAAGTTTATTGATTCTGTCCTGGGTACGGAAGACCCCGCTGAATATGAATTCAGCGGGATCTTTTTACAATAACAGCCTTGCGCCGGATGACGCAAGGCTGTTATTCAATAGGTCAGGATTGTGAATCAGGCTTTCGAACCGTCGTAAGCCCACTTGACGTAGATGGCACCCCAAGTGTAACCGCCGCCGAAAGCAGAGAGAATCAGATTGTCGCCCGTACGCAACTCCTTCTCGTAATCGAACAAACAGGTCGGAATCGTGGCCGCTGTTGTATTACCGTTGCGGTCGATATTGATCATGCACTTGTCCGACGTGATCCCCATGCGGCGAGCCGTTGCGTCGATGATGCGCAGATTGGCCTGATGCGGCACCAAATAACGGATGTCGTCCGACGAAAGTTGATGACGCTCCATCATTTCGCACGATACGTCGGCCATTTTCGACACAGCAGCCTTGAAGACGGCGTGTCCGTCCCACATGATGGTATGCCAGTTGTTCGCGATCGTCTCGGGCGAAGCCGGATAACGCGAACCGCCGGCCTTCATGTAAAGCTGCAACTCGCCGGAGCCGTCCGAATGAAGAATCGAATCAATGACCCCCAAACCGTCGGTATTGGGCTCCAACAAGACGGCACCCGCCCCGTCGCCGAAAATCGGACAAGTCGACCGATCGGTATAATCGACGATGGACGACATCTTGTCGGCACCGACGACGATCACTTTCTTGCTCGTACCCGATTCGATGAATTTCGCACCGGTCGTCAGAGCGAAGAGGAAACCGCTGCAAGCGGCCGAAACGTCATAGGCGAACGCATTTTTGCAACCGGCCTGGTCGGCGATGAGGTTTCCTGTCGAAGGAAAGAACATGTCGGGCGTTACGGTGGCGCAAATCACCACGTCGATATCCATCGGGTCGACCCCCGTCTTGTCCAACAGATTAGTAACCGCACGGGCTCCCATGTAAGAGGTTCCGATTCCTTTGCCCTTCAGAATATGGCGGGTTTTGATTCCCACGTGGGACATAATCCACTCGTCGTTGGTATCGACCATCCGACTCAACTCCTCGTTGGTCAGAATGTAATCCGGGAGGTATTGACCCACCCCCGTAATTGCTGCTCGTATTTTCATCTATTCAGTGGTTAACGTTACTCTTTAAAAGCCCGTTGCAGCCGTTCGGTCAATCCGGCCCGAATGCACTGTTCCGTCGATCGGATCATGCTCCGGATGGCCTTCGGCGAAGAACATCCGTGCCCGATGACGACCGGCGCATTGACTCCCAGCACGGGTGTTCCGCCGATATTCTCGTAATTCATCTCCTCCCAGAAAGCGTTGTCGCAGCCCATCGCGCGATTGATCCGGTAAAGTCCCTCGGCCATTTTCAACACCGTATTGCCCACGAATCCGTCGCAGACGATCACGTCGGCCACCTTGCCGGAGAAGAGATGCGATCCCTCGACGTTGCCGACGAAGTTGATCCGCGCATCGGCTTTCAACAGTTCGTGCGTCGCTTTCGACTGAGCATTGCCCTTGGCCTCCTCCTCGCCGATGTTGAGCACCGCTACCCGCGGATGCTCGATGCCGAGCACCGATTCGGCATAGATGGAACCGATCAGGCCGTACTGCGCCAAAACCTCGGGTTTGCAATCGACATTCAACCCCACGTCGAGCAGGAGCGCCGGCCGGCCCGAAACGGTCGGAATCGACGACGAAATCGTCGGTCGGATGACCCCTTCGATGGGTTTCACGGCATACATCGAACCTACCATCATGGCGCCGGTCGAACCGGCGCTGGCGAATCCGTCGATAGCCTTTTTGGCCAAATAACCGAATCCGACGACGATGCTGGAATCGGTCTTCGTCTGAAAAGCCTTGGCCGGATGGTCGCCCATCTCGATGACTTCGGTCGTCGGTACGATGTCGAACCGATCGACAGAAACTCCTTCGGCCACCAACAAGTCGCGAATCTGCTTCTCGTCGCCGAACAACACGATGCGACTGTCCGATGCAAGGTCGTCGAGCGCCATCACCGCCCCTTTGACCGTAGCTTCGGGCGCGAAATCGCCGCCCATGGCATCTACACCAATTTTAATCATAAATTCCTGCGATTAGGTTGTCGCAACCGTCCGAACAAGCCACAGACCCTCGTAAAACGGTTCGCAAAGAGAGACCGATGAAGATTCTCTTTCCGAATCGAAAACGAACGTCCTGCATGCTCCGAAAACGGCCCGCTTTGACTAAAAGACGAACCCGCGGCATTCGGATGCCTGCGGCTCGCCGATACCGGAACCGACCGGAATCGAAAATCGGGTAGGAGCCTTATTCGGCCGCCTTTTTTTCGATCGCCAGCTTACCGCGATAGAAACCGCACTCGGGGCATACGCGGTGATAAAGCGTCGCCGCGCCGCAATTCGAACAGGTTACGACCGTCGGAACGACCGCTTTGTAATGGGTTCTTCTCTTATCCCGTCGGGTCGACGAGATTTTGTGTTTAGGATGTGCCATTTTCTTTTATTATTTTTATTTATTTAAGTATTTTCTTAATTCGGCTTTTTTCTAATAAAAGTCGTTATAAAATTCGTTCTGCTCCTCCCTCTTTTCTGCACACTTTTCGCCTTTCCATCCGTTTTGAACCTCGCGGTCAATCTATTCCTCTCACCTCTATGCCCCCGCTCGGCCGAAAACTTAAGCCTCCTCGGATTCGTCCGCTTCCATCTGCCGTTTCAATCGTTCCAAAGTCGTCCGCTGCGCTTCGCCGAGCCCCTCGGTCGAATGAACGGCCTCCTTTTCGATCGCCTCGAATTCCTCGTTCGACACAATCCGGAAACGTTTCAACATCTCGGGATCGCACCCCCCTTCGGGATGCACCCGCTGGTAAGGCAGCGACAAAACGATGCTTTCGTAAAGGTACTGCGCCAAATCGACCTCCTCCTCGACGGGCAGCAACCACATCGTCTCGCCGTCGTATTCGCCCGGCACTTCGGAAAAAAGCACCATCAGTCGTCCTGCGAAGTCGATCGGCAGACGGCAATCCTCCAAACAACGATCGCACGGCACGACGACCTCGCCCGTGATGGTCGTATCGAATACCAACTGCTTTTCAGACCGTTCCATCCGCACTTTCGCGCGGCAAGCAGCCTCGCGAACCTCGGAATTTTCGAAAGCGCGGAACAACGCCCCGTCGATCGGAAACTCGAAGTCGTAAACCCCCGCTTTCAGTCCTTTGAACGCAATCGTATACCCTTCGCCGAACTCCATTACCCCATTCGAACGCATTTAGTGCGCAAAGTTACGCACAAAAAAGATAAAAAACAAATATTTATTTATGCGGTAGAGCGTTTCAGCATTTCAAATTGTCTTCTTCGCTGCCAGCCGCTGCTTTTTGAAGCAGTTCCTTATGCGTTGGCGCGTTCCGGTGTTTAGCAAGGCTTTCTTCTATAAACAGATTAACGGTCTACCGCATAAGGAACCCCGTTCGAACGGGGCGCATAAGGAACCGCATTCAAAAGCGGCCGTTCAAACGGGCCGATCCGTACCGATTAATAAAAAAGTCGGGGAAGCACCCCCGACCCTCCGAACCGTAAGAAGGTTCCATCGCGCTAATAAAAAAGCAGGCCCTGTAAGCCGGGTTCTGTATCCGCACGCAAACGTCCGGATCTCTGTCATTTATCTACGACGGCAGTCGCCTGCCGCCTCCAGCAACCTACCCCCCGGTATCGGGCGAGCTACCCTTCTCTTTACCAAGCGGCGACACCGATCGACTCAAACCGACCGTTTCCTTCCAACCCCTTAATAAAAAACCGGTATACACGGTCTTGCAACCTACGGGACGTACGGCCGAAGAACATCGCTGTCTCCGCGGTGGGCTCTTACCCCGCCTTTTCACCCTTACTCGTCCGATAGGCGTGCATGCGTTCGGACGGGCGGTCGTTTTCTGTTACGCACCCATACCCTTGCGGGTATCAAGTAGATTAGCTTGCGTAGTGCTCTGTGTTGCCCGGACTTTCCTCTCCCGATTCGCATCGGCAGCGACAGAGCGGGCCTGCTCCGCAAAGGTAATTAAAATTCGCGTTCGGTATCGGCTCCCCTTTTCTGTTTTTCTTTTTATTTATTTTTAATTAAAATTTAAAAGAAAAATAAGTATAAATAAAATAGCTGTCGATAATGTCGATAAATTTTTCGAGGCGGTCGTTTTTCCACATCTTCGAATTTTTTTGTTCCTTCTTTTTTTCTTTAAATTTTTGATTTAAAAAAAGATAAAGATAAAAATAAACAGCTGTCGATAAATGAACTTCATTTATCGACAGCTGTTTTTATCGACATTTTTTGCTGCTTTGCCCCGCCTCCTCCGGTCGATAATTATTCGAAAAAAAATTTGTTTTTTGCTTGCTTTCGGTTATATGTTCGGGCGGGTCGAACTTCCAATTTTTCTCCGAACTTTTTATCATCGTTTTTTCTTCCGATTTTGAACCGTTTATCGACCGTTATTCACCGTTTTTTCAACAATCCGCTGCGCGATCGTGCGGTACCATTTTTCTACGCGCGGGTCGATGCCGACGGCCGGATGCCCTTCGTCCGATCCCTCCATAATCGACTGAATGATCGGTATTTCACCCAATAATTCGATTCCGTTCTCTTCCGCATACCGACGGGCACCGCCCCGACCGAATAGGTAATATCGGTTGTCGGGCAGCTCTGCAGGCGTGAACCAGGCCATGTTCTCGATGATCCCCGCAACGGGAATGTCGACATGCTCGTTTCGGAACAACTCCACACCGCGTGCGACATCGGCTATGGCGATCTGCTGCGGCGTCGAGACGATCACGGCCGTGTCGATTTTCAGTTCGTTGATGATCGACAAGTGAATATCGCCCGTCCCGGGAGGCAGGTCGGCCAGCAGAAAGTCGAGCGTTCCCCAACGGGTCTGGTGAATCAACTGTTTCAACGCGTTGACCGCCATCGCACCGCGCCACAACAACGCATCCGTCGGTTTGATGAAGAAGCCGATCGACATCAACTTGATCTCCATCGAATTGGCCGGAACGATGCGGTCTTCGCCCTCTTCCTGTAAGGCATCGGGCAGATACCCTTCGACGCCGAACATCTTCGGTTGCGAGGGGCCGTAAATATCGGCGTCGAGAATCCCGACGCGATACCCTAAATTGCGCAAGGCGATGGCCAGATTGGCCGTTACGGTCGATTTGCCTACGCCGCCCTTGCCCGAAGCGATGGCGATGACATGGGCGATTCCGCCGGTCGTGGTCTTGGTTTTCGGTTCCGGACGGGGGGCCGTCGTTCCTTCGCGCACGATGACCGTCGTGGTATGGGTGGGGTAGTGCGCTTTCAGACAGTTTTCGACTTGTTGTTTGATTTTCAGCGCGAACGGATCGCGTTTTTTGGCGAATTGCAGCGTGAGTACGATTTTCTCCGCATCTGCGGTAATGGCTCCGACGATTCCGCTTTCGACGAGATTCGCGCCCGTTTCCGGATGTACGATGCCTTTTAATAAGGTTTTTATCTCTTCTTCCATTTTTTATTGAATAATCGAATAAATAGTCGTTTTTATTAGGGATGATTCTTTTGATGCAGACGAGTGAACAAAAAAATAGGTGTCAGTTGATAAGGGTCCGATCCGTACCGGTTAACAAAAAAGTTAACGAAAACAGTCGGAGGCAAGCATCTTTTTGTTCGGATCGGGCGGATAGATGCCGAAGACGATTTTGTATTCCGTCTCCATCGTGTTGAGGTTGATGGCCGAGCCGATCGTTCCCAACAGCCCGTTGCGGGAGACGATGCTCCCTTTGGCCACCGACGTCGACGACAGGTTCGAGTAGGTCGTGATGTATTCGCCGTGCGCAACATAGACCTCGTATTTGCCTGTGATGCGGTTCTGTTTCACATCTACTACCTTGCCTTCGTAAATGGATTGTATCTGCGCACCGCGCGGGCCGACGATCTCTGCCATATTGCCTTTGTAGCGTTTGACCTTGCCGCCCGCGACCGGCAGCCGCAGACCGGAGGTTTTCGACGAAAACGAAGCTCCTTCCTTGTTGCCTTTCGTTAGCTTGCGCAGCGTCGCGATCGCCGTTTGGAGTTGTTCTTCCTGCGCCAGCTTGCGCTGCAGGGCGCTCTTTTCCCGATTCGTCAGCCGTTTCAGCGAGTTGCGGGCATCCCGCGCATCGCGTTCCAGATCGCTCCGTTGACGGGTGAGTTTGCGCGTTACCGAATCGAGCGAGCGGTTGCGTTTTTCGAGCGACGTTCGTTCCTGTTGCACCTGTTCGTTGAGCGTGGCGATGGCTTCCATTTTGCTTCGACGGGCCTCGGCCATTTCACGCAGATCGACGATCCGCCGAGCGACGTCCCGAAAGTCGCGCGACGAAAAAAGATAGGTCAGATAGTTGTGATGCCGGTAATTGCGATAGGCGCTGCGCACCATCTCGATGTATTGTTCGCGATGACGTTGCAGTTGTTTCGCGAGGCTGTCTGCCACGTTGTTTGTTGCGGCCAGTTCGTTGCGCAATACTTTGGCTTGTTTTTCCGTCTCGTCGATCAACCGGTTGCGGTTGTCGATCTGCCGGCCCAGTCGCCGCACCTCCTCCTCGGTCGTCTTTTTGCCCGAACGGAGTTTTTTCAGTTGACGCTCCTCTTCGGCGATTTTGCGTTCCAGATCGGCCACGACCTTTTTCTGTTCGGCGATCTTGCGGTCGTTCTGAGCGACGGACGCCGAAGCGATCCACAGCAGCAGACCGGAAAGCAGGCAGGGTAGCAGTCGGAACGGTTTCATCGGACAATTGCGGATTTATTCGGTGTTTTTATCGGCTTTCATCGAACGGATGCGCCGGTCGATTTCGTTGGCGTCGTATCCCTTTTCGAGCGCTTTGCGCCAGTAGCTTTCGGCCAGAAAATCCTGCCCCAACGCATGGAGGATGTCGCCGTAGTGTACGAGCAGTTCGGTGCTCGAATGACCGTCCAGGGCGATGGCCTGCTGCATGACCCGTTTGGCCTCGTCCGTACGGCCCAGCCGGAAGAGCACCCAGGCCTGCGTATCCAAATAGGTGGGATTGTTGTCGGTCAGTTCGACAGCCCGTTGAGCCATGGCCAGCGCCCGCTCGAGCTGGTTGCCGTCGAGGGCGAGAAAATAAGCGTAATTGTTGAGTACCAACGAATTGTCAGAATCGTAGTGCAGGCTGCGTTCGTAGGCGTCGTAACAGGTTTTCATGGCTTTGCGCACGGCAGCCTGCACACGCGGACTCTCCGTCGTACCGGCCTCTTTGGCCTTCTTCATGAGGGTTTCGGCCTGTTGATGATGGGCGTCGCCGATCAACCCCCAAATCGCGCTGCGCAACGAATCGGTATCGGCATATCGCAGCGACTGTTTGTAGATGCGGGCCGCCTGGTCGTGCCGGCCGGCATAAGTATGGATATTGCCTTCGGCGATGTGGAAATCGGCCTCCTCGGGAAAGTGTTGCAGAGCTTCTTCGACGTAACGGTCGACCGAATCGGGCCGCTGGAGGTAACTCTCGATGTCGATGACCCACCGGTAGTAGGAGACTTGCGGCGGCGTGTCGGCCAAGTGGAGTTTGTAGAGCGCCAGCGCCTGTTCCAGTTCGCCCGAATTGATCAGATGGCGGCCGTAGAGTTCGACGATCCGCGGGTCTTTCGGATAACGGATGGCCAAGGTCGAGGCCAATGTATTGATATGCGGGTAATATTCGCGGTAGAAACGGTTGTCCGAAGTGAAAATTTCGAACCGTTTGATCTTTTCCGTCAAGGGCATTTCGTCGAGGTTGAAAAGCTGCTGGTTGACGGCGAGCAGCGATCGGTAGTCGCGCCGGTCGTTGTAAAAATCCGAAAGCGACATCAAGGCGGCGACATTCGTCGAATCCAATGCGAGCACGGCGGCGTATTCGGCCCGTGCCAACGAATCCTTCTTGGCCAATCCGTAGAGACTCGCCAGCACGATGCGGTTTTCCGTATCGTAGGGGCTTTCTTCGACCGTTCGGCGGCTCTCGGCGATGGCCTTGTCGAGCTGATTGGTGGAGACGAGCAGGCGCCGTTTCATGGCGGTGAGGTAGGGGATGCGCCCGAACCGCAATTCGGCCGAATCGAGCGTGGCGAGCGCCATGTAGGGATTGCGCTGCAATTCGTAGAGGGCGGCCAACAAACGGAAATTGTCGGGGTCTTTCGGGTCTTTTTCGGTCAGCCGGCGGTAACGTTCCAAGGCTTCGGGGTAACGGGCTGCCTGCAACAGAATTTGACCGTAATTGCGTTCGTACCAGAGGTTCGTGGTGTCGAGCTCCCACGCCCGGCGGGCCATTTCGACCGCCTCGTCGGGCGATGCGGGCAACCGGCCCGTGGAGAGCGCGAAGTAGGCAGGAGCGAAGTTCGAATCGAGGCGGATCGCTTCGTGCAGGAACTGTCGGGCCCGCGCCGTATCGCCCGAAATCGTGTTGCTTTTGATCCCTTCGGTATAGAACCAGACGCTGTGCAACGAATCGGGCCAATCGGCACTCGGGGCAGGCAACGGCGCCTGCGGCCCTTTCCCTGCGACGAACGCAGACGAAAAGAGCATGCAAACGATCACCCACACGAGTTTTTTATTGACTGGTACGCTCCTCATCGCTTTCTTTTAATCATGACCTTTCGTAATTCACCGTTCCACACCCGTTAATAAAAATCCTTCGTAACTTTCCGACCCGTGCCGGTTAATTAAAAAGCGGTATCGAACTGATGCAGGAAACGGATGTCGTTTTCGAAATAGAGCCGCAGGTCATTGACGCCGTATTTCAACATCGCTACGCGTTCAATCCCCATGCCGAACGCGAATCCCGAATACTTCTGAGGGTCGATGCCGTTAGCCGACAGCACATTGGGATCGACCATGCCGCAGCCCATGATTTCGAGCCAGCCCGTGCCCTTGCATACGGCGCATCCTTTGCCGCCGCAGAGGTTGCACGAGACGTCGACTTCGGCCGACGGTTCCGTGAACGGGAAGTAGGAGGGGCGCATACGGATGGCCGTATGTTCGCCGAAAATCTCCTTGGCGAAGTAGAGCAGCGACTGTTTCAGATCGGCGAACGAGACGCCCTCGTCGATGTACAGGCCTTCGATCTGGTGGAAGATGCAATGCGCCCGGTACGAAATGGCTTCGTTGCGGAACACGCGCCCCGGGCAGATGACGCGGATGGGCGGCTTCTGACGCTCCATCATGCGCACCTGGATCGACGACGTGTGCGTTCGCAGTAGGATGTCTGGATTTTTTTCGATGAAAAAGGTGTCCTGCATGTCGCGGGCGGGGTGTTCGGGCGGGAAGTTGAGGGCCGAGAAGACGTGCCAGTCGTCTTCGATTTCAGGCCCGTCCGCTACGGTATAACCCAATCTCGAAAATACCTCGACGATGCGGTTCTTCATGATCGAAATAGGGTGGCGCGAACCGATCGGTTCGGCCGAGCCCGGACGGGTCAGGTCGCCCGCTTCGGTGGTCTGATCCGCAGCCGCGTCCTGCAACTTTTCGCGCAGCGTGTTGATCCGTTCCAGTGCCGTGGTCTTGAGCCGGTTGAGTTGCTGGCCCAATTCGCGTTTGAGTTCCGGCGCGACCGTCTTGAACTCCTCCAGCAAGGCGTTCAGCTCGCCCTTTTTGCCGAGTACGCGGATGCGGAACTCTTCCACCTCGGCCGCCGTCTTGGGCCGGAACGCTTCGACGCGGCGAAGCAATTCATTGATTTTATCGGTCATAGTTTTTTCGTTGTGAGATGCGTTTAATTTGCAAATTTACGAATTTTTACCGAAAACGAAGCCGAATCATCCGAAAATCACCGTCGGAACGTTTTTTCTGCATCGGTCGGTTTCGGCGGCTGGTTGTTTGTTTTTCCCTTAAAATTGTGTAATTTTGAGCGGAATTTGTTACCTTCATTCGATCATGACCGAAAAATACAAACGTTATCTCGTTACTTCGGCACTCCCTTATGCCAATGGCCCCGTGCATATCGGCCATCTGGCCGGAGTCTATATCCCTTCCGATATTTATGTGCGTTATCTGCGATTGAAGGGCTGCGATGTGATCTCTGTATGCGGTTCCGACGAACACGGCGTGCCGATCACCATCAAGGCCCGCAAGGAGGGTATCACCCCCCAGCAGGTCGTGGATCGCTACCACCAGTTAATAAAAACGTCGTTCGAACGCCTCGGCATTTCGTTCGACATCTATTCGCGTACGTCGTCTCCCGTCCATGCCGAAACCGCTTCGGCCTTTTTCCGGAAATTGTACGACGAAGGCAAATTCATCGAACGGACTTCCGAACAGTATTACGATCCCGAAGCCCAGACCTTTCTGGCCGACCGCTACATCGTCGGCACCTGCCCCAAATGCGGCAACGATCGGGCTTACGGCGACCAATGCGAGAAGTGCGGTTCGACGCTTTCGCCTGACGAACTCATCGAACCCCACAGCGCCGTATCGGGTTCCGTGCCCGAGAAACGGATGACGAAACACTGGTACCTGCCGTTGAACGAATACGAAGATTTTCTCCGTCGGTGGATTCTCGAGGGGCACAAGGAGTGGAAAACCAATGTTTACGGGCAGTGCAAAAGTTGGTTGGACGGCGGATTGCAGCCGCGGGCCGTGAGCCGCGACCTGGATTGGGGCATTCCCGTGCCGGTCGAGGGCGCCGAGGGCAAGGTGCTCTACGTGTGGTTCGATGCGCCGATCGGCTATATCTCTGCCACCAAGGAGCTTACGCCCGATTGGGAAAAATACTGGAAGTCGGAGGATACGAAGATGGTGCACTTCATCGGCAAGGACAACATCGTCTTCCATTGCATCGTCTTTCCGTCGATGCTGAAGGCGCACGGCGGCTTCATTCTGCCCGAGAATGTGCCGGCGAACGAATTTCTCAATCTGGAGGGCGACAAGATTTCGACTTCGCGCAACTGGGCCATTTGGTTGCATGAGTACCTCGACGAGTTCCCCGGCAAGGAGGATGTTTTGCGCTACGTGCTCTGTGCCAATGCGCCGGAAACGAAGGACAACGACTTTACGTGGAAGGATTTCCAGTCGCGCAACAACAGCGAATTGGTTGCCGTCTTGGGTAATTTCGTCAATAGGGCGTTGGTGCTGACGACCAAATATTATAATGGTGTCGTCCCCGCCGCCGGCGAACTGACGGATTACGATCGGGCGACGCTCGCGGAAATGGCCGCCGTGAAAGGTTCGTTGGAGAACAACATCGAGACCTTTCACTTCCGTGAGGCACTGAAAGATGCCATGAATATCGCCCGTATCGGAAACAAGTACCTGGCCGATACCGAACCTTGGAAGGTGGTCAAGAGCGATCCGAAGCGGGTCGAGACCATTTTGCATATTGCTTTGCAAATTACGGCCAATACGGCGATCGCCATCGAACCGTTCATGCCCTTTGCAGCGGCCAAAATTCTGCGGATGCTGGCCGTCGACAAGTTCGGTTGGGAACAGTTGGGTGCGTCCGATTTGGTGCCTGCGGGCCATGCGATCGGGAAACCCGAATTGCTCTTCGAAAAAATCGAGGATGATGTCATTCAGCGTCAACTGGATAAGCTGGCGGAGATCAAGGCGGCCAATCTGGCGGCCGAAGCATCGCAGAGCGTTGAACAGCAGAAAGATACGGTTTCGTTCGATGATTTTCAGAAAATGGACATTCGCGTAGCGAAGATTCTTGCCGCGGAGAAGATCGCAAAGACCAAGAAATTGCTGAAATTGACCGTAGATACCGGTATCGACAAGCGCGAAATCGTCTCGGGAATCGCCGATCGGTTCACACCTGAAGAGCTTATCGGACGGCAGGTGTTGGTACTGGTCAATTTGGAGCCGCGCGAAATGAAGGGTGTTTTGTCGAACGGAATGATCCTGATGGCCGAGGATGCAGCGGGTTCGCTGCGTTTGTTGCAGCCCGATGGTGAGGTTTCGAACGGAGCGATTGTTCGTTAGAGAGGATTAATTTTTAGTGAGAGATGAATAATAATTTGGATTGGAGCGCTTTGGGATTCAATTATCGGAAGACCGACGTCAACGCCCGTTACACCTTCACGGACGGCAAATGGAGTGAAATGGTCATCACGGATGACGAATATATCAAGATGCACATGTCGGCTTCGTGCCTGCATTACGGCATCGAGTTGTTCGAGGGGCTCAAGGCCTTTCGGGGCGTCGACGGCAAGGTTCGGCTGTTTCGTGTGCGCGACAATGCCGAACGATTGCGTGCTTCTGCCGAACGATTATGCCTCCCTGTCCCGACGGTCGAAATGGTCGTCGACGCCTGCATCGAAGTCGTAAAACGCAACGAACGGCATATTCCGCCTTATGGCAGCGGCGCTTCGCTCTATCTGCGGCCGGTGATGTTCGGTACGACCGCGGGATTGGGCGTGCGTCCGGCCAAAGATGCACTGTTGATCGTCTATTGTTCGCCGGTCGGTGCCTATTTCAAAGAGGGGATCAAGCCGATATTGGTCGCAATTGATCGCGAACAGGATCGCGCTGCTCCACGTGGAACAGGCGACGTGAAAGTCGGAGGTAATTATGCGGCCAGTCTTCTCTCGGGTGAGAATGCACACAAATTAGGCTATTCGAACGTAATGTATTTGGATGCGGCCGAGCATAAATACATCGAAGAGTGCGGCGCGGCCAACTTTTTCGGCATCAAAGAGGGTAAATATATTACGCCGAAGTCGACCTCTGTGTTACCCTCAATTACGAACAAAAGTTTGCGTCAGTTGGCGCGCGATATGGGGCTCGAGGTCGAAGATCGACAAATTCCGGTAGAGGAATTAGCTACTTTCGAGGAGTGCGGAGCTTGCGGAACGGCTGCGGTCATCTCTCCGATCGGCAAAGTTTACGATATGCAGACCGAAGCAGTATATGATTTCGGTATGAAAGTCGGTGAAAAGAGTTTGGCTCTTTATAATAAATTGCAGGATATTCAGTACGGTCGCGCTGAAGATAAATATGGTTGGTGTACGATAGTGTTGTGAATTTCGGTAACCGGTTGCTGGTTGTTCTGGCTTTGAGAGCTTAATGATTTATTCTTTAAGCTCTTTTTTTTGTTCCACGTGGAACAGTAGGGGCTTAGATGGATGCTTGCATCGCAAAAGATGAAGGAGCTTGTTCCACGTGGAACGTTGATTAAGGTCGGCTACCTCCCGAACTTAATTAATAATACGTTGACATCGGCAGGGGAGACGCCAGGAATACGAGAGGCCTGACCGATGGTCGCTGGACGGATACGCGAAAGTTTCTGGCGGGCTTCGATGGTCAATGCTTGCATTGCCTGATAATCGAAATCCATCGGAATCGAGATGTTCTCCAGCCGATGCAATTTCTCGGCGATCAGTTTTTCCCGTTCGATGTATCCCCGATATTTGATTCGTATTTCGGCTTCTTCGATGACTTCATTGTCGATTCTGTGTTCTTCGATGAATCGGTTCAGCGACGGAATGACCGGTCGGAGCGATTCGATGGTTACGTTGTTGCGCATCAGCACTTCGAATAGCCTTTTTCCTTGGGTGAGCGGGTCCGAACCGACCGAATTTAAATAGTCATTGATTTCGGACGCTTTGATGCTCCGCTCTCGGGTGAAGGAAATAAGCGATTCTACGAGCGACTTTTTTTTGCAAAATTCGGCATATCTATTGGCGGAAATCAATCCGATTTCATAGCCTAACGGAGTAAGTCTCGCATCGGCATTATCCTGCCGCAGCAGGATACGATACTCGGCCCGCGAGGTGAACATACGATAGGGCTCGTCGGCCCCTTTCGTTACGAGGTCGTCGATCAGTACGCCGATATAGGCTTCGTCGCGTTTCAGAACGATCGGAGCCTGCCCGACCGTGTGCCTGTGCGCATTGATGCCGGCCATCAATCCTTGTGCTGCAGCTTCTTCGTAACCGGTCGTCCCGTTGACCTGACCGGCGAAAAACAGACCGGCAACGTGCTTTGTTTCAAGTGAATGATGCAGCTGTGTCGGCGGAAAATAGTCGTATTCGATGGCATAGCCCGGGCGGAAAATATGCACGTCTTCCAACCCGCGCATCCGATGCAGGGCTTTCCATTGCACCTCCCACGGAAGCGACGACGAAAAACCGTTCAGGTAGTATTCATTGGTCGATCGCCCTTCGGGTTCCAGAAAGAGTTGGTGCTGTTCTTTGTCGGCGAACGTGCGGAGTTTATCTTCGATGGAAGGACAATAGCGGGGCCCGATGCCCTTGATCGTTCCGTTGAAAAGCGGCGAAAGTGCGAATCCGCTGCGCAGAATTTCGTGGACTTCCGGCGTCGTGTAGACTGAAAAGCAGGGAAGTTGATCTTCGACCGGTTGCGTGTCGGAAGAAAATGAAAACTTCGACGGCCGTTCATCACCGTATTGGGGTTCCAGCGCTTCGAAATTGATGGTGCGGGCATCCAATCGTGCGGGCGTGCCGGTTTTCATGCGGCCGACCTCGAATCCGATGGCTTGAAGCGATGCGGTCAATCCGTGCGATGCGGCATCGCCTGCCCGCCCGCCTTCGGCGTGTGAGGCGCCGCAGTGCATCAACCCTTCAAGAAATGTTCCTGCTGTGAGAATCAGCGATTTACATGAAAATTCGACCCCCATGCGGGTGCGTACGCCGCTGACGCGAAGTCGCTGGGCGGTATTTTGTTTGTCGGTCGATTCGGGATTCTTAATCGGCACGTCGTTTTTGGCTTGTCCTGCTCCGTCGCCGATGGGCTTGAACAACAATTCGACGGCTGCATCCTGCCAAAGATAGAGGTTCGGCGTGTTCTCCAACAGCCGGCGCCACTCTTCCGAAAATCGGGTCTTGTCGCATTGGGCCCGCGGGCTCCACATGGCGGCTCCTTTCGAGCGGTTGAGCATCCGGAACTGGATGGTCGTGCGGTCGGTGATCCGGCCCATTTGGCCTCCGAGCGCATCTATCTCTCTGACAATCTGCCCCTTGGCAACTCCTCCGACGGCCGGATTGCACGACATCGCGGCCATTTTCGTCAAGTCCATAGTCAGCAGCAGCGTGCGCGAACCGAGCCGTGCCGCCGCCGCCGCCGCTTCGCAGCCGGCATGACCGGCGCCGATGACGATGATATCGTAGTCGAGTGTCATTCGGATTCCGTCATTTGCCAGAATTTCAGATACTTGTCCTCTTTGCGGTGCATCTGCGCATTGGTGCGGGGCGTTTTGTCGTTCTGGCCGCAGAGGTGCAACACGCCGTGAACAATGACGCGCCGCATCTCTTGCAACGTCGTGGCACCGTATTGGCGGGCGTTGTCGGCGACGGTCTCGACGTCGATGAAGATGTCGCCCGAAATTACCCCCGAGCCCTTGCGGTCGCTGTAATCGAACGTGATGACATCGGTATAATAGTCGTGGCCCAGATATCGGCGATTCATCTCCAGCAGCCGCTTCGCCGAGCAAAAGATATAGCAGATTTCACCGAGCTGGTACCCCTCGGCTGCGGCGACGTCGGCCAGCCAGTTGGACGTGCGGCGTTTGTCGTGGTAGCGGTAGTTCGTGTCGTCGTTGTAGTAGCGTATCATCTCATTGCGACCAATCCGTACAATCGCCTGTAAAGGTACGAATTTTATTTATGCGATGGATGCGTTTTGGCCGCTTTTCGAGGGCTGTTCCGCCGTCTTGGGTGAGTGCAGGCGGTTATTTTCTGCCGGTCAGAATTCGTAAAAGCGAGGGCGTGAATCGTTTCAATAACCAATAAGCCGTCAGGCACATACCGACCGTCAGCAAGAATGCCAGAACGAAAACAGCCGTGAATCCTACATCGGATGCGGGAGCGATGATTTTCATAAGGATGCGGGCGATTTTGTTGCAAATCAAAGAGTGTGAAACGTAGATGAAAAAGCTCGATGCAGCTAAAAATCCGTTCACTTTGCACCAGCCCTTTTGCAGGAGCCATACGGCGAGGTTGTAGGCGAAAAGCAGCCCGACCACGATATTCACCTGTTTGACGGCGGGGGCCCAATCGGGTCGGATATGCAGAAAGAGCAGCCCGAGCAATCCCAAACAGGGGTATAGCAGCATCGACGGTTTGAGAAAACGGCCGAATTCGGCGATCATGTCTTTTTTGCGGATGCTCATGTAGGCGCCCCAGGAGAAGAAAAAGAAAGCGCTTGCAAAACCGTTGTAATTCAGCGGTTCATAGAACAGCGAACCGAACCAGAGTCCTCCGAGCAGAACGACGGGATAGAAAGTAAACTTTCGGATTAACCGGTACAATATCGGCGCACACAGCACGACGATCATCAAGTCGCGGATAAACCACAATGGAATGTCAATCGGATACTTCATGACGGTATTGGCTTCCTTGACGCTTTCGATTGCGGGCCTCAAAGAATCGTCGTAATTCCAAAAGGCCGAAAGGAATCCGGACAGATTCGGGTGAAACGGGCCCGTGTTTTCTACGAAAGCATGGAATACGGGCAGATGGGTAACGAACAGCAGCGCGATCGCCACCGTGTTCCAGATCAGATAGGGAATCAATAGCGTTTTGGTTCGATTTTTCAGCTTCTGGAGATATTTCGCACGGGTCAGTTCGATGCCGAGAAAAAAGACGTAACCCGAAATGAAATAGTAGATCGGAACACTTTGTCCGCTTAAAAATGCACGGATAAAATATAATAATTCTTGAAAAAAAGGGTATTCGTCAAATGGTGGAATCCAGCTGTTTCCTTGGATTGTTTCGCCCGGAAAGGTGTGTACGAGCACGACGACGAGTGCCAGCGGAAAACGGAGCAGATCCAAGGCTTGCGAATGCAGGCCTCGTTCGGGTTTGGATAAGATGGGTGTATCCATCGGTCGATTGTTGTTGCGCCCACCAATTCCTCATGGGCTCGTTGCAAAAAGAAAGCGTGGAACTGCAATATCTGATATTCGAAAAGTTGAGTAAAGCCGAAAATGAAAAAAAGAGCTAAACAAGTGCAAATATAACCTCTAATATTCAATACTTTATGTGGTATCAGATTCGGGAATGACTTTTTAATTTGTCTTAATTCGTTGCAAGTTTCCTCGGGATATATGGGAACATATTCGGGAATTTATTTACCTTTGTCATGAAATCAAAAAGGCATAGCAAATGAAAATTTCCGTCTATCTGAAAAAATGTTCCGCGACCACTTCAAACATCTGCTTCCGGGTACGGGAGAAGAACGTGGACATCAAAGTGGTTTCCCCCATCGCGGTCCATGACAAGTATTGGGATGCCGATACCTTATGTTACAGGCGAACGACTGCCGTGACGGCCATTGAACAGAAACGGGTACCCGAACAGATCGCCGCCATCATCGAGAGAGCGGAAAAGACCTTCTCCGAGAAGGCTGACGGCAAGTGGATGAAACAGGTCATCGAGGATGTCCTACATCCCGCGCGGGCTTTCGAGCGTGATCACCCGAACCTGCTCCACCGCATCCACGAGTACCTGGAAAAATATGACGGCGCGGAAAGAACCAAGGAGCACATCGTCCGTTTCGAGCGAACGATGACCAGGTATCACGAGTACCGGCGTGAATTATTGGGCGATACTTATTTCACGCTCTTCGTTGAAACTGTCACCCTGGGGCAGATGAACGACTTCAGGGAGTACGTCGCCAATGAGTACCTGCTCCGCCAGGAGTATCCTGACTTTTATATTCCCCGTATGCTCATCAACCACAAGCCCAAGCCTCTCTCCAACACGACCGTCATCAATATCATGAACCTTTTCTGCACGTTCCTGCACTGGTGCAAGAGAATGAAGTATTCCGACAACGAAGTCTATGCAGTTTATGGCTGCAAGGAGCCGACCTATGGCGACCCGTTCTACCTCACATCGGAAGAGAGGAATGTCCTGTACGACGCGGATCTGAGCGACTGCCCGAAACTGGCTGTCATCCGGGACATATTTGTATTCCACTGCTATGTCGGTTGTCGTGTCGGTGATCTCTACAGGATGACAAAGGAGAACATCAAGGACGGCTTTCTGGAGTATATGCCTCAAAAGACAAAGAAGTGCCAGGCGAAAACCGTCAGGGTCCCATTGCATGAAAAGGCGGTCAGAATACTGGAACGCTATAGCGGGAATACCGGCAAGCTGCTTCCCTTCAAGCCCATCAACACTTACAATCTGGGTATACGGGAACTGCTGAAACATTGTGGCATTGACCGCATGGTGACCATTCTTGACACGCACGGCTACAACACCGTACAGAAGCCCTTGTATGAGGTGGCCAGCAGCCACACGGCACGCAAGACTTTTGTAGGCAACCTGTATCGGCAGGTTCCGGATCCCAACCTGATAGCCTCCATGTCAGGCCACGTGGAAGGCAGCAGGGCCTTCCGGCGTTACCGGACGATAGATGATGACATGAAACGAAAACTTGTGGAAATGATAAACTGAGGAGGATATATACATGAAAGTAACAGCATTTATCAGAAAGACATCGGCGAAAAACAACGTGACGGATCTTGCCCGGGTCTATTTCCGTGTCCGGGATATCGGTGGTGTGGACATAAAGGCCGCGAGCGAGCTGTCCATCAACCCGAACCATTGGAGCCCGGAGAGGCAAGGCTACAAACCACGTGTGGCTCTTGTCTCGGAAGAGAAGAAGAACGCTTTCGACAGGGATATCCAGCAAATTACCCACCTGATCACCAGGGAATACAGCCGTGGAGTTGACGGAAACTGGCTCAAGGGGCTGATAGAAGAATACCATCATCCTAACATCAATGCAAGGGGCGGCAACAAGGCAGAGGAATACCTGTTGTCATACCAGATACAAAAATATGTTGACGAGACCCCACTCGCGTTCGAGAGCCGGAAACATCATCTTGACAATCTCAACAAGGTACTCCGTTACGAGCGTTTCCGCCATGAGGTCATGCACCAGAGAGGCTTCCATCTTTGCATTGACTCCATCACGGCAGATGACATAAGGGATTTCAAATTCTGGCTGCAGGAAGAGCACAAGTATGTTGACATGTATCCCGTGTTTTACCAGAACGAGGTCCGCCGCAATGTCGAGCAGGTACGTTCCGAGAACAGCATGTCGGGAAGCCTGTACCGCGTACGCACCGTCATCAAATGGTGCATCAAGCGTGGCCTTACACGAAATAACCCTTTCGACCAATACCAGATCGCGCAGCCCATGTACGGTGACCCATTCTACCTGACACTTGAAGAACGTGACAAGGTATATTATGCCGACTTAAGCGGCATGGGTGCCAGCTATCCGGTCTATCGTGACATCTTCATGTTCCAGTGCCTGATCGGTTGCCGTGTCAGTGACTTGAACAGGCTGACCAAGGCGAATATTGTGGACGGTTGCGTGGAGTACATCCCCCAGAAAACCAAGCTGGAGCACGCGGGCACGGTACGGGTCCCGCTTAACCAAAAGGCCTTGGATATACTGGAAAGGTACAAGGACCTGGAAGAAGCGCTGCTCCCGAGATTCTCGCATTTCGGCTACAACAAGAAAATAAAGGAGATTCTCAAATACGTGGGAATCGACCGCATGGTCAGGGTGCTCGACCCGAAGACGCGCGAGGATGTGGCAAGACCATTGTACGAGGTGGCCACCACCCACACGGCGAGGAAGACCTTCATCGGAAACCTGTACAAGCAGGTCAAGGACCCGAACCTGATTGCCTCCATGTCCGGACACTCTGAAGGTAGCCGTGCCTTTGCTCGGTACCGCAAGATAGACGATGAAATGAAGAAGGAGCTGGTAAATCTTCTGGATTGACCGTTCCTTTTTTCCACCTATCCTTTTATATCCACCATAATGCAATATGAATATGGACGAGCAGAAGTTGACATACGAACAATTCAAGGAGGATATTCTCCAGTGGAAGAACACGCACCGTGAAGAATACAACCGCTTCTCGCGCCTGATGACAAACGGTGACGAGAGGCAGTATCTTGCCATCTGCAAAGCCATATTTAGGCAACTCCCCGGCATCAGGCGGGAATGGGAATTGTCCTGGAACGATGACAGCACGGATGGCCTTGCAAATATAGGCATGCAGTTCGCGGAGAACGCGGTACCCGGGCAGATCGTGGATCTGTACAGGAAACAGAGGGAGGAAAACAATCCTCTGTCCGACAACATTTCACCGGTCACATTGTGGGGCAGGATAAAGTCCTTTTTTAGCGGCAAATCTTCCAAGCCGGGTGTCACCCTTTCGGCACCGCTCGTGTTGAGCTGGCTGTATTACGGAAAGAGCTTCGAGGCGATGGTTTCCATGATAGAGAAACAGATGAAGAACCCGAAAGCTGACAATGCTGACAGGCTGGGCTGTTCCCTTGTCGTCAAGCAGATAATAAACGTATCCATCAGGAACGGTTTCCGAACCCGGGCAGACTGGGACAGGTATTTTGCCATGAACAGCGCCATTGAAAAAGGCAATGTCGGCGAATGGGCCTTGCAGACCATCACGGCTGACATGGAAACTGACGAAGAAAGCAGGGATACGATTACAACTCGGGCCGAAGACAGCGTCAGGGGATCTGTTGTACAACGCGTGGCCGGAAAGAAAAAAATCCAGGAACGGCCACTTGCCGATTATCTTGATCATGAGAACAAGGAAGTTGTATTACAACATATCCGCGACTTTATTTCCGTCAATACAAGTGCCATTCATCAGGCATTACCGTTCTATGTATTAAAGGAGTTCGATCTGGTTGCGGGTATGCATACAGCCAAGGAGTACAGCATGGGGCTGACATTGCAGTTCCCCGATTTGCCGTCATTGAAAAGCGAGAGCGCCATACGGCAGTCGGTCGGGTTCCTGAGAACGGCAAAACACGTTATCAAGGACGGCAAAGACCAGATGGCACCCTTGATAGAGAGTGACGAGAACCGGGAACTGTTCTGGAAATTGGCACAGGCTATCAGTAATATCCCAGGTACAGGCACGATGACCATTGCATAGAAATAAGGCCAATTATAATCTTTTCACGTTGTCACACGGACTTATATTGTCATGACAATTTAAGGCAACTCACTATATATCAATTACTTTTAATTCATGTGTAGTTTTGCACCGTCAATCCTTTCCCGAGGGCTGGCGGTGCTTCTCTTTTATAAGCCATCGGAAGCGGGGCACCAGGGAACTTTTGAAGATGGTCATCACAAACTTCAAAATTGATATTTATGATTACCATAGAGAGTCTGGTCGAGCAGGGAGCGAACGTGAAACTGGAAGTCACTCCCGCTGACCTTAAAATGTTCGCTGAATCTATCGTGCAGCGTACCATCATGGCGCAACAGGAAGAACAGAGAGCCGCGATACTGCGTGAAGCGGAGGAGACTTATCTCAATACAAAACAGGTTCGTGAGTTGCTGAACGTGTGCGAGGGCACGCTCAACCTGTGGGCGAAACGAGGCTATCTCGTACCGGTCAAGGTCGGTAACAAGAACATGTATGCCAAATCTGATGTACGCCGGGTACAGACAGGCAACAAGTCCGAGAGTGTAACATCCTATTGCAAGAGAAAAAATGTGTGATATGGCAACCGGCAGGCTTGAACTGTGTAACAGAATCCGCATGGAGGCGGAGGATATTGAAAGAACGGGATTCCCGCTGGAGGTCCTGCCCCAGGCCGTGCAGTCTCTCATACTCGATATGGCCACATACGAGAACTACAAGATCGAGTTTATCGCAACGGCCATGTTGTCGGCTGTATCCGCGGCCTTGGGAGGCGCATACCGTATCCGCATCAAAGGAGATTGGCAGAGCAGCGGAGCGTTGTACGTCATTCTGGTAGGCAGGCCCGGACTGGGCAAGACCCCACCGCTGGAGGCCGCATATCGCCCGATCCGGAAACGTGACTATGCCCTTTTCAAGGTGTACGAGGCAGAAATGGAGGAATGGAAAGCCGCGGGAGAAAACGGGAAGAAACCTGTCCTGAAACGCACTGTAGTCTCTGATTTCACTCCCGAGTCGCTTTTACTGACCCACCACAATAACCCGAGAAGCGTGGTCATTCTGGTAGACGAGATCATGGGCATGTTCAATTCCGCCAACCGTTACACGAACGGGCAGCTCATAGAACAACTCCTGACCGCATGGAGTGGCGGGGCTTTGGATGTTACC
This sequence comes from uncultured Alistipes sp., assembly GCA_947623305.1. GTDB lineage: Bacteria > Bacteroidota > Bacteroidia > Bacteroidales > Rikenellaceae > Alistipes. The sequence goes on along the minus strand of CANQGQ010000007.1, from coordinate 71,470 downwards.
AGGGTAAACTCCCCTGTTCCTGTACACATCGAGCATCCATGCATAAACATCATCGGAACCACGCAAACCAAGCGTGTACACGAGCTTCTGAAAAAAGGTTTCGAGGAAAACGGGCTGCTTGACCGTATCCTGTTCGTGATGCCCAAATCCCCCAAACTGTCATCCTGGAAAAACTGGGATGACGATGGGGAAAGGACATCCTTGGCTGCAGTCCGTTGGGAGAACATATTAAACAAGGTCCTTGCGTTGGACTATGACACCGAAGCGGAAGAAAAAACACCCCACGTGCTGTCTATGGACAGGGAGGCCAGGGAATACTTCTTCTCCTGGTGGAACAGGAAGGTGGAGCGTATCAACCGGATAGAGGATGATGCCGAGGTAGACAGCCGGGAAATGAAACATCCGGCTCATGTAGCCCGTCTGGCATTGATAATTCAGGTTTTGCGCCATGCGTCCGGTGAAAGTCACCTGCAGTTTATAGATGTATCATCGGTGAAAGCTGCCATAAGGCTGAATGACTATTTTGAGGAATCATACATGCGTATCCGTTCTTTCGTGGCGAATGACGCCTGTGAAGACCCTCCCAAGGTGCTGCTGTCTATGTTGCCTGATACCTTTGACACAAAAACAGCAATAACCGTTGGAAAGGAACGACAGTGCGTCAGCGAGCGGACTGTCATGAATTATCTGAAAGAGTTATGCCGCAGCAGGCTTCTCCGGAAATCAAAAGCCGGACATTACGAGAAAATCATGTATGAAAAATCTGCTAAATCTAATGAAAACAATAATGAATCATCCCCACGAAACTGCAACGGATGATCCCTTGTTGCAGCCTGCAGTCTTTGCAGTTTTGCAGTTTCGAGGACTGAATAAGGGGAAATTCCTGCAGGACTGCAAGAACTGCAAACTGCAAATGGTGGTATTTATTTGCAGAAACACGTAATTGACAACATTATGAACGAATATAGATTCCATCTTCAAAAATACAAACCGGGCAGCAAGACCGTCTGTCCGGGGTGCGGAAGGAAGTCCTGCTTTACCCGTTATATCGACGAGGCGGGAGAGATTTCTTTCCCGGGGTACGTGGGCAAATGCGACCACGTCAACAGTTGTGGCTATCATTATTCCCCGAAAGAATACTTCCGGGACAATCCGTCAGCAAGGAAAACATCGGCTGGCCATAAAATGAACGGCAATGTATTTACGGCAGTAAAGTATGCAGCCAAACAACCGCCAACAGAACAAGAACCGGAGATTTCTTGTCTTCCCTATGATTGGGTTGAGCAATCCATGCGCGGGTACGACATCAACCCTTTGTACCGTTACTTCACCAAAGTGGTGGGAAAGGAGGAAGCCGGCAGGTTGTTCCATGTTTACAAAGTCGGCACGTCAAGGATGTGGAACGGTTCGACCGTGTTCTGGCAGATAGATGTAAAGGGTAACGTGCGTGCAGGCAAGATTATGGGCTACGATGCCGTAACCGGACACCGGATTAAAGAGCCTTTCAATCAAGTCAACTGGGTCCATTCTGTAAGAAAAGTGCCGGACTTCCACATGAAGCAGTGCCTGTTCGGTGAGCATCTGCTTTCGGACACTTCCGCTGCCATGTCAGCCAAGCCTGTAGCCATTGTCGAAAGCGAGAAGACGGCACTGGTTGCCGCCCTGTTCATCCCTGATTTTGTATGGCTTGCCACCGGGGGAATGCACGGCTGTTTCAACAGTGAGGCCATGCAGGTGTTGAAAGAACGCGAAGTGATTCTTTTCCCCGATCTTAAGGCAACCGACGGATGGCGGCAACGGCTGCCGATGCTGGAAACCGTCTGTAGGCGTGTCACTTGTTCCGACCTGCTGGAAAAGATGGCGACCGATGAACAGCGTAGTTTGGGACTGGACATCGCCGACTTCCTGCTGATGGAGGACACGCCACAGATGATTCTCGCGAGGATGATACAACGCAATCCTGCGTTGCAGACCTTCATCGACACCTTCGGACTCGAACTGGTGGATGCAGAAAAAACGGAATGAAGGAGAATCAATGGACAGCTCGCTGTCCCGTGAAAATGGGGTTGTAAAATCCCGTAGCTTATTAGGGCATTTTCACCGTCTCCGCTTCGCGTCCGGCAGTAAAAAAGCCCATAAGCCGGGGAACTCCTCAGGTCCCCGGTATGCCTCCGGCTGTCTGACGGGATTTTACAACAAGAATAACAATAAAATAACGAATAGATATGAGTAATACACAATACGCAGTCTGCCACCTGCAGCGTGGCAGCGGCAATGACAGTGGAATGTCATGCCATATAGAAAGAAAGGATGCCAAGGGAAAGATTTATGTGCCGGTTAATGCCGATGCGGACCGGACACATTTCAACCGTGAGTTGGTCAGATTCCCCGATGGCGTGTCCAATCGCACCGAGGCGATACAGCACCGCATCGAGACCGCAGGTCTGCGCCGCAAAGTCAGCAAGAACCAGACAAAGGCAATACGCGTAATGCTGACTGGAACGCATGAGCAGATGATGAAAATTGCCAATGATGGCAAACTGGACAGTTGGATCGATGCCAATCTTAAATGGCTAAGGGAAACTTTCGGAAACGAAAACCTTGTATCGTGCGTGCTGCACATGGACGAGAAGACCCCGCACCTGCACGCCACAGTCGTGCCCATAGTAACCGGTGAGCGTATCCGCAGGAAGCGGGAGGGCGAAAAGAAATATGAAACGAAGTCCGGACCACGTCTGTCGGCGGACGATGTGATGCGTCGTACCAAATTGCATGAATACCAGAACAGCTATGCCAAGGCCATGAAACCGTTCGGGTTGCAGCGTGGAATTGTCGGCTCTACCGCCAAGCATCAGACAAACTCGGAATATTACAGGCAGCAGGTAATCCAGTATGAAGAGGATATAGCCAAGTTACAGGCCGATGTAGAGAAGGCGCAAGAAGGAAGGAACACCATCCTCGCGTGGTTCGGCAAGGGAGACCTTGCCAAGACAAAGAAGGAACTGGCAGACAAGGACAGGCTGATTGCCGAACTCAATAAACAGATTGATGAACTTCAGGCAGAAAAGGTACGGTTGCAGGAACAACATAAATCAGAAATCGGAAAACTGCGAAACGGCTATCAAAAAGAAATAGACAAGGCCATTCATCAGGCGGAAGCGGCAGAACGGCAGTTCAAGGAGAAGGATGCAATCATAGACAGGCAGAGGAAACAGATAAGTTTGCTCGACCGCAAGGCTAATCCCCAGCGTTACAGCCTCTCGTCCGGTGCCGAGCTTGCACGTATCAATGTCTCAAACTATCGGAATCCGTCGCTCCACATCTGGACACGGGTCGGTGATGAGCTTTTTGAGAACATCAAATTCCAGATAGACTATGATGTGGCCCAAAAACATTTCAACGGCCAGATCACGGACGAGGAGTTTGTCAATGCTGTATTCGATCCGCAGGAGCAGGTAAATGGAAAGCAGGCAGAGCTATTGGATGCAGCTTTTACCCTTGCTGCCGGAGGACCGGCGGAGGTTCATGTTGGTACTGGATCTGGTGGCTCATCGTCTGACCTTCCGTGGAATGATAACGTAGCAAAGAAGCATACTTCGGTAAAACGAAGATAGTTGATTGATAGTAATATATTTATTGCAAATTCATATCTATACATACAAGTGTTTGCTATATTTTTTGTACCTTTGTAGTCGAAAACTGACAATTCTTAAACGGAAAAGTCAACGCAGGAACAAAGATCATTTAGTTTACAAAAATAGTATTGATATTTTGTAATGGGAGGACTTTTAACATTCAGAGTCGGAAACTTTGACACAACAGCAGAACGTGAGCAGTTTCGGTTTCTCTGTGAGCAACTCAAAGCTCACTATGAGGATTCGAATGAATTCTGTGTGTTCGCAGGCAACTATAATATTGGATGTGAATTAGATGCGTTGTTTATCAAGAAGGATGCTATCATCTCAATCGAATTTAAGAATTATGGTGGCAAAGTTGTTGCCAATGAAAACGGAGAATGGACTTGCGATGGAAAAACCATCAAGGGAGGCTCAAGAAAAACAGCCCTCCAACAAGCACGAATAAACCATTCGACAGTTAAGAAAGAACTTAAAGTCTTGGGGATTGAAAAGAATCAAATCAAGGATGTCCCTCATCTTATTATATTTCATCAACCCATTGAATTGGAAAACAATTTAAGTGCCACCAACAGGTCTTGGCTTCACATTACTGATAGCGAACATTTCATTGAAAAGTTGGATGACATCACTTGTCCTCACACCGACCTTGACCCACTCGGAATCGTTAAACTTGCGGAAACTCTCAACCTAAATCCCTTCTATCTGACGGAATTCAGCAATGCCTCTTATGAATCACAGGCACCCAAGGAGAACAAGAAAGAGATCTTTGAGGGCATAAAAAAGGATGCCCAAAAGCTATCTAAAGATGCGTTCAGCGAAGTACCTGATACATTGTACCAAGAAGAAAGTTTGTCCGAATTGCCACAAACCAAAGATGTCATAGATTCAAAAGAAATAGAGAGTCAAAGTGTAGCGGATGAGGTAAATGTGTTACACTCAAGTGCAGATTTGATTCCCTTGAAGGAGTATGCACATCAAATTATCAATGTTGTTTTGGGGGTGAACGACATAGAGGTTTTTGCCCTTACTCCAATTGATTTTGGGAGAGCGTATCCTTCCTTTATGAAGCACATAGATCATGAGTTTGTCGTGCTCTTAAAAGGACGGATTGCACCTGACCAAGAAAAACGTCTGTACAGGTTCTTGCAAAAAGACATGGCAAGGATGTCGGATGATATTTTGTACTGGCAGACTGGAGAACGTATTGTATCTCAAATAGAAGAGGGGAATAATCCCGACATAGAAGAATCCGCCAGCATTCATTCTGATGGCACACTTGCAGATGTAGATCTTCCCAATTGGTTGGACAGATATTTGTTTTTTGACCTTGGTGCGAAATACTCTCCCAACCATTCCAGGTTTGAGTACAATCTGAATTTGAACACAGGCGAGATTAAAGTATACCTCGGCACATACTTCCCGAGAAGTTTTGTCGAAGTAAAATCAATCTTTGAAGAATTCAGCCAAAACAGCAATTATCTTTCTTTAGTCGGGGAACGGACTTCTGTCAGTATCCTTGATTTAGGCTGTGGCACTGGTGGCGATCTCTTTGGACTTCTATCTTTTCTCGAGAAGTACGAATCATCATTAGAATCCGTCAAACTGTTAGCAATAGACGGAAACCAAATGGCCTTAAGGTTCTTTGAGAAGATTATGGCTGAGTTCAAGAAACACAGCAGACTCAAGATTGATTACCGAATAGGCCCAGTCTTCATTGAAAGCGAGAACGATTTAAATCTCGTATCAGATGTTTTATCAGACAAATATGATTTGATTCTATCATGCAAGGCAATCTGCGAGATGCTAGCAAAAAAGCGCATTGAAAATAAGGCCTACAAACAAACGGCAAGCATGCTGTCTTCTAAATTAACAGACAAAGGCATTATGCTGATAGAAGATGTAACCATAAAAAGTCCAGCAACGAAAAAATTCATTCCGTACATGCTTAATGCAGAATTGAATGAATTCGTAGCTGAAAACGATGATTTCGCAACAATATACCCGACTGCATGCAAGGACAAAGAGTCCAAATGTATAAACGGATGCTTTTTCAAGAAGGAGATAAGAGTAACTCATTCTGCAAAGAACAACGATATAAGCAAAATTATCTACCGGATAATTGGGAAGAAACCGTTTGCCGAGAATGTCGTTGTGTCATCCAATGGGGAAACCGAATATAACTCATGTACTATCAAATAAATTAAAAAATTATGGCAGACTTCGATTCTGAATTCTTCATTGACTATTCAAGTCTAGATGATTTCCAGAGGCAGCTGATAGACAGAAAGAATAACAAGTCTATGGTTGTCTCCGGCAGTGCAGGAAGCGGCAAATCGCTTATTGCCCTTCATAAGGCTAAACAAATTGCAGCTCTCGGTGAAAGTTACACAATTATCGTATATACTAAGTCTTTGAGAAAGTATTTTGAGGATGGTTTGAAAAAGCTGGGACTTAGAAATGTATGTCATTACCATCAATGGCGCCATAATCAAAGAAGAGTAAAATACCTCATAGTTGATGAATGCCAGGATTTTACAAGGGAAGAAATTAATGAAATGAAACAGTATGGGGAGTATTGCTTGTTCTTTGGCGATACTGCTCAATCTATTATGGGCTTTGGCGATAGAGGGCAAACCCAAACTATTGAACGCACGGCTTCGGATATGGGCATTGCTCCGGATCCTCTATATTTCAACTACAGACTGACTCAAGAAGTCGCAGCTCTTGGCGAGAAGGTAGGAAATGTAGAGGACTTGGTTCTCAAGTGTAAGCGTCAAGGTGAGAAACCCAACCTTATCTCTGCAAATAGTTATGATGGACAACTGGATAAAATCGCGGACATTATAAAAAACAGATCCTTAACGAATGTCGGAATCCTATTGCCATTCAATACGGATGACAAGGACGAATGGTCTGTAGAGTATGTCAAGGATTATCTGATGAGAAAAGGCATCACGTGCGAATTCAAGTATAATGCCAACCAAGATACTGAAATGGACTTGGATTTCCATTCCTCTAACCCCAAAATTATGACTTGGTGGTGTGCAAAAGGACTCCAATTCAAGGATGTCTTTATCCCTGGATGTGAGAAGAATACTGATAAGCGTGCAGCACTTTATGTGGCTATGACAAGGTGTAGTGAACGTCTTTATTTAGGATACACATCATCTTTGTCTCCACTCTTCCCTAAGAAGGACAATCCTGTATACAACAACAACGAAGAAATTGATATTATTTAATCACTGACTGTAATGAAATTATTTATAGCAACATCTTCACTTAATATAGACAACATTCTATCTACAGAATGTATTGCGCCATTATCGTTCTACAATGCTAGGAACTATGGATATAATACATTCTACGGATTGGATCTCATTCCGTTCAAGAATGTTTTGATATTGTTTTCGAAAATCCCTTATTTCGAGATAAAGGATAACGAGCACGATAGTCGTCCTATCGTTCTTGAAGTTGATATAGACGAAAAGACAACACCGTTGACTCATATTTTCGAAAATGATAGGATTCATGTGTATTCTCTGGACAGTGTTTTGAATCTTTCCCCCTTCAACACGAGAATATTATTTTACAATGTCAATGATTTAAATCATTCTAGACTTAGTTGTTCTGATAGTTTGACAAACAAACTTGGAGATCACTTTAAGTTTGACCTTTGCAAAGGAGATTTCAATTTGGCTTATTTGTCAGGATTGAATATTCATGTAGAGGATACATGCAAGAATTATGATGCAAAAGTTCTCCAGAACAACAAATTGAATGTCGTTAAAGGGTTCATTTTGGGATTTTATCTCGGCATATCCAAATCTGTATCCTCTGATACTGCAGTCTTACTCAAAATTCAGAAAAGGATCTACGATATTGTCGCAACTCTCAAAAATAATGGAGGCTTCGGTAATAGTTCTTTCTACCAAGAACTAAAACAGTTAGATACAGACTTTCGAAAGTTTGACCCTTCCATGAGAAGATGTAAGGAAATGTGGGATAATACCCTCACAGAACATGCAATTCCTTCGGATGCACTCAATAAGTTTCTAAAATTATATGATGAGGAGAATGTTCTCAAAACGAATTTTATGAAAAAGAACGGTCTGCGCTCTTACGTCTCACTAAGCCAATATGGGTATGATAACATAGAAGCGTATCGCGATAGTTTAAAGTCCTATACTTCTCAGATTGTGAAAGAGGATCAAATAAAACAAGTTTCCGAATTTAATGTGGCAAACACTTTTGATTTGGATCCTACATACGAAACATGCATGCTTACAAAGGACTCTCAGGAAACAATGCTATTCAATAAGTTTATTGATACTATATTATGGCATGGTACTGCGCCGACTTCTGATACCCTGCGTACAGACAGATTCAATATTGCGACTCAAATTACTATCTCCGCAAAAAACATATGGGAATCATTAAATTGGCAATGGCAAGGCAGCCCTGCTCAACAGTTCATGAATGATTTGAGACAGAACATCAAGAGCTTTACTCCACTTGATGTAAAAAAGCAAGACAACCCCATCCTTAAGGCCTTAGCAGCTTTTATTCTTAAGGGAGAAGACTTTGATGCTATTGTGCAGTTTTGCGAAGATAATTCATACTCTGACTACAGTTACTCACTTGCATTGTGGGGGGCTACAATAGGATACGTAAAAATTCCGAAACCGATAATCGCATCCATTACAAATCTTCCATCATTTGGTGAGAATTACAGAGCAATCTGTACACTTCTCTATAATACAGAGTCAAAAGGAGAATGGCCTTTTATACAACAACCTGTTGAAATCAAATTAAATGGCGTTGGTGCGCCTGTAGTGAACACAGATCTTCGTGAGAATGTCCAATCTGTTATAAACACGTTGCCCCATGGACAGAAGAGAGCCAACGAGTACTGCATAGAATCCGCATTGCAACTAGAGGCCGCCCAAGGCAAATTCGAGGCATATCTGTACATATTAAAAAATTTAATAAGTACCAGAACAAATCTCTACAAGGAGATGAAACGTGTCTTAAGCTTGCCCGAATCACGAACCCATGAACTCTCTGATGTGGTAAAGAGCGTATTGAAGGACTTTACAACGAAGAGCGCAAAGGATTATCATGACAAAGCGTTAGTAGCTCTTGAACTAGAAAATAAGGTTGGTGAACCCGTCTCATTCCGTTGCATGCTTGACGACTTGAATATTTCCAAGGAAATACGAGATAATTTAGTTGCTTACTTCAATATTCAGGCAGAAGAGTCTGGTATAATGAGGCCTATAAAAAAAATAGGAAATTTCTTTGGTAATTTGCTCTCTGGTCAAAACTCAAGTACCAATGTAGAGCAAGCAACCAAGAAGCCAGGGGTGGGTAAATTGCCATTCAAAATCGAGAATGTCGACGCAATAGCTGCGTTTATAAGGGAAATCAATCCTGGGCTTGAGGATTTTGCATACAAACAAATAATCAATGATTTGAATTGGGTATTTGACCCTCAGTATGCCGCTGGGAAGACAGAACATGTGCTTTTAGAGGAATTCCGTGCTATACTTGTTTCAGGCCAGCGTGATCCAGTTAGCAGAAATGGAAAAGATATGAAATGGAAAAACGTTGCCTATAGGCCCATCGATATAGAGAAAACAATCTCTGCTCTTAAACAACGTCTTTAATACAGTTATGAACGACAAGATTCATATTACAATTGAAAATGGTGATTCCGTAGAGGCGACAGCTCCTATAATCATATCAGCAAGCCGTTCAACTGACATACCAGCATTTTACGCCAAGTGGTTTTTCAACCGCTTGGCTAAAGGGTATTGTGCATGGTATAACCCTTTCAACCAGCAGAAAATGTATATTTCTTTCAAGAACTGCAAGGTAGTGATTTTTTGGACAAAGAACCCAAAGCCGATTCTCCCATACCTTCATGAGCTTGACGAAAAAGGAATACACTACTACTTTCAGGTTACACTCAATGATTATGTAAAAGAAGGTTTTGAGCCTAATGTTTCGTCTGTCGAAAACAGAATTGAGACATTCAAGAAACTTTCTGATATGATTGGTAAGGAGAAAGTAATCTGGCGTTTTGATCCTTTAATAATTACGCCAAACATCGCTCCTCGTGACCTCTTGACGCGCATTTGGCACATTGGAAATAAACTGAAAGGTTACACAAATAAGCTTGTATTCAGTTTCGTTGATGTAAAAGCTTATCGCAAGGTTCAAAACAACCTTGTTAAGGAAACTATGCTTTTTACAAAGGAGAATGTGGAGAATGCCGAAGCCAACCTTGCTCAACGCATAGAAATCGTAGAAGGACTTCAAAAGATTCGTGAAGTTTGGCATAAAGATGGTTGGGATGTTGAAATCGCCACTTGTGCGGAAGATATTGACCTCGAAAAATACGGGATAGAACACAATCGTTGTATTGATGGTGAATTGATGAAACGCATTTTTGCTGACGATAAGGAACTTGTCTATTATCTACATACATTGAAATTACCAGAAAAAGACTTGTTTGGTAATTTGCCACCAATACCAGAGAAGGTGCGTAATGTAAAGGATACAGGGCAACGTAAGGTATGTGGATGCATGATCAGCAAAGACATCGGCATGTATAATACTTGTCGTCATTTCTGTGTCTACTGCTATGCCAATACAAGTAAAGAATGCGTCATCAGAAATGCTGAGAAACATAATGATGAAAGTGAAAGTATAATTGGATAATTATGCAAGAGTCAGAACTACAACAATATCTCCTTCGCAACTATCCACAAGAGAATGCTTGTTGCGAATGGAAGGAATTCAAGAATTTGAAGAACTCGTTCTGTGGGGATGAGAAAAACGATGTTATCTCATATGTGTCGGCTATTGCCAATATGGAAGGAGGACATTTAGTGATAGGGGTACATGACAGTTCTTTGGAAATTGTCGGGACGGATACCTATAATTATGACCAGCAAAAGGCAATTCTTCGTTTAACAGAACGATGTGTTAATCTTTCGACAGAAGGTCTCGATATTGAAGAGTTTGTTACCGATGACACTAACAAGAAAGTTTGGGTAGTCCATATTCCCAAGCATCGTCCCAAATTACCTGTTTACGCTCATAACAAAGCATGGCAGCGAATTGAAGATTCTCTTGTAGAGTTGACCACTGAACGCATGAATGTCATTCTTGATGAGCCAATATTTGGTGAAACAGATTGGTCTGCACAGATTGTTCCTGATGCAACGATAGATGACCTTGACGAAGTTGCTATAGCTAAAGCCCGCAAAATGTTTAAGAAGGTACATAGCCGTATTCCCGAATCCGAGGTAAATGCTTGGGATATTCAGACATTTCTTGGCAAATGCGGACTGACAAGAAATGGATGCATCACTCGTGCCGCTATTATATTGTTAGGCAAATACGAATCAGCCTTTAAACTGCGTCCTGTCGTCGCTCAGGTAACTTGGACACGCAGGGATGCAAACCAAGATGTGGTTGACTACGAACATTTCACTGTTCCATTCATACTGACAGTAGATGAAATTCTCTCAAAGATTGAAAATCTGACTTTGCGTGAAATGCCTGGTGGTACGCTTTTCCCAGATACAATGAAGCAGTATGATGACTACACTATACGCGAAGCACTTCATAACTGTATTGCTCATCAAGATTACACGATGCAACAGCGTGTCAATTTCGTTGAGAATCCCGGCTATCTATATTATTCCAACGCCGGAACTTTCATTCCCGGAACTTTGGAAAATGCTTTAAGAAATGAGGAATCTCAGACCTATTTTCGCAATGAGTGCCTATGCAAGGCAATGGTGGACTTCAATATGATTGATACCGTAAGTCGTGGTATCAAGAAAATGTTTAACGAACAATGGCGCAGACACTTTCCGATGCCGGACTACGAGATTGATGCGAAAAAAAAGAAGGTTGTAGTACGCATATATGGTAACGAGATCAATAAGCGATATACGGATTTATTGAAGACTGACAACACTCTGTCATTATGGGATTGTATATCTCTCGATGCTGTGCAGAAAGGCAGATTCATACATGAAGATGTTGCAAAAGACTTGCTGAACAGGGGACTTATTGAGGGCGATGCTCCCAATTATACAATTTCTTTAGGAGTTGCTAAAGCCACTCGTCAATTGCAAGGTTACACCAAGCAAAAAGGACTTGATAAGGACAAAATTAAACAGATGGTTTTGCAATATCTTAAGAATGCTGGATCAGATGGAGCCAAACGTGATGGCATCTACGAATACATCAAAGATGTAATGCCTAGCAATAAGACTGAAGAGCAAAAACTACGCAGCCTGGGTGATCTATTGAAAGTTATGAAAACCGAGGAATTGATTAGAACAGATGGACGAAATTGGTTTATATTATAGTCAATCCGTCGAATTTCGACGAAAAGATACAGCCCATTCCGTCGAAAATGTTTAAATCCGTCGAATTTCGACGAAACACATGCTGAACTCAAAAGAATAAAGACTATGTTATTAGGAGACAAAATAAAAGAGTTGAGAGAAGAACACGGTGTGCTACAAAGGCAATTGGCAGTTTTGCTTGAAATAGACACTCCAATGTTTAGCAAAATAGAGCGTGGCGATAGATATGCTAAACGGGCACAAGTAATACAATTAGCTGAGTATTTCAAGATTGATAAAAATGAACTTCTTACACTATGGTTGGCAGACAAAGTATTGGATGCTATAGAAGGTGAAGACGAATTAAAGCGGAAAGCCATTGAGGTTGCACAAGAAAGAATAGGCTAATCCTCACAAATATCGGGAACTATATGGTATCATTACCATACAATTTCCGATATTAATATTTGATAATCAGATTGATATTTTACAATATTCGGTTCAAGCGTGGAATTGAAAATCCTATTTACATATAGTAGGCTCTGGTAAACCTTTGGAACTAAATAGGAGACACAACCCCACGCCACGCAACGTGACGTAGAAAGAATAATGCCTATTCTCGTTCCAACAGTGAAATTTACCAGATTTTACTATATAGAGAATAGTATTTACGCTTTCGCGTAAAATACGAAAATAAAGTTACGGCCCATTCGGAACCGTGCGACAAAAATAAGAAATATAATTCAGAATATCAATTGAGAGCTTGGCCTATGCTTGTGTATTATGCAGTGAAATGGCGAAATAGGAGAATCATTTCGTTTCGTGCCGGATGATGCTTTGTAGCGTCGCGGCGTCGAGTTGCTGTTTGCAGGTCTGGATCAACGTTATGGCGCATCGACGCACGGCATTCGCGATCGAACCGCCGGAAAGCTCCGTTTCGGCAGCCAGCGAAATCAACTCTTCCGCATCCTCGCCCAGCCATTGCGCTGGAAACATGTTGCGCCAAAGCGCGGCGCGGAGCGTTTCGTCCGGCATCGGAAAGTAGATGATGGACTGGAACCGACGCGCGAAAGCCTCGTCGATGTTGGAGCGGAGGTTGGTGGCGAGAATGACCGTACCGGAAAAATCCTCGATGCGCTGAAGCAGGTACGCGATTTCCTGGTTGGCATGCCGGTCGTTGGAGGTGTTGGTCGAGGTGCGTTTGCCGAAAAGCGCATCCGCTTCGTCGAAAAAGAGAATCCAGTTGCGATTTTCCGCCAGGTCGAAGACCTTGGCCAGATTTTTTTCCGTCTCTCCGATGTATTTGGAGACGATCATCGAAAGGTCTACCCGATAGACATCCATGCCGTTCTTTTTGCCGAGCAAGGTCGCAGCAAGCGTCTTGCCCGTGCCCGGAGGGCCGTAGAACAGCGCCCGATAGCCGGGTTTGAGAATCCGTTTCAGCCCCCAATCCTCCATAATGGTGCGCTGGCAGGTGATCCATGTGTTGATTGCTTCGAGCGCATCGAGCGTATTGCCGTCGAGGATCATCTCCTCCCATTGCAAGGCGGTGGCGATCCGTTTGGCCGGAAATCCGATCGTGTAGTCGGGTTTGTAGGCGCGGTCGAGCAGCACACGGCTTAAAAATGCTTCGGAAGCCTGTAACTGCCCGCTCAAAAACGGTTCGCCTTCACCGGCGCCTGCCAACCGCAGGATATTCTGCGTGTAAAACCAGTGCTCTTGTTGGAACAGGCGGATGACGGCCTTTTTTCGCTCCATGTCCTCTCCCGCGAGGATGAACGAGGCCGTTTCGCCCGTAGGCAGGAAACCTCCGTGCGACAACCCTTTCCAACCGCCGAATTCGGTGTACGGACGATCGAATTGTTTGTTCTGCGCGAAGAAGATGTCCAGGGATTGCGGACGGGTGTGCGGCATCAGCGCCAGCAGAATGACGATGCGTTCGTCGAACGTGATGTCGGTTCGTCCGGCGACTTCCTCCAACCAACCATTGCTCGGCGGTGCGATCTCCTCCAGCGAAGCGTATTCGCACGCCTGGCGGAAGTACAATTGGATGGACGTGGCCAGCACGCGGTCGAACCAGTCGATATGGGCGGTCATCATAAGTCGTTCGGTATTCGATTAGTAGCTGTTCGCTTTCGCACCCATCGCATCGGCTTCGCGTTCGAGCTCCACGCCGTCGTTTACGGGTACGCCGTCGATTTCGGTCGTCGGCTGCACGCGTCCGGCCATCTGTTGGGTTACGTGCCAGGCCTCGTGCGGCAGGTACCGTTCTTGTCCCGGAGCGACGTGGATGTCCGTTCCCTGCGTGTAGGCCAATGCCTGGACAGCGGCCGGTTTGTCGGAATCGTAATGCACCCGCACATCGTTTAAAGAGTAACCCGATAACGCTTCGATGCCCGCTTTCAGATGATCCGGCAGACCGGTTTCGTTTCGCTTCGGCGCCGGTTCTTCGAATTTCCTCTGCAACGGTTCCTCCTCGTCCTCTTCGAACCGCTGTATGGGGCCGATCGCCCTCTGAAGGATGTCATTCGGACGATTGTCTGCAAATTCCGTTGATTGCCCGCCGTCGCTGCTGCGTCTTTGCCGGAGGGTGCGGGACACCTTGATCCGGTCGGTTTTATCCATTTTCATTGTATTACTTGTTGGAATTTCGGTTTTCAGATGGGTTAGGTCGACCGTCGTTGTGCCGTATCGCGTCTTTCGGCCGATGTGCCGCTCGGTAGGAGGCGATTCCGAGGATGCGCATCATACGGTGTTCGTACACGGCTCGAAGCTCTGCCCGCGCCTCTTTTTGCAGGCATTCCCGCCACTTGCGGTGGTACTCCTCGAAATACTGCATCTGCGTTGCATCTAACCAGTAGATTTCCAGGTTCAGATGTGCCGGAACGACCGATCGCGCCAGTCCGGTGCAGCCCTCTCTGAACAACGGCGAATGCGTTCGGGCCGTCCACCCCGTGCATACCAACATCACCGTATCGGAATGTTCCTGGCCGAGCAGCAGGTTTTTTTCCACCGCATACATCGTCTCGCATGCTCGGTTCAGTTCGCGCAGGTAGCGGCACAGCGTATTCGCCCAACGCTTGAGCCGTTCCCGATCGTCCGACCGTCCGAGGTTCATGCGGCGCTCCTCCTCCTTGCCGCGAAATACCAGAATCCATTCTCGGCGGTCGACTTTCACGAGGCGGTAGTTGCGCAGGACGATCCCTTCGCGAAACAGCGAACCGCTGAGCCAGTTCGAATGGAAAATCGGTAAGTGGCGCCGGAGGTCCTCGTTGCGGTCGAGCCGTTCCTGTTCTGTTCGGGGCGGTTCGTCCTGCTCGATTGCCTCTACGGCAGCGGTCGCAAACAGGTCGTCGTCGACCATGCAGGCGTTCATCGCGTCGCGCAGGCGTTTTCCCTTGGCGCCGTCGCCCATCAAAATCAGATTGTGGCTGGGAAGAATGTTGCCTGCGGCGATCTCCTCCCGGACGTTGAAATCCAACAGCAGCGAAAGGTACCGTTTCACGACCGGCACATTCTCGCCGCCGTAGGGGCCCGTGAGGTCGAACGATACGAACCGGTCGCGTATCAGTCGCGGCCATTCGCTCAAAAAACGCATTCGGCGGCGCAGCCGATCTTCGGCGGTCTGTCCGTAACAGTCGAACGCCCGCAGCCCGGCCGGATTGCTCTCTGCACCGTACAGCCCGTCGAGAAAAGCCATGTAGCGGTTCCTCAACGCTGCGATCGGGCGGTACCGGTCTTTTTCTTTGCGGGCGGCGGGTTCCTCCGTCGGCAGGAGCGGCATCCGGAGCAGTTCCTCGTCCGTATGTTCGATGTCGAGCACCTTTTTCAGTCCGTCCAACTCTTGCAGCCCCCGCATCAGCACCATGTCGAAAAGTTTCAGATAGTGGCCGAAATTCCGGATGTCGGCGCGGGTGCGGGCCGGCGTGTCGCGCTGGAAATCCCGCTCGGAGGTTGCGTAATGCGACGGAAGGTCGTGGGCGATGGGCGTGTGCGCATAAACGTTGCGATAGGTGGCCCGATAGGTCGTGCCGCCGATAGGTTCGCGGTTTCGATCGCTGCAATTCCCTTTTTCGAACGTGCTCTCCTGTTCGTGCAGGAGGCTGCGCAATCGGAACGTGCTGTGCATGAAGTATCTCGCACGCAGCTTTTCGCGGAATTCCTGCATGTCCGGCTCCGCGGCTTTCCCTTTGATTCGGACGGCGATGTGCCGGAAGTTCTCGGGGAGCTGCAGGGAATAGCCTGCACTGAAATCGGTGATGATCCGGTTTGCGTTGTCTTTGAAATAGCAGGTCTTGAACGAGACGATTCCCGGCAGCTGCCGGAGTTTCCGATACAGTTCGCTCTCCGTGTTGCGTTGCGCTGGAATTTCGACCCGCACATCGTCCACCGGGCCGTCGTACCATTCGTCCGCTCCGGCCGGAAAGGCCCCGTCGTTTTCGGGACGGACGATTTCCACCGAACCTGCCAGGTAGTGCATGGCCGTCCAGTAAATTTTTACTAATAGGTCAGTGGGTTCCTGACCGGTCTCGATCTCGAAATCGGCCTCGAAAAACAGGGCTTCGGTCTGTCGCACGGCGACGGTTCCGATCCGTTCGCACAGATTGCGATGCCGGTTCAAGAATCGGCCCACCCGTTCCGGCAGCGAACGGTCGTCCGTGAAAAAGGGGGAGAGCCGGAGTTCGAAATCATACGTGCGCGATGCGGCGTTCGCCGTTACCTTCGCATCCTCCACCATCGGGAAGCGGGCCAGAATCAGCCGGCGGTAGTCGTCCGCCGTTACGGGAGCGGACGGATAGACCTCCTCGGGCGGAAACAGTCCGAACATCTCGCCCATCCACGTGCCGTCCTCGGCGGCCAGATAGTCTTCGAGGGCGAAATCGAGCTTGTAATCGGTTTCGGTCAGGGCGTAATCGGCCGCATCGGCGATGGTTACGCCCGGATCGCTCGGATTGTAGTCCGTCCACACCGCGCCCGACAGCCGTTGAAGTTCGTTCAGCGTCTTGCGTTGCAGCTCGGTGTAGAGGTCGTCCCTTTCGCTGCGGGTGATGTATAGCTGTTCGTCTGCCACGATCCGATCCTTTCGTCATTCGATTTCCCAAACGGTTTCCAAGCGGCAGCGGATGAACTTCGAACCGCGGCTCGTGCGCTTGCTTCGCATCTGGAGGTAGAGCATGCCGCTGTCCGGATGCTGCCAGCGCACTTTGATATGTCCGGACCATCCCCATACGTGTTTGCATGAGGAGCGGATTTTGCGTTTGCGGCCATCGGAGTGCGAAGCAAGCACCTCGCAGGCGGAGTAGCTCCGGTTCCGGAGGTTATTGTAACAGGCGGAGAGGCGGTAGACGCGGCAGCCGACCGGACTCGCGCCGATCGCCGATTCTACGGGCAGATCGTGCCACATTCCGTCGGCTTGAATCTCCAGCTCGATCGTTTCCGGAAGCTCTTTTTCGCCCTCCTTGGCGGAAAGATACCGGGCCGCTTTCAGCGTACCGGAAAACGAGATGTTCCGGTTTTTGTCGATCGTCATCACCGGCTCTCCGTTACCGCCGCACACATTCAGCGAACCGTCCGCACCGAGTGCCAGCCGCCATAGCGGTGTCGCTCCGTCGGCTTCGGGAGCGTGTGCGAAGACCGTGGCCAATGTGCCCGATGCGTCGGTCGGAAAGAGGCGCAAACCGGCGGCCGATGTCGCCGTCGCCTGCCCGTCGTCTGCCAGGTTGTGCATCGAATCAATCAACTGCGCGAACTGCTCCTCCGTAGGAACCTCTCCCGTTTTGAAGTACGCTTTCAGTTGCTCTCTGCTCTTGTGTTTATCATCCATGATATGCTATTTTCATCCGATTATAAAGTCCGTTCCGATGCGTGAACTCCCCACGCCGGAACGGTACGCATCCAATTCGACGAGCATCGTCCGCACATAGAAAATCCCGTGCGCTTTCGCGGGCCGGTAGAGGAAGTCTTCCTCGCTGCGCGGTTCCCGAATTTGGCCGCCGCGGGCGATTCGCAGATACACGGTCTTTTCGATGCACGCATCGTTTTCGATACGGGAAAGCAGCGCCTTGTGCGAATAGCTCACGCCCAAATCGGGCAGTGTGCCGTTCAGATACCACTCCATGAGGAACATGCGGATGCGTCGTTCCGTTCGCCGTTTCACCGCATCCCGATCGGCGGTTCCCTTTTTTAGCATCGCCTTGTAATGCACATCCAACGGTTCGTATGCGGGGTTGACCACCTGAATTCGCGCGAACGGAGAGGCGAGGCTGCGGACCGTTCGTTCCATCGCCGCCCGTTTCCAACCGGGCAAGAAAGGGAACCTTTTCGCGACCGGTTTCGGAAAGGCCACGATGCGAATCCCGTGTTCTTCGCCATCGACCGGCAGGCAGCACACCTTTTCGACCTCGGGAAAGCGTTCCAACAGGAGTTGTTCGTAGTCGCCGATGCGGACGGCGCGGTTCCGCGTGGCGATGCGAATGCGCTGCCGAATGCCGGCGTCGGCTTCCGTCTCGACGGGTTTGCCGCCGTACCCGGGTAGCGGCTGACACATGGAGCCGATTCGGCGATCGGGTCGGACGGGAGCCGAAATCGTTCCGGCAGGCAAAGGCGTCCCGTCTCCGCCGACGGCCTGCACCCGAATGCAATTCAGATAAATCCCGTTCAGCACGATTCCTTGCGGCTCCGATCCTGCGTCGAATGCGAATTTCAACCAACAGCCGTCCGCTTCGTTCGGCTTTTGGATTTGCAACTCGATCGACCCGCTGTGGGTCAGCCCTTCCGTCTCCTCGCACAGTATTTCATCCGGTTGAAATTCGTCCCAAATTCCGTTGCCGGCATAACGGCTGATGTGCAGCGTGCCGGCAGGTCGTTCGGCCACAGGTGTATCGTCCGTTGCGGCATCTTGCATGTCGAAGTAGAACCGCAGGCGGTTCGTTTCCGCCGTGCCGTCTATCCCCACGATGAGGGCCGGAGCATCCGTATCGGGCAGGAACGCGGGCGGCTGTGCACGGAAATCGCCACAATCTTCGTATCCGATCGACGCGTCGAAGCGGTACAGCCGACCCGTTTCGCTGCAAAAACGCTCCTCGGAGCAGTACCCGAAGGTCGGATCCATCAGTACGGGCACCTGCGGCATCGCGGGCAGGGACTTGCGATGCCTCTTTTTCGCCTGGCTGTTGTGGATCGACACCTCGGAAAAGAGCCGGTAATAGGCGGTCATGCCGAATCCGATGTCGGGAGCGGTCAGGGTCATGCGGTAGAATCCTTTGCGGTCGGCATGGTAGGGCAGGCTCAGGGTGTTGGACGGTTGGGGCGGATATTCGAACGCAAAAACGGCCTGGTCGGCGATTCGGCCGTCGGGCGCTCGGCGGAACAGCGGGCGCGGCGATTCGGCGAATTCGTGCCAGCCGTTTTCGTCCTGCCACTCGCACCGAACTGCGAAACTATCGACGCCGATGGGATGCTCCGTGTCATAGTTCCGGTAAATCGGTTCGAATCCGTTTTCGGGCAGCTTGTTCCACGAACCCGCTATCGTGATGGAAGTCAACGGTTTCGCAGCGGCCTCCTCGTGGCCGAAAAGAAACCGGCTGCCGCGTTCGCCCAATGGGCCGAACGGATAGAAAGGCTGCGAAGGGTCGGCCTGACCCGATTCACCGATCAGCATGAAATTCCGGATATTTTCCACTTCCGTGCCGATGCGGATTGCGATGATATGCAGCCTTGAGAGGGCCTCCGTCTCGGTTCGGTCAGCGAACAGGATGCGCAGGGCCGGATGTTCGGTGTCGATGCCATGCAGGGCTTCCGTGCAGGCGATCGGGGCTTCGTCGCCCTCTTCGAGGGTGAAACGGAACTGCAGCGAACGGTTTTCGGCGTCGTAAGACCAATCGCAGATGCGATCCGCCCAGCCTGCGCTGCCGCTGATCTGCAAGCGGAAAGCGGTCGCACTTCCGGTCGGAACCGATTGCTCGGGCCGATTGTCCGCCGGGTCGAGATCGAAGCGAACCGTTACCGTTCGTCTGCCTTCAGAAAGGAGCAGACTGCGCGAGGAGAGCAGCCAGCCGTATTCCAGCGGGGCAGCGGCCGGATTCTCGGAGGGAAAGAGCGGACGGTCTTTCCCGTCGTCGGGATTCATTGCCGAGACGACCCGCAACTGTTCGTGCTCGCGGTGCAGGGCGTATGCGGTATGGATACGGGCCGGAACGATCAAGTTCGTTTCGATGGTGGCATAGATCCGGTCGGAACCGTCCGCCTGCTCTCCGGCCGAGAATCTCGTGCCGGCCGGAAGCAGGAACGGTTCGGCCGCTTGGCTCCGGTTCGGTTCGATGATCAAGAACATGCTGTCCGGCACCGCTCCTTTCGGGGTGTCGTGCAGGATGCGCTTGCGATAGAAGGCGGCCCACTCCCCGAACCGGCGGTTGAACCGCGCCGCAAGGTCGCCATAGTTCCGGACGAAGGTGAGCAGCAGGGCGAGGGCGGCATCCAAATCACCGCTCGATTCGATGCGGGCGATGTATTCATCGGCCTGTTGCTGGATGTCTTTCACCGTGCCCAACATCCGGAAATAGGGCCGGTTCCGGTCGTCCGCAGCACAGGCGAACGGGTTGCGATGCGGTTCACGCTCTTGCGGAAGGGCATTGCTCAACCGATCGAGCAGCTGCTCGGCGACCTCCACGGAGGGCGTGTCGCCCGACGTGTTGCGGCTCTGCCGGATAAAGAGGCGCAATCGTTCGACCCACTCCTCGAATCGGTTTTGCAGTTTGTCCGTATATCGTGCCTGGGCGGAGGTGCCGTGTCCCTCCACGAACGAATCGACGTAACCGCCGATGTCTTTCCGGAGCATCTCCACCAGCACGGTCAGGACGTGGTTCTCCCATAGCGATGACAGCGTTCCGCTTGCATGGTCTTCCCGATCGAAATAGGGCATCGTCCCGCTCATGGAGAGCACCCAGCGGAACAGCTCGCGCCAGTCGCTTTCCAAGGCCTGGAAATCTTCCAACGTGGCGGTATCGCGCATGCAATCTTTTCGCTGCGTGCCTTTCAATCCGTATGTCTTTGTTCCTGCCATTGTCGGAATGGATGGGTCGAATCTGAATACGACGCCGGAGGCGGCGAGTACCGAGGGTGTATTTACTTATAATCCGATCAAGTCTGTTCCTTCGTTGAGGTAGAAAGGATAGACCATGTTGGTGCGGCGGTTGGTGCGGCGGACGGTATAGTCGAGGACGATGTGCAGGATGCCCTCCTTTTCGTCCGTCTCGAAGTCCACTCGGTTCAGTTCCACCCGCGGTTCGAATCGGACGATCGCCCGTTCGATTTCGTCGCGAAGCAGGGTTTGCGTGGAGACATCCATGATTTCGAACGCATACCGCCGAATCGGGCAGCCGTAGTCATAGCGGTGCACCCGTTCGCCGGGTGAGGTGTTCAGGAGCGTCCACAGACTTTGGCGGATGAGCTCTTCGTAGGCGACCATTCGCGTCGGCGAGCCGTTGCGGTCGAATGCCGGCGGATCGTTCCAGCCGTTGCCGAGAAAGGTCTTATTCATGTCGGTTTTTTTATCTGTTCGAGCCCGAATTTCCGTTCGTTTCCTGCGATTCACCCTCCGATCAGCACCGTCGGACAACCGACGACGATCGTGCCGCCGTGCGCCGTCGGATCGCCCATGCGGGCGGCGGGCTTGCCTCCGATCAACACTGTGGCCGAACCCTTGACGATGCTGTCGGGCGGCCCGACGCAAATGCATGTATCGCCGACGACCGCCGCAGGCAGTTTGCCGATCAATACCGTCGGTACGCCGGGCCCGACAGTCGGTCCGCCTACGTGGGGGATCGGTGTCGGAAATGCAGGCGTTTGCATCGGACAAGTGTGCAGGTCGGTCAGTCTTGCAGCCGGTGGCATGGTCGGTTCTTTTTATTTGGTTTCAGCAGCTCGGTCGAAGCCCCCGCCAAGGCGGGGGTTTGGGGGTGGGTCAAAACTGCATACGCGGCCAAAGGCCACGAGGAACAGCGGTCGGATTTGAAAATTTGGGTCAAAATGCAGGTACATTAAAGTTTATATTAATCAGTTAATCATCACCATCGCCCCTTTGACGGTGGTTTGGCCGGATGCCGACAGCTCCGCCGTGGCATTGCCCTTGACGGTCGCGCCCATTTTGGCCTGTATGCCGACGTTCAGCCCTTCGAGGCGGACGTCTTGCTTGGCCGTGCCGTCGAGCTTCATCGCGGCATCCATCGTGATGTCGCCTTTTGCGGTCAGCTTGATCTCCTTGGCCGATGACAAGGCGATGCCGTTCTTGTCCAACCGGACTTCGTTGCCGTTCTCGTCGGACAACGTAACGGATTTCTTGTCGTCGCTGATTTCCACCCGATTGCCGGCAGGAGTGCATAGCGTAATCGTTTTCTTCTCCTCGTCGAACTCGATTTTCAACTGTTCGCGCGTTACGAAGGCTTTTCGGTCGTTCTTCGCCTCGTATTCGCAGGGCGGTTTGTGTTTGCTGCCGTAGACGCTCCCGAGGATGACCGGACAGCACGGATCGTTGTCGACGAATCCCACGAGCACCTCATCGCCTGCTTCGGGCAGCCAGAAACTACCGGAAGCGGTTGAAGCATAGAGCGTGGACAGACGAGCCCAAAGCAGTTTTTTGTCGCCTTCGAGCCACGGCAGTTCGATCTGTATGCGGTACTCGCCGGCCGGATCGCCGTCGAGCTTCCGCACCACCGCCGTGTGCAGCCCCTCCATGCCGGGCAACAGCCCTGCCGCAGGGGGAGCGGTCGCATCGGGTTCGTCGGCGGCAGCGGACGGGTCGATGCCGATACTCGCTTCGGTGATCCATTCGTTCTTTTCGATGAGGTGCGTAACGGAGCCGATGAACGCTTGGCCATTGAAGCGTTTTCCCAAGCCTTTCAGCTCGATGATGCAGCCGGGCACCGCCTCCGCGGCACCATAAAAGCGGAACTTCCCGCGATAACGCGCCAAACCCGCTTTCAACGCCCAGCTGTCCGCCCAGCTCTTCAGCACGGATTTGTCCGTCGGGGCATCGGTTTGCAATAGCAGTTTCCCGTCCGACGAGAGTTCGTGGCTCGAAAGGTCGCCTTGGGCATTCAGCGAGGGGGCGGAGGCCGATGCCTTGACCGGTTCCTGCTCATCCGGATTCCACGAAACGGCATCGTATCCCGCGAACTGTTCTCCGACCGAAAGCCTGCAATCCAACGCGATGAGGTCGTTGCCGTAGGTAACGGTCAGCACGGGCGATGCGTCCAGTTTCGGCCGGAATACCGTGATGCGGTTGCCCGTGGTGAGGAGGAACATCCCGCAGGCGTCGGCGCGCGACAAGGCGAACGCCCAATCGGTGCAGTAGTATTGCACCATTTCAGGATGTTGATAGTCCGTGCCGTCCACCGATACGCTGCCGTAGGCGGACAAGACCTCCCGAATCATCTCCGAATCGCTCTTTTGCTCGAAAATACGATTCTTGCGCCCTTGGGTGGCGGGATAGGCGTTGTCCCGGCATTCGACCGTCATCAGGGAGCGGCCGCCCTTGCCGATGCGGAGGCCGGTTTCCAAGATGCGGCCTTCGAAAAGAGTTTTGAGGTCGTTCAACTCGCCGGCGTCTATGCGGATGGACGTCCCCGGCTTGAAACGGCCGGAATCGCTCTCGTCGAAGGTCTGTCTGTCCATGTCGCCGGCGTTGAAGCACAACGTGGCTTCCCCGATCCGGTTCAATCCCGAATGGATGCGAGCCGAGACCAATTCGAACGAACTGTCGAGTGCCTTGCCTCCGGCGTAGACCGTCCAAGCAAGAATCCGATCCGCATATTTCGAGGGTGAGTCTGCCATAGCCGATTGTTTGTTTCACTCCTTTTTGAGCGGCGGGAACAGCAACTGCGTTCCGGCCGGAATGTTTCGGAATCCGTCGAGGCGGTTGAACCGCGCCACCTGACGCACCAACAGCGAATCGCCGTACAGCTTGTGGCACAGGTAAGCCAATGTCTCGCCCTCCTTGACGGTAATCAGCCGCGACATGTCGGGCGACTGTTTGGCGTAGCGTTTCCGCTCCTCTTCGCTGCACATGTACCCTTTGAAGGCGAGTTCCACCGTGGCTCGCAGCGGAATCCCTTTGGTCGAAAAGAGCGTGTAATCGACCTTCATCGAGGTCAACTGCCCTTTGAACAGGAGCTCCGCGTAACAGACTGCCACGAAAGCCGGCCGATGCGCATCGCTGTTGTAGTCGTAGAGTTTGCGTTCGATCGCTTTGATCCGGTCGTGTGCCTTGTCGCCCTTTCGGGTCCCCTCGACGACGCCGGTGCAGTCGATGACGAACTCCAACAGCAATGTTTTGGGCTCGTACTGCTCGAAATTCGCGACGCCCCCGATGCTGCCGAGCTGCTTGTCGCGGTTGTAGACGATCTTCCCGCCGAGTTCCATGCGCTGGATCACGATGGGCAGGGAGAGCGTTTCGCCCTCTCGGCTCTCGTACTTGCCGTCCTTGTAGGCCGTCAGTTTCAATGATTCCATGCGTCTCGACTTTCAACCGTCTACCGTTTGCCTTTTCGGCCGCTCTTCGCTGTGGGTCGGCGGCCTTATTTGCTTCGTATCAGCCGGGTGTACCGCAGCGTCAGGGTCTCGATGGCGAGCCTGCTCTCCGACGCATCGAGCGGATGCAGCGTCCATTTGAGCGGAACGGCTTGCATGCAGACCCACGCGGCCGTGGCTTCGCCCTCTTTGTCCAACAGGCAGATCACGAGTTTGCACGGTTCGATCCACCCGTTGTCCAAGAAATTAAAACTCCGGTTGAGCCACCGGCTGATCGGTTCGCTCAACGGTTCCAACGAGCGTTTCAGCGTAATGTCCGGCATTTTCATCGCTGTGGGGAACCCGGGCAATGCCTCCGCTCTCGAGACACCGCCCGAAAGCACGATCTCCTGGCCCAAGCCCTCGACCTCCGCAAAGGAGGCCGAGGAGCGGCTGTTGTCCGCCCACTGGAACTCCACCGAAAAGTGGAACGATACCGGCGGCGTCCATGTCTTGCTGTCGGGGGTCATGCTTCAACGCTTCGGTCGTGTGCGCGCTATGCCGGCGTTACGCCTTCGTGCGCCAACACGATGGTCTCCATCGACACGTTGTTGCCGTCGGCCTTGAAGCCGTCGACGCTGTACTTCTTGGGCCATGCGTTGGTCAGTTTCCAACTCTGGGCAGGGTCGCCGTTTTCGTCCAACAGGGCGATGGTTACGCTCGCCCGTTTGATGGTGTTCATCTTGATCGTGTTGATCCAATCCCACAACTTCTTGTCGTTCTTGAATATCGCTTTCTTCAAGGTGATGTCGCCGCTCTTCTTCAATCCCGGCATCTTGACCTTCGTGAAGCCCGGCATGTCGCCCGAGCGGTATTCGATCACGTCGAACTCGATGTCGAGGCCCGAGACCTCCTTGCAGGAAATTTTTCCTACGTCCGATATTTCCACGCTGAAGTGGAATTCAGGCACCGGCCATGTCGCCGCACTCTGAACTGATCCGTCGTCTGCCATATTTTTGTTAATTGGTTTAGTTGCTAATCGAGGTATTATTTACTGGTTTTGGGTTGCTAATGCCGGTTTTAACGGTTTTCATCTCTCGACGCTTTCTTATTCGAGCCGTCGGATTGGCCGTCAACTTTTCTGCATTTGCTGCTGGAAGGTGATTTCGATGAATTCCGCCGGATGCGTGATAGCCACCAGCACCGTGATACGCATGATGCCGTTCAAGATGTCGTCGCCGGTCATCGTATCGCCCAGACCTACGTGAATCTCGTAGGCATCCTCCGGTGTGGCTCCCGCCAGTCCGCCGCGTTTCCATACGCTGCGCAGGAAGCTGTCGATCATGGATTTCACGTTCATCCAGGTTGCCGATACGTTCGGTTCGAACACGTAGGCCTTCGCCGCGTTTTTCACGGACTCCTCGAGGAACATCATCGTGCGGCGCACATTCACATAACGCCAGTCCTGCGAATTGCCGTCCAGCGTGCGGGCGCCCCAGACCTTGATCCCCTCGCCCGGGAACGTGCGGATGGCATTGACCGCCTTGCCGTTCATCGGCATGTTCAGATCCTCCTGCAGGCCGTTGTCGATCGTTTCGGTCGGGCTGTTCACGTAGTTGATCGAGACGTTGGCGGGCGCTTTCCATACGCCGCGCGTATTGTCCACCAAGGTGTAAAGACCCGCCATCGCTGCCGAGGGCGGAAGCCGGTTCAATTCGTCCTTGACTTTGTTCACGAAATACGGATAGCCGGGCAGATTTTGCAGCAGGGCGTTGTGCAGGTTGTTCTTGGCCGCCGTTACTTCGTCGTCGGTCATATCCGCGTATTCGGCCGGGGCCGTCTCCTTTCCGGTCTCGTCCTTTTGCGCCGGTTTCGACACACGCTTGCGCTCTTTGATTTCGGCGAAGGCACCGGCGAAGTAGTTCGGAAAACCGGACCCTGCATCGAAAAACGCCTGAAGATCGGGTGCATCCTGACCGTAATCCCAGGTCAGCACCGTGCCGTCGATCTCTTTGTCGGAAAGGACGGAGGTGTTCAGCCACGGATAATAGGCCGCGCCGTAGGAGAGAAAGTTCGTTCCGATATTTGTCCGGAACGTCTCTATCTGTTGATCCATCGTTTCGTTCGCGGCGGCTTTCGGCTGCACGTCGAGGAGGGCGAAACGGTTCATCATCTTGCCGCAGTGGGCGAGCACTTGAGTCTGGATATCTTTGCAGTCCGGAAGCGAAGCGGCTTCGGGTACGGCCACCATCGTGATCTCCTGCTCTTTTTCCAAAGCCGCAAGGGCAGTGGCCACCTTCTCTTTATCCACCGGCGCACCGTCGGCGTAGGTGCCCACGGATACGATGTAGCAGGTGCCTCCGCCGTTGGCGAAGAACATCACCAAATGGTAGTAGAGCGAGAACGAGGTTTCCGGCCGGTCGACTTTCAGCAACTTTTTGCCGTCGGTGGACGGAATGCCGTAGAGGGTTTTCGAGGCGTCCGCTTCCGGATCGGCTACGACGGACAATTTGAATTCCGGTGCGTACGCTCCGCCGAAATACTGCTGGAAATCCGTCATGGAGGTGATTTTCCAGGGCTTGTTCGCCAGGGAATCCGCTCCGTTGCGGGCTTTTTCGGTGATGCCGATAAAAGCCGGAATCGCCGTCGCGGCCTCGACTACCGAGTTGGGAAAGGCGTTCTTCTCCACGATGTAAACGCCCGGGGTCTTCATTTGTGCCATACGCTTTTGAGTTTTAAGGGTTGGTCTTATTGTTCGAGGGTTTGTTGTTCGGAGTCAGAGACAGCAGACTTGTCTGAAAAATTCGGGCCCGGCGCTCCGATGCTTCCCGGGAATCGGAGGCGGCACGTCTCGCAGGAGCGTCCGTTTCGGGCGGTTCGCTCCGGTCGACGAGCTGAGACGCAAACGGAATCCGTAGCGTTCTCGCAGCGGGATGGCTTGTTCGGAGGTCGTCCGATAAGCTGCTCGGTCGAACGCCTGCACCTGTTCGAAAGCGGTAAAACGGTAGGGCTTTCTTCCGTCGACGGCTTCCAAACACAACGTTTGGCAGTCGAATGCGGTATCGGATTCCGGTAGGAAGAGGTATTCCCATCGGTAGGCTGGCGCATGGAAACGGAGCGTGCAGCCGAGTGGCGTTCCGGCCCGTGCCGCACCGATCGTCTCTTCGGACGGAGTCAGCGTGGCGACGCAGAATCCGGAACCGATCGTGCGTCGTTCTTCGGAAAGGGCGATAGCTTCGGTCGCTTCGAGATCGCCCCCTCCCGAGGGCAGATTCAGTCGGTAGGCGGCGTCGGGACGGAATCCCGGCCAATGCGTGCAGAGCACGAAATCCGGCTCCGCAAGCCGCAATTCGAAAGACAGCCGGTCGGCCCCGATGTCCGGTCCGGCACCCGACGGGTCGTAAAGAACCGACCATTCGTTTTTGGCCGTCTGTTTGAGGAGCAACTCTCTGCGGCGCATCAGTTCGGCTCCCGGCACAGTAGGCCGGCACTGCACCGCACGGCAGACCGCACCATCGAAGTAGTCGTGCAGGATGCGCAGGCTGTATAGTCGTTCGTAGGCTCCCATGTCGGTTCGTCGCGTTTACAGGTTTATTTGCGCCTCTTTCGCCGCGCTTCCGCTCGACAGGAGATCGCGGGTCGTTATGACCAATCCGCGGAGTTTGCAGATGACCGACGGGTAATACTGGCCGCCCATGGTCGTCCAGATATGGTGCAGATCGGTCGTGGACATCGGCACCACCTCGACCGTGTAGCGGCTGCCGTCTACTTCGAACGCAGGAACGGACTGGATGAACGACAGCGTGTCCGACAGCATGGAGAGCGAAGCGGCATACCGTTTTTCGTTGTACACGGCGGCCAGCATGATGTGCAGGTTCATCATCAACGGGGCGGTTCGGCTGATGTAACCGTCGCCGCAGGCCGTATATTGGGCGGCATCGCCTGAAGCCTCTTTCTCTAAATTGACCAGCGAAACGACCATCTTGTCGGGTTTCGCCTCCCCCATGTTTCCGATGATCCCGACCGTGGCGAGTCCTTCCGGCTGGCGATGCGTGCGGGCGAGGTATTCGTCCAATCGTTCGGCGTAATATGTCAGGAT
The DNA here is from genome assembly GCA_947623305.1 of uncultured Alistipes sp. GTDB lineage: Bacteria > Bacteroidota > Bacteroidia > Bacteroidales > Rikenellaceae > Alistipes. Next base: position 42,860 of record CANQGQ010000007.1, on the reverse strand, counting down.
TTTTTTAATCATGCGGCGGATAAACGTAAAAAATCCCCGTCCGCCGGCATACCGCAAGCGGGGGAGACAAAAGTGTTATCGGATGATTTTGGAAGCGAAAAGCGGAGAAATCCGAAAAAGAATAAAATCGCTAACCGGTTGTCAACGAAAAACTTTTTGTTATATTGACGCGCGGCGAGATTGTGTGTGTGTGTGTGTGTGTGTGTGTGTGTTTACAAAAATTTTGCAGATTTCCAAATATTTAGACGAATATTCGGAAATTTTTTCACGCTTTTCGCACACCCCGAAACGGCCGAGAATCGCGTGTTCGTTCCGCAAAGGAGAACGACCGATATTTCGCCTGCCGATGGAAGAAAAATTCCGTATGTTTTCGGGAGCATTCATCACACTATAATGTATCGCGTCTATACAAAGTTAGAAAAATTTTTCTGACTCGAAATTTTTTATCGCCTTATTTTTAGGTGTAAGGCGAATTTTTCTTCGGGGTTTCGGGTCAATCGACGTAACGGGCGATGGCTTCGGCGATGCGTTCGCCGTCGAGCGCGGCTGAGATAATACCGCCGGCATAACCTGCTCCCTCGCCTGCGGGAAACAAGCCCTCGATTTCGGGGTGCATGAGCGTCGCGGGGTCGCGCGGAATGCGTACGGGCGTCGATGTGCGCGATTCCACGCCGACGACCACTGCCTGATCGGTTACGAATCCCCGCATCCGTTGTCCGAATGCCTTGAGCCCCGATCGCAACCCGTCGGCGATGAATGCGGGCATCCAGTGATCCAGCCGCGAAGGCGTGATGCCCGGAATGTACGAGGTCGAGGGGAGCGTACGGCTCGGCCGGCCGGCCACGAAATCCGTAACCCGTTGCGCAGGAGCGATTTGGTGATCGCCGCCTTGCCGACGGGCCCGTTCTTCGAATTGTTGCTGGAACCGCAGTCCGGCCAGTTCGCCCCATTCGGGCCGCAGGTGTTCGAAATCGGCGAGCCGCACTTCGGTTACCAATCCCGAATTGGCGTAGGGCGAGGTGCGGCCGCTCGGCGACATGCCGTTGACGACCGACTGGGCGGCATCGGTCATGGCCGGAACGATGAATCCGCCGGGACACATGCAGAACGAATAGACACCGCGTCCGTTTTGCTGGCTGACCAGCGAATAGGAGGCCGCCGGTAGGTATTCGCCCCGTTCGGCGCAGTGGTATTGGATGGAGTCGATGAGGGCTTGCGGATGCTCGATGCGCACGCCCATAGCGAACGGTTTGGCCTCCAACCGTACGCCGCGCTTGTGCAATAATTCGTAAATATCGCGCGCCGAGTGGCCCGTGGCGAGCACGACGGCGGCCCCTTCGATCGTCTCGTCGCCGCATCGTACGCCGCGAATCCGACCGTCGCGCAGCAGCAGGTCGGTAACTTTGCGCTCGAAAAGTACCGAACCGCCGGCATCGGTGATCGTCCGGCAGATGCGGGCGATGATATAGGGGAGTTTGTCGGTGCCGATGTGCGGATGGGCTTCGTAGAGGATTTCGGGTGCGGCGCCGTGAAAGACCAACGCCTGTAACGCCCGATGATAGTCGCCGCGTTTCTTACTGCGGGTGAAGAGCTTGCCGTCGGAGAAGGTGCCTGCACCGCCTTCGCCGAAAGCGTAATTCGATTCGGGATCGACCGCGCCGTTGCGGTTGATGCGGGCGATGTCGACCTTGCGGGCCGATACCTCGCGGCCGCGTTCGAGCAGGATGGGACGGTAGCCCAACTCGATCGACCGCAACGCTGCGAAAAGTCCGGCCGGACCCGAACCCACGATGATGATTTCGGTGCCGTGCGAGACATCGGGATAATCGAAATGCACGGGAGCAGGCGCAGGTTCGCGGTCGACGTAGACTTCGAGCGAAAGGTTGACTTTGGGTGCGCGTTGCCGTGCGTCGATGGAGCGTTTCACGACCCGTACGAGGGCGATTTCATCTTTGCGGAGGCCCAGTTTGCGAGCGGCGAGCGCCGTGCGATAAGATACGTCGGCGGCCTGCTTGGGCGAGAGTACGAGTGTGATCTGTTGCGGCATCTTTTTATTCGATGGATATGATTCCGTATCTTCGATACGATTCGATCGACAAAATTAATGAATTTATGGTAGCGATCGGATGCTGCGCTTTTTATTTTATCCGTATCTTTGACTTCGTCGAAGATACTGCGTCTCGGCAATGTTCAAATAAATTTGGCATTGTGCTCGGCTTTTTCGTATCTTTGCGGAAGTCGTGCGAATTTTGCGGATATGGTGTAATTGGTAGCCACGTCAGACTTAGGATCTGATGCCTTCGGGCGTGGGGGTTCGAGTCCCTTTATCCGCACAAAGCGACTTTCGAGGACGAATTTTCGGATTCGTCCTCTTTTTTCTTTTGGAATGAATAAGCGAAAAAGATCGCCCCGACTGCCGAAAAAGCAGTCGGGGCGATCTTGGAAGGGGCGTACAAACACTTTTATCCATTTATTCCACGCTGAACGGATGAGCGGTGCCCGAAGCGGAGTCGCCGGCGACCCACAGTTGGAAGGCGCCGGGCTCGACGACGAACTGCATGTCGCGATTCCAGAAAGCCAATTCGGCTACGGGTAATTCGAAGCGCAAGTGCTTGGTCTCGCCGGGGGTTAACGCTACCCGTTCGAAGCGTTTCAACTCCTTGACGGGACGAACGACCGAACCTACCAAGTCGCGCGTGTAAAGCTGTGCCACTTCGACCCCATCGCGCGAACCGGTGTTGGTGAGGTCGAACTCCACGACGATGGTATCATCGAGGCCGAACGAAGATCGGTTGAGCTTGATGTTGCCGTACTCGAACGTGGTGTACGACAGGCCATAACCGAACGGGAACAGCGGCCCGTAACCGGTGTCGAGGTAATAGGAGGTGCATCCGAGCGAGGTCTGTCCGGCGTGCAACGGAATATCTTCGAGCAGGGTCTCGGTACCGTTGCAGGGGCGGCCCGTGTTGTTGTGGTTGTAATAGAATGGGGCCTGTCCGGCATCGCGCAGGAAGGTCATGGGTGTTTTGCCCGAAGGAGCAGCTTTGCCTTTGATGAGGTCGGCGATAGCAGCACCGCCCATCGTCCCCGGGTGAAACGAATAGAGCAGGGCGTCGCAGTTGGCCAAGTCGCGCTCGATGGTGAGCGGCCGACCGGCGATGACCACCACGATCACGGGTTTGCCGCTCTTGCGTACCTCGGCGATCAATTCGCTCTGGGCTCCCTGCAAGTGGAGTTTCGAAAGCGAATGGGCCTCGCCCGAGAGAATGGCCTCCTCGCCGACGCAGACCACGACGGCCTCGGCGCACGCCGCTGCGGCACGTACTTTGGCGAAGCTGCGCGTATCGGTGTCGCGGCTGTATTTCAGTCCGGGTTCGTAGATGACGTTGTACTCCTCGCGCAATGCCTGGAGCGGTGTTACCGTATGTTCGGGTTCGCCGTCGAAGGCCCACGTGCCTAGCTGGTCGTAGGGTGCGTCGGCCATGGGGCCCGTAACCAAAATGGTGCGTGTTTTGTCAAGAGGCAGTACGTTGTTGCGGTTTTGCAGGAGGATAGCCGATTCGACGGCGCTCTGCTTGGCGGCCGCAAGGTGCTCGGGAGCGTAGACCTTGGCCCGTGCGTGTTGGGCGTCGACGTAGGGATTTTCGAAAAGCCCCAACCGGAATTTGAGCCGCAGGATGTTGCGGACAGCCTCGTCGATGCTCTTCTCGGCGATTTTACCCTCCTTGACCAACTCTTCGATGAACGTGGCGAAGCCGAACGACATCATATCCATATCGACACCGGCATTCACGGCCAGTTCGGTGGCATGTTTCAGATCCTTGGCATAGCCGTGGGCGACCATCTCGCCGGAGGAGTTCCAATCGGTTACGACCATGCCGTCGAAATCCCATTCGCCGCGCAGGATGTCGCGCAACAGGAAACTGTTGCCTGTCGAGGGAATGCCGTCGATTTCGTTGAACGAGGTCATGAGAGAGAGCGCACCGGCGTCGACGCAGGCCTGGAACGCCGGCAGATAAGTATTGCGCAACGAACGTTCCGAAATCATGGTGGAGTTGTAGTCGCGACCGCCCTCGGCAGCGCCGTAACCTACGAAGTGCTTGAGGCAGGCGGCCATCGAGGAGGGATCGGTGAAGTCGTCGCCTTGGTAGCCCTTGACCATGGCGACGCCCATCAGGGCATCCAGGTAGGGGTCTTCGCCCGAACCCTCGGCCACGCGGCCCCAACGCGGATCGCGGGCGATGTCGAGCATGGGCGAGAAGGTCCAGCGCACGCCCGATGCCGTGGCTTCGATGGCGGCGACGCGGGCGCCCTGTTCGACGAGCGCCGGATCGAACGTCGCGGCGAGGCCCAACGGAATGGGAAAGATGGTGCGGAAGCCGTGAATGACGTCGCGGCTCACGAGAATGGGAATGTGCAGCCGGCTCTGTTCCACGGCAGCCCGCTGCACGGCGTTGATCGCCTCGGGATCGACGCAATTGAGGATCGAACCGATCTCGCCTTTGGCGGCCGCTTCGAAAAGGTCGGCGCCGCCGGATACCTGGTGCATCTGTCCGATTTTTTCGCGCAGGGTCATCTGCGCAAGGAGGTCATCGACTTTGCGGTCGAGGTCGCTTTTGGGTGCGCAGCCGATCGCAGCGAGGGCCAGCAGAGTGCCGGCAACCGTTTGTTTGAAGAGGTTCATGCGGATAGTATTTTTTAAGGGGTTTGCTATTCGTTTTTCTGGAAGACACGCACGTAGTCGATTTCGTAGACCGCCGGCAGGCACGTCGGGTCGAGCCCCTGCGCCCCTCCCCAGTTGCCGCCCCAAGCGAGGTTGAGCTTGAGGTAGAAGGGATTGAAGAAAGGCCAGGTGTCGCGGTTGCCTTTCCGATCGTTGACGAAGCGGAAGTGCTCTTGGCCGTCGAAGCGGAAGATCAACGCATCTTCAGTCCACTCTACGGCGTAGGTGTGGAATTCGCTTTGGGCCGAAGCCAAGAAAATTTCGTGGGTCTTCTGGGTACCGATGGCGTGATTGTAGGCGTTGCAGTGGATGCTCGACGAGACGTAGTTGGGGTGGTAGCCCACCTCCTCCATGATGTCGATCTCGCCGTCGCCGGGCCACTCCTTGAAGTTTTTGGGCATCATCCAGAAAGCGGGCCACGTGCCTTTGCCCGAGCAGAGTTTCAGTCGGGCCTCGAAGTAGCCGTAAGTCCACGATTCGGAGGTGTTCATGCGGACGGAGCGCACCTTGCCGTCGATCTCCTTGGCGATGATTTTCAGCGTGCCGTCCGATACGAGAGCTAATTTCTCGCCGCGGTACTGGCCGCCGGCCACATAATCCTGCAATTCGTTGTTGCCCCAGCCGCTGTCGCCGGTTTCGTACCACCATCGGCCGGTGTCGGGGAGCGATTCGCCGGAAGCGTTGAACTCCTCGGCCCACACGAGCCGATAGCCCGCCGGTGTGGGAATCTCGGGTTCGATGTATGCGGCATTCGCAGGCTTGGCGAAGCCTGCGCCGGGCTTGAAACCGCTCCAGACAAGGATTTGCGTGAGGTCGGGATTGCCCGTCGCGTCGAAAGTCTCCAACGAAATCTGGTTGCGGATGTCCAGCTGGGTCAGCCGGTTGCCGGAGCAGTTCAAGTAAGTGAGGCCGGTGAGCGCGGCGATGTCGAGCTCGGTCAACGTGTTGTTCGAACAGTCGAGATAGACGACATTTTTGAAATAAGTGGTTAATTCTGCGAGCGTGCGGATTCCTTTGCCGGAAACGTCGATGCGCGTTACGGCAGCTGCCTCCTTGATGCTCAAAATGCCGTCGCCGTCGGTGTCGCAAGTGGCGAGCAGCCACGATTTGAAAGCGGGGTCGGCGATTTCGATCGCTTCGATTCGATAGTTCTGTGTTACGGGCAGCCTCTTTTTGTCGCTGCCGATGCGGAATACGAGGCCGGTCGTGCGGAGGTCGTCCGTTTGGTTTTCGTCGATCGTTACTTTGACGGACGACGTGCCTGCCGTGCCTCCGCTTGGAGCGACTCGGCACCACGAGGCATCCTCCGAGGATACGCCCCAGTCGGCGTTGGCCTCGACCGAGACGAACAGCGTCGCGCCGTCGCTGGAGAGCGTCAATGCTTCGGGGCTGAATGCGAGCTCGCCACTCGGGGCGGGAGCAGGGGCGTCCGTTCCGGAACAGGCCCCGATGAGAAGCGTTGCTGCGGCAATGAACGTCGATAACATGCGTTTCATGGGTTGAAGGTAATAAAAACAAAGGTAACTATATACAACTTTCCACCGAATCGAGTTGGCAAACGGTTTTACATGGCCGTCGGTCGTGCCGCTCGCGGCGAAGCCGCGATTGCAGATTTGACCCACCCCCGCACCCCCGCCTTCGCGGGGGCTTCGGTCGGAACCCGCAAGGTTGTACGGGTTGGGAATCCCGTCGGTGTAAATTTGTAGCTAATCGCTTAAAAAACGAACAAGAGAGAGCGGAACCTCTTGGCGATTCCGTTCCCTCCCGTTTGCGAATCAGTTCATCTCGGCGATCCGGTGCTCCTGGAAGAGGATGTCCTTGATGGTGGCGACCGTTCCGGCCTGGCAGCCGCCGAAGTCGAGGACGAGTTGCAAATTGTCGATGTTTTTGCCTGGGAAATTGGCGACCTTGTAAACGAACTCCTCGTCGGCCGTTACGCTGTGTCGGCCGTCGAAATAGAAGTTGCCGTCATCGGAGGCATCGACTAATTTGACGGTTATGCCCGGATGGTCTTTCGTGCAGGTGATCGAGATGTAGAAGTCGTAGTTCTTGCCTGCGCTCGACGCGATGCCGGTCGTGAACTTCACCTGTCCTTGCCATTGCAGGTTGGTTTCGTCGTTCATGGTGAGGGTGTAGACGCTGCCGGCCTGCTCGAAGTCGGGGTTGGGAAGCTGCGCCCAGCCGTCGCCCTGTGCGAAGTAGTAATCCATCGTGCAGGTCGCCGGCCACAGATTGGCTGGCGATGCGGGATCGAAGAGCGTGGGCCCTACCGGTTCGGCCGCTTCGACCGTCAGGTCGAGGATGCCGCCGTTGTCGGTGAACGTGAAGGTGTAGAGGCCCGGCGTCGCTTGGTCGGTGTGGATGTTGCCGTCCGCTTCGGGAATGTGGAACAACCCGTTGCCCGTTACCGCGCCGTACTTGTCCTTCGTCCATTCGGTACCCCAGCCGGCCTGACCGAATACCTTGATCGAGCCGCCCTCGGCCGGCATGTAGAGCGTGATGCGGTAGGTCTTGTCGTCGATGCGGGCGCACGGCAGTGCGTTTTCGGTCGTCCAGCCGATCAGGTTCGACAGCGAGGGCTTGCCGCCGCCGTCGCCGATGATCCACAGATCGCCGTTGTTCTCGTAGGTGGCCGGTTCGCCGTTCTTCAACGGAAGAACTTTGAGCCATTTGCCGTCCCACAAGACGCGGTATTCGCCATCGACGGCGTTGAATTCGAGCTTGTCGCCGTTGAGCGTGAAGAAGTCGGGGTCGATCCAGATGGAGGTCAGGTCGATGCCCTTGACTTCGATCGCGTCGCCCTGTTTCAGTTCGGTTTCGACCATGCCGTTCGAGAAGCCTACGCCGTTGAACGATTCGGAAGCCTCCTCGCCGCTGCCCATGGGCACGAAGTTGTAAAACCAGGCGATGGCCGAGTTGGCGATATACATCCGGATCTCTTTGCGCAGCGCCGATACCGAACTCTCCATGAGTTTGTAACGCGGTGTGGCGAGCGCATCCGGATTGGGAATGTACGATACGTTGGTACCCTCGTCGAAGCAGAGGTAAATCTCTTCGATGCCGGCGTCGTTCCACTCCTGCTCGAACCAATACTTCGCTTCGTACTTCTCGATGGGCGCCACGTAGTCCTGATCGTCGCCGAGGTAATATTCGGGTTTGTAGCCCGATTCCTTGTTGACATAGACTTGACCGTCGGTCGGGTCGTAGGTGTAGGTGCCGTCGACGTTGAACGTCAGAACGTCGTCGTAAAGGCTCCATCCGGCCTTTTCGTTGGCGCCGGCCGACCACCAGTCGAGCCCCGTAACCGTCTCGGCATTCGGATCGCCGCAGCCGAAGTGCCCGCTGACGGACGAGTTCCATACCCATGCCCGTTCGGAGTTGTTGGAAATGGCGTTCCGGTAGGGGGTATCGTCGAACGGATCGTGATAATCGTTCTCCAACGCGAAGGTCGCGATCTTCGAACCGACGGAGATGCCGTTGACATTGTAAGCTTTCACCTCGACGGTGTGTTCGCCGGCCTCGCGGAATCGCAGAGCGATGCCGTTCTGGGTGTAGGCGTAACTTTTGTTGGCTTTGCCGTCGACCTTCTCCTCGCCGAAAATCCACAGGGGAACCATCCCCTTGTTGTTGAGCGTGAAAGTAACGTAGTTGGTCTCCTGATCGACGGCGATCGTTACGTCGAGTTCCGAAGCCTGCGGCAATCCGTTGACATCGGGTTCGGGATAATCGGTTGTACAGGCGGCCGCGAGGAACGGCAAGGCCAGTGCGGTCGCTATGTTTTTCCAAAATGTTTTCATGTTCGTAAGAAATTTAACGGTTAGTAGGCGTTCTGCTGCATGGAGGGATCCTTGTCGAGCTCCGACTGCGGGATAGGCCAATACTTCTTCGATTCGCTCCAATCGGTCTGGCGGTAGAGGTGGTTGGCGGCGGTCAGTACCGTCGGCGCAAGGCCGCTGCGCACCAAATCCCAGTAGCGCTTGCCCTCGCCCACGAACTCCTTGTGGCGTTCTTCGATGATCGCTTCGCGCGAGATGCCCGTGTCGGTGCAGTGAGCGCGGTCGCGCACTTCTTGCAGATAGGCCGAGCCGTCCTGGCCCAGCAGAACCGACAATTCGGCCGCGTTGAGCAGGGTCTCGGCATAACGGTAGACACGCAGGTTGTTGCCCTGGTTCATGTTGGGATCGCCCAAATAACCGTGGTTGTAGTTGAGGCGCACGATGTATTTCAGAAGCCAGTAACCCGTGTTCTGCCAGCGGGGACTGTAGCCGCTGAGGTCGATGCCGTTGTCTTCGGCGTATTTTTCCAGGTTGAGGATACCCCCGTCGCGGCGGATGTCGCTGTCGTCGTATATTTCGTAAGCCGAAGCGGCCACGGGTCCGAAGCCCCAACCTTCGCCGAACTCGCCCAAGGCCTTGGGAATGCCGATCAGCACCGGATAGACCGTACCGCCCGTAGCGATGGGAGCGTCCTAACTGCGGGCGCCGCCCTCCGACACATAGTTGATTTCCCAGATCGACTCGGAGCACCATTCGCCGCTCTCTTTCCAGATTTCGGCGAAATCGTTCATCAACGCATATTGTTTCGACGCGATGATCTCTTTCATGTAGCTCAACGCCTGGGCATAACGGCTCGTGTCGTTCTGATACATCACCGCTTCTGCATAGAGCATGTAGGCCATCGCCAGCGTTACGCGGCCCTCTTCGCCGGCCGACGCCTTCATGGGCAGGCTCTTCATCGCGATGGCCTCTTCCAGTCGGGAGACGATGTGTTCGTAGACTTCGTCGTGGCCGAGCTGAGCGGCCAAATAGGGGGCCGTGAGGTTCTGGTCGTAGTAGGGAATATTGCCCCAGAACTTCCAGAGGATCGTGTAATAGTAGGCCTTCAGCACGGTGGCCTCGGCGCGATAGCGGGCCTTATGCTCGTCGCTCATGCCGGCTACGCGGTCGAGGTTCTCCAACACGTGGCAGGCGCGGTTGATTCCCGAGTAGGCGATGACCCAGATCTGGTTGCAACAGTCGGTCGAGGTGGCCGTGTAGTAGTGGGTCTTGACCAGGATGGGCTGGTCGCCTTCGTTGCTGCCGCCGCAGTAGATGTCGTCGGCCATGATGTCCGACACCAAGTTGAGATTGTCGTACTGGTAGAAGTAGTCGAACCACTCCAACGGGTCGTAGGCGGCCGTGAGCGCCTGGTACATGCGGCCTTCGTCGATGAAATATTCGTCGAGCGGCTCGGAACTGTTGTGCTTTACGGTAACGAAGTCGTCGGTGCAGGCCGAAAGAACCACCGCTGCAAGTGAGCCGAGTGCGATGATCGTTGTTTTTATGATTGCTTTTTTCATGATTGTCATTCGTTTTTCAGGTTAGAACGAGAGGTTTACACCGACCGAGAACGTGCGCGACTGCGGATAGACGCCGCGGTCGATGCCGATTTCGGTTCCGAAGCCGTTGCCGCCCGTTACTTCGGGATCGCAGCCCGAGTAGTCGGTCAACGTGAAGAGATTTTCGGCCTGGAAGTAGATTCGCAGCCGCGAAATGCCGGCCTTGCGGGTGATGCGCTGCGGCAGCGTGTACCCCAACTGCAGGTTGCGGGCGCGCAGGAACGAGCCGTCTTCGAGCCAGAGATCCGATACGCGGTAGTTCTGGTTGGCCGATTCGTAGCTGAAACGCGGGTATTTGTCGGTCGAACCTTCGCCCGTCCAACGGTTGAGGATGGTCTTCGGAAGGTTGATGTAGTAGAGGTCCGTCCGGCGCGTTACGTTGAAGATTTCGCAGCCGGCCTGCCCTTGCAACAACAGGTTGAAGTCGAAGCCTTTCCATTCGAAGCCGAGGTTCAGACCGAAGGTCCAGTCGGGCATCCCCTTGCCGATCATCGTGCGGTCGTCGTCGTCGATCGCGCCGTTGCCGTCGATGTCCACGAACCGAACGTCGCCTGGCAGGGCGTTGGGCTGCAGCAACTGGCCGTCGGCATTGACGTAGGAGTTGACCTCATTCATGTTCTGGAAGATGCCGGCGGTTTTCCACCCGTAGAAGTAGGGGAACGGCAGCCCGACGATGCCGCGCGTCAACTGGCCGATCTTGTGGCTCGAACCGTAGAGCGCCGCCGAGTCGTCGCCCAAATAGGTGAGCTTGTTCCTGTTGTAGGTGGCGTTGGCCGATACGTGCCATCCGAAATGGCCGCGGCGGTAGCGGTACCCGATCTCCATCTCGATGCCGTAGTTCTTCATGTCGCCGAGGTTGCCGATGGGGGCCGAGTCGCCCGAATACTGCGGTACGGGCATGTCGAGCAACATGCCTTTGGTCTTTTTGTCATAGTAGTCGATCGTGAAGGTCAGTTTGTTGTTGAGGAACGCCAAGTCCAAACCCACGTCCACCTGACGCGATTCCTCCCATTTCACGTCGGGATTGGCCAACCCCGAAGGCTTGGCGCCCGTAACGATCGTTTCGGTGCCGTTGGCGCCCGAACCGAAAACGTAGTTGTTCCCCGAGTTCATGTAGACCGCATAACGGAAGTCGCCGATGTTGTCGTTGCCGTTGATCCCCCACGATCCGCGCAGTTTCATGGCCGAAAGCCACTTCACGTCGCGCAGGAACGATTCGTTCTTGGCATTCCAGCCGATGCTCACCGACGGGAAGTTGCCCCATTTGTTATCGGAGCCGAAGCGGCTCGAACCGTCGCGGCGTACCGTCGCCTCGATCATGTAGCGTTCGTCGTAGTTGTACGACACGCGGCCGAAGTAGGAGGCCAGCCGGTAGGGAATCGAATTCCAACTGCCCCAGCCGTTGCGGTCGCCGTCTTTCTGCTGTCCGAGGGTATTGTTGACCGAGATTTTCCACTCGTCGTAGGGGTACATCAGCCCTTTGGCCGATGCGCCGACGTTCATCGACGAAGTGGACAGCGCCGACTGACCCAATAGAACGGCGATCGAGTGTTTGCCGAAGCTGTTTTCATAGGAGAGGACGTTTTCGACCTGCCACAGCAGCGAGCGGTTCATGCTCTGCCAGGCCGAGGTCGCGTAATTGGTTTTGGAGACGGTGGTCTCGTTGCCGTCCTTGTCGTAGGTCGTGCTTTCGGTTACGGTGTCGTAGGCGTAGTTCTTCGAGCTGAGGAAATACTGCTGCGCATAGCCGTAGCTGCCCCAGAAGGCAAGGTCGATACCCACCGACGTGCGGAATTTCAGTCCGTCGTAGAGGTCGAGGTCGGCGACGAAGTTGCTCACGAACTTGTCGGTGTGATACTTCTCGCCGGGCTGCTCGAGTGCGGCCAGCGGGTTGGTCTGCTCGTTGTAGATGGTGCCGTCGGCGATGGTGTAGGGCCGGCCGTTCTTGTCGCGGATGATGTAGGGGAAACCTTCGGGATAGAGCGTCTTGTAGCTCTCCTCCGTGGCGGCGTCGGCGAAAATCGGTTCCAGCGGCGACATGCCGATGGCCGAGCCGAGCGGCGAACCGTACTCCGAGTTGGTCGAGATGCCTTTCGAAAGGATGCGCGCGTAGGAGGTGGAGGTTTGCAGCGTCAGCTTGTTGAGCCAGTCGCGCTGCTTGGTGCGGTCGAAGATCGTTGTACCCAGGTTGGCGCGCAGCGTGATGCGTTCGTATTTCGAACGGTCGTAATTGCCGCCGATGATACCCTCGCGCGAAAGGTAACCGGCCGACAACGCATAATTTACCTGGTCGGAGGCCCCGCTGATCGTGAGGTCGTGTTTCATTACGGGCGCGTTGTCGTTGAAGATGGCGCTTACCCAATCGGTTCCCTTGCCGAATTCGTAGGGATTTTCATAACGGGGTTTGTTGCCGCTGTTGAGGGCCCCCTCGTTCATCATGATGGCATATTCGGTGGCATTGAGCACCTTGGGCTTGCGCCAGGGGTTCTGCCAGCCGTAGGAGAAGTCGTAGTTGACCTTGGCGCTGCCCTTTTCACCCCGCTTGGTGGTTACGAGGATGACGCCGTTCGTTGCACGGGCACCGTAGACAGCCCCCGAAGCGGCGTCTTTCAACACCTCGATCCGCTCGATGTCGTTGGGGTTGAGGTAGTCGATGCCGCCCGAGATGGCCAGACCGTCCACGATATACAACGGTTCCGAATTGTTGATCGAGCCGATGCCGCGGATGCGCACCTGTGCGCCGGCATCGGGAGCGCCCGACGTCGTAGTTACGGTAACGCCCGAGGTCATGCCCTGCAGCACATTGTCGAGACGTGTTTGCGACTGGTTTTTCAGCTTGTCGGCCGTGATGCTCGAAATGGAGGCCGTTACGACGCTTTTCTTCTGCATGCCGTAACCCACCACGACGATCTCGTCGATAGCGGCCGTATCTTCTTCGAGAACAATGCTATAGACCGACTTACCCCCCCCCGTGAAAATTTGTTGGGATTCGTATCCGATGAACGATACGGTCAATACGGCCTCTTCCGCGTCCGGAACATCCAACTGGAAATGTCCGTCCATGTCCGTAGTCGTACCGAGAGCGGTACCTTCGACCACGATCTGCGCACCGGGAATCGGCACGCCCGATGCGTCCCTGACGGTACCTGAAACGGGTTGGGTCTGAGCGAATGCACTCCTCGCCGACGCCATAATCAGAAAGATTAGAGCGAGTTTGAAAGTCAAGGTTTTCATAGGCATTTTTTGTTAGTTTAGGTGGAAAATGATTTTTTACCGTTGTTTTGGTATATATTCTTATTATATAAGCAGGAATTAATAAAAAACAATTGAATTGTCGGCCTGTTTTTCATTTTCAAAACTAATCATTTTGGGATTGCGTCGTAACGGTACTTCGGGTGCCGGTTGCAAGAATATAGCCTCGAAATAGCCTAATTTATTGATTTTTAATTATTAAATGGCTGCTCCGGACATGAAAAAAGTGGACGGAAACAAAACCGCTCGTTTCGAGGGTGTTTCCGTCTCGGGTCGAAGGTGGAATTAAAAATTTTTATTAACTGACAATCGACTGATTGTCAGCGACCGTTTGCTCCGCACCTCTTTGCGAAAAGTGGATCGGCAAGGGAATCGGAACGACTTTTTCGCCCTTTTTCGGGGCGGAAAACCGAAACGAATCGGGGTTAACGACCGCGTCATTGCACCTTATTCCGAAGGGCGCAGCACGCCGATGGTGCGGAGCGATTTTTCGAAGTCGTCGCGGCTGCCGGCCGCGTTGTTCTTGATGCGTGCGCGGTAGTTGTAGATGGTGTTGACCGAGTAGCGCAGCAGCGAGGCGATGCGCGACGAATCGGTGATTCCCAAGCGGATGAGCGCGAAGATGCGCAATTCGGTGTTGAGCCGTTCGCCTTTTTTCAGTTCGATGCGCGCCGAAGGCTTCAGCAGGCTGTTGAACTCCTCCACGAAATCGGGGTAGAGCTGCAGGAACGCATTGTCGAACATCTCGTAGAAGTTGTTCAGTTCGGCATCCATCAACGTCGACGGCGAGCATTCGGCTTGCAGTTCGGCGATCTTGCCCTTGGCGAGTTTGTTGCGCACGTTGCGCTGGAAGGCCGCCAATTTCTCGATGTAGTTGGAGCACATCGAGAGGAAAAAAGCGATATACTCCTCCTTCACGGCGTTCGATTCGACCAGCGCCGTGTTCATTTCGCGCGTGCATTCGTTGATGGCCGAGAGCGAATCGTTGTACTCTTGAATCTGCCGGTTCATCGACTCGATCTTGTGCTGCGACGCCTGTGAACGTTGGTAGAGCCGCATCACGTAGAGGCAGATGCCGAACAGCACGGTAGCCAGCACCGATATGACGATCAGGTGGTTGCGACCGCTCCGCTCTTGCTGGGCGCGGGCTTCCAGATAGGATCGCTCCACCATCGGGAGGATGTTGGCGATTTGCCACGGGCGCAGTTTGGCGTTGTAGAAAAGAGCGTCGTTGAGCGAAATGGTGATGTAGCGGAACGCCCGGTCGATCTGCTGCTCGCGCAACATGATCTGGGCCAGGCAGCAGAGTGAAGCGTTGTCCTTGGTCGCGGATTTGATGTCGGCGATGGCCGAACGGGCATACCAAAGCGTCGTTTCCTGTTGCTGGCCGAGCGCTTCGGCGATCAAGGCCTGGTTGTAGGCATAGACGGCATAGGGGTGGCTGTCGGGGCTGAACTGCGCCAACAGTTGGCGGTTGAGCCGATCGGCCTGTGCATACTCCTTGCGGTCGATGCAGTCGCGGATGACCATGTACTGGCGGATCTCCGACGAGGCGGGCGCCTCCTCCAAAAGCCGGTTGCGGTAGTAACTGATTTTGGCCGCCGCTATGTGGTTCATCTCCGGCGTATGGGTATATTCGCCGAAATCGAAGTAGAAACGGTGCCGGGTGTTGTAGTAGACGATGCGTTGCGCCGGAGTGAGCGAAAGGGTGTCGATCGTCGAGTTGAGCAGGGCATTGGCTTCGAGAAAGGTGCCCGATGTGGTGTAGAGCATGGCTCGTTCGAGCAGTACGTCGTTCTGCCGGCTGCGGTCGCCGAGCCGGCGGGCGATCTCCATCTGCTTGTCGAGCATTTCCATCGCTTTGTTGAACTGGAACGACGCATATTCGTCGTAGAGCTGTCTGTACGTGTCGTATTGCTGTTCGAGCGAAACGCCCCGCGACTGGAGCAGGTTCTCGATGGTTACGACGCGCACGTCGTGTTTGGCGGTGTACTGGTCATCCCGATCGAGCAGCCGATCGAGTTCGCGGATCGTCTCTTCGACCTCCTGCAAGGTCGCAGCCGAAGACGCAACGGTCGTCAGAAGTACGCTCGACAGGATGAGAAAGGCTCGTATCATGTAACAAATATAACGATTTTTCCGATCCTAAACGACTTTTCAGCTTTTCTCCATGCGGATGGTTTTTATTTGCGGCCTCGGGCGAATGTTTCGGTTTGCGTTCGGTCTCCGTGTTTGTCGGGGCGGTCCGAAATGTTCGGCGGTCGGGTCGCCGAGGCGGGAAACCGTCCACTTTTATTTGTATGTAGACAGCTGATTAATAAATGATTGATTGTCCCGCTATCTATATTTTGCACGGGCGGTCGGAGCGGGACTTTTTCTTTTGCCTATTTTTGGGTAGACGAATTGTATAAAAATCCTAAACGAAATCCGAATGATGATCGAACAGGCTTTGTTGACGGCGGCGACTCTCTTGTGTCTATCCGCAGGCTGCGGCGAAAACGGCGGTTCCGAAGCACCGCAAACGGAAAAAACCGCACTCGTCCTTTCGCTGAAACAGGCGACCGAAACGTCGGTAACGGTCGATGCCGAACTCTGCAACGCCGATGTCGCCTATTGCCGGATCGGTGCGGCGGACGCAGCCGTTCCGTCGTTGTCCGAATTGCGCAAGGGGCGCGAGTTGACCGCTTCGGGAACGGTGATTTTCGATGGGTTGGAAACCGGTACCGCTTATAAGGTCTATGGCGTCGCCGGTTTGCAGGGCGTCTATACGCAGATCGAGCATCTTGCGGTAAAGACGGCCGGCGAACTCGATGAACATTATCCTGCGTCGATTGCGGCCTGGTGCACGACTGCCGACAAGCGTTCGCTTTTCGCCGAGGTGTCGCCGGCACCGGTTTCGTCCGCCACAGCGCAGGCCAAGGAGATCGCAGTCGACCGTGCGACCCGTTACCAGACGATGGAGGGCTTCGGCCCGGCTATCACGGGTTCGGCAGCCTACAATCTTTTGAAGATGTCGGCAGCCGACCGCAACCGTATCCTTCGCGACGCATTCGACCCCGATGAGGGGCTGGGCTACAACTATGTGCGCATTTCGATCGGATGTTCCGATTTCTCGCTCGACGAATACACCTGCTGCGATCGCGAGGGCATCGAATTCTTCGAATTGCACGAGTACGACAAGCGCGACCTGCTCCCCGTCCTGCGTGAAATCCGGGCCATCAACCCCGCGGTGAAGATCATCGCGGCGCCGTGGACTTGCCCCTTGTGGATGAAGATGCCGGTCAATGGCGCAGGCCCCTACGACAAGTGGGCCGGCGGCCGGGTCAATCCCGATTATTATGCCGATTACGCCGAGTATTTCGTGCAGTGGATTTTGGAAATGGAGGAGAACGGTTTCGCCATCGAAGCCATCACGCCGCAAAACGAACCGCTCAATGAGGGCAATTCGGCCTCGACCTACATGTCGTCCGATCAGCAGCGCGAGTTCGTCAAGCGGTATCTCGGCCCGGCGTTCGAGAAGAACGGCATCAAGACCAAAATCTGGGCCTACGACCACAATTTCGACCGAGCCGATTATGTCATCGACCTGTTCGCCGACAAGGAGGCCGCCCGCTATTTCGACGGTTCGGCGTGGCATGCCTACGGCGGTTCCTATACGGCCTTGGCGCAAGTGCATGCCGCAGCGCCCGACAAACACATCTATTTCACCGAACAATCCATCGGCACGTGGTGTCCCAATTTCGGCGACAACCTTATGTGGCACCTGTCGGATGTCTGCCTCGGCACGATCAACCACTATTGTCGCGCCGTAGTGTTGTGGAATTTCATGCTCGATGCCGACCGCGGCCCCAACCGTCCGGGCGGCTGCACCACCTGCTACGGATTCGTCGATTGCGACAACAGCTACTCCTATTCGTCGCTCACCTATCGCAGCCATTGGTACGCCATCGGCCACCTCTCGAAGGTCGTAAAGCGCGGCGCCTATCGCGTGAAGGCGACAGGCGCGGTCTGCTCGGCTTTCGAAAATCCCGACGGCTCGCTTGCGTTGGTCTTGCTCAACAACGGCACTTCGGCGCAACAGTTCGTCGTGCGCAGCGAACGGGGCGATTTCGTACTCGATGCGCCGGCCCGTTCGGTCATCTCGGTGCGGTGGTAGGAACGTCGGACGGCGCCCCTTATGCGGATGCTTGGCGATTCGGTTCCGTTTATCGCAGCGAGTTCATGCGGATGCTGGCCTTGACCAAGGCCAACGCCCGAATCCGGGACATCTCGACGTCCTTGTCGGCATGGTGCGGATTCTGGCTCACCAACTTGACGTACCCTTTCCGCTCGGATTTCTGAAGATATTTCACGGTAACGTACTCCTCGCCGTCGAGGTCGATCGACAACAGGTACATGTCGCCCCAAAAGATGTCGTTGAGGTCGTGCAACTGCTTGTACAGCACGATGTCGCCGCTTTTCAACAGGGGATACATCGAATCCCCGACGATGTAGATCGCCCCGTCGCATTTCGGCAGGTTCGGGATGTGGATGTAATTCAACGGCTTCATCTTCTGCTGGTCGGTGAAGAGCGGTACCAGCCCTGCCGTACCTTCGATCGAATAAAGCGGTACGCTCTGCAGCGGCAGTGAATTATCCGTGCGGTGCATGTAGGCCGTCAGGTCGGGTTCGGCGTTGAACATCATCCCCTGACCGTCGTCCAACCATTCGGGATTGACGTTCAATTCTTGTATGAGAATGTTGCGGTTGCGGTTCGACAACCGAGCTTTGCCCGTTTCGATCATCGAAAGGGCCGCTTTCCCTATGCCAAGATGCTGTGCTAATTGCTCTTGCGTCATGCCAAGCTGTTTCCGTATAAGTTTGATCCGTTCGTTCATGGCCGCACGATTGAAAAATCCGATAAAAAAAGTTCAAAATTCGAGTACGAAATACAATTATTGAATATATCTTTGCGGTTGCAAAGTTAAGAAATTTATTCGGGCTGCCCAATTTTTTACCCCGATATTTTTTGATTTTTATTGTTTTATACCATGTTTTTCGAAGTACCGCCTGAACTTTATGATGAAATTCGTACCCGTCTGACCGAAGCCATCGGCGACGAAAACTATTTTTCGGGAACCTTGACATTCCTATTCGAGGGCATTTCCTGCCGGTTGCGGACGTCGGTCATCGTCTACCGTCGCACCGAACGGCTGCCCGAAGGAACCTTTTCGGTCATCACCGACCTCGTCCCCGTCTGGTGGGAGTTCCATACCGAATCGGACGATGCGGGCGAAATGCTCAACGACTTCTCCTTCGATGAACTGCGCCGCTTCTAAATGCGGCCTCCTGCGTAGGTTCGTTCCGCTTCATCTCCGCAGGCCCGGCGCGGCCCGCCGAACGAATCCTCTTTTCTGCAAAAATCATCCCGACCCGCCCGTCGCAGCGCCGTGCAAAGGGTCGAATCCCCTGTAAACCGTACTGACATCTATGGAAAACCGGACGATGCAGCCCCCGACGGACGTTCTGCCCGCCGGGGTTCGCTGTTCCTTCGAACGCTTCGCTTCGGAGGTTTACCCCTTTCTCGAATTGCAGCCCTTCCATCGGGCTTATTACCGCGTGTTGGAGGCCTTCGCGCTCGGACACGTGCGGCGACTGATCATCACCATGCCGCCCCAACACGGCAAAAGCGTCGGCGCCACGACGCTTTTGCCCGCTTATCTGCTCGGCCTCGACCCCGATTGCCGCGTCGCCATCGCCTCCTATTCGGGGCAGTTGGCCTCGAAGTTCAACCGGCGGGTGCAGCGGATTCTCGAATCGCGCGAATACGGCGCGATTTTCCCCGAAACGACCATCAAACAGGGTTCCAAGCCGCCGAGTTATATCCGCACGGCCGACGAGGTGGAGATCATCGACCATCGGGGCAGCCTGCTGTCGGTCGGCCGCGAAGGGTCGCTCACGGGCAACCGCGTCGACTGCTTCATCCTCGACGACCTCTACAAGGATGCCCTCGAAGCCAATTCGCCCCTTGTGCGGGCCAATTGTTGGGAGTGGTATACGTCGGTCGTGCGGACGCGCATGCATAACCGTTCGCGCGAGTTGATCGTCTTCACGCGCTGGCACGAGGAGGATCTCATCGGTACGTTGATGAACCGCGAGCCGGTCGAGGAGCTGCGTTCGTGGAGCCAGCTCGACGGCCTGCCCTCCGACCGGTGGCTGCACCTCAATTTCGAAGCGCTCAAAAATTCGCCGCCGACCGAAATCGACCCGCGGCAGGCGGGCGAGGCGTTGTGGGAGGAGCAGCAAGGCACGGCGCTGTTGGAGGCCAAACGGCGACTCGACCCCATTCAGTTCGAAGCAATGTATCAGGGGCATCCCTCTTCGCGCGAGGGGCTGCTGTACGGCACGAATTTCGCCGAATACGATGCGTTGCCCCGCGAAATCGTGCGGCGGGCCAATTACACCGATACGGCCGATACGGGCGACGATTATCTCTGTTCGATGTCGTATGCGGTCGATGCCGACGGCATCATCTACATCACCGATGCGGTCTATTCGCGCGAGCCGATGGAGGCGACCGAACCGATGGTGGCCGAGATGCTGGAGCGTTCCGATACGCGGCAGGCGGCCATCGAGAGCAACAACGGCGGACGGGGCTTCGCCCGGGCCGTGCAGACTCTCGTGCCAGCTGTCCGGATCGAGTGGTTCCATCAACATGCCAACAAAGAGGCGCGCATCTTGTCGAATTCGGCGACGGCGCTGCATCTGATTCGCTTCCCGCGGGGCTGGAATCTGCGGTGGCCCGAGCTGTATGCCCATCTGACCACCTACCGGCGCCGGTTCCGCACGAACCGGTGGCACGATGCGGCCGATGTCGTAACGGGCATCGTCGAACGTGAAGCGTCGAGCGCCGGCAGCCGGCGGGTGCGCGGCGTGCGGTTCTTATAAGGTGTGAGGTTCTTATAACGTGTATAAGTTCCGTTATGCTCGAAACGGACGCATCGGACGCGGCGGCCGGCGCGGGGAACGAATTTTGATTCGGTTCGGAGCATTAAACCTCTTTAATGAAAGGACACGTTATGAACGGAAAAACGCTACTCTTTTATTCGCTCGTCGCGTTGTGGGCGGTGTCGGGCAGCTCCTGCCAGCACGAACCTTCGATGTCGGATTTCTACGGAGACTACATGGTCTACACGGATCACGATCCGGAGGTCGATTTCGCCGCATTCACGACCTATTTTCTGCCCGATGAGATTCTGTTGATCGGCAACGCCCACAAGGCGGAATACTGGAAAGACGACCGTTCGGCCCGCATCATCGGTGCCGTGGTCAACCGCCTCGATGCCGCCGGATATCAGCGCACGACCGACAAGGCGACGGCCAGTTTCGGCTTGCAGTTGAGCTACGTCGAACGGGTTACCTATTACGTCGGCTACGATTACCCCTACTGGTGGTGGTATTATCCTTACTATTGGGCGCCGAGCTACTGGGGCGACTGGGACGGATGGCACTATCCGTATTATGTGCAGTACGGTTATACGGCCGGGTCGCTGTTGATGGAGATGGTCGACCTCGGAGCGGATTCGGCTCAGGATGCACCGCTGCCCATCGTCTGGGACAGCTACATCGGCGGACTGTTGAGCTCGTCGGAGCGGGTCAACCTCGATCGCGCCGTTACGGCCGTCGAACAGGCTTTCATTCAATCGCCCTATTTGAACCGGACGGCCACGGGCCGGAGCTCGGCACAACGCGCCGAGGGTTCCGAGCTTTAACCGCTCTTAACCTTTTGATTCTTTCCAACCAAATGAATAAAAATATGAATCTGAAAAAATATCTCCGTTGGGCGACGTTGTGCATCGCGTCGCTCGGCATCGGCCGGAGCGCTTCGGCGCAACTGCTGCCGAACAGCTATTTCAACGTCGATTGGCAGATGAACGTACCGTTGGGTTCGTCGTCGTTCGCCGACAAGGCGTCGGGGTGGGGCATGAACTTCGAAGGCGGCTATTTCGTTACGCCGGCCATCGCCGTGGGCGCCTTCATCTCCTACCAAACCAATTTGGAGGACATTCCGCGCCAGACGCTCCAACTGAACAACGGTTCGGCCTTGACCACCAACCAAAAACATGCCGTATTCCAGTTGCCGTTCGGCGTTACGGGGCGTTATTGCTGGATGCAGGACAGGGTGTTCCAACCGTATGCCGGTCTGAAACTGGGCGCCCAATATGCCGAATTGTCGAGCTACTACTACATCGTCAAGCATTATGACGAAACGTGGGGATTCTTTCTTTCGCCGGAGGTGGGCGTGAGCATCTTCCCGCGGCCCGATTACCGGCTCGGCTTCCACGTCGCCCTCTATTACAGCTATGCCACTAACAACGGTCGGGTGTTGAGCTATTCGGTCGATGGGCTTAACAATTTCGGTATACGCGTGGGTGTATCGTTTTAATTAACGCGGTTGACTGTCATTCTGCTTTCGACGGTCGGCAGCGAAGAAGACAATCTGAACCGTAATAAGACTCCACAGCATAAGGAACGCCTTCTAAAAGGCGCGGGGCGAAGACTGCGGAGGCTTCGGCCCGCGCGGCTCGCAGAACCGCATCATTTTTAGGCAGAAATGCTTTGCTAAGCTCCGAAACGACCTATCGCGCGAATAAAATACCGAGTTGTAGGGATTGCACGAATGACGATTTACCTCGACCTTTGCAATGTAAAGAAAAAAGCCATTTTTGTTTGACAGCAGGGTATTGTGATGTTTGTGTGCGCGAAAGGCCGGATGATTCGTCATCCGGCCTTTTGTGTTTTTTATCGACTCCTGTTTTTCGTCCCTTCGCATTTCAGCGCGAAGCGGCGAGGGTCGATGGCGTTACGCCCATCGAGTTGCGGGCCCAGTCGCCGCGTGCCCGCAGCACCTGTTCGATGATGTCGCGCACGGCACCGGCCCCGCCGTTGAACTCCGAGACGTAACGCGCCGTTTCGAGCACCTCCGAAGCCGCGTCGGCCGGACAAACCGGAATCCCCACCTCGCGCATGCACTCCAGATCGGGGATGTCGTCGCCCATATAGATGACGTTTTTCGGATCGAGGCCCTCTTCCGTAAAATAGTTGCGCAGGGTCGTGATTTTATCCATGCAGTCGGTATAGTAACGGCGGATGCCGAGCATCTGCAACCGGCGTTCGAGCATCCGGCCGCGGCCGCCCGTGATGATGCAAATTTTGTAACCCAATTTCACGGCATAGGCCAGCGCGTAACCGTCTTTGGCATTGTAGCGGCGGATGAAATCGCCGTCGGCCGTCGGAATGATTCCGCCGTCGGTCATCACGCCGTCGACGTCGAACACGAAGGCTTCGACATGTGCTATCGCTTCTTTGAAGTTTTCCATATTTGTCTGCTTATCAATTGATAAAGAGTTTGCAGCTGCGGGTCGTCAGCGAGCAGGGCTTCGTGGCGGGCTTGTGTCGCGAGGTCGTTGCGCACGGCCGGACCCGTTTGCACCGATGCAGGCGTTGCGGCCGCGCAGGCTTTGGCGGCGGTTTCGGCGATGAGCGGTTTTATGAACTGGTAGTCGAGATTAGCACGGTTTAGGATTTGCGCCGCGATTGCATACAATCCATTGGGAAAATTGCAGGCGAAGACTCCGGCCAGATGGATGTAGGCCCGTTCGTCCGAACCCGCATATCGAACCGTGCGGCTCAGCCGACGGGCGAAAGCCTCCAACTCGGAACGGAGTTCGGGCGTCGAGGTCTCGAGAAAAATCGGAATGTCAGCGAAATCGACGGGGCGTCCCGCCGTGAACGTCTGCAACGGATAGAAGACCGCCCGTCGTGCGAAGCGGGCCGGAATCGCATCCAGTGGCACGCAGCCGGCCGTATGGGCAACGACAGCTGTTTCAGAAATCGGGAGCGATGCGGCGACCTCCGCCACGGCCCGGTCGCTGACAGCGATCAGATAGAGATCGGCGCAGGCGAGCTGCTGCGGATCGTCCGTCCATACCGTTCCGGCCAAACGGGCCACCTCGGGCCCGCGACAAGGATTCCGTGCGAAAATCTGCACCAAACCGGCGTTGTTCTTCGCCAGAGCGCATGCGAGCGATTCCGCTAAATTGCCGCTGCCGATGAGTACGATCCGTTGCAACGCCATGTCGATCTTAACGCATCGCGATTTGCGCCTCGCCGATGTGGCGGCCGTCGCAATAGAGTTCCACGCGATAGGTGCCGGCCGTAAGACCCGACGAATTGTAGTAGATGCCCACGGCTAAATCCTGATTCTGGTAATCCACCTCGCGCATGGCCGAATAGCTCATCCGTTCGCCCTCGTATTCGAAGGTGGGCATCGCTTCGGTCGTCAGCGGGTAGCCGTCCGGCGAGATGATGCGGACGTAGATCGCGCGGTTGCCCGGCTCGGCCAGTTCGTTGGCCGAAAGGATGAAATCGACCAGCAGCCGTTCCGCATTGCGGATGCGCGAAACCGGTTTGCTGCGGGCGTTGAGCGCCGTGAGCCGGATGTCGCGGGCCTTGATGACCGATCCGACCTGCACCTTGTTGGTCAGTTCGGCGGCCCGTTCTTCGGCCATGTCCGCACGCAATTGGGCCGATGTAATTTCTTTGCGATAGGAAACGTTTTCGTCGATCAGCTTCTTGTTCAACGTATTGAGCGAGTCGATCTGCCGGATGTAGCCTTTCATCAGCGAACGCAGCGTGCCGACCTCCTTCTCGTACTGCTTGATTTTGGCGAGGTTCCACGAACGCTCTTTTTTCAGGCGGGTCATCAGCGAATCGGCGCGACTGCGTTCGATGTCGAGGTTGGCCGAAATGGTGTCGTTGGTGATTTTCAGGTTGTCGAAATCGACCATGAGTCGGCCCAGATCGTTCTGAATCGAATCGCGGTCGGCTTGCAACAGTTCGTTGTCGCGCATCTGTTGACGGTGGATGCCGTAGTAGAGGGCCGACAGCGCCACCAAGATCACCGACAAAATGACGATGACGATGCGATAGCCGCGGATGGATTTGTCGGGCGAGGGTTGTTGTCCGTAATCCTCGTCGTCGTAGAGTTGATCCAGATCGTTGCGATTTTCTGCCATAGGTTTCGTTTTTTATCGGACGGTGCGCGATAGGGAGCATCGTTCGGGGGTTCGTTGCGTCCGACCTTTTATTGAGCGGGTCGGTTTTATTGTACAAAGATACGAAAATTTTTATTAGCGCGCCGCTTTTAAAAGCGGTTCCCTATGCGGTGGCGTGTTCCTGCGCTTTTCAACGCTTTCTTCGCTGCTTCCGTTTCTTTTTACCAAAAACGACGAAATCCGTGTCAGTTAATAAGATGGTCAGCAGCGAGTGCGACCGTCGAAAGCAGCATGACGGTCTATCGCATAGGGAAGCCCGTTCCAACGGGCCGGCTATTTGATTTTGCTGGTCAGCGGATATTTCAACCCCTTGTATCCCGAAATGTAGGCCTGGATGCTCCCGATGCGTACGGGCGATTCGATGTAGAGCGGGATTTTGTTCTCGTCGTCCGAAACCCAGATGGTGAAGATCGTGCCGTCGGTGAACGAAAAGCCTTCCGACGATCCTAATTCGCATTCGAACCGCAAGCTGCGGAAACGTCCCATGTTGCGGATTTTCTTCACTTCACGGCCGATGAAACGGTAATGGATCTGTCGGATAGTATCTTGCAGCACCATCTGGAGACGGGCCGTTTCGCCGGCGCGGAAATCCTCCGCTTTGGCAGAACGCAGCCGGAAAAAGAGCGAAATGGCATCCAGACTTTCGGGGGTCAGTTCCATCTGTTTCTCTTTTTCGGGGTTCTGGCGGCTGCGCCAGCGGGTCGAGACGCGGTTGTTCTCCCAGTCATAGACATAGTAGCTTCGGAAGGTGTAGTCGCCTTCGCGCAGATCGCTCCGGAAGGTGATCGGCCGCAGGGTCGTCGGGTCGATGTGCACCGTGTAAACGTCCAGCATGTTGAAGAACCAGCGATAGGTCGGTAGCGTACGGCCCGTCCCCGTAACCTCGTAGCGAAGCGTGTCGTTCACCATCGTCTCTTGGGTCGTAACCTCCACGGTGCCGACCTCCGTATTGGGGAACATCTTGGCTTTGTAGCTCACGCGGTATTCGAGTTGTTCGCCCGGGTGATAGAGCTGGGCGAACAGCGGGCCCGCAGCTACGAGCGCAAGCAGCAAACCCGCCCATCGGATCACCCGATTCGGTTTTACGGTTCCGGCCGGATTGCGGTCGCCGGTTATTTCGTTTTTCGTCATGGTCTTTTTCGATTCGTTTATGTTTCGGTTTTCTTATTCTTTTTACGGTATTTCCTTCCGACCAGTTAAGAGATGCGCGAAAAGTCGATCGCATCGTTTCCCGCATAGCGCTTCCGGAGCTCTTCGAGGCCTCGGTGTTCGGGACGGTCCAGCGCAGGGTCGACCGACAAAATGCCGATCGCCGCTTCGCGCGTAACGGTCAGTATCTGGACGTCGAGCGTCGGATTGGCGATCTTCAGATCGAATCCCATACCGCTTTGCAGCGTACCGTTGATGTCGCCCGCTCCGCGCAGCTTCAGGTCGAGCTCTGCCAATCGGAACCCGTCGTTCGTCTCGCACATGGCATCCAGTCGGGCCCGCGCCTCGCGCGACAGCTTTTCGCCCGACATCAGGATGCAGTAGGACTGTTCGCCGCCGCGCCCTACGCGTCCGCGCAACTGGTGGAGCTGCGACAACCCGAACCGTTCGGCCGATTCGATCACCATCACCGTGGCATTGGGCACGTCGACCCCCACCTCGATGACCGATGTAGCGACCAAAATCTGTGCCTCGCCCGATTTGAACTGACGCATCGACTCCTCCTTGTCGGCCGGCTTCATCCGGCCGTGGCAGATGGCTGTAACGTATTCGGGCAGCGGAAAATCGCGCGAGATGGCTTCGTAACCGTCCGTCAGATCCTTGTAGTCCATCGCCTCCGACTCCTTGATGAGCGGATAGACGATGTAGATCTGCCGTCCTTTTCTTATTTCTTGTCGTAAAAACCCAAAGAGTCGAAGTCGCGCCGCATCGGTGTAGTGCACGGTTCGGATGGGGCGGCGTCCGGGCGGCAGTTCGTCGATGACCGAGACGTCGAGGTCGCCGTAGAGAGTCATGGCCAGCGTGCGGGGAATGGGCGTCGCCGTCATGACGAGGATGTGCGGCGGCTGGGCGTTTTTGGTCCACAGGCGGGCCCGCTGTTCGACCCCGAACCGGTGCTGTTCGTCGATGACCACGAATCCGAGGTTGGCGAACTGCACGCGGTCTTCGATCAGCGCGTGGGTGCCGATCAACAGTTGCGTTTCGCCCGAGGCGATGCCTGCGAGCGTGTCGCGGCGTTCGCGGCTTTTCGATGCGCCCGTCAAGATGCCGACCGTGATGCCTGTGCCCTCCAGCAGCTTCCGGAACGTGGCGTAATGCTGTCGGGCGAGAATTTCGGTCGGCGCCATCATGCAGGCCTGGTAGCCGTTGTCGACGGCCAGCAGCATTGACATCAACGCCACCATCGTCTTGCCGCTGCCGACATCGCCCTGCAACAGCCGGTTCATCTGGAACCCCGACACGGTGTCCTGACGAATTTCGCGGATGACCCGTTTCTGGGCGCCGGTGAGCGGAAAAGGCAGCCGCTCGTTATAAAAAGCGTTGAACGCATCCCCCACCCGCTTGAATAAAAATCCGTCGTTTTTCGAGAGACGGGCCGTGCGATGGCGCTGGATGTTGAGCTGGATGCCGAAAAGTTCGTCGAATTTCAACCGGTATTGCGCCTGCCGCAGCGCTTCGGCCGATTGGGGGAAGTGGATGTTGTAGAGGGCGTCGCAGAGGGGGATCAACCCGTACTGCGTGCGTATCGCATCCGGCAGCGGGTCGGGAATGCGGCCCGCAACGAGGCGCCACGTGTTGCAGATAATCTGGTACATCCCTTTTGCCCCCAGCAGATTGCCTATTTTTTCGGTCGAGGGGTAAATGCCCTGCATGCCGCTTTCGGCCTTGCGCGAGAGGGCCTGTTCGATGGTCTCCAGCTCGGGATGGGCCAACTGCAACAGGCTGCGGTAGAAGGTCGCGCGTCCGAAAACGAGGTATTCGCGGCCGACCTCGATCTTTTTTTCGATCCATTTGATGCCCTGGAACCAGACCAGCTCGGCCTGACCCGTAGCGTCTTGTGCGTAAGCGTAAAAACGCCGGCGGCGTCCTTCACCCGCATAGGAGATGCTCGTGATGCGGGCCCGAAACTGCACGTAGGCCAATCCGGCGGCATCGGTGATTTCGGCGATGGGATAGATGCGCGTACGGTCGATGTACCGGAACGGGTAGTGGCGCAACATGTCGCCGAGCGTATGGATGCCGAGCTCGTGCTTCAAGGCACGGGCCCGCATCTCGCCCACACCCGGGACGAATTGGATGTCGTTATCGAGCGGATTTTCCACAAGGGTCAAAGATACGAATAAGCGAGAGCAATGCAAAATTTATTTGGCATTGCCGAGCGGGAGTATCTTCGGCGAAGCCAAAGATACGAATTTTTATTAACTGGCACGGATCGGTCCGTTGAATGGGCTTCCTTATGCGATGGTTCCTTCGACTGCTTTCGGCGGTTATGATCGTTTCCGGTTTATTTGTTTGCAGCGACAGAATTTTTTGTTGACGCGGTAGGCCTTCATCCAGCTTGGCAAGGTTATTGTCGCTTCCATCGAGACCCTCACCTTGTTTGGCGGAATTATTCTTGCTTCCCCCTGAAGCCGTCCGCCTGCTTGGTGAGGGTTTTTATTGATAGGCCGCCGACCGTAGAATAATGGGCTCTCCTTTCGCTCATCAGTCGATATGGCTTGTCAGCAGCTTGATTTTCGTTTTCGGTAGGATGGTCAATCGCTTTGCGGAGGCCGGCACGAGCAGCGTTTCGCCCTGCCGGATCGGAGTTTTATTATCCTCGTCATCAATCAGTGCACCGCTGCCCGCAAGACACATCACCACGAGAAATGAATCGGTCGCCGATAGGTCTTTTTCGATTGGTCGGTTGAGATCGTAGAGCGAGGTCGTGAAACAGGGACACGCGATGAGTTTCGTTTCGCGGTTTTCGACGGCGGCATAGTGCGAACGATAGTCCGGCAGCACGGTGTAGTCGATGGCCTCTTTCGCCAATTCAGTGTGCAGTTCGCGCGGTTTGCCGTCCTTGCCTTTGCGGCCGTAATCGTAAATGCGATAGGTTACGTCCGAGGTCTGTTGGATTTCCGCCACGAACGTTCCGGCGCAAATGGCGTGCACGCGGCCAGCGGGTAGAAAGAACAAGTCGCCCGGCTTCACAGTGTAGTCGCACAACACGTCGGTCAGCGTGTGATCGGCTACGCGGCGTTCGTATTCTTCGGGGGTGATGGATCGGGAAAAACCTACCTTGAGATGGGCCTGTTCGTCGGCACCGACCACGTACCACATCTCCGTTTTGCCGTTCTTGCCGTGGCGCAGACGGGCCAGTTCGTCGTTGGGGTGCACCTGGATCGAAAGGTCGTCCCGTGCGTCGATGAATTTTACTAACAGGGGAAACTCCGTTCCGAAACGTTCGTAGACCTTGCGGCCTACCAAATCGCCTTTCAGCTCGGTAATCAGTTGCGGCAGTGCATAACCGGCGTACTCGCCGTCGGCGACCACCGATTCGCAGCCTTTTACCCCCGAGAGTTCCCAACTTTCGCCGATCGTCGGTCGGTCGGTTTCGATATTTTTGTAAGCGGCGATCTTGCGGCCGCCCCAAATCGGCGACTGAAAGATCGGAATGAATCGAAACGGTTTCATATTGCAGGATGGTTGTTTTTGTTCGGAACGCGAGCCTTGTCGGTTCGCATGTCGCAAAATTAATTCCTCTTTGTTAATAAACAACGTTCGGACGGTTGAATTTTCGATCGGAAATCGAATCGGCCGAAAATTTTCTTTCGGGGGACGGACCGGATTTTATACGAGATACGGATGAAAGGCGATTTTCAAGCCGGTAGCGACAAACCGGATGATTCGAAAAACGGAAAAATTCGTAACTTTGCGGCGAGCCGTCCGGTGGCCGCGTTGCGGAGGGCCGAAGGCAGGATATCGAACGGTTCGTACAACGGCAAAAGCGAGAAGGGATAACGATGAATTTGAAAACGCTGATTCTCTGTGGACTGGCGATCGGGTCGGTTTCGGTCGTGCGGGCGCAGCTCGTTTTCGAGCCCGACCGCCACGATTTCGGCACGATCCGCGAAGTCGACGGTCGAGTTACGTGTACGTTTACGGGCGTCAATCGCGGTGCACGGCCGATCGTCGTGCTCGATGTCGTTACCTCGTGCGGATGTACCGTGCCGAAGTTTTCGCGAAAACCCGTGCACGCGGGCGATTCGATCCGCATCGCGGTAACCTACGACCCCCAAAACCGTCCGGGCGCTTTTTCCAAAGAGTTGTCGGTCTATTCGTCCGATCGGAAAAAGGTCGCTACACTGACCATCGGAGGAACGGTAGTGCCGCGGCCTAAAAGCATCGAGGAACTCTATCCGGTCGATGCGGGCGAAGGCGTGCGTTTGAGTACGTCGCACAGTTCGTTCTCCTATCTGCGGGTCGGACGGGAGGTGCATGCCGCAGTGGAGTATGTCAATACGTCGAACCGTCCGGTCGAGTTCCGCCTGCGGCCGAAGGAGACGAGCGGCTGCCTCCGCATTACGGCACCCGAACGGATTGCTGCGGGCGAACGTGGAACCATCGACTTGGCTTATTCGATTCCGGCGACGAATCCCCGCTACGGGACGATGAAAGATACGTTCGAAGTGGAGGTTGCGGGTCGGAGCAACGGAACGGTGCTCATGGCGCATGGCATTGCGGTGGATGATCCGGCAGCCTATCGCGACAAGCCTGCACCGAAGATGCGACTGTCGGACAATATTCTGAAATTCGGCGAAGTGAATCACGATACGCCGATCGAACGGCGGACTTTCGTGCTGGCCAACGACGGCGAGGGCGAACTCGTCGTGCGGGCAGTGGAGCACAGAGGACATATCGAAACGTCGTTGCGGGCCGGTCAGCGGATCGCTCCGCACGACAGTCTGACGGTGGAGGTGTCGATTCGTCCGTCGCAGGCGGACTACGGCCCGCTGCTCGACCGGCTGTCGATCATCACCAACGATCCGGCCCGTCCGATGCGCCAACTGCGCGTTACGGCGCTGTTGTTAGCTCCGTAGAGGGGCTTTCGACGAACGAGACGCTACCACCTTGTGAGTTCAGACCGAAGCACCCGCCAAGGCGAGGGTTTGGGGGTGGGTCGAATTTGTAAACGCGGCTCTGCCGCGAGCGAACACGACCAGCGGCAAGGTAAATACATTCGCCAACTCGATTCGGTGTAAAGTTGTATATAGTTACCAAAATGTAATACGGTGCAATCCGTATCAATGCATATCGAACATGAACTATCCCATTCTTGAAAAACGGCGTTTGGCCGAGAACATCTGGTCGATGACGGTTTCGGCACCGCGGGTCGCGCGTGCGGCCCATCCCGGCCAATTCGTCATCGTGCGGGCCGGAGAGACGGGCGAACGCATCCCGCTCACCATTGCCGATTACGATGCCGATCACGGCTGCGTTACTATCGTCATCCAGACCATCGGCGTCTCGACCCGTAAAATCTGTTCGTTGGAGGCCGGTCAGGCATTGACCGATTTCGCGGGGCCGTTGGGCCGCCCGTCGGAGTTCGTCGCCCATCCCGAGGAGCTGACGGGCCGTCGGTATCTCTTCATCGGGGGCGGCGTGGGTACCGCTCCGGTCTATCCGCAGGTCAAGTGGCTGCATGAACGCGGCGTTCGGGCCGATGTCATCATCGGGGCCAAGACGCGCGACATGCTGATCTATACCGACGAAATGCGTGCCGTGGCCGATCACCTTTATCTCGCTACGGACGATGGTTCGGCGGGATTCCATGGCCTGGTTACGCAACTGCTTGAACAACTTGTAGAGCAGGGCGAACGGTACGACGAAGTGGTCGCCATCGGGCCGATGATCATGATGAAGTTCGTGGCGGCGACCACCGCGAAATACGGCCTGAAAACCACCGTTTCGCTCAATGCGTTGATGGTCGACGGTACGGGCATGTGCGGCGCCTGCCGCGTTACGGTGGGCGGTCGGACGCGCTTTACTTGTGTCGACGGGCCGGAGTTCGATGCCCATGAGGTCGATTTCGACGAGGCGATGCGCCGTCAGGGCATGTATCGTTCCGAGGAACAACGCCGCGCTGCTATCGAAGCAGAACGGGCCGGCGGCCACGTATGCAAAATAGGTTTGAATAAATAGGAATTGTCGATGAGTATGGCAAATAAGATACCGCGCGTTCCCGTGCGCGAACAGGATCCGCAACGGCGGGCGACCAATTTCGAAGAGGTGTGCTACGGCTACGATACGGAGGAGGCGCAGACTGAAGCGTCGCGCTGCTTGCATTGCAAACATCCGCGCTGCGTCGAGGCGTGCCCTGTGAACATTCGCATTCCCGATTTCATCGCGGCGCTTCACGAGGGCGATCCGGCCCGGGCCGCCGCTATCATCGGCGAAGACAGTTCGCTGCCGTCGGTCTGCGGTCGGGTGTGTCCGCAGGAGACCCAATGCGAAGGCGCGTGCATCCTCGGCATCAAGGGCGAACCGGTCGCCATCGGCAAGCTCGAACGCTATGTCGGCGACTGGCAGCTGGAACATGCTGCGGAACCGGTTCGCACAGCCCCGCGCAACGGTCATCGGGTGGCGGTCGTAGGCAGCGGGCCGGCCGGATTGGCCTGTGCGAGCGATCTGGCGAAGATGGGCTACGAGGTGAAAATATTCGAGGCGCTGCATAAGGTCGGCGGCGTGCTGGTGTACGGCATTCCCGAATTCCGGTTGCCGAAAGAACGCATCGTGGCACGTGAAATCGAAGCCGTGCGGGCGCTCGGCGTGGAATTCGAAACCGATGTCATTGTGGGCCGTACGGTAACGGTCGATTCGCTGCTGGACGATGAGGGATTCGAGGCGGTTTTCATCGGATCGGGCGCCGGTCTGCCTCGCTTCATGGGCATCGCGGGCGAAAATCTCAACGGCGTGGTCTCGGCGAACGAATTTCTGACCCGCACGAATCTGATGCACGCCTATGATCCGGCTTACGATACGCCGATTCAGGTCGGCCGTCGCGTGGTGGTGGTCGGCGGCGGCAACGTGGCGATGGATGCCGTGCGCACGGCGAAGCGTCTGGGAGCCGAGGCGACCATCGTCTATCGCCGCAGCGAAAAGGAGCTTCCGGCGCGAGCCGAAGAGGTGCATCATGCCCGCATGGAGGGCATCGAATTCCGGATGCTGACCAATCCCGTCGAAGTATTAGGCGATGAAAAGGGCTGGGTGCGCGGCATCCGTTGCGTCGAAATGGAGCTGGGCGAGCCTGATGCTTCGGGACGTCGGGCGCCGGTGCCGAAGGCGGGTTCGGAGTTCGAATTGGCGTGCGATGTTGTGGTAATGGCGTTGGGTACGTCGCCTAATCCGCTGCTG
Source organism: uncultured Alistipes sp. (assembly GCA_947623305.1). Lineage (GTDB taxonomy): Bacteria > Bacteroidota > Bacteroidia > Bacteroidales > Rikenellaceae > Alistipes. Next base: position 10,027 of record CANQGQ010000007.1, on the reverse strand, counting down.
GCTGCCACGACCGCCGGTCTGGCGACCGATCGTCGCGGATGTATTTCGGCCGATGCTGCAGGCGCCACGACCCGTGCGGGGGTCTTTGCGGGCGGCGATGCCGTAACGGGAGCCGCGACGGTCATCCTTGCGATGGGCGCGGGCCGTGCGGCGGCGAAAGCCATCGACGGCTACATCCGCTCGTTAGCCCAATGACATGCCTTTTGAATGGGCGCGGGACGAAGACTGCGGAGAGGACGCCGATAGGCGGGCCTCCGCGGGCGGAGGCTTCGGCCCGCACGGCTCAAGGAGCCGTTTTTTGTCAACTATATATTGTTTCGTGAAAAACGGCTGGGAGCGACAATATTTTTGTTCAGCAAGATGATGGTGCTATCGCCCTAATAAAAAAGTGCGGAAGCAACCACGACGTTGATAGCATACTAACGTGTTATTGCATTAATAAAAGAATTTCTTCGGGCCAGCGGCTTTCGTCGGGGGTTTCCAAAATCAACGGAATCCCGTCGAATCGCGGGTCGCGGGCGATGTAACGGAAACATTCCAATCCGATTTGTCCGTCGCCTAACGGAGCGTGGCGGTCGATACGGCTTCCCAAAGGTTTCATCGCATCGTTGAGGTGCATGCCCCGCAGATATTCCAGTCCGACGACTTTGTCCAGTTCCGCAAAAGTCGCGTCGCACGCCGCAGCCGTGCGCAGGTCGTATCCGGCCGCGAAAGCGTGGCAGGTGTCGATGCAGAAACCGACGCGCGAACGATCCTCCACGCGGTCGATGATGTAGCGCAAGTGCTCGAACCGATAACCGAGGTTCGAACCCTGTCCGGCCGTGTTCTCGATGACGGCCGTTACGCCATGCGTCTTTTCGAGCGCGAGGTTGATGGAAGCAGCGATGCGATCCAAGGACTCCTCTTCGCTGATTTTCTGCAAGTGGCTGCCCGGATGAAAGTTGAGCCGGTCGAGCCCCAACTGTTCGCATCGACGCATCTCGTCGGTGAAGGCTGCGCGTGATTTGGCGAGCCCTTCGTCCTCGGGATGTCCCAAGTTGATGAGGTAGGAATCATGGGGCAGGATGCTTTCCGGCCGATAACCCACATCGGCACAAGCTGTTTTGAATCGGTCGATTTCGTCGTCGGTCAATGCCTTGGAAAACCATTGGCGCTGGTTCTTGGTGAAGAGCGCGAATCCGGTGGCGCCTATTTCCCGTGCACGCAACGGAGCCTGCTCCAATCCGCCTGCGGCACTGACATGTGCCCCGATGTATTTTTTGTTGATTGGTACGGGTCGGTCGGTCATATTGAAATATTTATCGGTTTTGGTTTATTTCGGAAAATGCGGCTCCGAGAGCCGCGTAAGCCGTGGCCTTCGGGCGGTGAAGGCTCGCCAAGGCTCCTTTCCGCAGGCTGCATTCACATTTGTTATATTTTTACGGGCCATGTTCGCTTTGAGCCATAAAACGTTGCTCGGCCCATAGCACTCCGTCGGTTGTTTTTCTGTATCGCCTTGCGATCCGCACCAGTTAATAAAAAACAAAGGTAAGGAAATTTGTGAATTATTTTCTAAATTTGTGCCGATTTCCCGCTTCAGATAGCATGATTATGATGAAAAAAACAATCCGAACTTTGCTTGTGCTCGCAGCGTCGGGCATGATGGTGCCCGCAGCGGCCCAAATCACGGTCGATAAAATGGAGGTGCATGCGGATGACGTATCGTTCCGCGATACCTTGAAAACCAATTCGTCGGTGGATGCCGATTATTTCAGCCTGGCCCGTTACAAGGCCGAGCGCGCTGCCATTCGCAAGGAACGCAATTTTTTGGAAATCAGTACCGGTTTGCAGGGCGCGCTGACCTCTTACAACGATCCGTGGATCGAAACCTCGGGCGGTGATAATTCCATCGCCTTGACGGCCGTGTTCGATCTGAAACACACCTTCAAGAAGAACAAGTTTTCGATCGAGACCCGCGCGATCGCCAAGTTCGGCTACAATCGCATGAAGGTCGAAACGCAGCGGATCGGTGCCGACGGAAAACCGATGGTCGATGAAAACGGCGACAAGGTGATGGACAGCGAAGGAATCTGGTTCAAGAACCAGGACGAATTCGAAATTTCGACGGCTCCGAGTTTCAAGATGTCGAAAAACTGGTCGTACGGTTCGATCATCAAGTTCCGCAGCCAGTTCGTGAACGGTTATAAGTCGCGTTCGGAACAGAAATTGGAACATCGGAAGAGCGGTTTCATGACCCCGGGCTATCTGGATGTCTCGCTCGGTTTCACCTACACCTGTCCGAAACCCAAGTTCCCGATCGTGATCAACCTGTCGCCCGTGGCGTTGAATGCGACGTTTGCCGAAAACGATCTGATCCGTCGCGACAATGGCTACTCCTATGGTATCGAAGACCCCGACAAAACTTCGAAATACGAAGGCGGTTCGTCCATCCAGATTGATTTCGACCGCAAGTTCGGCAAATCGGAGTTCCTGCGTTATCGCACGATGTTCTACGGATTCTACGGTTGGATCACGGACATCGGTCAGGCGAACAAATATCATAATTATCACAACTATCTGGCCGCTTATGACCAGTGGGAGCAGGGCGACAAGAACATCAAAGACAAACCGCGGCTTCCGGTCCACCCGATCGTGCGCTGGACGAATACCATCGACATCAAGGCGACGAAATATCTGTCGACGCAGCTCAATTTCGAACTGTATTACAACCGTTCGCAGAATGTCGAAACGATGACCAAAACGCTCTTGAGCGTCGGACTGACCTATACGTTTAAAAACAAGTAGGAAGGAGGTATGCAGGCGTTCGAAAGCAAAATAGAGCCGTAAAGCCACTAATAAAAATGTATAAAAATTCGAAACGAACCATCCTGTTTCCGTTGATTCTGGCAACGGGTGTGGTGCTCGGAATCCTCTTCGGGCTCTATATGGGCCGCCATTCCACCGCTTCGCAGTTGCGGGGGATGTTGCAACGGATCCATGTGCCCGACAACAAACTGACACAGACCCTCTCGTTCATCGAGAATATGTACGTCGACTCCGTTTCGATGGATTCGTTGTCGGAACACGTCATCCCGTTGGTGGTCAAGGAGCTCGACCCCCATTCGGTCTATATCCCCGCCGACGAAATGGCCGAACTCAACGAACCCTTGGAGGGCGAGTTCGACGGAATCGGCGTCGTGTTCAACATGGCGACCGATACGGTCATCGTGTTGAATGTCATTCCGCACGGCCCCAGCGACAAGGCCGGCGTCAAGGCGGGCGACCGCATCATCGAAATCGACGATTCGGTGGTTGCCGGTCGAAAGATTCCCCAGAATCGCATCGTCAAACGGTTGCGCGGGCCGCGCGGTACGCACGTAAAACTGGGCCTTCAGCGGCAGCCTATCAGCGGATTGGTCGATGTCGATGTCGTGCGCGATGTGATTCCCATCAAGAGCATCGAGGCTTCGTTCCGCATCGTCGACGACATCGGTTACGTGAAATTGGGCCAGTTCGCCCGTACGTCGACCGTGGAGTTGCAGCGGGCACTTGCGGAATTGCGCGCCGAAGGGGTTGCGAAGCTGATTTTCGACCTGCGCGGCAATGCCGGCGGATACCTCGATCAGGCCATCGCCATCGCGAACGAATTTCTGCACGAAGGACAACTGATTGTCTATACCGAGGATCGGAATCACCAGCAGTTGCGCGAATATGCCGACGGTTCGGGTACGGCGCAGGATGTGGAAGTGGCTGTGTTGATCGACGAGGGAAGCGCTTCGTCGAGCGAAATCCTTGCGGGTGCCTTGCAGGACAACGACCGCGGCACGATCATCGGTCGGCGGTCGTTCGGCAAGGGCCTCGTGCAGCGGCAAATCCCGTATGCCGACGGTTCGGCGCTGCGTCTGACCATCGCCCGCTACTACACGCCTACGGGTCGTTCGATTCAGAAGCCCTACACCATCGGCGACGAGGCGGGTTATGCCGAAGACATTGTCCACCGCTACGAAAACAACGAATTTTTCTCGGCCGACAGCATCCATTTCGTCGATTCGCTCAAACGGACGACCCCGGGCGGCAAGGTGGTTTACGGCGGCGGAGGCATCATGCCCGATCTGTTCGTGCCGGCCGATACGACCGACGTAACCCGTTATTTCATGGAGGTCGTGGGGCGCAATATTCTCTATCGGTATACGATCGAATACGCCGACCGGCATCGCGAAGCGTTGAATAAGGTGCAGACGCTGCCGGAATTGAAACGGCTGCTGGACAGCGACCGGACATTGGTCGACGATTTCGTACGTTATGCGGCCCGGCAGGGCGTGGCGCCGCGACCGGCCGACATCGCGCGTTCCCGCCGGTTGATCGAAGCTCAGCTGCGCGCCTATATCGGACGGAACACGACCTTGGAAGACAACGGATTCTATGCCAATATCTACCCGGTGGACGATGTGATTCTGCGGGCGATCGAGGCGCTCAAAGCGAAGAAAAAACCATGATAAAGAAGTTGATCGGATTGCTGGCTGCGGCAGGCATCCTTGCCGTACTGGTTTTCACGGTGTTGCATCGGAACGATTATCGGTCGATGTGGTTCGAGGAGGGAACCTCGCTGCTCGATGTCTTCGGCAAGTCCGATCCCGTCGCCGCGCCTCTGCCGGAGCCTTCGTCCGTTGCCGTGCCCGACGAGATGCCATTGCCCGATGCGCCGACCGCGGATTCTACGGCGTTCGACCGTTCGGCCGATTCGGTTGCGTTGGTAGGGGCGGTCGATTCCGCCGATTCCGTCGATTCGAACAGGACGACCGATCGGCCTGCGGCGATGCAATCCACTGATTCCGTGCGATAATCCGCAGCACAGCGGGCAGTTCGGAAGTCCGGTTCGACCGGATGTTTGCCACTGCGGCGCGTTTTAGTCAGCTTGTCTGTCGGTGTGCGGCTTGCGTACCAAATAGATGCGGTCGTCGGCTAACGCATACCGTTTGCGGGCCGCATCGCCAAGTTGCGCCGCGTAGTCGATCGTTTTCACTTCGAATCCGGCTTCACGCAAACGGTCGGTGTAATCCGTCCCGTAGATGCGCCGGTGGTCGTACTGGCCGAAAATCCGCGTGCGTTCCGCGGGATCGGTGATCGTGTCGTCCTCGAAGGTCTGCGTGCGGTCGAGTTCGACGGGCGAGAGCAGTACGCCCCAACCGTCGGGCCGCAGAATCCGAAAAAATTCGCGCATCGCCTGTCGATCGTCGGCGACATGCTCCAACAAGTGGTTGCAAATCAATACATCGAACGAATGATCCTCCAGCGGAATGGCCTGCACGTCGAAATGCAGATCGGCCAACGGACTTTCCAAATCGGCCGTAACGTATCGCTCCGGCCGGTTGGCGAAATGGCGTTTCAGCCGGCGCATCAGGCAAACCTCCGGTGCGATATGCAGTGTATGCGGATAATTTATGAATAAGTCGGTCTCGCGGCTCAGGTACAGCCATAAAAGGCGGTGCCGCTCCAACGAAAGGCAGTGCGGGCAAAGCGCATTGTTGCGTGAGCGGACGTATCCGTAAGGCATGAACCGTCGGTAATGCGAGCCGCAGACGGGACATTCGACGCCGTGGCCCTTGCGGGCGCCCTTGTAAAAAAGCCCGACGATCGGCACGACCCAGCCTGCGATGCGCTGCAGCCAGGGACGCGGGATGCGATTGATGCAGAATCGGATGAAGCGTTTCATTTCTCCAAGATCTTATTGACTTCGGCTTCGGTCTTGAGCAGTTTTTTCTTGCACTGCGCGATCAACTCCGTAGCGCGGGCCACCTGGGCGGCCAGGTCGTCCACGTCCATCTCTTCGTTGCGCAGACGGTCGAGAATGCGTTCGATTTCCGCCGTCGCTTCGGTGTAGCTGAATTCTTTTTTCATAGTTGGTTGTCTCTTGAAGATCGTTTTCGCTCTATTCGGGTGCGCCGATCAACGTTCCGACAGATCGTGATAGGTGGTCTGGAGCATCGTTCGACCGATGTCGGTCAATTCGGGCGTCGCACTTTGCAACTCCTGTCCCGTTACGCAGTCGAAAACTACGGCACCGGTTTCGTCCACGACGCCGAATCCGTCGTCGAATGCGTAATAGGCGAACTTGCGGGGCGGAGCCGGTGCGAAAATATCCTTGCTGTAATCGAAATCGTCATGCGGAAGGCCCATCTGAGCGAGCAGCGTCGCCGCCAGGTCGATTTGCGAAGCGTAGGTCGCGACCTCGCGCGGTGCGCACAGACCCCCTCCCAACCAGAGCATCGGAATGCGATGACGCAACGGTTCGTTGTAGAGCAGCGTCGACGGGTAAGGGTATCCGTGGTCGGCGACCAATACGACGACTAAATCCTCCCATGCGGGCGAAGCCTTCAGCCGGTCGATCATCCGGCCGATCTGCTCGTCGGTGAAGGCCGCGGCATTCAACATCGGATGGTCGAATTTCCGGTAGGGCACGTCGAAGGGCGGATGGCTGCTGAGCGTCAGCAGGCCGGCGAGAAACGGCTTTCCGGTAGCCGATAATGCGATGACCTCATCGGCGAAATAGTCGCACATCACCTCGTCGTCGTAGCCCCATTTGGAGGTCGGCCGGTCGAACGACAAATCTTTCTGCCAGACGAGCTGCTGCCATCCCGTGGCGTACATGTAGGATGATTGGTCGGTGAAATTGAGGTCGCCGCCATAGTAGAAATGCGTGTCGTAACCCGCACGTCCGAGCGAACGGGCGATGGAGGGTAGGTTGCGGCTTTTGCCCGGCATTTTCATGATCGAAACGTTCGTCTGGGCCGGAAAACCGCTCAGAATCGCCACCTCGCCGCGGTCGGTGCGGAACGAATTGGCGAAGAAGTTTTCGAACCACAATCCTTCGTTTTTCAATCGGTTGAGGTGGGGCATGACGGGCTTGCCGTCGACTTCGGCTCCCATGATCGTGCGGGCGAAACTCTCCAGAATGACGATCACGATGTTGGGACGTTGTTTGCAGAGGAGTTGTTCCGTAGGCCCCGACTGCGGGCCGTTTCCGCGGATCGCATCGAAGCGTTCGGCGCGTTCCGTTTCGTCGAAGAAAAGGTATTCAGCAGCGAAATCCTCGCGCTTGCCGAGCGACGACAGGAACGAAAAGACCGGATTGGTGGCCGCATGGTTCAAGAAGGGATTGGTGCTGAAATAGACCTTCGAGACGTTGGCGACCGAAGCTCCTGTGCCGCCGCGGATGGCCAGAAAATCCAATCCGGTGCAGAGCAACAGCAACAGGCTTGTAGGCACGGCCCATCGCCGGACGATCGGTTCGCCGTCGAACAGGCGGACGGTGCGGTTGTAGACGAAGATCATTCCGGCGGCCCATCCGATGCAGAGGAGCGTCTGTTGGATGCCTGTCCGAAAATCGACGCTGGCCATCGCCTCTTTCGGATCGGCAAGGTACATCAGCACGCTGCTGTCGATGCGGAATCCCCAATGGGCGTACAGTTCGAAGTCGACGGCGAAGAGCAGGGCCGTTACGATGGAGACGATACAGAAATAAATCTTCAAAAACCGCTGTGCGGCTCGCTCGGGCAACCGTACCCACAACGATACCAACGTGAGGATCAAAGGCAAAACGGTGATGTAGCCCGCGACGGTGAAATCCAATTTCAATCCGTGGAGGAGGACGCCGAACCATTCGCTCACGGAGCAAGCTGCGGCCAGGTCGGAGTATCGGAGCAGAAACAGTGGTTTCTGGACGGCCATCAAGCAGACGGAGACCGCGAAGACGGTCAACGGGAACAGGATTTTTTTAATCATTCATTCGAATCATTGTAATCGAGGCAGCTAATTAAAACGGAGCGGAGGGTTCGGCCCGCGCAGGCTGAAGGACCGCCGGATGCCGCACGATCGGCGGGCGCGCGATGCCCGAGGGTCGGCAGCGAAGAAAACTTTGCTAAGCAAGCGGTCGGTCTATCGCATGAATCAGAGTTTTTCGCCGTAGGCCAGGTCGCCGGCATCGCCGATTCCCGGCACGATATACGAACGCGAAGTCAACTCTTCGTCGACGGCGGCCGCCCAGACCGTCGTCGTCTGATGGGGCATGTGCTGCTGCACGTAGTCGATGCCCTGCTCGCTGGCGATGACCGCCGCGACATGGGTATGGTTCGGCTGCCCGCCCCGTTCGCACAAAGCGTTGTAGGCCAATACCAATGACGAACCGGTCGCCAGCATCGGGTCGACCAGCAATAGGGTCTTCCCTTCCAACGAACCGCACGAAATGTACTCCACCTTCACGGTGAATTTGCCGTCTTTCGTGCTTTTGCGATAGGCCGATACGAAAGCATTTTCGGCGTCGTCGAAGTAGTTCAGAAAGCCCCGATGATAGGGAAGTCCGGCCCGCAGGATGGTTGCGACGACCAATTGATCGTCAATCGTTTCGACGGTCGCTTCGCCCAGCGGCGTTTCGACGACGCGCGGCTGGTAATTCAGGGTTTTCGAAATTTCGTAGGCTGTGATTTCGCCGATGCGCTCCATGTTGCGGCGGAATCGCATCGAATCCTGTTGGATGCGTTTGTCGCGGATTTGGGCGATGAACTTGTTGAGAACGGTGTTCTGCTGGTTGAGAATATGGATCGTCATATCGGGATAATGAATGATGGGTTTTTGTAATTTGCTTTCGTGCTATTGAATGTATTCGTTTATTCTGATCCGAATTTTCCGATCCGACCGCAGGCCGAATATCGTTTATATTTTACTTTCTTCACGTTCCGATCCGTACCCGTTAATAAAGAAAATTGTTGAACGGATAGCGGCCGGCGTGGATTTCGCGCACCATGCCGTACAAGTCCGACCGGAATTTGTCGATGTGGATGCGTTCGCGGGCCGAGAGGAAGATGCAGGGCGTGTCGCCATGAGCGAACCATGTGCGCTGCAACTCGTCGAGCGACCGGTTTTCACGCGTGGGCGGGGTCAGGTCGTCGGGGTCTTTCCGGACGTACGTGTAGGCGTCGATTTTGTTGAAAACCAAATAGACCGGTTTGTCGCCGGCTCCGATCTCCTGCAAAGTCTGTTTCACCACGTCGATCTGATCCTCGAACTGCGGATGCGAAATATCGACCACATGGATCAACAAATCGGCTTCGCGCACCTCGTCGAGGGTCGATTTGAACGATTCGATCAACTGCGTGGGTAGCTTGCGGATGAATCCTACGGTGTCGGACAACAAAAACGGCAGGTTGTCGAACACCACCTTGCGCACCGTCGTGTCGAGCGTGGCGAAGAGCTTGTTTTCGGCGAAAACGTCGCTCTTGGCGATCAGATTCATCAAAGTCGATTTGCCGACGTTGGTGTATCCCACCAACGCCACGCGCACCAATTGCCCGCGATTGGAACGTTGGACGGCCATTTGGCGGTCGATCTTTTGCAAATCTTCCTTCAGCTTGGCGATCCGGTTGCGGATGATGCGTCGGTCGGTTTCGATTTCGCGTTCACCGGCGCCGCCACGCGTACCCGTGCCGCCGCGCTGCCGTTCGAGGTGCGTCCACAAGCCGGACAATCGGGGCAACAGGTATTCGTAATGGGCCAGCTGCACCTGAGTCTTGGCATAGGCCGTGCGGGCGCGGGAGAGGAAGATGTCGAGAATCAGGCGCGTACGGTCGAGAATCCGGCAGGGCATGGCCGCTTCGATGTTGCGCGTCTGGGCCGGCGAAAGTTCGTCGTCGAAGATGGCGACGTCGATTTCGTGCTCCTTGCACCAAGCGGCGATCTCCTCCAATTTGCCCGGGCCGACGTAGATGCGGGCCGAAGGCTGCGGCAGTCGCTGCGTGAAGCGCCGAACGGTGCGAATGCCGGCCGTCTCGGCCAGAAATTCGAGCTCGTCGAGGTATTCCGCCGTGCGACGGTTGTCGGCAGCGTCGGGCGTAACGGCGATCAATACGGCCTGTTCTGTTTCAGCCGTTGCAGCAGTCGTGTCGTTCTTTTGCTGTTCACTCATTTTTATTAGCGCGATCATTAGTGTCCACTAAAAAATCATAGAAGTTCTTTGAAATAATTGAAATTCAATTTGTTATAAGTGTTTTGTGAG
>CANQGQ010000006.1 GCA_947623305.1 uncultured Alistipes sp. | reverse complement strand
GGCCGAACAGCGATTGATGTCGTTCTGCACGAAGATACGCAACTTGTCGAAGATGTCATCGTCGTAGCCTATGGTACGGCCAAGAAAGAAGCCTTTACGGGTTCGGCCAAAGTTCTGAAATCAGAAGACCTCATCAAGACGCAATCGTCGAATGTCCAAGATGCACTCGTCGGTAAAATCGCCGGTGTGCAATTCTCCTCGGCCTCGGGTCGTCCGGGGTCCGGCCAAACGATCACCGTGCGCGGTATCGGCTCCATGTCGGCCGGCAACTCCCCGCTTTGGGTAGTCGACGGCGTTCCCTACGAGGGCGACATCAACAACATCAACTCCGCCGATATCGAAAACATCAGCGTACTGAAAGATGCCGCATCGAACGCGTTGTACGGTGCCCGCGGTGCCAACGGCGTCATCATGGTAACAACGAAGCGTGCGAAAGCCGGCGATGCGGTCGTTACGTTCGACGGCAAATGGGGCGTCAACACGCGTGCCCTGCAGAACTACAACATCGTCGAAGATCCGGGCGAATACTATGAAATGCATTATAAATCGCTCTACAACTACTTCACACTCGAAAACGGTTACGACAAAACTTCGGCCCACTATGCAGCCAACCAACTGCTGACCTCGAACGATGCCGGCGGTCTGGGTTACAATGTCTTTACAGTGCCCGAAGGCCAAAGCCTCATCGGTTCCAACGGACGCCTGAATCCGGCCGCTACGCTGGGTCGCAAGACCACCTACAACGGACAGGAATACTTGTTGATGCCCGACAACTGGCTCGATGAAATCTACAAAAGTACCAGTTTCCGTCAAGAATACAATGTCAATATTTCCGGTGCCACGGATCGTTCGAACTTCTACGCATCGTTGGGTTACCTCGACAACACGGGTATCGTCGACGGTTCAAACAACGAACGTTACACGGCCCGTCTGCGCGCGGACTACCAGGCCAAGAAATGGCTGAAAGTAGGCGGCAACATGTCGTACACCCACTTCGTATGGAACAACGGTAACCGAACCAATGTCGATGGCAACAGCCAGGGCGAGGGTAACTCCGACGGCGGCAACGCATTCGCTACGGCCATGCAGATGGCGCCGATCTATCCGGTCTACATCCGCGACGGCAACGGCAATATCATGATCGACAAATACGGTATGAAACTCTACGATACCGGCGACGGTCGTAATGGCGGTGCATTGCGTACGTCCGGCGGTCAGAGCAACGACTTGCAGGACATCCAGCTGAACCGTTTCCACAACGAAGGCAATGCTTTCATGGGCAACGGATTCGCCGACATCCAGCTCTACAAGGGACTGAAACTGACCGTAAACGGTAGCGTTTCGATCGACGAAACCCGCACCACGGAGGTACTGAATCCCTTCTACGGTCAGTTCGCCGAATCGGGCGGTCTGATCTACAAAGGTCATTCCCGCGAAATCGCCTACAACCTGCAACAACTGTTGACCTATAACACGACCATCGCCGACAAACACAACATCGACGTGCTGGTGGGCCATGAGACGTACGACCGCAAACAATACGGACTGGACGCATCGAAAACGGTCATGTTCTCACCCGACAATACGGAATTGAGCGGTGCGGTCGTCGACGGCGCAAGTTCGTCCTCGTCGGTTTCGGAGTACAACAACGAAGGTTACTTCTTCCGTGCCCAATACGATTACGACAATAAATATTTCGTTTCGGGTTCGTATCGTCGCGATGCATCGTCGATGTTCCATCCCGACCATCGCTGGGGTAACTTCTGGTCGATCGGCGCCGCTTGGTTGATCAACAAGGAGAACTGGTTCCATGCGGATTGGGTCAATATGCTGAAGCTCAAGGCATCCTACGGTTCGCAGGGTAACGACAATCTCCCCTATTACTACCTCTACACCGACTACTACTCGATCGAAAACGACGGTAACAACGGCGTAACCACGGTCTTCGGCCGCAAGGGCAATCCCGAAATCACGTGGGAAACCAACGCGAACCTCAACGTCGGTGTCGAATTCGGCTTCTGGAACGACCGGCTGTCGGGTAGCGTCGATTTCTTCAACCGCAAGACCTCCGACATGCTGTTCCAGTTGGCAACGCCGAACGAGGCCGGTTATACGTCGATTTTCACCAACGTCGGCGATATGGTCAACCGCGGTATCGAAATCGAGTTGAACGCCGACCTGATCCGCACGAAGAATATCGTCTGGAGCTTCGGCCTCAACATGACCCACTACAAGAACGAACTGGTCAAACTGCCCGATCAGTACAAGAACAACATCACCTCCGACGGCAAACTCATCGGTCGTCAGTCAGGCACGAAGTTCCTGGCCGAAGGACATTCGATCTACGAATTCTATCTGCCGACCTATGCCGGCGTCGATTCCAAAACGGGTAAATCGCTGTGGTACACCTACAAAACCGAGAAAGACGGTACGAAGACCCGTACGACAACCGATCTGTACAGTGATGCTTCAGCCAACGGTCGCGAACTGCACGGCAATTCGCTGCCCGACGTCTACGGCGGTTTCAATACCTCGTTGCAGGCTTACGGCTTCGACCTTTCGATGGCGTTCACATATCAGATCGGCGGACAGGTGCTCGACTACGGTTACATGTACTACATGGAATCGCCGAGCGGCACTTCGACCGGCTTCAACTTCCACAAAGACCTGTGGAACTCGTGGTCGCCCGAGAATACCGAGACAAACATCCCACGTCTGACATACAACGACCAGTACACCTCTTCCACTTCGGACCGCTTCCTGATCGATGCTTCGTATCTGAACATCCAGAACATCACGATCGGCTACACGCTGCCCAAGCGCATCACGCGCAAGTTCCTCGTCGAGAAACTGCGCATCTACTTCGCGTGCGACAACGTGTGGTACACCTCCAAGCGTCAGGGTCTCGACCCGCGTCAGTCGATCAACGGTATCACGAACCCCTACTATTACGCCCCGATCCGTACCTTCTCGGGCGGTGTTACGGTAACGTTCTAATCATAAAACGAAACAGACTATGAATATGAATCGCATCATCAAATACGCAACGGTACTCCTCGGCGCCTCGGTTCTGCTGCCGGGCTGTATCAAAGAGACATTTCCGGAGGGCGGCACCGCTACCAGCGAACAGGTTTCCGACTCGCCGTTCGCGATGGACGGCATCGCCAGTTCGATGCCGACGATCCTCATCACCAATTATGTCGATGTCGGTCAGCACTACGACTTCGGTTATCCGGGCATCTTCGGTGCCACCGACCGGTTGGCCGGCGAAGTATTCCCCGTTGCAGGCAACCTGCCGGGCGGCAATCAATACTACGATCGTTGGCAGACCTATCTGTACGATCGAGGATTAGGCGTCAACGGCATCGGCCCTGTTCTGTTCTATCTGAACTACTATCAGTTCATCTACGCAGCCAACGAGGTAATCACGATCGCCGGCGACAACGAAGCGTACAGCGAAACGCTGGGACTGGCCAAGGCTTTCCGTGCCCTCTGCTATCTCGACATGGCGCGGCTCTACGATCCGCTGCCCGCCAAAGCGCCGGAACGCCCCTCCTACGAGTCGGAACTGGAAGCTGTCAAAGGACTGACCGTTCCGATCGTCCGCGAAGGCATGACGCTCGAAGAGCTGGAAAACAACCCGCGTGTTACTCGCGAAGAGATGTTCGAATTCATCTTCGAAGACCTCGACGCTGCCGAGACGCTGCTGGCCAACTACAAGCCTACGACGAAAAGCATGCCCTCGCAAGCTGCGATCTTCGGTCTGAAAGCCCGCGCCTACCTGTGGTTGGGCGGCTTCGAGGAGCAATACGCCAATATCCCCACCGGCAATGCCGCCTACAAGCTGGCTGCCGAGTACGCCCGCAAGGCGATCGACGCTTCGGGCTGCACCATCACGACCGAGGCCCAGTGGCTCGATCCGAAGACCGGTTTCAACACCGTCAACAACGCATGGATGTGGGCGATGATTCAGTCGACGGACACCGTGCTGAACAACCTGCTTTCGTGGTCGGCCCACATGTGTCCCGAAGCTTTCTGGGGCTACGGTTACTTAGCACAACCGGGCATTTCGGTATTCAGCTACAACCGCATATCGGACAAAGACTTCCGTAAGAAATCATTCGTAGGCCCCGACTGCGACTATGCGAAGATGGAGCCCTACACGATGCTGACCGAAGAGGAGTTCAAGACAATTGCGCCTTGTGCCTCGTTCAAGTTCCGCACGAACGGCGGCGAAAAAAACAACTACTCCACCGGCAACGTTACGAGCATCCCGCTGATGCGTGTCGAGGAGATGTATCTGATCGAAGCCGAAGCGACGGCCCACTACGATGCCGCGATGGGCAAATCGCTGCTCGAAGCCTTCATGGCCCACCGCATCGCAGGCTACACGGCCCCCGTCAGCACCGATCTGATCGACGAAATCATCTTCCAGAAACGCATCGAGTTCTGGGGCGAGGGCATCATCCTCTACGACCTGAAGCGACTGAACATGAGCGTACACAACGGCGACGAAGGTACCAACGCACCATCAGGAGCCCAATTCTCGACCGAAGGGCGTGCTCCGTGGTGGAATATCGTCATTCCGTTGAGCGCCGTACAGCAGAACACGGGTCTGACCAACAAGAACAATCCTGATCCCTCGAATGCGGTCAAGTCTGTCAAATAAAAAAGGTAACGAATCATGAAAAATCTGAAATATCTGTTCTTCGCGCTCTTAGCGACCTTTGCGTTGGCTGCCTGCTCGGACGACGAAACCTTGCAGCCGGAATACGAAGAACACGACAGACGACTTTACCGATGACGAAGGCAACGCATTCGATGCCATTGATGCAACCGGCCTTACGGCGCATGTCGGTAGCAAGTTGAAATTCGACGATACGATGCTCTTCGGTTATGAGGACGGTATTATTTTCACGATGGGCAATCAAAATTTCGACGCAACCCTCCAAGGTATGGCACTCGGTATTTTGTACACTGACGGACACATGATAGGCGACGCCAATGTGGCTCTGGTCGGCGGAATCGTCGAAGAAGGTTACATGGCTCTGGTTGGAAATTCTGCTTATATCCAATCGGATAACATAAACTTCAACGGTTTTACGGTCGCAGGATTCACAGACGGTGCTTATCAGGGCGATATAGAACGTTTCATTGATGTAATGCTGGTCGATCCGGCTGTCGATGACAAAGCTCCAGCGGAGAAAGCAGCCAAGACCGTATCGCTGCAATCGCTCCGGAATCTGGCTGCGAACGCTGCAACGCCCTCCAACTTCGTGGAACTCCGCGGTCGCGAACGTATGCGTGCACTGATCGACGAAATCCACGCCAACAAGGGTGCGATCCGCAATGCGGCGCAGACGATCGAGCCGGTCGCAATGCCCGCGCTGGGCGTTGCCGAAGCGAAAGTCTCCTTCCGCTCGGGCCTGCCGAAACAATCGTTCGACCGCACGCTGCTCGTCAAGAAACACGATGCTGTTCGATTCGATAAGTGATCGGCTCCGATAACAGATGAACCGAGAGAGGTCGACCCACACAAAGATGGGTCGGCCCCTCTATTTTAATAAAACTTCAGGGAGAAATGATTACGAAAAAATGGCTTTATTGTGCGGCTATCCTGCTGACAGCCTGCACGAGCGATGCACTCGACCGACCGGAGGCCGATCCGTTGTCGGAACCGGTCGCACGAAAAATCGTCAACACCTCAGCCGACGCGGCCGAAGGGTCGCTGCTCGTCTACTTCGACGATGCGGCGATCGCCGATGTCGAAACGGCTCAAACGATTGCGACACGCGCCGCAGTTCCGGCCACACGGGCAGGTATCGCAACAGTCGATGAAGCGCTCGCTCCGCTGTCGGTACGCGCTCTGCGCCGGCTTTTCCCCTGCAATCCCCGCACGGAAGAACGTACCCGTGCTGCCGGACTGCACAAATGGTACGTCGTCGATTTCGCGGCCGAAGTCGATCTTGACGAAGCGGCGATCCGTCTGGCAAAAGTCGCCGAAGTGGAACGCATCCAGTTCAACACGCGCATGCACAAGACGAATGCCGGCGATTACCATATCCGACCGCTGAAAGCGGCAGCAACAGTCGAAACGACGACCCGCGCTGCGGCGGCCCCGTTCAACGATCCGCATTTGTCGCGCCAATGGCACTACATCAATGCAGGTCCGACACAGAACTGTCCGACCCACCGTCTCGGAGCAGATATTCATGCCGATGCAGCTTGGCCGATCGCCGCCGGCAATCCGAAGATCGTGGTAGCGGTCGTGGACGAAGGAGTGAAGTACACGCATCCCGATCTGGCAGCCAACATGTGGGCCAACCCCGCCGAACAACAGGACGGCAAGGACGATGACGAAAACGGCTACGTCGATGATCTGCACGGATATAACTTCGTAACGCGCGGAGCCGTCTCGTGGAGCGACGACATCGTCGACGATCAGGGCGAACACATAGGCGACAGCGGCCACGGCACCCATATCGCCGGCACGATCGCAGCAGTCAACAACAACGGCACGGGCGTCTGCGGCATAGCGGGCGGCACGGGCAAAAACGACGGTGTACGCATCATGTCGTGTCAGATTTTCTCGGGCAACCGCGGCGGTACGACCGATATCATTGCCGAAGCCATTAAATATGCGGCAGACAACGGGGCTTCGATCCTCTCCTGCTCGTTCGGCCTGAAATCGGGCGATGTACTATCCGACGAAGCCTATGACCGTTCGTTCAGTGCGGAAATCGACGCCGTTGAATACTTCATCGACACGAAAAACTGCGAGGCCGCAGACGGGGGCCTTGTCATTTATGCAGCTGGGAACGAGGGCAAATCGCCCTGCTGCTATCCGGGTGCCCACAGCGACTACATTGCCGTAACCTCCATCTCGGGCGATATGCTGCCGGCCTACTACACCAACTACGGCCCGGGCAGCAACATCGCGGCCCCGGGCGGCGACTATTCGATCTCGACGGATGGAGCGTCGAGCCTGATCCTCTCGACCATGCCGTCGGAACTCAACGAAGGCGATGATTATGCCTTCATGCAAGGCACGTCGATGGCCTGTCCCCATGTAACGGGCGTAGCGGCGCTCGGACTCTCCTACGCGCTCGACCGCGGCAAGACCTTCACGGTCGATCAATTCAAGTCGATGTTGTTGACCTCGGTGAACGACCTCGACAGCAATCTCGAAGAGGGTACGAAAAAAACGGCTGCCGGAACGCTGACGCTCCGCAACTACCGCAAACAAATGGGCACGGGACTGATCGATGCCTATCAACTGTTGATGCAGATCGAGGGAACCCCCTGTCTCCGAGCCAAGGTCGGCACGCTGCAACTGCTGCCGCTGACCAGTTATTTCGGCGAAAGTGCGACGAATCTCACCTACACGACCGTAGAAATGGCGCAAGAGGAGATGGACAAACTCGGTATCGCGGAACTGCCCACGATCGCCTACGGCAAACTGCGCATCCAATGCACGAAACCGGGTGTCGCTCGTATCAAGGTTCGGGCAATCGCCGGAGGCGATACACTCGGAACCGACACGACGATGGGCGGCATGGAGATTTCGAAAGAGTTCGCCATTATTGCGCGCAGCGTGCAAACGGAAAACGGAGGTTGGCTCTAAAAAAACACGATGAATCATGAAAAAGAAGATCTTTCAACTGATTGCCGCATTCGCCGTCCTGCTTTTCGCAGGATGCGGATCGTCGGGCGACAAAACTCCGGCCATCCGTTTCACCGGCGAATGGCACCTCTCCCAATGGAACGGAACGGCACCGACCGAATTCGATGCCTATATCGTCTTCCATGAAGACCGCACGTTCGTGATTTATCAGCAGATCGAACGGATCGGATATCAATCGTTTTCGGGGCGCTGGGCCTACGACGGCAACTTGCTTTCGGGCATTTATGACGATGAAACGCTCTGGGGCAGCGACTATGAAGTGGCGATCGACGAAACGAACGATGTGTTGACGCTGACAAGCCAAACATCAATCGGCGAAGTGAGCGTATATCGGCGCACGACCGTACCGGAGGAGATCAAAGGTTCGGCGATTCCGTCGATGGCCAGCCGAACAGGGATCGCTCGTCTGCTTTGATCGGATACGAAACCGCAGTCGATCGAATCGCAAGAAAAAAAGAGGGCTCGAGATTTGCAGTTACGGAAATTTTGACTACCTTTGCACCACGATCGGGAAAGTCCGTCGTTTCGACAGGGGCCCGTATCGCGGATGGTGCCATAGCTCAGTTGGTAGAGCAAAGGACTGAAAATCCTTGTGTCCCCGGTTCGATTCCTGGTGGTACCACGAACGACAGCCGATTCATTAAGAATCGGCTGTCGTTTTTATTCGATTCGTCCGACGAAAACCGTCGCCGCCCACAAACCTACACCTACACACAAAGGGCATCTTCCGAATGGAAAATGCCCTTTGTATTTTAAGAACCTGCAGCCCTTAAAAATACAATCCTTATTTCTTCTCAGCGAAGAACTCTTTGATCTGGTCGTTCGGAATGACGCCCTCCTTGAACATATATGCGCCGGTCTTCTCCGATTTGACCATCTTAATGCACTTGGTGAAGTTCTTACCCGTGCCGGTTTTCAACGTTGCGACTACTTTCTTTGCCATAAAGCTTTCAACTATTTGATTTCACGATGTACGGTAACACGCTTCAAATACGGATTGTACTTCCGACGCTCCAGACGGTCCGGCGTGTTTTTCTTGTTCTTGGTCGTGATGTAACGGGACATGCCCGGAACACCGCTCTCCTTCTGTTCGGTGCATTCGAGAATCACCTGAACCCGATTTCCTTTCTTTGCCATGGGTTACTTAACGGTTTTTTAGTAAACGGACTTTGCGGCGGCAGCTTCGCGCAGCGCTACTGCAAGCCCTTTCTTGTTGATTGTTTTCATGCCGGCAGTGGATACTTTCAACGTGATCCAGCGGCCTTCCTCCTCCGACCAGAAGCGTTTGGTTTTCAAATTCGGGCTGAATTTGCGCTTGGTCTTGTGGTGCGAGTGCGAGACGTTATTGCCCACGACTGCGACCTTGCCTGTGATTTCGCAAACTTTCATTGTGGTTACGATAAATTAAGTTTAGTCCCGATAAAGGGAGTGCAAATATACAATCTTTTCGGCAAATAGCAAAAGGAGTCCCGGATTTTCGATAAAAAAAGCCCGTCGGCCGGAATCAATCGGGATAAAGCAAGTAACGGGCCCGCAACCGGCGATAACGGTCGACGTCGGGCTGCCAACGTGCCCGAATCTCCTCTTCCGAAGCCCCATCGAGCAACATGTGCCGCACATAAGCAGTTCCGACCAATTTCTCGAACATCGGCGTGAAGAACCGGTCGCCCAATCCCGAGGCGAGCAAGGCATCCGCCACATATCGCAACGAGAAACCAATCGTCCGAGCCTCGGGTAACGGCACGTTGCTCAAATTCATTCCCCGACACACGACGCCCTCCAACGGAGGATGCTGCGCCCCAGCAGTCGGACGGGGCGTGAAAGTATAACCGAACCCGCGCAAAGCCGGATGGCCGAAACATTCGAACGGTTTATCGGTACCGCGCCCGACGCTGACAGGCGTCCCCTCGAACAGGCAAAGCGAAGCATACAAGTAGACGGCCCGCTGCGTCGGCAGATTGGGGGAAGGAGCCACCGGAAGCAGGTACTCTGTGCTATGGGTGTAATGCCGGCACAGGATGACGGTCAAAGTACAAGGCGGAATCCACCCTTCGCCGACGGCCATGAGCGCGATTTCGCCCATCGTCAGTCCGTGCAACACGGGAACCGGCAGCATGCCGACTCCCGAACGGTACTTTTTCTCCAACACAGGACCGTCGATATGGCTGCCGTTGGGATTGGGACGGTCGAGCACGATGACGGGTTTGTTGCATGCGGCGCAGGCCTCCATCAACCGCAGCATCGAAATATGGTAGGTATAGAAACGCAGTCCGACATCCTGCAAATCGACGACCAACACGTCGAACGACCGCATGTCCGTATCCGAAGGCCGGTGAGCGTTACCGTTGTAGAGCGACCGGATCGGAATACCGGTCGACGGATCGACCGAATCGGAGACCGATTCGCCCGCATCGGCCCGTCCGCGAAAGCCGTGCTCGGGTGAAAAGACACCCGTAACCTCGAACCCGCGCCGGTAGAGCAGATCGACCAAATGCACGCGCCCCGAAGAATCGGCCCCCGAAGCCCCGGGCAGATCGGCAATGGCCGTATGATTAGTCAACAATGCGATGCGGCGCCCCTTCAACAACGGAAAGTAAGCCGCCGTATCGGCCATTCCGACCGAAACGGGCGTCTCGGGCGTCGCAGACCGCCCTTTTTTCGCGAGGGTTCCGGCCGCTACGGGGCACGCAGCAAAGAGACTGCCCACCAAAAGGCCCAGAACCATCGACCGAACCGTAAATTTCGCCATAAGATAATTTTTTAGGTAGCTATATACAACCTTTAACCGAATCGAGTCAGCAAATGTATTTACATGGCCGTCGGTGGTGTCGCTCGCGGCGAAGCCGCGTTTATAAATTTGACCCACCCCTAAACCCCCGCCTTGGCGGGGGCTTCGGATTACCGTTCATGTATAATCTTATCGAATCGCCTTCCGTTTTAATGAAAAAGACCTTCGAGCGCATCGGCGACCCGTTCGGCGATGATCGACATCAACGGACGCCCATCGCAATGGGAAAGGGCGGTGATGCCGCGATGATCCAACCAGAACATTTCGTCGATGCCCGTCCGGATGTCCGGCCCGAAAGGCTCCTCGCACAAAGTCAACCCCGCCGCCTGCACAGCCCGGGCCAGCAATTCGTATTCGACGGAACGAGGCGGTTCGAACCGATATCCATGCAAAGATTTCCCCTCCGGCCCGAAATTGCTGGGCGGTATCTCACAAGGCCCGCTTTCGGGAGCGAGCCGCACCGTATATCCTTGCACGACTGCCAACGGAGCCCCCTCGATCGTATGATAGGCACCGTCGAGCCCGATCTGCACAGCGACCCGTCCGCCGGCGCACTCGGCCATCCGATGACCCGCAGCTACGGCCGCCTCGCGAGCCTGGGTGGGATAACCGTTCAACGGCGGCTCGTATACGATTCCCACCCCCTCGGGCCGGACGCTGCGCAGCGCGTAACCGTCGTAATAGGAGACACCGGCCGGAACGAGCCGTTCCTCGCCGTCGGCCGTCAACTCGATCCGCACGAACGTAGACAAATCGTCCGGATAATGCTGTTCGGCGACAAGGGTCAGAATCTGCCGTTCCAAACGAGGCAGGTCGGGCAAATAACGCCGCCCGAACAACTCGCGAGCGCACCGGTCGAGCAACCCGACATGCCGGTCGAGCAGACGCACCCGCCCGTGGCAGAGATGCAATGTTTGATAGAGATAGATCGTAGCCGACATTATTATCTTCCTACTCGGTTAACAATTAGCCGTTAGCACCTCCCGACCCGTACCTGTTAATAAAAGATTTTGAGCAACAACTCACGCAGTAACTCGCCGTCGGACATGCCGCCGGAATCCAGTCCCTTGCTCTTGGCATCGTATTCGCGCAACAGTCCCAAAACGTTGAAAGCCTTGCGGTTGTTCCAGCTCGCAGCATGCTGCTTGATGTCGCGGATGAAATAGATGCTGCTTTTGTGCAACAACCGCGTCAACTCCTCGTCCGAAGGAAACGGCCGGCCGCGATGCCGCGCCAGCCAACCCAAATAATTGACGATGAACAACTCCTTGAACTGTGCGAAAAGCGCCGTGATCGTCAGCAACAACGGATTCTCTTTCGGATTGCGGGCGAAATGGTCGGCAATCAACAACGCCCGACCCAAATCGCGCTCGACGACCGCCTTGCAAAGTTCGAAATTGTTGAAATCCTTGGAAATGCCGATATTCGCCTCGATGTCGGCATCCGTAATCCGCCGCGTCCCTTCGGGCAGCGATACGGTCAGCTTGCGGAGTTCGTTTTCGATCTTCGCGATGTCGGTGCCGAGGTGCTCCGTCAGCATCGAAAGCGCCTTGCTGTCGATCGAAAAGCCCTTCTGCGCGATGAACTGCTGCAACCACGCCGCAATTTCGTAATCGCGCGGCCGCACCGACTCCAACACAGTCCCGTGAGCCACGCATCCCTTGAAAAAGGCCGACCGTTTATCGACATTCTTCTCCTTGTGGCAAACGACGAGGAGGGTCGTCGGCGTAGGCTGCTGCGTATAGAGCGACAGTTTGTCGATCGACCGCAACTGCTGCGCCTCCTTGACCACGATGAGCTGCCGTGTACCCATCATCGGCAACTGACGGCACAGGTTGATGACCTGTCCCACATCGGAATCCTTGCCGTAGACGGTCAACTGGTTGAAATCGCGGGCCGCTTCGTCGATGGCCGTGGCGGCGATGCGCTCCGCAATGCGGTCGATGAAATAACCCTCCTCGCCCATCAACAGATAGACCGGAACGAAGCGTCCGGCCTCGATGTCGCGCATCAGTTTGTCGTAGGCGGCTACGGTATCGCGGAAACGGTAAGTCGTTTTTGCCATGATTCAGACGATCTCTTTGGTGATACGCAACACGTTTTCGGTCTCCGAGGTGAGCCGGTAACGGTCGTCGATGCGATGGCCCACGAGCCACACGATGTCGTCGCCCGACAAGAGGACGAACTGCCGCTGTTTCTCGGCCATCGAGACCTTGGCGTCGACCAAATAATCGCTCACCTTCTTGCGGCCCGTCATGCCGAACGGCACGAACCAATCGCCCTCGTGCCACCGCCGCAACGTCAACGGATACTGCAACCGGTCGGCGTCGAGCTGGGCCACATGCTGCGGCACGCCGAACGACTGAATGGTGTCGATGTCGCGATATTCGTAGTAGAGCACCGCATTGCCGCAATAACTGCGGGCCGTATCGCGCTCGACAGAGCAGGCGCAATCGTCGTCCTCGGCAATGCGGGCGACGACGATAGCCCCCCGATCGACGCAAGCCACATACTCGCGCGAATAGAACCGTTTGCCGGTCGCCTCCTGCTGCAAGGCATGGCAAAGCGAGTCGATGACATCGCCCTTGAACCCATAGGCCGAACTGAGCAGTTCGTAGATGACGAATCCGCGCGGAAAAGCCGCGTCGATGCGGTCGACATGGATCGTATCAATGCCCTCCTCCGAACGCACGACCTCCTGCCGGATGCACTCGATGCCGTGGTCGATGAAGCACTGGGCATCGGCCAATCGGGCGAGGTTGCGGCGCATCAGACCGGTGAACTTCGGATTGATTTCGCGAATGCGGGGCACAAGCCCCAACCGCACTTTGTTGCGCAGATATTTGGTCGAACGGTTCGATGAATCTTCGCGGAACGGAATCCGGTTGGCCACGGCGTACTCGGAAATCTCTCTGCGCGAAGCGAATAGCAACGGCCGGATGATGTGCCCCGGATGGATCGAAATGCCGGTCAACCCCCGCAATCCGGTACCTCTCAACAAATTAATAAAAAAAGTTTCGATGGAGTCGTCGGCGTGGTGGGCAACGGCGATGACGTCGTAACCCTCCGATTGGCGCAGTTCCTCGAACCACGCATAACGCAGACGCCGCGCGACCATCTCCATCGACTCGCCCGTACGCTCCATCTCGCCAGCCGTGTCGAACCGTCGATTGTAACATGGCACGCCGAGACGGGCCGCCTCCTGAGCCACCAACACCTCATCCTCGTCGCTCTCGGCCCCCCGCAGCTGAAAATTGCAATGAGCAACCCCCGTACGGAAGCCGCTGCGCGTGAACAACGAAAGCATGACCATCGAATCCACACCGCCCGAGACGGTCAACAGAATACGGCTGTCGGAGGTCGCCAGATCGTTTTCGGCGACATATTTTTGAAAAGATTCGAGCAGATTCACGTCCGAAACAATCAAACAAATAACGTCTTACCAATAACATACGTTATCCCGACGGTCGTAAAAACCGATCCGGTTCGGGATTCCGGCCTAAGCCCCCGCCAAGGCAGGAGTTTAGGGGTGGTCAAACCTGCATACGCCGCCTGTGGCAGCGAGCACCGAGGGGCGGATTCGCGTTCGAGGGTACAAAATCGCAGGTGCATTATCTTCTCGGTCAACAAATGTTTACCTCCGTGTCGATCTCGATACCGAAGCGATCGCGCACCTTCGCCTGCACCGTACGGGCCAATTCCAACACCTCGAGGCCCGTCGCGCCGCCCGTGTTGACGAGCACCAACGCCTGCCGATCGTGGACACCCACGTGTCCCGTCCGGAATCCTTTCATGCCGGCACGGTCGATCAACCAACCGGCCGCCAGCTTCACGCAACCCTCCTCCTGCGACGGATAACACGGCATGTCGGGGAACTCGGCCCGCAAACGCTCTGCCACCGAAAGTTCCACCACCGGATTCTTAAAAAAGCTGCCGGCATTGCCCATCACGGCCGGATCGGGCAATTTCACCCGACGAATGGCACAAACGGCGTCGCGGATGTTGCGCAACGTCGCGCCCCCACGTGCCTCGACCTCGCGTTCGACGTCGCCATAACCCAGATGCGGCTGCGGCACGTGCGAAAGCCGCAATTCGATGGCCGTGATGATGACCCGTCCTTTGAGTTCGCGCTTGAACACGCTGTCGCGATACCCGAAGCCGCAATGCGCGCGGTCAAGCGTCAACATCGCGCCACTCTCGACGCAATACATCTCCACTCGCTCGATGACGCGGCCCGCCTCGCAACCGTAAGCGCCGATATTCTGCACGGGAGCGGCCCCCGCCTTGCCGGGGATGGCCGAAAGGTTCTCGATTCCCCACAAATCGCGCTCGACGGCCCAAGCGACCAGGTCGTCCCACTCGACGCCGGCGTCGACCCGCACACAGGCCGAAGCGTCATCGTCGTGCAACACCCGAATGCCCTGCGATACGGGCGTCAACAACAACCCGTCGTAATCCTGCGTGAACAGGACGTTGTTGCCGCCGCTGAGCACCATCCACCGTTCGGGAACACCGTCGGCGAAAACGGAGCGCAAGTCCTCGACGGTTTCGAACTCGACGAGGCGGTCCGCACGCTGCCGCACGCCGAAACTGTTGCGCGGCTGCAAATCGACCGCATGAAATTCTCGCATCATATTCCGCAAAGTTAGAAATTTTTTATTAACTTTGGTGTGGTTCTAATTCTGGAGACCAACAGAGCTGCCCGACCCCAACCAACAATAGCACCTAAAACCCCTTAATAAAAATGTTCAGCGAAAAGGATTTACAGCAGATCGCCGCGCACGGCCTCACACCCGAAACCGTCGAACGGCAAATCGAAAACTTCCGCCGCGGATTTCCCTTTCTGAAGGTCGTCCGCGCCGCATCGCCCGCCGACGGCATCCTGATGCCCGATGCCGAAGCCGTCGATGCCGCCGTGGCCCGCTACGAAAAAGCAACCGAACGATGCTCCGTCGTGAAATTCGTTCCGGCATCGGGAGCCGCGACCCGCATGTTCAAGGAACTCTTCGCCTTCGTCAACGAAGGCAAACGCGGCAAAGGAATCGACACCCTGCTCGAAAACATCGAACGGTTCGCCTTCTGGCCCGAACTGAAATCGCTGCTGCCGGCCGGAGCCGACGACAAAGCGACGGTCGATGCCATCGTCAACGACGGGCTCGGCTACGGCCATCGGCCCAAAGGATTGGTAACGTTCCATGCCTATCCCGACGGAGCCCGCAAGGCCGTCGAAGAACATTTGGTCGAAGGAGCCGCCTATGCCGCATCGAACGGCGTGGCTCGCATCCACTTCACCGTTTCGCCCGAACACATGGCCGGATTCCGCGAACTGCTGGAGCGCAAGGTTCCGGTCTATGAAAAGCGGTTCGGCATCCGCTACGACATCTCGTTCTCGGTGCAGAAGCCCTCGACCGACACGATCGCCGTGAATCCAGACAACACGCCGTTCCGTCAGGACGACGGTTCGCTGCTGTTCCGTCCGGCAGGCCACGGCGCATTGATCGAGAATCTGTCGGAAATCAATGCCGACCTCGTATTCATCAAGAACATCGACAACGTAACGACCGATGCGCAACGCGGCGACACGATCCGTTACAAAAAGGCGCTGGCAGGCATCCTGCTCGATTTGCAAGCCGAAGCATTCGCCCACCTGAAAGAGCTGGAAACCGGAGCGACCAACCTGGCACCGATTGCCGAATTCGTCGAAAAACGGCTGTTCATTAAGCTGCCGGCGAAGTACGACCGCACCCTCTTAATCGAACTGCTCGACCGGCCGATCCGCGTCTGCGGCATGGTGCGCAACGAGGGCGAACCGGGCGGCGGGCCATTCTGGGTGGCCAATCCCGATGGCACGGAATCGCTTCAGATCGCCGAATCGAGCCAGATCGCGCCCGAAGATCTGCCGCTGATGCAATCGGCGACGCACTTCAATCCGGTGGATCTGGTGTGCGGCATCCGGAACGCGAAGGGCGAACGGTTCGATCTGCGCAACTACACCGATCCGGCCACGGGCTTCATCTCATCGAAGTCGAGCGGCGGCCGCGAACTGCGTGCGCAAGAGCTGCCGGGGCTGTGGAACGGAGCGATGGCCCGCTGGAACACGATTTTCGTCGATGTGCCCATCACGACCTTCTCGCCCGTGAAGGTCGTACAAGACCTGCTGCGTCCGCAACATCAATAATCCGATCGGAATACGGCACCGACCGAAGGCGTTGTAAATAACTTGTCGAAAAAAAACGCGTGCGAAGATTGGATTTATGAATGGAAAGTCCCATCTTTGCAAAACCGTGTTCATCACGGCCAGCCCTGCAGGGCTGGCCGTGGAGAATCGGTTATAAATCGCTGCAAAACAATAGATAAGTTATATAGACATGTCGAAAACAACCGGTACCGAAACGCCGCAGAAGGTCAATTACGACGATGCGGTAGCCGAATCGAAAAAGTATTTCGGGGGCGATGAACTCGCCGCTACCGTCTGGGTCTCGAAGTATGCGCTGAAAGACTCGTTCGGAAACATCTACGAGCTGTCGCCCGAACAAATGCACCGGCGCATCGCCGCCGAAATCGAACGCATCGAACGAAAATATCCGAATCCTCTGTCGCGCGACGAAGTGTTCGCCCTGCTCGACCATTTCCGTTACGTCATTCCGCAGGGCGGCCCGATGACCGGTATCGGCAACCATTTCCAGGTGGCGTCGCTGTCGAACTGTTTTGTTATCGGGCATCGGCATCCCGCAGACTCATACGGAGGTATCTTCCGCATGGACGAGGAGCAGGTGCAACTGATGAAACGGCGCGGCGGGGTCGGCCATGACTTGTCGCACATCCGTCCCACGGGCAGTCCGGTGCTCAACTCGGCGCTGACGTCGACAGGCATCATTCCGTTCATGGAACGCTATTCGAACTCGACGCGCGAAGTGGCCCAGGACGGCCGTCGCGGAGCCCTGATGCTGTCGCTTTCCATCAAACACCCCGATGCCGAACGCTTCATCGACGCCAAAGTCGATACGGGCAAGGTTACGGGCGCCAACGTCTCGATCAAAATCGACGATGCGTTCATGCAAGCGGCGCTGGCTGGAAAGACCTATCGCCAGCAATTCCCCATCGACGCCGCCGAACCCAAATACGAACAGGAAATCGACGCTCGCAAGCTGTGGAACAAGATCATCCACAATGCGTGGAAATCGGCCGAACCCGGGGTGCTCTTCTGGGACACGATCCGTCGCGAAAGCATCCCCGACTGCTATGCCGACGAGGGCTTCGTTACGGTGTCGACCAATCCGTGCGGCGAGATTCCGCTCTGTCCCTATGACTCCTGCCGGCTGCTGGCCGTCAATCTGTTGAGCTACGTCGACCATCCCTTCACGAAAGAGGCGACGTTCGATTTCGACAAATTCCGCGGCCACGTCGACAAGGCGATGCGCATGATGGACGACATCATCGACCTCGAATTGGAAAAGGTCGAACTCATCATCGAAAAGATCGAAAACGATCCCGAAGATATGGATGTCCGACGCGTAGAATTAGAGCTGTGGA
Organism: uncultured Alistipes sp.; assembly: GCA_947623305.1. Lineage (GTDB taxonomy): Bacteria > Bacteroidota > Bacteroidia > Bacteroidales > Rikenellaceae > Alistipes. The sequence goes on along the minus strand of CANQGQ010000006.1, from coordinate 132,961 downwards.
AGAAAATCCGCACGATGGCGCAGAAAGGCCGCCGCACGGGGTTGGGCATCACGGCCGAAGGCGACATGCTCGCAGCGCTGGGCTTGCGCTACGGTTCGGACGAAGCCATCGACTTTGCGGTCAAGGTGCAGAAAGAGCTGGCGCTGGCGGCCTATCGCGCATCGGTCAAGATGGCCGGCGAACGCGGCGCCTTCCCGATTTACGATGCAGCCAAGGAGGCCAACAACCCGATGATCGGCCGCATCCGCGAAGCCGATCCGGCGCTGTACGACGAAATGGTGAAGACGGGCCGCCGCAACATCGCCTTGCTGACCATCGCGCCGACGGGCACGACGTCGCTCATGTCGCAAACCACCTCGGGCATCGAACCGGTGTTCCGCACGGTCTACAAGCGTCGTCGCAAGATCAATCCCTCGGATCACGACACCCATGTGGATTATGTGGACGAGACGGGCGAAAAATTCCAGGAATACAACGTCTACCACCACAATTTTATGAAGTGGTTGGAAGTAAATGGATACGATGTGAACAAACTCAATACAGTGTCGGATGCGGAACTCGACCGGTTGCTGCAAGCCTCACCTTATTATAAGGCGACGGCCAACGACATCGACTGGGTCGCCAAGGTGAAGATGCAGGGCGCCATCCAAAAGTGGGTGGATCACTCGATTTCGGTAACGGTCAACCTGCCGAACAACGTCTCGGAAGAGTTGGTCGCCGATGTCTATCGCACGGCGTGGGAGTGCGGCTGCAAGGGCATCACGGTCTATCGCGACGGCTGCCGCGAGGGCGTGCTGCTCGATAAGAATGCGAAAAAGAAAAACGGCGAAGCCGAAGCCGCTCCGCTGAAACGCCCGAAATCCATTCCGGCCGATATCGTCCGGTTCAAGAACGGCACCGAAAACTGGATCGCCTTTGTCGGCTTGCAGAACGGACGTCCCTACGAAATTTTCACCGGCAAGATCGAGGAGGATGCGATGTATATCCCGCCCAAAATCAAGCACGGCAACATCATCAAGGTGCGCGAAGCGGACGGCTCGAAGCGCTACGACTTCCAATACACCGACCGCTACGGCTACACGAACACGATCGGCGGCATCTCGCGTCTGTTCAACGAAGAGTTCTGGAACTATGCCAAACTGATCTCGGGCGTGCTGCGCCACGGCATGCCCATCGAGAAGACCGTGTCGCTCATCGAATCGCTCCAACTGAACAGCGAATCCATCAATACGTGGAAAACCGGCGTATGCCGTGCGCTGAAGCAGTACATCGTCGACGGAACCCGCTCGAAAGGAAAGTGTCCGAATTGCGGTCAGGAAAACATGGCCTATCAGAACGGCTGTCTGACCTGCATGTCGTGCGGCTATTCGAAATGCGGCTGATCCCTTCCAAAAGAAAGGAGTCCGATCAAAAGGGCGTTTTCCTAATTAGGAAAACGCCCTTTTTCGTTTTCAGCGGATGGAAAACAGCCGATTTTTGCAATCATAGAACGATTTTTGCGAAAATTCGCACGCACGCTTCGCAGGTTTTGCACGCACCTTGCAGGCAACTCCCCTCTGAAGCGAAACACGAATTCAACCAAATATCAATTTATGAAAAAAATCTACACAATCCTCGCCGCAAGCCTCTTCGCGGCATCCGCATGGGCGCAACAACCCGCCCAATACCCCAGTTTCGCAGGGTTCGTTACCAACCGGTTTTGGGATAACTGGGAAATATCGGTAGGCGGCGGCTTCGCCACGACCTTCTCCAACGGCACGAATCTCGGCTCGACGGGCGATCGAATGGGCTATGAGGTCAATTTCTCGGTAACTAAGTGGATCCATCCGGTGGTCGGCATGCGGGCCATGCTCCAAGGCGGTAAATTCGCGAACGTCGACCCCGAATACGGCAAACAAAAGTGGCCCTATCTGTTCGCCCACATGGATGCCATGATCAACTTCTCGAACTGGGTCGGCGGCTATCGCGAAGACCGCGTGTACTATGCCGTGCCCTATGTCGGCATGGGCTACATGGCCGCCAACTTCACCGATGACAGCCAGACGAAAAACCATGCCGCATCGGGTCAGGCGTTCACGCTCGCATACGGCTTGCTGAACAAATTCCGCGTCTGCGAAGCATTGGACATCAATCTGGAACTCAAAGGATTGTTCGCACCGTCCCGCATCGCCCCCAGCCGCCTCAACGGCGCCTACCTCTATGGACTGGGTGCGACCGTAGGCGTAACCTATCGCTTCAACCGCCGCGATTGGGAGCGCAGACCCGCCGGAACGATCTACACGGCCGATGAAATCCGTGCTTATCAGAAAGCCGTATCCGACAGCAATGCCGCTCTCGCAGCCGCCAATGCCGAAAATGCCCGTCTGGCCCAAGACCTGCAAGCGGCCCGCAAAGCAGCCGCCAATGCACGAACCGCAGCACAGGCAGAAGCTGCCGCAGCAGCGACCGCCTTGGCGACCAGCGAACTGCTCGATCCGTCGACCATCATTCTGTATAAGATCGGCACGACGACGCTGACCCCCGAGGAGAAAGTGCGTCTCGATCTGAAAGCCGACCTCATCAAGAACGGCCCGAAAGACAAGGTCTATACGATCGAAGGTCATGCCGACCCGCAGACCGGCTCGGCAGCCGTCAACCAACGCATCTCCGAACAACGTGCAAAGGGCGTTTACGACTATCTGGTCAGCAAAGGCGTGAACCCGCAGCAATTGAAGTACGAAGGCATGGGCGATAAGCACAACCAATACAAGAGTCCGGTCGCCAACCGCGTCGCCATCATCAAATAATCCGATTCCGAAGATCGGATGCCGAAAGGCCCCTGCTCACAGGCAGGGGTCTTTTTTATTACCATTTTTTTCATTTATGGAAACCGATGCGGCTGCGCAACCCTATTTTCGCAGAACTTTCCGAACAAATACACCCATTGATAAAAGATGAAAAAGTACCTCATTCTTTATGCCGTCGCAATGACGGCAGTCGCCCTTTACGGGTTGCGGCACTATCGCACCGAAATCGCCCGTCTGCAACAAAATCAAACCGCACTGACGACGCAAATCGCCCATTACCGCACCCGATCGGGCGCGGAAGCCGCCACGACGCAAGCCCTTCGGCTCCGCTGCTCCGAATACGAACAACTGCGAGCCGACGATGCCCGCCGCATCCGTGAACTGGGCCTCAAAATCCGCCGGCTCGAAGCCGCAGCGACCCTCGTTGCGGAACAAAAAACCGAAATATCCGCTCCGCTGCACGATACGATCGTCGTCCGTCAATGCGATACGCTCTTGCTACGGGATACGATCCGGTTCTTCCGCTGGAACGATACGTGGTGTCGGGTCGAAGGAACCGTCCTGCCCGATTCGGTGCACTGCCGCATCGAAAGCGTCGATACGCTCCGCCAAATCATCCATCGCGTGCCGCGCCGCTTTCTTTTCATCCGCTGGGGCACGAAAGCCATTCGCCAAGAGATCATCCCCGCCAATCCGCACACCCGCATCGTTTATGCTGAATATGTGCAACTTACCCGCTGAATAGGCAAATATATTCCGCACAAAAGCAAAGATAACAGTCGAAAGCACAGCGGCCGGCTATTGCACTAATAAAATTTTTCGTATCTTTGGCTTCGCCGAAGATACTCACGCTCGGCAAAAAGCAAATAACTTAAGCGGATTTCGCAGCGGAAGCGAAAATAACCGCCGAAAGCAAGATAACGGTCTCCCGCGCTAATAAAAAATTCGTATCTTTGTCCGATATGCAACGAATCGCCATCTTTCCCGGGTCGTTCGACCCTTTCACCCGCGGCCACGAAGCGCTGGTCGGACAAGCCCTGCGGCTGTTCGATCGGGTGATTATCGGAATCGGCAACAATCCCGAGAAAAGCGGTCTGCTCACGGTCGAAAACCGCCGGCGCCTCATCGCCGATCTCTATGCCGACGAACCCCGCATCGAAGCCCGCATCTACACGGGGCTGACGGGCGATTTCGCACGGCAGGTCGGTGCCTGCGCCATCCTTCGCGGGGTACGGAACACCACCGATTTCGAATACGAACGGACGATGGAAGCGGCCAACCACCGGATTTATCCCGATATTACGACCGTCATGCTTTTCACGCCCTCCGAGGTGGCCGACATCGCTTCGTCCACCGTGCGCGAAGTGCTGGCATTCGGTCGTACGGTCGATGAATTCATGCCCCGAGGCATCCATATCGAGGATTATTTATGAAAACAGAGGGGAAGCAACGATTCGGGCAATATCCGTAACCACCTTGCGACCCGTACCACTTAATAAATTAAAAAGAGGGAAAGCAATCGGATGGATTTTTAATTCCCGTAATGACTTTGCGACCCGTACCAGTTAATAAAAAAATGGAATTTACAGCTGAAATGATCGCCGGTTTTCTCGGCGGCGAAATCATCGGAAACAAAGCGGCCGCGGTGCACACCGTCTCCTCGATCGAGGGAGGAACCGCCGGCTCGCTGGCTTACCTGATCAACCCCAAATACGAACCGTGGCTCTATAAGACCGGTGCCAGCATCGTATTGGTCGACCGCTCGTTCACGCCGTCGCAGCCCGTGGCGGCCACGCTCATCAAGGTCGAAAACGCCGGAGCCTGCGTAGTCAAGCTGCTGGAGATGTACAACGCCGCGAAACCCCGTCGCAAAGGAATCAGCGAACGGGCCGCCATCGCTGCCGATGCGAAAATCGGAGCGGACTGCTACGTCGGCGATTTCGCAGTCATCGAGGCCGGTGCCACCGTCGGCGACGGATGCCAAATCTATCCGCAAGTCTATATCGGAGCGGGCGCGACCATCGGCGAAGGAACCATCCTCTACCCGGGCGTGAAAATCTACGAGGGCTGCCACATCGGCAAACGCTGCATCCTCCATGCCGGTGCCGTCATCGGAGCCGACGGATTCGGATTCATGCCCAATGCCGAGGGCGGATTCGACAAAATCCCCCAATTGGGCAATGTCGTCATCGAGGATGATGTCGAGATCGGTGCCAACACCTGCATCGACCGCGCAAAGACCGATTCGACCGTCATCCGTCGCGGTGTGAAATTGGACAACCTCGTACAGGTCGGCCACAACGTGCAGATCGGCGAAAACACCGTGTCGTCGGCCCAGACCGGCATCGCCGGAACGTCGAAGGTCGGCAGCAACTGCTTCTTGGCGGGGCAGGTGGGCATCGCCGACCACGTAACCATCGGCAATCGCGTGAAAATCGGCTCGAAAAGCGGTCTGGACAAGGATGTACCCGATGACGAAATCCGGTTCGGCTATCCGGCCCTCCCAGGCATGCAATATCATCGTGCGGCAGCTGTCTTCAAAAAATTGCCGGAAATCGCCCGCGAACTGCGCGAACTGCGCAAAACCGTCGAAGAACTTCAAAACAAATAAGCAGCAAGATGAAAAAAAGTTTGATTTTCGCAGCCACGGCCCTTATGCTCTGCGCCTGCACCTCCAACAAGAACAAGTATGTCATCGAAGGCAACGTTGCCGGACTGGAAGGCACGGTCTATCTCTACGATTGGGACGAAAATCTGCTCGATTCGGCGACGGTCGAAGCGGGCGTATTCCGTTTCAATGGCGTTGTCGACCAACCGGGCCTCCGCTACATCACCGATTCGCGCGAAGATGCGCGGACTTTCGCGCAGATGTTCTTCCTCGAACCCGGAACCATCCGGATCGTGCAAGCCGAAAAAGAGGATATGCCGGTCGTATCGGGCACCCCGTCGAACGATGCACTCGCAATCTACAACCAAGCCCGCAGGGCGCTGATCCAAGAGTTCCGCAAACCGGAGACCACAGACGAACGACGCGATGCAATTGAAGAAGAGATCAGCGACCTGACCGAGACCACCTACGAGGCCAACATCAGCAACTGTTTGGGAGCCTTGATATTGCAGGACAAAAGCTACGGGATGACGGGGCAGGAGCTGCTGAACGAGATCGCAAAATTCCCCGCAGAACTGCAAGCAAGCAATCTGCTGGCCAAGCTGAAAGAACATGCTGAAAAGAAGATCAATACCGAAGAAGGCAAACCCTATATCGACGTAGCCCAACCGAATGCCGCTGGTGAAACGGTAACGCTGAAGTCGGTCATCGAAAATCCGGCCGTCAAATATACGCTGGTGGATTTCTGGGCTTCGTGGTGCGGCCCCTGCATGGGGGAAGTGCCCCATCTGAAGAAGACCTACGAGGCATTCCACGACAAAGGATTCGAAATCTACGGCATCTCGTTCGATAAGGATCGCGACAACTGGCTGGCAGCCATCGAGAAGAACGGCATGGACTGGATCCACGTGAGCGAACTCAACAGATTCGACAACCAGGCAGCCAAAGACTATGCCGTACAAGGCATTCCGTCGAACTTCCTGATCGACGCACAAGGGACGATCGTAGCAAAAAACCTGCGCGGCGAGGACCTTTACGAAAAGGTAGCCGAGTTGCTGGCTGAATAAGTCAAGCGACCGCCCACTGCATCCGATGCACGAACAAGCGAGGTCTTTACAGCCTCGCTTGTTCGTTATATAGCTACTTTCAAAATTGGCGGGACGAAGACTGCGGAGGACGCCAATAGGCGGGCCTCCGCAGTCTTCGTCCCGCGCGGCCCATTGGGTCGCATCATTTTTAGGCAAAACGGTCGGTAGCAAAGAAGTCGTTCGAAAACACCGAAAACATTCCAACGCATCGGGAACCGCTTTCAAAAGCGGCGCGCTAATAAGAATGTTAAATTAACGTTAACAATGCAGGAGAGACCGACGACATCGAAAAAAAAGCCTTAAATTTGTTCGATTTCCTACCGAACAATGTATGAGTGAATTCTACACCGTAATCATCGGCATTCTGGCAATCCTCGCAATCACCGGCCTCTTCGTCGGCGTTACGAACGATGCCGTCAATTTCCTCAATTCGGCCCTCGGCTCCAAGGCGGCCACGATGCGCACCATTCTGCTGGTCGCTTCGATCGGCATCCTCGTGGGCGTCATCACTTCGAGCGGCATGATGGAGGTCGCCCGCAGCGGCATGTTCAATCCGGGCATGTTCTCGTTCCACGAGGTCATGATCCTCTATCTCGGCGTCATGTTCGCCAATGTCATCCTGCTCGACCTCTACAACTCGTGGGGACTCCCCACCTCGACGACCGTATCGTTGATCTTCTGTCTGTTGGGCTCGGCCATCGCTGTGTCGGCCTTCAAAATATCCGCCGATCCGGAACTCACCATCAGCTCGTTAGGCAACTTCATCAACACTTCGCGCGCCATGGGTATCGTTTCGGCCATCTTGCTGTCGGTCGTCATCGCGTTCACATGCGGCACTTTGGTGATGTACGTTTCACGGCTCATCTTCTCGTTCCGTTACATGGCCGTGTTCCGCCGCTACGGCTCGCTCTGGTGCGGCGCTTCGCTGACGGCCATCATCTACTTCGCCGTATTCAAAGGGCTGAAGGGCATGCTCGCCGACCACACGGCCATCGCCTTCGTCGAACAGCACCTGCTACTTTCGCTCTTCATCTGCTGGGTGATCTGTTCGCTGCTGCTCTACTTAGTGCAACGATTCAAAATCAATATCCTGCGCATCACCATCCTGTCGGGTACCTTCGCCCTGGCACTGGCCTTCGCCGGCAACGACCTGGTGAACTTCATCGGTGTGCCGGTGGCCGGATTCGATGCCTATGGCATCGCCCGTCAAGCGGGCGACACGACCATGACGATGGGCGCGCTGGCCGAAAACGTACCGGCCAACTTCTTCATCCTGCTGGGTGCCGGCTCGGTGATGATCTTCACGCTCTGGACTTCGAAAAAGGCGATGCACGTTACGCAAACCGAGCTGTCGCTTTCGTCGCAGGAGGAAGGCGAAGGCGAACAGTACGGCTCGTCGGTATTCTCGCGCACCATCGTCCGGATCGCGCTCAACATCAATGCCGGACTGGAACGAACCATCCCCCAACGCATTCGCGAGGCTATCGCCCGCCGATTCGAATTCGAGGATGTCGAACACAGCGGCGCCCCGTACGACATGATCCGCGCAACGGTCAATCTGACCACCTCGGCCTTGCTGATTTCGCTGGCGACGTCGCTCAAACTGCCCTTGTCCACCACCTATGTCTGTTTCATGGTCGCGATGGGCTCGTCGCTCGCCGACCGTGCGTGGGGCCGCGAAAGCGCCGTTTATCGCATATCAGGCGTAACGACGGTGGTCGCCGGATGGTTCATCACAGCCTTAGGCGGTTTTCTGATCGCATTCGTCGTAGGGCTCGTATTGATCTACGGCAAACTGCCCGCATTCATCATCGTAACATTGCTTTGCGGCTGGATGCTGATCCGCAGCAATTTTTCTAAGAAGGGCAAAGAGGAGACAGCATCGCAACACAAACCGCAACAAAACACGCTCGAGGAGGTCATCCTCAGCCTGCGCAACGAAGTCTGTACGACGATGGAGTGCGCGACGAAGATCTACGACCGCACGCTGCTGGCCGTCATGAAGGAGAACCGCAAGGAGCTGCGCAACATGGTCAAGGAGGCCAACGACCTGTTCTATCAATCGCGCGAACGCAAGTACACGCTGCTGCCTACGCTCAAACATCTGCAAACGAGCGATGTCAACACGGCCCACTATTATGTGCAGATCGTGGACTATCTGAACGAAATGACCAAGGCGCTGCTGCACATCACGCGGCCGGCATTCGAGCACATCGACAACAACCACGAAGGCCTTTCGAAAGAGCAAGCGAAAGACTTGATGTCGATCAACGACGATGTGGAATCCATCTACCGCCACATTAACGTCATGCTGCGTACGGGCGATTTTACGGACATCGAAATGGTGCTCGCGCTGCGCGATCAACTGTTCGAGTCGATCGCCGAAGCCATCAAGTCGGAGCTGACACGCATCAACGAAGCCCGCTCGAACACGAAGGCCTCGATGCTCTATCTGACGATTCTCACCGAGACGAAAAACATGGTGCTCCAATCGCGCAACCTGCTGAAATCGCAACAATACTTCCTCAACCACCGTACGGCGGGCTCCACGACGTGGATCAAACCGCAGGCGGACGTACGCGAGTAAACCGGAAAGGGCTATGATACGGAACTCCTTTTTTCCGAATGGGTTGCGATGGATGCTGGCACTTGCGGGTATGATTCCGATGCAGCCGATCTTCGCCCGACAACCGGCCCCGAATCAACCGGACACCACAGTCTACACCCACGTAAAACAAATGCCGACCTATCAGAACGGCGGCATCGAGCGATTCACCGGTTGGATGTACGAGGAGTTACACTATCCGCAAGAAGCGATAGCCGCCGGCGTCGGCGGAGACGTAAACCTGCGATTCGTGGTCGAAACGGACGGTACGTTGGGCGACGTGCAAATCGAAACTTCCGACGAGAGACTATCAGACGAGGTGATTCGTGTGCTGAAACGCTCCGAGTGCTGGGAACCCGGCCGCAGCCGAAAGCAACCCGCGAGAGTGGAGCAGCGTCTTACGGTTCAGTTCGATAACAAAGATACTACGGTGTGCGTCCGTCAAATGCCGATGTTTTTGGGCGGAAACCTGCAAACATTTCGAAAATGGATTATCGAACACACGAACTTTCCGCCAGAAGCGCTGAAACAACGAATATCGGGAAAAATCGTCCTTTCGTTCGTAGTCGAAAAGGACGGCTCGGTCGACAACCTCGAGTTGCTCGAATCGAACCATCCCGATTTCACGCGGGAGAGTTTGCGGGTCGTGCGTTCGGCCCCGAATTGGACGCCGGGAATCCAGAACGGAGAATTCGTGCGAGTCAAATACACGCTCCCAATCTTATTTCACACGCACTACTAATCATCTCGAAACATGGACATCGCACAAGCCAAACGGCGCGAGAACATCGCCGAATACATTCTCTATCTCTGGCAGTTGGAAGACCTGCTCCGAGCCTTGCAATTCAGTCCGGAGGCTATTTATTCACAGTTGGTGGCCCCGCGCAAGGATTTGTCGGAAGAACGGAAATCGGTCTTTTTGATGTGGTACATGGATCTGGCTAACCTGCTGCGCCAGGAGGGCAAAGAGGAAAAAGGCCATCTGGAACACACGCTGCACCTGATAACTGATCTGCATGATCTCCATTTGCAACTGCTGCGCGATCCGTCCGGCGCCCACTATCGCGCCACCTATGCGAAACTGGAACCGGAGCTGCCGCGTTTACGAGCGATCATCGGCAATCCGGGCATGAACGATACGGAACTCTGTTTCCGAGCCCTCTATGCGGCGATGCTCTATCGCATCAAGGGCGAAGGCGGAAAATCGGCCGTAACGGACACGCTCGAATTCATCTCGCCCGTAATCGCCGAACTCTCCGCCCTCCACGGAAAGGTCGAACGTGGCGAACTATTATTAATGCGGTAGATCGTCATCTTGCTTTCGACCGTTATCTTCGCTGCCCACCGCTGCTTTTGAAAGCAGTTCCCTATGCGTCCCGTTTGAACGGGGTTCCTTATGCAGTAGCGCGCTACTGTGCTTGGCAAAGTCATCTTTGCTACCCGCTGTTTTTTGATAACGTTGTGATCCGTACCAGAAAATGAAAAAGCGGCTCTCCGAGCCGCGCGGGCCGAAGACTCCGCCCGCGGAGGCCCGCCGCTGGCGTCCTCCGCAGTCTTCGCCCCGCGCCTTTTATTAGAAGGTGTTCCCTATGCGATAAACCGTTAATCGGTTTATAAACGTTGTGGTCGCAACCAACCCTTTACAAAACGGTGGGCAGCGGAGAAAGCGTTGAAAAGCAGAACGAGCGTCTATCGCGCTAATAAAAATTCTGAGCGCGTGATGCGACTGATGTGCTGCGTCCGAACTACACCCGTAAGCGGCCATATCCGGTCGCGCTCGGTACGGAGATAACGGAATCCGCACTTCTTCTGCACTCGTTCCGATCGGGTGTTGCCGTCGAACCAACCGCACCACAAGGCGGAATATCCCAACGTCTCGAAAGCCCGACGCATCAACAACCGCAAGGCCTCGGGCATCAACCCTTGACCCCAATAAGGCACCCCGAGCCAATATCCGACCTCCGCTTCGCTGGAAGAAATGGCAAAGTTGCTCGCATCGGCCCCCATCAATCCGATACACCCGATGATGCGTTCCGTATCGCGCAACACCACGGCATAAGTCTCCGGTGCGCTGAACACCGAACGGATTACCTCGGCACTCTCCTCCGGCGACCGATGAGGTAGCCAACCGGCAGCCGGCCCAACCCGTTCATCCCGCGCCAATTCATACAACGTTTCGGCGTCGTCGATGCGCCAAGGCCGCAAAAACAAGCGATCGGAAATCAAGTCATCGTTCATATTACCTTCTAAAAAGAAAAGCCGACCTTGCTGGGTCGGCTTTCATCCTTCATGTGTCGTGCGAAATTTATGCGTACTTGAACGTCGATTCGTCCGATACGGTCAACTTCTTACGACCTTTGGCACGACGTGCCGCCAATACCTTACGACCCTCGGCCGTAGCCATGCGCTGACGGAATCCGTGTTTGTTGATCCGTTTCCGACGCGACGGCTGGTAGGTTCTCTTCATTGCCATAGCTATCCTCTGTTTTTATTGTTTTTCCACTCTTTTCGGACGGAGAACCGCGAATTTACCGAACGCACTGCGCTGTAAAATCATGCTGGCCCAACCGCCAAATCACCGGATTGCAAAAGTACAATAAAAAAATCAACCGCAAAAATTTTTCGCGAAAAAATTCCCCGAAAGCGGAAAAAAGCACGAAATGTTGTTAACTTTGTCAACAAGACCGAACCGAACGGTTCCGAAAAGCATTCGAACAGCGTTATGGCAGTATTCAAAGTCGAAGGAGGCCACCGACTTCACGGGACGATCACCCCGCAAGGCGCCAAAAACGAGGCGCTGCAAATCCTTTGTGCGACCCTGCTGACCCCCGAACGGGTCATCGTACACAACGTGCCCCAGATTCTCGATGTCCTGCAACTCATCGAACTGCTGCGTCGCATGGGCGTCGAAGTGGAACATCCCGCCGAAGATACCTATACGTTCCGGGCCCGTGAAATCGACTTCGACTACCTGCGCAGCGAAGACTATCGCCAACGTTGCACCAAACTGCGCGGCTCGGTCATGCTCATCGGCCCGATGCTGGCCCGTTTCGGCGTGGGTTACATCCCCAAGCCGGGCGGCGACAAAATCGGCCGGCGAAGACTGGATACCCACTTCCTGGGATTCCAGAAATTGGGAGCCCGATTCGATTTCGATGTCGCCGACGAATTTTTCGTGGTCGAAGGCCACGATCTGCACGGCACCTACATGCTGTTGGACGAAGCCTCGGTAACCGGCACGGCCAATATCGTGATGGCCGCCGCCCTGACCAAAGGCACGACGACGATCTACAACGCCGCCTGCGAACCCTATCTGCAACAACTTTGCAAGATGCTCAACCGCATGGGCGCCCGCATCTCGGGCATCGCCTCGAACCTGCTGACCATCGAAGGCGTCGAATCGCTCGGAAGCACGGAACATACGCTGCTGCCCGATATGATCGAAGTCGGCAGTTTCATCGGCATGGCCGCCATGACCCGCTCGGAGTTGACGATCCGAAACGTCTCCTACGAAAATCTGGGCATCATTCCGGCCCAATTCGCGCGCATGGGCATCCGGTTCGAACAACGGGGCGACGACATCTACGTTCCGGAACAGGATCACTATCGTATCGAAACTTTCATCGACGGGTCGATCATGACCATCGCCGATGCGCCCTGGCCCGGGCTGACGCCCGACCTGCTTTCGATCTTCTTAGTGGTCGCCACGCAAGCGAAAGGCGCGGTGCTCATCCATCAGAAGATGTTCGAAAGCCGCCTGTTCTTCGTCGATAAGTTGATCGACATGGGGGCGCAAATCATCCTGTGCGACCCCCACCGCGCGACGGTCATCGGCCACGATCACGAACATCGGCTGCGGGCCACGCGCATGACCTCGCCGGATATCCGTGCGGGCGTGGCGCTGCTGATTGCCGCAATGTCGGCGGAAGGGACTTCGACGATTCAGAATATCGACCAGATCGACCGCGGATACAAGGACATCGACGGTCGGCTGAACCGTCTCGGAGCGCATATCGTGCGGTTGGATAACTGAACAGAATTATGATCTCGAATCTGACATCATGAAAACAAAAAACACACAAATACAGAAAGGTAGGACCGAAATTATTACCGACAATATTGTCAGAGACTTTTTCTTGCAATACGCTGACAGTATAATATGCGAGCAACAATCGTCTACCAATCCCATAATCGATAAACTTCTTCATAATGCTTCAAAAAAAGGGTTAGGTAAAGGCTATCCCGATTTTATCATTCAATATAAAAATGACAAAAATTTTCTGATTATTATAGAAAATAAAGCTGACAAACGTTTTCATGAAAGCGAAAGTCGCAAACTTTATGATAAATATGCAGTCGACGGGGTTTTATTGTACGCCTCCTATCTTTCCAAGTCGTTCAATGTCATCGCAATAGCAGTTAGCGGAACAGACAAAAACGATTTAAAAATATCCCATTATCTACATTTAAAGGAAGAGCCTAAAGCTTTCCCGTATTTCGGAGGACAATTATTGGATCCGGACACTTACTATAATGGGTTGAATACGTCCGAAGAAAAAAAACGTCAAGATTATGACAAACTGTTAGACTATACACGCGTATTGAATACTCGGTTGCATACGATGAAAATCGATGAAGCCGATCGGTGTATTTTGGCAAGCTGCATTCTACTTGCATTGCGTTTGCCGCATTTCAAGTCGTACTATAAAACAGAAGATAATCAAGCCATCCTTGCGAATCGTATGATCAATGATGTGATGGATTGGTTTAAGAAAGAACAAGTCGGTATAGAAAAAATAAGCATTCTCGATTCCAAATACGCAACGATAAGAGGGATGTTCGCCCAAGAAAATGAACAAAACAGCCTTCGTGATCTGATTGCTGATATGGAAAACAATATCGATGAATTTAAGAAAACCAACCGATATTACGATGTATTAGGACAGTTATACGTTGCATTTCTCAGATATGCCAATACAAGCAATGATTTAGGTGTTGTTCTAACACCTACTCATATAACGGAATTTTTTGTAGAAATAGCCGGCGTAAACAAAGATTCCGTTGTTTTTGATAATTGTACCGGCACTTGCGGCTTTCTTATATCTGCAATGAGCAAAATGATGGAAGATGCAAAAGGGGATGGTTCGGCTGAAAAATCCATCAAACGCAATCAACTCATAGGTATTGAATTAGTCGATAAAATGTATTGTCTGGCGGCATCCAATATGGCTATTCATGGCGATGGAAAAACAAATATCTATCCCAATAATGGATTGGATCCCAATATTATCGCAAAAATCAAAGCCGGTATCAAAGATAAACAAACCGGTAAAATATATAAACCCACAATCGGTTTTTTAAATCCACCTTACAAAGCCGATAAAAAGAATGATATAGAAGAATTGGAGTTCGTAAAATGGAATTTGGAAGCCTTGGTGGAAGGAGGAACATGTGTTGCTATTGTTCCTATGCAATGCGCCATTGCGGGCGAAAAGAAGAAAAAAATATATGGATTAAAAAAAGAATTATTGGCGAATCATACGCTCGAAGCTGTTTTCTCAATGCCCGATGAATTGTTCTACAATTCAGATAAAAGCGTAGTTACTTGCATCATGGTTTTCACCGCTCACAAACCGCATCCTGCTGACAAAGAAACATTTTTTGGATATTTTAAAGATGACGGATTCGAAAAGCGGAAGAAATTAGGCCGCATTGATGTTTATGGTAAATGGAGCAAGATAAAAGGCGAATGGTTGTATTTATATCGCAATCGTAAAGAAATAGCTGGTAAAAGTGTTATGCACCATGTTACAGCAAAAGACGAATGGTGTGCGGAAGCATACATGGAGACAAATTACAATGATCTCGACAAATTATATTTTATAAAGGATTTATGTGCCTATTCTACATACTTAATTGGCAATAATGATTATTTTATTCAAAAGATATATACCAATATTCCCTTATCCGACAAAACCATAGATATAAACTCCATCAAATCGGAATGGTTTAATTTAATTCCGGATTTATTTCACTTTTCAAAGGGTAAACGGCTTACAAAAGCGGACAGTATCGAGGGAGATTTGCCACTCGTTACCGCAGGGAAAAACAATCAAGGCGTAAGTCGATTCGTCAATAACGATATGGAAATTTTCTCGAATTGCATTACCATCGACATGTTTGGGTATTGCATGTATAGAGGTTATGAATTCTGCTGCGATGATAACATACTTGTCTTATTGCCGAAGACAAATATGTCTAAATACATAATGATGTTTATTGTTACGATTATCAACCAAGATATGTATAAATATGCTTACGGTAGGCAATATCGGCAAAAAACATTATTAAAACACAAAATAAAACTTCCCATTGACACTTCGGGAAACCCCGATTGGCAATTTATGGAAGATTATATAAAAAGTTTACCGTACTCAGCAAATTTATAACTATTTTTAGGATATAATTCCTTGTCAAAAAAATGTTTTTGGAAAATGCCAGCCGGAAAGGGTGGATCGAAGTCATCTGCGGTTCGATGTTCTCGGGCAAAACCGAAGAACTCATCCGTCGTCTGAAACGGGCCCAGTTCGCCCACCAGAAAGTCGAAATCTTCAAACCCCGCATCGACGTCCGCTACTCGGAAGAAGATGTCGTATCGCACGACGCCAACGCGTTCCGATCCACGCCCGTCGATTCGCCGCAGAATATCCTGCTGCTCTCCGCCGATGTGGATGTCGTCGGTATCGACGAAGCGCAATTCTTCGATGACAGCCTGGTCGACGTCTGTCGCCAGTTGGCCGACAGCGGAATCCGCGTGATCGCCGCAGGGCTCGATATGGACTACACCGGAAAACCTTTCGGCCCGATGCCCGCCCTGATGGCGACGGCCGAATACGTTACGAAAGTCCATGCTATCTGTGTCCGCTGCGGTAACCTGGCCCACCATTCGCATCGCCTCACGGCAGACGATAAACAGGTCCTGCTGGGCGATCAAGACAGTTACGAGCCGATCTGTCGCCACTGTTTTAATAACTGTCAAGGGTCGAAAACTCGGGAAGGGATAATACCCGCGACGCAAAAAACAGACAAGTAACGGGTCGAAAACTCAGGAAGGAATAACGTCTACGACGCAAAAGACGAACAAGTAACGGGTCGAAACCGCAGGAAGGAAAAAAGCAGGACGCAGCATTCTGTCAAAGGTCGAAAATACGCATATATACGCTATGTAACGACAGATGAAAACCGTAAATTTGCAACGTCGATAATGCTCAACCGAAAACCGCACGATTGATGGAATATCGCATCGCTCTGGTCGATGACCACACGCTTTTCCGCAATGGCCTACGCGGTCTGCTGGAACACTGCACGGGATATCGTGTGGTGGGCGAGGCAGGCGGCGGAGAAGAATTTCTGGCGATGCTCGATAGGCTCGATGCCGATGTGGTATTCATGGATTTCGCCATGCCGGGGATCGACGGAGCGCAGACGACCGAACGAGCGTTGGCGAAACGTCCAGAACTGAAAATCATCACGCTGTCGATGTACGGCGATGAAAGCTACTACTCGCGGATGGTCGAAGCAGGAGCCCGAGGTTTCCTGCTGAAAGATTCGGATATAGGCGATGTGATCGAAGCGATCGAAACGGTCGCAGCAGGCGGCACCTATTTCAGTCCGCAACTGCTCTCGTCGCTGGCAGGGCGCATGCGCACCCGCGAAGCGGTCGCCGATGAACCCCTTTCGTCGCGCGAACGCGAAATCCTGGTCGCCGTATGCAGGGGGCTGTCCAATCAAGAAATTGCCGACGAGCTCTTCATATCGAAACGAACCGTCGATAAGCATCGCGCCAACATCCTGGAAAAAACCGGCTGCAAAAACACCGCCTCATTAGTGGTCTATGCCATCCGGAACCACATCGTGGAAATCTAACCTGCCCCGTTTGAACGGGGTTCCCTATGCAGTAGACCGTCATCTTTCTTTCGACCGTTATCGTCGCTGCCGACCGTTATTCAGCGGCCCGATGGGCCGCGCGGGCCGAAGCCTCCGCCCGTTCCCCTTTTACCCGAAAACGGTGAGATCCGTACCAGTTAATAAAATACCGGAATGTAGGTATTGGCGATTCGGGGCTTTTTAGCTACTTTTGTCCGAATGGATTCCCCGATTGGAGGAATGAAAGCGGTTTGCGTATGTTTCAATCGAGAGGTTATAACGGTGAGGACCGGATGTGCGATCTCGTATGCGATCAATATCCCGTCTTGCAGGTGATGAGCCGGTTCGGAATCGCCCTCGGCTTCGGCGACAAGACGATTGCCGAAGTGTGCACGGCGAGCGGTGTCGATACGGCCACTTTCCTGGCAGTCGTGAACCTGCTGATGAACCACGCGGACGGAAACAGCCTTGCCGGCGAAGTCTCCGTGCGATCGCTGACGGATTATCTCCACAATTCGCACGACTATTTTTTAGGATTCCGCTTGCCGGCCATCCGAAGGAAGCTGATCGAAGCTGTGGATTGCAGCCAAAGCGATGTTTCGTTCGCCATTCTGCGCTATTTCGATGAATACGTCGCCGAAGTCGACAAACACATGGATTACGAAGAAAAAAACGTATTTCCCTATGTCGAAGGGCTGCTGGCCGGCGAAAAAGGTTCGCAATACTCGATGGAGGTCTTCCGTCGGCATCACGACCAGATCGAAGAACGGCTCCGTGAGCTGAAAAACATCATCATCAAATACTACCCCACGGGCAGTACCAACGAACTCAACGGCGTACTGTTCGATATATTCACCTGCGAACAGGAACTCGCCTCGCACAACGCCGTGGAAAACGAAATTTTCATTCCGGCCGTCGAACAACTCGCATCCGCCGACGAAGGGCAGACCAAACGGCAGGAGACGCTGAGCGCCCGCGAGAAAGAGATTATCGTTTGCGTGGTGAAAGGCATGGCCAATAAACAGATCGCCGATGCGCTCTGCATCTCGACTCACACGGTCATCACCCATCGGCGCAACATCGCGGCGAAGCTGCAAATCCATTCGGCCGCGGGCCTGACCATCTATGCCATCGTGAACAAACTGGTCGAACTCTCCGAAATCAAAGAGACCATCAACGATCCGAATCGCGAATAGGAGCGGTAGCCATCATCTTATTATAATAAGGTTATAACAAGGCGGCCCGATGGGCCGCGCGGGTCGCCGCTTTTGAAAGCGGTTCCCGATGCGGTTTGACCTTTATTCGCTTTTGATGGTCATCGCCGCTGCCAACCCTTTCCCCTCAAAAGCGATGGGCAGCAACGATAACGGACGAAAGAAAGATGACGGTCTACTGCATCACGAACCGCTTTTAAAAGCGACGGGCTAATAAAAAATCGGAGAAAATCGCTTGCCGTTAATAAAAATTCCGTATATTTATAGTCGCCTAACACGTAATTTAACCTTAAAACAGATTCGGTATATGAAAAACTATTCAGCCAAAGAGATCAAAAACATCGTGCTGCTGGGCGCGCCCGGCACGGGTAAAACCACCCTTGCCGAAGCGATGGCCTTCGAAGGCAAGGTCATCGACCGTCGCGGCTCAATCGAAACCAACAACACCCTTTCGGACAATACCGATATCGAACACGAATACAAACGCTCGATCTACTCCACGATCCTTTTCACGGAGTTCATGGAGCGCAAACTCAATATCATCGACTGCCCGGGATCGGACGACTTCTGCGGCAGTCTCTTTTCGGCCTTCAAGGTGGCCGACGTCGGAATCTTCCTCTACAGCGCCGTCAACGGCTGGGAAGTCGGCAGCGAAATCCAAGCCCGCTATGCCCGCATCCTCCAGAAGCCCGTCATCGGGGTCATCAACCAGCTCGATTCGGACAAGGCCAATTTCGAAGCTGCCTACGAATCGGTGAAAGCCGCTTCGCGCGTAAAGCCCGTCATCGTACAATATCCGGTCAACCAAGGGCCGCAATTCGATGCTTTCATCGACGTGCTGTTGATGAAGATGTATCGGTTCAAAGACCATGACGGTCATCGCGAAGAGTTGGAGATTCCCGCCGAAGAGATGGAACGCGCCCAACAACTCAATCGCGAGTTGGTCGAAATGGCCGCCGAACACGACGAAGCCCTGATGGAACTCTACTTCGACAAAGGCACGCTGACGCAGGACGACATCCGTGCAGGACTGAAAATCGGCCTCTCGAAACGCGAGGTGATGCCCATCTTCTGTGCGAGCGGCAAAAACGACATCGGCACGAAACGACTGATGGAGTTCATCATCAACGTGGCCCCGGGCCCGCTGAAGGCTCCGAAATTCCGCACGGTCGAGGACGAGGAAATCGCCGCCGATGCCGAAGCGCCGGTCGTGGCGTTCGTATTCAAGAGCCAGATCGAACAACACATCGGCGAAATCACCTATTTCCGTGTCGTTCGCGGCCGCATTACCGAAGGCACCGAACTGGTCAACACCCGCACGGGCAACAAGGAAAAGCTGTCGCAACTGTTCGCCGTAGCGGGAAAAAACCGCATCAAGGTAACGGAACTGTCGGCCGGCGACATCGGCTGCACGGTGAAACTCAAAGGCACGCGCACGAACGATACGCTGGCAGCGCCGTCGAATCCCGTAACCATTACCCCGATCGTCTTTCCGGAACCGCGCTACCGCGCTGCGATCAAAGCCAAGGAGCAAAACGACGAGGAAAAGTTGGGAAAACTGCTGGCAGACGCTCGTTACGAGGATCCGACGATTTTGGTGGAATACTCGAAGGAGCTGAAACAGACCATCGTCCAGGGTCAGGGCGAACACCATCTGAACATCCTGCGCCGCAGAATCCTCACGGAAAACAAACTCGAATACGAATACATCGCGCCGAAAATTTCCTATCGCGAGACCATCACGAAGGTGGCGCAGGCCGATTATCGCCACAAGAAGCAATCGGGCGGTGCCGGTCAGTTCGGCGAAGTGCATCTGATTATCGAACCCTACTACGAAGGAATTCCGGAACCGAAAAACTACAAGGTGCCGGGCAAGGGCGACATGGTCGTAAACGTCAAAACGAAAGAGGAATACGATCTGCCGTGGGGCGGTAAACTGCAATTTTATTCGGCGATCGTGGGCGGTGCGATCGACGCACGTTTTATGCCGGCCATTCTGAAAGGCGTCATGGAGAAGATGGACGAAGGCCCGCTGACGGGTTCCTATGCCCGCGACATCCGCGTCGTGGTTTACGACGGCAAGATGCACCCGGTGGATTCGAACGAAATTTCGTTCAAGCTGGCAGCCCGCAACGCCTTCAAGGAGGCGTTCCGCAATGCCGGGCCGAAGATCATGGAACCGATCTACAACGTCGAGGTGTTGGTACCGTCGGAATACATGGGAGCCGTGATGAGCGACCTGCAAAACCGTCGCGCGATGATCGCCGGCATGGAATCGGACAAGGGATTCGATCGGTTGACGGCATTAGTGCCGCTGGCCGAGTTGTATCGCTATTCGACCTCGCTGTCGTCGCTGACTTCGGGTTCGGCAACCTACACGATGAAATTCTCCTCCTACGAACAAGTACCCGCCGATGTACAGGAAAAGCTGCTGAAAGCCTACACCGACACGGACGAAGAATAACGGTATCCGTCAAAAAGATCGAAGGGTCGCAAATTTGCGACCCTTCGATCTTTTTTGAGCCGAATCCGAGACTTGAACTCGGGACCCCTTCATTACGAGTGAAGTGCTCTACCACTGAGCTAATTCGGCCTACAAAAGCGCTGATCCCCTCTCCGATCACCGCTCCCCAATTTGTCATTCCCCTTTCGGGACTGCAAATATCCGAAAAAATTTCTTTTCACGCAACATTTTTGCAAAAATTATCGCATTTCTTATTATATTCGCAGGAAATCCCGCGAAAATGGTAACTTTCTGCATCTGTCTGGCCCTCCTCGTTACAGCCTATTTCACCTATGGCCGCTATCTCGAACGCCTCGCAGGCGTCGATCGCTCGGCCCAAACTCCTTGCACCCGTCTTGCAGACGGTGTAGATTATGTACGCATTCCCCGCTGGCGGACGTTTCTAATCCAACTGCTCAATATCGCGGGCACGGGCCCCATCTTCGGAGCCATTCTCGGTGCTTGTTTCGGCCCGGTCGCTTTTCTGTGGATTACGTTCGGAGGCATCTTCATGGGCGCTATGCACGATTTTCTCTCGGGCATGATGCTTGTCCGCAATGACGGGTTGAGCATCCCCGAAGTGGTCGGCCGCTATCTCGGAGGCGGTATGCGCCAATTCATGCGCATCTTTTCTATTCTGCTGCTGGTACTCGTCGGAGCGGTATTCGTGCTGAGCCCTGCCCAACTGCTCACGTCGCTCATACCCGAAATATCCATCCCCGTATGGGTGTGGATTATCCTTGCTTACTATTTCGTGGCGACCCTGCTGCCGATCGACAAAATTATCGGCCGTCTCTATCCGATATTCGGCATCGCCTTGATCGTGATGGCGGTCGGCCTGCTCGGAGCCCTCTTTTTCGGGCACTGGGAGATTCCGGAACTCACGGCTACCACGTTCAAAAACTTCCAACTCGAACCGCACAAACTCCCCATCGTCCCGACCCTTTTTATCACCATTGCCTGCGGAGCCATTTCGGGCTTCCATGCCACGCAGTCGCCGCTGATGGCCCGCTGCATCGGCAACGAGGGCGAATGCCGCAGTGTCTTTTATGGGGCGATGATCTCCGAATCAATCATTGCGCTGATCTGGGCGGCGGTGGCGATGGCTTTCTTCGGAGGAGCCGGCCAACTGTCGACGACGATGGGCGAAGCGGGCCATGATCCGGCTTGGGTAGTGAACACCGTATCGAACGGAATGCTGGGTATCGTGGGCGGGATTCTGGCCCTGCTGGGCGTGGTGGCGGCCCCGATCACGTCGGGCGACACAGCCTTCCGGTCGGCCCGACTGATTATCGCCGATATGCTCCGCATCGACCAACGCAACAAACTCAAACGATTCGCAATCTGCATCCCGCTCTTCATCGTAGGCTATGCGATTACGCAGATGCAATTCGGCATCGTCTGGCGCTATTTCGCCTGGACGAACCAAACGCTTGCGACCATCGTACTGTGGGCCATTGTGGTATGGCTCTGTCGACGCCGTGCGAACCGCTGGGTCGCTTTCGTGCCAGCCCTGCTGATGACCTATGTCTGCGCGTCGTTCGTCTTCGTGTCCGACCAATTCTTCGGAATGTCCGACCGCACAATGGCCTATGCACTCGGCGGAATTGCGACATTCGTTGTCATGATCGTCATGCTGCTAAAACTCCGACGCGATGCAAAAAGCCGCCCTTAATCCCACCCCCGACCAAACGTTCGAAATCGTAGGCGAGGGGCCTTACGATTTTGTCAAGGTTCTGTCCCACAGCAGAAAGCTGGAAAGGGACGGTCAGGTCGAAGCGGCCTGCGACGAACGTTATCGCGCTTTCCGACGGCTGGCGGAACTGCTGCCCGAAAACGAAGAGATCAATTTAGAATGGAATCACTGCAATTCGCGAGCGGCGCTCGAAATCATCCATGCGTCGGCCGTAGATCATTTTTTAATCAATGATTTCGAAATGTCGGCGGCCCTGCTCGAACTGCTGCTGGAACTCGACCCCGAAGATCATTCGGAGGGGAGCGAACTGCTGGCATTCGACTATCTGGCACTCGACGAACAGGAGCTGTTCGACGAGGTCATCAACGATGTATCGGACCGGCAGGCAAGCCGCTCGGTCATGCTGCTATGGTCGGCCTATCGCCGCGACGGGAAGCTGCCCGAAGGCGAGCTGAAGCGGTTCAAAGAGCATTTCGCCCCCTATTTCAAGGAGTTCACGGCGGTGGAACATCCGGCGGACGACCGCTATCTGCATGACATCGAGAGCGAACGCCCGACGGTCGAGGCGCAAGCACGCGAATTGTGGCTGCAAACCGAAAATCTGTGGGAGCTGTGGCCCTGTTTCATCGAAGCGCTGCGAGCATCGGCGAACCGCTCCTGAAAACGGGAACGTCCGCCCGCATCATAACCACTTCTTGTACCGGAAATACCAGATAGTCAGACCGGAACAGAAAATCATCAATCCGATGGCGAACAGATAACCGACGGGGATCGTCCATCCGTTGGGCAACGTCCACGACCAATCCAATTCGGGCATGGCCTTGAAGTTCATGCCGTAGACGGAGGCGATGAGCGTTGCAGGCAGGAAGATGACAGCCGCCACGGAGAAAATCTTGACGATCTCATTCTGCTCGATGTTGATCAGACCCAGCGCAGCATCCTGAATGTAATCCAAACGCTGGAAGCTGAAATCCGCGTGGTTGATCAACGAATTGACGTCCTTGATCATCAACTGCAAACGCGGATAAATATCGTTCGGAAAGCGCTCGGAACGCAAAATGCCCGACAAGACGCGCTGCCGGTCGAAAATGTTCTCGCGCAACAACATCGTACTCTCCTGCAACGCGCTGATGCGATGCAGCACCTTTTTGTCGATCGAATCCTCTGAATTGACGGCCTTCGAAAGCGTCGCGACCTGTTTGGCGACCAACTCCACGAGGTCGGCATCGAAGTCGATGCGCACCTCCAACAACGAAATGAACAGATGGTAACCGGTCGAATAACTGCGGTAGTTCATCTGCAGCCGTTTCTCCGTCTCGCGAAAAGTGCGGAACTCGGCGTTGCGCACCGACACGAGCACGCCTTCGTTCGAAATGATGAACGACACGGGCTCGACGACGAACGAATCGCCCGTCGGCACGAAGAAATTGGCATTCGAAATGATCGTGTTTTCCGTCTCGGAATATTTCGAAGTCGATTCGATCTCCTCGACCTGCTGTTTGGTCTGGAGGCTGATCTCCATGAAGTTCTCGACCGCTTTCTGCTCCTTGACGGTCGGCTGCAACAAGTCGATCCACAGAATGTCGTCGTAGCCCAAATCATCGAAGAGCTTCGTGTCGGCATTCCGGATGATTTTATTGTATTGCTTGAGGTAAATGGTAATCATGAAAGTCCCTGCGCTAAAAGTACCTGAATCCGTTGGCTGCAAGTTCAGCGACCGGCCGGTCGCACAGCTCTTCAGCCGGGATTGGTCCGCAAAGCCGCTTTCAGGCCTGCGTCCCAGTACGTTTTAGAAGCCTTGTCTTTCTGATTGCCGAAAAGAGCGTCGATGCGTCGTTCGTTGCGAACGAAAGCGACGGACGGACGGACAGAATCGAACCGATGAAGGGAAAAAGCGGCCGCACCGACCGCAGAAAACGACACGACCGAACCGGCACGGAGACTATTTCCATGCCGAACACCGCAGACGACGGGTGTTGCGCCGCATGCCGGCACAACAACTATACGCGGAACTATGACCATCATCCATAGGTTTGAAAAATTGGTTCGGTAATGCAAAGGTAAGCAAAAAACGGAAGTTTTTTCTATAATTCATAGAAAAAACGTGCCGAACCCTTGACAAAGGGGGTTTCGGAATTGTATATTTGCACCGTTATCCACAATCAACGATCCGAAAACATCGGATAATCGACCATCGTCGAACCTTATCAATCCATCCTTTACGAAAAGTTATCATCGGTTATCAACCGGTATCGACATCTTTTCAACCGAATTATCGACAAATGAACGATTTTTCGTCCGCACGGCTCACCGGCCGTTCCTTTTGAAACGATCGGGACGAAAAAGCGGCCGAGAGCAAAATAAAAAGTCTCCCCGCGTTTTTATTAAGGGTCGGCAGCGACTATAACCCACCCCAAGCACCATAACCTTCTATCGCCCTCAATAAAAATCCCTTCATAAGGGCTGGAAGCGACCACAACCCTCTCAAAGCACCATAACTTTCTATCGCGTTAATAAATATGCAATTCATCCGTATTCCCAATTCGTATGTACCGCTCGGCAGCCCGCTGATCTATGCGGTTCAAGAGAGCTCGATCGCCGACATCGACATCCGTATCACCGACGCCACACGAACCCATCTCTACGGAGCGAAACGGTTCTACGCAACCCGATCGGCCGAATTCGACATCGCCCCCTATCTCCGACGAGCGCTGCGATTTACCCCGTCCACCGGCAGTACCGGTGTCTACGGCGGAGAAAGCCGCACGCTCACAGCCATCGTGGAGGCTTGGTCGTCGGTCATTCCCGCGGTGCTCCCAGCACCTCCCCGCACGTTCCTTCCCTCGGCCGACGAACTTCCGGCCCCCTGCCTGCTCACCTCCATGCCTCTCGTGCGGCTGATTCCCGACGGAGCCGTCGATGAACTGACGCTGATGACCCAAGCACCGCAACAAATCACGCTGACCATCGAATACGGCCCGCACACCGCAACCGAAAACCATGTCGTTCCTTCGGGCGGACTGCACCTCTTCCGGCTCGATACCGCCGATTTCCCGAATGCAGACAAAATCACCGTCGATGCCGGCCCGTGCGGCAAAGTGGTCTATGCCGTAGTCAAACCCGTACAAGACGCCGTCCGGCTGGCCTGGCGCAGCCGAAGCGGTTCGATCGAACACTACTCGTTCCCCATCGAGACGACGGAAACCGTCGAAGCGACGAAACGATCGGCCTACGGAAGCGACGGCCATGTCAGTTCGGCGACCTTCGAATGCCGCCGAACCCTGCGGTCGGCCCTCGAAACCCGCGAAATGCTCGAAGCCCTTGCGGAACTGCTCTACACGCCCGAAGTGTGGCTGGTCGAAGGAGCCGATTACACACCGGTCGATGTCATCAGCGACCATGCCGCCGTCCACAACTACGGCACGATGAGCACCCTCGAAATTACTTTCCGTCCGAAAAACCGCCCCCGTCAATCATGGAACTGAAAATCGACCAAATCCGCTGCGACCTCGGCGACCGTCGGCCCGAGATTCCGAAATACGATGCCTCGACGCTGGCCGATGTGGATGCCTGCCGCGAAGGCCGTTCGCTGAAAATCACGCTGCCGACAACCGCAAACAACGATGCCATAGCCCGTTTCGCCCGCGATCCGCATGCGGCAAAACGGTTCAACGAAGAACGCCACACCGCCGAACTGACGGCCGACGGAGCCGTGCTCTTTACAGGTACCGCCCGTCTGCTCTCGACGTCGGAGACGGAATATGTGTTCGAACTACGCGATGGCGGCGCCCAATGGGCGAAAAATGCAGCCCAAGCCATGTTCAACACGCTCGATGTCGATTACCAGGCGACGCTCACCCCCACGGAGATTCTCGACAGCTGGACGGCCGATACCCCCGTACGATTCTTTCCGGTGCATCGCGACGAGTATCCGACCGAATACAACTCCTCCGACCTGCTGCCTGCCGAACGGATGCTCTCGGTCGATGACTACCACCCGTTCCTCCACATTGCGAGCCTCCTGACCGCCCTGATCGAAAAAGCGGGTTACCGCATCGAAAGCCGTTTCCTGGAATCGGATTTCTTCCGATCGCTCTACATGAGCGGCGCCTATGCCTCGCACGACACGACGGCCGCCGCCGCACGCATGGGATTTTATGCCCGAAGGCTCGCTCCGGCGACCGCCTCGGCCAATGCGACCGGCCGCGTCTATGCCGATCCGAAGGCGCTCTACAACACCATCGGCAACATCGTCGAGACGGCCACACCCCAAACGCTCGATGCCGATGGCGAACCGATTCCGGAATTGGTCAACAACGGCGGCTGTTTCCGGATCGAGGACGGCAAAATCCTCTTCGTGCCGCCGACGAGCGTCGATGTCGGATTCGAATACTACCTACGCTACACGACCGAGCATCGCATCGTCAGCCGCGCCCGGCTGAAAGGGTTCGATTCCGTCTATCTCGGCCCCGGAACGGAGGTGAAATTCGCACTGGCGAACCGCTATACCGATCGTCGCAATCATCTGATGCCGAACTACTCCTACCGCATCATCGTGTTCGATCACAAACCGGACGGCTATTATCGGCTGATCTATAAAACCGGATCGTCGGAGAAAATATGGACCGACTTCATGAGCCGTTCGGTGTTGATTACTTCGCCGGCGATCGATTCGATCTCCGATCCGGCCCTTTTGATCCTCAAAGACTCCCGCTGGGTATTTTACGAAGGCGATTGGGCCCTCTACGACGGGCATGTCAATGAAACGGGCCAGACCACGGTCGAGCTGCGGATCAGTACGGCGACCGAACGAATCACCCCGACGGCTCCGAAGTATTTCGATCAGATCTATTTCTCGGGGGCCGAACAGTCGATGAAGTTGACGCTGCACAAGGAGTGTTCGCTGCGACCCGTTTTCCGGACAGGGCCGGCATTCGGTTCGAACCTCAGTTTCAAGGATGTAGCCCGACTGCGCATCCGCCAGATCGAACTGCTGCGGGCCGTGGCGCATCTTTTCAACCTGCGGTTCTACACCGAAGAAGCGACGAAAACCGTCCACATCGAACCGGCAGACGACTTTTTCGGTACAGGGCCGGAGGTCGACTGGAGCGACCGCACCGACTTCCTGCAACCCATCGTCCGAACGGACATCGCCCCCGAA
This sequence comes from uncultured Alistipes sp., assembly GCA_947623305.1. GTDB lineage: Bacteria > Bacteroidota > Bacteroidia > Bacteroidales > Rikenellaceae > Alistipes. The sequence continues at coordinate 105,374 of CANQGQ010000006.1, read as the reverse complement.
ATCCACGAACGGCGCAACTGGTGCTATCGCGAAGGCGACGGCCCCGTAAAACGGCTCGAAAGCGAGACCGGAGAGACCTTCGGCGCCTGGATGTATGAAACTCCGTCGGTGGCGGCGCTCGAAGGCGAAAAGGTGCTGCGGAATCCGCTTTTCGCACCGACGATCAGTTCGACCGGTCATTATCTCAATGCGCCGTCGGCCCAGCTGCTTCAGCTGGGCGATCGCGACGACCTGACCCAAGACGATTCGACCCTCACGCCCCGAATCGTCCGCTATGCGGGCATTCGTCCGCTGCCGGAAAACGAACGCTGGGGTTACCCGTCGAACGAAACCGGTTATCCGTTGGCTGCATTCCATTTCGCGGGCGATGACACCACCGCCGGATTCACCCTCTGTTTCGAAGACCGCGACGGTCTGAAAGGACTGAACCGTTTCTATCGCCGCCAGGCAGTACGCGAAGGCTCGCTGGAACGCATCGCGCTGACGCTGCGCGTCGCCCCCGATGAATACGAATCGCTCTTCACGCTCGGAACCGGACAGGCGGACATCCGTTCGGTATTCCGCATCGACACGGGGCAGGGCGTCGTCCGAGCCACCCTCGCAAGCATCGAAGCCTACGACCCGGATGCCCGAGCGATGCGCTGCACGTTCGATCGGCTGCCGGAAGACTGAAACGACACCGGTCAACCGAATACACGAAAACTCATTGATCCATACCCACCGTGTCAATCAACAAACAACGAATCGAAAACCGATTCGCCGACGTTCTGCTCGGAACGATCGGCAACCTTCCTCCCCGTGAAGCCGTCGAACAACTGATGTCGGCAGGCTTCATCGACCTCCGGGCCTGCGAACGTCGGGCTATCTACCACGCGGTACGTCGTGCGGAACAGGCCGGAATCCCCCGCTGCGAAGCATTCGAAAACATTGCCGAGGAGTTCTGCTGCTCCTACGAAAAGGCGCGCAACGCCTTCTACAAAGAGCTTCGGGCCGTGTGATTCCGCCCACCGCCGTACGACTGTCCTCCATTCTCTCACCGCGGAGCTTCGGCTCCGAATCAATTTTCCTAAAAATCACCGATACACATGATGAAATCCGAAATCCAAATCGTCGATACGGCGGAAACATGCCACATCGACATCGAAGGGACCATCGGCGTGCCCGAAGAGTGGCAGTTCGAGGTTCCCGAAGAGCGGGTCGCCACCTACGAGAAATTCCGCGAAGCCCTGCGCCGCATCGCGGAAATTCAGGCACCGGAAGTGATCGTCAACATCCGCTCCACGGGCGGCGATGTCAACGACGCCCTGCTGATTCACGACGCGCTCCGTTCGCTCGAAGCCCGCATCACCACCCGCTGCTATGGTTACACGGCATCGGCCGCGACCATCATCGCCCAGGCGGCATCGGAAGGCTGTCGCGAATTGTCGGCCAACGCCCTTTACCTCATCCACAATGCCGTGTGCGCCACCGAAGGCAACGCCGCCGAATTAGAAAGCCACGTCGAACTGCTCCGCCAGACCGATGCCCGCATCGCCGGCGTTTATGCGACCCGTTCGGGCCGTCCCGCCGAAGAGTTCGAAGCGCTGATGGCCGAAAACAACGGCAACGGCCGCTGGCTTTCGCCCGATGAAGCGATCGCTGCAGGCTTGGCCGACCGGATCGTCGAAGCGACGGAACAACCGATCGAAAACCGGACGAAACGCCCCTACATCCACGGCTGGAAACGGTTGCTCGCGACCATCGGGTTCGGAAGCAAATCCGAAATCGACCCCCGCGAAGTGCCCGACGACCGAAACGTGCTCCATTTCGATGAGGAGACCCGCCAGGAGTTGCAACGCCGTTCGCAACTGGCAGCAGCCGAGGCCCGTGCCAGCTTCGGGCCGACGACGATCCTGCCACGCGAAGACCCCTCCTACAACGAGACGCTCCGCACAGCCAACGAACGGGCCTATGCCGAAGACGTGAAGTGTTTTCAAAACTGAATCCACCGGATGACAGCCTTCATCGAGGCCCGAATCCATTCTTTTCAAATCAATTATCAACCTCTAAACATCAAAAAACATGAGTTACTTGGAAAATGCAAAACAGTACACCGGTACGGAACTCGAACAGATCTTCTTCCGCCCCATGCTGACCGGTCCGTCGGCCACCGACTTGGGCGTGCGCGTCCTCTACAACATGCCGACCCCCACGACCGTGCAGTTGTGGAACGGTCAGAACAACATTCTGCACAAGTACGATTCGACCGGCTGGAGCGGCGGTCAGCACGCGCTCAAAACGCAGAAAATCATCGACATGAAACGAGTGAAAGCCGAGTTGGGATTCGCCGCGTCGGACTACTTCTCGATGGTCTACGAGAAGATCACCTCCAGCCCCGAAGTCAACATGGACGACCTCTCCGGCACGCAACTGGAACAGGCCGAAACCGCCCTTTTCAAGCAGACGCTGGCCGAAAATATCCGTGCCACGATGTGGGTCGGCGACAGCAGCGCCGCATCGGGATTCAACACCTTCGACGGATTCCTGAAACCGATCTATGAAAGCGTAACCAACGAGGACATCCCAAGCTACCCCTACACCGAAGCCGAACTCGCCGATCCGGCTTTGTCGATCAAAATCTTCGACAAACTGTGGCTCATGGCCGCCGGTCCCGTGCAAGATGCGAAGCCCGAAGGCCAGCTCGCTTTCTTCGTTACTTCGGACATCTACCGACTCTATGAGAAGTACCTCGATCAGAAAGGGGTCGACGCGGCCTATTCGGGTCAGACCAACGGCCGTTCGGGACTGGCCTACCACGGCATTCCGGTCATCGACGTTCATCTGGGCAGCTATCTGAGCGCCACACCGTTCAACCAGTCGTTCTGTTTCCTGACCGATCGCCGCAACCTCGTGCTGGCCGTCAATACGGCCGACTTCCCGGGCAACGAAGTGCGCATGTGGTACAACCCTGACGAAATGGAGAATCGCCAGCGAGCCGTATTCATGGCCGGCTGCGCTGTCCTCGACCTCGATTCCATCTCCTACGCCTACAAAGCGTAGTCCGATCCAGCCGTCGCGCCCGCAGCCGGCTCATGCTGCTGCGGGCGTTTTTTTATTAACTGGTACCGGGCGCACGGTATTTACCGGAGCAAGTCGCTACCCCCACCTCTTAATAAAAAACGGCCCCTTAATAAATAAAAATTATGGACAAAAGAAAAACAAGTGCGATCGCCGTCGCCAACCATACCGAACCTTATATGACCATCGGCTCGCAACGAGTCGAAAACGAACGGTTCTGGCGTTGGGGCGATGACAATCTCTTTCCCGAGGCCCTGGCGCAAATGGCCCGCCGCTCGACGACCCACCGGCGCATCATCAACGACAAAGCCGACTACATTTCGGGCAAGGGATTCACCTGCGACGAGGTGCAGCAACCCCGTCTGGCAACCTTCATCCGCGAGGTCAACGGCCGGAACGAGACGCTGCGGCAGGTACTGAACAAACTGGCCCTCGACAAGGCGTTGTTCGGCAACGCCTTTTTAGAGCTCGTAACCGATGCCGACCATACATTTCTGTCGCTCTATCACCAGGATGCTTCGCGGTGCCGCGTCGCCCGCGATTCGGAACACATCCTGCTCCACCACAACTGGGCCGCTTTCCGACCTTCCGAAGCCCGTTCGCTGCCGCTCTATCCGCATTTCGAGGAGCAGGCCGACGGTTCGCTTCGCTCGATCATCCACTACAAGGACTACGAACCCACCTACGTCCATTACGGCGTACCGCCCTATATCGCCGGCTTCGGCGTCTCGGCCATCGCCTACAAGACCGACCGCTGGAACATTTCGCGGCTCGACAATTCGTTCCAGCTCTCGGGCGTGATGCTGCTCGACTCGACCGTCGACAACGAAGCCGAAGCCGAACGCATCGTGCGGCTCGCCGAACGCAAATTCGCCGGAAATCCCGGGCAGGTGATGTTCGTCATCCGCGACAGCGGCGACGAGAACGATCATTCGCGGTTCATCCCCATCGCTTCGCAGAACGAGGGCGACTGGCAGGCGCTCCACGAACAGGCAACGGGCGACATCGTGGTGGCCCATTCGTGGTTCCGCACGCTGAGCGGGCTGGATTATGCGTCGGGCTTCAATGCCGAGCGCATCCTCCACGAATACGAAATCGCCCTCAATACGGTCATTCTGGCCGAACAGGCCGATCTGCTCGAACCCATCCGTTCGGTGCTGGCGGCTGTCATGGGAATCGACGCTGCCTCGTTGCAGGTGGTGAACCGACCGCCGACCCGCTCGAAGCCCATCTACATGCGCGTATGGGAGGCCCGCAAGGCCGACGGGCTGGATTACGATCCCGAAGACGAACGGCAGCAGGCCTTTCTGTCGGAAATCACGAAGTACAACCTCAAAAGCATCGACTGACATGAACACGCTCATCACCCCCACCCAGGTCGTCCGGCTGGCTTTTCCGTCGGAAAGCTGCCTGCCGCCCGACCTCGTGGCCGAAGCCGACATCGCGGCAGCGGCCCAACGCTACCTCGTTCCAGTCATCGGACAGCCGCTCTACGAACGGCTGATGACCGACACCGACCGCACGTTCATCGACCACTATTTGGCTGCGCCACTGGCACTTTTCACCCGTCTGATGATCCAGCCGCGGCTGGACATCTGCGCCGGACGCAACGGCACGACAGCGCCCAAATACGAAGGCACGACGCCCGCGACCGAGGAGGCTCGCCGTATGCAGCGCCGATCGCTGCGCACCGAAGCCCGTGCCCTGCTGGAACGGGCCGTTGCCCGCATCGAAGCCTACCCCGAGACCTATCCGGAATACGACCCGAAGAAGAACATCCTCAAACACTGCTCGCTCGATGGAAAACTGGTACAGATTCATTAGCGGAGCGGCGGCCAGCCTCGCCGCCGTCTTCGCGCCCGTCCTCCCGTCGATCAGTTGCGCGATCTTCTTCATCTGCGTCGATTTCGTAACGGGCGTCATCGCCGATCGGGCCGTAACGCTGCGGGCCGGTCGTCCGTGGTATTTCGAGAGCCGCAAGGCCTGGCGCACCGTCATCAAACTGGCCCTGACTTTGACGGCCATCGTCATGGCCTGGATCATAGACTGTTACGTGCTCGACTTCCTGCATCTCAATGCCGCCCGGTTGTTCACCGGTTTCACCTGCGGCGTGGAGTTCTGGTCGTTCCTCGAAAACGCCTCGCAGATCTCCGATTCACCGTTGTTCGGCTGGATGCGCCGATACGTCCGTCAGCGCATCGCCCAACAGACCGGTCTGCCACCGGAACCGAACGACTGAACGAACCGAAAGCCCGCACGGATTGCTCCGTGCGGGCTTTCTTATTTCTGTCGACCGATCGGGTCAGTCCCACATCGGTTTCAGCACGCCGAACAGCACGGCGGCAATCACCAACGTAACGATGATATTGAAGACCTGCGCCGTCAGAAAGGCCCACAACGCATGGCGGTTCTCCTTCGAAACGATCTCTTTCAATCGGGTATCCAATCCGATGCAGACGAATGCCAACGAAAAGAACAGGGTCGAAAACATCTTGGCGACTCCGGGTTCGATCAACTTTTTGGAAGCGCCGACCGTCAGTTGTCCGTTGCTCTGCAACAAGCTGAACACCAGCGAAGCCGCTACGAATCCGATGATGAATTTCGGGAATTTCTCCCACACGATGCCCAATGACGGAGCCGTCGACGCGCCTTTCTCGCCGCGCGACGAAAGGTAGAGCGCGATGAAAAAGGCCACGACCCCGATCAAGACGTTCTGCGCGCCCTTGATGATGACGGCATGCTGGTTGGCCACCTCGCCGACCATCATGCTCGACGCAGCGACGCCCGACGTCGTGTCGATGGTGCCGCCGATCCAGGCGCCGGCGACCTCTTCGACGACTTTCGGATCGGAGAACAGGAGCGGCAGCACCTTACCGGCGAGCCACGGCATCAGATAGATCATCGGCACGACGATGATCAACACCAACGAGACGATATAAGACAACTTCCGGTCATCGCCGCCAGCCACACGGGCCGCCGTGATGCAGGCCGAAACGCCGCAGATCGACACGCCGCTCGATAAAATCATGGCCGTAGAGCGGTCGACACCCAGCCGCCGAGCCACGAAAAAGGCGAAGAACCAGACGATGGCCACGACCAGACAAGCCTGCACCAACCCGAACGTACCGGATTTCATCACGTCGCTGAACAGGATCGTCGCACCGAGGCAGACCACGCCGATTTTGATGAAAAATTCGCCTTGGATGGCCGGTTTCATCCAGTCGGGCACGTGCCAGACGTTGCGGACGATCAGGCCGAAAATCACGGAGAAGAAGACCGATTCGAATCCGTAGTAGGAGACCTGCGGGATTTTGGCGACGACCTGCGCCAGCAGCGAGAGCGCAAAGACCACGACCAACGAGAAGAACAACCCCTTCATCGGGCGCCGCAACAGCGCCATTCCGACGTAAAGCACCGCCAGCACGATGAGGAACAACACGGCGATGTTATACCACGCCACCTCGCCGATCAAGGTCGAGGGCACGCTCGGCATCTCCTTGGGGAAACACACGGCCAGCACCAGAAGCGGGATGCTCATCCAGACGGTTACCCAATCTTCGGTGCGCAGTTTTTCAATCCATTTCATAGCGTTCTATTGTTATCTTATCAAAAAATTCCGGTCAACATCACCGCAACGACATTCTTGTTTCCGGTCGTCGGCAGCGCGTAATCTTCGTAGGTATAGTTGAGCTGACAGCGCAGTTGTTTGAGCGGCTGCCAGAGCACCCCCACTGTGTAGTTGGTCTGGCGCGTATCCGAACGGACATCGCTGTTCGCATAGAAACTTTCGTAACGCGCGACAGGCATCCACGTATGCGAAGCCCGCCAGCCGACCATCGCATACCAACCGTCGCTGCTCAAATCGTTCGCCGGAGCCGTCTCCGTCGCTGCAATGCCGGTCGTGCCGCCGACCCATTCGCTGCGGACGACGACCGCACCGCGATCGTAGCAGGCGCCGACGGTGTAGCGCTGCCGCTTGAGATAGGCCTTGCCGTATTCGCCCCAATAGTACGATCCCGACAGCGTCAGTCCCTCCGCGGGTTTCACCGACAAGCGAGCAACGATGTCCTTCGAACGGTTGTTGTCCGCCGTGTTGATGCCCGAGCCGTTGAACACGCCGAAATCGTAATTCACGAGGCTGTAACCGTCCCGCTCGCCGAATCCGCCGTAGAGGGTCAGACCCATGTCGCGGCCCGTCGCCGAGAGCGTTTCACCGCCGACGACCTCGCTGAATCCCATCAGTTTGCGCAAGGCCATCGGATATTCGATGAATTCGAATTTCAACGGAGTGTAATCGGTATTCTCGATCGAGAAGGGAATCTTGTACTGACCGACCTTCACATTCAACTGACGGAAAGGCTTGTACTGCACGAAAGCATCGACGATTTGGACTTTCGAGGCGAATTCCACCTGCAACCGATAGTCGATTTTCTTCGTGATGTCGCCTTTCAGATCGAGACGCGCGCGGCGAACCGTAAACGTCGATTGATCCGCATCGTCCCACAGATAACGTAACTGGATATAACCGGAGACCCGGGGCAGATGGGCCAGAATTTTGTCCCAGGTCGACGTTTTGCGTTCGAGCGCCTCGACCTTGGCCGAGAGCTCGTCGATCGCCGCAGCGTCGGCCGGCAGCGGATCGGAAACCGCCTGCGCAGTCGATTGCGAAGCGGGAACCGACTGTGCGTCGGATCGGGTTTGCGCCTGTCCGGAGAGGATACCCAGCAGGCACACCAAAGTAACAACAGATTTCATTTTCTTCTTCCCAATTTTTATTAACGGGCCGTCTTGCTAACAAAAGTCATCAAAAAAGACATTCCCGTCAAAATCCTCGACAAAATTCGGAAGAAAAAACGACTTGTCAATACGCGAAAATACCTAAAATCAAGGCAAAGGCAGCGAAATCGTCCGGGCATCGAGGTATCCGCTCGGATAAGGGCCCCAGTTTTCGGCCTGACCGTTCGAAAGGATGACGTAACGGCCGAGCCGTAACGTATTGTTGCGAAGAATCATGGTTCGCACGGGCAAATGCTCGCGCAGGACGACCACCACCGAGGTCATCGGCACAGCCGACCGAACGGAAACCGCATCGGATTCCGGCCGTTCGTATCGTTCCGACGGATCCAACGACCAGACGATCATCGAATCGGGAAGCACGTATTCGATTTCGTACCCGCTTTCCGGCGGCACCGGAAAGACAATATCCTGCGGACGTCGCTCCTGCGCCGTGCCCGCCGCTCCCGACAGCACACATGCCGCCATGATCAACCAACCGTATTTTTTCATACTGTCCACACCTCGATTTTTTATTGATTCGGTCGGAAAGCTTTCCGACCGAATCAATAAAAAACTTCGCGAAGGATGTGCACCGACTGCACGGTACGGACCGCATCGAGATGATAGCCGAAATAGGCCAGCATCGCATCGAGGAAATCGACCCGTTGCCGGCGGTTGAGACCGAGCGAGCCGAGCTCACGCACATCGCTGCCCACCAGCCCGCCGAGGATGCGGGTGCACTCCTGCGTCATGTAGCCGGAATGTGCCGGCCGCACGGGAGTATAGAGCCCTTCGTGCAGATCGAACCAGGCGCCCTCCGCGTATTCGTTGCCCGGACAGAAGCCCAAAAAACGGCTCAAGTTGGCCAGAAACCAAAGATGGAAATCGGCCACGCCGTCGGTCATGACATCGAGGGCCCCGACGCTGTTCCATACGAATCCGAAGAGGGCTTCGTTCGGCTCGCTCTCCCGCACCAAACGATACAAAACCTCTGCCATAAAGAGCGCGATCGTCGATTTGCGCACATCGAACGGAACATTCCGGAGCGTGAAACCGGCCCGCACCTCCTTGAAACGGTGCATCTGCATGCGGTTCGACTCGAGGCCTTCGAATTCGACCGGAAAGGCGGGTTGGAACAGGGCGAGTTTCGAGCCGTGGCCCGAGCGGCTGCGCACCCCCTGCACCATGTAGCTGCGACGTCCGCCGACGTCGGTCAGCAGATAGACGATCATCGACGAATCGCCGTATTTGAGCGTATGGAGCACCACGCCGCGCCCCTTGTAGGTTTTGTTCATCGCGAAACTATACTTTAATGTACCCGCGTTTCTGGTCTGGTTTTTCAAATCCGACCGCTGTTTCTCACGGCCTTTGGCCGTGTATTCAGTTTTGACCCCACCCCAAACCCCTCCCTTGGGAGGGGCTTTGATCGGAACGAATCGAACCTTCGGAACAGCAGTACACAAATGACGAAAAATTCGTATCTTCGCAAGGAGCAAAGTTAACGATAACTCCGAAACCGGCAAACCTGCATGGCGGAAACCACGAAAAAATGGGCGGACACGGGCCGCTCCTATCGTACCTATATCCGGTTCGAGAAACGTCTCTCGGCCCATACCGTCGAAGCCTACCTGCGCGATCTGCGCGACTTCGCCCACTACATCCTGCGGATGTGGGACGTCGAGCCGCGCAAGGTCGAGCCCGAAATGATCGAACGTTATATCGCCTGGCTTTTCGACCGCGGTCGCGAAAAGAGTTCGCAAGCCCGCGCCTTGTGCAGCATCCGCAGTTTTTTTAACTACCTCTTGATTACAGATAAGGTTACCAATTCTCCCGTCGAGTTCATCGCGGCGCCGAAGTTCGGCCGCCAGCTGCCCGACGTGCTGACCACCGACGAGATCGACCGCATCATCGCCGCAATCGACACCTCGACGACCAAAGGCCTGCGCGACAGTGCCATGCTCGAAACGCTCTATTCGTGCGGATTGCGCGTCTCGGAACTGACCTCGCTCCGTCTGTCCGACCTCTTTTTCGGCGAAGGGTACCTCCGCGTCATCGGCAAGGGCGACAAACAGCGATTGGTGCCCATCAGCACGATAGCCCGCGACCGCATCCAGCTCTACCTCGAACACCGGCGCCCGCTGCGAGCGGGCGAGGAGACCGTATTTCTGAACAATCGGGGCCGCAAACTGACGCGCGTCATGGTTTTCACCGTCATCCGGCAGGCGGCGGCCCGCGCCGGCATCGACAAACGGATCAGTCCGCACAGCTTCCGGCACTCGTTCGCCACGCACCTGCTCGAAGGGGGCGCCAGCATCCGTCAGGTGCAGGAGATGCTGGGCCACGAGAGCATCCTCACGACCGAAATCTACACCCACCTCGACAGCGAGCACCTGCGGCAGACAGTCGAAGATCACCTGAATATCTAATAAAATGGATGGCAGCGCAGATACCCATCAAAAACCCGATAACGGTCTATCGCGCGAATAAAAAATGGCCGGTCTCTACTTCCATATTCCCTTTTGCAAACGGGTATGCGCTTACTGCGACTTCTTCAAAGAGGTCGGCACCGGCCGACTGCCCGACCTCATCGGTGCCATGCACCGCGAACTCGACGAACGACGCGGCTACCTCGACGGCGAACCCGTTCGAACCCGTTATTTCGGGGGCGGCACGCCTTCGCTCTGCCCGCCTGCAACGATCCGCGAACTGCTCGACCATGCAGCTCGCTTGTTCGACTGTTCGGCTGTCGAGGAGACCACGCTCGAAGCCAACCCCGACGACCTCGACGTTCGTTATCTCGCCGCTCTGCGCGAAGCGGGCATCGACCGTCTTTCGATCGGCGTGCAATCGTTCGACAACGACTGCCTGCGGCTGATGAACCGCCGCCACGATGCCGCCCAAGCCGACGCAGCCATCCGCGCAGCCAAACAGGCCGGATTTTCCAACCTGACGGTGGACTTGATCTTCGGAGTTCCGGGATTCGGCGGCGATTCGCTGCGACGCACGCTCGACCGCACGCTCGAAGCCGACGTGCAACACGTTTCGGCATACCATTTGACCATAGAGCCCGGCACGGCTTTCGGGCGTCGTGCCGAACGCGGCACTTTCGCGCCCGTGAGCGACGAAACGAGCGAAACCGAATTCCGCCTCGTGCACGATACGCTTTGCAGCGCCGGATTCGAGCATTACGAAGTTTCGAATTTCGCCCTCCCCGGGTTCCGGGCCCGGCACAACGCCTCTTACTGGCACGGGGTGAAGTATTTGGGCATCGGCCCTGCCGCCCACTCCTACGACGGACGCGAACGGCATTGGGGTGTCGCCTCCGTGGCGCGTTACATCGAGGGCATTCCGGCCGAAAGCGAACGGCTGACCGACACCGACCGGTTCAACGAATACCTATTGACCCGTCTGCGGACAGCCGAGGGAATCGACCTCGCGGAAGCGGAACGACACTTCGGCGCGAAACGGGCCCGACGACTGCGCCAAGAGGCGGAATCGTGGTTGCAGACAGGTACGCTGCGGCTTTCGGGTGCGCGGCTGGCCCTGCCGCCCGAACGGTTCCTGCTCTCCGACGCGGTGATCCGGTCGTTTTTCGAAACGGACGACGACGGATAATCCTGCATCCGCCGTTCGTCGGAATCCATCGGCCATCGTCCGACCGTCCCGAGCCGCCGAAGCTATATTAACAAATTATTAAATAATTTTATTAACCCTCATTCGGGTTGTTTTATAGAAATATAAGTATTACCTTTGCGGGCGGAAAAATCCGGTTCTTTGCACGAAAATACAAATTCAGCTATCGAAAATATGAGCAATGCCAAATTAACCCCCGACGTACTTTTCGAAGTCAGTTGGGAAGTTTGCAACAAGGTGGGCGGGATCCATACCGTCATCGCCACCAAAGCGGAAACTGCAACCCGAAAATTCGGAGACCACTACCTGCTGATCGGCCCCGATCTCCAACACGAAGGGGTCAACCCCGAATTCGAAGAGGATACCAACCTATTGAAGAACTGGCGGTTATCCGTCTATGACAAAGGCATCCGCATCCGCATCCGCGTCGGCCGGTGGAAAATCAAAAGCGAACCGATCGCCATTCTCGTCGATTTCACCTCGCTTTTTTCGCAGAAAGACGAAATTCTGAAAAACCTCTGGGAGGATTATCACGTCGACTCGATTTCGGGCCAGTGGGACTACGTCGAGCCCGTGCTCTTCGGTTATGCCGCCGGCATGGTCATCGCCTCCTACGTCGAGAATTTCTGCATCTCGACCGAAAAGGTCGCCGCCCACTTCCACGAATGGATGACCGCAGCGGGCGGACTCTACCTGCGCAAGGCCTCGCCCTACGTGGCTACACTGTTCACGACCCACGCCACGGTGATGGGCCGCTGCATCGCCGGCAACCGACTGCCGCTCTACAACGATCTGACCAAATTCAACGCCGACGAACTCGCCCGTCAGTTCAACGTTACGGCCAAGCACTCCATCGAAAAGAGCGCTGCGGCCTATCACGACGGATTTTTAACGGTCAGCGATTTGACGGCTAATGAATGTAAATATCTGTTGAACCGCGAACCGGACAGCGTAACGCCCAACGGCTTCGAAAACGACTTCGTCTGGACGGGCGAGGAGTACGAAACGAAGCGCAGCGAGGCCCGTCGCGCGATGATTCAGGTAGCCGAAGCCTGCTTGGGCCACAAATTCACCACCGACCCGCTCATCATCGGCACGAGCGGCCGCTACGAGTTCCGTAACAAGGGGCTCGATGTCTTCCTCGACTCGTTGAAGCAGCTGGCCGCGACCGACAAGCTCCAGCGCGAAGTGCTGGCCTACGTTACCGTGCCCACGGGCAACCGCGGGCCGCGCGTCGACCTGCAGAACCATCTGGCCGATCCGAAGAACCCCATCGACGAAAGCCAATACAAGTTCTCGACCCACTATTTGGAGAATCCGACTTGGGACCCGATCGTCAACTCGATGAACGGCAGCGCTTTGACGGCCGCCGATTCGAAAGTGCGCGTCATCTTCGTTCCGACCTACCTCAACAAGACCGACGGCATTTTTAATAAACATTACTACGAATTATTGGTAGGGATGGATATCACCGTGTTCCCCTCCTACTACGAACCGTGGGGCTACACGCCGCTGGAATCCATCGCCTTCTCGGTACCGACCATCACCACGTCGCTCTCCGGATTCGGCCTCTGGGTCGAAAAGATGCGCGAGCACACGGGCATCGAGGTGATTCGCCGCGACGACTACAACGACAAGGAGGTCGTGGACAGCATCGCCGAAGCCCTGCTCGGATTCAGCCAGCTCGATGCCGAGCACGTGGCCGCCGTCCGTCGTTCGGCCTATGAAATTTCGAAAACCCTGCTCTGGGAGCATCTCTACTCGGCCTACGAAAACGCCTATTCCGAAGCGATCGAGAGTTCGATTCTGCGCACCAATCGTGCCGTATTGGACGACGGCGGCGCCAAGAACGAACAGATCAACTTCGTACGTCAGCAGCTGTTCGTCGAACGTCCGAACTGGACGCGGATGATGGTCGACAAGACCCTGCCGTCGTGTCTCCATGCGCTCGAAGAACTGTCGCGCAACCTCTGGTGGTGCTGGAATGCCAAAGCCCGCGACCTGTTCGAGAACATCGACCCCGAGCTGTGGGCCGCCTGCGAACGCAATCCCATCGCGTTCCTCGACAAACTGAGCGTGCAGCGACTCAAGGAGCTGGAACACGACACGAACTTCCTCAACCAACTGGAAGCCGTCCACACGCAGTTCCGCAACTACATGAACGAAAAGCCCGATCCGCAATCGACGTCGATCTCCTACTTCTCGATGGAGTACGGTCTGCACTCGTCGTTGAAGATTTATTCGGGCGGTTTGGGCATCCTCGCCGGCGACTACCTGAAAGAGGCGTCGGACAAGAACATCCCGATGACGGCCGTGGGCCTGCTGTACCGCTACGGTTATTTCACGCAGCGTCTTTCGGCACAGGGAGCCCAGGAGGCGACCTACGAAGCGCAAAATTTTTATAAATTGCCGATCACTCCGGTGCGCGATGAGGCGGGCAACTGGGCGACCATTTCGATCGCCTTCCCGGGCCGTACGCTTTCGGCCCGCATCTGGAAGTGTCAGGTAGGCCGCACCGACCTCTATCTGTTGGATTCCGACTTCGAGGACAACCTCGAGGAAGATCGTCAGATTACCCACTACCTCTACGGCGGCGACTGGGAGAACCGTCTGAAACAGGAGATTCTGTTGGGTATCGGCGGTATCCGCGCCCTGCGCAAGTTGGGCATCAAGAACGATGTGTTCCATTGCAACGAGGGCCACGCCGCCTTCATCGGCATCGAGCGCATCCGCGACTTGGTGAACCACAAGAAACTGACCTTCTCCGAAGCGTTGGAGGTAATCCGTTCGTCGTCGCTCTTCACGACCCACACGCCCGTGCCGGCCGGCCACGACGCTTTCCCCGAATCCATGATCCGTCAATACATGTCGCACTATCCCGACGTATTGGGCATCACGTGGGAACAGTACATCAACCTCGGCAAGACCAACCCCAACGACCCGAACGAGAAGTTCTCGATGTCGGTGCTGGCCTGCAACCTCTCGCAGGAGGTCAACGGCGTTTCGTGGCTGCACGGCGAAGTTTCGAAAGACATTTTGGGAAACATGTGGCCCGGGTACTTCAAGAACGAGCTGCACATCGGTTACGTTACGAACGGCGTGCACTTCCCGACGTGGGTTTCTACGGGGCTGCGCCGGCTCTACGCCCGCTACTTCGCCGACGGATTCGAGGGACATTGCTACGACATTCCGGCTTGGCAGAAGGTGCACGACATTCCGGACGCCGACCTCTGGTCCGAGCGTATGAAATTGAAGACCAAATTAATCAAACATATCCGGCGCCGTTACAGCGACCCGAAACAGGTGCGGTTGGATTCGCCGCGCCAGATGTTGCAAATCATCGAGGGCATCAAGCCCGAGGTGCTGACCATCGGATTCGCACGCCGTTTCGCGACCTATAAACGAGCCTATCTGCTGTTCACGAACCTCGACCGTCTGGCCGCCATCGTCAACAACAAGGAACGTCCCGTGCAGTTCATCTTCGCAGGCAAGGCCCACCCGAACGACAAGCCCGGCCAAGACCTCATCAAACGTATCGTCGAGGTGGCAGCCATGCCGCAGTTCGTGGGCAAAATCATCTTCCTGCAAAACTACGACATGGAGCTGGCCCGCCGCATGGTGCAGGGCGTCGACGTTTGGTTGAACACGCCGACCCGTCCATTGGAGGCATCGGGTACGTCGGGCGAAAAGTGCGTCATGAACGGCGTATTGCAGTTCTCCGTGCTCGACGGCTGGTGGGTCGAAGGGTACAAGCAGGGCGCCGGCTGGGCGCTCCCGATGGAACGCACCTTCGCCGACCAGCACTACCAGGACGAACTGGATGCCGAGATGATCTACAACACCATCGAAGAGGAGATCGCTCCGAAATACTACAACCGCAGCAGCGACAACATCCCACACGAATGGGTCAAAGCGGTCAAGGAGTGCATCGCCGACATCGCATCGAACTTCACGACCAACCGCATGCTCAACGACTACGAGGAGCGTTTCTACAACAAGTTGGCTGAACGCAAACACCGCATGTTGGAAAACGGTTACCGCATGGCCCGCGAGATCGCCGCATGGAAGCGCAAAGTTTCGGCGGCATGGGACAACGTGCGCGTGGTCGATGTGCAGCGCGTCATGATGGGCAAGGAGGCCGTTTGCGTAGGCGAAAGCTACCACTTCGAGGTAACGGTCGACATCGCGACGCTGCGGCCCGAAGACATCGGCGTGGAGATGGTCATCGCCCGTCAGATCGTCGGCGGCGAGAGCGTCAACGTGGCCAAAACGGTTCAGTTGGATCGCATCGGCAAAGAGGGTTCGCAGGTTACCTACGCACTCGACTACACGCCCGAATCGGCCGGTACGTTCGACATCGCGCTGCGCATCTACCCGTCGAATCCGAACTTGCCGCACCGCATGGACTATGCGCTGGTGAAGTGGGCATAGTGGGATCGGTCGAAATTTCAGTCCCGAACGTCGTTTTTTTATAAAAAAGCACGCCGGTTTGCAAAATTATTATTAACTTTATAGGACGAACAGAAATAGAAGGTATATGTCAGCGCTTACATTCGACAAAAACGAGTTGGGCAATCTGGAATACTCGCTCCAGCGCGAAATGCTCTCCACCGACCGTATGGGCGGGTACATGAGTACGACCATCGTCTGCTGCAACACGCGCAAGTACCACGGTCTGATGGTCGCCCCGATCGACGACAGCGACCGCACGTACGTCCTGCTCTCGTCGCTCGACGAGACTATCGTACAGCACGACCAGTCGTTCAATCTGGCCCTGCACCGGTTCAAGGGGACTTACGAGCCGCGCGGGCACAAGTACATCACCGACTTCGAGTACACGCCGACCCCCACCATCACCTATCGGGTGGGCGGCGTCATCCTCCGCAAGGAGATGCTGTGGATCCACAAGCGCACGCAGTTGATGATCCGCTACACGTTGGTGGACGCTCATTCCGCCACGAAACTGCGGTTGCGGCCCTTCCTCGCGTTCCGCGACAAACATGCGCTGACCCATGCCAATATGGAGGCCGACGGACGTTCCTATCCCATCGTCAACGGCGTGAAGTGCCGGCTTTACGGCAACTTCCCGTGGCTCCACCTTCAGACCGACAAGCCCGGCACGGAATTCGTGCCCGCTCCCGACTGGTACTACAATTTCGAGTACCTGCAAGACTTGGCGCGCGGTTACGACGGTTACGAAGACCTGTTGACAACGGGTTATTTCGAAACCGACCTCAAAAAGGGCGAAAGCATCATCTTCTCGGCCTCGCTCGACGAGATGGAATCGCCCAAAGCGATCCGGGAGCAGTTCAATCAGTCCATCAAACGCCGTACGCACAAGGTGGATTTCCACAGCTGCATGGAACATGCCGCGCGGCAGTTCGTCATCCGGCGCCCGGGCAACCGCACGGAGGTCGTCGCCGGTTATCCGTGGCACGGGGTGAAAGGCCGCGAAACGTTCGTCGCACTGCCGGGTATCACCCTGCACCAGAACCATAAGGAGGATTGCATCGACGTGCTCGATACGCAAATCCGCTCCATGCAGAACGGCATGTTCACCGGCACTTTCTCGGCAGCCGATGCGGCCGATACTCCGCTGTGGTTCTTCTGGACGCTCCAGCAGCTCGAAAAGCAGCTGGGCGGCGCCGAAATCTGGAAACGCTACGGCCAAGTGATGAAAGGGTTGCTCGAAGCCTACAAAAACGGCATCGCCGGACGCATCACCCTGCACGACAACGGATTGATCTGGGCCTACTGCGAACAGCATCCGATGACGTGGATGGACTCGGTCATCGACGGCAAACCGGTTACGCCGCGCAACGGCTACCAGGTCGAGGTCAACGCCTTGTGGTACAATGCCGTATGCTATACGCTCGCCTTGGCCGAACAGAACGGCGACAAAGCCTTCGTCAACGCTTGGAAGGCCCTGCCCGCAAAGACCGCCAAGGCATTCAACGAATTGTTCACCCTGTCCGACGGCTACTTGGCCGATTACGTGGGGCCGGAGGGTGCGAATTGCGACATCCGTCCGAATATGGTCATCGCCTGCGGGTTGCCCTACAAGATGCCCGACGAGGTCATTCAGGTCAACGTCCTCCGCACCGTACGCCAGCACCTGCTGACACCGCGCGGTCTGCGCACGCTGTCGCCCCGCCATCCGCTTTACCGCGGGTCGCAGGAGGGCACGCCCACGGAACGCGATTTCGCCGGAAAGAACGGATCGGTATGGCCGTGGCCGCTGTCGTTCTACGTTCGGGCCTGCTTCGACATCGACGGCAAACGCTTCCTGCCCACCGCCGAGCAGATGATCGAAGACTTCAACGAAGACATCCAGACCTACGGCATCGGGTCGATCTGCGAGTTGTTCGATGCCGATCCGCCATTCGCACCGCGCGGAGCCATTTCGCAGGCATGGAGCGTGGCGGCCATCCTCGACATCGAAGCGATGATTGCCGAATACGCCGGTACCGATGCAAAAAAGACGCACTGCGATTGCAAATCGACGAAAAAGCGATAAGAAGAAAAAGGATTCAAGCCGTGTAAGTGATTATTGCCAAGAGGAAGAGAGACGAAAAGCGCATAGGGGAACCGTGCGAGAAGAAAAAAGCGCCTGCCGAGCCGAGAGACGACCGGACAAGCCGGAGAGAGGGACACGATGACCGCTGAAACAGCGAAAGAAGAAAGAAAAAAGTTAAGGATTATGAGAGTTTTAATGTTCGGTTGGGAGTTTCCGCCCCACATCGCGGGCGGCTTGGGAACGGCCTGCTACGGCATGACGCGCGGTCTGGCCCGTAACGGCGTAGAGGTTACGTTCGTCGTGCCTCACGCCTACGGCGACGAGGATCAGCGTTTCATCCATATCGTGAATGCCAGCGACGTCGACGCGCTCTACGGAGCGACGGGCAGCGATGCCGACGACATTCTGGCGAAGATGTCGTTCATCCATATCGACTCGAACATGGTGCCCTACATCTCGCCGGAGGAATACGACGAGTACCACAAAAAATACGTCGAATCGGGACAGCGCGTCTGGTCGACGACCGACGTATGGAAACAACGCTATACGTTCTCTGGCAAGTACGGCGCCAACCTTATGGAGGAGGTGGCCCGTTACGCTGTGGTCGCTGCACAGGTCGCCAAGGAGCTGGAAGGGCAGTTCGATGTCATCCACGCCCACGACTGGCTGACCTATTATGCCGGAATAGCTGCCAAGCGCGTTTCCGGAAAACCGCTGGTCGTTCACATGCACGCTACGGAGTACGACCGCAGCGGCGAGAACATCAACACGCAGACCTATGCGATCGAACGGGCGGGCATGATGGCCGCCGATCGGGTGATGGCCGTCTCGAATCTGACGCGCAACATCGTCATCAACCGCTACGGCATTCCGGCCGACAAGGTCGTTACGGTCCACAACGCCGTCCGGTTCGCCGAGAACAGCACGGAGGCTCCCGAGCGCGGCGTCAAGGACAAGATCGTAACTTTCTTGGGCCGCATCACCTATCAGAAAGGCCCCGACTACTTCGTCGAAGCCGCTGCCAAGGTGCTCAAACGGCTGCCCAACGTGCGGTTCGTGATGGCGGGTTCGGGCGACATGATGAACCACGTCATCCGCCGTGTGGCTCGGTTGGGCATCGCCGACCGGTTCCACTTCACGGGCTTCCTGCGCGGCGAAGACGTACACAAGATGTTCCAGTTGTCGGATGTCTACGTGATGCCTTCGGTCTCGGAGCCGTTCGGCATTTCGCCGCTCGAGGCCATGCGCTCGAACGTACCGGTCATCATCTCGAAACAGAGCGGCGTCGCCGAGGTGCTCGATTACGCCGTGAAAGTCGATTATTGGGACGTCGACGCTTTGGCCGATGCCATCTACGGTCTGATCGAGTATCCGGCCCTGTCGAACATGTTCGCCTCGAAGGGGCTCGAAGAGGTTACGAACCTCAAATGGAACGATGCGGCGGCCAAAATCAAGGCTGTTTACGAAACGGTCATCGAAGAGAATAAAAAACAATAAAATACCACCGATATGAAAACCGTCTGCCTCTATTTCCAGGTACATCAGCCTTGGCGACTGAAGAAATATCGTTTCTTCAACATGGGCAAGGACCACTACTACCTGGACGATTTGCTGAACCGCTCCGTCATGCAGAAGGTCGCGCGGCAATGCTACCTGCCGATGAACGCCCTGCTGCTGAAGCTCATCAAAGAGAACAAGGGCAAGTTCCGTTGCACGTTCTCGATCACGGGCATCGCCGTCGAGCAGTTCAAGGCCTACACGCCCGAAGTGCTGGATTCGTTCCGCGAACTGGCCGCTACGGGTTGCGTGGAGTTCCTGGCCGAGACCTATTCCCACTCGTTGGCAGCATTGGCTTCGCCGGAGGATTTCACCGAGCAGGTAAAGTTGCACACGGCCATGTTGAAACGTGAATTCGGCGTGAAACCGACCGCTTTCCGCAATACGGAGTTGATTTATTCGGACGAAATCGGCAAGGCCGTAGCCGACATGGGCTTCAAGACGATGCTGGCCGAAGGCGCCCGCCACGTGCTGGGCTGGAAGTCGCCCAACTTCGTCTATGCCAACGCCATCAACCAGAAGATGCGGCTGTTGCTGCGCAACTACAAGTTGTCGGACGACATCGCGTTCCGGTTCTCGAACAAGAGTTGGGATCAATGGCCGCTGACGGCCGACAAATATGCTTCGTGGCTCGCATCGGACGAGACGACGGGCGATGTCATCAACCTGTTCATGGACTACGAAACCTTCGGCGAGCACCAGCACGCCGATACGGGCATCTTCGACTTCATGAAGGCACTTCCGAAAGCCGTCTTGGCCAAAAAGAACGAGTTGGAGTTCGCGACGGTAACCGAAACGGCGAACAAATACCAACCGGTCGCCGTTCTGCATTGTCCGCACATGATGTCGTGGGCCGACGAGGAGCGCGACATCACGGCGTGGTTGGGCAACGAGCTGCAAAACGAGGCTTTCTCGAAGCTCTATGCGCAGAAAGACAAGGTGATGGCGCTGAACGATCCGGATTTCTTCTATGTATGGAGTTTCCTGCAAACGTCCGACCACTTCTACTACATGGCGACGAAGTGGCTCTCGGACGGCGATGTGCACTCCTATTTCAATCCGTACGATTCGGCCTACGATGCGTTCGTCAACTACATGAACGTGCTTTCGGACTTCATCATCGAACTGGATGCCGCATTGGCCGCCAAAGGGAAGCAGGTTCCATCGAAGGACGAAAAGGCCGACACGAAATCGGGCCGACGCAATAAGGTTACGGTAAAATAACCCCGCCCCAATCAATAAAAAGCTGTCTAATCTCCATTAGGCGGCTTTTTATTAACTGGCACGGATCGCAAGGTCAGAGGGTTTGATTAACTGATATGTCGAGAAAGGCCGGAGAATTTGATTCTTTACGGCGTTCCGACCGAAGCCCCCGTCGAGGCGGGGGTTTGGGAGGGGTGGGTCAAATCAGCATACGCCGCCTGCAGCGGCGAGCACCTACGGGCAGATGCCAGATGAGGGTTGAATCGTCGTCGGTACATGCAAGGAATAATCGCGAAAATGGACGAGATACGGTTAGACAAATATTTGTGGGCCGTGCGGATTTTCAAGACGCGCAGCGATGCGGCCGAAGCCATCCGAACCAACAAGGTTTCGGTCAACGGCGCTTGGGCGAAACCGTCGCGCGAGGTGAAAATCGGCGACGAAATAGCAGTTCGCAAACAACAGATCACCTATTCGTACAAGGTGATCGACCTCGTATCGAGCCGTCAGCCCGCGAAGAACGTGCCGGCCTATTGCCTCAACACAACACCGCAGGAGGAGTTGGATAAGTTGAACGTACCGCGCGAAACGATCTTCGTATTTCGCGAGCGCGGCACGGGGCGTCCGACCAAAAAGGAACGCCGCGATTTGGATACATTGATGGACGGCATCTATTACGATGACGACGAATCGGAATAACCGGTCCTCCGCGCGGCGCCGCATCACCTTGTGAGCTCCGACGGAAGCCCCTCCCAAGGGAGGGGTTTAGGGTGGGGTCAAATCTGCAAACGCGGCTTTGCCGCGAGCGACGCGACCGGCGACGATGTAAAACCATTCGCCAACTTGATTCGGTATAAAATTGTATATAGTTACCAAAACTAATAACACCATGAAACCTACTTTATTCGTATTGGCTGCCGGCATGGGTTCGCGCTACGGCGGGCTGAAACAGTTGGATGGACTCGGCCCCAACGGCGAAACCATCATGGATTACTCGATTTTCGACGCCATCCGCGCCGGATTCGGCAAAGTCGTGTTCGTCATCCGCAAGGATTTCGAGCAGGATTTCCGCGAGAAAGTGCTCTCGAAGTACGAAAATCACATTCCGGTCGAGGTCGTATTCCAGTCGATCCACGACCTGCCGGAGGGCTTCACCTGCCCGGCCGAACGCACCAAACCGTGGGGTACGAACCACGCCGTGCTGATGGGCAAGGAGGTCATCCGCGAACCGTTCGCCGTCATCAACGCCGACGATTTCTACGGCCGCGACGGATTCCGCGTATTGGGCGAATGGCTGTCGAAAGCCGACGGCGCCAACAAATACTGCATGGTCGGTTATCGGGTGGGCAACACCTTGTCGGAGAGCGGCACGGTCGCCCGCGGCATCTGTCAGACCGATGCGAACGGCTATCTGACCGGCGTCGTGGAACGGACGGACATCGCCCGCGTCGATGGCAAAATCACCTTCACGGGCGACGACGGCAAACCGGCCCATACGGCCGATACGACGCCCGTATCAATGAACATGTGGGGTTTCACGCCCGACTATTTCGCTTACTCGGAGGAGCATTTCAAACGGTTCCTGAAAGAAAACATCGACAAACCGAAAGCCGAATTTTTCATTCCGTTGGTCGTGAATGACCTGATCGTCAGCGGAAAGGTTACGGTCGAAGTGCTCGACACGACGGCCAAATGGTTCGGCGTTACCTATGCCGCCGATCGCCAGGGCGTAGTCGACAAAATCAAGGCATTGATTGCCGCCGGTGAATACCCCGATAAACTCTGGTAATCGGCTCATAGCCGCAAATCGAAAAGAGAGCGCTACTCTACACGAGTGGGCTCTCTTTTTTTCGAACGATCAGGCGACCAAACCGCTACCCGACCGCATTCCGTTTTAATCGGACTGACGCGAAACAGTCGTCGCGCGATCGGTTATTTTCCGCTGCCGACGATGGTTTCGAGTTCGTCGACCGTGATGGGAATCTTCTTGTCGCCGATAATGCGGCAGCCACTCTCCGTAATCAACAGATCATCCTCGATACGGATGCCGCCGAAGTCGCGGTAAGCCTCCAACGCATCGTAATCGACGATTCCTTTGTAGAGGCCTTCGGCGCGGCACTTGTCGATCAGCGCCGGTATGAAATAGATGCCCGGTTCATCCGACATCACCGTACCGGGTTCGATGCGCCAGGCCGCACGATAGACGCAGGTCGCAGATTCGGCAGCCCGCTCGGCAATCGACGCGAAATCGAACGACCGTTCGCCCATCGCCTCGCAATCGTGCACATCCAGACCGATTCCGTGGCCCAATCCATGAGGCATAAAGAGCGTCATGGCACCCGCGGCAACGGCATCCCGTGCCGACCCTTTTATTAAGCCCAGGCCGATAAGCCCCTCGGCCAAAGTCAGATAGGCCGTATTGTGCACCTCGGTGTACATCATGCGGGGCTTGACGATGCGGGCCACCTGGTCATGGGCCGCCAATACGATGTTATAAATATCTTTCTGTTTATCCGAGAATCGGCCGCTCACGGGATAGGTTCGCGTATGATCGGAGACGTAATTGCTGATGGCCTCGGCTCCCGCGTCGCACAGTAACAACCGGCCGGATTCCAATACACCGTCGGCATTCAGATTATGGAGCGTTTCGCCGTGCTGCGACACGATCGAAGGGAACGACACGCCCGAACCGTACGATTTGGCGATTCCCTCGATCGCGCCCGCGATCTCTCGTTCCACGACCCCCGGGCGGCACATCCGCATGGCCGTGGTGTGCATTTCGTAGCCGATTCGGAAAGCCCGTTCGAGTTCTTCGATCTCCTCGGCGCTCTTTTTCTCGCGCATCTCGGCCACAGCGAACATCAGATCGACCGATTTGTATTCGTGCAACGCCGTCGGATGGATGCCCAACAGATCGGAAAGTTGCAGCTTCGTCTCCCCACGGTAAGGCGGCAGATAATGGATGCGGCGGCCCTGCGTAATGGCCTTGCGCAGACGGGCTTCGAGTGCTGCCATCGGGAAGGTCGCGGCGACGCCCACCTGTTCGCCGAGGTCGTGCAGCGTCGGCTGCGGCCCTGTCCAGATGATGTCCTCGACCGTGAAATCATCGCCATAGAGTGCCTCCTCGTTCGAATCGACGTCGATAATGCCGACCAATGCCGGCACGTTCAAACCGAAATAGTATAAGAACGTCGAATCCTGCCGGAAATAGTAGGTATTATTGGGATAATTGTTGGGAGCCGACAGATTGCCGGGCAGCAGGATGATTCCCGAATCAATTTTCGTACGCAACGCCTGGCGACGCGCAACATAGGTTTTAGCAGCAAACATAAGCGTATATTATTAAATAATCCTCCTTACACGTACAAAAACGATGACACAGGCGCGATTACGGAGTCTCCCTTATTTCTTATTAAACAGGTTCATCGTCCGTTCGAGGCCGACGGTCGCGAACGAGAGAATGGCATCGCCGAAAAGTTTCAGTCGTTCAGGCAGGGCCGTACGCTCTTCTTCGGTCCACTCGCCCAACACGTAATCGACCTGGTGGCCGCGCGGAAAATCGCCTCCCACGCCGAACCGCATGCGAGCGAACTCCTCGGTACCGAGCAACTCGACGATATTCTTCAATCCGTTGTGCCCGCCTGCACTTCCCTTGGGGCGCAGGCGCAACGTCCCGAACGGCAAAGCGATGTCGTCCGAAACGACGAGCAGGTTTTCAGGCGCGATATGCTCGGCATCCATCCAGTAACGCACGGCCTTACCGGAAAGATTCATATACGTCGACGGTTTTATTAAGAGGAGGGAATGCCCTTTATGACGGAGCGTAGCGCGATCGCCGTAACGGGCCGTCGTAAAAAAAGTGTCGGACGCTCCGGCAAGAGCATCCAACACTTTGAACCCGATGTTGTGCCGGGTCTCGGCGTATTCGGCACCGATATTTCCCAGTCCAACAATGAGATATTTCATTCGTATTCAGCCTTATTTGGCAGCCTCGGCAGGAGCGGCGTCGTTACCGCGCGAAGCACGGGTTACGCGCACGGCGCACACGGCCGTCGTTGCCGGAGTTACGAACTTCAAATTGTCGAATTTCAGATCGCCGACGAAAATGGTCTTGCCGACACCGAGCGATGTTACATCCACGACGATTTCGTCGGGCAGGTTCTCGACCAATGCGCTGACAATCAGCTTGCGGGCCGACAGCACCAATTTACCGCCGACCTTCACGCCTTCGGCATTGCCGCTCAAGCGAACGGGAATAGCGATGGCCACGGGTTTACCGGCTGCGATGCGGAAAAAGTCGATGTGCAGAATCTGTTCGCGTACGGGATGGAACTGAACCTCACGCAATACGGCGAGTTCTTTTTTACCGCCGAAGTCGATCTCCACGATGTAGGAGTTCGGAGTGTAGATCAGCGGTTTCACCTCGCGGGGATCGATCGAGAAGTTGACCGATTCGCCATTGCCGCACAATACGCAGGGTACGAGCCCTTCGCGACGTACGTTTTTGGCTGCTTTCTTGCCGAAATCTTCGCGTTTTACGGCTTTTACAGAAACAGTCTTCATAATTTGGAATGATATTTTAATAAAAAAATTACCTGCGGCGGTTCTCAATGCCATCTCTTACGGACTTTTCCGATACGGACAAACCTCTGCCAACGCTTCGGGCATCCCGCTTTCCGGCCCTTCCGTCGGATCGCACCCCACTTCCGCCTGTTTTACGGCTTCAAAGGTAATCAAAAAAGCAGGAATATGCAATTATTTTCGTTTTTTGCCTATTTTTCAACGAAGCATCCCTTTTAGGCTTATTGCTTATTCAGCCAATTATTTGCGGCTCTCAAGAGCCGCGCGAGCCGTAGCCTTGGCGGGCGAGGCTCGCTCATGCTCCCCTCGCAGGCTGCGTCCCGCAATTTGCAAGACTAAAACAACTATTTCCCTAAAAATTTTTTTAGGCTCAGCTTTTTCGTATCTATGGTCGCGCCGGAGATATTCCGTCTCGGAAAAAATTGCAAATAATTTAAGTAGATTTCGCAGCGGAAGCGAAGATAACGGTCGAAAGCGAGACGACCGTCTACCGCGCTAATAAAAAAATTCGTATCTTTGTCCCATTGACAATTCCGCCCGTATGAATCTCCAGCAAGAGCAAACAGAGGCCCTGCGCGCACTGATCGACCGGCCCCGACAACATATCGTCATCGTCTCGCACACCAATCCCGACGGCGATGCCATCGGCTCTTCGCTTACTTGGGCCACGATTCTGCGCAGGCAGGGACACGTCGTAACCTGCATCGTACCGAACAAGTACCCCTACTTTCTCGACTGGATGACGGGCATCGACGAGGTCATCATCTTCCGCACCGACGAGGAAGGACGCGCCGCCCGCGCCATTGCCGAAGCCGACCAAATCCATTGCCTCGATTTCAATACCCTGTCCCGATTGGAGAATCTGAGCGAAACGCTCGCCTCCAACACCACGGCTGAACGGGTACTCATCGACCATCATTTGTCGCCCGGGCCGGAGTTCGACCTCGAATTGTCGTTCCCCGACAGTTCGAGCACCTGTTTCATCGTCTATTCGTTGATCGAGGCGCTGTGGGGCACGCAAGCCATCACCAAGGAGATGGCCGAACTGCTCTACGTGGGCATCATGACCGATACGGGCAACTTCGCCTATTCGTTCCTCACGCCCGAATTATTCCGCGCCGTGGCTACGTTGATCGAACGGGGCATTCGCATCCCCGAAATCCACAACAGCGTCTACAACTCCTACACCGAGGGACGCGCCCGCTTGTTCGGCTACGTCATCCACCGCAAGATGAAGACCCTCGAAAAGGGCAAAGCGGCCTACATGTCGCTGTTGGAGGACGAAATGCGTCGATACCGCTTCCAGCAGGGCGATAGCGAAGGATTTGTTAATTATCCATTGACGATTAAGAAAGTCAAGATGTCGGCGATGTTCCTCGCCCATCACAAGTTCATCCGCGTGTCGTTGCGGTCGCGAGCCGACGTCGACGTCAACCTTTTCGCCCGCAAATACTTCAACGGAGGCGGTCATAAGAACGCGGCCGGCGGCAAGTCGTTCGTGTCGATGGAGGAGACCATCGAACACTACATCCGTTCGGTGCGCGAATTCGCCGAAGAGGGACACCTCTGACGCTGCCTGCTTCCGTATAAATTCGGTGTTCAGACGGATATTTGGGCTTTATTAGTGCGGCTCTTCGAGCCGCGCGGGCCGAAGCCTCCGCAGGCGGAGGCTCGCTCTTGGCGTCCTCCGCAGTCTTCGTCCCGCGCCTTTTAGAAGGCGTTCCTTATGCGATGGAGCCTGCATATGTTTATTAAGGTTTTCTTCGCTGCCGACCGTTTTTTTGTATATTCCGTAAAAAAAGCTACTTTTGTACTGACATATTGATTACACGGAAAGTGTAAGTTTATTTTCTAAGTGCGAACGTAGGAAATTCGACAATCGAGAAAATAAGCTGCCTTACCGCGTCAATGCTCTACTCATAGGGCATGGGCGTGGGAGCTGCAACTTATTTGATCGATTGGGGTATCCTACGACCTGCGCTTATTGAATAAGTTTTCGGCACCACGCTTTCTTTTTGTAAACATTCGTCGCGCAGGGGCCGAGCGACAAGCGAAAGCCCATCCGATTATGAAATTCAGGCATCTTCCGTCTGTAGTTGCAGCGGTGCTGGTGGCCAGCCTCCTCTACTTTTTGTTCCACGGCCGATTCGAACGATTCAATCGCTATGACCGTCTCGAAGATTCCCTACGCAATTGGAAACCCGATCCCTCCCGACTGATCGGCACTTGGTGCATCGCCGAACAGCGAGGCCACGCATATCTTTCCGACAAACTGCAAACCTGGCGTTACGAATTTCCGGTTGCTAAATCGGGGAATTACTACTGGACGTGGACTTTTACAGCGGATGGAACGTGTGTCGATACCCCTTATAAAGACGAACAGGTCGGGAAACGACATCGGTACGATTGGTCGTTGGAGGGAAATCGCCTCATCTTGAAAGACAGCGATTCGGAATTTGTAAACGGAGCCGTCATCGAATTGAACGATACGCTTTTCGTGTTTTTCGAGGACTACGGCGACGGAGAAAGCTGGGTGCATATTTATCGCCGCGATTAGCAACTATCGGCGACTGGCATTCGTTCCGGCTGGCGGTTCGCCGGCCGATGAATCGGCATATCCTATGAAAAGCAATTAAATTGGACGACTTTCGAAAAAATCGTTTGAAAATCGGAATCGTTTGTTTATATTTGTATAGTCGGATGCCGCCGACGGAAACGATTCGCAATTTGTCGATCGGAAATGCCCGCAGGCAACGACCGGCCGACGATGACCGTGCGATACGATCCGACCAGTCAATGACCGTGCGATACGATCCGACCAGTCAATGACCGTGCGATACGATCCGACCAATTAATAATACCTCACTGGCCGAGGTTACGCTCGCGCGGCTCTGATGAGCCGCAAACAAGGGCCTGAGTAAGCAACGAACCGAAAGCGTATACTTTCTAAAAGCATAAAAACCAACTAATAAAACTGCTGTTATGAATGTCGAAAAATTGATGGCCGACCTGGAACGCCGGCATCCGGGTGAAAGCGAATACCTCCAGGCCGTTCGCGAGGTATTGATGACCGTCGAGGAGGCATACAACCGCCACCCCGAATTCGAAGCCAACCGCATCGCCGAACGGATCGTCGAACCCGATCGCAGCTTCACCTTCAAGGTGGTTTGGGTGGACGACCGCGGCGACATACAGGTCAACACCGGTTACCGGTTCCAGTTCAACAACGCCATCGGCCCTTACAAAGGCGGATTGCGTTTCCATCCCTCGGTGAACCCCTCGATTCTGAAGTTCCTCGGGTTCGAGCAGATTTTCAAGAATGCGCTCACGACGCTGCCGATGGGCGGCGCGAAGGGCGGTTCCGATTTCAATCCCAAAGGCAAATCCGACCGTGAGGTGATGCGCTTCTGCCAGGCCTTCATGACCGAACTGTGGCGTCATATCGGCCCCGAGACCGACGTTCCGGCGGGCGACATCGGCGTCGGCGGTCGCGAAATCGGCTACCTCTACGGCATGTATCGCAAACTGGCCCGCGAGAATACGGGCGTGCTGACCGGCAAGGGTATGACCTACGGCGGGTCGTTGATCCGTCCCGAGGCCACGGGCTTCGGCGCCGTCTATTTCCTGCGCCAGATGCTCGAAACGGCCGGCATGGAGATCAAGGGCAAGACCATCGCCATTTCGGGCTTCGGCAACGTGGCCTGGGGCGCAGCGACCAAAGCCACCGAATTAGGCGCAAAAGTCGTAACGATTTCGGGCCCAGACGGATACATCTACGATGCCGACGGCCTCAACGCCGAGAAAATCGCCTACATGTTGGAACTCCGCGCCTCGAACAACGACATCGTGGCTCCCTATGCCGACAAATTCCCGGGATCGAAGTTCGTCGCCGGCCGCAAACCGTGGGAGGTCAAGGTGGATATCGCCATGCCGTGCGCCACGCAGAACGAACTGGACGGCGAAGACGCCAAACGATTGTTGGCCAACGGGGTCAAAATCGTTGCCGAGGTATCGAACATGGGTTGCCGTCCGGAAGCGATCGACGCTTTCATCGCGGCCAAGATTCCTTACGGCCCGGGCAAGGCAGTGAACGCCGGCGGCGTGGCTACGTCGGGCCTCGAAATGACGCAAAACGCCCAGAAACTCAACTGGACGGCCGAAGAGGTCGATGCGAAACTGCATCAGATCATGTCGTCGATCCACGCAGCGTGCCTCGAATACGGCACCGAGCCGAACGGCTACATCAACTACATGAAGGGCGCCAACATCGCAGGCTTCATGAAGGTGGCCAAATCAATGGTCGAACAGGGCGTCCTGTAAATTGCGACGTTTCACGATGTACGGGCCCGGCCTTTGCGGTCGGGCTCGCCTTTTTACGCCACCGCCCCGAACGCCGCATAAGTTCCATGGGAGAAAATCGCCTGTCGGTCGGCGAAATCCGGCGCTTCGTTGAATTGATTTGGAAATTCGGGAGTGGGATTTTACGTTTGCTTTCGAATCAAACCTTCAATCGAAGAAAGTCATGAAAAAGATGTTCAGAAAGACGGTCTTGGCAGCGACGCTGCTTTCGACCCTGTTGTTCGCCGCATGCAGCGACGATGACGATGATCGGGCCTTGACGCTCGCCGACCTGACAGGTTCCTACTCGGGCACCTTCGACTTCACGCCGTCGCCGAGCGACCTCAATCCCGCTCCGAAACCGGAAACGAACGTCGCCATCGAGCTTAAAATCGAAAACGGCAAGGTAGTCATTCCCGAGTTTCCGGCTTCGACACTTATCAAGGCATTGGTCGGTGAAGAGCAAGCGGGAGGTCTGATTTCCATGCTCGGAGCCATCTCTTACGAAGCGACCATCGGAACGCCGACCGCCGATAATATCGCGCTCACGGCTCCGCTGACGACTCCCGCACTGTCCATCATCCTCCGCAGCGGAGAGGAACTCGCAAAGATCCAGATCGAATCGCCCAATGCGCTTCGCTACGAAAAGAGCGGCGCGCTGACCTTCACGCTCAAAACGACGGAACTCCAAATGAGCAGCGCCGAAAGACCGGTTCCACTGGTCAACGAGCTGAAATTCACCGTAGCAAAACAATAACGACCGTAACGCTTTTTGCTGGTTGGAAGGCCGCTCCTTGCAAGGAGCGGCCTCTACGCTTTTCCGCAACCCGACCGCACACCCGGACGATTCGTTTCGCAGCGATCCGAGCGCAGCACCTCTAATCCCGTTCGACGGGAACGGCCGGATGCGACTCCTCCTCGTGCAACTCGGTCGACAGATCGCTGAAAAAATCGTGGTCGAGAATCCGGCAAAGACGTTTCAAAGTCAATGTGTCGATGCTGTCGCGCTGAAACAACCGATAGACGTTCGACCGATCGCACGCCAACTGTCGCGAAAGCCATCCGATACTATGTCCCTGCCGTTCGAACTCTTCCTTTATTAACGAACCAATGTTTTTCATGCTGCCATGATGTTTCTTCCTTCCGTATCGAGACACAAAAGGCGCAGACAATTCACTTAATCTACCGAAAAGGTCTTGGCGTACCCGTGAAGAAAGATTGTGCGAAGTGCCCACGCCGAAACAACATGGGCATCAACCTTGCCACTTTTCTTCACTTCTTCAAAAAACCGCCAAGTTTCTTCGGTAAGAAAGTCCAGTCGATGCGCTTTAAGCTCGTATGTTCGCAGTCCACCCGAACTGCTTTTTTATTAACCGGTCGTCCTGTTGGCGACCGTCTTTTTATTAACTGGTTATCGTGCTAATAACCTTTTTGTTAACTGGTTATCATGCTAATAACCTTTTTGTTAACTGGTTATCATGCTAATGACCGTCTATTTATTCACCGGCCGTCGTGCCGGACGCCTTCGTCAATGCTCCGAAAATCGCCTCCTCATCGTAACCGCAAAGCGCCTGCAACTGCGCCGGCGTACCATGCGAAACCCATTCATCGCCGATTCCCAACGAATCGACCGCTACGACATACCTCTGCCGGTTGAACCACGCTGCCACGGCCTCGCCGACCCCGCCGCGCAGGCAGCCGTCCTCAACCGTTACCACCCGTCGGAACCTGCGGCCCACCTCCTCTAATAACGCCTCGTCCAACGGCTTCACATACCGCAAATCGTAGTGCGCCGCATCGACTCCGGCAGCAACGGCCCGTTCGACGGCCCGCGCTCCCGCATGGCCTGTCGTTCCGACCGTCAGCAGCGCTACCTCGTTGCCTTCGCGCAAACACCGTCCGCGACCGATCGGCAACTGCTCGAACGGACGATCGCGCCATGCGACGCCGGCCCCGCTCCCGCGCGGATAACGCAACACGAACGGCCGATCCGATTGCAAGGCCGTGTACATCAAATTGCGCAGTTCGAGTTCATCCATCGGCGCAGCGATGGTCAGCCCGGGAACCGCCCCGAAAGCGGCCATATCGAAAACGCCGTGATGCGTTACGCCGTCCTCACCCACCAGTCCGCTGCGGTCGAGGCACAGCACGACCGGCAGATGCTGGATCGCAACGTCGTGAATCACATTGTCATAGGCACGTTGCATGAACGACGAATAGATATTGCAGAACGGGCGCATGCCGGCAGCCGCCAGTCCGGCGGAGAAGGTTACGGCATGTTCCTCAGCGATTCCGACATCGAAACAGCGGGCCGGCATTTCGCGCATCAGGATGTTCATCGAACAACCCGACGGCATGGCGGGCGTAACGCCGACGACCCGTTCGTCGAGACGCGCCAAATCGAGCAGCGTCTGGCCGAAAACATCCTGATAACGGTCGGTGCATCCTTTCGAGCCGATGCGTTCGCCCGTATCGGGATTGAATCGGCCCGGGGCATGCCACACCGACTGGTCGACCTCGGCCGGTCGGAAGCCCTTGCCCTTCACGGTCATCACATGCAACAGCTTGGGCCCTTCGATGTCGCGCAAGGCCCGCAACGTCCGCACCAAATCGGGCAGATTGTGCCCGTCGACCGGGCCGAAATAGCGGAAATTGAGACTTTCGAAGAGATTGGAATTATTGAGCAACCCCTGTTTGATGCCGTTCCAGGTTTTCCGACACAGATGCAACAACCGAGGCGTATGCGACAAAAGGCCCCAAATCCGCCGTTTGAAACGGTTGTAGCGAACCGAGGTCGAAATCTTCAACAGATAGTTTTTCAGCGCGCCGGTCGCTTGGTCGATGGCCATGTTGTTGTCGTTGAGAATCACCAGCAGGTCGGTTTTTTTCGAGGCGCCGGCATTGTTCAGCCCCTCGAAAGCCAGACCGCCCGTCATGGAGCCGTCGCCGATGACCGCGACGACCTGCCGCTTCTCGCCGCGCAGTTCAGCGGCTTTGGCCATCCCGAAAGCGGCCGAAATCGACACCGAAGCATGTCCGCCGCCGAACGCATCGTATTCGCTTTCGTCCATGCGCGGGAACCCGCTGATTCCGCCCAGCTGCCGCTTCGTCCGGAACGCTTCGCGACGTCCCGTAATGATTTTGTGGGCATAGGTCTGATGGCCGACGTCCCAAACGATTTTATCATCGGGCGTATCGAACACATAGTGCAGTGCAGCGGCCAGTTCCACCGTGCCGAGGCTCGAGGCCAGATGCCCCGGGTGCACCGAACACTCCTCGATGATATAATGGCGCAGCTCCTCGCAATAGCGGGACAACTCATCCATCGACAGTTGTTTAAGGTCGCGGGGCGAGTCGACGCGTTCGAGATATTTGTAAGCGAATGCCTCCATTGCAGAAGCCAAAGATACGAAAAGTCGAGCGCAGAAGCAAGCGTTAGCTTGATTATGCCGAGACGGAGTATCTTCGACGAAGTCAAAGATACGAAATTTTTTATTAACCGGTACGGATCGGCCCGTTTGAACGGCCGCTTTTGAAAGCGGTTCCCTATGCGGTGGCATATTCTCCGGTGCTTTTCATCGCTTTCTTCGCTTTTGCGCCTTTTGAAAGGCGTTCCTGATGCGGGAGACCGTCGGCAGTTATCTTCGCTTCCGCTGCGAAATTCAATTGATTCATTTGCCTTTTTGCCGAGACGGAGTATCGTTGATGCAGTCAAAAAGAGACGCCGAACGGGCCTGTCGAAATCATGCCGTTCGGCGCGGATTGCATGTCGGCGACGAGCGTTACTCCGCCTCGGAGATGTCATCGCGGTCGGACTGCGAACGTTCCATGTACTCTTTGGGCGTCATGCCGAAATACTCCTTGAAGCACTTGGTGAAGTAGGAGTGGCTGTTGAATCCCGATTTGTAGAGAATCTCCGAAATACGCAACTCCCCCGACCTGAGATATTGCGCCGCGCGTTTCAACTTGACCGCCCGTATGAAATCGTTCACCGTATCGCCCGTGAGGGCCTTGACCTTGCGGTAGACGCTCAGATAGGAGGTGTCCAACAAATCGCAAAGTATCGAAACGTTGAAATCGGGATTTTCGAGATTCTCCTCGATGATACGCACCACACGGAGAATGAATTTGTCGTTCTCCGATTCGACCTCGATGTCCGAGGGCGTCGACAGAATCTTCTTGCGATAGAGTTTCTGCAACTTGGCCCGCGACTCGATGAGGGCTTCGATGCGCGTTTTCAAGGTCTTGACGCTGAACGGTTTCGACAGAAACACATCGGCACCGCAGTCGTAACTCGTCTGGATGTCGGCTTCGTTGTTCTTGGCCGTCAGCATGATGAACGGGATGTGGCTGGTCTGCGGCTCCTCCCGGACACAACGGCACAGTTCGAAACCGTCCATGTGGGGCATCATCAGGTCGGAAATAATCAGATCGGGAACGATCCGGCGGATCTTTTCCAGTCCCAGACGGCCGTCGCGCGCCGTCGTTACGTCGTACGTGCCGTCGAGCGTCGTCCGCAGGAAATCGCGCATCTCCTCGTTGTCCTCCACCACGACGATTTTCAGTCTGTTATCGTCCTGCTTCAGCTCCTGTTCCGACAGTTCGGCATCGGCGGCCCCCGACGGCGAAAGCTCGGCAGCATTGCGATACGGCAGCGTAACGGTGAATCGGCTGCCGCTGCCTGGCGTGCTCTCCACCGAGACGTCGCCGCCATGCAGACGCGCGTAATCACGGGTGAGCGTAAGTCCGATGCCCGAACCCTCGGCCTGTTCGTGCGGCTTGTTCTCGGTCTGGTAGAAGCGGTCGAAGATATGCGGCAAATCCTTCGAGTCGATACCGCAACCCGTGTCGCTGACGATCAGTCGGATGATGTCGTGCCCGTCCTGTTCGGCCGTCTCGATGCGCAGACGGATGCTTCCGCCGTCGGGCGTGAACTTGAAGGCGTTGGACAGTAGATTGTAGGCGATTTTCTCTACCTTGTCGCAGTCGAACAGCGAGTTGATGCAGAACGGATGCGCTTCGAACGTATAGTCGATGCGCCGCCGCGCAGCGTGGTCGCTGAACGACGCGAATATTTCGCGGCAGAACGTTACGATGTCGCCCATGCTGCGGTTGACCTGCATGCGATGGTTGTCTATTTTGCGCAAATCCATGATCTGATTGATGAGACGCAACAGCCGTTCGGCATTCTGTTTCATGACCAGCAACAGTTTGCGCTGGCTTTCGCCCGCAGATTCGAGCAACGTCTCGATGGGGCCGAGAATCAGCGTCAGCGGGGTCTTGAACTCGTGCGAAATATTGGTGAAGAAGGCCATTTTCGTACGGTTGATTTCGTCGTAGCGTTCGCGGCGCAGAATTTCGGTCTTGAGCTCGCGCGACAGCCTGACGCGCATGCGTATCAGATGAACCGCCAACGAGCATAGACCGGCGAACAAAAGAAGATAAACGGCATAGGCCGTCGTGCTGTGATACCACGCCGAACGGATGACGATTTCGACCTGCGCCCGATTCTCGCTCGATATGTTATCGGAACTGATAGCGCTCACGACGAACGTGTATCGGCCGGGCGGAATGTGGGAGTAGATGGCATAAGGGTTGGTATCGTCGGTCGATTGCGGCTGTTTGTCGTAACCTTCGAGTTTATAAATATAAGTATTGCCGCTTCCGAAGGTGTAGTTGAGCATGGCGAAGTCGATGCGGAAGAAGTTCTCGTCATGCCGCAGACGGATGCGGTCGCACAAGGTTATGGAACGGTCGAGGATGATGCGGCCGTCGCGGGGGACGTCGGGCGCAACGACATTGTCGTGAAGCTCGAACGACGTGAGACG
Organism: uncultured Alistipes sp.; assembly: GCA_947623305.1. Classification (GTDB taxonomy): domain Bacteria; phylum Bacteroidota; class Bacteroidia; order Bacteroidales; family Rikenellaceae; genus Alistipes. The sequence goes on along the minus strand of CANQGQ010000006.1, from coordinate 69,884 downwards.
CACCGGATAACGCCGTATGTCGACCTCGATCTCTTTCGAATCGAAGTCGATATAGCCGCCGTAGCCGCCCAGATAGATGCGATCTCCGACCGTGCACACGCTGTTGTATTCGATGTCGTTCATTTTGAGCTCCTGCGAGATGTCGTACCCGATTTTATAATTGAGCCCGTAATCGAACATCACGAGCCGGTTGCTCGATGCGATCCAGAGCCGGTTCGACCGGTCGGATGCGATGGTGCGTATCGACAGCCCCGAACAGGCGTCGATTCGTTCGAAGGCGTCCGTTTTGTCGTCGTACCGGCACAGACCGAGGTCGGTGCCGACCCATATCCGGTTCAGCGCATCGGCGTGGATCGAGTAGATGCGGTTGCTGGCGATGCTCGCAGGATTGGACGGTTCGTTGCGGTATTGCCTGACGGTATGCCGTTTCTTGTCGTAGCGGAAAATACCGTCGCTCAGCGAGCCGATCCAGATGCAGCCGTTGCGGTCGGGCTCGAAATAGGGGACGTCGCTGTTGTAGGTCGACAGCAGATGGTCGATATAGAACGTATCGAAGTCCAGGTGCACGATGCCGCCGTACGCATCGCGGGTCGGACGGATGAAACAAATTCCGCTGCTGATGTTGACGATGATGTCGCCGTCGCCATCCTCCTTCATGTCGTAAACATATTTGAACGCGAAGTCGTTTTTCGGCGTAACGACCGGCCGGAATTCGCGGCGGCTGCGATTCATGTACACCACGCCGTTGTTGGTGCCGATCCACATCACGCCGCGGCTGTCGAGCAGGATGCGTTTGATGTTGTCGTGCGGCAGCGAAGAGTTGGCCGTCGTGTAGTGGCGCAGCAGCCGCATGTCCGAGGAGTAGACCCGCAGTCCGTTGTTGGTGCCGATCCATAGCTCGCCGGCCTCGGGCAGCACGGCCAGATCGGTTACCGTCTCGCGGGTGATATTGCCGTGGCGGTCGACCGTGTTGATGTAGTGCAGGTCGATCGGCCGTCGATAGCGGTTGCAGCAGGCCAGACCGTAGGTCGTGCCGAGCCAGATGATGCCGTTGTCGTCCTGAAACACGCTGTTGACCGTGTGGGTGGGCAGCGACGTCGGGTCGGTGAGCGAGTTGGTGTAATTCGCGAAACGCTCCGTCTGCGTGTCGAATACCGACAGCCCGCCTCCGGTGGCCACCAGAATATGCGTATCGTCGTACGGACCGACGGCGCGCACGTCGTTTCCGCCGAGGGCGCTGTTCGAAGTGTCGAATGTTCGCACCGACCCCGTTTTCATATCGAAGATGCGAAAACCTGCAGAGGTCGCGATGTAGAGCCGGTCGGCGGCGTCCGGCGCGATATACAGGCCCGAAACCAGCGTGTTGCCGGTGTCGGGTGCATCGTGCAGCGATACCGGTTCGAAGAGCCCCGCACCGTCGGAGTTGCGGCGGTAAAGACCGTCGAACGTGCCGATCCACATACGGCCTCCGGCATCTTCGCACAGCGAGCGTATCTCGTTGTGCATCTTGTCGTGGTCGTGGAAGTTGATTTTGTAGAAGGCGATGCGCGAACTCTTGGTGTCGAAGCAGAGCAGCCCGTCGAGCGTGCCGATCCAGAGCATGCCTTTCGAATCTTCGCAAAAGCATCGCACGCGAAGATTGCCCAGCAGATTGCGGGTGTCGTTTACGGCCGAAAGAATCGTGAAGCGCTCTTTTTCGGGGTCGTAGACGTTCACGCCGCGTTCGGTGCCGACGAACAGGCGCCCGTCGCGGGCGATGTACAGGCAGTTGACCCACGAGGTCGACAACGAGTGGGGATTGTCGGGTTCGTGGCGGAATACGCGGAACCGCATGCCGTCGTAACGGTTCAGTCCGTCGGCCGTGCCCACCCACACGAATCCGCACGAATCCTTGACTACGGCGTTGACCATCTGGTTGGAGAGCCCCTGCTGGATGCCGAGCGTCCGGAAATAGAATCGGGCCGATTCCTGGCCTGCGGCTCCCCGTCCCTATACAGCAAGCGACGAGAAGCGGGATGATGAATCTGCGTATCGACATACTGCAAACATAGCATTTTGATGTGTAATCCCAAAATGCCGGAGCCGTTCGACCTGCCCCGGCATTTCGTTACGGGTATCCGTGCGGCTATCGCAGCACGGGGTACGGATAGGCCCCGCTGCCTTGCTGCCACGTGCCGATGAAGTCCCAGCCCTCGTAGGAAGCGGGGTCTTTCATTCGGCTTTCGTCCAGAAGGCCGCCGCCGATGATGCCGTCCGTCGAACCGAGCGCAAATTCCCGACCATTGTCGAGCGCGTAGCAGCCGGTGATGACCGCCGAAGCATTGGCTTTGCCGAACGCTGCGGCGACGTCGCCGGATCCACCCTCGTCGATCGTGGAGTTGCCGACGGTGTAGCAATTGGTGATGACGACTGCTTGACTTGCCATCTCGCCCACGATGCCGCCGAAGTTGACCTTGCCGCGAATGGTGGCATTGCCGGTGTTATAAGAGTCGGTCAGCGAACCGGGCTTGTTGGTGTGGCCCACTAAACCGCCCACGCGCATTGATGACGACGAACTCGACATTCCGACGATCAGATCGCCCTTGTTGCAGCATTTCGAAATCGTCGTTTTGGGCGAGTATATGCGGCTGGTGATGCCTCCCATGTAGGCTGCGCCGCGTCCGGCGCCCGACGGTTCATCCATGATGAGCGTTCCCGTATTCACGCAACGTTCGATGACACAGGTCGCGCTCGACGAGGTCGTGTATCCGACCACGCCGCCGAAGTAGTAGTTGGCCGTAATATCGCCGTTGTTGACGCAACCGGTTACTGTACCGCCGTTCATGGCTACGATGCCGCCCACCTGATTCATGGCCACGATGGGAGCATCGTTCACGCAATCCTCGACCCGGCCGAAGTTGTACGCCGCGATCCCTCCGCAGTCGAATACGTCGGTCTTGTTGCGGTCGGCAGCCGCGTTGAAAGAGCCGGAAACCCGGCAGCCGATTATCGTGCCGTCGTTGTTGGCGGCGATGCCGCCCACGCGCAGGGGCGACGTTCCCGTCTCGCAGGCCACCGTACAACCGATGACGGAAATGTTGCGAATCGTCCCCTTGTTGGTGCCTGCCGCCCAGGCGAAACCGTTGTCGGTTTTATCGACCGACCCGCCGTCGTTGGCGATGTAGAGCGAACAGTTCTCGAACGTCAGGTTGGCGACTTCGGCGCCCTCGGCCACGCCGCCGAAAAGCCCGAAGTAGTTGCGCACGTCGGCCATGGGACGGATGTTCCAGCCGGAGATCGTCTTGCCATTGCCGTCGAAGAAGCCTTTGAACGGCGCGGCCGGCGAACAGATCGGTTCGAAATCGCCATCCAGCACGGGCGTGTAATCGAGACGATAGTAGCAACCCTCAGCTACGGAGTTGGCGAGCGCGATGTTTTCCAAACCATACGGAGCGTCGATGACGAAGGGGCTCTCCTGCGTGCCGGCCCCCGATGCGAAGTGGCTGTTGGCCTGTTCGGAATTGCTGTCGGAGAAAATTTCGGGCTCGTCCGAAAGAGCGCGTACCGACACGCTGAACAGACCCGCATACTCGGGCGTGGCGAATACCTTGTCGGCCGACAGGTCGCACTCGGTCGCCGTGCCGTTGTCGATTTCGGCGATCGTCGTGTCGCCGTTCTTCAAAATCACCAGGTATTTCACGGCCCCCATCACCGAATCCCACGTGAGACGGATGCGTCCGCGTTCGTCCTTGGCGAGTACAAGAGTCGGAACGGCGAATGCGTCGCTCTGAACCACTTCGAACGAGCGTCGGACGCTCGTGTGATTCTTCGCACGGAAAGTTACGGAGGCGGTGCGTTCGACATGCGTGGTGTTGCTCGTGCAGACGATGCGTACCGTGTGGCATCCGCCGGCGTTGGTGTCCGATTCGACCGTGCACCACGTCTCGTCGGACGTTTCGGCCTCCCATTCGTCGTTGGCGTAGAGCGTCAGCTCGGTTTCGTTGCGGGTAACGCTCGTCAGCAGCCGTTCGTCGATGCCGGCGAGCTCGATGTAGGGTTCGCTGGTGTTCTGCACGATGTCGAACTCCTTGCGGAACGACGATCCTTCGCCGTCGCTCTCGATGATCAGCCGCGCATGTTTCGCCTGCGTCGGATCGTAGTTGCGGTCGGTCGCGACCTCGATCTCGATGTTGCCGAATCCCGATTCGGGCGACAGGCTCAGCCACGCCTCGCTGCCGTCGTATTCCAGACGGGCCTTCCACCAGATGTTCGATCGGATGAAGATGCGCCCGCTCTCGGCTTTTCCGTCGAGTATGAGTTCGGTGTCGTCGATGCCCACCGTCGGTGAGTTCTCCTCGCTGCTGTACAGGTCGCTGTCCGAGCATCCGGTTCCCGAGAGCAGCAGGACGGCGAGCAGAGTGAAAAAAATCGTTTTTTTCATGGTTCGATCGGTTAATTGTTTTTCCTGTTCATGTAATTGCGATACCGGTCTTCGGAACGGGTCGCATCAGTATCCGTAGTTTTGGTCGGAGGCCGAAATGTTGTAGTTGGCCGAAATCTCGGCCTGGGGGAAGGGCAGCAACAGGTTCCGCTTCACCGACTCGTAATCCTCGGGCAGCACGTAGTCGTAGTCGTTGTCCGTTTCCTCCTCGACGGCGCGGGCCAGACGCTCGTTGTGGACGGCGATCATCTTTTGCAGATACTCGACGCCGAACCGGCGCAGATCGAACCACTCGTGCAGCTCGCCTTTGAGTTCGCAGCGACGCTCGATGCGCAGCTCCTCGCGCAAATCGGCCTGCGACATTCCCTCGGGCCAGTCGGCCGGCTCCTGCCGCATCTCGTTCGAGGCGTTGCGGGCGCGCCGCAGCACCTCGTTGACATAACCGACCGCCTCGGCCGTATGCGTTCCGCCGAGTTCGTTGGCCGCCTCGGCCAGCGTCAGCAGCAAATCGGCATAGCGGTAAACGATGAAATTGCAGTTGGCATTGCCCGCCGTGAAGGTCGGATCGACCCACTTGCGAAGATAGGGCAGATACTCGTATTTGGCCGTGCCCTGGTCGGGGTAGTTCTTTTTCGTATAGGGGTAAATGTAGTATTGCTTGCCTCGGTAGTTTTCGTTCTCGACGGTGGTGTTGCATTTGTACTTGTAGTCGAGATAGGTACACTCCTCGCGCCAGTCGCCCGGGTAACGGTCGTTGTGCTCGTCCCACGCTTCGCGAGACGGACGGACCTGTCCGTAGTTGTTGCTCGAATTGGTGAGCGGCAGCGCCTCCCAATAACCCGGCAGGTAACGGTACATGAAGGGGCAGTTGCCGGTCGCATAGTTCATTTCGAGTTCGATGATCGACTCTTCCGTGTACTTGTTGGTGTACACCCACAGATCGGCGAAGTTTCCGACGAGCGAATAGACGTGTTTGTCGTAAACGGCTTTGGCATTGTCGTAAGCCGCCTGCCAATATTCGGCGGCCGAACCCTCGAAGAGATCGGCATCGAACGGTTCGCCCGGATGCTCCTTGATGCAGGCCAGCGCGACATAAACCTTTGCCGTCAGCGCCTTGGCGGCCCATTTGTGGGGATGGCCGTGCGGATTACCGCCCTTGTCGGGCAGCAGTTCGAAGGCCGATTCGAGATCGGAAAGAATCAACCCGTATATTTTGCCGATGTCGGTACGCGGACGATGGCTCTCGTCGATCGAGGTGGCCGGCTTGTCGACGTAGGGCACGGCTCCGAAGATGCGTGCCAGATTGAAGTAGGTCAGCGCCCGCAACAGACGGGCTTCGCCCTCGATGCGGTTGCGTTCGCCGGGATCCATTTCGCAAAGGGCGATGTTGCTCAACAGATCGTTGACGGTGTTGATGGTCTGGTAAGCGCCCGTATAGACGTTTTGGGCCGTGGAGTTGTCGGTGGCGACGTTCATCGTAGCCAGTTCGACCATGTATTGCGACGAGCGGTTCTGCAACTGCATCGTGGGCGTATGCCACGACAGCAGCATGTGCATGTAGCCGCCGTATCCGTTGGATTGCGACACGTAACCGTAGCACGAATTGAGCACGGCCTGCACGCCGTCGGACGACGTATAGATGGCGTCGGGGCTGAACTGCGTGGACGGATGTTCCGTGAGAAAGTCATCGCACCCCGTGCCGGCGAATGCAGCGATCATCATCAGAATCGAAAAAACTATCTTTTTCATTTTGTTACGCATTGTTAGAGGGTTAGAAAGTCATCGTGATACCGCAGACGTACGCTCTGGCCGACGGGTAGGAACTCCAGTCCACGCCGACTTTCAGCGCATTGTTGGTAAAACTGCTCACCTCGGGGTCCCAGCCGCTGTACGAACTCCACAGGAAGGCGTTGCGAACGGTGAAGCTCAAACTGAGGTTTTTGATGGCGCTCGTCCGCTTGAAATTGAACTGATAGCTGAGCGTTGCCGACGACAGACGCATGTAACTGCCGTTCTCGAGGATGCGGTCGGTGAAATCGCGGGTCTGTCCCGCCGCACGGTTCAGACGGGGATAGCTGCCATCGGGATTCGATTCGCTCCATGCGTCGAAGTAGGCCTCGCGGCGGACGTTGTGGAGGTTGTTGCCCGTGGGCGAAGTGTTGGTTTCGGGCAGCAGGTTGCCGTTGGCGACTTGATTGCCGTAAACGCCGTCGAACATCAGCGACAAGGTGAGCGCCTTCCACCGGAACGACGTATTGAAACCATAGGTGAACGAAGGGTTGGGGTCGCCGATTACGGTCTTGTCCATATCGTCGACATTGCCCGAGCCGTCGGTATCGACGTACCACACGTCGCCGGGTTCGGGTGCGATGCCGCGGTAAGAGGGAACGAGGCCGGCCTCGATGGCTTCGGGCGTAACGATTCCGTTGGTCTTGAATCCGTAGAACAGACCGGCCGGCCGGCCCTGGATGAAGATGTTGGCCGGCATCTTGAAGTAATCGGAGGTGTTGGAAATCTCCTCGCCCACGAAGGCCGAAGCGAAGATGCTGCCGTGGCGTGCTTCGGGAAGGCCGACGTTGCCGATCCGGTTGCGGTTGAACGAGATGTTGCCTCCGAGGCTCCATGTGAAGTCGGCGTTATCGACGGGATAGGCTTCGAAGGTGAATTCGAGACCGCGGTTTTCGATGTTGCCCCGGTTGATCCACATCGTGGGGAAACCGGTCGACAGCGGGATGGAAATTTGCTGCAGCAAGTCTTTGGTCTTTTTGTAGTAGAGATCGAGCGTCATGCTGAGGCGGTTGTCGAAGAATCCGGCATCAAGACCGACGTTGTACTGTTCGGTGGTCTCCCATTTGAGATTGCGGTTCGACATGACGCTGGGTTTGATGCCGATGATGAACTGTCCGTCGGGCGAAACCGAGTAGTTGGAATCGGGGTTGGCCGTGTACATCGAATTGTAGGTCGTCAGCGTCTGGTAGGGGCTGAGGCCTTGATTGCCGACCTGTCCCCAGCCTGCGCGGAGTTTCAGGTTCGAAACGAAGGCGGCCGATTTCATGAACTTCTCCTCGTTGATGCGCCATGCGGCGGAGAACGACGGGAAGTAACTGAAGCGGTTCTCTTTCGAGAATTTGCTGCTGCCGTCGGCCCGGAACGTGGCCGTCAGCACGTAGCGGTCCTTGTAGCTGTAAACCATGCGGGCGATGTAGGACATCAGCGTGCTGGCGTCCTCGGAGTAGCCGGGAACCTGCGTTTTGGCGTAGCGGATGGCGTCGGTGCGGAACTCCAGCGTAGGATAGTCGGGGAAGTCCTGGGCGTTGATGGTCGAATTGTGGTTTTCGGCGCTGTTGACCGATAGGCCCAACACGGCGTCGATGCGGTGGCCGCTCTCGAAGCTCTTGTTGATGCTCAACATGTTATCGACATTGTAGCGGAATGCCACCAACTCCGAGAATCCGGCGCGGCCGTTGAGTCCGTTGTCGAGATACTGGCCGTAGAAACGGGTGCGGTTTTTATTGCGGTAGTCCGCACCGAACGTGGTTTTGAACGACAGCCATTTCGTCAGCTTGATGTCGGCATAGAGGCTGCCGCTCAGACGGAACTCGTCGCTGCTGTCGTCGTAGTTGTTCAGCCACAGGTCGGTGCCGTGGTAGTTTTCTTCGTCGCCGAGATCCTCCGTCGAGGTCGAAACGAAAGGCTTCGAACCGAGCATCTGACGAATCATGCTCGTGGCTCGCGTGGAGTTTTGCGTACCGCCGGGTTCGGTGCCCTGCGTCATGAGGTTCTTACGGTTGACGACGGTGGTTTTGGTGCCCACCTTGATGAATTTCGCGATGCGGTGGTCGTAGTTGACGCGGAAATCGTACTGCCGCACGTTGGTGTTGCGGATGATGCCGTTGTTGCGCGTGTAGCCGCCGGCCAGATAGTAGTTGGACTTGTCGCTGCGGCCGCTGACGCTGACGCGCGAATTGATGCTCACAGCGTTGGTCAGGGTATAGTCCTGCCAGTCGCGGGCTTCGAGCATGTCGCGGGTAACGTCCGTCCCCAGTCCGGGGTCTTTGCCGAGGGCGTCGGCGTAGTCGAGGAACTCATCGAGGTTGAGAACGTCGATATGCTTGCGCGGGGTCGAAATATCGACCATGGTCGAAAATTCGATGCGCGGCGAGTCGGAGCTTCCCTGCTTGGTGGTGATGAGCACCACGCCATTGGCACCCATCGAACCGTAGATGGCCGTGGCCGAGGCATCCTTGAGAATCTCCATGCTGGCTATGTCCTGCGGGCTGATCGACGCCAATGCGTTCTGCGCCTCCTGGCCCGTACTGCCGAGCGGGTTTTTCACATCTTGCGACGAAGGGTTGAGGATGATGCCGTCCACGACGTAGAGCGGTTCGCCCGTGCCGTTGAACGAACTCGTACCTCGGATCTTGACGCTCACCGCACCGCCCGGCGCAGCGTTGCCGGTCGTTACCTGCACACCGGCCGCATGGCCCTGCAACAACTTGTCGAACGAAGCGACCTGCGCGGCCTCGTGCTTGTCGATCTTGACCGACGACACGGCTCCCGTTACGTCGCTTCTGCGCAGCGTGCCGTAGCCTACGACCACCACCTCGTCGATCTCTGCCAGGTCGCTTTCGAGAACGACGTCGATCCGCGAACGCGAGCCCACGACGATGTCTGCGGGTTTGTAGCCGATAAAACTGATATTCAATTCCTGGTCTTTGCCGGCCGGCACGGCGATCCGGTAATTGCCGTCGACATCGCTGCTCGTACCGATCGCGGTTCCCTTGACGAGTACCGTAGCTCCGACTACGGCGTTGCCGTCGGTGTCGGTGATGCGTCCGCTGACGGTCATCTGCGCGAAGAGGTCGGTCGACAACAGCAGCGCCAACACCAGCCAAACGTATTTGATTTGTTTCATGGTTTTCACTTTTTAATGGGGGTTAGAAGGTTGCCCTGACGCTGAGCAGGAACGTGCGAGCCAGGGGATACGACGCATTGTCGAGCCCGTAGCGGCTCAAATCGCAGCCATAGCTGTTGACCAGCGGCGAATAACCGGAATATCCGGTGAAGACGCAGACGTTTTTGGCCGTCAGCGAGAGGTCGATCGAACGCAGCCATTTGCGGCCGATGTCGAAACGGTAATTGATTCGGATGCTCGACAGCCGCAGATACGAACCGTCCTCGACGAACCGCGACGAGACGACGTCGCCGCCCGTGGCATTCAGGCGCGGCTGTCCGCCTGCCGGATAGGCCTCGGCGTAGGCCGAACGCTGCAGGTTGGAGAAGTTGCCCGTGCGATAGGTCGCCGTGTTCAGCAGATTGAGATTGAGGATGTCGAAGTCGGCCGCGCCGTCCATCCCCACCGAAAGGCTCAGCTTGCGCCACGAAACATGGGCCGTGAACCCGTAACGGTAGACCGGCAGCGGATGGCCGATGACCGTCCGGTCGGCTTCCGTTACGTTGCCGTCGCCATCGGTGTCGATGAACTTGATATCGCCCTCCTGCAGGCGCTGTCCATAGAACGGCGGCGTGTAGAGCATGTGGCGGCTCTCGACGATCCCCTGGCTCGGGTACCCGTAGAACGAGCCGACGCTCTCGCCGCGGCGGTTGACGTTGACCGTAACGTCGCGGTCGAACCAGCGGCCCACCGAATTGCCCAATACATCGCCGTTATCGGCTGCTCCCGTGTTCTCTATGCGGTTGCGGTTGTAGCTGAACGACGCGCCGAGCAAGAATTTCCAATCCCTGTCGGAGACGATCACCCCGTCGATGCCGACCTCGACGCCGCGGTTGGAGACCACGGCGCTGTTGGAATAGACCGATTCGTAGGCGCCCGTGCGTTTGTGGTAATAGTAACGCAGCCGGTCGGTGCTCTCCGAATCGTAGTAGCCGGCCGAAACCGTCAGCCGGTCGCCGAACATGCCGAAGTCGATTCCGACGTTCCATTCGTCGTTGACATTGTTCCAGCGGATGTCGTAATAATTGGTTATGCCGTTTTCGAATTCGAATTCGGGGGCGATGCCGGTGATGTAGCTCCCGCCGTAGTCGTATGCGTCGAGCGTCTGTCGGCCCGAGCGTCCCCAGCCGCCGCGCAGTTTGAGCTGCGAAACGACGTTCTGTCGGGACATGAAGGGCTCGGCCATGAGATTCCACGAGGCCGAAACCCACGGATAGTAGGTCATGTCGCCGAATCCGGGATCGTAGTCGAACGTGTAGTCGCCGCGCACGCCGGCATGGATCGTATATCGGCCGTCGAACGCATAACATACCGAGGCGAAAAGTCCGGTCTGCTGCGACGAGGAGCGCAGCACGTCGGACGGCTGCACGTTTTCGGCGAGCTGGATGCCCTGCGCACGCAGCGATTCGTTGAAGAACTTGTACCCCTCGAGGAGGTTGTTCACGCGCGTATTGCCGTTGTAGGTCGCACCGAGCAGCGCCGTAAGCGCATGTTTGCCGCCGAACGTATTTTCGTATTTGAAGTGTGCCGAGACATTGTAATTCAGCAGGCGGTTGTTGCTCTTCGCAGCGCGGCCCTGTTCCACCGCACCGCGCCATACGTCGCTGCCGACCCAGCGCATGCGCTCCTTGCTGCGGTAATCTATGCCGCCGTCGACGTTGAGCGACAGCCCCTTGACGAGAAGCGCCTTGAAGTAGAGCGACTGCGACACGAAATATTCGCTCGCAGCGTCGTCGTATGCCGCGAGCCACTTCTCGGAAGTGTCGTCGAGCGACGAACCGTAAGTGTCGGCCGCGTGCAGCGGCATGCCCATGGTCATGGCCTTGACGGTACTCATGGCGCCGATCGGAGCCGTGCCCTGCGTCATGTTGGTGTTGGTGTGTCCGAACGTACCGCGCACGCCGATCAGGCTGCCCTTGTTCATCGTGCGTTCGAGGTTGACGCGCAGATTCAGCGAATTGCGGTCGGTGCGGTCGATGACGCCGCGCTCGCTGCCGTAGCCCAACGACAGAAAGTGCCGCATGCGATCTTTCGTACCGGCCGCACTGATGTAATGGCTGTGGGTGAGCGCCGTGCGCGTAGCGGCTGCGGTCCAATCGGCCGGAGTGCCGGAGACTGCGAATCCCGGGTTGGCCGATCGCATCATGGCGATGTATTCCGGACCCGAGAGCATCGGTTCGCCGTCGAACATCGTCGAGATACCTATATTACTAATGGTAATCGACGATCTCTCCGCGGGCCTCGTTCCGGCCGCCCATTTTGGTCGTTATCACGATGACGCCGTTCGCGCCGTAAGCTCCGTAGATAGCCGTCGATGCGGCATCCTTGAGCACTTCGATCTTTTCGATGTCGTGCGGGTTGATCGCAGCGAGCGTATTTTGCAACGCCTGATAGTCATCGGGATCTTTGCGGAACGCCTGCGCGGCATCACATGAGGCGAGGTTGAGCAGCACGCCGTCCAGAACGATCAGCGGCTCGGCCGTCCCGCGGAAACTCTTCAATCCGCGAATCTCCATTCCGAACGCCGCTCCGGGTGCGCCGTCGGTCGGCCGGATGCCGAGACCGGCCACCCCCTTGCCGTAAAAGAGCTCGTCGATTCCGCTTTTCGACGAATCGTCGTCTTGCGGAGTGATCGCAGCGTCGCCGAACGTGTCGGCAGCGCCCCGATCGTTCGATGCGATGTCGTAGACCGGCTGTCCGTAGGTCGGCTGGGCCGATGCCGCAACATGGGCGAACAACGAACACGAAACCGTCAGGCATACCCAGGTTCCTCGGTCGAACGCTCGTAAAATCAGATAACAGATTCGTTTCATCCTTTCATTTAGTTTGAGGTTTTATGCTATACAAAAGTATCGAGCAATCTCCTGAATTAATGAAATGAAAATTTCAAGTATTAGCAGTGATTTATCAATCGACGACCGCGCATAAAAACAGGGCAGCCCGATCGCTTTTTATTCGGAGGCAAAGTAGCTCCGAGTTGTTTCATCGTTATTTCAGAATCTTTAAAAATTGCGTATCAATCTTGCCGCAAGGCGGCCGGACGGGCATGGATCGCGCGACCGAAAAAGCGCACCGTCCGGCTTTTCTGCAGCCTATGAGTCGGCAGCAAGCCGGCACGAACGTCGTTCGCGATTTTTTTGCGCCGGATAAAAAACCTTACAATTTATGACAGTTTTTTGATAGGAACTCCGATCTCGTTTTCGCTATCTTTGCCGTGAAACAATCGACTGCCACATGAAGAGACTTTTTCTTATCCTGTCCCTGTTCATGACCCTATCGGCTTTCGCGCAGCACGACATCCGGGTCGACCTGTCGGCTCCGAAAAAGAGGGTCGCAGCACGACCCGTCGGCATCAATCTGTTCATGCTGATGGATCACGACCGCGCCGAACATCGCGCCCGCCCGATGTGGAAGGCGCTGCGCGATCTCGGGGTGCGCTCCGTGCGCTTCAACGAGGGGGAATACGGCGACTGGTACCTGTTCACCCATCCCGATTCGCTCTATCTGCTGACCCGTCCGGATGCGCCGCTCTATCCGTATTTGACAGACATCAAGTCGCGTGGCATCGACGCCGCGCTGACCGACATCGACGCCGAACCGTCGCACGGCGGCTATCCGCTGAACCGCGACGGGTTCCGGCCCACGGTGGACTTCAACGACTTCATCGACCTGTGCCGCAAGGCGGGAATCGACGACCCGACGATCATCATTCCGACCCATCCCGTCGACCGCTCGCTGGCCAAGCCGTTCTACCCCACGCGCGAGGAGATGGTGCGCCTTGCGGCCGGCATGGTTCGATATGCCAATCGAGTGTGCGGATGCGGTTTCCGATTCTGGGAGATCGGCAACGAGCACTATTGGGAAAATCGCGACGATGCCTACGACACGGAGTGGGCGGCTGAATGCGCGTCGCTCGTTCTGGAGATGGCCCGTGCGATGAAGGCCGAAGATCCGACCATCGAAATCGGCGTCAACGGATTCACCCGTCCGTGGCTCGCGACGATGCTCTCGTATTCGGAGAACGGGGAACGGCTGGCGGATTATGTCGATAACATCGTACCGCACCAGTATGCCAAGGCCGAATACATAGGCAGTTACGACCGCTATTTAGGCTCTGCGGAGTATCCGCTGCATGAAGTCGACGAGGTCGTGCGTTTTCTGGCCGAAACACCGGCCGCGCGCGACAGGAAAATCGAAGTTACCGAGGCGTCGGCGTTCATGCCGGGAAAAAGCGCGCTTCATGTCGACAACGTGGCGTGGATCGCGTTGGCCAATTTCGAACATTTCGGCTATATTCTCTCCTCCCCGGGCGTAGAGTACGCCCACTTCTGGGCGACGCATTGGACGGACGACGTAACGTATTGGTCGGCGCTGCACATGGACAATACCATCGCCCCCATGGGGTGGGCCGTCAAATTGTGGAACGACCATCTCGACGAACTGTTGTGGAAAGCCGACCTGCATTCGACTACGGTGCGCTGCTACGCCTCGACGGATCGGGACGAACGCCGGCTGACGCTCTTTTTGGTGAACCGCTCCACGCATGCCGAAGCGTGCCGAGTCTCTTTGGAGGGGTATGCCGGCGGCATGAAATACCGCACGTACGGAATCCGCGCTTACGAACCCGACGACCGCCAATTCGTGATGCAGAAACGACGTTCGGGCAAGGCCGTCGAAGGCCGATTCCCGATCACGCTCGATCCGCTGTCGGTAACGATCGTCGAATTTTCGGAACAATAACCTAAAAACGTTTCAGCATGATAAACAAGTCGATCCTTAAGCAGGGCCTCGCGTTATGGCTCGCGCTCGTGGCGATGCCGCTTTACGCCCAGACCGTGCGAGAGCGTCTGTTCGATCCGGTGGAACACAGTGCCGGTTCGTCGATGGCCTACCGTTACGAACCGCAGACCCCGACGCCTGCTCCCGACGGATACGTGCCATTCTACATCGCCCATTTCGGCCGCCACGGTTCGCGTTACCATACCACCGAGAACATCTACCGCAAGTTCAGGGATCTATTCTCGGCAGCGGCGCAGGCCGATGCGCTCACCCCTTTCGGCAGGGAGATAAAAGATCGGATCGACCTCATTTTCGCTCAATGCGACGGTCATGCGGGAGAGCTCTCGCAAATCGGAAAGGACGAACACCGAGCGATTGCCAGACGCATGTACGCCGCCTATCCCGAGGTTTTCGCGTCATCGCCGAAAGGCCGTCCGGCGAGCGTATTTTCGCGTTCGACGGCCGTCGAACGGGTGATCGAAAGCATGCGGACGTTCGATGCGGCCCTCAAGCTATGCAATCCCGACCTCGTCATCGACGAGGCGCCGGCCGGTGCGTACAACCGTTATCTGAATCCTTACACGAGCCGATACAAGGAGTATTACCGCGACGGCGCGTGGCGCGACCTTTATAATGCCAAACGCAGCGAGTGGATTCAGCCCGAACGCCTCATGGAGTCGCTGTTCTCCGACGGCGAGTACGTCGAAAAGCAGATCGCGAGCCGCCGCAGCTTCATGACCGAACTGTTCGCCGTGGCCTCCATCCTGCAGGACACGACGCCCGAGATTTCGCTGTACGACGTATTCACCGAAGATGAAATCTATGCGCTGTGGCGGCTCCAGAACCTCAACCAATACCTTCGCAAGGGCCCGTCGGCATTGGCCGGCGAACTCGCGGCCTCGATCGCGAAACCGCTGCTGCGCGACTTCATCGAGTGTGCCGACCGCGCCGTGGCAGGAAGGGGCGTTGCCGCAGACCTCCGATTCGGACACGGCGAAGGGCTGATGCCGTTGGCGGCTTTGATGAATCTCGACGGCGCAAGCACGCCCGAGGCCGATGCCGAGAAGGTGGAGACCGTATGGAATGACTATGCCATCACGCCGATGGCGGGGAATATCCAATGGATTTTTTATCGCAACGCAAAGAGACACGTGCTGGTCAAATTCCTGCTCAACGAACGCGAAACGACCATTCCGCTCAAAAGCGACACGGCCCCTTATTACGATTGGAAAGCCGTGCGACGCTATTACGTGAAGATCGCCGCCGAATAGCCGGCAGTAAGATGAGGAACGGGACATCCTCCGCAGAGGGTGTCCCGTCTTCGTTCGTATCGGAACAGATTACTTGCCAAGCAACAGCGCCTTGATCATTTTAAAGATGTCGGTGTTCTCCATGACACCGCTGAAATTGTAGGCTCCTGCACCGTAGGCATAGAGCACGACAGGCGTTCCCGAGTGGCTGGTGGTGCTGTAATGGTACTCGATGCCGCTTTCCGAGGCGGTGAAATCGCGGTTGTTCGAAAGGATCGTCAGACCGCCGGTTTCGTGGTCGGCAACGACGAGCACGAGCGTTCCGCGATGCGCGTCGGCGAAGTCGAATGCACGGCCCACGGCCTGCTCGAAGTCGTGCATCTCGGCAATCATTTCCTGGCTGTCGTTGCCGTGGCAGGCTCCGTCGATTTGCGAACCCTCGATCATAGCGAAAAATCCCTTTTTGTTGCGGGCGAGCAGGTCGAGCGTGTGTTCGGTGGCTTTGACGAGGTAGTCTCCGCGTCGCGGGGCTCGTTCCATGTACTTCGGTGCGAAAAGACCGATTACCGGCAGACGGTCGGCAGCAAAGAAATCTTCGGGCGTCGGTGCATAAAGGTAACCTTTGTTCTGCATCTCCTGCAACAGATCGCGGCCATCCTCGCGTTCGTTGAAAAACTGGCGGCCGCCGCCGGCCAGCACGTCGACCTTCGAGGCGGCGAACATCTCGGCGATCCGGTCGCTTTCATGACGGTCGGATACGTGTGCCACGAAACCCGAAGGGGTTGCGTCGGCGAGGTGCGACGTAACGACGATTCCCGTCGCCAGCCCCTTGGCTTGGGCGAGTTCGGTGAGGTTCGCGACTGCCGTGCCGTCGGGAAGTACGCCCACATGGCTGTTGGCGGTTTTGCAGCCCGTCGCCATGGCGGTCGCCGAAGCGCCCGAATCGGTAATGCGATTGTTGGCCGAATAGGTTTTGCATACGGCGGTGTATTGCGCCCGGTCGAAGGCCAAAGGCTCGTAGTTGTTCTCGATCATCAAAGCGGCCGTCTGTCCGAGGCCCATACCGTCGCCGATCATCAAAATCACGTTGCGGACTTTTTCGGATTTGGGCGCCTTGCGCTGGGCTTCGACCGGCGCATTGCAAAGCAACACGGCGCAGAACAAAAGAAGAAATGAGCGTTTCATCATTTTTATTAATTTTTAGGATATCGGTTGCTGAAAAGGTTCGTACAGGCGGGTTTCGTACCAGCATTCCGATGTTGCGGTACGCGGCGCGACGGTCGTTATGCGCAAAAGGCCGTCGTCGATCTCTATGATGTTGTAGCGGCCGTCTTCGAGCGACGAAACGTTGACCACGGAGGGCCCGGGGTGGGTCGGATGCACGGAATTGCGGTGCATATGCCCGGCCAGCCACAAAACGATACGGCCGGTATCAATGCCTGAAAACAGCTGTGCACCGTGCGCAATCAGGTCGGGCGTGTGATGCGCAGCGACGATTACGGGCAATGAGTCGCGGCACGCTTCGGCCAGCGCGGCAGCATCGTCGTCGGAGAGGGTCGCTTGACAGTCGGGCTCGGACGGTCCTGTCGGCAGGCCGACGATGCGTATGCCGCCGGCATCGAAACCGAAATATCCGCGGCCGAACGCTTCGCGGAAATGGGCGTAACGCTCGGACGACTTGGCATCGTGATTTCCGGTGGTAACGTAGAACGGCTTGTTCAGACAGGACAGTATTTCAACCGCTCGGGAGTAGCTCTCGGTGTCGCCCTTGTCGGACAGGTCGCCGAGCAGCAGCACGAACTCCACATCGGGGTCGGCGTCGATCGAACGAATCGCTTCGCGAAGATGGACATCCGCACCGTCGCTGCCGATGTGCGGGTCGGCGATGACGGCGAATCGGACATTCTGCGCACCGCCCGAAAACGAAACGACGGTCAGAAGCAGGCAGAGTACCGGCAAAAAAATTCTTTTCATACAACTGCAAAGATAGGGATTCTTTCGGATTTCGGCTTGTGCAGTCCTTGCAAGTTCTAACACAAATCTCTCTTTCGCGCGTTGAAAGATTACCGATAGTTTTTGATGTTTCCATGCGAGGAATAGACGCTGCTTTGTCCTATCTTTGTCGATGAAAAACCTGCACCCCATGAATTTACGACACCTTGGTTTCGGTTGCCTCGTCCTCGCCGCTTCGGCGGCCTCGGCCGAAAATCCCGATTGGGAAAATCCCTTCGTAAACGGCCGCATGCGGCTCGCTCCGCGTGCGACGAGCTATTCGTTCGAATCGACGGCCGATGCTCTTGCGGGCGACCGTTCGCTTTCGAACTGGATGTCGCTCGACGGCCAATGGGCGTTCCGTTTCGTCGAGGATACCGCCGATCTTCCTTCGGGATTCCAGGACGAAGATTACAACGTCTCCTCGTGGGACTCCATACCCGTTCCGTCCTGCTGGGAAATGCACGGCTACGGCTATCCCATCTATACCAACATCATCTATCCGTTTCCCGACCGACCGCCGTTCATCCGCCGCGACAATCCGGCCGGCTGCTACGTGCGCGAGTTCGAGATTCCCGACGCATGGCGCAGCAAACGCATCATCCTGCACTTCGGGGGCGTCTATTCGGCCTGCCGCGTGTGGGTCAACGGCCATTTCGCCGGCTACTCCGAGGACAGCGCCCTGCCGGCGGAGTTCGACATTACGCCGATGCTGCGCGACGGCAACAACCGGCTGGCTGTCGAGGTGCGCAAATGGTGCGACGGCAGCTATCTCGAAGATGCCGATCATTGGCGGATGGCGGGCATCCATCGCGAGGTCTATCTGATCGCCGAGCCCGAGTTGGCGGTGGCCGACTACGGCGTACGCACCCTTTTCGATGCCGATTACCGCGACGCCAATCTGCAAATCAGGGTCGCGATGCGGCTTCCGGAGGGAGCGGCGGCGAAATTCGACGGTTACCGTCTGCGGGCCGAACTTTTCGATGCCGACGGGCGGGCCGTGCCGACAGGCGAGCGGCTGGAGGTCGGTGTGGGCGAGATCCTGCACGAAAAATATCCCCAGCGCGACAATGTTTTCTATCCGCATATCGAAGCCCGCATCGAATCGCCGCGCAAGTGGACTGCCGAGACGCCCTATCTCTATACGCTCGTGCTGTCGCTGTTCGACGACCGAGGCATGTTGACGGAAGCACGGAGCAGCCGCATCGGATTCCGCGACGTGCGTATCGAAGGCGCCCGGATGCTGGTCAACGGCGTTCCGGTGAAACTCATCGGCGTGAACCGCCACGACCACAGCGACACGACGGGCAAAACCGTAACGCGCGAACAGATGAAAACCGATGTGATGCTGATGAAACAATTGGGATTCAATGCCGTTCGCACGTCGCACTATCCCAACGACCCCTATTTCTACGACTTGTGCGATTCGTGCGGTCTCTATGTCATCGACGAGGCCAATATCGAATCGCATCACGGCGGCGGAGCGTTGAGCAATTCGCCCGAATGGGTAACGCCTTTCATGGAACGGGTAACGCGCATGGCGGTACGCGACCGCAACCATCCGAGCATCGTCATGTGGTCGATGGGCAACGAATCGGGTTGGGGCCCGAACCATGCCGCAGCAATCGCCTGGACACGCGAATACGACCCTACCCGGATCATCCATTACGAGGGGGCGCAGGGCAATCCGTCCCGCGACGGATATGTTCCGCTACGGAGCGTCGGGCGGTGGAAAACGGCCTCGGCCGATCCGACGCGCACCGAATACACGGAGATGGCCAACCCCGACGACCGCGACCCGGTCGATGTGGTGAGCCGCATGTACCCCACGGTCGACGAACTTTCGCGCATGGCGGAAGACCCTCATATCGGACGACCGATCCTGATGTGCGAGTATGCGCATGCCATGGGCAATTCGGTCGGCGGGCTGGGCGATTACTGGCGGACGATCCGTTCGCACGACAATCTGCTGGGCGGTTTCATCTGGGACTGGATCGACCAGGGATTGCGCAAGTACGAAGCCGGCGGCCAGTGGCATTGGGCCTATGGCGGCGACTTCGGCAGTCGGGAGCACCACGATGCGAATTTCAACATCAACGGGATCGTCGATCCGCTGCGGCATCCGAAACCCGGGGCCATCGAGGCCAAGCATGTATTCCAACCTTTGGAAATCGTGCGTGTCGGGACGGACGGAGCGCAGTTTTCGATCCGCAATCGCAACTTTTTCCTCTCGACCGACGAATATCTATTCGGCTGGCGGATCGCTTCGAGTCTCGGGGAGACGGTGGCGACGGGCGATTTCGACGTGCCGGCCATCCCGCCGGGCGGAGCGGCCGTATGTCGGTTGTCCCTGCCGAAGTTCCGGGCCGAGCCGGGAGCCGATTATTGGCTCGATATCGTTTACCGTCTGCGCGAGGAGCGTACCTATGCGCCGAAAGGATTCGAGGTCGGACGCTGGCAGTTCGAGTTGCCGGCGGCCTCCGATACCGTGCGTCGCAGCGAGGCAAGCTGCACCGCCGACATATCGCGCCGGGCCGACTGTATCGAACTGCGCACCGAGCGGACGATCGCACGCATTGACACGGCGACGGGACTGCTGACCGGTTATAACGTGGACGGAACGGAGTTGATGCGCGCTCCGCTGGCCCCCGAATTCTGGCGTGCGGCGACCGACAACGACCGCCGCGGCTGGCACACCGACGAAGTGTCGGGCTGCTGGCGCGACCTTCCTGCAGAAATGAAGCTCGATACGCTGGAAATTTCGGACGGCAGCGTCGTCGCGGTGAAATCGGGCCGAGGCGTACGGCTGACGTTACGATATACGCCTGCCGCGAACGGAGCGCTCGGCGTAGATTACGACCTGCATATCGCCGATGTCCTGCCCGAACCTTTGCGGATCGGCTTGCAAAGCCGATGGAGCAACGCGCTGACCGAAGCCGTTTACTGCGGTCGCGGGCCGGGTGAAAACTATGCCGACCGCAAGGAGGGCTCGTACATGGGCGTGTATGCGCTGCCGTCGCGCGAGTTCGCCGCACAATACATCTATCCGCAGGAGTACGGCAACCGCTGCGACGCGCGTTACCTATGGCTCGGCAACAATTCGGGCGGCGTGGTATTCATCGGCCGGCAGCCGCTCAATGTATCGGTATGGCCTTGCACACTCGAGGCGCTCGAGGCGGCGACCCATACGTCGGAGATCGTCCTGCTCGACGACGCACTGACGGTCAATGTCGATGCCGCACAGGCCGGGGTCGGCGGCACGGACAGCTGGAGCAGCAAGGCCCGACCTTCGAAACAATACCGTCTGACGGACAAACACTACTCCTACGGATTCCTAATCGCTCCGTCGCGGACGGCAACCGACGCGGCACGCCTCGCCACGGAGTACAAAACCTCGCGAAAATGAGACTGCACCGAATTTTGATCGCTCTGCTTGCGATCTGCATAGCGCCGTCCGCCGGAGCCGGCAACGGGAAAATACCCGAAATAGGCGCACAGGTATTCATCGAACCCGGGCAAAGCCCCGAGGAGATCGACTCTTTTTTCCGCACGCTCCGCGACTGCGGCATGACGACGGCCCGCATCCGCATGTTCGGCTCTCACATGTATCATGAAGACGGCCGGTGGGACTTCGCGCTGTACGACGAGGCATTCCGCGCTGCCGAACGCTACGGCATCTCGCTCTTCGCGACCCTGTTTCCGCCGACCGATGAACTGACCGATGTCGGAGGATTCAAGTTCCCGCGGTCGCGCCGGCATCTGCAGGAGATAGACGACTACATTTCGGCCGTGGTTACCCACTTCCGCGACAGTCGGGCCTTGTCGACGTGGGTTTTGCAGAACGAACCCGGGACGGGCGGCGTCCGGGTTCCCGAAACGGAACTTTCGCGCGAAGTGTTCGACGACTGGCTGAAGTCGAGACCCCGAAGCGACTACGACAACGGGTATCTCAAAGCCGATTTCACGCAGGAGGAATTTCTGCGGTACTACACCACCTGGTACCTCGGCCATATAGCCGACCGAGTGAGCCGGCTCGATCCCGTGCACGGCCGGCACGTCAATCCCCACCAGCTTCTTTCGACGCTGCCCGAGTACGATTTCGCGGCGTACCGCCGGTTTCTGACCTCGTTCGGCGGGTCGTTCCACCTGAGCTGGCACTTCGGCATGTTCTCTTGCGAGCAGTATCCTTTGGGCGTGTCGCTCATGTCGGACATCCTGCGTTCGGGAGCCGGCGACAAACCGTTCTGGATCACCGAACTGCAAGGCGGCAACGTAACGGCGAGCGGCAGCGTGCCCTACTGTCCGACCGCTGCGCATACGGCCCAGTATCTGTGGACGTCGATCGCCGCAGGCGCCAAGGGCATCATCTTCTGGACACTGAACCAGCGTGCCGCCGCCTTGGAGGCGGGCGAATGGGGGCTTCTCGACTTTCAGCGCCGGCCGTCGGATCGTCTGCGCGAGGCCGGCGCCGTAGCCGCGTGCATCCGCCGGAATTCCGACCGGCTGGCCGGTATGCAACCGGCGACCGCGCCCGTTACCCTGCTGTACAACGTGGCTTCGCTTCGGATTCAGCGGCGCAATGCCGACGTTCAACCCGCATCGGAGGCCGGACGTCGGGCCGATGCAGCGATGCGGTCGCTCGCCCGCGCCTACGAAGCGATATCCATGTCGGGCATAACGCCGGCCGTCGAAGATATGGAACGATTCGATTGGACCCGTTCGGAGGGGCGGACGGCCGTCATTCCGAATATGGTATCGCTGCCATCGTCATCGTGGCCGCAGATTCGCGCGTTCGTCCGGAACGGAGGCCGGCTCATCGTAACGGGATTGAGCGGATTCTATGACGAAAACATGTACTGTCTGTTCATGAACGGATTCCCGCTTGCGGACTGTTTCGGGGCGGAACTCAGCGAGTTCAAGGTATGCGGCGACCGGTTCGCGCTCGACAACGGTCTGACGGGACATCTCTGGCGCGGCCTATTGGCCCCTTCGACGGCGGAGGTCGAGACCTCCTGTTGCGGCGACCCGGCGGCTGTACGCAATCGCTTCGGCAAAGGCGAGGTGCTTTGGATTCCGTCGCTCATCGAGCTGGGCGCGGAGAACGACGACGAGGCAATGGCCGCGCTGGCCGATTTCTATCGCCGCGAATGCACGCAAGCCATAGAGGCGGTGCCCGTTTCGTTCGTTCGTCCGGAACCGCGCGTACTGATGCGCACCATGCGCAGCGGCGACTGCCTGCTAACGCTTATCATCAACAAACGCAAGGAGACGGTCGATATCCCGCTGCGGGTCGCAGGCTATGAGTCACCCGAAATAATCTATGGCGGAAAAACCGTCAATGATCATACGGCCACGCTCGATTCCGACTCCTGCATGGTCGTTCTGTGGCGCAAATGTTCGTAGAACGCATCGCACGGATGGTCGGACAGCGAAAAGTGGTTGCAAGATCTTGGAGTGGTGTGAAAGAGGTCCGACCTCCGAGGCGGTGCGTTCTCGATATGGCGAGCGACGGCGTTTTCGAATTCCAGCGGCAAACTGAATACGTCGAAGGCAATAGAGCGGCTTCCGCAGCGGAAGCCGCTTGGATTATTTGTCCTTTGCCGAAACAGGGCATCTTCGGTAAAATCAGAGAGAACGATTTATGATTGCGGATAGCGGATTTCTGCCGAAAAATTCCTATCTTCGTAGCATCGAATCAAACCATCGACGCATGAAATACCGACGTATCCTGTTGAAGTTGAGCGGCGAGTCGCTCCAGGGCCCACAGAAATACGGGCTCTCGCCCGAAGTGCTCCAATCCTATGCCGAACAAATCCGCGATGCAGCGGCCGACGGCGTACAGATCGGCATCGTCATCGGCGGCGGAAACATCTTCCGCGGGCTGACGGGCGCCAAACGGGGCTTCGACCGCGTGAAAGGCGACCAGATGGGCATGCTCGCCACCATCATCAATTCGCTGGCGCTGCAATCGGCGTTGGAGGACAACGGCGTCAAGGCCAAAGTGCTGACCTCCATCCGGATGGAGCCTATCGGCGAATACTATTCGAAAGCGCGCGCCCTGGAATATCTGGAACAGGGTTACGTGGTCATCATCGGCGGCGGCACGTCGAATCCCTACTTCACGACCGACTCGGCGTCGGCGTTGCGGGGCATCGAAATCGAGGCCGACGTGTTGCTGAAAGGCACGCGCGTCGACGGCATCTACACGGCCGACCCCGAAAAAGACCCCGCAGCGGTGAAGTTCGACGAAATCACCTGCGAGGAGGTGCTCGATCGCCGGCTGAAGGTGATGGACTTGACGGCCTTCACGCTGTGCCGCGAAAACCGGCTTCCGATCATCGTCTTCGACATGGACACCCGCGGCAATCTGGGCAAGGTACTTGCCGGAGAGCCGATCGGCACGCTCGTGAAAATGTAATCTCAAATCATACCGCACTATGGACACCACGACGATTCTCAACGATGCTTCCGCTCGCATGCAGAAGGCCATCGACCACCTCGAAGAGGAACTCCTGAACGTACGCGCCGGCAAAGCATCGCCCAACGTGCTCAACGGCGTGATGGTCGATTATTTCGGTTCGCAGGTACCCGTGTCGGGCGCCGCGAGCGTAACGGTACCCGACGCCCGCACGATTCTGATCCAACCGTGGGACACGAAGATGCTGCGCGTCATCGAAAAGGCCATCCTCGATTCGAACATCGGCCTCACCCCCTCGAACAACGGCGAAAACATCCGGCTGACCATTCCGCCGCTGACCGAGGAACGCCGCAAGGGGTTGGTCAAACAGGTGCGCACCGAAGCCGAAACGGCCCGCATCAGCTTGCGGAATGCCCGCCGCGATGCGGTCGAAGCGTTCAAGAAGGCGCAGAAGGAAGGTATGCCCGAAGACGAATCGAAGGAAGGTGAAACGAAGGTCCAAAAGCTGTTAGACAAATTTTCCAAACAGCTGGACGAAGCCGTCGCCAAAAAAGAGAAAGACATCATGACCGTCTGAAGCTGCGCCCGAACGGCGAACGAACCGACGAGGGTATACACCGAATCCGTTGACTATGCAATCGACCGAACCGAACATTACGCTGCGCGAGCGGATCGAGACGCTCAAACGCGAGAAAAATGCCGTCATTCTGGCCCACTACTACACGCGGCCGGAGGTGCAGGCGGTCGCCGATTTTCTGGGCGATTCGCTGGCGCTCGCGGTCAAGGCCCAATCGGTGGAGGCCGACATCATCCTCTTCGCCGGCGTACACTTCATGGCCGAGACGGCCAAGGTGCTCTGCCCCGACAAAAAGGTGTTGATTCCCTGTCCTGAGGCGGGCTGCTCGCTCGCCGATTCGTGCGACGCCGCGGAGTTCGCCGCTTTCAAGGCGCAATATCCCGATCACAAGGTCGTGTCGTACGTCAATACGACGGTCGGCGTCAAGGCGTTGACCGACATCTGCTGCACTTCGTCCAATGCACTCAAGGTCGTGCAGTCGATTCCCGAAGAGCAGCCGCTGATCTTCGCCCCCGACCACAACCTCGGCAGCTACATCCAGAAGCTCACCGGACGACGGAACATGATCATCTGGAACGGTGCCTGCCACGTGCACGAGGAATTTTCGCTCGAAAAGCTGCTCGCCCTGAAACGCGAACATCCGCAAGCGAAAATCATCGCCCATCCCGAATGCCGGGCCTATATCGTCGAGGTGGCCGATTTCGTCGGTTCGACGGGCGCGATGCTGACCTATTGCGGAGAGAGCGACGCCTCGGAATTCATCGTCGTAACGGAATCGGGCATCCTGGCCGAGATGCGCAAGCGTTATCCGCACAAAACATTCATTCCGGCTCCGCCGGACGACGAGACGTGCGGATGCAACGACTGCCGCTACATGAAGATGGTAACGCTGGAGAATATCTGCTCCACGCTGGAGCGCGAAAGCCCCGCCATCGAACTCGACGAGACGGTGCGGCGTCAGGCCGAACGTTCGATTCGCAACATGATCGCCATCCAATAACGCGCTGCACGACATGGCAATCATCCGACTGACCAAAGAGTTTTCGTTCGAGGCGGCCCATGCGCTCGACGGATACGACGGCCCCTGCCGCGAGCTGCACGGACACTCCTACCGGCTTTTCGTAACGGTGAAGGGCACCCCGCTCGCGACCGCCGGCGACCCGAAAGAGGGGATGGTGATGGACTTCGGCGTATTGAAAGGCATCGTCCGCGATGAAATCATCGCGCAATACGATCATGCGTTGATTCTCCAGCGTTCCGGCGAGACCGAAGCGCTGCGGAAGATGCTCGCGCAACAGTTTCGCAACATCGTCGAGGTCGACTATCGGCCGACCTGCGAAAACATGCTTGCGGATTTTGCAGACCGCATCCGCGCGCGACTGCCGCAAGGGGTCGAGCTGCACGCACTCCGGCTGCACGAAACCGCCACCTCCTTCGCCGAATGGGTTGCGGAGGACAACCGCTTTTGAAAGCCGTTTTTGAAAACGGTTCGTGATGCGATAGGTCGCTG
The DNA here is from genome assembly GCA_947623305.1 of uncultured Alistipes sp. Taxonomy (GTDB): domain Bacteria; phylum Bacteroidota; class Bacteroidia; order Bacteroidales; family Rikenellaceae; genus Alistipes. Next base: position 43,984 of record CANQGQ010000006.1, on the reverse strand, counting down.
TGGCGCTTGACAAGGCTTTCTTCGCTGCCGCGCCTTTTGAACGGGCTTCCTCTGCAGCAGGCCCTATTAATAAAGGCGATTATATACAAAATTTACACCGACGGCAATGTAAAGCCGTAAGACCTTGCGGGTTCCGACAAAAGCCCCCGCCAAGGCGGGGGTTTAGGGGGTGGGTCAAGTCTGCAAACGCGGCTTCGCCGCGAGCGGCACGACCGGCGGTAATGTGAATACATTCATATTCATGCACCTTTTCTCGCCTCGGCATAGCTCGAACAAGTTCGGCTCTGCCCTCGGCTTATCGAAAACGTTCGCCAACCCGATTCGATGTAAAATGGTATATGGTTACCATAAAATAATAGCACTATGACCGTGAGGCATTTTATTCTTTTCTTGTTTTTATTTCTAATCTATCCTGCACAAGGCCAAGAAAGTCATGTCTCACCCAAAATAAAGAGATATGTAGAGTTTATCGACAATTGTCATACCTCTGCGGCAGATTATGTCCTGCAACTATTCGAACGATACGACATCGTGATTCTCGGCGAACGGGATCACCGAGATACCACGCAATACGATTTGATCGAACAAATTGTATCCGATCCGCGATTTATCGAAAAAGTCGGACACGTCATGACTGAAAGCGGAGTATATAACATGACCGAAGAGGTCGATCGGATCGTCAATGCCTCCTATGCGTCGTTCGGGGAGTTCGACGCAGCATTATGGGATGCCTATAAGAACATCGACTATACGCCTTTGTGGGAAAAGACCAATTTTTATCAATACCTGCATTCGATTTATCGGGTCAACAGGAAACTTCCGGCACACCGAAAGATTCATGTTTCGTTATTGGACGTTCCCTTTTCATGGCGCCAGTCAGCAGGAATGACCCATGAACGGTTCCGGACATTCCTGAAAATGTGGGATCAGAAAGATTGGGTCATGGCCAGCAATACATTGACAGAGTTATATAAAATATTCGAAAGTCCGGACACGCGAAAAAAGGCGCTGATCGTTTTCAATGCTCCGCATTCCTATTCCATCGGTCCTCGCAAGCGAAACGGCCGCTATGCCGGACAAATCATCAAGGAACTGTTGCCCGGACGGGTCGTCAATGTGATGCTCAACTGGACGAAGAGGCAACCCGACGGATTGACGCAACAAGGGAAATGGGACGCTGCGTTCGCGGCGTGCGGAAACAAAAGCATCGGATTCGATTTGGCCGGGACCCCGTTCGGCGAGGATCGTTTCGATTTGAATCCCAGACATTTCAGAGGACGAAAGAAATACAAAGAAATATACGATGGCTTCATCTTTTACAAGCCCGTCGAAGAGTGGGTCTTCGCATGCGGAATACCCGAGCGCTGCGATTCCGATTTCGAACAAGAATTAGCTTGGCGCGATGGTGCGATATGGGACGGAGTGCCGGCCAACAGTCCGGAAGAGATTGTGGAAATCAAAGACTATTATACGACACTCCGAAGTTTTGGTGTCGACTCTGTTTTCCTGAAAAAAAACGACAAGTATATCGGTATGTATTTTAAACCCGGAATCCGAAAAGGGATAACAAAATAGGGGAAATCAAATCATTCAATTATGAAAAAGCTCTTTTTGGTCGACGCATATGCGTTGATTTTCAAATACTACTACGCCTTCATGGGGCGGCCCATGCGCAACCGCACGGGCATGAACACTTCGGTCGTTTTCGGATTCGTCAAGTTTCTGCGCGATATGCTGAAACGCGAACGGCCCGATCTGTTGGGCGTGGCGTTCGACCCCAAGGGCGGCAGTTTCCGCCGCGAACTCTTTCCCGAATACAAAGCCAACCGCACCGAGACGCCCGAAGATATTCTGATCTCGGTTCCCTACGTCAAACGGGTGCTGGAAGCGATGTGCATCCCGATTCTCGAGGTCGAGGGTTACGAAGCGGACGACGTTATCGGCACGCTCTCGCAAAAGGGCGCCGAAGCCGGTTACGAGGTATTCATGGTAACGCCCGACAAGGACTATGGGCAGTTGGTGCGCGATCATTGCAAAATCTACAAGCAGAAGGGACACGACGGCCGCATCGAAATCGTCGACCGCGCGGCCATTCGCGAGAAGTACGGCATCGACGATCCGGTGCTGGTGCGCGACATCCTCGCCCTGTGGGGCGATACGTCGGACAACATTCCGGGTGTGCCGGGCATCGGCGAAAAAACCGCCTGCAAGTTGGTGCAGGAGTGGGGAACGGTGGAGAACATCCTCGCCAATGCCGACAAAATCGCCGGTAAGCAGGGCGAAAAAATCGCTGCCTGGGGCGACAAACTGCGATTGGCCAAGACGCTGACCACCATCCGGTTGGACGTTCCGATCGAGTTCTGCGCCGAGGAGCTCACCCTCTGCGAGCCGCACATCGACGCCCTGCGGGCCCTGTTCGCCGAACTGGACTTCAAGGCCTTTCTGAACGACATCGCCAATCTGGCTCCGCTCGAGCCCGATTCCGACGTTCCGCACCAGGAGGCCCAGACCCAGCTCGCCGAGATGGCCCGTGCAAAATCCGCCGCTTCGAAGCGCGCGGCTCTCGCAGGGCAGGGCAACCTGTTCGAAACATTCGCAGAGTCCCAGCCAACCCAACCGGCCCAGCAACAACCGGTTACAACTTCGGCTCCTGCGGCATCGGCAACCGAACCGGACGAGCCGGACGAAATCCACGAACCGGCCACGGCCCTCACCACACCGCACACCTACACGCTGGTCGACAGTGCCGACCAGCTGAGCAAGGTCTTGGCCGAAGTCGCGACCTATCCGGAGTTCTGTTTCGATACGGAGACCACGGGATTGGATGTTTTCAACGACCGCATCGTCGGGCTTTCGCTCGCCGTCGAATCGCATCGGGCGTGGTACATTCCCTTCGACGAAACGAACACGGCGGCGTATGCCGACCTGATCCGCCCGTTGTTCGAAAACGAGGCGATCGCCAAAATCGGCCAGAATGTGAAGTTCGATCTGATGGTGCTGCGCCGCATCGGCGTCGCCGTACGCGGGCTGAAGTACGACACGATGATTCTCCACTATCTGCTCGACCCCGAATCGCGCCACAACATGAACGCGCTGGCCGAACGCTACCTCGACTATCGGCCTATCGAAATCGAGACGCTCATCGGCAAGGGGCCCCGCCAGCTGACGATGGACATGGTCAACGTCGAACGGGTTACGGAGTACGCTGCCGAGGATGCCGACATCACGCTGCAACTGAAACAGGTGTTGTGGCCGCAGGTGGAAGCAATCGGGCTGCAAAAACTCTACTGCGAAATCGAAGAACCGATGATCGAGGTGCTGGCCGACATCGAGATGGCGGGCGTCCGGATCGACACGGCCGCGCTGAATGAATACGCCGTAGAACTCAATCGCAAGTTGGCCGAATTAGAGTCCGAAGTGCGCGAGGAGGCGAGCGAACCGACCCTCAACATCAACTCCACGCGGCAATTAGGCGAGGTGCTGTTCAGCAAGATGCGCATCGCCGAGAAGCCCAAAATGACCCGCACGAAACAATTTTGCACGGACGAGGAGTACCTCCAAAGTTTCGCCCACAAGTATCGCATCGTCGACAAAATTCTGGAGTATCGCGGCGTGAAAAAATTGTTGTCGACCTACGTCGAGGCGTTGCCGCAGTTGGTCAACCGCACGACAGGACGCATCCATACCTCGTTCAACCAGGCAGTTACGGCGACCGGCCGGCTGTCGTCGACCAACCCCAATCTGCAAAACATCCCCGTACGCGACGAATTAGGCCGCCGCATCCGCGAAGCCTTCATTCCGTCGGATGACGATCATCTGCTGCTTTCGGCCGATTACAGCCAAGTGGAATTGCGGCTGATGGCCCATTTGTCGGAGGATGAATCGCTCATCGCCGCCTTCGAACACGGCGAGGACATCCATGCCGCGACGGCCGCACGCCTCTTCGGAAAGCGGCTCGACGAGGTAACGCACGAAGAACGCCGCCGTGCGAAAACGGCCAATTTCGGCATCATTTACGGCATTTCGCCCTTCGGTTTGAGCCAGCGGCTGGAAATTCCGCGCAAAGAGGCCCGCGAGATCATCGACGGTTATTTCGTCTCGTATCCGAAGGTGCGCGCCTACATGGAGCGGGTGGCCGAACAGGCCCGCACGGACGGATATGTGGCGACGATTTTCGGCCGCCGTCGTTATCTGAACGACATCAAGTCGCAAAATGCCGTAGCACGCGGTCTGGCCGAACGCAATGCCGTGAACGCCCCGATCCAGGGCTCGGCAGCCGACATCATGAAGATCGCGATGATCGCCGTGCACCGGCGTTTCGCCGAAGCGGGCATCCGTTCGCAGGTCATCCTCCAAGTGCACGACGAATTGGTCGTCGACATGCTCCGCAGCGAGCAGGAACAGGTCGTCCGCATCGTAACCGAAGCGATGGAACATGCTGCAAAACTGCGCGTTCGTCTCTTGGTGGATTACGGCATCGGCCGCAACTGGCTCGAAGCCCATTGATCGGGACACGAGTTGCTATTTAACGTATTGACAGCTACTTCATCCAGATGATCCGGGCCCGGTCGTCGGATCCGGGCAGCGGCGCAGGTTCGAAATCCGAATAACCCAATGCGATGACGCACAAAGGTTCGCACCCGTCGGGGATGGGTAGGAACGTGCGCAGATAATCCACAGCGCGTTCGCCGTCGGGCTCGGCCTTGACACGCGGCCGTCCGGCGATTTGCACCCAACACGAAGCCAAACCCTCATCGACGGCCGTCAACTGAATCATTGTCGCGGCGATGGCGGCATTGACTTCCCATAAATCCGTCTTCGACTTGTCGCCCAGGACGACGATGGCCAACGGTGCGTGCGCCATAAATTCGGAACCGCTGTCGCGCATCTTGGCCATGCGCGCCACGACGGCCGGATCGTCGACCACCAACAAACGGGTCGAACGACTGTTGTGCGACGATGGAGCCGCCAAAGCGACGTTGAGCAACCGCTCGACGGATGCCTGCGGGACGTGCCGGTCGATGAATTTACGAATGCTGCGGCGCCGAGCCACCAATTCTTTCCATTCCATTTTTTTATTAATTTGCGGTTTAATGAATCCATACGACTCGAAATCCGATCTTCGTTGCCGATCGGCCGAACCGATACAAAGTTACGACGATTCGGAGCAATATCCACACCACAACTCCGTTTTTGTCGACCTTCGTAAAAATTTCCATCATCAGCCACTCCGGCAGACCTCCGTTTTTTGAAAATCCCGCTCAAACAGACCGATCCGTACCAGTTAATAAAAAAATTCCTATCTTCGTAAAAATTTTCCTCTCCTACTATGGACAACACCGATTGCCGATTCACGATCGCTTTGATCTACGACTTCGACGGGACGCTGGCACCCGGCAACATGCAGGAATACGACTTCATCCCGGCCGTGGGCAAAAGCAACAAAGAGTTCTGGAGCGAGGCCAACTCGCTCGCCGAACAACAGGATGCCGACATGGTGCTGACCTACATGGCCCGCATGATCCAGGCCGCCCGATCGAAAGGGCTCTCGCTGCGCCGCGAGGCGTTTCAGGATTCGGGCCGTCGCGTAACGCTTTTCGCCGGTGTCCGCGAATGGTTTTCCCGGATCAATCGTTACGGCGCCGAACGCAATATCCGAATTCTGCACTACATCAACTCGTCGGGGCTGAAAGAGATCATCGAAGGCACCTGCATCGCCCACGAATTTCGCAAAATCTACGCCTGTTCGTTCCTCTACGACATCGACGGCATCGCCTACTGGCCCGCCGTAGCGGTCAACTACACCAACAAGACGCAATTCATCTTCAAAATCAACAAGGGGGTCGAATCGGTCTTCGACGCCAAATTGGTGAACCGCTACATTCCCGAGGACGAACGCCCCGTGCCGTTCCGCCACATGATCTACGTGGGCGACGGAACGACCGACATTCCGTGCATGCGGTTGGTCAAGAACTACGGCGGCCACTCCATTGCGGTCTACAACCCCGACCAGAAAAACGGACAAAAAGAACTCGCTTCGCTGATCCACGACAACCGCGTGAACCATGTTTGTCCGGCCGATTACACCGCGGGTTCGGAGATGGATCGGCTCGTGAAAACCATCATCGACAAGATGGATGTGGACGACCGGCTGGAAAAGATGAAAGTAATCAAATAGGCCCGAACGATTTCTTCTTAAAAAACAGCTAAAAGCATGACGACCTCCTCAAGAAAATTGCTGTTCGCAACGAATAACGCCCATAAACTCTCCGAAGTGCAGGCCGTTCTGGGGCCCGGATTCGAGCTGACGATCCCGCGCGCATGCGGCATTACGGAGGAGATTCCCGAGACCTGCGACACGCTCGAAGGCAACGCCTCGCAAAAAGCGCACTATCTGTACGACCGCACAGGGCTGGATTGTTTTGCCGACGACACGGGACTGGAGGTTGCGGCCCTGGGCGGAGCGCCCGGCGTACATTCGGCCCGCTATGCCACCGACGGCCACGATTTTATTAAGAACAACGAATTGCTGCTAAGGAATCTCGCGGGAGTAGCCGACCGTCGGGCCCGTTTCCGCACGGTCGTCGCGCTGCTGCTCGACGGAAAAGAGTATCGGTTCGAAGGGGTGGTCGAAGGCCGTATCATCGACCATGCAATCGGCCACGAAGGGTTCGGATACGACCCGTTGTTCGTTCCCGACGGATCGTCCAAAACCTTTGCGGAGATGACGGCCGATGAAAAAAATGCCGTCTCGCACCGCGGCCGCGCAATCCGCAAACTCGCCGAATTTTTATTAGCACAGTAGCCCCTCCATTTGCTTTCGACGGTCATCGTCGCTACCACGCCTTCGATGCGTTGGAATGTTTTCGGTGTTTTCGAACGACTTCTTCGCTCCCGACCATTTTGCCTAAAAATGATTGCGACGCTTTGCGTCGCGCGGGCCGCAGGCTGCGACCTGCAAATCGAGGTGCTAACGACAACGACCGCCAGAAAGGCAAAAATATTCGGTCTTGCAGACGGATGCAATCCGTCGCCCCCCCCTTAATGCTCGGGGAACGCCCGTGCGGCAAGGGCGCGGAGCTATCGCGCCCGACGAGCACAACACGGTCAAAAACTAATAGCTGCGCGCAAAGAGCACACGCCGATGCGACGGCTTGCCCGAGAAGATGCACGTGCCCTCCTCGTCCGGCGCATCGAACGGAATGCAACGGATCGTCGCTTTCGTCGCATCCTTGATGGCTATCTCGGTCTCGACCGTGCCGTCCCAATGGGCCGCGATGAATCCGCCCTTTTCATCCAGCACGCGCTGGAACTCCTCCCACGTATCGACCTTCGTAATCATCGAATCGCGGAAAGCGAGTGCCTTACGATAGATATTTTCTTGGATATCGGTCATCAGCAGCTCGACATAATCGACGAGCCCCTCCTGCGGACGGGTCTCTTTTTCGAGCGTATCGCGACGCACGAGTTCGATGGTGCCGTTTTCCAGATCGCGCGGGCCCATCGCCAATCGCACCGGCACGCCCTTGAGTTCGTACTCCGAGAACTTGAAGCCCGAACGGACATTGTCGCGGTCGTCGATTTTCACGCTGATGCCCTTTTCGCGCAATGCAGCGGCAATCGCCTCGAAACGTGTACGGATTTCATCGAGCTGTTCCAAACCTTTGTAGATCGGCACCATGACCACCTGAATCGGCGCCAGTTTCGGCGGCAGCACCAATCCGTTGTTGTCCGAATGGGCCATGATGAGCGCGCCCATCAAGCGGGTCGACACACCCCACGATGTAGCCCACACGTATTCCAATTTGCCCTCCTTGTTGGCATACTGCACGTCGAACGCTTTGGCGAAATTCTGTCCTAAGAAGTGCGACGTACCGCTTTGCAACGCCTTGCCGTCCTGCATCAGCGCCTCGATCGTAAGCGTATCCTCCGCACCGGCGAAGCGTTCGTTGGGCGACTTGTGCCCTACGACGACCGGCAGCGACATCCACTCTTCGGCGAACCGCTGATAGACATGCACCATCTTCGTTGCCTCAGCGATGGCCTCCTCACGGGTCGCATGGGCCGTATGACCCTCCTGCCAAAGGAATTCGGCCGTGCGCAGGAACAAGCGCGTACGCATCTCCCATCGCACGACGTTGGCCCACTGGTTGCACAGGATGGGCAGGTCGCGATACGAATGGATCCAGTTCTTGTAAGTGCTCCAGATGATGGTTTCCGAAGTCGGGCGCACGATCAGTTCCTCTTCGAGTTTCGCATCGGGATCGACGACGACGCCGTTTCCGGCAGGATCGTTTTTCAGGCGGTAGTGGGTTACGACCGCGCACTCCTTGGCGAAGCCCTCCACGTGGTCGGCCTCCTTCGAGAAGAAAGATTTCGGGATGAAAAGCGGGAAATAAGCATTCTGATGGCCCGTCTCCTTGAACATTTTGTCCAAAGCGTCGTGCATCTTCTCCCAGATGGCGTAGCCGTAGGGTTTGATGACCATGCAGCCGCGCACGGCCGAATTTTCGGCCAAACCTGCCTTCACGACCAAATCGTTGTACCATTGCGAGTAGTTTTCGTCGGATTTGGTCAAATCTTTCAATTCCTTTGCCATATCGTAATGTCGTTTTATTCGGATGTCCGCAAAGATACGAAAATTTTTATTAGCGCGGTAGACCGTTATCTTGCTTTCGGCAGTCATTTTCGCTGTCGCGCCTTTTAAAAGGCGTTCCCTATGCGCTGGAGCCTTATTCCGGTTCGGATTGTCATCTTCGCTGCCGCTGCTAAATTATGGGTGCTTTGCCGAGACGAAAAGTATCTTCGGCGAAGCCAAAGATACAAAAAAAGTGAGTCCCGATGCTTCCCAGCGTCGGAACTCTTGGTTAGGTTAGTTAGGTTTAATGAGAGAGTGTGGGTTTTCCCACTTTTTTCGTCAACAAAAGTAATACTTTTTCACGAAAAAACAAATATTTTGCAACATTTTTTCAATTTTTTCGTCGAATTGAACCGATTCATAATTAAAATTTTTTAATTACATCCGATTCGCAAGCCGACCGCCTACAAAGCCGTGCGCAACCACTCGGCTTCGGGTGCCTCATCCTTCGGTTGTTGCGCGCGCGTTCCGAGGTGGCTGTTCCGATAGGTCGCCGGCGTCATGTGGAACTCCTTTTTGAAAAGTTTGATAAAATGCGACGTGTTCGGGAACGTGCATTCGTTGCCGATTTCGGAAATCGACTTCGACGTCGAGATCAACAACAGCCGCGAGTGCATCAACCGCTGCCGGATATACCAACGATGCGGCGGCATCTGGAAATGCCGGTTGAACTCCTTTTTGAACGAGGTCAACGAACGGTTGGTCTGTCGGGCCAGCTCCTCGATGCAGACGTCGTTGAAAATGTGATCGTAAACGATCTGTTCGAAATTCTCTTTCGCGGCATCGGCATTGTTCAGCACCTTGCTTTTGAGGCAGCAATCCTCGTGCGACACGATCAGATAGATCAATTCGGTCATCTTGATGTTTTCGGCCGTCTCGTCGTGGCGGAAATCCTCGTCGCGCAGATAATTATTCGTATTGGCAAAGAAATTGCGCAAGGCGTTCCATCCCGGCATCGCGACGTGCGACTGGCCGCTGCACCGCTCGCACAGGTGTTCGTTCGAAATGTTCAGTCCATAGGTAATGTTCAGATGGAGCAGGATGCGCTGCAGGTCGGCCGGCGTGTAATAGAACAGTATCTGTTCGAAGGGCTGACCGCTGTCGGGAACGTCCTCGACGTAATGGCGCCCGACGCCCATGTAGAACACGTCGCCGCGGTTGAGCACCTGACGCTTGTCGCCGTCGTAGATGTGTTTCGTGCCACGCAACACGTATCCGATCGCATAACGGGCGAGGGTCTGGGACTGGATGCCGTTGTGAGCCGATTCGGTGTACTTCACGATCATCGGCTGCTGGGCAGGAACGGAAGAGATGATTGAACTTTTCATATGCTTATTCATTGAATTGGATCGAATCCGGAAGTCCGGAAAGCTACGTACCTTTCCTTTTCCGACGTCAAAAATACAATATATTATTTAATCTTACAATATATTATTGTATTTCGGGGCGCAAAAAACGAGCGAAAAGCCCATATAGGACATCTTTTCGCCCATTTTTATCAATCGGTCGAATGCTTATCGACCAGTCGGCATGTCGAATACGGTAGCGGAAACGCAACGGGAGCCCTCCGCGCCGCTCAAACGAGCGGCAGGAACAGAACGGCCATAGCAACCGCCAGAATCGCCAGATAGAGCAACGTCGAGAAAGTCGCGTAGATCCGCACGAAGAAGAAAGGCAACAAAACAGCCGACGGAACGGCCATCCAGGCCGCATCGGCCGTCTCGACGGCCGGGCCGCAAAGCGAACCGATGCAAAGCACCAGCACACCTATATTATATATAAGCAGATAGCGCGCCCGCGCGCCTACGGAATAGAAATTGGCCCAGATCGAGCCGATGCCGCAGATATTCAGCCACAAAAAACCGCCGGCCACACCGAGCCAAGGCGTCATGCCCGAACGGAACAGCGCACAAAATTCGCCGCCGAAAAAATCGTTCCATACAACGATGAGCGGCGCAAGAAACGCTCCGCCGAACAACCAATTCCCATAACACAACAGCAAAGGAGCAAGCAACAGACCGGCCAATGCAACCACGGTTTCGCGTTGGGTTCGTCGAAAGAGCAGCACACCGAACGGCAGCAACAGCAGCAACGGCAATGCCGCAGGCTGAATCAAGACCAACAGCCCCAAACAGAACGAAGCCCGGAACAACAGATCGAAACTGTAACCGTTGCGGAAAGCCGCACAAAAGCGTTTCACGGCGACTGCCAACAGCATCGCCGCGCAAAAAACTGCCAACGAAATGTCGCGGCCCACCAAGCAGCAGACCAACATGCCGAACAACGGAATCGAAAGACAGGTATTGAGCCCGTAGAGATTGGGCCTTACCGAAATGCGTCCGACGGCGATACCGGCATAAAGAGCAGCGAACAGTGCCAACCAACGAGCCAGGCCGGGCCAAGCCGCCTGAAACCGGAGCAGTATTTCGCGCGGCATCGCAAAAGCCATTCCTGCGCCGATCCGACCCGAAGCGTGCGCAGCTGCAACGCCTTCCACGGGCCCGGCAGGCGCAACGCCCCACAAGGCGACGGCACACACGACGAGCAACGTCAGAAAAGCCGGCACAAAAGGCTGTCGGGCGAATTGCAGTTTCATAGATCGGTCTGAATAAGCCTCCTATGCGATCCTTCCTTCTCCGAAAGTGTTTCGGAACTGGTCGGAACCACCGAAGGATACCCCCAAAAATAGAGAAAAAAGTCGAAACGAAATCAAAAAAGCGCTAACTTTGTTCATCGTGTTGGAACTTCAATATCAATATATCGTCGACGAGGCCGGTTGCGACGAGGCCGGACGGGGTTGTTTAGCGGGGCCCGTGTTCGCCGCCGCCGTCATTCTGCCGCCCGATTTCCACGACGACCGGCTGAACGATTCGAAACAGATGACCGCCCGCAACCGCGATTTGCTGCGCGAAGTAATCGAACGCGAGGCCATCGCCTGGGCGGTCGAAGCCGTTGCAGCAGCCCGCATCGACGAAATCAACATCCTGAACGCATCGTTCGAAGGGATGTCGCTGGCTGTTGGACAGTTGCGCGTGCGGCCGGCCTTCTTGGCCATCGACGGCAACCGGTTCCGGACGCAGCTCGACATCCCCTACCAGTGCATCGTCAAGGGCGATGGGAAATACGCCGACATCGCCGCAGCCTCGGTCTTGGCCAAAACGCACCGCGACGAATACATGTGCCGCCTTGCGGAGGAGTACCCGCAGTACGGCTGGCAGCGGAACAAGGGCTATCCCACCCGCGAGCATCGTCTGGCGATACGCGAATACGGCCTGACCCCCCACCATCGACGGACCTTCAATCACATGATCGGTCAATTGGAACTGAAATTCTGATGCAATCCGTGCAGTTTCCTGCTCCGAACCGACCGATTAACGGATAATTTTGCTATTTTTGTGAGATCGAATTTTTATTAAAGAGGCGGCGAAAACGATCACTCGGTGAATCGCGCCTGCCCCTCGCCGAGTACAAACACGAACCCATGCCCATTGCATTCGCCAAATACGAAGGAGCCGGCAACGACTTCATACTCATCGACAACCGCAAGCAGCTATTCCGACCCGATCCGCAGGCGGTCGCCCGATTGTGCGATCGGCACTTCGGCATCGGAGCCGACGGCCTGATGACCCTCACCCGCAACGATGCCGGAACCGACATCATGCACTATTTCAATGCCGACGGTTCTGAGGGCGAGATGTGCGGCAACGGAGCCCGTTGTTTCGCCCTGTTCGTCCGGCATCTGGGACTTTGCAACGAGACCTGCCGGTTCGAAGCGACCGACGGCCCCCACGAAGCCCTGTTGCGGACGGTGAAAGGGCCGACCGGCGAGATCGAATTAGGCATGATGCCCGTATCCGAGATACGCACGGTCGGAACGGGCTGGGCACTCAACACGGGCGTGCCCCACTATGTGGAGTTCGTCGAATACGCCAATGCCGTCGACGTCTGCGGCCGCGGCCGCAAAATCCGCTACGATGCGGAGCACTTTCCGCAGGGGACGAACGTCGATTTCGTCGAAGTATTGGACGACGGCAAACTGCGGATACGCACCTACGAACGCGGAGTCGAAAACGAGACCCTCGCCTGCGGAACGGGCGCCACGGCCGCCGCATTGGTCGCCAATTTCGCGCTGCAACCCGATGTACACAAATTCGACATCAAAGTGCACGGCGGCCGACTGCAAGTCCGCTTCCATCGCGACGGCGCGCAACAATACAACGACATCCGGCTGACCGGCCCCGCCCGACGGGTCTTCAGCGGCACCACCGAATGAACGACGATCCTCAAAGACCCTCGCGCGTATGACTGAAAAATTCATCATGGCCGGAGAGACGGCATTGCATGTCTGCGACTCGCAGGTCGGCGACCGATGCGTCGTCCTGTTGCACGGTTATCTCGAGTCGATGCTCGTATGGGACGATTTTATTAAGTTGCTTTACAAAGAATTGAGGGTGGTGAGCATGGATCTCCCCGGGCACGGCATCTCGGTCGTGAACGGCGAAATGCACTCGATGGAGTTTCTGGCCGACACCGTCGCCGACGGCATTCGGGCGCTCGGTATCCGACGATGCACGGTCGTGGGCCATTCGATGGGCGGATACGTCGCTTTGGCGTTGTGCGAGCGTCATCCCGAGCTGCTCGACGGGTTGGTGCTGCTCAGCTCGACCCCCAACGCCGACACGCCCGAAAAGCAAGAAAACCGGCGGCGCGAAATCGAAATAATCCGATCCGGCCGCAAGGAGTTGCTGACGCGGAGCGCCCCCAGCGCCGGATTTGCCGAGGAGAACCGCGACCGTATGCAGGATGCGATCGAAGACCTGACCGAACAGATTTTCGTAACCGAAGATGCGGGAATCATCGCCCTGCTGAACGGGATGATCGCCCGCAAAGACCGCAACGAAATGCTGCGGACGACGAAAGTTCCCGTCTGCTTCATCTTAGGGCGCAAGGACGATTATATTCCGGTTGAGACGGCGGAACGGATGGTCGCCCAACATCCGGAAGCCGAAGTCGTCTGGCTGGAACATTCGGGGCACATGGGCTTTCTGGAAGAACCCGAAAAGACGGCGGCCGCTTTGTTGCATTTCGTGCTGCCCGGAACGACGGATGCGGTATCGGCATCGAATGACCGAAAAAATAGTGCAATCGACTCGAACGAATGATCGGTTCGGCCCGAAATTTGCAAAGAACGACAAAGAATAAAAAACAACCGGCCGAAAGAGATAACGACCTGCCAATCGCTCATGCAATACCCCATTTCGGAACAATTTCAAGAGCGTCCGCGGAAGAGAATCTGACAATTTTCACAAGCAAACGGACAATCGGCGAATGTTCCTCCAAGATAGGATCACGCAAACGGCATCGCGTATGCCCACCGCGCATCTATCCGGTCATGGGGTATTGTTTTCGTTTCCGCAAGTCTCCCGGTCCGGAGTTTGTTTTTTTCGGATGCCGGCATCCGGAAAAATCCTTGCCTCAATTCAAAAAAATCGCGAAAAATTTTGCATGAAAAGAATTTTGCCTTATATTTGCACTCCGAAACGGCGAAGGTGCCGGCTTCGAAGCCTGAATAGCTCAGTTGGTTAGAGCACATGACTGTTAATCATGGGGTCCTAGGTTCAAGTCCTTGTTCAGGCGCCAATGCGCGAGGGTTGCATCGAAAGCGAAGGGGGGGGGTCCGAGTGAGGAAACGAGCAAGGAGACCGAATCGTTCGAAAAAATTCGATTAAGTAACGCGCTGACGAGCGAAGAATCGCAACGTCATGAAAGTAGAGGAAACAAAAAATCCGCAAAAAGATTTGGCGTTTATCGAAAAAGCGTTACCTTTGCAGTCCCGAGCCATTTTTAAGAAAGTAGGGAGCTTAGCTCAGCTGGTTCAGAGCGTCTGCCTTACAAGCAGAGGGTCGGGGGTTCGAATCCCTCAGCTCCCACGAATCGAAAACCGAGACAATTTTATTCATTGCCTCGGTTCTTTTTTAGGCGATTAGATACAAATTTACACCGACGGTAATCCAAAACCGTATCATCTTTCGAGTTCCGACTGAAGCCCCCGCCAAGGCGGGGGTTTAGGGGTGGATCCAATTTGTAAACGCGGCTTCGCCGCGATCAGCACGACCGACGGCAATGTAAATACATTGGCTAACTCGATTCGGTGGAAAATAGTATATATAATGGTCAATCTTAATAAAATTCCTGTTGGTGGAGCACGATGCAAATACAATCAATCCATCAGGAGACGATTTGTAAATTTTTTTGCATTTATACATACGGACATAAAATCGAGACCTATCATTTTCTGCGGCCTCCTGTTCCACTTTTTAGAAAAATTACTTACTTTTGTGCCTCTTAAGTAAATATTTATTCTCGTTTATTTATGAAGTTTTTCTATTCTTTCTTATTGCTCTCAACTCTTCTTACCGCAACGTGCTGCTCGGATGAACACCATGAACCGCAGGCAGCAGCACCGGAACTCCGAATCGCACCGGACATCCGCTCGAGAGCGACCGATACCCATTTCGAAAATCCGGATGCCATCGGCGTAACCGTTCGCAAACAAGACGGATCGAACTATCTCGCCAACCAAAAATTCATTTACGACGGCAGTACCTTTTCGGCTAACGGCGTGCAATGGTATCCGGAAACCGAGGGAACCTCGACCGTCATTGCCTACTATCCCTATGCGGAAACCGGACAACCCGGCTCTTTTACGGTGAAGACCGACCAACGAGGCACCGGATACACGCTTTCGGATCTGCTGGGAGCCACTAAGTCCAATGTGGAACCGACCTTCTCACCTGTCGAACTGACTTTCTATCACCTCCTTGCGAAAATCGACATCACAGTCGAACTCCCCGAAGGCGCCACCATCGAAAAAATCGAAATCAACGGGTTCATCCCGACAGTCGATGCGAATATCGAAGCACAAACCGTAGCTGTCGATGCGAACGCTGCGGCAACGGCGATAACGGCGCACGAAATCACGGCGAACAAGACCTACGATATCATCCTTCCGCCCCAAAAGGCCCAGATGCAAATCAACGTCAAAACCAGTGCCGGTTACTCGAGCCAATCCTTCTCCAACGTCGTCCTGCTTCAAGGCAAACGGTACACCCTCCAACTGAAAATCTCCGAAACGCAAGACCACATCGAAGCCGAATTCACGGGCCAAATCCAGGATTGGGGCAGCGGCGGCGTCATCGAACAGGACATGGATGAAAACAAGACGATCATCACGGAACCGGTCGCTCCGGATCAAGGCCAGGAAGGTCAGGGCTTGACCTATGGAGGAGTAACCTATCCGACCCAAATCATCGCCGGACGAGAATGGATGGCCCAGAATCTGCGTTACATTCCGGAAAACGCAACCCACCCCACCGATTACAAGTATCCGGACGGCAAAGAAGAGTCGGCGGCAACCTTGGGAATCCTCTACACTTATTCGACCGCAAGGGCCGGAGCCGATCCCGTGTTGAACGATGAGTCGACGGTGCGCGGAATTTGTCCCGAAGGGTGGCGCCTTCCGAAAATCAATGAACTGGTCGACCTGGCGAAAACTACGGGCAGAGCGTTCTTCCAGGAGTCGGGATATATCGTGAGCAATGCCGAGGGATACGGATACTTTTCCGATCGCAACTATGTGATGAGTTCGACCAAGGAGAGCGCTGACCGGATATACTATCTTCGGGTCTGGAATATCGGTCAGAAACTCATCGAGACGAAGAATCTTCCGACCGGAAACATCTTTGCGTCCATCCGCTGCGTGAAAGAACAATAACGCGATAAAACGGCGCTCCCAGAGACGGAACAACCGCGAGGCCCCTATCCGACATGTTCGGATAGGGGCCTCGCGTTGGGGCGGATCGAAAAAATCATCCGCATCGCATACTAACCGCCGGTTCGGATGCGTTAGTCCATCGAATACGAAAAAGAACGAACACATGCCTATGCTCGAAATTTGCCTCTGAACGAATCAATCCGGAACCGAACGCGGCCGCCGAGCCGACACGGTTCCGAAACGTACGGAACAAACAACAACACGTCAACATTTATGAAAAAGGCATTTTTATTTATGGGAGTGATTGCCGTGGCCGCCGCAGCCGGCGGTACGACAGCATGGGCCCTTTCCGACAAATCGGAGCAGCAAGCAACCTACGTCGACAGCCGATCCGCCTACGAACAGACGGCCGGCACGCACTTTACGTCCTATCAGGCCGAACAGTATCCCGACCTGACCTATGCCGCCGAAAATGCGGTGCAGGCTGTGGTCAACATCGAGGTCGTGCAGAAAGTCGAGGTACCGCAATCGGGCTACGGTTACGATCCGTTTCTCGATCCGTTCCGCGAATTTTTCGGCCTTCCGCAACAACGCGGCCGCTCGAACGGCGATGAGCCCCGTTATCAGGAGCGTCGAGGAGGAGGCTCAGGCGTGATTCTGTCGTCCGACGGCTATATCGTAACGAACAACCACGTAGCCGACGGCGCGACCACCCTGCGCGTGAAGCTCTACGACGGTCGAAAATTCGATGCGAAACTGATCGGCAAAGACGCAGCGACCGACCTCGCCCTGCTGAAAATCGACGCGACCGATCTGCCGACCCTGCCGTTCGGATCGTCGGATGCCCTGCGATTGGGCGAATGGGTGCTGGCCATCGGTTCGCCGTTCGACCTGCAATCGACCATCACGGCCGGTATCGTGAGCGCCAAAGCCCGTCAATTGGGGGCCATTCCGAACGATTTCAGCATCGAATCGTTCATCCAGACCGATGCGGCCGTCAACCCGGGCAATTCGGGCGGCGCGCTGGTCAACACCCGCGGCGAATTGGTGGGCATCAACACCCTCATCAAATCGCAGACGGGCAGCTACGTCGGCTATTCGTTCGCCATTCCCGAGTCGATCGTCCGCAAAGTGGTGGTCGATTTGAAGGAGTTCGGCGTCGTGCAACGGGCCCTGCTGGGCATCCAGTTCCGTCCGGTCGATCAGGATTTTCTCGATAGCGACGAAGGCAAGGATGCCGGTGTCAAGGAAATCGGCGGCGCTTATGTGGCCAGCGTCGTAGAGGGCGGTGCCGCCTCCGAGGCGGGCATCCGCAAGGGCGACGTCATCATGGCGATCGACGGTGTGAAAATCACGGAAGCGTCGACGCTGCAGGAACAGATCGCCAAGCATCGTCCCAACGATAAAATCGTTTTGTCGGTAAAAAGAGCAGGCAAAATGAAACAATTCGAGGTTACTTTGCGTAATAAAGCCGGTAAGACCGAGTTGCTTACACGCGAGGATGTCGATGTGGTCGAAACGCTCGGCGGAAAATTCGCCGATGCCGGCGAGAAGTTGTGCCGCCAGCTCGATATTCGCGGCGGCGTGCAGGTGGTCGGCGTGAAAGCCGATGGATTGATGGCCCGTGCCCGAATCAAAGAGGGATTCGTCATCACGTACATCAACGACAAACCGATCCGCTTGCTCGACGACATGCGGCGCATGACCGACAAAGTCCGCACGATCGACGGGGTCTATCCGACCCGCAACGGAACGGGACGTGCCGCCAGCTATACGTTCGTGGAGTAATGGCGATTGCCGAATCGAACGTGTAATTTTGTGCGGGCGCAGCCTGCGGATGGCACGACATGCAAGTGGCGGGCCTCCGCCGCCGGAGGCTGCGGCCCGCACGGTTCAAAGAACCGTTTGCGACAGTCGCCGGAAGCGAAGAAGAGGACACGAACCGCAGCGAGGTTTTACCGCACCGGAAGCGAAGAAATGGGTATGAACCGCAATAACGTTCTACCGCACCGGAAGCGAAGAAATGGGTATGAACCGCAATAACGTTCTACCGCACCGGAAGCGAAGAAATGGGCATGAACCGTAATAACGTTCTACCGCGCTAATAAAAACTTAATAAATATGCGTCAGCTAAAAATTACGAAATCCATCACCAACCGCGAGAGCGCTTCGTTGGACAAATACTTGCAGGAGATCGGCAAGGAGGAGCTCATCACGGTCGAGGAGGAGGTGGAACTCGCCCAACGGATCAAAAAAGGCGACCAGGAAGCGCTCGAAAAGCTCACGAAGGCCAATCTGCGTTTCGTGGTCTCGGTGGCCAAGCAATACCAGAACCAGGGATTGAGCCTGCCCGACCTCATCAACGAAGGCAACCTCGGATTGATCAAGGCGGCGGAGAAATTCGACGAAACGCGCGGTTTCAAATTCATCTCCTACGCCGTGTGGTGGATTCGTCAGTCGATTCTACAGGCTTTGGCCGAGCAGTCGCGCATCGTGCGGCTGCCGCTCAATCAGGTCGGATCGTTGAACAAAATCAACAAAGCGTTCGCCCGTTTCGAACAGGAGCACGAACGCACGCCGTCGCCGGACGAATTGGCTTCGGAACTGTCGCTTCCGCGCGACAAAGTAACCGATACACTGCGCGTGGCCGGTCGGCATGTTTCGGTGGATGCGCCGTTCGCCGACGGCGAGGACAACTCGCTGCTCGACGTGCTGGTAAATCCCGACTCGCCGAATGCCGACCGAGGGCTAATCAACGAATCGCTCTCGACGGAGGTCGACCGTGCTTTGGAAACCTTGACGGAACGCGAACGCGACATCATCAAATACTTCTTCGGCATCGGATGCTCGGAGATGACATTGGAGGAGATCGGCGAAAAGTTCGACTTGACCCGCGAACGCGTCCGTCAGATCAAAGAAAAAGCAATCCGCCGGTTGCGCCATTCGTCGCGGTCGAAGCTGCTGAAATCCTACCTCGGTTGATTTTTATTCGCACGACCCTTATCAAAAATCCCGTCCTTGCCGGACGGGATTTTTTATTTCCCCTGTTTTTTCGTATCTTGTACGTTGAGAAACCGAATTTTCCAAAAAGATGAAACGATTCCTGCTTGCTCTTGGACTGTTGACCGTGGGGCTTCTATCTGTTCGAGCCGAAAATTACCCCTACCGAAGCGATGTGTTGTGGGTAACCGTCCCCGACCACGCCGACTGGCTCTATGCGACCGGTGAAAAAGCCTCCGTCGAGGTGCAGTTTTACCGCTACGGCATTCCGCAGGACGGCATCTCCGTCCACTACGAAATCGGCGGAGACATGATGCCCGCTGACACGTCAGGGTGGGTGGTGTTCAAAAAAGGCCGTGCCGTCGTGCCGATCGGCACGATGAAACAGCCCGGGTTCCGCGACTGCCGTCTGACTGCCGAGGTGGACGGAAAGAGCTATCGCCACCACATCAAGGTAGGCTTTTCACCTGAAAAAATCGAGCCGTACACGAGCCTGCCCGATGATTTCGAAGCGTTCTGGGACGCCAACAAGGCCGAAGCGGCCCGTTTTCCGCTGACCTATACGAAGACGCCCGCCCCCGAATACTGCACCGATGTAATTGATTGTTATTTAATAAAACTCCTGCTGAATAACCGAGGACAAGCCATCTACGGTTATCTGTTCTACCCGAAGAACGCCCAGCCAGAAAGTTGTCCGGTGGTATTGTGCCCTCCCGGGGCCGGCATCAAGACCATCAAAGAACCGCTGCGCCACCGATACTATGCCGAAGCGGGGATGATCCGGTTCGAAATCGAAATCCACGGATTGAATCCGACGCTTCCCGCCGAGACGTTCAAAGAGATCAGCAATGCGTTCAACGGTCGCGAAAACGGTTATCTGATGAACGGATTGGAGAATCGCGACAATTACTACATGAAGCGGGTCTATTTGGCTTGCGTTCGGGCCATCGACCTGTTGACCTCGTTGCCCGAATGGGACGGCCGCAACATCATCGTGCAGGGCGGCAGCCAAGGCGGAGCTTTGTCGATCATCACGGCCGGTTTGGACGATCGGGTTACGGCTTGCGTCGCGAATCATCCGGCATTAGCCGACATGGCCGGTTACAAGGCCGGTCGGGCCGGCGGATACCCGCACTTTTTCCGCGTCGCGGGGATGGATACGCCCGAAAAATTACGCACGATGGCTTATTATGACGTCGTGAACTTCGCGCGCTTCGTCAAGGCCGACACCTATCTGACGTGGGGATTCAACGACGACACCTGCCCGCCTACGACCAGTTACGCCGTCTACAACACATTAGCTTGCCCCAAAGAGGCACTGATTACTCCCATCAACGAGCATTGGACCTCCGAAGCCACTGAGCGCAGCCATCTGGACTGGATTCAGCGGCATCTGAAATAAACAAATAAGACCCCTATAAAAAAGTACCCCTGCCAAAATATTCTGGCAGGGGAAACTTTAAATAAGAACAACAAAAATTATCTTTCCGCGCGAATAGGATTATTCAGAAAATCCTCATAAGCAAGTTTGATACCATCCGGTAATTCAGTACTATAAGTCCAACCAAGCGATGCGGCTTTACTAACATCGAGAAGCTTACGAGGTGTACCATTAGGTTTAGTGGTATCCCACACGATCCGGCCCGTATAACCTACCGTAGCAGCGACGAGTTCTGCCAATTCGCATATTTTCAACTCCTTACCAGTACCTGCATTAACCGGTTCGCTACCTGAATAATTATTCATCAAGAATACACAAAGGTTCGCAAGATCATCAACATAAAGAAATTCGCGTAACGGGCTTCCGTTGCCCCAGCACACCACTTCAGGCTGTCCTTGCTCTTTAGCCTCATGAAAGCGACGTATAAGTGCGGGCAACACATGGCTATGTGTAGGATGATAATTATCGTTTGGCCCGTAAAGGTTAGTAGGCATCACCGAAATGTAATCAGCACCATATTGGCGGTTAAGATACTCGCAATATTTCAGCCCTGCAATTTTTGCGAGAGCGTAAGCCTCGTTAGTTTTTTCAAGCTCTGACGTAAGCAGGCAATTCTCCGGCATTGGTTGCGGAGCCATGCGCGGGTATATACACGATGAACCGAGAAACTCCAGCTTTCGGCATCCATTGCGCCATGCCGCATTTATCACGTTCATCTCCAGCATCATATTATCATAAATAAAATCGGCAAGTGCCGAACGATTCGCTTCGATACCTCCCACCTTAGCCGCGGCAAGAAATACATAATCAGGCCTTTCAGAAGCGAAGAAATCATTGACAGCCCGCTGATCAATCAGATCCAACTCTTTGTGAGTACGAGTAATAATGTTGCGATATCCTTGACGCTCCAATTCGCGCATAATAGCCGATCCGACCATACCTCTATGGCCGGCAATATAAATTTTTGAATCTTTTTCCATAAGAATCCTGTATTCTGATACAAAAGTAAAGCAAAATACTATTTTACGATACCTTTTTCAAGATATTCAACCAAATTTGTTCTAACTTGTTCACCAGCCCGTTCGACTGCAACCTTCGCCATATCGGCATCAACCATCAAATTAACAAGTTGTTTGAACGAAGTCTTTTGAGCAGGATCCCAACCAAGCTGTCGTTTCGCTTTGGTAGGATCCCCCCAAAGATTAACCACATCGGTCGGTCGATAAAAATCAGGGGAAACCTCTATTAAAACTTTGCCAGTTTTGACATCAATTCCTTTTTCGTCAGCATCTTTTCCTTCAAAACGCAGTTCGATACCTACGCGACGAAAAGCAAGTTCGCAAAATTCCCGTACAGAATGTTGCTCGCCAGTAGCAATAACAAAATCTTCCGGTTTTTCATTTTGGAGAATCAACCACATACACTCCACATAATCTTTAGCATATCCCCAATCACGTAACGACGAAAGATTGCCGAGATACAACTTTTCTTGTTTCCCTTGTGCTATTCGAGCAGCAGCGAGTGTGATTTTGCGTGTAACAAACGTTTCACCACGCCGTTCCGATTCATGGTTGAACAGAATCCCTGAACAACAGAACATGCCATAAGCTTCACGATACTCTTTCACAATCCAATAACCGTAAAGTTTGGCAACGGCATAAGGACTATACGGATGAAATGGTGTTTTTTCATTCTGAGGTACTTCCTCCACCTTACCATAAAGTTCAGAAGTAGACGCTTGGTAAATACGACACGTCCTCGCTAATCCACATAGCCGCACAGCCTCGAGGATGCGCAGAACACCCGTAGCATCGACATCGGCTGTAAATTCAGGAGAATCAAACGATACTTGTACATGGCTCTGAGCTGCAAGATTATAAATTTCGTCAGGAAGAACTTTCGAAACGACTTGTATAATCGACATAGAGTCGCCTAAATCGGCATAATGTAAATGGAAACTCGGATGGCCCTCAAGATGAGCAATACGTTCACGAAAATCCACGGAAGAACGCCGAATTGTACCATGAACCTCATACCCATTCTCCAATAAAAACTCTGCAAGAAACGAACCATCTTGACCCGTTATACCAGTAATTAATGCGGTTTTCATACGTACATTATATTTTCTCATATATCACTGATATTCTTTGAATTACAATCGAAAATATTTTATATAGATATCTAAACATTTCTAACATATAATTAGACTGAATATTATTTTTTTCATATGCTCGCATATGATCCCTAATTATTCTTTTATGACTTTGAAATCCAGATGTGGATATTCCTCCAGTACGCATGGTCACAAAATCAATAGGAAGATATTTAACGTATATGTTGTTGATATAAATCAACCTTAATAATTGTTCGAAATCGGCAGCAACTTTGAAATCTGTGTCAAAAAGGCCATAGCGCAAATACACAGTACGGCGACAATAAAACGAAGGATGAGCTGGCATGAATCCAAGACGCATCTTCCAACGCCGGAACGATTTTGAAGAATAATAGCGCACACATTTTCTCAAGTCTGAATCGTCCACATAATGAATATCGCCATATACGGCATCGACATCCGAAATTTCTAATGCGACATGCTGCAATATGTCATCAGAAGTATAAAAATCATCACTGTTCAATATTCCTATCACATCACCTGTTGCCATTCTGATCCCTTTGTTCATCGCATCATATAACCCCCGATCAGATTCAGAAACCCAATGCATTCTGCCATTAAACTTTGGCTCATATTCACAGATGATGTCAAGTGTATTGTCCTTTGATTTACCATCAATCACAATGTATTCAATATCTTTGTACGATTGACGCAAAACGCTTTCAAAAGTATCACGAAGCGTTGCACTGCTATTATACGTGGCAGTGATAATTGAAATGGTCATAATTAAATTTTATTATTTAATCATATTTTGCGCTTCATTGTATATTTTTAGAATATTTGAATATGTAATATCCCATGAGAATCTTTTCGAGTTTTCTATACCTAATTCTATTAATTCTTCACGGATGGATGGATGAGTTTTTAATATGATTAATTTTTTAACAATCTCTGCCACTGAAAAGCAATTTATTAACAACGATTTATCACCGACAATTTCAGGGATCGATGAACAATTTGCAGCAATTACCGGGCAACCGGCTTTTTGCGCTTCAATAACCGGAATACCGAAACCTTCGTAAGATGATGGATAAAGAAGACAAAAAGCAGAATTGTATAGCCTGTTAAGTTCTAAATTTGATACTCGACCCTTATATTTGTATCGTTTATTTCCGAGTTTTGATTCGAGATGCTTTATTTCAAAATCAGATAACGGAGCACCAACAACAACAAGTTTGAAATGAGTCTCAGCAAGTGCCTCAACCGCAAGTGCAAAATTCTTATATCCTCCTCTTGCCCCGACAAAAAGCACAAATGGTTCTTCTTCCGAATGAGTTATCTTATGATCTTGTATCTGAATATAATCATCACTCACACCATTATACACAACTCTTACCTTATTTTCATCAACATCTGGCAGAAATTTAAGCAGATCATTTTTAGTATTTTGGGAAATACAGATTATTAAATCAGAATTACGTATAGACTGATATTTTTGCAAACAATGAACTATCTTGGGAAAGCCTTTCGTAAAATATTCATACGTAAAATCGTGAACTGTTGTTATATTTATCGATTCTTTATTACCACATGTACGATAATACGAAGAGTGGAATATGAAAGATTCTGATAGAGAAGTGATTACTGGATTTATATATCGCCTAATTTTAAGAAATTTTGATGACTTTTTATGAACTATCGAATCATTGATCTGTAACTCTTGTCGGAATATATTGTCTTCGGCTGAATCATATTCAATAATTTTTAATTTATCATTTGCCATTTCATCCTTTAACAATCGTTTAAGGTGTTCATACCAGACAGCAGATATTCCGCCTGATTTTTGAAGAGAAAATATGATATTATCCAAATATATCATTTCCGATTATAAATATCTTATATATTCTTAACAACAACCCGATTACATATTGAAATTCCCCCCATTAAAAATAAGAATACAAAAAACGATAATGGGAATTCAATAAAAGTCATAAAACTAGGTGCAAATAATATCAAAACAATATATATTAATATTGGGTTACTTTGTATTTGCTCAAATGATATTGACTTAAAAATCACATTATTACAAAACACATTAAACCAGGTAGTAAAATTGAAAACTGAAGAAATGACAATACCAATAATACCAAAATCAGCAAATGATTCTATTGGTCCACCAAACGCAGGTGTATTTGTTGCTTCAGCAGCTCCAGGGAAAAAATGTTCATTTACCAACAGAAAACCATAAACATATGGTTTTTCAGGGTAAATAATCCTAGGAACAAGGCTCCAAAAATTTGACAATAAAATTTCTCCATTAAACAAATCTATTCCTCCATTAAAATACTCTTCATAATAATGAGCACTATTAACGTAATAATCAAAATAAGCCGTAATATCTTCAATATTAATACTGCCAAAATTCATAAGTAGAATAGCGAATATAGCAGGTATTCCAATCTTTATTAAACGATTAAGATGTCTGTAATTTTTAAACCATAAAATGATAAAATAAAAGATAGCAAAGTCAAGTAAGAAGCCTTTTGAACCCATAAACCAAACTAAAAACAAATAGAATAAAGTCCAAATAAAAATAGATTTAAACCGTATTGTATATATCAACCTTAAGGCAAAAGATGTTGATAGGAATAAAAGAGAAAGTGCGTAAAACACACCAGCTCCACTTCGATAAAGTTGATACCCTGTCCTTGGCGAAATTATCCAATTTACTATTCCATACGAATGTGAAGCCAATAGAATAAAACAAATAAAAAAAAAGAATAAACAAAGACTAGAAGCGCGCTTCATCCTAATAGCCGATATTTTCCATTTAGGAGCGATTAAATTAATTATTTTAGAATCAATATGCCTCCTATGGAAAGTCCTAAGTAATAAAGAGGTTATTAATAATTTGATAATAAGATCAATATTAGACATTAAAATGGCATAATTAAAATAAATATTAAGAATACCATTTTCTAGAGCGAACATGGGCCCAATAAAAGTTTTAAATAATATGACAGGCGCATAAAACAAAAAAGAAATTACTATTGGATTAAGGGAAGAAAGATGAAAATACCGAGTGAGATAAATAGGGTAATATATTGTTAATATTACATATATAAACAGATTAATTATTAAAAAAACCGCCATATTAAAATCAGAAGTTATTTAAGAATAAATAAAACTTATTAGCAATCTTATTCCAATCATAATAGGCCATTTTCTGCTTTCGGTTCTTAGTATAGTCGGGTTTCATATCTAAAATAAAATTTATTGCATCTATCCATTTTGCTTTTTCCCAACCATCTACAAGCATTCCACAACCTTCAACGACCTCTATCATTGCAGAATTTTTTGCACATATTACTGGGCAATTACAATAGATAGCTTCTAATTGTGGCAATCCAAAACCTTCGTTTATTGAGCAACTAATAAATGCGCTTGCTGTTTTATAAAATAGTTCTAAATCTTCATCAGAAATATATCCTAGAAAAAAGACTCTTTGTCTCGGATAATTCTCAGAATTGAGTATCCTGGATAACTCAGTTTCTTCTCCCCATCCATTAGCTCCTACTACAACCAAATTCAAATTAGTAGGAAGTAATGGAAAGAGTTCAAGCAGAAATTTAAGATTTTTACGTGGCTCAATCGTTCCAACGAAGAGCAAAAAAGGGGAGGGTATTGAATGGACCTTAAGAAATCCTATTTTTTCATTTTCAGAAAGGACCTTTTCAGAAAATTTACTCGATGCGATAGATGAGCCA
Organism: uncultured Alistipes sp.; assembly: GCA_947623305.1. Lineage (GTDB taxonomy): Bacteria > Bacteroidota > Bacteroidia > Bacteroidales > Rikenellaceae > Alistipes. The sequence goes on along the minus strand of CANQGQ010000006.1, from coordinate 17,251 downwards.
ACAAATATTTTTTGAGGGTCAATATCTCTGAAATGATATAGAAGACGCTGTTTTGTATAATTCGAAACAGCCCATAGAATATTTGCTTTTTTAATTGATCGGTTAAACAATAATTTGTTTCCAGCCTTATTTCGTAAACTCATTGTTTGAGGATACTCTAAATACACCAAATCATGAATAGTCGATATGATTTTAACACTCTTGGGTATAAAAAGTGGGTATAATACAGCTGGAGCAAAAAAATAATCAACTTTAGATTTCTTAATCAAAAAAGGTAATACTATAAGAAACCAAACGAAACTGTTTAATGAAAGAATTACCGGACTGCAAACAATAATTTTAACATTATCATACAAACATATTTTTTCTTTAATCCTATTCGGGATTTCTTTGTTTGAAAATAATATAAAATTATATGACCTATTCTTAACGAGTGCTCGAAGTGCGTTAAACAAAAAATTTCCTACCCCATCCAACTGTTGAGACAATTTACAAGCATCAACTGCAATAGTCATTTTATATGGAATTTATTGATGATACGTTGAATTCTACTAAGATTAAAATATCATAAATCTACTTCAGTAAAAATATTTGGTACTCATATCTCGAGTACTTAGTCATAAATTTAAGCAATATCAGATAATACCGAATGCCTATTATTCGGCATAAAAACCTCCCTACTTTTTTTGCTATTTTTTCAAATTTTTTCGCCTTTTTTTTTGTCTCAATTGATATCCCAGCATTAAAATCCCCTGAAGGGACACTATTTAACAAGTGTTTTTCATCGATTAGTTGATAAAACATTGATTCGCTGTCAAATGGATTTATCAATTCCATTTCTTTAGATAAAACACGATACCATCTACGATATATCGGTAAAATATTCATCCCATTATTAAACTCATTGAAAGCATACTTTAATCCATGATATATCGCATATCCATTTCGATATTCGGCTTCAATGTATTCGTTTATTATAGGGATAAATGATGGGAAAATATCTGTATTAAACTGAGGATGTCTCCGATTCAATACAGATGGCCTATTGGGCTCAAAACCTGAAAAGTGAAAAAATAACAGTGGATAAACTGATTGACTCGCGAGATCTTTAATGAAATAACTTTTTTCTAATACCAGCAGTTCTCTTTCGTGAAGATTCCATATTGCTACATTTATCCCTGGATGATGAGTAATCTTGGTTTCATTAGGAAAAAATCCGGGGATAAAATCCATCCATCGTTGATCAACATGTAGTGCGTCAATTTTATCAGCATAACACTTGCTTTCAAGTCTATTACACCACCATTCTACGATTGAGTTACCGACACAGTCGTTACGTATTGCAGCAAATCCCAAATTATAAATTCCTACGAACAATATTTCCTCTTCAGAAACAGCTCCTGTAAATTTTGGCTGTATATTATTATAATGGGGAGTTAAAACAATTGATTTATCATTCAGCATTAAGTATATCTCATCCAATGGCGATGTAACATATATATCAGGATCTAAATATATAACCTTTTTATATTCCTCTTTAAATAATTTTTTTATACAAAATGGTTTTATTGAAGTAGCGAATTCTATAACATTATATTTAAATGCCATGTCCTGCCATTTAGCACACCAATCACTGTTTAATCCAATAACCTCAGGAGGAACATTTTTAAAATCACCTTTATCTGCTAAGAAAATATAAAAATCACAATTCGGATTATGCTTTCTAAAACTCTCTCGCAACGTTAACGCTTGCGCTAAATAATTTTTAGCACAAATTGTAAAAGCGCAATTCTTATTCTGCATCATTTAATATCTCCTTTTAACTTCAGCAGGATTACCTCCAGCTACACAATATGCAGGAACATCTTTTGTTACGATTCGCACCGATAATACAACCTTCTCCAATCGTAACACCAGGAAGTATCGTTACTTTATCCCCAATCCACACATTATCTCCAATCCTTACAGGCCCTTTCGAATAAATACACCGCTTTTGAGGCCGAACCGAAGATTTCATTTCACGACTTCGACCATGACCGTTATCTGTAATCGTAACCCACCGACCGGTTAAAACACCATTACCGATCGTTATGCTATTAGCACATGTAAGATGCAAATAATCACCGAAATTACAATTCTCACCGATTTTCACTTCCGGCGTAAATTTTTCGCTCTCATATGAATCCCAAGCAGATAATACAGCTTCTTTACCGAAGTGCGTACCTTTTCCTATATGAAAATATTTCTCGCCGCATTTGAAATTGATCTTTGGAAGAAAAATACAATTTCGACTATTGAACCTCCGACTCATCCATTCAGAATAAAATTTCGTTCGAACGGCTTTTATCTTAGTCAAAAACGTCATTTTATTAAAAAGCGACCAAAGCAATATAACAACAACGGTTATCCCATTATACAAATACTTTTTTATACCCCTCATCGCAATTTATTTTGAATTATACGCACAATTTTTCTTGTTACACTCTTCAATCCAAATGTTAAAAACGACAAATAAGCGTAAACGTCTCTCCCATAATACCTTCCTAAAATATCCCAGGCTCCATCAGTTTGATAATTCCCTTTATTATTACAAATCAAACAACGATAAATATAACCAACCAGGAATTTTGTAAACAGTATTTTCTTAACTCTTCGGTAAAGTTTTTCATGGCCAGGCAATTTTGCTGTATATTCTTTCCAAATCAAAAGAAAATTCACCACAAATACCTGAAACAAATTATATCCACCATTTCTCTTTGTATCATGTCCACCATCCAGCACGCGTTGTAAGAACATAAAATTCTCCGATGACGACGTGGCTGCTGTCAAATACAATGGTATCAAAGTAAAATAAGTACCCATGTATTTTTCAAAATCTATTTGCTGCACGAATTTCGTGCTTACGATGTTCGCGCTTATATAAGTAATCCAATAATTCACTTCCGATAAGAATTGCTCTGTATCCTTAAATACCATAAAAGGCTCCTTGAAGTGACCATCCATTTTAAGATGGATCAACCCATAATCAGCCCCTTCGATACATCGAAGTATATCATTCAAACGACCTTCTATCAAATAATCATCATCTCCAAGCAACCAAACATACTTGCCGCGAGCCATTCTGAAACATTGAACAAAGTTCCCATCCATGCCAAGATTTTCGGCATTTTTCACATATTTGATTGGGAGGCCACTATCGACATGTCGTTTTACGACTTCTTCCGTCGCATCCGTAGAACAATTGTCAGAAACGATCAATTCCAATCGTTTCGGTTCCGACAAAGAAAAAAATTGCTCACGAATCCGAGACAAACATTCATCCAGAAACGGTGCTCTATTATAGGTAGGGACACAAAGAGAAAGCAAGTAATTATCCATGATATTCCTTACATTTGGATTTGAAGATATGATAACTCAACGGAAAACTGATCAACACGACAATCGACGTGAATCCGATAACAACGCCTCTCACTCCGATATATTTTCCGCATAAAATTGTCGACACGGCACACAAAGTTCCGACAACCAACGCTTGAATTAAGAAAGGTTCACGTTTATGGCAACGAAGATACGTCGCCCAGATATTGATAATGTTGTTGAAAAAAATAGCAAGACCAAGAATTATACTTAATCCAATTGGCAGGAACCGACCATAAAACGAAAAGTCATAATAATCTAACACAGCCAAAAATGACCAGAACACGAAAAGACAGGCCATACATACAATAGAGGAATTTTTGAGCGTCTCTGAATAAGAACGATTCAAACAATCGTATTCTTCACGAGCGATAAAGCCCGACCAAAACGGAATTTTAGTCGAAGTCCAACTCAATGTCAAAGATAGAATCCCGTTGAGAGCCGCAAGCGTCATTCCCATTTGACCTGCTACATCAGCCCCACAATAGGCAAACAAAACCGGATTGAACAACTGAAAGATGAAATAACCGCTTATCCAACTCAGTGCAATCCGCCATTGATAAGGAAATATCTCCTTATAATAGGAAAAAGTACGGGACGTAGCCGTATGATACAACTGTGAAAACAATGCTCTAAAATGTCGATTGATAAAGACAACGCCCAACAACAAAGTCGCACCGGTAGCAGCAGATGGTGCATAAAGTTTCCCATCAAGGAGAATCGTTGCCCATACGCACAAGATGCTCACCGTCTGCGTAATCATGCGTAACCGTGCGACCTCTTTCACCTTACCAAGGCCCTCGACAAAGACGATAGCCGGACTGATCAATAAATTCAATGCAGAAGTCAAAGACAACAATAACCACGGGACCTTCCAATTCACTTCTGCCGAAGATGAACTATTATGATTGAAAAACCAAATTCCGCCACAACTCACAGCTAACAAAAATAGAAAAGCGACAATCAAATACCATTTAAAAAACAAGCGGAACAAAGAGGACAATCGAGATAGATACATCGAATCGCCTTCCAAGTTGTTGTCTGGACCGATTTCGAGTTGGGCTACCTCATAAGCGACATACTGTACGATAATTCCGCCCAATCCAAGCTCAAAAAAGATTTGCAGAGCAATGATACTTCCGAACGTGTAATAATACCCCTGCTCCACTCCGGACAATCGAGCTGCGATAAAAAAGACCGTCAATGCCCCACCAGCTGCCTGAATAATGCGTCCCGCAGAGGAATAAGCGATCGCTCGGTCGATGCCGACGCACTTAAACAAGGCTCTTATCAGACTGCTCATTTCTGTTCCAACCAAGCAAGCATCGCTTCGATTCCCGTCTCTTTCGAAACCGCAGGCGTCCATCCGATCTTCTCCTTCGCCTTGGTTATATCGGCGACAAAGACTTTCTGATCGCTTTCACGCCACGGTATTTCCCTGTAAGTCATTTCGATACCGAGCTTCTGTTCAAGCAGGGCGAAAAGTTCGAGCAACGAAAGACTATTGTCGATTCCTCCACCGATATTGAACACCTGCCCGTAGGCTTCCTCCTTATCCTTCGCCGCAAAATAAAGCCGAACCACATCATCGGCATGAAGGACATCCCGAACCTGTTTGCCGTTGCCGGATATGGTGAACGGCTCTTTCAAGGTTCCCGCTTTGATTTCAAGCGCTTTCTGGCAAAACCAACCAATCCACCCTTGATCGTAGGTCGCATGCTGGTTACTGCCATACATGGAACTATGCCGGAAAACGATCGTTTTGGCCCCATATATCCGATAAAAATCCAACAAATACTGATCGGCAGCTCCCTTGCTGCATCCATAAGGCGAGTGGAAATCCAGACCGATCGACTCGGGGAATCCATACGGATACTTTTCGCAACGATAGCGGGTCGCCTCCTCTATAAAGTTCAGATACTCGAAATCACCATAGACCTTGTTCGTCGATGAATAAAGCACGACCGAATGCGGGCTGTATTTCCGAACTGCATCCAGCAATTGGAACGTCCCGAGCGTATTGGTTTCGAAATCGAGTCGAGGATTCGCAATCGAGGTCGTCATGGCGACCTGACCGGCCAAATGGAAAACATAATCCGGACGCACTTCCCGAATAACCGTCTCCATATCATTGGCATTCCGTGTATCAAGCGGATAATATTTGAAATCACCTTTCGAACGAAGCCATTGCAGATTGACATCGCTCCCGTGTCGGAAAAGATTATCCATGACGAATAATTCTTCTCTTCTTTTCAATACTTCGGCAGCAAGGTTACTCCCTACGAACCCACATCCGCCAGTTATCAGATATTTCATATTAAACAAGATTTTTCAATCGCTCGTAAAGTCGCGACTCGGCCGTTATCGTACACAACTTTTTCGTATTGCATTTCAAATCCATCGCCTCATTCTCACGATACGGAAGAGCCCCGTAATGCACCTCGGATTGCGAACCGATCCGTTTCCGAAGCATTTCGATAATCGCTTTCAACGACACGCTTTCACCGGAGCTGACGTTAACTATTTCGCCGACACATTTTTCATAATTCTCGAGCAGCCCACGAATCGCCTCGCAGAAATCATCGACATGAATGAAATCGCGTTTCTGTTCACAAGGAGTAACATCGAGCGGTTCATTCGCTTTGAGCCGGTCGATCACATACGGGATGAACTTCGACCGGTTCTGTCCGGGCCCGAACAAATTCCCGGGACGCACGACCATTGCAGGAAATCCATAATTACGATAAAGCATCAGTGCCGTGTTTGTCGTCAACTGTTTGACAAGTGCATACGGAGAATTCGGCTCCTCTCGCATCGTTTCGACAAACAGAGAACCGTTGTTGCCGTACTCTTCGGAACTCCCGAACTGAATGAACAACTTGAGCCTTTTCTCGTTTTTGAACCGTTCGTAAAGATTCAGCAAAACCCTGAGATTCGTCGATATCAAGGAATCGAACAAAGAAAGATCCCGCTCGGCAGTAACGATCGAAGCCAAATTGATGATAAAATCGGGACACCCCATCTCTTCCGGTAACAGTTCCTCGACCAGATCGAGTTTTCGACACACGACATCCGGATAAGATTCGAAATAGACATCGTCAATGAATTTATCGACAACCATAATCTCAAAATACGGAGCCAATATCCGCACAAGATTCTTTCCAATGAATCCGCTTCCACCAATAATATCAACTCTTTTCATCACGCTGCTCTGTTGAAACTCAAACGGAAGGCGTGAGTAAACCGATCAGAAGATTTTACCCCCCCCCGATTATTAAATAATTTTATTAACCCTGTTTTAATACCAACCGAAGGTTGCCAATTCGGAAGATTCTTATACCCGACATAAGGTCGCATAACTTCGCGGGCCTTATAGGAACGTGCACCCCAATTGAGTTTTATTGATTTGCCGATTAATTGCTGATAGAGTGTAACAATATCACGAAGCGGTATCTGTTTCCCTGAACCGACACCATATACTTCATTCAGAATCTTATTATCTTCTGTCAAAAGGCGGTAAGCAGCCTCGTAAGCTCTTGCTACATCGGAGACATGAACCATATCGAGCAACTGTTCTCCGGGGGAAAGGTCTATCGAACGATCCGTACCGGCAATGTCGCGCAAGATGTTCCATAGCTTCGGGCGTTTATCATCCTCGCCATAAACATCAAAAAGCCGCAACGTGATAGCCCTCAATCCATGGGCATCAACATAATACTGAAGTATTTTTTCGAATGCCTCTTTAGTAGCGGCATACAAGTCAACCGGATTATAGGTAGCCGAATTATAATTTTGCCAATAGGAGCCGGTAGCGATAAAAAGTCGAGTATCGCAGTAAGTCATCGCCTCAAGAACCTGTGTTCCAAATTCAACATTACTACGAATGAGCGTCGAAACCTGCTCCGGTGTATAATTTGTTATCACTGCCGCAGCCAAATGCATAACGACATCGACATTCTTTTGTTTAAAATATTGAATAAGAGAATTTATATCTCCTTCATATTCAAAAATATCCAACCGCGATTTAACATCTTCCACATTGCTGTAACCGGAGCCTGGACGGGAAATAATGTTGATTTCCCAGCCCTCGTTCAATAAATACTTAACAACATGAGATCCTATATAGCCCGTGCCCCCCGATATAATAGCTGATGGCATTATTTCGAAATGTATTCGTTAATCTGTTTGAGACAAAGGTCGTAAACAGGTTTAGAAGTGTAATTTTTATACCAATCGACCGTCATAGCAATAGTTCGGTCGATATCCATACGCGGTTCCCACCTGAGCCGGAACTTCGCTTTGGAGATGTCGAGCATCAGAAGCTGAGCCTCATGAAGAGCATCGGGGTCGGAAAGGTCGCGCAACTCTCCCGAACCATAGTTTTTTGTAACCTTGGTGGCAACATCCCACACGGTTGAAATCGACTCGGCGCGCGGCCCGAAATTCCATCCTTCGCAATATTCGGTGGGAGCGTTCCACATCTTTTCGGCAAGCAGCATATAACCACCGAGCGGCTCGAGAACGTGCTGCCAAGGCCGAATAGCTTTCGGCGAACGAATGTCAATCGGACGACCCGCTTCGAGCGCGCGAATGCAATCGGGAATGATACGGTCGAGCGCCCAATCCCCGCCGCCGATCACGTTGCCGGCGCGAACGCTGGCGATCGACTTACCATGCTGTGCATAGCTTGCCGGATTGAAAAAACTCCGTCGCCACGAAGCGATGGCGATTTCGGTGGCACCCTTCGATGACGAATAGGGGTCGTAACCGCCCATCGGCTCATTCTCGCGATAACCCCATATCTGCTCCTTGTTTTCGTAGCATTTGTCGGTGGTAATCATCACGCCGACCTTTACGCTGTCGGTAGCACGGATTGCCTCCATGACGTTGATGGTACCCATCACGTTGGTCTGATAGGTCTCGACCGGGCACTCGTAACTTAACCGCACAAGCGGCTGCGCAGCAAGATGAAAGACGATTTCAGGCCGATACTCAGCAAATATCTTTTTCATCCGTTCGCCGTCGCGGATGTCGGCCCGAATGTCGGCATGAATCTTCCTGCCGATGCCGGAAAGCACAAAGTTGTCGCGCTCCGTAGCGGGGTCAAGACCCACACCTATCACCTCGGCACCGAGCGCATGGAGCCAGATCGAGAGCCACGAACCCTTGAAGCCAGTGTGTCCGGTTACAAGCACCCGCTTGCCCCGATAAAAGCCGTCGAATAAATCGAGGTTCATACCTTACTTGTATTGAGCCACAAACTCCTTGATTGTCTTAACCATGTAATCAAGCATCTCGTCGGTCATGCCGGGATAAACACCGATCCAGAACGTGTTGTTCATGATGAAATCGGTGCCCGTAAGCTCACCTACAACGCGATAACCCGTTCCCGAATCTCGCATCCGGTCGAATGCCGGATGTTTCAGCAGGTTGCCGGCAAAAAGATTGCGGGTCTGAATTTTACGGGATTCCAGATGCTTAGCCAGATCATTGCGCGTGAACGGCGCGTCGGGTTGAACGGAAATCAGAAATCCGAACCACGAAGGATCGGAATGTTTCTGAGGCTCAGGAAGAATGAGCCACGGAGTACCGTCGAGGCCATTGCGTAACATTTTGAAATTATGGCGACGGCGTTCCACGATGCCGTCGAGCTTCTGAAGCTGGGCACAACCGATGGCCGCCTGCATATCGGTAACCTTCAGATTGTAACCGAAGTGCGAATACACGTATTTGTGGTCGTATCCGACCGGCAATTTCCCGAACTGCTTCGTGAAACGGCATCCGCAGGTGTTGTCCACTCCACCCCTGCACCAACAATCGCGGCCCCAATCACGGAAAGAGTTGACGAGTTTGTGAAGCAACGGATTGTTCGTATAGACGGCTCCACCTTCGCCCATCGTCATGTGGTGCGGCGGATAGAATGAACTTGTACCGAGGTCGCCGATCGTTCCGGTCTTGCGGATCACACCGTCGATCTCATAGGTCGAACCGAGCGCGTCGCAGTTATCTTCGACGAGCCACAGATTATGTCTGTCGCAGAACTCCTTTACGGCCTTGAGGTCGAACGGATTTCCTAAAGAGTGGGCGATCATCACGGCTTTTGTTCGGGATGAAAGCGCTGTTTCGAGTTCGGTTACGTCGATGTTGTACTCCGGCACCGTTACATCTACGAAAACCGGTACCGCGCCGTATTGAATGCACGGCGTTACGGTCGTCGGGAAACCGCAAGCGACCGTTATCACCTCATCGCCGCGTTCGATTCGGCGATCCCCGAGCTGCGGAGATGTCAAAGCGGAAAAAGCCAACAGATTGGCGGAAGAACCGGAGTTGGTCAACGAACAATATCGTACCCCGAGCCATGCAGCAAACTCCTTCTCGAATTTAGATGCCCAAGGACCGGCTGTGAGCCAAAAGTCGAGCGATGAATCGACGAGATTGACTATTTCCGTGTCGTCGAAATATCGACCGCCGTAGTTTACGAATGTCTCTCCGGGCTTGAAATCCTTCTTTTGCCCGTGAGCCTCCTTATAATATTCTCTGGTAAGTTCAAGAATCCGCTTTTTAAGTTCCTCTTGTTTACTCATATATGTGTTTGTTATTATTTTTATCCGTTCAGACGCCTTTCGGAACCTCACGTTCCCATTTCTTCCAGGGGGCGGCGTTGGAGGCAAGCAGTTTTTCGAGCATCTGTTTTTCGCGAACATTGTCCATGCACTGCCAGAATCCCTCATGGACGTATGACATCAACTGCCCTTCGCTGACGAGTTTTTCCAATGGCGTTTTTTCAAACACGCAATCATCTCCGTCAAGATAATCGAATATCTCAGGCTCGAGCACCATGTATCCGGCATTGATCGGAGCCCCGTCCCCGATGTTTTTCTCTCGGAACGATTTCACGGCATTGTCGCCGCCTATGTTGAGCACACCCTTGTCCTGCGCTATCTTGACGGCTGTGAGGGTCGCGATTTTACCATGGCTCTTGTGAAACTCGAGAAGCTTGTTGATGTCCACATCGCAAACGCCGTCGCCGTAGGTCATGAAAAACGACTCGTCGCCGACATATTTCTGAACACGTTTGATGCGACCGCCGGTCATGGTATTATAACCCGTATCCACGACCGTAACTCTCCACGGCTCGCAATTGCTGCAATGAACCGTCATTTCATTTTTATTGTCGCGGTAGTCGAAAGTAACATCCGAATGATGAAGAAAATAATTCGCAAACCACTCCTTGATGTATTCCTGCTTGTAACCGGCGCAGATGATAAACTCGGTATGTCCGTAATAGGCATACTCTTTCATGATATGCCACAGAATCGGCATGCCGCCGATCTCGATCATCGGCTTGGGCTTGAATTGCGATTCCTCCGATATGCGCGAACCGAAACCTCCGGCAAGCAATACGACTTTCATAATAAATAATTGTGAACCTAAGAGTAATGCAAACGTTGCCAATCCGACAGAATCACCATCAACTCATCGACAGTCATTTCTGCGAACCATTATCAAACAAGGAAACGCTCGGGCGCCGATTCGGATTCCTTTGTCAGATGATTTTCTCAATAAAATGTTTCGGGATAAAGGCCGTGGCAACTGCCGCCACGCCTTCGATGACCACGATGAAACGTTTCGTTCCATGCACGCGGGCGATATATCCCTCGGCTCCTTTCAACATGCCCTCCGTGATGCGTACACGATCGCCGCGTTTGAAATCGAGATCAATGGATTCGAGCAACCGGCATTCCCGTGTCAACGCAAAGATAAACAACTCCATGTCGCGATCGGGAATCACGGCGGGATCTTTCGTTCCAGGCGTACAATAGACGGAAAGGCAACCGGTCGGATCGCGGCGAATCGTCTGCATGTGCGCTTCAGTCGAACGTAAAAAGATCAATGACGGAATGATCGGTTCCATCTTATAAGCTTTCTCGAACGAGAGCCGATAGGTACTATCCCGCAGAATGGGACGCATCGGCACGAAAAAACGCACGTTTTGTTGTCGTGCCCGCCCGATGATATATTGCAATCGGTTATGATAGATCCGATAAGCATACCAATGCAGCAACGGATCCTTGTCTGCATCCATGATGAAAAGTTATCCGAAAGGATATTTCCTCTCCTTTCTCGTTACGGAAATATCCTCCGTACGCAGCCAGGGAAAGGACTCGGTCGCTAAGGATTTCTCCCTTCGACACGCAGGTCGGCCACGCATCCGTGGCGAGAGCTGTAAGACCCTGCCGGTACAGCCCTTTCGCAAAGGCCGTCCAACTCGTAATACAAAAGTAAATAAAAATCGTCAAAGGACCAAATCTTTCTCTGTTTTTTTCATTAGCCGGAAAAACGAGCCATCGCCCTTACCGCAATCAGTCAGCAACAGGGGCGATGATTTGACTCAACGAGAGGGAAGGCTCCACCCGACAACGGGACATCCGGCACGCAGACGAACCGTCGCTGCGAAAACAACTACTCCGACAAAGGAGCTTCGGCGACGACGTAGGTGCTGCCGCCGATGAAGATCATATCATCGGGGCCGGCCAGTTCCCGAGCCCGCCGGATCGCCTCGACGACCGATGCGACCGCTTCGCCCTGTAATCCGTAAATGACCGCCTTGGCAGCCAATTCGTCGGCCGGAAGAGCCCGCGAAGTCTGAGCCTGCGTGAAGAAATAATGAGCATCGTGCGGCAACAAGGGCAGGATATGCGCCAAATCCTTGTCGCGCACGAATCCGATGACGCAATATAATTTATTATAAGGTGTCTTCTTGAGCTGCTCGGCCACACGGGCGAGGCCGTGGGCGTTGTGGCCCGTATCGCACACCGTCAGCGGCGATTCGGCGAGTTTTTGCCACCGTCCGAGCAACGACGTATTGGCCGCGGCATCGTGTACACCGGCGATGAACGCACGGCGCGAAATGGTCAACGGAGTCTCCTCATGCAGAAAATCAATGGCTGCCGTCGCCGTGATGATGTTCTGCCGTTGGTAATCGCCCGCAAGGTCGAGTTCCAAATCGAAAACTCGTCCGTCGCGCACGCGGCGCAACCGGAAATGCTGCCGGCCGCTTTCCGCATCATGGGTTTGCTCCTCGCACTGTACCTCTCGTTGGGCATAGATCACTTTCGATTTGTTCGCAGCGGCCAGCTGTTCGAAGACCGCATTGTAACGCACATCCTCCTCGCCGACGACCACCGGAATGCTCTTTTTGATGATTCCTCCCTTTTCGGCGGCGATTTTCTGCAACGTATCGCCCAACAGATCGGTGTGTTCCAACCCGACATTGGTAACGATGCTCAACACCGGTACGATGATATTCGTCGCATCCAGCCGTCCGCCCAAACCCGTCTCAATCACCGCCACCTCGACATCGCTCTGGGCAAAATAGTCGAATGCCATCGCTGTGGTCATTTCGAAAAACGACAGCCCCGCTTCGACCATCTTGTCGTGATACTTGTCGACGAAATTCACGACCTTCTGCTTCGGAATCATCTCGCCGTCGACGCGAATCCGTTCGCGGAAATCCAGCAAATGAGGCGACGTATAGAGGCCCGTGCGATAGCCCGCCTGCTGCAAGACCGATGCGAGCAAGTGCGATACGGAGCCCTTGCCGTTGGTGCCCGCCACATGGATCGTAAAGAAGTTGCGTTGCGGATTGCCCATCGTCTTACAGAACGCGGCGATTCGTTCCAGACCGGGTTTGTAGGCCGAGGCGCCCTTCGTTTCGAATGCGGGCAGCGACGTAAAGAGGAAATCGAGCGTTTGGGAGTAGTTCATAACGAACGGATATTTTAGGGTACGAGGTGATTTTTGCGTCTGATCCGGTAGACGATGGCGTAGAGTATGCACAACACCATCAGGAAGACGGCGACGCGGGCTATGTAGTCGCCGTAGCGGGTATAGACGGTCGTGCGAGTTTCGAGCGGGACACGGGCCGTCAGGACGCCGCGTTCTTCCCAACCGAGGGTCTCGCCCACATCGCCGCGTGGCGAAATGAATCCCGAGCGGCCCGTATTGGCCGAGCGGGCGATGGCCCGCCGATGTTCGATGGCCCGCAACCGCGAAATCGTAAACAGATGACGGTACCCGGGCGTGTCGCCCCACCAGCCGTCGTTCGAGACGATGGCCATGAACTGCGCGCCGCGCCGCACAAAATCGCCGAAGAAATCGCCGTAAAGGCCTTCGTAGCAGATGGCCGGCCCCATCCGCACGCCGTTGTGTTCGAAAGCGGTGCCGTGTTCGCCCTTGCCGATCTGTCCGAGCGTGCCGCCGAGGTCGATGACCAGAAACCGCAACGCGTCGAACACCCACGTAGGCGTGTTCTCGACGCCGATGACCAACCGGCCCTTGTGATGAATCTGCACGCGGCCCGTGCTGTCGAGACCGACGGCCGTATTGAAATAATCGTAATAGGTTCCGGCCCGCATGCGGGCGGTCGGGGTCATCTTCGCCGCACCGTAAAAGCGCATCGTATTGGCCCCCGTAACGAGCAGCGCATCGGGATGTGCGCTCCGCAGGCTATCGGCCAGCCGCAACCACACTTCGGACGTCCCCCCGTCGGGGAAATAGATGTCGATAAGCTCCGGCTCGCGGTAATACCCGGGCACGGCGGTTTCGGGAAGCAGGATGAATTCCGCCTCAGCAGGAACTTCGGCCAGCAAATCATGGATATTCTCCTCCTGCACCTCCTCGTCGCCGCTGAACTTTTCATAGCAATCGACATTCGGCTGAATGATGCTCACCGCGACGGATCGTTCCGCCGTCCGCCGTCCCTCACGGAGCCAGATGACCGACGAACCGATCATCGGCAGGGCCACGACGCAACCGGCGACGATCCATCGTGCCATACGGCGCCACTCGCGCCATGCCTCGAAAAGCGCGATATTGCAGAGCAGTACCCACAACGAGCCTCCGAAAACGCCCGTAAATTCGTACCACTGCACCGCCCACACGTCATGCGAGAAGCCGTTGCCGAGCACGAGCCACGGCCACGAAAAATCGCTCACCGTATAGGCATATTCGGTCGCAATCCACGCGGCGACGAGCGTGGCATAACCGACACCCCGGCCGGTCGATTTCGAGACCGTATGGAACGACATGAAAGCGAAGAGATTGAGCGTCGTGGAGGCCAGCGTCGCGGCGATGGGGCCGACGGGCGTGGCGAACCAGATCCACCAGACGGTAGCGACGTTCCACAACACGAACGCCAACGCGGCCCAACCGAACATGCCCCACCAAGCGCGTCGCGATCCGTCATAGGAATCGCTCACCCACAACAACGGGACGAAAGCCGCGAGCAGCGTAAAACCGCTCAAGGACAACCATCCGGGCGAAAGCAGGAGAGCCGACAGAAGAACGGCAACCAGACGACGGACTGTAAGGCTCTTTTTCACGTCCGCAAAAATAAACAAATTTTTATTAATTGGTACGGATCAGGCCGTTTTCAAGAGGAACGGTCAGTAGCGAAGAAGGCGTTCGCAAGCACCGAAACATCCTACCGCATAAGGAACCGCTTTCAAAAGCGGCGCGGGCCGAAAACTTTGCCAAACATCGGAACGCTCTATCGCATAGAAAAGCCCTGTTAAAGGGAAAGGGTCGACAGCAGCCCGCAGGCGGCTTGAATGTCTTCGCCGCGCGAAGCCCGGATCGTCGTCTGAATGCCCTTCGCCGTCAGCGCATCGCGGAAACGGATCATCGCCGCCTCTTCGGGCGAAAAATAGGGCGAATCCGGAATCTTGTGGAAGCGGATCAAATTGATGCGGCATTTGATGCCGTTCAACAACCGGCACAACTCCTTGACATGACGCGGCGAATCGTTCAGACCGCTCATTACGATGTATTCGAACGACACGCGGCGCTGATGCGAAAAATCGTACTCGCGCAGTATTTCCACCACTTGCTCGATGGGCCAGGCACGTTCTACGGGCATGATCTCCGCCCGCTCGGCCGCAAACGGATTGTGCAGACTGACCGCCAGATGCACGCGGGTCGCATCGAGAAATCGACGCAACTGCGGCACGACGCCCGCCGTCGAAACGGTGATGCGGGTCGGCGACCAGCCGAAGCCCCAGTCAGCCGTCAGAATGTCGAGCACCCGCAACACGTTGTCTATATTGTCGAGCGGCTCGCCCATTCCCATGAATACTAAATTCGTAAGCCGATCCCGTTCGGGCAGCGAGACGATCTGATTGAGGATTTCGGCCGGCGACAGCGATTGTTGCAGTCCCTGACGTCCCGTGGCACAGAACCGGCAACCCATACGGCAACCCGCCTGCGACGAAACGCACAGCGTCGCCCGTTCGCCGTCGGGAATATAGGCCGACTCGATGAAATGACCCTCCGACGTGCGGAACAGGTATTTTTTCGTCCCGTCGACCGACCGGCTTTCGCGGATCGGAGGGGTCAGCACCGGAGCGAACAGCTCGGCGAGGCGTTCCCGACGGGCTACAGCCAGATCGGTCATCTGCGCAGGGTCTTCGACCTGCCGTTTGTAGAGCCAACGCGCCAGCTGCCCCGCCACGAAGCGGGGCCATCCTTCCGAGGAACAAAGAGCGGCGAGCCGGTCGAAATCCGACCCGAACAAGGTTTCGCGCAGCATGCAGATTCCGGTAAAAAGCGCTTTTCGCAGACAAAATTAACGTTTTTTTAAGATTTTTTTGCGCCGAGCGGTTCGATTTTGGATTTTTATCTCTATATTTGTGGTGCACACGCGTCCCGAACGCGTCCCGTATGCGTGCCGGAACAAAGCGAGGGGGGAGGTAAACGAGGAATCATCGGCCGGATGATCTGTGCCGTTTGTTATAGGAAAAGACCTGAACAATTAAAACTTTATAAGGATAGATGGAAATCAAGAAATCGCCTAAAGCCGACCTGCAAAACAAGCGGGGTCTTCTGCTTGAAATCGGTCTGTGCGTTGCACTCGGTCTGGTCATTCTGGCATTCGCCTACACGCCGAAAGAGCACCGCATCGAAAAAATCGACATGAACTACGGTCCGGTCGAAGAACAAATCACGGAAATCACCCGTCAGGATCAGAAACCGCCCGAACCTCCCAAGAAGGTCGAGGTGAAGGTGATCGCCGACCTGCTGGAGGTGGTAACCAACGACACCAAGATCGAGACCGACATGAGCTTCGCCGAATTCGACGAGGACACCGAGATCGAACAGATCGTGGCGGTCGAAGAGGAGGAGGTCGAGGACGACCAGCCGTTCCTGCGCGCCGAGACGATGCCTTCGTTCCAGGGCGGCGACCTGAACACGTTCCGCAAATGGGTGCAGGACAACGTACGTTTCCCGCAGATCGCTTTGGAGAACGGCATCCAGGGTCGTGTAACGTTGACGTTCGTAATCGAAAAAGACGGGCGTCTGACGAACATTCAGGTGCTCCAGACGCCCGACCGTTCGCTTTCCGAAGAGGCCATCCGCGTATTGAACAAATCGCCGAAATGGTCTCCGGGCAAACAGCGCAATCAAACCGTACGTGTGAAATACACGTTGCCCGTCGATTTCCGCGTGGCCAATTGATGCCGGTCGGACGAGGGGCCGAGAGGGTTTAAAAAAGTCTCACGGATTAAAAATGCTCCTTGAGAAGATGGACGGAAAGGTAGGGTATTTGCCCGAAAGCAAATACCCTATTTATTAACTGGCACGGATCGTAAGGCACTAAATGAAGCACTGATGAGGGGCAAAAGCTCCAGGATCGTCTATCGCATAAATAAATGAAAGCGCCGATGACCGCCGAAAGCATTAAAACCGTCTATCGCGCTACACTACTGTCCACTAAAAATGGACAAGGTTAAAAATTAAATAAATTCGGTTCACTTGAATCATATCGGTCTTTGAC
>CANQGQ010000005.1 GCA_947623305.1 uncultured Alistipes sp. | reverse complement strand
CTCCACTACAACAAGGAGAAGGTCGATAAAGGCGAAGCGGAGGTGTCCCTATTTCAGAAGATGCTGAACCCCTATGATCGGAACGGCCGGTTGGATGTCGATGCCTGCATGGAGAGTTTCATGCCCTATCTGCAAGCGAATCGAAGAACGAACAACACGGTATTCCATGCGTCGCTCAATCCCTCGCCGGAAGACCGGCTTCGGGTACTCGGAGTTTTTCCATATGATTTTTTCGGATTAATGATAATTTTTTCAATTCTTCGAATTTGCCTCGACGGCGCATCTTGCCGATGAAATCGCGCACTTCGCTGAGCAGATACATTCTACGGTGTCCGATGGTGAAGCCGACAAGATGCCCTTGCTCCCGATAGCGCCGCACTTGACGTTCGCTTTGATGTAAAAGTTGGCAGACTTCGGAGAAATCGAGCAAGGGTTCTCCTTCGTAGGCGCTTCGCCGTTCTTTGAGGCTGCGTACCGTTTCCAAAATCTCGACCGAGAGTTCCAGAATGCGTGTGATGTTGTTTGTCGATTGTTCGTTCATGACTTTGCAGCGGTTTGGTTTTACGTTGCAAAGTTGCACGAAACCTCCGGCCCGATCTTCAAGGTTTGAATCGGATAGGGATAATTTTGTTCACAACCGTTTGATTGTGAAAAGGTCCGAAAAATTATAGCGCCATGTTCTTCGCTACGATCTGCATGTCCCGTAGAATGGAGGAATCGAGAATCCGGGCATAGTGGCGGGTCATGTTCATGAATTTGACAGTAGATCTGGCGTCTGGGTCGGCAATTATTAATAACGTCGGTAGTTCGAATAAACCCGTTCGTTCTGCTGAAATCATTGATGACCGGTTCGGAAATGGCCGATCAGTCCGAAGTACCTAATGCCATTTTCGTTCCGAGCCGCTTCATCTCGTTCCCGATATTGGTTTCTGAAATCCGGGCATAACGTCGGGTCATGTTCGTGTTGGTATGCCCCAGAATCTTTGCGATGATGTCGATCGGCATTCCGTACTCGATGGCCAGCGTAGCAAATGTGTGGCGTGCAAGGTGTGTGGTCAGATGCTTCCGGATGTTGCAAATGTCGGCGATCTCTTTCAGATAGGCATTCATCTTTTGGTTGCTCGGAATAGGCAATAGTTTGCCGCCCACTTGTAATTCGGATGCGTGTTCGTATTTCTTCAATAGGAACATCGGATATTCCAACAGCGGTACACGGCTCATGACCGCCGTTTTCTCCCTTGGCTTATGAATCCACAAGACACCTTGCTCATCCGTAGTGATATGTTCCTCGCGCAGCTTGTCGGCATCGGTAAAAGCCAAGCCGGTCAGACAGCAGAAACAAAAGACATCCCGGATTCTGTCGAGCCTGTCGTTGGGCATTTGTTTCCGAATGAGCATATCCAGCTCCTCCTTGGTCAACGGCACCTTGACATTGGTTTTATCGACCTTCATCTTGTAGTATCGGAACGGATTCTTTTCGATCCACTCGTTGCGGATGGCATACAGCATGAAATTCTTCAAACAACACAGCAGGTTGATCGCTCCGTTGTTCTTACAGTTGTGGGCCGCCTGCACAAAAGTGTTCAGACCGTCAATGTACTCGTAGGTAATGGCGTCCAACGGCAAATCAGCTTTCTTGTACTCACGTTCGATATATTCCGTCATATACCGCAACAGACGGTGATACTTGTTTGCCGTAAGTCGGGTAATACGGATACCTACCTCTTTCTGCCGTTTGTCGCAGTATTTCGAAAACTCCGCAAGAAACATGCGTCGGTTGCCGCCTCGATTTTCCAACCGTTGTTTGATGGCGAAACAGTCCGGTTCCCGACCCTCCTTGATGATGCTGTCATAGGCCGCAAGGATATTGGTTCGATAGGTGGCTATGATCTCGTTGATTTGCAAGGAAACGGAATCCCGGAGTGTGGATCGCTCCAACCGTTGGCTCCAATGCTCCGGCTCGATTTGGCATTGCGTGTAGATTTCGGTAATGTTTCCCGAGGTCGTAATTCGGGCATAGATAGGGGCTTTGCCCTTTTTGTTGAGTTTGGTTTTCTTGCAGAAGAAAACCACGGAGAAAGTGGTACGTCGGCACATGGCTGCAAATGTTTAATGATTAAACGTATGCAGCATAGAGCTATCGCCGTGCAAAGTAATGAAAAACAGTGCAATACAGACAATTCGTGACCTATTTTCAGTTCGAGTCCAATTGGTCACGAATTGGTCTTGGAAAACTTGCTTTCGATTGCACTTTTCTGCAGGTGCCAAAAAACGAAAAAGCCTTACATATCACTGATACATAAGGCTTTTTGTGCTCGATTGCTTGATTTTGCACAAGCTCCCAGAGCGGAAAACGGGACTCGGACCCGCGACCTCAACCTTGGCAAGGTTGCGCTCTACCAACTGAGCTATTTCCGCAAACAACATCCGCAATCCTCTGAAAGGCGAATGCGGATGCAAAGGTAACGAAATTTTCCGAATCTCCAAATTTTTATGAATATCCGTTCATTTGATTTTATTCATCCATTAGTTTTAAGGTGAAAACAAACAAAAAAGCGTATCCGGAACCTATCTGGATACGCTTTTCTATTGCGAAAGCAGATGATTAACGATAAATCTCGTTCAGTAATCGGGCCAATCGCAAACCGCCGCGCAGGAATTGTTGCTCGACGACCGGAGCATATTCATTCACATAATCGTAGGAAACTTTGCTCCCTTCGGGTGTCTTTTCGTAAACCTCGTTGCAAATCTGCTGAGTTTCGAGTATCCAATCCGTAGGCGTTCCTGCTTGAATTTCACGGATATTCCGATTCCCTCGGTCGATCTGTTGCTGCCATTCGGTGTAGCTCCATTTGTGCGCGGCTTCGACGATGCCGGTGTCCCAGATCGAGTGCAGATTGGTCGGCCGACCGAACAACGTTACGGGTCGATTGTTGCCGCCCAAGTCCGACAGATGCCCCGTGTGCATCGGGCAGTGCATGTCGCCTACTAAGTGAATGAGCATTTTCAGATTGAATTGTTCCTCCTCGTGAGACAAACCTCCGGTTTTCAATTTTTCATAGATCGTCGTAACTGCCACAAGAACGTCTCCGTTTTCGTTGCGCGGCATCGTTTCCAACGTCTTTCCTTCGTCGATATTCAGGTAGTGCCACGTCTTTGTATAGGCGTATTCCGGCGTATGGCTTGCATTGTCGAGCCAATTCGCATAATACACCAATGAATGTCCGTCGAGAACCTTGTCGATTTGCTTGGCCGCTTTAGGGGTCAGATGGCATTCGGCGATGTAGGCCGTTACGTCGTGCCCCTTTTGCCCCCATCCGAAGGTCGGCAAAGTCGCGAGCAGACAAATAATTGAAACGAAAAAATGTTTGATTTGCATAGCTGGGTCGATAGTTTTATTGAATTTGTCGTCTATTGATTCATCGTTGCCAAGAATTCGTCGTTGTTCTCCGTGAGCCCCATCTGTTTCTGAAGGAATTCCATCGCTTCGACCGGGGTCATGTCGGCCAGATACTTGCGCAATACCCACGTACGGTTCATCACCTCGCGAGGCAGCAACAAATCTTCCCGACGGGTACCGGATGCAATGACATCCACCGCCGGATAAACTCGTTTGTTGGCCAGTTTGCGATCGAGCTGCAACTCCATGTTGCCCGTGCCTTTGAACTCCTCGAAAATCACCTCGTCCATCTTCGAACCGGTGTCGATCAGTGCCGTGGCGATGATCGTCAACGAACCTTTTTCTTCCGTATTGCGGGCTGCGCCGAAGAAACGTTTCGGCTTATGGAGCGCATTGGCATCGACACCGCCCGAAAGGACTTTGCCCGATGCCGGTTGCACGGAGTTGTAGGCGCGGGCCAGACGCGTGATCGAATCCAGGAAGATCACGACATCATGACCGCATTCGACCATACGTTTCGCCTTTTCCAGCACCATCTCGGCTACTTTCACATGTCGCGAAGCCTGCTCGTCGAACGTCGAAGCGACCACCTCGGCCTTGACGTTGCGGGCCATCTCCGTTACCTCCTCCGGACGTTCGTCGATCAGCAAGACGATCATGTAGACTTCCGGATGATTGTCGGCAATGGCATTGGCGATGGATTGCAGCAACATGGTCTTACCAGTCTTCGGCTGGGCGACGATCAAGGCGCGCTGGCCCTTGCCGATCGGGGAGAACAGATCGACGATGCGGGTGGACATGTTGTTATGCCCGTTGCCCGTCAGACAGAATTTCTCGCTCGGGAAAAGCGGCGTCATGTATTCGAACTGCACGCGGTCGCGGATGTACTCCGGTGCCAGGCCGTTGATTTCGTTGACCCGCACGAGCGGGAAGTATTTTTCGCCCTCTTTGGGCGGGCGGATGGCTCCGTTGACCGTATCGCCGGGTTTCAGTCCGAAAAGCTTGATTTGCGACGGCGAAACATAGATGTCATCGGGCGAATTGAGGTAGTTGTAGTCGGCCGAACGCAGGAATCCGAATCCATCGGGCATGATTTCCAGAACGCCTTCGCCTTCGATTTCGCCTTCGAAGTCGTCTTTCGTGATTACCTCGTCGAAGATGGACGGCATCGCCATTTCCGGATACGCTTCCTGAGCAGGGTGCAGAGGTTCTGACGACGTTTCCTGTTGTGCGTGGAGTTGCGCTTGTTCTTGAAGAATTTGCGCTTTCGGCTTGCGGCCGCGGCGCTTTTTCGGCGGCGTCATCGGCTGCTCGGTCTCGCCCGCAACTGTCGAAAGCTCGTCGTTATCCGATGCCAGACGATTTTCCGAGGGCGTCGGCTGTTGTAGTTGCTCCGGCTGTTTCGCCTCCTCCAAGACGATTGCCGCACGAGGGCGGCGTCCGCGTTTGCGGGGTTGCGGCGGTTCCGGATTTTCCGGCATAGCAGTCGGCATGTCGTCGGACGTTTCGCCGACGATCTTTTGAATCAGCTCGCGCTTTTTCACCATGATATTTCCGATGCCCAACGCGCGTGCGATCTCCCGCAACTCCGCCAAGCTCTTCTTTTCGAGTGCTTCTAAATCTTGCATACGAATAATCGAATCGTTTTTTCGTGTGTGATTTTCAAAAATCGGACGGTCGTCCGATCGTTCGGAATTCGATGCAAAGATAGTGCATTATTTCGAATTCCAAAATTTTCGGAGGCTTCGGTTGCTTTTTGGAATTTTAAAAAGACGAATCGTTCTTTGACTACAAGGTCGCTGCAACGATTCGTCTCTTGACAAACGTTCTGAACGGTCGATTATTCCGCAGCTTCCATCGAACGCTTCAGTTTCTGCAATTCATGGTTCGTCGGGCGGGCGGCATTCGAACTGACGATGCGATGCCGACGATCGAGCAGGACATAACGCGGAATCCTGTGCAATTCCAAAAAGCGGCAGAACGGTGCTTTGAAATCATTTACAACTAAATAGGAATTTTTTTCGGCGTGGTATTTCCGTGCGGCATTCTCCCATGCTTCGGCATTTTCATCGACCGATAAATAAATATAAGTGCACTCCTTTTCGGAAAGATATGCTTTCGCTTCATCCGACCGCATCATATCCATGATGCAACCCACACACCAACTGGACCAGAAATCAATGTAAACGGCATGCCCTTCGCTTTGAGCGAGCACCTCTCCGAACGTGGTTTCCGGCTGACCGTCATACGGTTTCAATCGGGTTGTCAGTACGCTGTCAGGCAATGAAGAACCGCATAGCGCATACAACTGTTCAGCTTTGTCGATATAGAATTGATAGGTCGTATCGGATATTGATCGTTTGGCATCGGCAATCGCCTCGGTCAGTTGTTCCCGATAAATCGGATTTTCCAGTTCCGCGAAATAACCGATCGCCAACGTTTTGACATAATCGCGTAATTTGCGGGGTGCTTTATTTATACCGGTAAAAATTTCCTCGAAGTGCTGTTCAGGCTTCGGAATGACATGCTTGACATATTTATTGAGGATGGCCATGGGGTAATAGTTGCTTCCATAGAGAAAATCGGGTATTTCGATCTGGCCCAAATAGCCTTCCGGCAGCTCCGAATCGGGATTCGTTTCGATGGCGGAACATAATTGATTGTATCGTTCCAATTCGAACAGCGCTTCGGCTCTGCGGACATATTCCGGCGAAAGATTCATCCGATTTTTGCAACTGTCCAAAAAATCCTGCTTGCATCGGTATAACGAATCCAGCTCGGTTTTGTATAGGGCCAGATTCCCCGCTTTCGTCCGTGGTATTTTGTTGAATGGGAACCGTTGTTGTAGTAAGTTCATGCACTGATTGTCATCGAATCTTGCTCCGATCAGTTCGGGTTTGGCTATTTTCATGCGTTGGAAACTCGTTGTATCGCAGACAGTGCGCAGTTCGAGCGAATCGCCGGGCCGGATCAAAAATTCCATGCTCATCGTGAGAAGTGCGGTCGAATCCGGTATGGGCATAATAAATACGGGGGTCGGCCGATTGAGTTCTAATTCGATGACAGCGCGATTGTTCCCATATACAGCCTCCTTAATAGAATCGTGAACCTCTATTTTTCCATACGGGAACAGTTGGTTCTCGATCTTATATTGTGGCAGAGATTGCTGTGCGGTGTCTACCGAACAATAAATCCAGGCCTTTTGCATTCGATTCGTCGGGTGGTTGCAACACCCTACTACCGTCAAAAACATTCCGATGATTCCGACGATCAATAAATCCGTTCTTTTCATGTTCTAATATTTTAGTATTGCAAATGTAATGATTTTTTGACAAGGATTCTATCTTTCATCTAAAATTTTAACAGAAAAAGTACGGAAAGAATAAATAAAAAGGTGCGATTCGGATGATCGCACCCTAAATCGGTACTCGGAGCGGGAATCGAACCCGCACGATCCTTGCGGATCACAGGATTTTAAGTCCGGCGTGTCTACCTATTCCACCATCCGAGCATCCGCTTTTCGTTCGAAAAGCGCAACAAAAGTATGAAAAAAACGTCAATCGGCCAAATCCGCATAATTTATAATGGCCTCGTCCTCGTCGGGGGCGAACCACCGGATTTCGGGATCGCGCCGAAACCAAGTCATTTGCCGCTTGGCATAACGGCGCGAATTGCGTTTGATCAATTCGATTGCTTTTTCGCGCGTGATCCGTCCATCGAAATAGTCGAACAATTCGCGATAACCGACCGTTTGCAGCGCATTGAGCGCACGGTACGGATACAATGCACGCGCCTCGGCTTCCAGTCCTGCCTCCATCATCGCATCTACCCTGCTGTCGATCCGCGCATAAAGTTCTTCGCGAGGTAAAGTTGCGCCAATTTTGATAATCAGGAAATTGCGATTTCTCTTTTGTCCCGTCCGCTGCTCGGAAAAAGGCCTCCCCGTTTGCAGACATACCTCCAAACCCCGTAGCACGCGGGCCGGATTGTTTCGATCGACCGTTTCGTAATACACGGGGTCGAGTCCGTGCAACTGCTCGGCCAGTGAGGCAAGCCCTTCACGTTGCAAACGTTCGGTCAGTTCGTTCCGTAGAGCGGCATCCGCATGGGGCAGATCGTCCATCCCTTCGCACAAAGCCCGCACATACAATCCGGAACCACCCACGGCAATGACCCACTCGTGATGGCCGAAGAGTTCCCGAAGTCGTTCCAAAGCCTGCACCTCGTATTCGCCGCAGCTCAAGTTTTCCGTAAGATCGTGCGATGCAATGAAATGATGTTCTGCAGTTTGTAACTGTTCGCTCGTCGGTTGTGCCGTGCCGATGGCCATCCCACGATAAAATTGCCGCGAATCGGTCGAAAGAATCGGGGCATCGTAATGCCGAGCAAGCCGGATGCTGAGATTCGTCTTGCCGCAACCGGTCGGGCCCACGATGACCAACAACCGCTTAGTATTCATCGTCGTAGTTGTCGTCGCCCTCGAAATCGTTGAATTCGTCCATCATCTGATCGAAAATCGAACCGTCCGCCCCCTCCTCGCTCGGGCGATTTTTCGAGGGATCGTATTGATCGGGCACCTCTTCGCGGGCGAAAATTTCACGCGGATAAGCGCCCTCCGGATCGGCCTTGTAAACGCCTGTCAATTCGAGGTAATAGGCCCTGTTACCGAACATGTCGAAGAGGTAAATCAAACGATCGCGGATATGGTGAAGAATTTGTCCGAGCGTAACTTCCTCCATCGACTGGGGCATATCCGCGCTTTCGTCGTCGCCCATCGCCATCAAGGTAAATTCGCGCTGCCGCTCCCACAGAGCATCCGCTGTGAAGAACGAGGCCATGCACGGCTCGTATTCCAATGTCTCGAGTATGAAATGATGAAATTCCAACAGCGTCGTATCGTACAGGACCTCGTAATCGCGTACGAAATTGTCGTTTTCGTCGCTCAACATCCGGAAACGGAAAACCATCGACATAGCAGTGTAAAATTTGTTCGACCAAGATACGCTTTTTTTGCGATTTTCGTATCGCTTTCCGCCACTTTTTATGCCAAAGCGGTCAGCCAAGCCAGCACATTCTGTCCGTCGGGCCAATCGGTCAGCGTCGGCGACTGCGCCTGCCCGAATCCGGTTCGACGATCGTGCGACAGACATTCCGTTACTACGCATTGGATTTCATCATCGTGAGCAGCGAGCCAAGCCGCAACTTCGTCCAGCGTGCGATAACGTGCGACGGCGAGCTCGCTCAATGCTTTCGGGAACTCCGTCTGTTCGACAGCGACAGCCGAACCGAAATCCCGAAACGGTTTGCCGTTCATTCGAAGCAGTGCTTTTGTCTGAATGTAATTATTTTTGTATTTGTCGTTTAAACGCGGAACTTGAAGCTGCAAGTCATATCCTGCAGGAACAAAAACCAGTGAAACATTACGGCATCCCAGTCCGGAATAAGCCCATATATCATCGGACAAGGCGGCAAGTTGTTCCGGCGTTTCGTGGCCCGAAAGCACGGCGACCGATTGGCGGCTTCCGCGCAGCAACATTGGTAGTTCGGCATAACGGGCTTTGAAATAGCGCACGGCATTGTCGCTTCCGGTCGCGATGACGGCATCCACAGGCGATGAACCGTCGTAGCGTTCGATCGGAAGGTCGGACGAAAGCGTCTGCAACTCCCCCACGATATAGTCCATCAGAATACGGTCTTTGGCCGACGTTTTATACAGGCAGCGATGGCCGCTGCACACGACGCAAAGCAGATCGAAGAATCCGACGGCCGGAATGTTTCCGGCCATGACGGTCAATATACGGCGGGGTGTGTGCACTGGACACGGATAGGCCGACAACCAATGACGAAGCGATTCCGGTTGCAGCATATCCGTAGCGAGAGCTCGTAACGCTCGGCCTATCTCGTCGACAAAAAACCATTCGTTCACCCGACATGCGGCACGTGCGACCTCACAGGTTTCGGGGTCGTCGCCGAAATGTCGAAGTCGGTCGCCCAAAGCGACAAAAAGTTCGATCATACGTTCCATTGTTGCAAAGATAGCGTTTTTTGTGGCACGACTTTCGCCCGATACGTGCGAATCGTTCAAATCACAAAGAGACAGATGAAGCGGAATTTCGACGATGCGTTGCTGCACAGACGCAGCTATTATGCTTTGCTGGCCGAATCGCCTACGGGCGACGAACAGATCGAAGCGTGCTTGCGGTTCGCGTTGAAGCATGTCCCGTCGGCTTTCAATTCGCAATCGACCCGATTGGTGTTGTTGCTGCACGAACATCACGCGGCACTTTGGCATATCGTCGAACGTTCCTTGCAAGCTCGGGTATCGGTCGATGATTTTCCGGAAACGAAGTCGAAAATCGAAACCGCTTTCGCTTCCGGATACGGAACCGTGCTTTTTTATGAAGATCGGGCCGTGATTCGGGAGTTGCAGCAGCGGTTTCCGCTCTATGCCGGCAATTTTCCGACCTGGGCCGAACACACGTCGGCCATGCACCAGTTGACGATTTGGACGAATTTGGAGGATATGGGGTTCGGGGCCTCGTTGCAGCATTACAATCCGTTGATCGACAAGGAGGTGCAGGAACATTGGAGCCTACCCGATTCGTGGCGGTTGATTGCCCAGATGCCGTTCGGGCTTCCGGCCGGCGATCCCGACGAAAAGACCTTTCAACCGGTCGACGCCAGGATGCGGATTTTCAAGTAAAAAGGGAGGATTTTTCCTCCCTTTCCTTTCGTAAAACGACTTCGAACGAATCGAATTATTTGCCGAAGTAACGTTTGTAAAGCCCTTCGAAGCCTTTGCCATGACGGGCTTCGTCCTTGGCCATTTCATGTACGGTATCGTGTACCGCATCGAGATTCTGCTCTTTGGCCAGACGAGCCAAACGCATCTTGTCCTCGCAGGCGCCGCACTCGGCATTCATACGCTTGTAGAGGTTGGTTTTGGTATCCCATACGACCTCACCGATCAGTTCGGCGAATTTCGACGCATGCTCAGCCTCTTCCCATGCGTAACGCTTGTAAGCCTCGGCGATTTCGGGATAGCCCTCGCGGTCGGCCTGACGGCTCATGGCCAGATACATGCCCACTTCGGTGCATTCGCCCATGAAGTGATTCTGCAAGCCTTCCCACAGTTCGGGGCTGGCACCTTTGCCGTCGCCGAGTTTATGAACGGTAACGAAATCCAGATTGCCTTCCTGCTCGACTACCTCGACGAATTTATCTTTGCCTACTTTGCACATCGGGCACTGCTCGGGTGCCTCGGGACCTTCGTGAATGTACCCGCATACGGTACAACGCCATTTCTTTGCCATAATCGTTTAAAGTTTGGTTAATGGTTTGTTTGCAGGACAAAGTTAACAAATTCTTCGAATCTCCGCACGATTCGTCCGATTCTATTTTCTTATAGGCCTATAAACCGAATTTATCGCTCATCCGGCCCGATCGATCACCTCCTCTATATAGGGCACGTCGGTCGAATCTTTCACCAGCACCCGTTTGTCTCGGTCGAGCAGATAGAGCGCCGGAATGGCCGAAAGGTTGTAAAGGTCGTTGTTCTGGATTTTGCAGCCGGCGTCATAAGCATTGATCCATGCCGCAGGGATCTGCGAACGATAATTCCGCCATTCGGTCAGATCTTCATCGGGATAGAGGGCCAGCACCTGCAAGCGGCCCTGTTCGATCATCGCCGTGAGCATCGGCGAAGCCGTGATGGCCTCGCGGATGTCGCGGCACATGGGGCACCCGGGATTATTGATGAACAATAACACGTATTCCGCCTTCAGATCGTAGAGCTGTCCTGTTTTACCGGAATCCAACGTATACCGGAAATCGTTTGCTGGCTGACCGATTCGGTTCAACGAGGCCATTTTCAGATCGTAGGTCGGGGCGATGCGTTCGTATTCGTCGTAATACGGGCTGTTCAGAATCGCTTGCAAGACAGGGATATAAAATTCGTCGTTCCGAAAGGGCGAATTGGGATCGTGCAGGATTGTCTCGCCCAACCATGCGAAATAGTCGAACATCCGGCGCGAAGCGGAGGCCCGCCGCATCAACGAATCAATCGGCGTGCCATCGGTCGGATGGCGCGAAAGAATCGAAATGTATCGCGCATAAGACTGAATCATCGTTGCCGTGTCGGCTTGGGCAATGAAGAGCGTATCCGAGAAGTCGAATTTATCCCAATAGTGCCATCGAGCATATTCGAGTTTCTCTTCCTCGGTCAACTTCGAAAGGTCGGGTGCCGGAGATTTTTCCGCTACCGGTTGTTGTTGCCGTCGTCCGCCGCAAGATACCGTAAGCAGGACAACGGAGAAAATCAAAAAATGACGCATGTTTCAATCAATTTGTTGAACGCAAAGATAAGCTTTTTTCGGCAATAATCATGCACTTGCGAAGAAAAGCGGACTGTCCGATAACAGACAATCCGCTTGCATTCCATCCGGATGCGGGGCACGACAGCCGATCGACGAGCGACCGTCGTCCGCGTATTCGGTCATCAGCACTCCGCTTCAACGCCTTTGAAGAGCGCGACGTCTTCGGTCGTCGAGTGCATCGTATATGTGTAAGCCTCGTTCACCTTGCCCTCGGCCAACTTGCAGAAGACGCAGGCCGGAGCGGCGTAATCTTCGCATTCGCCTGCTTCGCGAGCCAACAGATAGGTGATGATGATGTGGCCGGCCGTTTCGACCAAGCGACGGGCATGGAAATCCTTGAATCCGCCGACCTCCTTTTCGCCGGCTTCGACGTGATCGACCATTTCGGTGAATTTCGCGGTCAGTTCCTTCAGCTTCGCGACAATCGGCTGCATCGTTTCCGTATATTCGGCTGCCGCATAGCGCTCGATTTGTTCCATGAAGGTGCCTTTCGTAACCGCATTGATGGCGGCGACGACCTGCAACTGCGACGTACCTTCGTAGATGTTCATGATGCGGGCATCGCGGTAAAGCCGCTCGCAGGGATAATCCTTCATGAAACCCGAACCGCCGTGAATCTGAATCGCGTCGTAGGCCAGTTGATTGGCGTATTCCGACGAGAACAATTTTACCAACGGAGTGAAGCCGTCGGCCAGCCGATTGTAGAATTTCATTTCCTGACGTTCTTCGGCTTCGAGCGAACGTTCGTGCGAAATGTGGGTATATTGTTTATATACCTCTACGAAACGGGCCGTTTCATAGAGCAAGGCGCGGACGCCCTGCAACTTGGCTTTCATGTTGGAGAGCATTTCCGACACGGCCGCGAACCGGATGATGGGTTTGCCGAACTGCTCGCGTTCGTGCGCATATTTCAGCGCTTCGCGATAAGCTGCTTCGCACGTGCCGACCGACTGCGCGCCGATGCCCAGACGGGCTGCGTTCATCAACGACATCACGTATTTAATCAGACCCATCTTGCGGTCGCCGACCAACTGGGCCGGTGCATTCGTGAAGACTAGTTCGCACGTCGGCGAGCCCTTGATTCCGAGTTTGTTTTCGATACGGCGCACCTTGACACCGCCATCGCGTTTGTCGTAAACCAACATCGACAGACCGCGGGCATCGGTCGTCCCCTCCTCCGTACGGGCCAATACGAGCGAAATATCGCCGTCGCCGTTCGTGATGAACCGTTTTACGCCATTCAGCAGCCAGGTCTGCTTCTCCTCCGACCACGTGGCTTTGAGCATCACGGCTCCCAAGTCCGAACCGGCATCGGGTTCCGTCAAGTCCATCGCACAGGTCGCACCCGCCGAAACCAGCGGCAGGTACTTCTGTTTCAGCTCCTCCGAAGCGAACTCATTCAACGTCTCGGCGCAATCCTGCAATCCCCAGATATTCTCGAAGCTGGCATCGGCCCGAGCCACCATCTCATTGGCCATGACGAAGCAAATCAACGGGAAGTTCAAACCGTCGTATTTGCGCGGGAGCGTCAGACCGCCCAATCCGGCATCGACGATCGCCTTGAGGTTACGCACCGTACCCGAAGCATATTCCACATGATCGTTCACTACGCGCGGGCCTTCGTGATCGACCTCCTCGGCATTCGGGGCGATGACATCCCCGCACACTTCGCCCGTGATCTCCAACACACGGCGATAGGAGTCCATCGCATCCTCGAAATCCTGCGGTGCATGGTCGTAAAGGTCTTTTTCCGCGAATCCGCGTTCTTTCAGCTCCACGATTTTGCGCATCAACGGATGCTTCAACTGGAACTGCAAATCCTTATTGTCCGAAAAGAAATTAGCCATTACTTCGAGTTTTGTTTGTAGTATTTAATCATCTTGGGAATCACTTCGTTCACGTCGCCCGTGATGGCGAAGTCGGCGATTTTGTTGATCGGTGCTTCGGGATCGGTATTGATCGAGATGACCATTGCCGATTGATCCATGCCGGCCGTGTGTTGAATCTGGCCCGAAATGCCGCAGGCGATGTAAAGTTTCGGGCGTACGGTTACGCCGGTCTGCCCCACTTGGCGCGCATGTTCCGTGAATCCGGCATCGACGGCGGCGCGGCTGGCACCGACCTCGGCGCCCAATACGTCGGCCAGTTCGTGCACCAATTTGAAGTTCTCTTTCGACCCCATGCCGTATCCGCCGGCGACGATGATGCCGGCCCCTTTGATGTCGATTTTACGCTCTTCGATCTGCCGGTCGATGATCTTCACCGCCAAGTCGGTATCTTTCACGTATTTTTTCCAGTCGATCGTCCGTTCTTCACCGGCAGCAGGTTTTGCGGCCAGTTCCTTGCGCATCACGCCTTCGCGGACGGTCGCCATCTGCGGACGGTGATCGGGGTTGACGATGGTTGCGATGATGTTGCCGCCGAATGCCGGACGAATCTGATAGAGCAGATCGGTGTACTCCTTGCCGGTTTTGGCATCTTTGTGATCGCCGATTTCGAGCTGCGTGCAGTCGGCCGTCAGACCGCTGTGCAGCGCCGACGATACGCGCGGAGCGAAGTCGCGGCCCACGCAGGTGGCACCGAAAAGTACGATTTGCGGTTTTTCCGCTTCGATCAGTCCGCACATGACCGCTGTGTGAGGCAGCGTGCGGAACGGATCGAAAATGGCATCGTCGGCGACCCATACCGTGTCGGCGCCGTATTTCGCCAGCTCCTTGCCGAGACCCTTTACATCGTGGCCGATGACGACGGCTTCGAGTTTCACTTTCAGCGTATCGGCCAATTCCCGACCTTTGGTCAGCAGTTCGAGGCTCACATCGGCGACCTTGCTGCCTTCGAGCTCGATATATACAAATATGTTGTTCATCTTCTTCGTGCGGATTAACCGAGCGTATGGCTCGCGATAAGTTCAACCATCAGTGCTTCGATGTCGTTGTCGGCGGACGTAAGTTTTTTGGCTTCCTTGGCCTGGAAAACCACGTTTTCGATCTTCTTGACCTTCGTGGGCGAACCTTGCAGGCCCAACTGTTCCGGATCGGGATCGACCTCCGCAGCCGCCCATTCGATGATTTGCAAGGCCGGTTTCGCAGCGACCCGCTTGGCGGCAGCCGATTCGGGATCGGCCGCAATCTCCGACTTGGCCAATGCGCATTTGTAGGTCATGACGCGTTTCGCATTGCGCGGGCGGCATTCGGCTGCCGAAGCGTTGACCGTGATTACGGCCGGAATCGGACATTCGACTACCTCGGTACCGTGTTCCAGACGACGCTTTACGATCAATGTATTCGTTTTGATCTCCGTAATCTCCTCGGCATAGGTTACCTGCGGAAGCCCTAACTTTTCAGCAACCTGCGGACCGACCTGGGCCGTATCGCCGTCGATGGCCTGCCGTCCGGCAATGATGAGATCGGGATTTATTTTTTTCAGAGCACACGACAGCGCATAGGACGTCGCCAACGTATCGGAACCGGCGAATTCCCGTCCCGAAAGCAGGTAACCGCCGTCGGCGCCGCGGAACATGGCATCGCGAATGATGTCGGCGGCACGTTGCGGGCCCATGGTCAATACATGTACCGTAGCTCCGGCGACCCGGTCTTTCAGCGACAGGGCCGCTTCGAGTGCATTCAAATCCTCCGGATTGAAGATGGCCGGAAGCGCCGAGCGATTGACCGTTCCTTCGGGAGTCATCGCATCCTTCCCCACATTGCGGGTATCGGGCACCTGTTTGGCCAATACGACAATTTTAAGGTTTTCTTTCATGTTATTTATCTTGGTTATTGAACATTCGTCGTTATCGTTCGATCGTCTCTCCGCGATCGGGGCCTACCGAAATGATCTTGACCGGCACGCCCGTCTCCCGTTCGATGAAATCGACATAGTGCTTGAATGCCGGCGGGAATTCGTCGTAACTATGGCAGTTCCGCAAATCGCATTTCCACCCCGGAAAGTCCGTATAAACCGGTTTCAGACCGTCTGTGATCGTATAGGGAAATT
Source organism: uncultured Alistipes sp. (assembly GCA_947623305.1). GTDB lineage: Bacteria > Bacteroidota > Bacteroidia > Bacteroidales > Rikenellaceae > Alistipes. The sequence continues at coordinate 135,386 of CANQGQ010000005.1, read as the reverse complement.
CCGTCGTGCGTTTACCGTCGATGTCGTAGGCCGTGGCCACGCGGATGGTATCGAAATCGTTCATCACGTCGGATTTCATCATGATAAGCTGCGTAACGCCGTTTATCATAATGGAGTATTTCAGGGCGACCAGATCGAGCCAACCGCAACGGCGTTCGCGACCGGTAACCGCTCCGAATTCGTGTCCGATACGGCGCAAAGCCGCGCCCGTCTCGTCGAAAAGTTCGGTCGGGAACGGCCCGCTGCCGACGCGCGTGCAATAGGCCTTGAAAATACCGTACACCTCGCCGATGCGGTTCGGTGCAAGACCCAAGCCCGTGCAGACGCCCGCGCAAACGGTGTTTGATGAGGTAACGAACGGATAAGAACCGAAATCGACGTCGAGCAGGGTTCCCTGGGCGCCTTCGGCCAAAACCGGACGGTTTTCATCCAGACACTTATTAATGAAGTATTCGCTGTCGATGATTCGGAATCGTTTCAGATACTCCACCGCCTCGAACCACTGACGTTCGAGTTCCGCGATGTCATAGTCGTAATTCAGACTGCGGAGGATCGTTTCGTGCCGTGCTTTGGCCTTGGCATAGGTGGTTTTGAAATCGGGGCTCAACAGATCGCCGACCCGCATGCCGTTCCGGCTGATTTTATCCGTATAGGTCGGGCCGATTCCCTTGCCCGTCGTACCGATTCTGGCACTTCCCTTGGCTGCTTCATAGGCCGCGTCGAGCATGCGATGCGTCGGCAGGATCAAATGGGCTTTCTTCGAAATGCAGAGCTGTTTGGTCAGGTCGTGCCCGCTTTTGGCCAACTCTTCCGCTTCAGCGCGGAACAGAATGGCATCGAGCACCACGCCGTTGCCGATGACGTTGGTTTTTCCGCCCTGGAAAATACCCGACGGAATGGATCGCAGAATATATTTTTCACCCCCGAATTCCAAGGTATGACCGGCATTGGGCCCGCCCTGGAAACGAGCGACGACCTCATAACGGGGTGTCAGCACATCCACGACTTTCCCTTTGCCCTCGTCCCCCCATTGCAGGCCGAGTATCACGTCCGCTTTTTTCATCTGTCCGATCGTATTTTTTGGATGCAAAAGACGATTTTTGCATCCAAAGGTAAGAATTATTTGGGAAAAACCCAATATCGGCGTTCGTTTTTCGCCGTCTTCCCAGGGGAACTCGCGATTATATACTTGAAGTCCCGGCGATTTTTACCCGGATTCTCTAATCTTCCCTTGGTTCTCGCCGCCACAAGCAGCGTATGTCCCCGCCTTGACGGGTACTTCACTCCGAAAACCGAAACGAATCATTTCTTACGACCGTTGATAATTGCCAGGGAAACGGCTGTCGAATGGTCGGAACAGGAACTGCCGTCGTGGAAATCACGAACGCCAACCGATCCGCGGTCAGATGCTGATATCGTCGTCCGTCTCGCCTACTTCATCGGCCGATGAACCTCCCTCTTCCTGAATATCGTCGGCTCCTTTCAGTTCGTCTTCGTAATAATCCTTTTCGTCCTCTTCGGCCGCATTGTCGTCGATCTTCACATCAATCTTCACTAAATAGGCGATCTCCTCCGTGTCGAAAGGAACCGCATAAAAAAAATCGCCGTTCGGTTTGTCTACACGCATCATGGCATCGGTAAAACCGTAGGGGTATTTCTCTTTGAGAGTATCCTGCATTTCCGTCGGGAGGTTGTGCAGGCTGGTAACGATATGCTTCTTCGTCCTATTGGGCTTTGTCATGGTTGTGTTCGAAAATTTTCTGCAATTATACGCAAAATTTGCATATTGCGTCGCGTCTGTATTTTTTTTTTGCATTTTTTTTGTTTTTAATCGTCTTTCGCCGCAAAATATGTACCTTTACACACGTTATTATAATAAATGGAGGGTGATCCGGATAGGATAGCGGAGTGCTCACGACCGTTTTTTGCGATCGCCCCGTTTTCGTCGATATGGACAGAATAAGCGAACGAATCGAAGAACTGCGCAGGCAGTTGGAATATCATAATCACCGGTATTACGTCGACAATGCCCCCGAAATCACGGATTTCGAGTTCGATGCGCTCATGCGCGAATTGCAGGATCTGGAAGCGGAACATCCCGAGTTCGCCGACCCCAATTCTCCTTCGGTGCGGGTGGGCAGCGACCTGTCGGCCGAGTTCCTTACGGTGAAACATCGCTTCCCGATGCTTTCGTTGGGCAATACCTATTCGCTGGACGAATTGCACGAGTTCATCGACCGCATCGAACGGGAAGCCGGCCCGACGGAGTACGTCTGCGAACTCAAATTCGACGGTACGGCTATCTCGCTCACCTACGAACACGGGCGACTGCTGCGAGCCGTAACGCGCGGCGACGGTACGCAGGGCGATGATGTTACGGCCAACGTCCGAACCGTCCGAACCGTTCCGCTCCGGTTGCAGGGTCAAGGATGGCCCGACTACTTCGAAATCCGCGGGGAGATTTTGATGCCGTACGCTTCGTTCGACCGGCTCAATGCCGAACGCGAAGCGGCCGGGGATGCGCTGTTCGCCAATCCGCGCAATGCGGCTGCCGGAACGCTCAAGCAACAATCGTCGGCCGTCGTGGCCCGCCGCGGATTGGATTGCACGCTCTACCAGGTCGCCGGCGAAAATTTGCCGTTCGCCTCGCATTGGGAAAGCCTCGAAAAAGCACGGCAATGGGGTTTCAAGGTTTCCGAACACATGCGGATCTGCCACAACGTGCAGGAGATCGACGAATTCATCCATTATTGGGATACGGCACGGCGCGAACTCCCTTTCCCGACCGACGGCGCAGTCGTCAAGGTCAACGATTTCGCCGTACGCCGCCGGTTGGGCTTTACGGCCAAAGCGCCCAAATGGGCCGTGGCCTACAAGTTCAAGGCGGAACAGGCTTTGACGCGGCTCGTAAGCGTCGATTTCCAAGTGGGTCGGACGGGGGCCATCACGCCCGTCGCCAATCTCGAACCGGTGCTGTTGGCCGGCACCACCGTCAAACGGGCGACGTTGCACAATGCCGAACAGATGGCCTTGCTCGACATTCGTCCGAACGACATGGTTTATGTGGAAAAAGGCGGCGAGATCATTCCGAAAATCACGGGCGTGGAACTGTCGCAGCGTCCGACCGACAGCGAACTGTTCCGCTATATCGAGGTTTGTCCCGAATGCGGTACGCCGTTGGTGCGTTACGAGGGCGAAGCCAAACACTATTGCCCCAACCAGAGCGGCTGCCGGCCGCAGATTCTCGGACGAATCATCCATTTCATCCGCCGCAAGGCGATGAACATCGAGGGACTCGGCGAAGAGACCGTCGAGCTGCTTTACGAAAACGGTTTGCTGCACGACATCGCCGATCTTTATGATTTGCAGGCTCCGCAGCTGGCTTGTTTGCCCCGATTGGGCGACAAATCGGCGGAAAATATCATCCGATCCATCCGCCGGTCGACCGAAGCGCCTTTCAGTCGGGTGTTGTTCGGATTGGGCATCAGATTCGTGGGCGAGACGACAGCCAAATACCTGGCGGATCACTTCTGTTCGTTGGATGCCGTGATGAACGCTTCGCGTGAAGAGCTGGTCGAGGCCGACGAAGTGGGCGAAAAAATCGCCGACGCCATTCGCGATTATTTCGCTGATGCGGGCAATCTGCAGATCATCGAACGGCTTCGAAAGGCCGGTTTGCGGTTCGAAGCCGAAGAACGCGAACGCGCTTCGGACGTGCTGCAAGGGAAAAGTTTCGTCATTTCGGGACGTTTTCTCAACCACAGCCGCGACGAACTGAAAGGCCTCATCGAGCTGCACGGCGGTCGCAATCTGGCCGCCGTATCGGGCAATGTCGATTACCTCGTCGCCGGAGAGAACATGGGGCCGGCCAAATTGAAGAAAGCAGAAAAACTGGGTATCCGGATCATTTCGGAATCGGAATTCGAAGCGATGCTCGGCGAACGGATACGAACACCGATGCCCGATGCAGAGCCAGTCGGGCCTTCGGAACCGAAACAGCAGCCCGAACAAGGAAAACTTTTTTAACCTCAAACCCGATCAGACCATGCTACGACACAAACTTTCCGGCGTAGGGGCCGCCATGATCACCCCTTTCACCTCGAACGGACAGGTGGATTACGATGCGCTCGCCCGCATGATCGATTACGTCATCGACGGTGGCGTGGACTACATCGTCGCACTCGGTACGACGGCCGAAACCCCGACGCTCTATCTGCACGAACGGGCCGTCATCGCCATGTTCATCACGAACCACATCGCGCGCCGCGTGCCGTTGGTCATCGGCGTCGGAGGCAATTCGACTTCCGAGGTGCTCGACCAACTGCATGAATTCGACCTGCGCGGGGCCGACGCCATCCTGAGTGTTACGCCCTACTACAACAAACCGTCGCAGGAGGGATTGTATCAGCATTTCCGCACCGTATCGGAGCATTCGCCGCTGCCGATCATTCTCTATAATATACCGGGGCGTTCGGGCGTGAACATGACCGACGCAACGACCCTGCGCATTGCGCGCGATTTCGACAACGTAATCGGCATCAAGGAGGCATCGGGCGACATCGGCCAGATGCAGCGGATCATCGACGGACGGCCCTCCGATTTTTTAGTGCTTTCGGGCGACGACGGCATCGCGATCGAATTGATGCGACGCGGCGGCGACGGGGTGATTTCCGTGGCGGTCGATGCGTTTCCCCGCCGGTTCATGCAGTGTATCGGTTATGCCAAAGCGGGCGATTTCGAAACGGCCGAACAGGCTTTCGCATCGCTGGCCGAGGCCGTGAAAGCGCTCTTCGCCGAGGGTAATCCGGTCGGTGTAAAATGCGCGTTATCCGTAATGGGGATCATCAACGACCGGATGCGGCTTCCGTTGGTTCCCGGGTCGGACGCTTTGCGCGAAAAATTCCAAAAATTGATCGCCGAATACGATTTGCATTGATCGCAGCGTTCCTATTAAAAACTTTGCGGGTTTTATTAAAAAGAAGATAGATGAATAGGTGGCTGTTAATTGCTTTGCTGCTGCCGGCGATGGTGTCGGCGAAAATTCCCGAGGAGGAGGACATCCTCAAACGGACGATGGACACTGCATCGCCTTATTATTATACCTCGTTGTGGTTGCGTTACGATACGGGCGATTCGACCCTGACCGACGAAGATTACCACTACCTGTACTACGGCTATGCCTACCAGGAGGCTTATAAACCGCTGGAAGTCAATCCGCATGCGGATCGTGTATTGGAGCTGGCAGCCGCACTCGATCCCGATCGCCCCGATCGCGGTACGCTCGAAGAACTGTTGTTGGTCGGCAAGGACGCATTGAAAAAAAATCCGTTCAGTCCGAAGCTGCTCAATCTGATGGCTTTTGCCTACGGTGCATTGGGCGACAAAGAGCAGGAAAAGGCCTATTTCGACCGGATGAACGGCGTGATGCGGGCCATTCTCGCTTCGGGCGACGGGCTGTCGCAGTCGTCGCCGCGCCATATTCTGATGTTCGATCATGCGCTCGACGTGCTGGCTGCCGAAGGGCTCGCCTACGGCAAAAGCCGCATCGTCAGCCGTACGGTCGAGTTCGTTCCGCTGGCCGTGCCTTATGTCGTAGCAGGCAAAAAACGCAAAGGATTCTATTTCGACTTCAGTCGGGTCTATTGGAACAAGCCCGAAGGTTACACTTATAAAAGAGACCGCACATGGCAATTCAACAATTTGAAACCGCGCGAATACAAATGATGCCCCGTCGACTTTATGGTCTGTTGTTGACCGCGCTGCTGTTTTTCACTGCGTGCAGCAAAGAGGAGACACCCGAACCGTTGCGGCCGTCCGAGCATACGATGCTGCTCTACATGCCCGGACAGGATTTGATGAAGTTTTATAAACTAAACATCGAAGGCGTTGAACGGGCCGTTGCGTCCGGTGCCACTCGTAACGGTCGTATACTGGTGTGCTATCAGCCTGAATCGTACGACCGAGCCACCCTGCTCGAAATCAGCTACGATGCTCGCCAGCAGAAAACCGTCCGCAAGGAGTTGAAGACTTATGAAACTTTTCGTGCGGGAACCACGGCTTCGGTGCAGGAACTTTTTGTCGATGTGCAGCGCTTTGCTCCGGCCGAAAGCTATGGGTTGACAATCGGTTGTCATGGTTTCGGATGGGTTCCAGCCGGTACTCCGCAGGCGAAAGCTTACGAATCAATGCGTCCGATACACGGTGCGTTAGAAACTCGTGCAACTCGTTATTTCGGCGATTCGGGACACCAGCTGGACATCGCCCAACTGGCGGATGCCGTAACCGGACTTCCCTTTCGGTTCGGTTATCTGATTTTCGACGATTGTTTCATGGCCAACATCGAGACACTCTACGATTTGCGCCATTCATTCGATTATATCATTGCCTCTCCCTGTGAAATCCTAGGGACCGGATTTCCCTATGATCGGGTTGTCCCCTGTTTGTTTGCTTCCGATGGACCGGATTTGTCCGGCGTTTGCTGGGAATTCTGGAATTTTTATCAGAACGACTGCGATAGTGCACAATCAGGTTGTATTTCGTTGGCCGTTACGAGCGAACTCGATGCCCTGGCGGCTGCCGTGAAAGAAATTCATAAGGGCTCGACACGTGAGTACGAAATCAATGCACTGCAATTTTATGAAGGGCTGAATCCGCACGCCTTCTATGATTTAGGTCATTATATACGGGCGATTTGCGCCGATGACAATCGGTATGCACGCTTCAAAGAGCAGTTGAACCGAACCTTTCCCGAAGCGTGCCGGCTTCATACCCCCTCGTTCTATTCACGTTATTCAGGAATGATACCCATAAAATTCTATTCAGGTGTAACGACCAGCGAACCGTCGCAACGGTACACCGATCTGCATAAAGAAACGGCATGGTATAAAGTTACCCATGCCGTCGAATAGCAAACTGAAACTTCCGGCCCTTTCGGTCGGACGTTTTCGATTCAGCAGTATTTTGCGATTTCTGCCAGTTCCTCGTCCGAAAAATCGGGATGCTGCAACGCGCGGAGATTGTCGGCGATCTGCTCGACGGAGCTGGCTCCGATGATGACGGAAGTTACCCGCTCGTCGCGCAACAGCCAAGCCAAAGCCATTTCGGCCAACGTTTGTCCGCGTTGTTGCGCCAGTCGGTCGAGTCCGCGAATCCGCGACAACATTTCGTCCGTCAGCACCTCTTTGCGCAGGAATCCGTTGCGGGACATGCGCGAACCTTCGGGAATGCCGTTCAGATAACGATTCGTCAGCAAGCCCTGCGCCAACGGCGAGAAAGCGACGAATCCCGAACCGGCTTCCGCAGCGAGCGGCAGTACGCCCGAGGTCTCGGGCTCCCAATTGAACAGGTTGTATTTGTCCTGGAACAAGAGACACGGCACGTCCCGTTCGGCCAAATACCGGAACGCGAAGCGGGCCGCTTCGAGCGGATAGCGGGAAATGCCGACATAGAGCGTCTTGCCCTGCCGAACGAGGTCGACCAGCGCCTGCAAGGTCTCCTCCAAAGGCGTTTCCGGATCATAGCGGTGCGTATAGAACACATCGACGTAATCGAGCTTCATGCGGCGCAGACTTTGGTCGAGGCTGGCCGTCAGATACTTCCGAGAGCCCCAGTTCCCATACGGCCCGGGCCACATGTCGTAGCCCGCCTTGGTGGAGATGAACAGCTCATCGCGATATGGGCGGAACGAGCGTTCCATCAACCGGCCGAAATTCTCTTCCGCCGAGCCGTAGACCGGCCCGTAGTTGTTCGCCAGATCGAAATGAACGATGCCGTGGTCGAACGCATAATGCGCCATGCGCTGGGCGTTCGAAAAAGGCGTTTCGCTGCCGAAATTGTGCCACATACCCAGCGAAAAAGCGGACAACAACACGCCGCTGCGGCCGGCCCTTCGGTAAGGCATTGCATCGTAGCGCGATGCGTCGGCTTGATACAAAGGTTCCGTCATGATGGTTTGCAGTTTTTATTCGTATTGGCCGGATTTGAGACGTTGCACCTCCTCGTCGGTGAGGAAACGCCAGGCTCCGCGCTTCAGATTCTTTTTGGTCAACCCCGCATAATAGACACGGTCGAGCTTCTTCACCTCATAGCCGAGGAATTCGAAGATGCGACGCACGATCCGATTGCGGCCCGAGTGGATTTCGATGCCGATCTCCTGCTTCTTGTCCTTGACATAGGCGATTTCATCGGCATGGATTTCGCCGTCTTCCAGCGTAATCCCCTCGGCGATCCGATCCATGTCGGCCCGCGTCAACGGTTTGTCGAGCGTTACCTGATAGATCTTCTTCTTTTGATAGGCCGGATGCGTCAGCTGCTTGGTCATATCGCCGTCGTTGGTGAACAACAGCAACCCGAGGCTGTTTTTATCCAACCGCCCTACCGGATAGATGCGTTCCGCACAAGCCCCCTTGACCAAATCCATCACCGTCTTCGTGGCGTGCGGGTCTTCGAGCGAGGTAACATACCCTTTGGGTTTGTTCAGCACTAAATAGACCTTCTTCTCGCCCTGTACACGCGCGTCGTTGAATCGCACTTCGTCGGTCGGCATCACCTTGGTGCCCAATTCGGTTACGACCTTCCCGTTGACCGTAACGACCCCGGCGACGATGAAATCGTCCGCCTCGCGACGCGAACAGATGCCCGACTGGGCGATGAACCGGTTCAGACGGATCGCACCGGTTTGTTTTTCGGGATTGTATTTCGGATAGGCAACCGGCCGATCTTCGCGTTTCTTGAAATCGGTTCTCGGCGCCTTGCCGAATTTACCGCCCTGTTTTTTCGGGGCACGGCGATCGAATCGTTTTTCGAATTTGCGTTCTCGATTGAAGTCCCGTTCTTCGTCCGTCCCGCCGTTGTATGGGCCATAGGCCGGTTTGTTTCCGTAAGGGCGCGGCGTACGTGCGGGTTTGCCGTATGGTTGCGATGCTTTGCGGTCGTATCGTTGTTCGTTGCGATGGGGAGCGTACGATTTGTCGCCGTACGGTTTTTCACCATAAGCCGGGCGATCTTCATAGGCACGTTTCGGATGGGTGCCGTATGCGGGGCGATCTCCATACGGACGGCGCGGCTTTTCGCCGAATGCCGGACGGTTTTCGCGAGTGAAATTGGGATTGAACGAGCTGCGTTTGTGCTCGCGGGGTTGTTCCGGGTCGGCGGCATCGCGCTGCAGACGCGGACGACGCTCGACACGTTCCGCCGTAGACGTTACGGTACGGGCGCGTTTGTCGCGACCGAAACGCGCGAGTGCGGAGGTCGAGTCGTTTTTGGAGTCTTTCATTATCTATACTGGATTTGACAGGCAAAGGTAATTCAATTTTCCGGATTCCCTCACTTTGTGTGCCCTAATTAACGTTCTGACCGTAATTTTCCCGTTTCCGGCATCTTCGGGACGATTCGAGCCATCGGAACCGCGGATTTTTTGCGCCCGAGGCGAACGGATTGCGGAAAGCGAATTATTCGCCGGCAAATGTTTTATTGTTCGCCGATTATTCGTATCTTTGCATAAATGTAAAACAGCTCCAAACAAATCTACAAGCAATATGAAAACCAATTACGAAATCCGCTATGCCGCGCATCCCGAAGATGCCAAGCATTACGACACCGCCCGTCTGCGCCGCGACTTTCTGATCGAGAAAGTATTCGCAGTCGATGAAGTGAACATGGTCTATTCGATGTACGACCGCATGATCGTCGGCGGTGCCATGCCGGTGAACGAAAAGTTGAAATTGGAGGCCATCGACCCGTTGAAAGCTCCCTATTTCTTGACACGCCGTGAGTTGGGCATCTTCAATGTCGGCGGTGCCGGCATCGTCAAAGCCGGCGATGCGACCTTCGAGCTTGATTACAAGGAGGCCCTCTATCTCGGTTGCGGCGATCGCGAAGTGATCTTCGAAAGCAAGGATGCGAAACATCCGGCCAAGTTCTATTTCAACTCGACGACGGCCCACTGCAACTATCCCGACAAGAAGGTTACCAAGGCCGATGCCGTCGTAGCGCACATGGGATCGCTCGAAGGCTCGAACGACCGCAATATCAACAAGATGATCGTCAATCAGGTGCTGCCGACCTGCCAGTTGCAGATGGGTATGACCGAGTTGCTGCCGGGCAGCGTATGGAACACGATGCCGGCCCATGTACATTCGCGCCGAATGGAAGCCTATTTCTATTTCGAAGTGCCCGAAGAGCATGCCGTATGCCACTTGATGGGTGAAGTCGAAGAAACCCGCCACATCTGGATGAAGAACGACCAGGCCGTATTGTCGCCCGAATGGTCGATCCACAGCGCTGCTGCCACGCACAACTACACCTTCATCTGGGGCATGGGCGGCGAGAACCTCGATTACGGCGATCAGGATTTTTCCAAGATAACGGATCTGAAATAACGAACCAAATAACGACAGAAAAATGGTAAACTTTTCATTGGAAGGCAAGGTAGCGCTCGTAACGGGTGCTTCTTACGGAATCGGTTTCGCGTTGGCGACGGCTTTCGCTCAGCAAGGCGCAAAAATCGTCTTCAACGACATCAAACAGGAGCTCGTAGACAAAGGGCTGGCTGCTTATAAGGCCGAGGGCATCGACGCCAAGGGGTATGTGTGCGACGTAACGGACGAAGCGCAAGTGAACGAACTCGTGGCGAAGATCGAAAAAGAGGTCGGCGTCATCGACATTTTGGTAAACAACGCCGGTATCATCAAACGAATCCCGATGACCGAAATGACGGCCGAACAGTTCCGTCAGGTCATCGACGTCGATCTGAACGCACCGTTCATCGTTGCGAAAGCGGTTATCCCGTCGATGATCAAGAAGGGACACGGCAAAATCATCAACATTTGCTCGATGATGTCGGAGCTGGGCCGCGAAACCGTATCGGCCTATGCCGCAGCGAAAGGCGGTCTGAAGATGCTGACCCGCAACATCGCTTCGGAATACGGCGAATACAACATCCAATGCAACGGTATCGGCCCGGGTTACATCGCAACGCCGCAAACCGCCCCGCTGCGTGAAAAACAGCCCGACGGTTCGCGTCATCCGTTCGATGCGTTCATCGTCGCCAAGACGCCGGCCGCCCGTTGGGGTACGCCCGAGGACTTGATGGGCCCTGCCGTCTTCCTGGCTTCGGATGCTTCGAACTTCGTCAACGGCCACGTGCTTTATGTCGATGGCGGTATCCTCGCTTACATCGGCAAGCAACCGAAATAAGGATCCATTCTCGAAGGGCCGAACGATGCTCTATTCGTTCAAAGGATGATTGCTTCGAAAGCAATCATCCTTTTTATATTATCTTTGCACTCCGAAAAGGAGGCCTCTTATGAAAATCCATCGTGAGATATTGCGTTTGGCGCTGCCGAACATCGTGTCGAACATCACTGTGCCATTGATGGGCATTGCATCGACCGCTATTGCCGGACATTGGGGGACGGATTCGACCGCGACGATCGGTGCGCTGGCCATCGGCGTGTCGATTTTCAATTTCATCTATTGGAACTGTTCGTTCGTGCGCATGGGAACCAGCGGATTGACGGCACAGGCATTCGGCGCCGGCAATTTTCGGGAATGCACCAACATGCTGGCCCGGGCAGTGGTCGTAGCCATAGCGATGGGCCTGCTGACACTTGCCCTGCAATCGCCCATCGGCAAGCTCGCCTTGTGGGCCATGAACGGAGACGAGATGACCCGAGCCTACTACTACGCACGAATCTGGGCCGTGCCAGCCGGCATTCTGCTCTTCGGGTTCAACGGCTGGTTCACTGGCATGCAAAATGCCGTGATTCCGATGTTTACAGCAATTACGGTCAATGTCATACACATCGCGTGCAGCCTGTGGTTCGCATTCGGCTTCGATCTCGGCATCGTCGGGATTGCCTATGCTTCGGTGCTGGCCCAATGGACGGGTGTCTTATTCGCCATCGCGCTGCTGATCGGAAAATTCCACCGTGTACTGACCCCGATCGACTGGTCGGAGGTGTTCGATCTGAAGCGCTTGAAGACCTTTTTCTCGATCAATCGGGACATCATTCTCCGCACGTTCTGCATCGTGATCGTCTATACGTTCTTCACCGGAGCCTCTGCTCGGATGGATGATCCGAATCTGTTGGCCGTCAACACATTGCTATTGCAACTTTTCACGCTCTTTTCCTACATGAACGATGGACTCGCCTATGCCGCCGAAGCGCTTACGGGCCGATTCATCGGTGCGCGTAATGCGTTCTCTCTGCAAAAAAGCATCCGCGGGTGTCTGTTTTGGGGGATGGGCGTTTCGGTCGTTTTCGTAGGCATCTATCTCGTAGGGTGGCACGATCTGCTCGCCCTGTTCGTCAGCGACACCGAAAATGCCGCCCAAATCATCGACATCGCCGGCCGATACATTATCTGGATCATGTTGATCCCGCTCGCTTGTGCCATGCCGTTCATCATGGACGGAATCATGGTCGGCGCAACCGAGACCCGCATTATGCGCGATTCGATGTTTCTGGCCACCGTCGTCTATTTCGCCGTCTATTACGGAGGTTATCGGTTCATCGGCAACGATGCGCTGTGGCTGGCGTTCACACTTTACATGTTCCTGCGCGGCGTTCTGCAATATTATTTTTCGGACAAGCTGCGAACGATTTACCGCAAGGCGTTATAATTTTATTCGCGTACCGCATTCGGCTCCGTATTTTAATAAAGATTCGCCCCTGCTGCGACCGATGCGGCAAGGGCGAATCTTTTTTCGACGCGTTATGAATGAAACGCGCTATTTCGTTACATGGAACCAGTCGATGTCCATCCAGCCGCCATCGTTTTTCTTGATTTCGGCCGTAGCGAAATACCCGATTTTGGCCCCGATCCATTGTCCTTCGCGAGCAACGAACGGTTTGCCGATCTCCGTGAATCGCTTGCCGTTCAGACTGTATGCGAACTGGCAGTGCATTTGCGGAACCTGTTTTTCATCCATTTTCCAGGCAATCCGGCAGCGCAGCCACACCGGCCCGCCCGCAAACGGAACCATTTCGTTGACCTGTTCGGACTTGCCTTTGTTCGCCTGAAGGCATTCGATCTGCATGAGCGACAAATGCCCGTCGCGGTATTCCACGCCGACCAGCGCATAATCCTGTCCCATCATCACCAATCCCACGCGATCGCCTTCATATGCTTCGCGGAAGTCGATTTTCGTCGTGTAGATGCAATCGGGAGCCGTTACCTTCTGCAGCAACAGATTGGGCGTATCCCACAGATTTTTCCAGCCTTCCGGATTCCGCACGCAGTTCATGCGCAATTCGCCGTCGGTCGGATTGGTAAAATACCAGCCGGTTTGCGGATTGGCGTGCCACTGCCATTGCAATCCGAGCGTCCGACCGGCAAATTCGTCGTTTTCGACGGGCGTTTTCACTGGACTTTTCACGTGCGACGCCGGTTTCTGCCACTGTACTACCGGTTCGCCGATGCCGTCGTTGTTGCGGTCGACCCCGATGATGCACCAATCATCCTCCGACCAGGTCATCGGCTGCAAATGGAGAATGCGGCCGTAAGCATACCGGTCGTCGAAGTGCATGAACCACGAATTGCCTTCTACGTCATCGACCCAGCCGCCCTGATGCGGCCCGGGCACCGATGTCCCACCCTGATGCAAGACCTTACGGCATTCATAGGGGCCCCAAGGCGATTTCGATCGCAGCACAATCTGCCAGCCGGGTTTCACCCCGCCTGCGGGAGCGAAAACGTAGTAATAACCGTTGCGTTTGTAGAATTTGGGCCCTTCGACCGTCGGATGGGCATCATGACCGTCGAAAATCAAGACGTCTTCGCCGATCAGAGCCGTCCCGTCGGGCGTCATCTCGGAGACGCTCAAGACGCTTTTGAATCCGGCGCGCGAACCGGCCCAGCCATGCACCAAATAAGCGCGGCCGTCGTCGTCCCACAACGGACAGGTGTCGATGATTCCTTGGGCGGCTTTTACCAATATCGGTTCCGACCAGGTGCCGCGCGGGTCTTGCGACCGCACCATATAAACGCCCCGGTCGGGATCGCCCCAATAAATGTAATACCATCCGTCGTGGAAGCGAATGGCGGGTGCCCAGACGCCGTTACCGTGTGAGGGGACATCGAATGCAACATCGTACATGCGCGGAAGCGCATAGTTGACCAACTCCCAGTTGACGAGGTCGGTCGAATGCAGAATCGGCAATCCGGGGACGCAGTTGAACGACGAGGCCGTCATCCAATAATCGTCGCCCGTGCGAATCAGATCGGGGTCGGAATAGTCGGCAAAAAGCACCGGATTCTTGTATTTGCCATTTCCCAGATCGGACGTCCAGACCGATTGAGCCGATGCGAAACCGACCGCGAACAGCAGATATACGGTTAATAATTTTTTCATGTTATTCATTTGAGGTTAAGGATGTTCATTGGATTTCGGCCCGGCCGTATGGCAGGCTCCGATCGAGCAATGCCGACAAGTATCCGTTCGAGAGCGGAACCCAATCGTCGTGGAACTGTTCCGAGCCGGTCTTTTTGGCAAAAATCCGCTCATCGGTGTATTCGGCGGCCGCTTCATCCGTCAGCTCGTACGACCACGGCACCCGACCGCTCCGATCGGCTCCCGAACCCGTGCAACGCCACTCAGCATAAAACGAAGTCTTTTCACGAGCGGGGTCCCGCCAGTTATGCCAGCCCTCGGGTCGAATCGCCGCTGGAAGTTCGCAGCGCATCCATACGGTGCGGGCCGTCGATTTCCAAGGGCGGCCCAAATAGAGCTTCGTAACCTGCGGATCCGTCGTAACCCGACAATCGCGGAACACATAGCCGTACTTGTTGCGTTCGGTGGTCGAGGCCGCCGTGATGTAACTGTTCGACTTACAATGGATTCGGCAATCGTCGAACACCACGATCGAAGGGCCGAAGATGAAATCGGTCGTTCCTTCGATATAACTGTAGGTTACCCAAACACGCGCGACGTAGCTTTTCGGGAAGAACGTATCTTGATTCCCGACCAACCGACAATGGTCGATCCAGATTCGATCGCCCCGCGTTTCGAGTGCGACGGCCTGCCCCACCCGACCGGCATCGTTTTCGATCGTCAGATTCTGCAAAAAAACATCGTCCGACTGTACCGAAAAGGTGTAACTGTCATAAGTGGTCATTTCGTAACCGTCGACGACCTTTCCCGAGAAATCGTTCCAAACGATCCGCACGGCTTCGGACGATTGCCCCGTACCAACGATGGCGACCTTGTCTTTGTAGACGTCGAGCGTGAGTTTCTCGCGATAGACCCCGGGCCGGATGCGCACGATGCGCCACTCCTCCGATTTGGAGGGAAGCGCATCGAAACAGGCCTGAATCGTTTCGAAATCGCCGCTGCCATTGCAGTCGACGATATAGTCCGCTTTCACCGGCTCAGCAAAAGCCGAGTTGCACCCGATTAGCGCACACAATGTCGCGATAATAGAATGTTTCATGCTTTTTTCCAACGTTTTAGTCGAGGAAAGTTCTCCCGCATTTTGCGTTTGTACTCTTCCGGCGAGTAGTTCGTACCCGCATGCTTGTTCATTTCATCCGTGAATCGCGCGCAGAAGTCGATCATCTGTTCCATCGTGCAATCTTCCGGGCCGACGAACTTGCCCTCTTGGTAACAATAACGGCAATAGTCTTCGTTGGTCGTGTTATCGGCATTCGTACCGAAGTCTTTCGAGCCCATCGGCATGCCGCAACTCTGACAGATCACCATACCGGCATCGGAATCTTGAACCGTATCATCCATCATAGCCGAAATCCAATTATAACGTTACCCCTGTTTTGAAGATCGCGACCTCCTTGAAACCGGTTTTCTCATGCTTCAGATGTTCGCCGTCGGCTGTCGCGAAGATCTTCTCGATGAAACGGTCGAGCACGGCTTGCGGCTCCTCGTCTTCGACGAGCGAACCGGCGTTGAAGTCGATCCAGTTGGATTTGAATTTCGACAGTTGCGTATTGGTCGAGATTTTCATCGTCGGGACGAACGAGCCGAACGGCGTGCCGCGTCCCGTAGTAAACAACACCATCTGGCAACCCGATAATGCCAAGGCCGAAGCCGCCACAAGGTCGTTGCCCGGAGCCTGCAACAGATTCAACCCCTGTTTTACGATCGGTTGTGCATAATTCAACACGTCGACCACCTGCTGGGCGCCGCCTTTCTGCACGCAACCTAACGATTTCTCCTCCAAGGTTGTAATACCACCCTTCTTGTTGCCGGGCGAAGGATTTTCGTAGATAGGCTGATCGTACTTCCGGAAATAGCCTTTGAAGTCGTTGATCAAGCAAACCGTCTGTTCGAACACCTTGCGGTCGGTTGCGCGATCCATCAGAATCGTCTCGGCGCCGAACATTTCGGGCACCTCGGTCAGCACGGTCGTACCGCCCTGGGCAATCAACCAGTCGGAGAAAAGCCCTGCCAACGGATTGGCCGTAATGCCCGAAAAGCCGTCCGAACCGCCGCACTTCAAACCGATTCGCAAATACGAAAGCGGCAATGGCTGCCGTTTATCCTGTTTCGTTTTCTCGACCAATTCGCGGCAAATTTCAAAACCGGCTTGAATTTCATCTTCCACCTCTTGGGCGATCAGGAATTTCACCCGTTCGTCGTCCCATTGGCCGATCACCTCTTTGAGTGCCGAAACTTGGTTGTTTTCGCATCCGAGCCCCAATACCAGCACCGCACCGGCATTGGGATGTTTGATTAGAGCGGCCAACGCTTTCTGCGTGTTCGCATGGTCATCGCCCAACTGCGAACAACCGTAATTATGCGTATAGACCCGCACGTCGTCGAGATGCGAGCAGTCGCATTCGGCCTTGACGCGAGCGGCGATCGCCTGCGCCTGTCCGTTGACGCACCCCACCGACGGTACGATCCACAATTCGTTGCGGATGCCCATCGTGTTGTTCTTACGCAAGTACCCCATCACCTTCCGGTCGGTTTTCGGAACGGCTATATCGTACACTTTCGGCGAATAGGTGTATTCCAGATCATCGTGCAGATTGGTTTTCAGGTTGTGGGAATGGATCCACGCCCCCTGCGGAATGGCGGCCGTCGCATGTCCGATCGGATAACCGTATTTGATGACGTTTTCACCCTCGGCGATGTCCCGCAAAGCTACCTTATGACCGCGCAAAATATCCTCCTGCAAGGTGATTTTCATACCGTCGATCTCGAGGGTTTCGCCTTTGTGCAGATCATCGGCCAAAGCCACGGCCACATTGTCCGCCGCATTGATTTTCAAAAATCGCTTCATGTTTTTAACTGTAAAAAGGGGCGGAGTTCGCCTTTCCGAGAAAAGCCGACTCCACCCCATCGAACGATTCGATTACTTATTCAAAAACTTCTTCAGAGCAGCCGCCATGCCCAACTCCTCGATGTCGCGGACATAACCGGCAACCGCAGCGACAAAGCCCGGAACCTCGGAGAAGTCGACCGTGAAGATGCCGCTCTCCTTGACGATCTTCGAGATCGTGGCGTCCAAATCCTGCGAGTTCCAGTTCGCACGGATGTAATCCACGAATTCCTTCGTATCATCGGGTTCGAAACCGCTCTTCGGGCTGTAAAGGCTCATCAAAGCGGCGAACGTGAAGCATTCGTGCTGGGCCAGTTTGTGAGCCTTGAACCAGTTGTCCTTGACCGTCGGATAGTTGCGGGCCTCCCACTTCGACAATGAATTGAGCGAAATGGATTTCAACAGGTGCTTGATGAAGGGGTTGTAGAAACGCTCCAGAATACCGGCTGCAAACTGTTTCAATTCGGCTTGATCCTCTTCGATCATCGGGATAACCTCTTCGGCAACCATGTCGTTGATGAACTTCTCGATGTCGGGCGTATTGAAGGCATCCATCACCGTCTCGCATCCCATGCGCAAAGCGATAGGAACCATGCCGGTGTGCGAACCGTTCAGGATACGAACTTTCTTGTCGCGGAACTGTTTGATGGAGGGCATGAAAATCACATGCAAACCGGCCTTGTCCAACGGCAGCTCTTTCATCACCTCCTTGTAACCGGCGCCGCCGATCGCCCACAAGTGATACAATTCGGCTTTAACGACCAGATTGTCATCGTAACCGATCTCCTCCTTGATTTCGTTGATGGTGTCGCGCGGGAAGCCCGGAACGATACGGTCTACCAACGTATCGCAGAAGTGGCAGTTCTGCTCGACCCAGTCGATGAAATCCTGCCCCAACTTGTGATATTGCGCATGTTTGATGACATATTCGTGCAACGTCGAACCGTTGTTTTCGATCAACTCGCAGCAGATGATGCAGAGGCCCTTCGTCGGATCGCCGTTGAAGTGTTTGAAACGCTTGTAGAGCAGGGCCGTCATCTTGGCCGGATACGATTTCGGCGGACGGGCATTCAGATCGTCGCCCTCTTCGTAGCGGATACCCGCTTCGGTCGTGTTCGAAATGGTGATTTTCAGTTCGGGCGAGAGGAAATAATGCTCGTATTTCTCGTAATCCACATAAGGATTGAACGAATCCATCACGCTCTTAACCAAACGGATGTCCTTTTTGGGCTGTTTGTTCTCGATACCCTCCAAATAGACATGATAGAGGTTGTCCTGTTTGTGCAGCAGGTCGATCATGCCCAACACCTTGTGCTCGGGATCAATGATAGGCTGGCAAATGGCTACACCGGCATTCATAACGCCTTTTTCGTTGGCAATATCAATCTGCCAGTCGACGAATGCACGCAGGAAATTGCCTTCGCCGAATTGGAGAATTTTTACGGGACGTTCGACCTTCTCGACCGTGGTTTTATTAATCGCTTTAATCATAACGATAGGCTGTTTTTAGCAATTTACAATTCTATTTTCTGATACTTCGGAACCAGCGTCTTCATGATCGACCAAGCCAGGATATAGGCCACGGCGCAGACACAGAAGACGATGAAGTAAGCAGCCGGCTTGCCCTCGAAACCGAAAAAGGCGAAAGCGCTGCCCTGCCCCTCGGCATAGGTGAAGAGTTTACCCGAATAGTTGTTGATCAGGTACGAGCCGATACCGCCGGCCATACCGCCGATACCCGTGATGGTAGCCACGGTCGACTTGGGGAACATGTCGCCGATGGTCGAGAAGAGGTTGGCCGACCAAGCCTGGTGTCCGGCACCGGCCAAACCGATGATGATGGCAGGCCACCAGGCCGAATAGGCACCCAGCGGCTGCGCAGCCAGGCAGCAAAGCGGAATCAACGCGATGAGCATCATGGCGCGCATACGTCCCGAATAGGCCTCCATCTTCTTGTTGACCATGAAGTAGGTCGGCAGTTTACAGAGGTATATCGAGAGGAACGTAACGATCGCGTAAAGCGTAATGATCAACATCATACCTGTGCCGGATGATGCCTTATAACCGTAAACGTCTTGAAAATAGGCCGGTGCCCAAAACAAGAAGAACCACCACACGCCATCGGTGAAGAACTTGCCGACAATGAAAGCCCAGGTCTGCTTATAACCGAAACTCTCCAATAACGACAACGAACGCTCCACAGCGGGTTTCACCGTCTCGACTTTCTCCTCGACGGCTTCGTCCTGATGAATATAGGACAACTCGGCTGCGTTGACATGTTTCGACTCCTCGGGTTTGTCATACCACTGCACGAAGAAGCCCATCCAAATGAAGCCGAGCACACCGATGATGATGAAAGCCCACTCCCAACCAAAGGCCAAAGCCAGCGGCGGAATGACGGCCGGAGCGACTAATGCGCCGACCGAAGCCCCGGCGTTGAAGATCGAGGTGGCGTAGGCGCGATCCTTCTTCGGGAAGTATTCGGCCGTCACCTTGATGGCTGCGGGGAAGTTACCAGCTTCACCCAAGCCCAAGATGGCACGCGCAGCCAGGAAGAGGTAGACACTGACCGTCGCGATCAGCAGGGCCGTCTCCGATCCGGCTTCGACCTTGCGCATGGCCTCGATGCTCTCCTGTCCCGTCAGCCATTCGGTAGCGATGCCGCAAAAGGCGTGCAGGCAGGCGCCTAACGACCAGACACCGATAGCCCAAAGATAACCCTTCTTGGTGCCGATCCAGTCGACGAACTTGCCGGCAAAGAGCATAAAAGCAGCATAAAAAATGGAGAACCACGCTGTAATAGTACCGTAATTGGCATCTGTCCAATGAAATTCGGGGAAGATAAATTCTTTCGCGGTCAGCGAAAGCACCTGACGATCGAGGTAGTTGACAGTCGTCGCCACGAAAAGCAGACCGCACATCCACCAACGCCAGTTCGTCATCAGTTTTTGTTGTGTCGTTTGAGTATTCATTCAGTTATCAATTCATTTAGTTGGAATTTATCGGTCGGAAAACCCGCCGCACTCGCTTTCGGATGCGGCGGGATTCGGCAGTGTTACTTGCGCACGTCGGCGATCACGTCGAGACACTCCTTGCACTTGTTCGTGATGTAGGCCCAATCCTCGGCGGCGATGCGGTCTTTCGGGAAGAGTTTCGACCCCATTCCCACGCAATATACGCCGGCTTTGAACCAAGCCGTCAGATTGTCGCGATCGGGCGACACGCCGCCCGTAACCATGATCTTCGACCACGGGCAGGGAGCCATCAATCCCTTCACCATATTGGGGCCGTAAACATCCCCCGGGAAGAGCTTGGTCAGGTCGCAACCCAACTCCTGCGCTTTGCCGATTTCGGATACGGTACCGCACCCCGGGCAATACGGGACGAGCCGGCGATTGCAGATCGGAGCGATTTCGGGATTGAACAACGGGCCTACAACGAAATTGGCTCCCATCTGGATATACAGAGCAGCCGTAGCCGGATCGACGACCGAGCCGATGCCGATTGCCAGCTCGGGGCACTCCTTATCCGCCCATTTGACCAATTCGCCGAATACCTCCTGTGCGAAGTCGCCGCGATTCGTGAATTCGAACGCGCGAACACCGCCCTCGTAGCAAGCCTTCACGACCTTTTTGGCGATTGCAACATCCTTGTGATAAAAGACCGGAACCATGCCGGTTTCGCCGATTTTGTGCATCACGGCGAGTTTATCGAACTTTGCCATTTTTTTATTAAAGAGGTTGGAATTCTATTGAACTTGATTTATCGCTGCACGCGACCGTTCGCATTACCGCCGGCCAGGCTCTCGACCTCTTCGGCCGAAACGAGGTTGAAGTCGCCGTTGATGGTGTGCTTCAAAGCCGAAGCCGCTACAGCGAATTCCAATGCTTCGCCCTGGGTCGGTTTGGTCAGCAGACCGTGGATGATGCCGCCGGAGAACGAGTCGCCGCCGCCGACGCGGTCGATGATCGGATTGATGTCGTACCGCTTCGATTCGTAGAACTCTTTGCCGTTGTAGATCATCGCTTTCCAGCCGTTGTGCGTTGCGGAGAACGATTCGCGCAGGGTCGAAATCACGTATTTGAAACCGAACGTCTCGGCCATCTGTTTGAAAATCCCCTTGTAACCTTCGGCATTGGTTTCGCCGCCCTCGACATTGGCATCGGGTTTGAATCCGAGGCACAGCTCGGCATCCTCCTCGTTGCCGATGCAAACATCGACGTATTGCATCAACGGACGCATAATCGACTGGGCTTTCTCCTTCGTCCAAAGTTTCTTGCGGAAATTTAGATCGACAGAGACCGTAACGCCGTGGCGTTTGGCCGCTTCGCAAGCCAGTTTCGTCAATTCGGCCGCCTTGTCCGAAATGGCCGGCGTGATGCCCGACCAATGGAACCACTGGGCCCCCTCCATAATAGTGTCGAAATCGAAATCCGACGGATCGGCTTCGGCGATGGCGGAATGGGCACGGTCATAAATCACCTTCGACGGACGCATCGACGCACCGGTCTCCAGATAGTAGATGCCGACCCGATCCCCGCCGCGAGTGATGAAATCGGTTTTCACACCGTATTTGCGCAAGGCATTGACTGCCGACTGTCCGATCTCGTGTTTCGGAAGTTTGGTTACGAAATAGGCATCATGCCCGTAGTTGGCACAGCTGACTGCCACATTGGCCTCGCCGCCGCCGTAAACGACATCGAACGAATCCGACTGAACGAAACGCGTATTGCCCGGGGTGGACAACCGCAGCATGATTTCACCTAATGTTACGATTTTCATCTTTCTGTGATTTTTATTGATTTTTTATTAATTGGTCATGCTTCTTATGAACCTCTGTAAAAAGCGTTTGGGAAGAACGTTCGTTAGAATTTGAAATAATTTTTCGCATTGCGATAGCAGATGCCCTCGACGATCTCCTTGCCGATGAAGTCGATTTCGGAAGCAGGTAACAGTCCGTTCTCGATGTCGTTGCCCAACAGGTTGCAGAGCGTACGACGGAAATATTCGTGTCGCGGATAGGAGAGGAACGAACGCGAATCGGTGAGCATACCGACGAAACGGCTCAACAGACCCAGCGTCGAAAGTGCGTTCATCTGTTTCTCCATGCCGTCTTTCTGATCGAGGAACCACCAACCGGAACCGAACTGAATCTTGCCGGCGCCGTAGCGTCCGTCCTGGAAGTTGCCGAGCATCGTAGCCACCAGTTCGTTGTCGCGCGGATTGAGGTTGTAGATGATGGTTTTAGTGAGTTTGTCGTTGCGATCGAGCAGATCGAAGAACTTCGACATCTTCTTGCCGACGGTGAAGTCGCCGATCGAATCGAAGCCCGTGTCGGGGCCCAGCTGTTTGAACATGCGCGAATTGTTGTCGCGAATGGCACCGTAATGGAACTGCTGCGTCCAACCCGTCTCCCAATCCATGATAGCGAATTCGACCATCATGGCCGTTTTGTACTTCAGAATCTCTTCGTGAGTCAACGGCTGACCGCCGTATACCTTATTAAAGATAGCGTCGATTTCCGATTGCGTATAATCTTCGGCGTAGAGCTCCTCGATGCCGTGGTCGGACAACCGGCAACCGACCGATTCGAAGAATTTATGCCGGACACGCAACGCGTCGATAACATCGGCGAACTTCGTGATGGTTACGCCCGAAACGTCCGAAAGTTTTTCGATATAGGCGCGGAAATTGGCCGGATTTTCGACTGCCATCGCCTTGTCGGGACGCCACGTCGGAAGCATCTTGACCGCAAAGCCGTCTTTCGCCACCTTGATATGATGTTCGAGCGAATCGACGGGGTCATCCGTCGTGCAGACCGTTTCGACATGATAGTGCTGCATCAGACCGCGGGCATGGTACTCGGGCTTCTGAAGCAGGGCGGTACAATAATCGTAAATCTCCTTGGCCGTCGACGGATTCAACAGTTTCGTTACGCCGAACGCCGTTTTCAGTTCGAGGTGCGTCCAGTGGTACAACGGATTGCGCATCGTATAGGGGACGGTTTCGGCCCATTTCTCGAACTTCTCCCAGTCGGTCGTATCCTTGCCCGTGCAGAACCGTTCATCGACGCCGTTGGTACGCATCGCGCGCCATTTGTAATGGTCGCCCTCCAACCAGATTTTCGAAAGATTTTCGAACTTGTGGTCGGAAGCCACATATTCGGGAATCAAGTGGCAATGGTAGTCGATGATCGGCATTTTGGCCGCATGCTCGTGATAGAGGCGCTCCGCAGCCGGAGTTTGCAACAGGAAGTTGTCGTCGTTGAACTGTTTCATGAGTTTATTTTAGGTTGATTTAAGTTATCGCTATGGTATGCGCTCCGATCGGCGCATGCACGATCGAACAGGGGTCGTAAAAATTTTCGTCGTGTAAAATTAATAAGTTTTCCGGAAAATCAATAGAAAAATCGTCAAATAATTTCGCCCGCGTTTGACCGATGAACAAAAAAAAGTAATTTTGTCGCATCCTAACACAAAACGCATGATGAAAAAGAGTTTATCCTTTTTGACCGCGGCTTTTCTGCTGGCCTCCTGTTCGCAGCGCCTGAAAGTCGAGGTCGTCAATCCGGCCGCCGCCGATCGAGATGACGAAACCGTGGAGATCGCCTGGAGCCAGCTCGCACCACTTAAAGGCTTAACCCCCGAAAACGTAGTCGTATGCGACGATGAGGGCGAACAAGTCGCTTCGCAAGTGCTCTACTGGGGCACGAACGAACCGCAGGCCCTGATTTTCCAGGTGGATGTCGACGGCCTGGAGACCGAACATTTCACTATCGCCACAGGCGTTCGCAATGCCTATCCGGCCGAAGCGTTCGGACGTCAGGTTCCCGAACGTTACGACGATTACGCATGGGAGAACAACAAGGTGGCCTACCGGCTTTACGGCCCGGCCTTGGAGACGTCGCCCGAGCAACTGATTACGCCGGGAATCGACGTCTGGGTGAAATGCACCGACAAGTTGGTGATCGACGAATGGTATGCGAAAGGCGATTACCACCACAATTACGGCGACGGCATGGACTGCTACAAAGTCGGCAAGACGTTGGGCGGCGGCTCGTCGGTACCCTTCATCGACGGACAGCTGTTCCTGCTGCCGCACAACTATGCGACCTATAAAACGCTCGACAACGGCCCGATCCGCACGTCGGTCGAATTGACCTACGCTCCGTTCGCCCTCGACGATGCACATACCGCCGCCCTGACGAAAGTCATTACGCTCGATGCGAATCAACGCTTCAACCGCATGGAGTGCGTCTATACGGGTAACTTCGAGGAGCTGCCGATTGCGGCCGGATTCGTGCGTCATGACGTGAAACGAACCGAGACCGGCGAAGATTGGGTAGCGATTTGCGAGCCGGCTTCCGATTCGAAAGATCCCGACCGCGACGGCGACATTTACGGCGCCGTCCTGCTTTCGGGTGCCACTATCCTGCCCGACACGGTGGGACATGCGCTGGCCGTAAAATCGGTTCGGCCCGACGAACGATTGATCTATTACGCCGGAACGGGATGGAGCCAGGGCGGCGTGGACGACATGGCGGAGTGGATCGAGGAGATCGGCGAAGTAAAAACCGCAACCGAAACGCCCTTGCAGGTCATCATAAAATAACCGCAACGCGCGAACGCGAAAACGGTTTCAAAAAACGCCGGTACATACGAGCCTCATTGCAGAAAATAAGGCGGACACAATGGATTTTCTCACGACATACAACCTGACCGGTCTGGCGATCGGCATCGGTACGTTTGCAATCATCGGATTGTTCCATCCGCTGGTCATCAAGGGCGAATATCACTTCGGTGTCGGTTGTTGGTGGGCCTTCCTGGCAATGGGCATCCTGGCCCTCACCGGGTCGATTCTCGTGCATCACCTGTTTTGGTCGACGTTGCTGGCCGTATGGGGCGCTTCCTCGTTCTGGAGCATCGGCGAACTGTTCCAACAACGCAAACGGGTTGAAAAAGGCTGGTTCCCGGCCAATCCGAAACGGAAACGAAAATGATCCGCCGGTCATGAATTTCATCCGATACCCGGTCGTTGCGTCGCTCGTTTTCCTGCTTTGTTCGGTATCGTGCCGTCAGCAATCGCCATCCGATCCACCGAAGCCCATACGGATTCGTATGTTGTTCGCCGGCGACGTCATGCAGCACACGCCCCAGATTACGGCGGCCCGCAAAGCGGGCGAATTCGATTATTCGCCGGTATTTGCGGCTGTGCGGCCCCGTTTCGACAGCGCCGATTTAGTCGTCGTCAATCTGGAAACCACGCTCACCCGTTCGGAACGATATACGGGTTATCCGTGCTTCCGGTCGCCGATCGCTCTGGCCGAAGCGTTGCACGAAGCAGGGGTCGATGTGGCGGTTTTGGCCAACAATCACTGTTGCGACGGAGGAGCCGCAGGCATTCGTACGACAGCCGAAGTATTGGACAGTTGCGGGATTCTCCGAACCGGCGTATTTACCGACAGCCTCGATCGGATGAAGCGTCATCCGCTTTGGATTGCCTGCCGGACGATTCCGATCGCCCTGTTGAACTACACTTATTCGACGAACGGCATACCCATACCGAAAGGCGCAAAGGTCAATTGCATCGACACGGCCCGTATGGTTTCGGATATCGTCGAAGCCCGTAATCGGGGCGCCCGTTGCGTCGTGGTGTGCATCCACTGGGGAAACGAATACGAACGGCATCCGAATGCCGAGCAACGTACGATCGCCAGCACACTGCGACAGGCCGGGGCCGACCTGATTATCGGGCATCATCCCCATGTCGTGCAACCGTACGAAGCCGATTCGACGCATGCAGTTTTCTATTCGCTCGGCAATTTCGTATCGAACCAACGTCGGCGCTACTGCAACGGAGGCTTGATGGCGGAAGTCATGCTGACGTTTCATCCGGAGGACGGGCGCATTACCTATGCGGCCGAAGCCATCCCCATTTGGGTGGCGCTTCCGGAGTATCGGATTTTACCATTCGAGGTGGCGGACACGATGGATCTGCCCGCCGCTTACAAGACCTTCCGAACCGACCTGTCCGAGCTGCTGAATCGCCCGTAAAGGCCGATGGATGAAGCGTTCGGACGTATCGAACGGAAACGGTGGAAAAAGCCAGTCGGCTTTCCGCCGTTTTTGTTTATATTCGCTGCATGAATCTTTCATCAATCAAAATTTCACGCAATGGACAAGAGCATCAAAGGTACCCGTACCGAACAGAATCTGCTGAAGGCATTCGCTGGCGAGAGCCAGGCACGCACCCGCTACACATTTTTCGCCAGCCAGGCGAAAAAGGAGGGATTCGAGCAGATCGCCGGCGTCTTTTCGGAGACGGCCGATCAGGAGAAGGAACATGCCAAACGCTTCTTCAAATTCCTCGAAGGGGGCGATGTTACGATAACGGCTTCCTACCCTACGGGGCCGATCGGCACGACCCAGGAAAATCTGCTGGCCGCGGCCCAGGGCGAACGCGAAGAGTGGGACGTATTGTATCGCGATTTCGGCAAAATCGCCGAAGAAGAGGGCTTCCCGGAGGTGGCCGCAGCCTTCAAGATGGTCGCGACGGTGGAGGCCGAGCACGAAAGCCGTTATCTCAAGTTGTTGAGTCGTCTGACCGACGGGAATTTCTTCCGGCGCGACGGGCAAATCTGGTGGCAATGCCGGAATTGCGGTTATGTTTGTTTAGCCAGCGAAGCCCCGAAGATTTGTCCCGCCTGCCTGCACGGGCAGGCCTACTTCGAGCCTAAAAAGGAGAATTATTGACCGATTCGTTATCCAAGCAATTCGCCCCTGCCGATCGTACGACAAGGGCGAATTTTCATTTAATCAGAGGCTGAAAGAGCCTTCGCATGCGCGAAGCAAAACGATCAATCCAATTCGGAAAACGCATCGGCCAACGCTCCGAAAGCGACCTGCCGCTGCTCGCCCGTACGCATATCTTTCACGGTAGCGGCTCCTGCGGCTAATTCGTCGGAACCGACAATCACCACATAGGGGATGGCCCGACGATTGGCGTACTCCATCTGTTTTTTCATCTTGCCGCTTTCCGGATAAATTTCAGCCGCGATGCCCGCGTCGCGCAGCTTGCGCAACAACGGAAGCACCGCCGCTTCCTCCTCGTTTCCGAGATTGACGAACAGCACCTGCGTCGAACAATTCACCGAAGCGGGGAACAAGTCCAGTCCGCACATCACATCGTAAATACGATCCGCACCGAACGAAATGCCGACCCCCGAAAGACCTTTCAAACCGAAAATGCCGGTCAAGTCGTCGTAACGTCCACCGCCGCAAATCGAGCCGATAGCGAAATCGAGGGCTTTCACCTCGAAAATGGCGCCCGTGTAATAATTCAGCCCGCGCGCCAGCGACAAATCCAGTTCGACCGGCAAATCGAGGTTCGCCCGTTCGACATAGGCAAAGATCGTCCGCATCTCTTCGATGCCGAGCTGGCCAGTTTCGGAGTTTACGAGTATTCCGCTCAACTTCTCCAATTTCTGTGCGTTGGTTCCGCTGAGTTCAAGTATCGGTTGCAGTCGGTCGATCGCTTCCGGCGTCAACCCCCGTTCGAGCAGTTCGGCCTTCACGTTGTCCATTCCGATCTTATCCAGCTTGTCGATGGCGACGGTTACGTCCATCATTTTATCCGCATGGCCGATCGCTTCGGCAATGCCGTACAGGATTTTACGGTTGTTCATCTTAAGTGCGGCACGAACTCCCAGCGCACGGAACACCCGATCGACGATCTCGACCAACTCGACTTCGCACAGCAGCGAACGCGTACCGATTACGTCCACATCGCATTGGTAAAACTCGCGGTAGCGTCCTTTTTGCGGACGATCGGCCCGCCAAACGGGCTGTATCTGGTAACGCTTGAACGGAAACGACAGTTCGTTCTGATGTTGAACGACATACCGCGCGAACGGCACCGTCAAATCATAACGCAATCCCTTTTCGCTGATTTTCGGGAAACGACGCACTTCGTCGTCGGTCAGTCCGGCGGCATAATCGCCCGAATTGAGGATTTTGAAAAGCAGTTTGTCCCCCTCGTCGCCGTATTTGCCGAGCAAGGTCGAAAGATTCTCCATTGCAGGCGTTTCGAGCGGCGCGAAGCCGTAGGTGCGGAACACCTTTTTGATCGTATCGAAAATGTATTGGCGACGCATCATCTCTGCCGGAGAAAAATCGCGCGTGCCCTTCGGAATAGTCGGTTTCTGTGCCATAATCATCTATTAATAACTTATTGCGATAAATGAAAACCTACAAGCGGCTTTCGCAACAAGGCTGTTTCGAAAAAAATCAATCGGCCAACAGTTTTTTGTATTTCACGCGGTGCGGCTCCATGTCGAACCCTTGCGCACGTTTCCACGCTTCGTATTCGCTGTAGCTGCCTTCGTAAAACACCGCTTTCGAATCGCCCTCGAACGAAAGGATATGCGTAGCGACGCGATCGAGGAACCAACGGTCGTGCGAAATGACGACCGCACATCCCGCGAAGTTATTCAAGCCCTCTTCCAGCGCTCGCAACGTGTTGACGTCGATATCGTTAGTCGGCTCGTCCAGAAGCAACACATTACCTTCCTCCTTCAAGGCGAGCGCCAAATGCAAGCGGTTGCGTTCGCCGCCCGAAAGCATCCCGCATTTCTTCTCCTGGTCGGCTCCCGAGAAATTGAAGCGGGCCACATAGGCGCGTGCATTGACCTGCCGATTTCCCAAGGTGATGAGATCGGTTCCGCCCGAAATCACCTCGAAAACCGTTTTCTCGGGGTCTATGGACTTATGCTGTTGATCGACGTAGGCCAGCTTGACGGTGGAACCGACGCGAAACGAACCCTCCGTCGGCTGTTCCAAGCCCATAATCATCCGGAAAAGCGTCGTCTTGCCCGTACCGTTCGGGCCGATGACCCCTACGATGCCGGCCGGCGGCAACGAAAAATTCAAATGTTCATACAATATTCGATCGCCGAATGCCTTTTTCACCTCGTGCGCTTCGATGACCACATCGCCCAACCGCGGGCCGTTGGGAATGAAGATTTCCAGCTTCTCTTCCTGTTGTTTGGCATCTTCGTTCATCAGTTTGTCGTAAGCCGACAAACGCGCTTTCGATTTGGCATGGCGGCCGGACGGCGACATGCGCACCCATTCCAGCTCGCGTTCGAGCGTTTTGCGGCGTTTCGACTCCTGTTTCTCCTCCATCGCCATGCGGGCGGTTTTCTGCTCCAGCCAACCCGAATAATTGCCTTTCCACGGAATCCCTTGGCCGCGATCGAGTTCCAAAATCCATCCGGCTACATGATCGAGGAAATAACGGTCGTGCGTTACGGCGATGACCGTGCCCTTGTATTGCTGCAAATGCTGCTCCAGCCAGTCGATGGATTCGGCATCCAGATGGTTCGTCGGCTCGTCCAGCAACAAGACATCGGGTTGCTGCAACAACAGCCGGCACAAAGCCACGCGACGGCGTTCGCCGCCCGAAAGCACCTTGACCGATTGATCCCCGTCGGGACAACGCAACGCATCCATCGCTCGATCGAGCACGGTATCGAGTTCCCAGCCGTTCACGTGGTCGATCTGCTCGTAGAGCTCGCCCTGCCGCTCGATCAGTCGGGCCATTTCATCGTCGCCCATCGGCTCGCAGAGTTTTTCGTTGATCTGCTCGTACTCTTTGAGCAGCGCGACGGTGGCGGCACACCCCTCCTCGACGACCTCGCGAACCGTCTTTGCGTCGTCCAATTTCGGTTCCTGCTCCAAGTATCCGACCGAATACCCGGGTGAAAAGACCACTTCGCCCTGGTAATTCTTGTCGATGCCGGCAATGATCTTCATGAGCGTCGATTTGCCGGCGCCGTTCAAACCGATGATCCCGATCTTCGCTCCGTAAAAGAACGAAAGATAGATGTTGTCGAGCACCTTTTTCTGGTTGGGGAACGTCTTCGAGACGCCCACCATCGAGAAGATGATTTTTTCGTCAGCCATAGTCGTCGATCCGTTATTCGGATATTTAAGCAGCCAAAGATACGCAAAAAAGCGTATCTGCGCAACTCCCTGCGAAAAACGACATCGACGATCGGCCGACGAATGCAAAAGATTCTGCGGCATTCGTTTGGTTCTGCAAACGGCTTGCACTATCTTTGCGAAAAATCTTTCTCAAAAAAAGAAATGGACTTTTCCCGTTCGTTGGTGTTGGCGCTCAAAGGTTGCGCCATGGGTATGGCCGACGTGGTGCCCGGCGTGTCGGGCGGTACGATCGCTTTCATTTCGGGTATCTACGAAGAACTCATCGGTTCCATCCGTCGGGTCGATCTCACCGCTATACGGCTGCTTTGCCGCGGCCGATTCCGCGAGTTGTGGAAGCACATCAATGGTGCCTTTCTGCTGCCCGTATTGATCGGCATCGGCCTTGCGATCTTTTCGCTGGCCCGATTGATGACGTGGCTGCTCGCCAATCACCCGATCGAAATATGGTCGTTTTTCTTCGGATTGATCATCGCATCGGCCCTGCTGGTCGCCCAGCAAATCAAGCGCTGGAACGTTGCAACTGTCGTGGCACTCGCGGTCGGAACAGCCGTCGCCGGATGGATCACGATCGCCTCGCCGACCCAAACGCCCGAAACGTGGTGGTTCGTCATGCTGGCGGGTGCGATCGCTATCTGCGCCATGATTCTGCCGGGTATCTCGGGCGCATTCATCCTGCTGCTGCTCGGCAAATACCAGTATATCATGACAGCTATCGGCGAACTGAACCTGCCGGTCATCCTGATCTTTGCGGTCGGAGCCGTCGCCGGTATCCTCTCTTTTTCGCGCCTGCTGTCGTGGCTGCTCCGAAATTGGCACGACACGACGATCGCTGCCCTGATGGGATTCATGATCGGTTCGCTCAACAAGGTGTGGCCCTGGAAAGAGACGGTCGCCACGTTCGTCGACAATCACGGAAAAACGATGCCCCTGCTGGAACACAATGTCTCGCCCGGCCGGTTCGAAGCCCTGACCGGACAAGATGCACAATTATGGTCTGCCATAGTGCTTTGTCTGATCGGATTGCTGTCGATTTATGCAATCGAAACGGCCGCCCGCATCCTCATCGAAAAACGGAAAAAATAACCATGCGACGCTTCGGAATCATCGGGCGGCCGCTCGGACATTCGGCATCGGCCGCCTACTTCACAAAGAAATTTACCGACGAGGGACTGAATGACCACGCCTATGACCGTTATGAACTGGCATCCATCGGCGAGCTGTCGGAACTACTGCAAAGTACGCCCGATCTATGCGGATTGAACGTAACCATTCCCTACAAACAAGCCGTCCTTCCGATGCTCGACCGGCTGTCGTTCGAAGCGCAGCAAATCGGCGCCGTCAACTGCATCCGAAGAATGCCCGACGGCACGCTCGTAGGGCACAATACCGACCTCATCGGATTGCGGGCCGCACTCGATGAACTGCTGAAAGGCGATGAACCGGAACAGGCCCTCGTATTGGGCACGGGCGGCGCCTCGCAGGCCGTGCAATACGCGCTTGCGGAACGGGGCATCTCCTACGCGTTGGTCTCCCGCGATGCGACGAAAGGAAACTACACGTACGATAATTTGCCTTGCGAAGCGGTCGAACAGAGCCGGTTGATCGTCAACGCGACGCCCGTAGGCACCTATCCCGCCGTCGAAGAGGCACCGCGCATTCCCTATGCCTATCTGACCCCGCGGCACTATCTGCTCGATTTGGTTTACAATCCGCCGCTGACTCGTCTTCTTGATTACGGACACCAACGGGGCGCCCATATACTGAACGGGGAGACGATGTTCCGGGCCCAGGCCGAAGCCTCGTGGCGCATTTGGAACGAATGAACTGAAAAAATCCATTGCGGAGAACTTTTTGCAAGGATGAACGGTCTAAATCCGAATCGACGATGTACAAATTCCTATTCGTTCTCTTTGCGTTGTGTTCGCTGTTGCCGGTGCGGGCACAGCGTACGGCAGATGCCGTTCAGATTCAGAAATTGATTTCGGTCTACCGGAAGTTGGCCTCCCTCTATGTCGATGAAGTGGATATGGCTCCGCTGACCGAACAGGCGATCCGGAGCATCCTCGAAGAACTCGATCCCCATTCGGCCTACATCGACGCCGAGGAGATGCGGAGCGTTTCGGCCAGTTTCGACGGCGAATTCAGCGGCATCGGCATCGAATTCACGATTCTGCGCGATACGATCCGCGTAGTCAACACCATCGCCGGTAGCCCGGCCGAGCAGGCCGGTATGCGGCCGAACGATCGCATCGTGCGCATCGACACGATGAATGCCGTCGGATTTCGCACTTCGGACGTTCCGCAACGGCTGCGCGGAGCGACGGGATCGACCGTCGAAATAGAGGCGATTCGCCCCGGGGTGAAACAGCCGCTACATTTCACGCTGGTACGCAGCAAGATTCCGCTCGAAACGATCGACGCAGCCTACCTTCCGGCGGACAGCATCGGATACATCAAAGTGAACCGGTTCGGACGTACTACGCTATCGGAATTCAACGCCGCCTATGAAAAACTGGGGCATCCCCGTGCCTTGATTCTCGATCTGCGCGGGAACAGCGGTGGTTTGTTGGATCAGGCCATCGGGATGGCCGGATTCTTCTTGCCTCAAGGCGCGACCATCGTATCGACCGAAGGGCGGGCGGTGCCGTCGATTACGTTTCGGGCCGACAAGGACGGACAGGCGCTCGATGTCCGGTTGGTCGTACTGATCGACGAATCGTCGGCTTCGGCTTCGGAAATCGTGGCCGGAGCGATTCAGGACTGGGATAGGGGAATCGTCGCAGGACGACCGAGTTTCGGAAAAGGACTGGTTCAACGACAAATCGAACTCGGAGACGGTTCGGCCGTCCGCATCACGGTCGCCCGCTATCATACTCCCTCGGGCCGGATGATTCAGCGACCTTACGAAAAAGGGAAACGCCGCGAATATTATCTGGACCATCTGCGTCGTTACGACGATGCCGTACAGGACTCGCTCGATGCCCGTGCACCGCAATACCGAACCTTGCGCACGGGACGGACGGTTTACGGCGACGGCGGCATTCGCCCCGACGTGCTGACCGAAACCGACACGGCCCGATTTACGGATTATCACGCCGAACTGATCCGACGCGGCGTATTGAACGAATATGTGCTGACCTATCTCGATTGCGAGCGGGGCCGGCTGGAACGCGACTACCCCACGTTCGAATCTTTCGAACGCGCATTCGTCGTCAGCGATGAACAACTCGATCGACTGGCGGTGCTCGGCGACCGGCATGAGGTGGAACGGGATTCCGAAGCCCTGCAAATTTCGGCTCCGCTGTTGCGTACCCAGTTGAAAGCGCTTGTCGCTCAACGCCTGTTCGGGACGGAATATTTCTATCGAATCATCAACGCCTCTTACGACAAACCTTTCCGAAGAGCGTTCGAACTGCTCGCCGATTGGAATCGGCAAGGCGCACCGCTGCTCGAAAATCGCAAATAAGACGTAAAAACATTTTGCGATTCGGGAAACTTTTCTTATATTCGTACTACCTAAAAAATCAACCCCGAAATTTCCAGCCGAATGTTACACCCTGCAACACCCTGCCGCGAAAATGAAGAATACGGCGAACAGATCATGACCAAAGCGGTCAAAGCGGGCCGCCGAACCTATTTCTTCGACGTACGCGCCACCCGTGCGGATGATTATTTTCTAACCATCACCGAAAGCCGCAAGATAACGGCTTCCGATGGAAGCTGCGTTTATGACCGACACAAAATTTTCCTCTACAAAGAAGATTTCGACAAATTCGCCGATGCACTCGGCGAGGTCGTCGGATTCATCAAACAGAGCAAACCCGATTTTTTCGAGCATCAGGCCAACGAGGCCCCTGCGAAAAAATCCATAGAAACAGGGGTCGTAAACAAAGACTTCAACGGCATTCGATGCAAATAGAGACGGAGGTACTGCAAAAGCCTCCGTCTTATCATTCATTGCAACAAATTCCGCGCTTTTTCGAGGTCGTCGCTGCGAACGACCAATTCGGCCGGCATGGCCCCGGTCGGATAAAGCGTCGACATGTATTCGTTGCGGATCGTCGACCAGATTCCCGCTCTTTCGAGCTTCGATTTGTTCATCTCCGCCTCCATGACGGAGTTGTAGGCCGCCAATACGACCAAAGTCTCTTCTTCCATAATTCGCCAGTTTTCGATTCGCTTTCGGCAAGTTAAGCATTTTGTTGATAAATTGCAAGCGGCATGCCGGATTTCCGGCAAAAAAGCACTATCTTTGTTCTTCGTAACATTATGCTCTTTTATTCAGCCATGTCCCGATTCGTCCACCTGCACGTACACAGTCAATATTCGATACTCGACGGTCAGGCCAGCATCCGCAAACTGGTCGACAAGGCCGTCGCGGACGGTCAAGCCGGCATCGCGCTCACGGATCACGGCAACATGTTCGGGATCAAGGAGTTTTACAACTATGTAAAAAAGGTCAACGACCAGCGGCATGACAAACTCAAATCGCTCCGCAAGCTGCTTGCTGCGCAGGAGGTTTTGTTGGCCGAATGCTCCGATCCCAAAAGCTATGCGGAAGGGTTGAAAAAACAGTTGGCGGAGCAGGAAGCGCACAAAACCGATTCACCAGACGCGGCAGAACAATATACGAAACTGAAAGAGCGTGCGGACGAGGTGGATCGGATGGAAAAGGAGTTCGGATTCGACAATGCGGTCGGACAGAAAAAGGTCGCCGATCTCGAAGCCGTTCCCGATTTCAAACCCATTATCGGCTGCGAAGTCTATGTGGCCCGGCGCCGGTTGCAGGACAAAGAGGGCAAATCCGACCAGAGTGGCTACCACCTGATCCTGCTGGCCAAAAATCTGAAAGGCTATCACAATCTGATCAAAATCGTCTCCAAGGCGTGGACGGAGGGTTTCTACATGCGTCCGCGTACCGACCGTTCGGAGCTGGAAAAATACCACGAGGGATTGATTTGTTGTTCGGCCTGTTTGGCCGGCGAGCTGCCGCGCGCCATTACGGCCGACGATTTCGAAAAGGCGGAGGAGACCATACGCTGGCACAAAAATCTGTTCGGAGCCGACTACTATCTGGAGCTCCAACTCCACAAAGCGACCGTCGAACGGGCCAACCACGAGGCCTACCCCATGCAGCTCAAGGTGAACGAACATCTTCGCCGGCTGGCCGCCCAATACAACATCCGCACGATCTGCACGAACGACGTGCATTTCGTCGACGAAGACAACGCCGAGGCGCACGACCGGTTGATTTGCCTTTCGACCGGCAAAGACCTGGACGATCCGAAACGCATGCTCTACTCCAAGCAGGAGTGGCTGAAAACCACGGAGGAGATGGCGACGATTTTCGGCGAAAGCGATCCGGAAGCGATGGCTACGACCGTGGACATCTGCAATCAGGTGGAATTCTACTCGATCGACCATGCGCCCATCATGCCCACGTTCGAGATTCCAGCTTCGTTCGGAACGGAGGAGGCGTATCGCCAGCGCTACACCGAGCAGCAGCTGTTCGATGAATTTACGCGCGACGAAAACGGCAACGTCATCATGAGCGAGGAGGAGGGCCGCAAAAAGATCGAAAAATTAGGCGGATACGACAAACTCTACCGCATCAAGTTCGAGGCGGACTACCTCGAAAAGCTGACGATGGACGGTGCGAAACGCCGTTACGGAGAACAACTGACCGACGAACAGCGCGAGCGGATTCGATTCGAGTTGCACGTAATGAAGACGATGGGGTTCCCAGGCTACTTCCTCATCGTGCAGGATTTCATTCGGGCAGCCCGCGAGGAGTTGGATGTCTCCGTCGGCCCGGGCCGTGGCTCTGCGGCGGGTTCCGCCGTCGCCTATTGTTTAGGAATCACCCAGATCGACCCGATCGCCTACGACCTGCTGTTCGAGCGTTTTCTTAATCCCGACCGTATTTCGCTGCCCGATATCGACGTCGATTTCGACGATGACGGCCGCGGCCGCGTGCTCAACTGGGTAACGCAAAAGTACGGGAAAGAGAAGGTCGCCCACATCATCACCTATGGCACGATGGCCGCCAAGTTGGCCATCAAGGATGTGGCCCGCGTGCAAAAGCTGCCCCTCTCGGAATCGGATCGGCTCTGCAAGCTGGTTCCGGATCGTACCAACCTGCAAGGCGCCATCGACAGCGTGCCGGATTTGAAGGCAGCCGAAGAATCGACCGACCCGCTGATGCACGACACGATCCGTTATGCGAAGATGCTGGAAGGCAATGTGCGCAACACGGGCGTGCATGCCTGCGGCACGATCATCTGCCGTGACGACATCACCGATTGGGTGCCCGTCGCGACGGCCGACGACAAGGAGACGGGCGAAAAGATGCTCGTTACGCAATACGAAGGTTCGGTCATCGAAGATACCGGTCTGATCAAGATGGACTTCCTGGGACTGAAAACCCTCTCGATCATCAAGGAGGCTGTAGAAAACATCCGGCAGACCAAGGGCAAAAAGATCGACATCGACGATTTCAGCATCATCAACGATCCGGCGACCTACAAGCTCTACGGTGAAGGACGCACCTCCGGAACGTTCCAGTTCGAGTCCGCCGGCATGCAGAAATACCTGCGCGAATTGCAACCTTCGACTTTCGAGGACCTCATCGCCATGAATGCGCTCTATCGGCCCGGCCCGATGGAGTACATCCCCGATTTCATCGCCCGCAAACACGGCCGAAGCCCCATCGTCTACGACATTCCGATCATGGAGAAGTATCTGAAAGATACTTATGGCGTAACGGTCTACCAGGAGCAGGTCATGCTGTTGTCGCGTCTGTTGGCCAACTTCACCCGCGGCGAATCGGACACATTGCGCAAGGCGATGGGCAAAAAGCTGAAATCCAAGCTGGATGCACTGAAACCGAAATTCATTCGCGGCGGACAGCAAAACGGGCACGATCCGAAGATTTTGGAAAAAATCTGGTCGGACTGGGAGAAATTCGCCTCCTATGCGTTCAACAAATCGCATGCGACCTGTTATTCATGGGTCGCCTATCAGACGGCCTATCTGAAAGCCAACTATCCGTCGGAGTACATGGCGGCCGTATTGAGCCGAAACCTGACGAATATCAAGCAGCTGACCGACTACATGAACGAGTGCAAGCGCATGGGCATCCCCGTGTTGGGCCCCGACATCAACGAGTCGCGCCGCACGTTCTCTTCGAACGCAAAAGGCGATGTGCGTTTCGGGCTGGCGGCCGTGAAGGGGGTCGGTGAAGCCGCGGTCGACAGCATCGTCGAAGAACGCGAAACGAACGGACGTTTCAAGGACATCTACGACTTCATGGAACGCATCAACTATGCGGTCGTCAACCGCAAATGCCTCGAAAATCTGGCTTATGCCGGTGCGTTCGACAGCATCACGGAGTTCCATCGTTGCAAATTCTTCGGTTCGGATTTGCGGGATCCGGGCAGCCCGACTTTCATCGAGGCGCTGACCCGATACGGACAACGGTTCCAGTCGGAAAAGAACAATGCCCAGCAAAGTCTGTTCGGCGGTGGCGGACAAATCGACATCCAACGTCCGGTCATGCCCGCCTGCAACGACTGGAAGCAATTGGAGACGCTGAACAAAGAGCGCGAAATGATCGGTCTCTACTTGTCGGCCCATCCGTTGGACGAATTCAAGGTCATCATCGACCACATGTGCAAAACGCAGCTGACCGATCTGGCGAATCTCGAACCGCTGCGCGGTCAGGAGATCGCGGTGGCGGGCATGGTCGTCGATGTCCGGAACCTCACGACCAAGACCGGCAAGCCGTGGGGCAAGTTCACGTTGGAAGATTACAACGGTTCGCACGAGTTCGTGCTCTTCGGCAAGGACTATGAGAATTTCCGCAAATTCATGTTCCAGGACTACTTCCTGTTCATCCGCGGCAAGGTACAGCCCCGTCCCTACAACGATCGAGAGTTGGAATTCAAGATCATTTCGATGATGCAACTCGCCGAATTGCGCGATACGATGATCAGGAACATTTCCATCCAACTGCCCGTAGAGGAGGTAACCGAGACGTTCATCCGCGACTTCTCGAAAAAGGTGCGCGAATCGAAAGGTTTGACCCTGTTGCGGGTGAATCTCTACGACCGCGAAAACCATGTAACGGTCAATCTGTTCTCGAAAACCCACAAAGTCAGTCTGGACAAGTCGCTGGTAGACTACCTGGATGAAAACGAAATCGAATACTCGATAGCATAAATCAAAAAAACGTATTATTATGGCATTAACAATCAACCAAGCGAATCTCGAGGAGGTATTGGCCTCCGGCAAACCTGTCGTCATCGACTTCTGGGCCGAGTGGTGCGGCCCCTGCCGCATGATAGCGCCGATCGTCGACGAATTGGCCACCGAATACGGCGACAAGGTCGTCATCGGCAAGTGCGATGTTCAGGAGAACGACGACATCGCCGTAAAATACGGTGTGCGCAACATTCCGACCCTCCTTTTCCTGAAAAACGGCGAATTGGTCGATAAACAGGTCGGTGCCTGCTCGAAAGATGCGTTGAAAGAGAAAATCGAAAAATTGCTGTAAGATGTTGCATTGCATAGATTGGAACGGCTTGCAGGCCGTCGAATTCGCCAAGGGCGACTATACGGCTTTGCTCATTCCGTCGGTGGGGGCCAACCTCGTGCGATTGGCGAATACGCGGTTGGGCGCCGAGATTCTCCGCACGCCGGCGGCCGATGAAATCGAAACCTTCAAAAGCCGTCCGCAGATATTCGGACTGCCGCTGCTCTTTCCGCCCAACCGGATCGCGGACGGCCGGTATGTATTCGAAGGACGCACCTATCAATACCCTATCACCATCGAAAAGGAGCACAACTATCACCACGGAATCATCAAAGGCCTGCCGTTCGTCGTTTCGAAAGCGCGCGAGACCGAGGACGAAGTGCTGATCGAATGCCGTTATTATTCCAATGCCGGAAACGATGCCATTTTCTGCCACTTTCCGCACGCCTTCAAATGCAAGGTCATTTACAAATTGAGCGCGAAAGGATTGGAACAGGAAGTTACGTTCACCAACCGCAGCGAACAACGCATGCCGGTCGGCGTGGGATTCCACACGCCGCTGTGCATTCCGTTCGCAGGCGGCGAGGCGAGCGATTACGTAATGCGCGTCGCTGTCGGCGAGCAGGTCGAACTCGATGGCCGCAACCTCCCGACGGGCCGAAAACTGCCCCTTACGGAACAATTTTCGAAATTGCGTGAGGAAGGATTGCAGGTTACGGATTGCGAGCCGATCGAAGCGGGGTTCACCTTGCGGGAAATCGACGTGGACGGCAAACCCTATCGCGGTGCGTTGGTCGAAAACAAGCGTACGGGTGTCCGCACGTTCTACGAAGTGGACGACCGCACGACCTACTGGACGATCTGGAACAATGGCGGGCACGTGCCTTACTGTTGTCCCGAACCCCAGTCGTGGACGACCAATGCGCCCAATGCCGCCGATCCCGAAGCGGCCGGTTTCCGCAGCATCGCCCCGGGAGACACGTTCTCGATGAAGTTTTATTTATATGCAAAGTAACATTTTGCAAACGTATCGAAAAGAGCGGGCCGGTCAATGACCGGCCCGCTCTTTTCAAATTAACTGCTTTCTGCGCTCTCCCATTACCACGGAAAGAAAAGAATCAATCCGGCATAAGCAAGCAAGATCGCGATTGCCAAAATAGAAACGAGGTTAAATTTACGTGTCCGAAATTCTCCCAACATATCGAAACCTACGGCGATTAGGGCGATTGCCGCACAGCCGACTGTCATCCAGCGACATGCGGAAACGAATGCAGGTGCAAGCCCGGAAATATCGCCGAAAACGCAGCCCAAACATCCGATAATCAAAGCGGCGGTCGTAGCCTCGCGAAAAAGCCGATAGCGCAAGGTCATCATAAACGGATCGGCTTTCGGGAAAAGAAGCCCCAAGCCCCATTTGTTCGCAAACTCGATTTTCAGTTTCATTTTGCCGGGTTAATTATGTAAAACCTAAATCGGGAGTCATTCTTGTACAAAGATAGAAAAGATTCAAATAAAATCAAAAAATCATTCTGTCAGTCTGCGACTGCCAAAATGGCAGAAAAAGGGTGCTGGCACACCCTTTGTTGCATCGCGAAGCAAACAAAAAATTCAAAAACCACTGACACAACCATGAAAAACGGAAAAATCGGAGTTACGACGGAGAACATTTTCCCCGTGATTAAGAAATTCCTCTATTCGGATCACGAAATCTTCCTGCGCGAGCTGATTTCCAATGCTGTAGATGCGACCCAAAAGTTGAAGACCTTTTCGTCGATCGGCGAAGTGAAAGGCGAACTCGGCGACCTGTCGATCCACGTCGCCGTCGACAAGGAGAAAAAGACGCTGACCGTAACCGACCGAGGAATCGGCATGACCGCCGACGAGGTCGATCGTTATATCAATCAAATCGCCTTCTCGGGCGCCGAGGAGTTCATGGAGAAATACAAGAACCAAGCGATCATCGGCCACTTCGGTCTGGGTTTCTACTCGTCGTTCATGGTTTCGGACAAAGTGGAGATCATCACCCGATCGTACAAGGAGGGGGCCAAAACCGTGCATTGGAGCTGCACGGGCACGCCGGAATTCGAAATGGAGGAGACCGACGAAGCGCATGACCGAGGCACGACCATCGTGCTGCATCTTTCCGAAGATACCTCGGAGTACGCCGAAAGCGAAAAAGTACAGGATTTATTGCGCAAATATTGCCGATTCCTGCCGATTCCCATCGTATTCGGCAAGGTGAAAGAGTGGAAGGACGGCAAATACGTCGATACGGAGAAAGACAACGTCATCAACGACGTCGATCCGCTCTGGACGCGCAAACCGGCCGACATTACCGAGGAACAATACAAGGAGTTCTACCGCGAACTCTACCCGATGAGCGACGAACCGCTGTTCTACATCCATCTGAACATCGACTACCCGTTCCATCTGACCGGTATCCTCTATTTCCCGAAAATCCACAACAATTTCGAGATTCAGAAGAATAAAATCCAGCTCTATTCCAACCAGGTCTATGTAACCGACCAGGTCGAAGGAATCGTTCCGGAATATTTGACGCTGCTGCACGGGGTCATCGACTCGCCCGATATTCCGCTGAACGTATCGCGCAGCTATCTGCAAAGCGATGCCAATGTCAAGAAAATTTCGAGCTACATCACCCGCAAGGTCGCCGACCGTCTGCAAGAGCTCTTCTCGACGATGCGCACCGACTACGAGGCGAAGTGGGACGATCTGAAAATCTTCATCCAGTACGGTATTCTGACCGACGAAAAGTTCGCCGAAAAGGCCGAAAACTTCATGCTGTGGAAGAACATCGAAAACAAATACTTCACCGCGAAGGAGTATCTCGAAAAGGTCAAGGAGACCCAGACGGACAAGAACAAAACGACCGTATTCCTCTATGTCGATGATCCCGTCGAGAAACATACGTTCGTCGAGGCGGCCAAGGCCAAGGGTTACGACGTGTTGGTCATGAACGGGCAGTTGGACAGCCATTACGTCAACTGGTACGAATCGAAGAACCAAGGAAGCCGCTTCGTGCGCGTGGACAGCGACGTCATCGAAAAACTGATCCAGAAAGAGGAGAATGTCAAAATGTCGCTGACCGAAGCGCAGCAGGAGATTCTGCGGCCGGTATTCGAAAGCCAGATGCCGAAGGACGAGAAAATCCAATACAACATCTCGTTCGAGGCGATGGAACCCGACGAAGCGCCGGTCGTCATCACACAAAACGAATTCATGCGACGCATGAAAGAGATGGCAGCCATGGGCGGAGGCGGCATGAGCCAGTTCTACGGACAGATGCCCGAACATTTCACCATTGCGGTGAACGGCAACCACCCCATCGTCGCCCATATTCTGGCTGATGCTGAGAATGCGTACGGCGACAAATTGAAATCAATCACCAAAAAGATCGACGCGGCAGTCGCCGAGGAGAAACGGTTCGAGGAGGTCGTCAAAGACAAAAAAGAGGCGGATTTCACGCCCGAGGAGAAATCGACCCGCGAGGAGTTGTCGAAGAAGGTGGTTACCTTACGCGACGAACGGAATCAACGGCTGACGCAGATCGGCTCCGAGAACAAGCTGGTCAAACAGATCATCGACTTGGCCTTGCTGACGAACGGCATGCTGAAGGGCAAGAATCTGACGGACTTCATCCAGCGTTCGATTTCGCTGATCGAAAAATAGACGCAGAAACAAATGCAAAGGGCGCCTGTTCGGCCTTTTCCGAGCAGGCACCCTTGTTTTATTCTTCCACCCAATGACCATCGAGCAGCGCCGCGAACCAATCCGGACATCGGCACGGACGGCGGGTGTCGCTATGGATGAATCCCAACTGGGTCATGCCGGTATTGAGCAACTGCCCTTGTTCGTTGTAAATTTCATAATAGAAATTGATGCGGGCCGTCGGCCGCTCCTTCAACCGAATGCGCACAGTCAACAACTCGTCGTAA
Source organism: uncultured Alistipes sp. (assembly GCA_947623305.1). Lineage (GTDB taxonomy): Bacteria > Bacteroidota > Bacteroidia > Bacteroidales > Rikenellaceae > Alistipes. The sequence goes on along the minus strand of CANQGQ010000005.1, from coordinate 92,611 downwards.
TACGCCGGTCGCAGATATTTCGACTGAACTTCCAAAATCGGCATCATGATTCCGCGCCGTTCGACCTCGGAGAACGAAAGCCCGAGCCAGCGCATCAATTCGCTGCGGGCCGCCTCGTAATAGCAGATGTAATTCGAATGATGGCAGATGCCCATCTGGTCGGTATGCTTGTACCAAACCCGTATTTTGCAATCGTAGGAAATCATAGCGTTTTGTTCGATCGGTTCGCTCGACCTTCCGAAGAAAATCGACTCATTCATTCAAATTCAGCGGATGGCCAGCCAGGCGTTCCGCTTCGATTCGGTTGCCGGTGGCCAGCAGCTTGCGGATAAGTGTCGAACTGACGCGCTGTCCATTCACCTCGCAGGCTGCGACTCGCACGATCTTCATCCGGCCAGCGACAGCCGATTCGCAGTCGCAACGATCGTGTCCGAAACGGTGATTGAAGCCCGCGACAAGCGTTTCAGCTCCCAATTTTCCGAGCAAGATCCGTTCGACGAAATCCGCTCCCGACAACGCGCTGAACGTCCGGTCGAACGGAATTACGATCAACGCATCGACCCCCAATGCCGCCAACAAAGCGGCTTTTTCGTCGAGCGTCGTCAACAACTGCAACCCTTCGGCCCGTCCGAGCGTTATGCGGGGATGCGGTTCGAACGTCAATACGAGACTTTCGCCCCCGAGCTGCCGCGCCTCGGCAACCAATCGCTCGACCAAGGCCCGATGGCCCCGATGCACGCCGTCGAACGAACCGATCGTAACAGCCGGATGCCGGAAAAGCGGCAGCGCATCGAATCCCCGATAAACTCGCATGACGAACGAATCAATTATTGCTGTCGCCCTCCTTCACGAAATAGGCGACCTTTTCGAGCAGCGTCGTAATGTCGTAATTCTCGACGATGATGCCCTGCGGGAAATTCAACGGGGTGGAGGTGAAATTCAATACGCCCCGGATTCCGGCATTGATAATCGGCAAGACGAGCTGCGGTGCGACACTGGTCGGCGAGGAGACGATGACGATCGAAATGTCGTTCTCCTCGACCGCCGTTTCGAATTCGTCCATGTGGTAGACCGGAATGCCGTCCATCGTCCGTCCGACCTTTTCGGGATCGACATCGAATGCCGCCGTGATGCGCAGCTTCAACCCTTTGCTGTTGAAATACTTGGTAATGGCCTGCCCGAGATGCCCCATGCCGACGACCGCGACGTGCATCGGCGTCGGACTGTCGAGGATATTGCTGATATAGTCGATCAATACCTGCACATCGTACCCCTTCTTCGTATCGCTCGAAAAGCCGATCAACATCAGGTCGCGCCGCACCTGCACAGCTGTTATGCCGTGGATACCGGCCAGCACATGCGAAAAAATATGCGTGATCCCCTGTTTATGGCAGGCGAGCAGCGTACGACGGTACTCGCTCAACCGCTCGATGGTCTTTTCGGGAATGATGTTGGTCAGATTCGCCATGACTTATTCGATGGTTATCGTGAAATCGGGTTTGTAATCGACCCGCACCCAATTCGTATTGACATGATTGGCATTCGGATCGGACTGTTCGAAGCGATAGGCGGTCTGCAACGGGAGGTATCGGCGACCTTCCATTTCGTATTCGATGTCGTTGTACATGGCCGGACAGAAAATCGACGCCACGTCGTACCCGCGATAGGCATACAACGTCGGCAACACGCCGAACGCACGAATATAAGCGCTATCGAAATCGCGCACGACCTGAACGTCCCGTTTCGCATGGTAGGTCGAAAGGAAGGTTACATGGTCTTTGAAGAACATCGACCGGTCGATGTTGTTGTAACGGTTCCAGCGCGCATTGCCCAACACCGTGAAACGGGGTGCCGTGCGTCCCCGAGCCCGCAGATTGGTATCCGCCGAAGCGATACCCGCCAAAATCCGATCCACATCCACTTCGTTGTCCGATAGGATAATCAGCACATTGTCGTCTTCGTTCTCAAGCAACGGAGTAAGATCGCTCGACGAACCTTCCTGACGAGCCGTGCCGTGTTCGTACTTGTAATCGAACCGTCGGCAAGAGCGCCCGCCCAGACAAGCCAGCATCTCCCGTTCGAACTCGCCGTCGGTCGAGCCGGAATAGATCAACGTTACCCGTTTTTCGGGGAGGAACAAATCGGAAACCTTGTCGTATTTGCCGACCGAATCGGGGGCCATTTGGAACAATACATCGCTATTCGTTTTCGCGATATGCGCCAACGGCGAAACGACCGGAATCTCCCGTCGTTCGGCGAATTTCACGACCTCCGGCAACCCCGCCTCCTCATAAACGGGGCCGATGATCAACTGCGTGCGGGAAAATGCAGGCAACGCGAGGATCGAACGCACCTGCTCGGCATTGCGTCCGGTATTGTAAAGCGTTACGTCGATCGAATGACCGTAACGGGTACGTACGCTGTCCAGTCCCAAGAGAAAACCTTGATAAAACTCCAAATAATTGGAGTTCGTCTCGCCACCGACTTCGATGGGCAGCAACAAAGCGACCTGCAACGGCTGTTTCGCCGGCAAAGCTCGAAATACCATTTGAGGCACCGGTCGGAGCGGCTGTCGGTCAATGTCGATCGAATCGTCCGGTTCGACCGGCGACACCTTTTCTTCAGACCGTGCGCCCGGCACCCGAATCATCGCCCCCAACTTCAAATCGACCGCTTTCAGACCGTTGTTCATCTCGCTGAGCCGCTGTTCCGTAATGTCGAAACGCCGCGACAAGGAGTAAAACGTATCGCCTTTCTGCACGATATGGTAAACGACCGTATCGCCGGAAATGCTGTTGAGCCGGTCGCGATACTCCTCCCACTGCGCCTGCGAACCGGCAGCATCTTCCGTCCCGATTTGCGTTTTGCGGATCAACAGAGGTTCGCCGGTTTGCAAATGCGCCGGGTCGACACTCGGATTATCGGCCATCAATGTCCCGACCGGAATTTCATAACGGCGGGAGATGGAATAGAATGTTTCGCCCCTCGCGACGATATGCCGATCGAACGTCTTGCGGATTTTTCGCTCAGAGGGCCGGTCGGCCGGCTCCGACGGTGCGATATAGGGAATCCGGATGTTCGACGAAACCTTCAATCCATCGGCAACCGAGGGATTGTTCGACAAAATCACCTGCTCGCTGACCCCGTACATCTTGGACAAGGCATAGAGCGTCTCGCCTTTCTGCACGGTATGGACATAGTATTTCGAACCGTTGATATAGACGATCGTCTGCGACTTCTCCGCAGCCGCCCAAGCGCCGAGCGCCCACAGCGTCAACAAAACCGTTGTGCAAATCCGTTTCATCGTCATTTCGTTTTGGAACGCATCCGGATTTCGGTAATGACCTTTTTCGTGTAGAGCGGAAAATCGCCGTTCATCATCCAGGCATAATAACTCGGCTCGATGCGGAAAACTTCCTCCACGGAACGGCCTTTGTACTTGCCGAACCCGAAAATCTCCGTTCCCTTGTCGTTGTAAAGGATTCGTCCGGCATAATCCGCCGCCGATCCGCGTGCTGAAAAATCGGCCAGGGCATCGACATCGTTGGCCAAATCGGGATAACGATCCAACTGGGCCTTCAACACTTCGTACGTCGCGCGCGTGTCGGCTTCGGCGGAATGGGCGTCGTCCAAATCCCGATCGCAATAGAACTTATAGGCTGCGACCAACGTCCGCTGCTCTTTCTTATGAAAAATGTTCTGTACGTCGATGAAACGGCGCCGTTTGAAATCCACGTCGATGCCGACCCGCAAGAACTCCTCGACCAAGACCGGCAAATCGAACCGGTTGGAATTGAAGCCGCCGAAATCGCAACCCACCAAAAATGCTTCGAGCGATTTGGCGATCTGAGCGAACGTCGGACAATCCTTCACATCCTCGTCCTTGATGCCGTGGATCGCCGTCGATTCCGGAGGGATCGGCATTTGAGGGTTGAGCCGCCGCGTTTTGACGATCTCCTCGCCGTCGGGCATGACCTTGATCATCGAAATCTCGACGATCCGATCCCGCGAGGTATCTACCCCCGTGGTTTCGAGGTCGAAGAAGACGATCGGGCGTTTGAGATTCAAATTCATGCCGGTTGCGCGTTATTCGTTCAACATCATCGGCATCAACAGCATCAGCGTCGAACTCGTCTGTTTGTCATCGTACACGGGTTTGAAAACGCCGGCCCGCGTCGAATCGGCCAATTCGATAACGACCGTCGGCGTGTCGATATTCGAAAGAATTTCCACCAAGAAGGTCGATTTGAAACCGATCGGAATCGCCTGACCGTCGTAACTGCACGAAATGGTCTCATTCGCCGAGACCGAAAAATCGAGGTCTTGGGCCGTCAATCCGATTTTGTTGTCGCCGATGTTCATCCGGATGAGGTTGGTCGTCGGATTGGAGCAGACGGCCACGCGGCGAATACCGTTGATCAGTTCGATCCGATCGACCAACACCTTGTTGGGATTGTCGGCCGGAATCACGGCGTTGTAATTCGGATAATTGCCTTCGATGAGCCGGCAGATCAACGTATGATTCTTGAGTTTGAACACGGCATTTTTCGAATCGAACGCAATTTGAATATCGTCCTCCTCCTTCAAAAGCACCGATTTCAACAAATTGGCCGGCTTTTTCGGCAGAATGAACGCCGCCGTCTCCTCGTTTTCGATTTCGGCCTCGTATTTCACCAATTTGTGCGCATCGGTACCGACGAATGTCAACGCCGACGGTGCCAGATTGAAGAAAATACCGTTCATCACCGGACGCAACTCATCATCGGCCGTTGCGAAGATGGTTTTGTTGATTCCGTTCACGAGCGTATCGACATTCAGTTTGAGTTCTTTCTTTTCGGCACTCAGCTGCGGCACGGCCGGATAGCTGACGGCGCTGGCACCCGGCAACGACAACGAACCGCTGTTCCAGTTGATGAGAATGACCCAATTCTTGTCATTGACGTCGATTTCGAGCGGTTGCTCGGGAAACTCCTTCAACGAATCGAGCATCAGTTTGACCGGTGCTGCGATGGTGCCCTCGCTCTCCACGCTGTCGACCTCGATCGACCCCGTCAACGTCGTTTCAAGATCGGAGGTGGTAACTTTCAACGTTTTGCCGCTGAGCTCCATCAGGAAATAATCCAGGATGGGCAAGGTGTTTTTATTGCTGATGACTTTTCCGGTCGTCGCCAAAAGCGAAAGCAACGCGGAACTGGATACGGTAAATTTCATAATCGTTCTAATTTGTTTGATTTTCTGTTATTTCAATTCTGCCAGTTTATCGAGGGCCATGGCAATCATCCGACGTACGAACGGTTTGTAGTCGGTGCAGGCATCGAGCGCCACCCGTTGGGCGATGATCGTGCAGATGGTCGCCGCACGGTGCCCCATCAGTGCGGCGAGACCGGCCAAAGCCGACCCCTCCATTTCGAAGTTGGTGATGCGGCGTCCCTGATAATCGAAAGATTCGATCTTTTCGTTCAGATGCACATCCTGCGGCTGCAAGCGCACCCAGCGACCCTGCGGCCCGTAAAACCCGGGTGCGGCCACCGTGATGCCTTCGACCGTAGCGTCGCGGAAATGGTCGAACAGGGTCTTGTCCGCGTCGATGAAATAGGGTTTCGGCAACAATTCGTTCCACCCCGTATGCTCGATGAATGCCCGTTCGATCGCCAAATCGCACACCTCGTTGCGCCCCGCATAGTAATTCAGCAAACCGTCGAATCCGACCGAAGTCCGCGAAAAGACGAAATCACCTACCTTGATGTCGGGCTGCAAAGCGCCCGAAGTACCTAACCGGACGAGCGTCAACTGTCGTTTTTCCGCCTTTTCCTGACGGGTCGCGAAATCGACATTGGCCAAAGCGTCGAGTTCCGTTACCGAAATATCAATGTTGCCGATTCCGATGCCGGTCGACAGCACCGTCATGCGTTTTCCCTTGTAGGAGCCTGTTACCGTACGGAATTCGCGATTGACCACTTCGCACTCTTTCTCTTCGAAAAATCCGCTTACCATCGCCACGCGGCCCGGGTCGCCCACCAGGATCACCGTGTCGGCCAACTGCTCGGGACGGAGGTGCAAATGGAAAATCGAACCGTCTTCATTGATTATCAATTCAGAAGCGGGAATCGTTCTCATAATTCGTGATTTTTGATTTTCATATTTGGCATAAAAGTAATATATTTACCTCGAATATCAAAATTTTTTCCGAATCGGACTCTCTAAAATTACGAAACGATACATGACACTCATCAAATCCATTTCCGGCATCCGAGGAACTGTCGGAGGAACTGCGGGCGAGAACCTTACGCCGCCCGACATCGTCAAATTCACCACCGCCTACGTGCGATTCATCGCGGCACGCTGCCCGAACGGGAAACCGATCCTCGTCATCGGCCGCGACGCCCGCATCTCGGGCGAACTGGTCGCCGATCTGGTCGAGGGAACCGTGCTGGCCTGCGGCGCCGACGTCATCAACGTCGGACTTTGCACGACCCCGGGCACCGAGATGGCCGTCATCACCTACAAGGCCGACGGCGGCATCATCCTCACGGCTTCGCACAATCCGCGCCAATGGAACGCGCTGAAATTGCTCAATGCCGAGGGCGAATTTCTGAACGACAGCGAGGGCAAACAGGTGCTGACCATGGCCGAAGAGGAGGATTATGCCTACCCCGCCATCGACGGGATCGGGCATGTCGTCTCCCGCGAACCGTTCAACGACAAACACATCGAACAAGTCCTGGCCTTGCCGGCCGTGGAGGTCGAAACCGTGCGCAAACGCCGTTTCAAGGTCGTCATCGACGCCGTGAACTCGGTGGGCGGCATCGTCATGCCCCGATTGCTGCGTGCGCTCGGTTGCGAGGTCATCGAGCTGAACTGCGAACCGACCGGCGAATTCGCCCACAATCCGGAGCCGCTGCCGCAGCATCTGACCGAGATTTCGCAAGTCATCGTACGCGAAAAGGCCGATCTGGGCATCGTCGTCGACCCCGACGTCGACCGGCTGGCTTTCGTCAACGAAGACGGCTCGATGTTTGTAGAGGAGTACACCTTGGTTGCGGTCGCCGATTACATCCTGTCGCTCAAGCCCGGGGCAACGGTTTCGAACCTCTCGTCGTCGCGGGCTCTGCGCGATGTTACGGAACGTTACGGCTGCCGCTATTACGCATCGGCAGTCGGCGAAGTCAACGTTACGACGAAGATGAAGGAGGTCGGAGCCGTCATCGGCGGCGAAGGCAACGGCGGAGTCATCTATCCGGAATTGCACTACGGCCGTGATGCTCTGGTCGGTACGGCACTTTTCCTGACCTATCTCGCGAAGAAGGGCATGACGATGACGCAATTGCGGGCGACCTATCCGTCCTATTTCGCCTCGAAAAACAAAATCGAGCTGACACCGGCCATCGACGTTGATAAAGTGTTGCGTGAGGTGAAGACGCGTTATACCAATGAAAAAGTGAATGATATAGACGGCGTAAAGATCGACTTCCCGGACAATTGGGTGCATCTCCGCAAGTCGAACACCGAACCGATCATTCGGGTCTACACCGAAGCCCATTCGATGGAGGAAGCCGACACCCTGGCACAACGATTCATCGCTGAAATCAAAAATATCTGTCAATCATGATTCGAATTTTCATGCTGTTGTCGGCACTCATCGCGCTGACCGCTTGCGGCGGACGCAACGTCCGTAGCTCCAGCTCTTCCGAAGCGGCCGAGGCCGCCGAAACGATCGCCACGGCCAACTTGTCAGGCACCTATACGGGTACCCTTCCGGCGGCTGACGGTCCGGGCATCGCTTTCACGCTGAACCTGTGCGATGACGGAAGCTATACGAGCAGGTCGGAGTACCTGGAGCGCGATATGACCTACACCGAACAAGGCCATTTCACGATCGAAGGAGAACGGCTGACGCTCCATCCCGACGAGGGCGAACCGGCAACATGCTATCGAATCGAAGAAAATAGTCTGCGGCTGCTCGACAGCGACGGCCGACCCGTTACGGGCCCCTTGGCCGACCGCTATGTACTGACCCGAAAAGCCGACCGATAATGGATAAAGTGAAAGGTTATATAGAAACGAATAAAGACCGTTTCATCAACGAGTTATTCGAACTGCTCCGGATTCCGTCCATCAGTGCGCAATCCGAGCACAAACCGGACATGCAGCGTTGTGCCGAATGGTTGGCCGCCGCCTTGATGAACGCGGGCGCAGACCGAGCCGATGTGATGCCGACCGAAGGCAATCCGGTCGTCTATGCCGAAAAGATCATCGACCCCCGAGCCAAAACCGTATTGGTCTACGGACATTACGACGTGATGCCAGTCGACCCGCGTGCGGAGTGGCGTACCGAACCGTTCGAGCCGGTCATCAAAGACGGTCGCATCTGGGGACGCGGAGCCGACGACGACAAAGGCCAACTTTGGATGCGCGCCAAAGCGTTCGAAGCGATGTGTGCGACCGGCACGCTCCCCTGCAACGTGAAATTCATGCTCGAAGGCGAGGAGGAGATCGGCTCGGCAAGCCTCTACAAATTCTGCGAACAGAATCGGAAGCTCCTCCGTTCGGACATCATTTTAGTCTCCGACACCTCGATGCTTTCGTTGCAGACACCCTCCATCACCTGCGGTTTACGCGGCCTGACCTACATGCAAGTAACGGTCAAGGGGCCCGACAAAGACCTCCATTCGGGGCTTTTCGGCGGGGCCGTGGCGAATCCGGCCAACGTTTTGGCCCGTCTGATCGCCCGTTTGGTCGACGAAAACGGACGGATCGCCATCCCCGGATTCTACGATGACGTGCGCGAACTGACGCCCGTCGAACGAAAGGCATTTAATAAAGCGCCGTTCAAGTTGGCCGACTACAAACGCTCGCTCGCCATCGGCGATGTGGAGGGCGAAGCCGGTTACACGACACTCGAACGCACAGGGGTGCGTCCGTCGCTGGATGTCAACGGCATCTGGGGCGGCTACACGGGCGAAGGCACCAAGACGGTCATTCCGTCGAAAGCCTCGGCGAAAATTTCCATGCGTTTGGTGCCGAATCAGGATTATCGTAAAATCGCCCGACTGTTCACCGCCTACCTCCGGTCGATCGCACCGAAGAGCGTGAAAGTGGAGGTCGAAGCGCTTCACGGCGGTATGCCCTACGTCGCCCCGACCGACATGCCTGCTTATCGGGCTGCCGAAAAGGCCATCGCAGCGACCTTCGGCAAAAAACCGCTTCCGTTCTATTCGGGCGGATCCATTCCCGTCATCAGCGGATTCGAGAAGATTCTGGGCGTCAAATCGTTGCTGATGGGATTCGGCTTGTCCGAAGATGCGATCCACTCCCCGAACGAAAGTTACGGTCTCGAACAATTCTATCGCGGCTTGGAAACCATCCCCTTATTCTATGAATACTTCGCAAAAGAGCGATAGCCCGTTCGACGAATTGCTGGCATTCGCCATGCGAACCGCAAAACAAGCCGGAAAAATCCAGCTCTCCTACTTCCGGAGCGGCGACTTGGCGATTCGAACGAAATCCAACGTCTTCGACGTGGTTACCCGCGCCGACAAGGAGAGCGAAGCCTACATCGTACAGGCGATCGCCGCAAGCTACCCCGACCATGCCGTGCTGAGCGAAGAAGGGGACGACCGGGGCAGCACGGGCAGCGAATGGCGCTGGGTCGTCGACCCGCTGGACGGAACGACGAATTACAGCCAGGGGCTTCCGGTGTTTTGTGTCTCGATGGCCTTGCAGTATCGGGGCGAAACGGTCGTCGGCGTGGTTTACGCCCCTTATCTGCGGGAACTTTTCACGGCGGTAAAAAACGGAGGCGCTTTTCTGCAAGTCGCCAACGGCAAACCGCAAGCGCTGCACGTCGGCAAAAAACGGACACTCGACAGTGCCGTCATCGCCACGGGTTTCCCCTACGACAAGGACGTCAATCCGGATAACAACAGCGACAACCTTGCTCGCATCCTGCCCCATGTCCGTGGCATACGCCGCATGGGGGCTGCAGCTTATGACATCGGTTGCGTGGCAGCCGGTCTGCTGGACGGTTTTTGGGAATTGGGGCTGCACGAATGGGACGTTTGCGCAGCCAGTCTGCTCGTAACGGAAGCCGGAGGCGTCGTACGCGCGCTGCGTCCGGATCGCGGTGTTTCGATCGTGGCAGGCAATACCGAATTGATGGAACAAATCGTCCGATACGTGCGATAACCGATTCGTTTCGACAGAACGATACCGAAGGGCGGGAGCGATTTCCCGCTCTTTCTCTTGGTTTCCGAGATTTTTTTGCTAATTTTGTCTGAATTTAACACGAAATTGAAGAAAAATGTGCGGAATAGTAGGATATGTGGGGAAGCAGGACGCTTGCCCGATACTCATCAAAGGATTGCACCGGCTCGAATACCGCGGATACGACAGCGCGGGCGTAGCGATGGTAAACGCCACCGGTGCACTCAACGTCTATAAATGCAAGGGCAAAGTCTCCGATCTGGAACATTTCCTGGAAGGCAAAGACCTTTGCGGCAATATCGGCATCGCCCATACCCGTTGGGCGACGCACGGCGTGCCGAACGATGCCAATGCCCATCCTCTCTACTCGGAATCGGGAAACATCGCTTTGATCCACAACGGAATCATCGAGAATTTCCGCGTACTGAAAGATGCGCTGGTCGAAAACGGATACACGTTCCGGAGCGACACCGACTCGGAAGTGCTGGTCAATCTGATCGACTACGTGCGGGCGACCGAGCAATGTTCGCTATTAGAAGCGGTACAACAAGCGCTCAAACAGGTGGTCGGAGCCTATGCCATCGCCGTCATCGAGAAGGGGAACCACGACGAAATCATCGCAGCCCGTCAGAGCAGCCCGATGGTCATCGGCATCGGCAAAGACGAATATTTTCTGAGTTCGGACGCAACGTCCATCATTGAATACACGGACAAATTCGTCTATGTCGGCGACGGCGAGGTTGCAGTCATCAACCGGAACCAGCCGCTGAAAATCCTCACCCTCGACAACGAGGAGGAGCGCATCCATATTCAGAAGCTGAAACTCTCCATCTCCCAGTTGGAAAAGGGCGGCTATCCCCACTTCATGCTCAAAGAGATCTACGAACAACCGCATACGCTGATCGACTGCATTCGCGGGCGCATCAATCCCGAGACGGGCGAAGTGAAGTTGTCGGGCGTCATCGACAACCGCGAGAAATTCGTGAATGCCAAACGGATCATCTTCGTGGCCTGCGGCACGTCGTGGCACGCGTCGCTCATCGGCGAGCATTTGATCGAAAACATCTGCCGGATTCCCGTCGAGGTGGAATACGCATCGGAGTTCCGCTACCGCAATCCGATCATCCGTCCGGACGATATCGTCATCGCCGTTTCGCAATCGGGCGAGACGGCCGACACGCTGGCCGCCGTAGAGCTGGCCCGCAAAGCCGGCGCATTCGTTTACGGAATATGCAACGTCGTCGGATCGTCGATCGCTCGGGCGACCGATTCGGGTTCCTACATCCACGTAGGGCCGGAAATCGGCGTCGCTTCGACCAAAGCCTTTACCGGCCAAGTAACGGTCATGACCATGCTCGCGCTGGCTATCGGGCACGAAAAAGGCACCATCTCCGAGGCTTATTACCAAGAGGTTTCCAATGCCTTGCTGAAACTTCCCGAAACGATGGAGGAGATCTTGAAAATCACCGACCAGATCAAAGACCTGGCGAAGATATTCACCTATGCCCGCAACTTCATCTACTTGGGCCGCGGTTACAACTATCCGACAGCCCTCGAAGGGGCTTTGAAGCTGAAAGAGATTTCATACATTCATGCCGAAGGGTATCCGGCGGCCGAAATGAAACACGGCCCGATCGCCTTGATCGATGCGGAAATGCCGGTGGTCGCCATCGCTACTCCCGATCACACCTACGAGAAAATGGCCAGCAACATCGAGGTGGTCAAATCCCGCGGCGGAAAGATCATCGCCATCGTTGCCCGCGACGACCAACAAGTCCGCAAGCGGGCCGACTACGTCATCGAGGTACCGGTCATCACGGAATGCCTGATGCCGATCATCGCCTCCATTCCGTTGCAACTGCTGGCCTACTACATCGCCGTTTACAAAGGGCGCAACGTGGATCAGCCCCGCAACCTCGCCAAATCGGTTACGGTCGAATAGCCGCACCGCAAAAAAACGCCCCTGTCGCAGTTTCTGTGGCAGGGGCGTTTTTCATTTATAAGCGGATCGGTCAGCGCATCTCCTCGTAAGCGTACTGCACGGCCCGATTGAGCTGGGCGACAAAAGGCGCCGTGCGACGAAATTCGTCGACGACCCGTTCGACCAAACGATCCGCCAGCAAAAAATCTTCGGTGATCGGTTTTTCGATCCCCCATTGTTTCAGCCGCAACAAATCGTCGTGCTCCGTTCCCGCAGGGAAACCGACTGGCGTGCGCTTGAGCGTATCGGAACGGTCGAGCCGGAATCCGCTTGCCTTGCGGAGATTCCGTATCAGTTCGTCCCCGTTATCTAAAATTTCTTCGCGCACGGAACGCATCACGATCGGTTCGGGACAATAGAGCCCCGCCCAAAGCGAATGTATGCCGACTAACCTGTCTTGATTCGGTGCAATGTGCAGATAGTAACCGGCATACCCCGATTTCTTGCCGTGAGGCGCGACATAAATGCCGACCCAATTCTTATATGGGCTTTTATCGTTGCTGAACCGCGTGTCGCGAGCGATGCGGTAGGTGCAATCCTGCGGGCGCAACCCGCCGACCGTGGGGTCGAATGCCTCGATTCCGGCAATCAACTCCTCCGCCAAACCGGTAATCGAACGCTTTACCTGCATCCATTCGGCCCGATGCTCATCGAACCAATCGCGGTTGTTGTTGGCATCCAACCGCCGGAAAAAATCGAGCAATTCTTCCATCATACGCCGTTCGAACTTTTTACCAAGCGAACAGCGGATAATCCGCCATCAACGCATTGACCTCCTTGCGTACCGCTTCGATCGTCTCCTCGCTATCGGGATGCTGCAACACGCGGTCGATCAATCCGACGATCGGCTCCATCTTGTCCTCTTTCAGCCCGCGCGTCGTGATGGCCGGCGTACCGAAACGCAGGCCCGAAGTCTGGAACGGCGAACGGCTGTCGAACGGCACCATATTCTTATTGGTCGTAATATCGGCTGCCACGAGCGCTTTTTCGGCCTGTTTGCCGGTCAGTTCGGGGAATTTTGTACGCAAGTCGACCAACATCAGATGGTTGTCCGTTCCGCCCGACACGATTTTATAGCCTCGGCGGACGAATGCGTCGGCCATCGCCTTCGCATTGCGCTGTACCTGCAGTTGATACTCCTTGTAGGAGGGTTCCAACGCTTCGCCGAATGCGACGGCTTTCGCGGCAATGACATGTTCCAGCGGGCCACCCTGAATACCGGGAAAAACGGCCGAATTGATCAGCTGGGACATCTTCTTGACAACGCCTTTCGGGGTCGTCAGCCCCCACGGATTGTCGAAATCCTTCCCCATCAAAATGATGCCGCCGCGCGGGCCGCGCAGGGTCTTGTGCGTCGTCGACGTTACGATATGGGCGTATTGCACCGGATTGTCCAACAATCCGGCAGCAATCAGACCGGCCGTATGCGCCATGTCGATCATCAACAAGGCACCGACTTCATCGGCTATAGCCCGCATCCGTCGGTAATCCCATTCGCGCGAGTAAGCCGATGCGCCCCCGACGATCAGTTTCGGATGACATGCACGTGCCGACTTTTCCAGTGCATCATAATCAATGCGTCCGGTCGCTTCGTCGAGCCCGTAACTGACCACCTTGAAATATTTGCCCGACAGATTGACCGGCGAACCGTGCGACAAATGGCCGCCATGCGCCAGATCGAGCCCCATGAAGGTATCGCCCGGATTCATGACCGCAAAGAATACGGCCATGTTCGCCTGCGCGCCGGAATGGGGTTGCACATTGGCATATTCGGCCCCGTAAAGTTTGCAGATGCGCTCGATGGCCAACGACTCGACCTGGTCGACCACCTCGCACCCTCCGTAATAACGGGCTGCCGGATAGCCTTCGGCGTATTTGTTGGTCAACACGGAGCCCATGGCCTCCAACACCTGATCGCTGACGAAATTTTCCGAAGCGATCAACTCGATTCCGCATGTCTGGCGCGCACGTTCGGCCGCGATCAATTCGAAAATCCGGTTGTCTCTTTTCATATCGAAACGGATATATTTAGTTTGCTTTTCCGTGTGTAAAGTTAGCAATATTCGGCGAAAATCCATGCACAAAAGCGGGTTTCCGGAAATTTTTCGTAACTTTGTCCATCCTTTCGATGGACACGACGCAAACAACGAAACTTTTAATACATTTAGAATCATGGGATTACTCGAAGGTAAAGTAGCCGTCATCACGGGCGCCGCCCGCGGAATCGGCAAAGCCATCGCCTTGCAATTCGCCAAAGAGGGCGCCGATGTGGCATTCACCGACCTCGTCATCGACGAAAACGGGAAGGCGACCGAAGCCGAAATCGCCGCATTGGGCGTAAAAGCCAAAGGATATGCTTCGAACGCGGCCAATTTCGAAGAGACGCACAAGGTCATCGACGAAATCGTGAAGGATTTCGGCCGTATCGACGTGCTCGTCAACAATGCCGGCATCACGAAAGACGGTCTGATGATGCGCATGTCCGAAGCACAATGGGATGCCGTCCTGACGGTCAACCTCAAATCGGCTTTCAACTTCATTCACGCCGTTACGCCGGTCATGGCCCGTCAGCGCGGCGGCTCGATCATCAACATGTCGTCGGTCGTCGGCGTAAGCGGCAACGCGGGCCAGTGCAACTACTCGGCTTCCAAAGCCGGCTTGATCGGTTTAGCGAAATCCATCGCCAAGGAGATGGGGCCGCGCGGTATCCGTGCGAACTGCATCGCCCCGGGATTCATCCTCACCGACATGACCGCCCAACTGCCCGATTCGGTCAAGGAAGAGTGGAACAAACAGATTCCGCTCCGTCGCGGCGGCACGCCCGAAGACGTCGCCAAAGTGGCCCTGTTCCTCGCATCGGACTTGTCGTCGTATGTCAGCGGACAGGTCATCCATTGCTGCGGCGCCATGAACTGCTAAACCGCCCGAACCGGTTCGGCAAACGAAAAACGTACGACTTTCAAGGTCGTACGTTTTTTTCATTCGGTCGAAATTCCTCTGAAAAACGATATTGCATCTTTTTTGTTATCTTTAGCTTCGCTGAAGACACTTCGTCTCGGCATAATCAAGCTGACGCTTGCTTCTGCGCTCAACTTTTCGTATCTTTGGAGCCATGAAAAAGCTTCTATCCATTTCGATGCTTTGCATCTGCTGCGCTTTCAGTGCTCACGCACAGGAACTTATGCCGGTCAGTCCCGATGCCAAGTCGTTGGGCATGGGCGGCTTGACCATGACCACGATCGGCGCATCGCACACCCTATACGACAATCCGGCGATGGCTGCCTTTTCGACATCGCCGTTGCAAATTTCATCCTCCTACTACAAACAGAACGACTACGACTTCTATTCCGTATCGGGAACCGGCCGATTCGGTCAGCGAAATTTCTCGCACATCGGCTGGCGCCAATATCTGCGCGAAAAAGGCAACAACGACAAAGCACTCGATTTAGGCTATTCCCGCCGCATCGGAGCCGAATGGGGCATCGGCATCGTGGCCCGCTATACGCATCTGAAACGCCCCGACGCACAAGCCGATGCACTTGCTTTCGATCTGTGCGGGGCCTGGTCGCATCCGCTCGAAAATGTCGGCACCTATTCGACCTTGCGGGTCGGAGCCAAAATCGCCGATATAGGCGGTTATTTCAATCATTCGGATTACGTACTGCCGGTGAACTGCACGGCCGGCATCGCACTGGACACCTTTCTGACCGATGCCCATGAAATTACGGTGGGCACCGACTTCGGCTACTATTTCAATCCGGCTGCCGTACGCGGATTCCAATGGTCGATCGGCGCAGAGTACAATCTGATGCAATTCGTGCAACTCCGTGCCGGCTACCACTACGGCGAACGATCCGATTACTATCCCAAATACGCATCGGTGGGAGCAGGCATCCGGTTCCTGCACTTGCGGCTCGATTTCGCCTATCTGTTCGCCGCGAAGGAGACGCTGTTCCACAACACATACAGTTTCAGCTTCGGTCTGGATTTTTAATCAGAGGTCCGGAAATACGGGCGCGTGCTTCATTACCCTATTTCCGATAAAAAAGCCGACCATCGGAACAAAAATAACCCTTCTCCGAAAGCGGCTCGTTTCCGGAAAAAATCGTAACTTTGCGTCGATTCTTCCATTCGGAATAAAAAACAGTCGATTATGAAGCAGATGAAAATCGTCCTGATGTTAACGGCCTTTACGCTCACGACTGCGGTTGCGACCGCGCAAGACCTGCCCCGCAAAGTCTCGAATGTCGAGATCAGCGACCTGAACAAAAATCCGACCCAACTTCCCCACTACGGCGAAAAAAATCTGATGATCTTCTACGTCGATCCCGACGCCCGCAAACAAAATGAGGCGTTCACCTATGAATTAGAGGAAAACCATCGGGCCGAAAGCCCCGAAATCTACGGATTCGGCATCATCAACGCCAAAGACACCTGGTATCCGAACGGCCCCATCCGCAGCATCGCCCGTAAACGTACGGCGAAAAACGGCGCGCTCGTATTGATGGACACCGACCGCATCCTGCCCCGAGAATGGGGATTGGGCGACTGCAACGACCAGTTCGTGCTGCTGTTCGTCGACAAGGCGGGCGAGCTGGTATTCATGCGCAAAGGGGAACTGACGGAAGAGGATCAACAGGCGTTCTATCAATTGATCGAACAATACAAATAACCATCGGTCCGTATGCGGCGACGGCTTCGACCATGAAACGACCGTATTGATAACGCGGAATATGAACGAAGCGGAAAAAACGCATAAATCGCACAGAATCAAAACGCGCAGCCGGTTCAGCGTGCTGTTGGCCATCTATCTGTGCATGGCATTGATCATCCCCAACTGCATCCTCGCCTATACCGAACATTATTCGATATGGACTACCGAGGCTTCGATTCTTCTGCCGTTGGGGTTCTATATGATGTGGAGCGTCGCTTTGCGGCGCTCGGGAATCCAAATCTGGTTAGCATTCCCGTTTCTGTTCGTGGCCGCGTTTCAAATCGTCCTGCTCTACCTTTTCGGCAACTCGGTCATCGCGACCGACATGTTCACCAACGTGCTGACCACCAATCCGGGCGAAGCAGGCGAGCTATTGTCCAACATCTACCCTTCGGTCATTTTAGTCGTAATTCTTTATGTGCCGCTGCTGTGGCTCGCCGCACGGGAAATCGGCCATCGCCGTTACCTCTCCCACACGGCCCGCATCATCATGGGGCTGACCGGCGCCGCCCTATTTTCCGTCGGGTTGCTGCTTCTGTGGCCCGCCTATCGCGTCAGTGAGGAAAAGCACGTGCTGCGCGACGAGATTTTTCCGATCAACGCTTTCTATAACATGGGCATCTGCGCATCGGAATTCCGCAAAGTATCCGAGTTCGCCGAAACTTCGGCCGGCTTCACCTACGATGCCGTTCGCAGCGACAGCGTAGCCGGACGGGAAATCTATGTCTATGTCATCGGCGAAGCCTCGCGGGCGATGAGTTGGCAGCTTTACGGATACGAACGCGAAACGACGCCCGAACTGATGCGCACAGATTCGTTGATCGTGTTCCGCAACATCCTGACACAGAGCAATACGACCCACAAGAGCGTGCCGTTGTTCCTGTCGTCTATCGCTACCGACAGCCACAACGAACTCTATCGTCGCAAAGGGTTGCCCGCTCTGTTCAACGAGGCGGGATTCGAAACCTGGTTCATCTCCAACCAGTCGCCCCAGGGGGCCATGATCGACAAACTGGCTCACGATGCCGATCACGTCATCTA
The DNA here is from genome assembly GCA_947623305.1 of uncultured Alistipes sp. Lineage (GTDB taxonomy): Bacteria > Bacteroidota > Bacteroidia > Bacteroidales > Rikenellaceae > Alistipes. Next base: position 74,672 of record CANQGQ010000005.1, on the reverse strand, counting down.
CCTCGATTCGCCGCGCCACGACATGCAGCTGCTCGAAGCGATGCAGCAGGCCGTCGCGGAAAGCCGGTCGCAGAAACTCTTTTTCATTCTGCATTGCTACGGCTCGCACTTCAGCTATCACCAGCGTTATCCGCGCGAATTCGCCCGTTTCCTGCCCGACGATGACGTTGCTATTTCGGCCGCCCATGTCGAAATGCTTCGCAACGCTTACGACAATTCGATCCTGTACACCGACCATTTTCTGGCCCGAACGATCGAATACCTGCATTCGCTCGACGGAACCGCTTCGGCGCTGCTTTATTGCGCCGACCACGGCGAAGACCTTTTCGACGATGATCGGGGGCGGTTCCTGCATGCCTCGCCCACCACGACCGCCTATCAGTTGTATGTGGCATCGTTAGCTTGGTTTTCGAAGGAGTATCGGCGGGCCTTTCCGCAGAAAGCCGCTGCCGCCGAGGCGAATCGCATGGGGGCATCCACGACCCACATGATGTTCCACACGATAGCTGACATCGCCTCCATCGAAAGCCGTTATCTGGATCGGTCGGTCTCAATGGTCAGCGCCGAGTTCGACCATGCGGCGCCCCGCTCCTATCTGAATGACCACAACGAAGCCGTCCCGTTCCGCAAAACGGGCCTCGACGAGCACGACGATACGGTTTTCCAGCAATTCGGCATCGAACCGTAAACGAAGCCAGTCAATTTTTCGATACAGGTGCAGGCGCGATTTCATCCTCGGTCGTCCGCACCGTTTTTTTCATCTTGTCCGGTCGTTCGATGCACGTCCGGCACAAAACCCAATGGGTGCCGAAAAGGGCCAACCCGCCATAAATTACCGTAAGAATCGCCAGCGTTCGAATTTCGGGAAGCACCTCGGCGAGCGAAGCCCCCATCGAACGGATGCGAATGAATCCGTCGATGGCCGAACTGCTCGGAAGCAGCCGTCCGAATCGGTAGAGGAGCGGAGGGATTCCCTCCCGCGGGAACGAAACGCCGCTCAACATCAACACGGGAATCGACGTCCAAAGCAGCAAGAGCAGCGAGCTTTCCCGCGTACGGAACAGCGTCGATAACGCCAACCCGAAAGCGATCGCCGCCGACAGATAGAGCGCCATGAAGACGATGACGGCACCGGTCGTTCCGTTGTCCGGATAATGGAACAGCTTGTAATGCACGCCGAGAATATAGGAGAGCGTAATGCCGTAAATCAATAAATAGACCGATGCCCGTCCCACCACAATCGGTAAAGTCGACATCCGCCGGCGACCGACCGGACACAAACGTCGATAGAGGCCCTTTTCCCACCATGTGCCGCCGATCATTCCGATTCCGACCAGCAAGGTTTGCTGGATGATGACGATGATGATCGCAGGCATGGCGAACGACCCATAGCCGAGATAGGGGTTGAAAAGATTGTGCGACTGATAGACGACCGGCTGCACGGCCGCTTCGGCTTGAGGAAGTTCGGTGCCGTGAGCGACCAGGCGTCGCAATCCGACCGTCGCTCCGGTCAGCCCGATCGCGGAGACCAACTCCTGAAAAACCTGCCGATACATCAAGAAGTAACTGGCATCGGCATAAATCGCCACATCGGCCTGCTCGCCATCCAACAAACGGCGCTCGTAATTCTCCGGTATGTAGACGATTCCGTAAATCCGGCGCTGGAAGAAGAGTTCCCGTGCCTCCTCCATATCGGTCGGTTCGTAAGCCACATAGGTATTCGGGCCGGCATCGAAAGCGGAGGTCAGCCGACGGCTGGCCTCCGTATGACTGTTGTCGATGACCCCGATCGGCACATTGCGCAACACCTGCGGTCCGTAAGCCAGCGAATAGGTCGTCGAATAGATCAACAACGCGAAAACCAGAATCAACAACGCCCCCTCGTCGGTAAAAACAGTTCGAAATTCGTTGCGGACGACCGCGGCGAACTGACCGCGGTAGGATTTCAATTGTCGGATCAATCGGTTCATATCACGCTCTCCCCCAATAATTCGAATCCGTACAAACCTTGCGCAGCCGAGGCAGCACAAGCATCGGCAGCACGGCGAACAGCGACATATACCCCAAATCCGGTAGCGAATAGGCGACCGGCGCACCGCGCAGCATCTGGTCGATGAACAAATCCGTGTAGTAGGTGAACGGGAAGCAGCGGCTCAACCAACGCATCGGCGTCCACATGGCCATGACCGGAAAGGTCAACCCCGAAAAGGTAAAGGCCAGCACCGAATAGCCGCCGCCCAACGAAAGCGCCAACCGCATGTTGGCCATCAGGGCGACGATCAAAACGGCAAGCGCCTGATAGCCCAACAGGAAACAGAGCGTGCCGATCGCCATGACGACAAAACTTCCGTTCAACGGCACCCCGACGATTCCGATCAGGATGAACAGCATGACGAACGCCTGCAACACGAGAATCGCCGTAACGGGCAACAGCTTGCCGGTCAGCGCCGCCGCCATCGAATCTCCGCCGCATTGCAGCCACTCGCGGGCCGTACCGTATTTGAGTTCGGTACCGATCGCAAAGACCGAAACCATGACCGTCAATATCAACAGCATCATGGGCATGAAGCTCGGGGCCAGATAATAGCCGTAATTGATGTAGGGGTTGAACAGGATATGCCGATCGAACCGGACGGGCAGAATCTGCGCCATCGCCTCCTCCTCGGACATGCCGCGCGCCGTGAACAGCTGCAGTTGCACGCCGGCTGAAAAGGTCGTTACGACGGTCTGGATGTCCTTCGACAACAGACCGTTGACCGTGATGTTCGTTCCGGTGATGTAAGCCTCCAGCGGTGCCGGCACATTTCCGAGCACTTTTTTTTCGAAATCGGCAGGAATCAACACGATCGCCATGATCGCCCCTTCACGCATCAACCGTTCGCCCTCGGACATCGACTGCGCGGAATAGGCGACATAGGGGGTCGGTGCCGCATCAATCATTTCGATCAACTTTCGCGAAAGTGCCGTGCGGTCGTTATCGACCACGGCGATCGGAATGTTGCGGGCCACTCCCTTGCTGAAAAACAGGGCAAAAAATCCGAATGCGACCAGCGGCAAATAGAACAGCAACACCCGATACATCCGCAAGTCGGCGATTCGGCCGATTTCACGGCGGGCCGCGGCAGCCGTATGATGCAGGAACCCGATCATCGGCGACGCGCTTTTTTCGGCGGGCGGTCGATCTTATCCCAGTCCACCAGAACGCTCATGCCCGGACGCAATTCGTTTTCCGACACGGGTTTCGCCTTCACGGCGAAGGTACGGATATCGAATCCGCCCTGGGTGCGTGTCGCCGACCAAGTTGCGAAATCGGCTTGGGCCGAGATGTAGGAAACCTCCAATTCGACGTCGCGATCCAAGGCCGGAACATAACTTGCCATGCGGGTGCCGATGCGGATGCCCGGCAGCAGCGTCTCCTTGATATTGAAAAGTACCCAGCGATCGGACAGATCGAGGATGGCAACAACCGGATACCCCTCGCCCACCAACTCGCCGGCTTCGGCGATGACACTCGACACCTCGCCCGTTACCGGCGCATAAACCCGCGCATCGCCGATGTAGGATTCCACTTCGGCGACCGCGCCCTGCGCTTGGAGAACACGCGCTGCGGCAGCCTCCTTGTCCTCCTTACGAGCACCCGACAAAGCCAGTTGATATTCCGCATGGGCCGCCTGCTCCGTAGCCTGCATCGCCTGGTAATTGGCCGTCGCTTCGTCCAGTTTCTGAGCCGGCACAACCCCTTGTTCGTATAAGCTCTTCACGCGGTCATAGGTTTTTCGGGCCAACTCAGTGCCGGCCTGCGCCTTTTGCCATATATTCTTGGCCGCCTGAATCTGTTGTGTCCGCGCTCCGGCCAAAGCCGCAGCGTCGAGGGCCGAAGCCGCCGTCTTCACCGCCTCGGCCTGTTGCAGCTTGGCATTCAATTCGGGCGTAGTGAGGGTGTAGAGCAACTGGCCCTGCTCTACCCGATCGCCCTGTTCGACGAGCATCGTTGCGATGCGGCCCGGGATCTTCGACGAGGCCCGATAGGTCGTACACTCCACCGTACCCTGCACGATCATCGGCGTCCGACGGGTAATGTAACGACTGATGAGCAAGACGGAGCCGACGATGACGACCGCCGCAAGAAGGATTCCGAATGTGTTTTTACGATTCATGGTCGGTTTGATTTTTATCGAACAGGACGACTACGGCATCCGGCCGACGAAGATAATCCGGAAATTCGTGGCTGATACCGGCCGCTTCCAGCAGCCGGGCCAACAGCCGATCGTAGTCGTAGGCATTCTGAAGCCGTTGGGTTCGCACGCCCGCCAGATCCAGTTCGGCGTCGATCAACTCGGTCGAGGTGGCCATCCCTTCGCGAAAGGCGGCGTCTTTCATCTTGAGATAGGATTCGGCGAATGCCAACGAAGCATCGAGCGAACGCATCCGGTTGCGGCAGTTCATCAATTCGTTGTAGAGCTGCTCGACCAGCACCTCGACGTCGCGTTCCGCCTGCGATTGCAACTCGCCGACGCGGCGAACCGTCGCCCGGGCCGCCGAATAATGGTATTCACGGCTCAACCCGTCGAAAATTTTGATCCGCACGCCGACCCCGACCGCCCAACGCGGCACAAGGCCCGAAACCTGATAATTGTAGAATGTTCCGCCGCCGACCGCTGCGACCTGCGGCAGGAAATCGGCCCGCTGCACTTTGACGCCCTCTTCGGCCAAACGGTATTTCAACGCCACCTGCTGCAACAACGGATTATGATCGAGCGCCGACCGGCGGAAATAGTCCATCGGTTCGAGCCCGTCGAGCAGAAACATCGCCGTCAACGGCATCCACTCCCCGCTGCGCCCCAGCGTGTTGTTCAGCGCGGTGGCCACGGTTTGCATCTGAAGCCGAGCATCGGAAAAATCGCGTTCGGCTTCGGCCAACTTGAATTCCACATAGAGCCGTTCGCTCCGAGCGATCATGCCGTCGCGTTCGAGCGCCTCGGCATCCGCCAGATGCTGCCGCACCCCGTCGACCACCCGCCGCCGCACCTCGACGACCTGTTTGGCAAGCGCCAGTCCGAAATAACGTTCGACCAATTCGGAGACGAGGGCATTGCGGGTCTGTCGGCCCTGCTCGCCGACGGTTCGTTCGTTGATTTCCGCGGCACGGTTGGCCGCATTAATCTTTCCGCCCAACCAGATCGGGAGACTCACCTCGCCGCCGATCGTGCCGACGCTGCGATTTTGCAATTCCAAGAACCAATCGGCTTTCGTCAACTGGCCGACGAAACCGGTTATCTCGGGCCGCAGCCCTTCGGGTACCAGCGGGAGCAATTTGCCGGAGAGATCGGTTACCGGTGCCTTCAACCCGTTGAAATCGAAACCGATATCTTTCGAAAGATAGGCATAAGCGCCGGTTACGCCGATTTGCGGTGCGCGCAAACCGATGGCGGCACGCCGTTGTTGGGCAGCGGCATGTTCTTCGTGAGCCGTCGCTTTGAGGGCGGAATTTTCCGTGAACATGATCGCCAACGCATCTTCGAGCGTCAACGTGCGATAAACCGGAAGCGTATCCGACCGCTCCGGCGATGCGAGCGTTCGGGCTGCGGCCGGTGCAGAGAACCCCGCCGCCAATCCGACGAGCAAAAGTTGTAAACGAATCTTCATCCGTCAATCGTTAGCGACCGAAACAGGCATGTTCCGGCATCCGAAAGACGGCTCCTGCAAATAGAACGACATTTCCGAATGCAACCGATCGTTTCGGCCCATTCGAAACACGATTAAAACGATCCGAACGATCTCAATGCCAAAGATGGGCGTTGACGGTCCGCACCTCGTCGCCCAAATCGGGATAGGTCCGGACGTCGATTCCGGCTTCGCGCAGCGTAAGCGCCCCGCGGCAATCGACGAAACGATCCGGTTCATAAAGCGCGAATGCCACATGGGCGAATCCGAGACGGATAATTAGCTGCGTACAGCTTTCCGGTTCGCTGGCCCGACGTGAACAGGGTTCCATCGAAGAGTAGATCGCCCCGCCCCGCAAATCCGCACCGGCAGCCAATGCCTTGACGACCGCCTCCTGTTCGGCATGATGCGTAGCGGAATGTTCGTGCGTATAGCCCGTGAAAATTTCGCCCTTGCGGGTAACGATCACGGCCCCCACCCGATAGGAGGTGGCACAAGGCAAAGATTGCCGACTCGCTTCGATCGCCTGTCGAAGCCGCAGCCGATCCTCCACCGTCGTATCGGGATGCAGCTCGCAAGTCGTAACGCACATACCGCCCAGATTTTCGGTCGTACACGCGGTTCCGGCCGGCGGTCGGAAAGCGAATCGAGCGTATCCAGTTTCACCGAGCGTCAGGGCCGGATTGACCGCCACCCGCACCGTATCGGCCATCCCTTCATCCAGAAACATCCGCAGAACATGCGCACCGCCTTCGACCAACAAATGGCCGATGCCCCGTTTTTCGAGCTCCGTAACGATCCGGCAGGCGGTCAACGGTTCATCGGAGGCGATGATCGCAGCCCGATCGTGCAAGGCGGGCAGATCGTGCGTCGAAAAGACGAAACGATCCGCATCGCCCTCCGTAAAAAAGCGCAGCGAAGGATCGAGCCGCCCCGAAGCGGTCAGCGTTACTTTCGTCCCGTCGGGCCGCAAACCGTTCGCCAGCCGTCGCTGACGCGCCGATTCATCGCGCAGCAGCAAAGCCGGATCGTCGCGGCGAAGCGTCTCCGCCCCGACGAGAATCGCATCGCAATCGGCCCGCAAACGACCGACCGCCGCCCAATCTTCGGGCGTGGAGATCATCAACCGCTGCGACGACGTATCATCCAGAAAGCCGTCGGCAGTCGCGGCGAAAGAGAGGGTTATTCGCATCGTCGAAGCGTTATCAAAGAGATTTCGGGCCAGGCGCCCAATCGCATCGGATAGAGGACATATCCGGTTCCGTCGTTGATATACAAGGTACGGGGCCCGTCGTCGTAGCGTCCGCTCCATCGTTTGTAAAGCAGACGCGCCGGAGAGAACGAGCGGCCGAAAATTCGCAGCTTCATCTGCATCGAATGGACATGGCCGGACAGCGTCAGATCGCCGTATCCGAAGTCGAGCACCTGCGTCCAAAGTTGCGGAAGGTGCACCGCCGTGATGTTGAACAACGAATCGGGAACGCCGCGATAGACGACATCCAATCGAGCCGGAGGAAGTTCCGAATCGTGCCGTTTCTTGCGCAGGGCCGGATCGAATGAAATGCCGGAAAACGAAATGCTCTCCCCGCCTCGGTTCAGATAGACTGTCGTATCCTCCAACACCTGCCACCCCTGCCGTCGCTGCCAGGCGATCACCTCCTGCAAACTCTCGGCTGCCGGATGACGAATCGAATCCTTGATATAGACGCCCGCATCGTGATTGCCGGTTACGGAAAGTACCCCGTAAGGGGCGCGCAATCCGCGCAGAATAGCCGCATTCCGGTCATTCAGTTCCGAAGCACGGATATTGACGAGGTCGCCGGTAAAAACGATCAGATCGGGCTGCAACGCTTCCACGCTGTCGACGATCCGCTGCAACTCCCGCTCCGGCGAGACCAACGTACCGATGTGCATATCGGAGAGCTGTACGATCCGGAATCCGTCGAAGGCCGCAGGGAGTTTCGCCGAGCAGATTTCCGTTCGACTGACGTGCAGCGTCGTGCGTCCGATCGTCGCGCCCCAAATCAACGAACCAGCCACTCCGACGCCGATCACGATTCCCGCGCGAGGCAGATGCATCCGCCGAAAGAGATAATAGACCATTCGCGGCAGCGTCAAAAACAGCCAGCTCCAGAACAGCCATATACCGACGAATACTGAACCGGTCGTATTGTCGCGAGCCAGCCATCCGGAAAGAATCATGACGAGCAGCGGCAAATGGCTGCCGACCATCCACACGGCGAGCCACCGATGCCGGCGCAGCGAAGCACGGTGCCGCTTCCAGAAATAATAATCGGCAGCGACCGCCGTCAAAAACAACAGGATGAAAAAAAAGAGGAAAGTCATAACACACCTTAAATATATACGGACAAACGTTTTTTCGCGATGCAAAGTTAATAAAAAAGCCTGAGCCGTTCTAAAAATCAAAATCCGTGCACGATTATTTGGCATACAACTTGCAAAACCCACGGTGAGTATTAACTGGCTGTAATCCAAAAACAAAACAGAACAAGTTCATTTAAAACCAAATTGATTCGGCTTATGAAAACATTTCGACTTCTGATCGTGGCGTTGTTACTGGCCACCACCGCCTCGGCGCAACACCGCATGCGATCCGCACGGAACGGCGAATATACGCCGACGGTCTATCTGATCTCCATGCATCAGGTAGATACGGTCTACTCCGACGTATGCGCGGCCCAACAGGTAGCGGCGCTCAATCGTCTGGCTGCCGAGGGAGCGACGCAGGACTATCTGGAGACCCATCGTCCGGGCTTCCAGCAGACGGAACTTCCTCAATTCGTCTTCGCAAGCAAGAACAACAAGTTCTCGTTCGCTCTGGGCGGTTACATCGCGCTGCGCACGGCCTACGAGTTCGAAGGAATCGTGGATAATCTCGATTTCGTGCCTTACGATATACCCATCACCAGCAACTATGCCAACCGTCAGAAGCTGACGATGGATGCTTCGACGTCGCGCCTCTTCCTGAAAGCCATTGCCAATACTCGTGCGCTGGGACGCATCGTAGTCTATGTCGACGGCGACTTCCGAGGCGGTGCCCAGGGCAGCTATGTTCCCCGTCTGCGTTCGGCCTACGTTTCGTTCAAGGGCTTTACGATCGGTCGCGACATCACCACCTTCTGCGACCTGCAAGCCGCACCTACGACGATCGACTTCCAAGGTCCCAACGCCTACAATCTCCAGTTCGCGACGATGCTGCGTTACGAAGTCTCTTTCGCACACGACCACATGACTTTCGGTCTGGCAGCCGAAATGCCCGACGTGAGCGCCACCTACAACGATTATTTCGCACCGCTGCCGCAGCGTATGCCCGATTTCCCGGTCTACCTGCAAGTAGCCTGGGGCGCCAACCGTGAAAGCCATCTTCGCGCATCGGCCGTATTCCGCAATCTGTATGCCCACAACCTTCGCACCGGCAACAACACCTCGCTGTTCGGCTGGGGTGCCCAGTTCAGCGGCCACATCAAAGTATGTCCGTGGTTCCAGCTCTTCATGAACGGCATTTACGGCGAGGGCATCACACCGTACATTCAGGATTTGAAGGGAGCCGGCCTCGACTTCACGCCCAATCCGGCCAATCCCGAACAGATCCAGACCATGCCGATGTGGGGATGGCAAGCAGCAGCCCAAATCAATCTGTCGCGTCGGGTCGCTCTCTCCGGAGGTTATTCGATGGTTCGCATCCAGCATAAAAACGGCTATTTCGCCAACGACGAATACCGTCAAGGACAATACATTTTCGGCAATATCTTCTATTCGATGACTCCGCGCTGCAAACTGGCCGCCGAATATCTCTACGGCACGCGCAAAAACATGGACGGAATGAAGAACCATGCCAACCGCGCACAACTCCTTCTGCAATACAACTTCTGATGCCGGAAGACGCTGCAAAACGAAACAGCCCCGCTCGTTGAGCGGGGCTGTTTTCATATACGTTTGCGAACGATTTCGATTCGCATCATTGGCACGAATTACCGACGCATGCCGATGGTCAGCGTCATACCGCCCGTTATCCACGTTCCGGGCAACGGGATGCCACCCATATCGCAATAACGGGTATCCGTCAAGTTCGTAGCATCGACATACAATCGGCAAATGCCTTTCGACCAAGACAATCGGCCGTCCAACAGGAAGTAAGGCTTGAAGTCGCGCAACGTTTTCACCTGCGAGTTTCCGGCAATCGGATAATCCGTATAACTGCCGTTCCGGTCATAGACGGAGCCGGTCAATGCGAACGACATCCGTCGCAAAAAACGCACTTCGACCGACAAAGCCGCCTTGTGGCGCATGAAATCCATCGCACTTTGCGCTTCGACATCGGTATTCCGGTCGGTCGTGGTGTAGCCGTACGACAAAGCGGCCCGACGCAAAAAACCTTCGTCCGTCGCATAGACGCCCGTCAGCTCCACGCCGTAGGTATCCAACCGGCTCGTCTGTTCGGAATGCCATTTGCCGCCCATGTCTTCGCGTCGCACCCAGTCGATGATGTCGCGTCCGGCCCGATAATAAGCCGCAGCCCGGAAGCTCCAGCGACGCTTCGTATAATCGGCGTCGATGCGGTAAGTAACAGCGTGTTCCGGCACCAGGTCGAGGTTGTTGATTTGGGCCGGCGAACTGTAATAGAGATCGGTGAAGGTCGGCAGGCGCATCGACTGCGAGATACCGGCTTTCACATAAAATTCGGCTGTCGGATGGAATCCTCCGGAAAGACTCCAAAGCGCCGATTCGCCGTAAGGCGTCAGACTGATTCCCACCGAGGCCGCCGCATCGAAACGCCGCCCCTGCACGGTATGGCGCATCCAAATGTTGCCCGTATGCCGCGCCTTGCCATGCGTGTAAACGCCGTGCGGCACATCGAGCAATTCGCCGAGATTCGTACTGTAGATGTGATTGTACGCATAATTTCCGCCCAACGACGTAACGCCGCCCGACCATCGGCAATCGGCCCACAACCCGGCTCCGACGTTATCGGTATGGTGCCGGTTCATCGCCGTGCCGCGCGTCCAGTCGTAACGGTCGAAATTTTTTCGATAGCTGGCCGAGGCTCCGACCGAAAAACGGCCGAACTCTTTTTGCCACCGCAACGAAGCCAACGCCGTAGAGGTGCGTTCCCACTGATCGGGATTGTAGGCGGCATAGAACCCGTTGGAACCGAATTCGCGCGTTTGATAACCGGTCTGAAATTCGAAATAACCGGTCCGCCGCGTCTCCCAGGTCGCTCGCACGAAAGCATTGCAATTATCGAAATCGGTGTTGTGCCGATAGCCGTCGCTGCGCCGATAAGAGACCGTGCCGAGCAAAGAGAACCGTTGGCCGGTTACCGCACCGGAGAGGTTGGCATACCCGTACCCGTAACTGCCGCCCGAAGCATCGAATCGCAGATAATCGGGCATCAGCGGAGCCGTGCGGATATTCACCGCGCCGGCATACGCGCCGACCCCGGGCAATCCGTCGACCAGTTCGATGGCCGAAATCGCTTCCAGATCGACCGGCAGCGAATGGGATTGATGTCCGGTGCGGACATCGGTGAAGTCGATGCCGTTCAACAGCACCATCGTCTGATCGAAAGAGCCGCCTCGGATAGCGATGTCCGCTTGTGCACCCTTGCCGCCTCGCTCCCGCAGGTCGATCGACGGCGTCAGACGCAGCGCGGCTTCCAGAGTCTGGACAGGGGCCGCAGCCTGCGCTTTCCGATCGAAAAGCGGAGTTACCGCCAACACGTTGCGCATCGGGGAGCTCTGGCTCCCCGAGATGCCGACCTCGTCGATCCGCAACGAGCGGACGACCGTCGAATCGGCCTCCTGCGCAGCGACGTGCTGGGCAGACAGCAAGAGAATGGACATCGACACCGAAAGCACTCCGATCATTACCTGACGATGCAAACTCGCAAAGACCGACCAGCCCTTGCGGTTCCATCGCCGGAAACAGGGAATCCTGTTCGTCGAGATGTTTTTCATCTTGTTGTTTTATTAAATTAGGTTTTGCAGCACGGACGGCAGTCGAGAATCGCTCGTCCGAGCCGATGCAAAGATACGATTTTTCGAAAAAAATGTTCTGCGGAATTTCGAATCGAATTCCGCAGAACATGCAACCGGGTAATCGTAGCACGATTCCGTCGAATCAGTCGAACAACGCGCTCACCTTGGCGACCACCTCGTCTTTGTCCGGCGTCAGGGAGAAAATCTCGCTCGGCGCGAGCTGCCACATCGCTTTTCCCGCTTTGAGCCGTTTTTCGCCGCCGCCCGTGATGTTGAGCATGATGCAGGCATCCTTCTCGACCTTGCCGTCGGCCACCGCCTTGATCAACGAAGCCGTCGCGACGCCCGCCGCCGAATAGATGTCGATTCCTTCCAACTCCTCGAACAGTTTGCAGGCCTTGCGCTCCTGCGCATTGGTGATCGCGAACACCTCGCCGTGCGTCGTTTTCAGCGCATCGTAAAGGCCTCCCGTAATCCCATAGGGCGGCCGACGGTTCGACAACACCTTGGCGTCGATGATTTCGGCATCGCGACGGGCCTTGTCCTCCTCGTAATCCAGCATCTTGCGGGAATCGGCCCGCCAAGCGTCGTACATCGGCACGAAGGGCGCATTCTGCGAAACCATCAACTTCATGGTATTGGTTCCGAAACGCCCGTCGTCCAGCAAACGCATATTCGCCTCCCACGCAGCGATCGCACCCGTACCGCTGCCGACCGCCTGGAAATAGTAGTCGGGAATACGGCCGATCGCCATTACGGCCGAAAGCACGGTCGTGGCCATGCCGTCGCGGCGAGCGACGTTTTTCGCACCGCCCTCGGCATAAAATCCGGGGCACTTCAGTGCCAGGTCCGAAAGATAGATGGCATCGAAATAGTCCCCGCCCTTCTCGCAGCAGATCAACTTCACACACGGGTCGAGCGGCTCCTCGAACCACAAAGCCCCGATGTTGTCGTAAGGCACGGAGAGCAACAAGCGGATATGATTGTCGGAACAAACCTTGGCGAAGGCCCGGGCCGTGTTGCCGGCCGACGCGACGACCAAAATCCGCGTTTCGTCCTCGGCCGCACGGGCGCACACGCTGTAAGCCTCCGTCTCCTTGAACGAACAAGTCGTCATCGTGGCCCCGATCGCGGGATAATAGCCGTTGAACGTAATCCACAGATTCGAGAGGCCGAGATACTCGCCCAATCGCTTGCTTTTATAGGTAACGGGGGCCGACGAGCCTTTGAGGATCCGACGGACGGGCAACCAGTCGCAAAACCGATACAATCCGTATTCGGCCGGTTTCACCTCGATCTGCTTTTTCGCATAATGCGTCCGCACGAGCGAGGGCGTATGACAGGCTCGGTCTTCGAGCGCCCACCCTTCATCGGGAAATTCACGTCCCGTGGCGACGCATTCGAGCGTATAGGACGTCGGTGTAAAGTTTTCCATCTATTTTTCGCGTTTTTGTTAGTATTTCTTGTGTTAGCGGGTCTTGCGGCTTGTCGGCATCCGGTCAGGACATGCGGTGCTTGAAATCCTCGTAGCCGAATGTGCGGACGACCTCCGTCGTGCCGTCGCGGCGGGCGATGACGATAGCCGGATGCTGCACGCCGTTGAACATCGTGGTTTTCACCATCGTGTAATGGATCATATCCTCGAAAACGATGCGTTCGCCGATCCGCAGTTCGTGGTCGAAGGCCCAATCGCCGTAATAGTCGCCCGCCAAGCAGCTCGTGCCGCCCATCCGCCAGCGTTTCTCCCCCGCTGCCGGTTCGTGCGCCCCGACGATGGCCGGTTTATAGGGCATTTCCAAGCAATCGGGCATGTGGCACGAGAACGACACGTCGAGCATGGCCGTCGTTACGCCGTCGTTTTCCACGATGTCCTCGACGGTCGAAACCAAATAGCCCGTCCGCCACGTGAAGGCGCTCCCGGGCTCCATAATCAACCGCAGATGCGGATGCCGCGCCCGAAATTCCCGCAGCAGCGCGATCAATTCGTCGCAATCGTATTCGGCATGGGTCATCAGATGGCCGCCGCCCAGATTGAGCCACTTCACCTCGTCCAACCACTTTCCGAAATGACGTTCGACCGCCTCCAAAGCCAAGCGCAGATGCACCGGACGCGATTCGCACAACACATGGAAATGCAACCCGTCGATACCCGTCGGCAGACCGCCCGCCGCAGCCAGCTTTTCGGCCGTAACGCCTAACCGCGAACCCGCGACGCAGGGATTGTAGAGGTTGGTTTCGACGGGCGAATAGTGCGGATTGATGCGCAGGCCGCACGAAATACCGTTGATCAACGCCCGCTGGCCGAACCGGTCGAACTGCGACAGCGAATTGAACGTGATGGGATCGCTGCACCGCATGATCTCGTCGAAACCCGCATCGGTATAGACGGGCGCATAGGTGTGTGCCCGTTTGCCGAACTCCTCCAATACGAGCCGTGCTTCGGCGACGGAACTCGCCGTAGCACCGTCGGAATGCTTCGCCAACTCGGGAAAGATGCTCCACATGGCGCAGGCTTTCAGCGCCACGATGATTTCGACGCCCGTTTCGCGCCGCACGCAGTCGATGACGGCGAGGTTGCGGTCGAGCAAGCGTTCGTCGAGCACGTAGCACGGGGAGGGCAATTTCTGGAAATCCGAAAAATCCACGATTCCGTTGTTCATTTGTAGCAGACAAAGTTACAAAAAACTCGGCAAAGGAATTTCCCTGCCGAGTTTTTCTGCCTAAATTAGGTATTTATACCTATTCCGAATAGCTCTTGCGAATGCCGTTTTGAACATATACGACGGAATATCGCTTTTCATCCGGTTCACCGGCTCTTTTTTCATGTCGCCACATGTCCCAGATGACGATTTTCCCTTGCGAATGGAGGTCATAGAGTTCCGGGAAGCGTTCTTTCAGGACGGTCATTTGTTCGTTGAATCCGGTAACCGAAGTATGCGTTACGGCACAAGCCGTGTGAAGCAGCAGCGCCGAACATCCAACCACCCATTTTTTCAGATTTTTTTTCATCGCGCGTTCGGGTTTTTATTAAACAAAAAACGTGGACATATCACTATATCCGCTCCCGAGGTATTGGACAACCCGTCAATAAAGATATAGATAATGCCCACGCTGAGAACAGCATGGACATCAACCTAATTCCTTTATCAACTGCGAAAGTGTCCAATTTTCGAGAACAGGAAAAAAGCCGATGTGCTTTCGTATGTCGAGCGGCGTCTATGTCCCGAACGCCGCCGGTTTCATTCTTTATTTTTCCATAGGCAAAATGCTATACTTCGATGTCCACGTCGAACAACTCGTGCCACGGCAAGCCCTGCGGGCCCAACTCGGCGAGGAACGGATCGGGGTCGAACTCCTCGACGTTGAAAACGCCGGCCCCGCGCCACAACCCTTTGGCCCACATCGAAGCCCCCAGCGCGGCAGGCACGCCCGTCGTGAAGCTGACGGCCTGCGTACCGGTCTCTTTGTAAGCCTGTTCGTGGTCGCAATTATTGTAGATATAATAGGTGCGCTCCTTGCCGTCCTTGATGCCTCGGATGCGGCAGCCGATGGAGGTCTGCCCGTGGTAGTTGGCGCCCAACGACTTGGGATCGGGCAACACGGCTTTCAAGAACTGGATCGGCACGATCTCGACCCCATTGTAGATGATCGGGTCGATCCGCGCCATGCCGATATTCTGAATCACGCGCAGATGCGTCAGGTACTCCTGCCCGAACGTCATCCAGAAACGCGCCCGCTTGATGGTCGGATAATTCTTGACGAGCGATTCCAATTCCTCGTGGTAAATCACGTACGACTCGCGTTCGCCGATTTCGGGATAATGCAGCGGCCGGTGAATCTCATGCGGTTCGGTTACCACCCACTCGCCGTTCTCGTAGTAACGGCCCTTCTGCGTAACCTCGCGGATGTTGATTTCGGGATTGAAGTTGGTGGCGAACGCCATGCCGTGATTTCCGGCATTGCAGTCGACGATGTCCAAATAGTGGATTTCGTCGAAATGGTGTTTGGCCGCGTAGGCCGTGAAGATGGCCGTTACGCCCGGGTCGAAGCCGCATCCGAGAATGGCCGTCAATCCCGCCGCCTTGAACCGATCCTGATAGGCCCACTGCCACGAATATTCGAAATGCGCCTCGTCTTTCGGCTCGTAGTTGGCCGTATCCAGGTAGTTGCAACCGCAGGCCAGGCAGGCGTCCATGATGGTCAAATCCTGATACGGCAGGGCCACATTGACGACGATATCGGGCCGGAATGCCCGAAACAGTTCGCACAATTCGGCAACGTTGTCGGCATCGACCTGTGCGGTCTGTACCCGATTGCCGCCGATGGCAGCGGCCACGGCATCGCATTTCGATTTGGTGCGGCTGGCCAGCATCACCTCCGAAAAGACGGGATCGGCCGCGATTTTCTGCGTAACGACCGTTCCGACACCGCCGGCACCTATGATCAATGCTTTACACATAATTCGTTTACGTTTTATGGATTCTTAACGGTTACAAAAATATCATTTTATTTCGGATTTGCAAAAATTCCGGAAAAACAGCGGTCGATTTCTTGTAAATTAAAATTTAATCCGTATATTTGCACCGCCAAAACGGAAAAACGCTTCCCGATGGCACACGGAGAATCCGTAGCTCAGCAGGTAGAGCACAACACTTTTAATGTTGGGGTCCTGGGTTCGAGCCCCAGCGGGTTCACAACGAGAGCCGTTCCTTCGGGAGCGGCTTTCGTCGTTTCGGGGCAGGGGCTCTCGCCTACGGTTACCTCCTCGTCGAAACCCTGCACCGCCCTACGGGCGACAGCAGCGACTCGTCGGTGAGGATTGTCCTGCCGGACAACGTTCGAGCCCCAGCGGGTTCACAACGAGAGCCGTTCCTTCGGGAGCGGCTTTCGTCGTTTCGGGGCAGGGGCTCACGGAAACGAAAACGCTGATAATCTATCGGTTATCAGCGTTTTCGTTTTACCGTTCCGGTTCACTTTCCGATGATCTGGTATGTTTTTCCGGCCTCGGTCGCCAGGTCGTACAGATAGGTCGTTTCGAGTTCGACTGGATGGAGCCAGGCCGCCGGATCGATCACAGGCGGAAGCCCCTCGTTCAGAGCGAACAACGGATTCGTATTATCGCCTTTGGCCCTCCGCAAACCGGCTCCTTTCAGCGGTGTCGCCGAACGCAACCGACAATTTCCGCCGATCGTCGATTTCACGACCAACCGCTCGATACGGCCTTCGCTCCAAGCCATGTCGATTTCGAATCCGCCGCGAGCACGCAAACCCTTTACCTCTCCTTCGGGCCACACCGACGGCAGCGCAGGCAGCAGATAGACGAATCCGTCGTGGCTCTGCAGGAGCATCTCCGCGATACCGGCCACGCATCCGAAGTTGCCGTCGATCTGGAAAGGCGGATGCGCATCGAAAAGGTTGGGATAAGTGCCGCCGCCCGTTTGCCCGTTGCGAACAAGCGAGAGTTGATCCGTAATCAATTTATAAGCGTGGTCGCCGTCGAGCATACGGGCCCACAGGCACACCTTCCATCCCATGCTCCAACCGGTCGACGGATCGCCGCGGTGCGTGAGCGAAGTGCGTGCGGCATCGAACAATTCGGGCGTGCGGAAAGGCGAAATCTGGTTGCTGGGATACAAGCCGTACAGATGCGACACATGCCGATGATGATCCTCGGGGTTATCCCAGTCGTGCATCCACTCCTGGAGCTGTCCCCAGTGCCCCACCTGCATCGGAGCCATTTCGTGCAATCGTTTCGCCAAACGGGCTGCAAAATCCCGATCGACGTCGAGAATCGCCGAAGCTGCGATGATATTGTTCCAAAGTTCGGTTACCAATTGATTGTCCATCGTGCATCCGGCCGCCGTCGTGGCACGATGATCAGCATGGGTATTCTCGGGCGAGTTGCTCGGACTGACGACCAACCATCCATGTTCGGGTTCATTGACCATCGTGGCGTCGAAAAACGCTCCGGCCCCCTTCATGATCGGATAAACTTCGCGCAAAAACGCCTTATCGCCCGTGTAGAGGTAATGTTCCCACAAATGACGGCACAACCAAGCTCCGCCCGACATCCACATGCCCGCCGCACCGTTGTCGATCGCTCCCGTAACCCGCCACACATCCGTATTGTGATGAAGCACCCATCCGGGCGCATCGTACATGATGCGGGCCGTTTCGGCACCGGTTTCGCTCACCTCCCGAATCAACCGGAACAGCGGTTCGTTAAGCGCCGTCAGATTGGTAACCTCCGACGGCCAATAATTCATTTCGAGGTTGATATTGGTGGTGTACTTGCTGTCCCACGAAGGGAAAAGCCGATCGTTCCAGATTCCTTGCAGATTGGCGGGCTGGCCGCCGGGCTGCGAGGAGCAGACCAGCAGATAACGACCGAATTTATAATAGGTGGCCACCAAATGTGCGTCGTCCGACGTCTTGAAGCGTTCGATCCGGCGATCGGTCGGAAGGTCGGCATAGCGGTCCGGCCCGAGGTAAAGCGACGAAGTGCCAATCTGTTCCCGATAACAATCGACATGCGCTTTTTTCATCTCCGCATAGGACTTTCCCTCGATAGCGGCCAGATACTTCGATGCACGAGCCACGCAGTCTCCCGAAACATCTTTATAATTGTTGAAATTCGTAGCGATAGAGACGTAAATCGTGGCTTCATCGGCATGTTCGACCGACAGCACCCCGTCGCGCGAGACCGATTCGCCGCCCCTGTGTTTTACCATCGCCCGTCCTTGAAGCTCAATTTTTCCGTTCAGTCCCTCGTGTTTCGAGCCCACTCCCCGAAGAGTAATCTCATTGCCCTCCGAGGCGATCGCCACGTCCGAATGCGGCGAAGTGAACAAAGCGCTGAAAGCGACCTTGCCGGAACGATCGGCCGTAATGCGCATGACGACGACCTGATCGGGAAACGACACGAACGTTTCGCGCGTATAGGTTACGCCATCGACCTTGTACCGTACGATGACCCGCGCCGAATCGAGGCTCAATTCGCGATAATAATCCTCGTAACGGGCATGTTCCGGAAAAGCGATGCGCAAATCGCCGAACGGTTGGTAAGGCATTCCCTGATTGGTCGCCGACCGCACATGCGCCGAGGCCATGTCCTGCGCCTCGCGGTATTTGCCCTCCTCCACCAACTTGCGGATACGCGGAATCCACGCTTTGGCGTCGGGATTCGCATTATTATTGGGGCTTCCGGCCCAGATCGTCTCTTCGTTGAGTTGAATCTGTTCGACGGCCGGATTTCCGTACACCATCGCGCCGAGCCGGCCATTGCCGAGCGGAAGCGCTTCGGTCCATACGCGGGCCGGTGCATCGTACCACAATTTATACTCTGGAATTGCGGCGCCCGAGACCGTGAAAAGAACGAATGCGAGCAAAAGAGACGATTTCTTCATCGAAAAGTAGGTTTTGTTCTTAGTCTATTGTAAATATAAGAAAAATAATCGACAACGAATGCAAATCCGCAAGATATTTTATAACTTTGCGGAGCAATACGGAAAATTGTTCAAACCATAAACAGCAAAATCTATGAATACGATGGACATCTCAATGGAAATCATTGAAGTACATGCGCGCGAGATTCTCGATTCGCGCGGCAATCCGACCGTCGAGGTCGAAGTTCGCACCCAGTCGGGCGCATTCGGTCGCGCAGCCGTTCCGAGCGGTGCATCGACCGGCGAAAACGAGGCTTTGGAGCTGCGCGACGGCGACAAAAGCCGCTATTTGGGCAAAGGCGTGTTGAACGCCGTGAAGAACGTGAACGAAATCATCGCTCCGGCCGTCATCGGCATGAACGTCGCCGACCAAGTGGGCATCGACAAGACGATGCTGGAACTCGACGGCACGAAGACCAAATCGAAGCTCGGCGCCAATGCCATTCTCGGCGTATCGTTGGCCGTAGCCCGTTGCGCTGCCGACTTCTTCGGCATGCCGCTTTATCGCTACATCGGCGGCGCCAATGCCAAAACGCTGCCCGTGCCGATGATGAACATCATCAACGGCGGTTCGCACTCCGATGCGCCCATCGCATTCCAAGAGTTCATGATCCGTCCGGTCGGCGCTCCTTCGTTCCACGAGGGCGTTCGCATGGGTGCCGAAGTGTTCCACAATCTGAAGAAAGTGCTTCACAAACGCGGTCTGTCGACGGCAGTCGGCGACGAAGGCGGTTTCGCACCGGCATTGAACGGTACCGAAGATGCCATCGAATCGATCATCGAGGCAATCAAGGCCGCCGGTTATGTTCCGGGCACGGACGTGAAGATCGGTATGGACTGCGCATCGTCGGAGTTCTACAAGGACGGCGTTTACGACTACACCATCTTCGAGGGTGCCAAGGGTGCGAAACGTACGTCGAAAGAGCAGGTCGAATATCTGAAAGGCCTTGTCGAGAAATACCCGATCGACTCCATCGAGGACGGTATGTCGGAGAACGACTGGGAAGGCTGGCAGCTGCTGACGAAAGAGATCGGCGACAAATGCCAGTTGGTCGGCGACGACCTGTTCGTAACCAACGTCGAGTTCTTGAAGAAGGGCATCGAAATGGGTTGCGGCAACTCCATCCTTATCAAGGTCAACCAGATCGGTTCGTTGACCGAGACGCTCGACGCCATCGAAATGGCGCACCGTGCAGGTTATACGACCGTAACGTCGCACCGTTCGGGCGAGACCGAAGATTCGACAATCGCCGACATCGCTGTGGCAACGAATTCGGGACAAATCAAGACCGGTTCGATGTCGCGTTCCGACCGTATGGCCAAATACAACCAGTTGCTCCGCATCGAGGAGGAGCTCGGCGACGAGGCTATCTACGGCTACAAGAAGGTCGTACGCAAATAAAAACGTTGTTAATAAAGTTTCTTCATGCGAGCAGCCCCGAGCCGTCAACGACCCGGGGCTGTTTTTTCAGAACGCAATAGCGCCACAATTCAATAATCAAATTATTAACACCAAACTGATTATGACAGCAACCGTCTCTCGCCAATCAACCATATCGCAAGCGATTGATTATCTTAGACTTCCATTAATGGGGGGGGTAGTTTTCATTCATTGTATTCTCCACAATGTTGTTGTAAATGACACACAGTTAGTCTCCTCCGAACATCTTCTTTACAACATTGTACACCATCTTCTCACCGACGAGATCGCTCGTATCGCAGTTCCTTTATTCTTTTTCTTTTCAGGGTACCTTTTCTTCTCTTCAGGATTACTATTCACTCGTATGGAGTACCTGAATAAACTGAAAAAACGAGCTCGAACCCTGTTGATTCCCTATCTGTTTTGGAATATCGTCGTCGTCGTCCTCTTTTTAGCACTGCAGCTTTTCCTACCGCAACTTACCTCTGGAGCCAACAAACCTATTCTTGACTACACTTTTTCGGATTGGGTAAATACTATGTGGAGTATACGTGAAGGAGAGTATCCGATAAATATTCCCCTTTGGTTCATTCGCGACTTGTTTATGATGATAATTCTATCGCCAATTTTCCATGTATTTCTACGTTATAGTAAAAACTGGGGTATAGTCTTATTAGGCATACTTTGGCTTTCAAACATCCAAACCTATCCGGGATTCTCGCTTGCTGCTATTTTTTTCTTTACGTTCGGTGGTTGGTTCCGCATGTACGGTCATGATTTTGCCCTCGAAGCTATGAAAATACGGAGCGCTGTCGGGAGTCTGTATGTGTTGCTATTGATAACGAACACCGCACTGTGGTATCATCATGCTGAAGTTGTTCATGCTTATATGCACAATCTCGGAATTTTGGTCGGTATGGCGACAACTATAGGCTGGACAGCCTACGGATTGGCATCCGGACGGCTGCATACGAATACAACCCTATCAAACAGTTCCTTTTTCATCTATGCCTATCATGGCATCTGGATAGCTTTACTTTGCAAACTCTGGGTCAAATTTATTCCGGTATCTACAGGTACTTTATTGTTAGGCTATTTTCTATTGCCACTGGTAATTATAAGTATCGGTGTCGGCGGTTACATTCTGTTGCGCCGCTGGTTCCCGACCTTTACCGCTTGGATTACAGGTGGACGATAATGCTCCAATAAGAAAACTATTTTCTATTTTCTCGAATGTGCAAATAAAAGCGGGATGCCGACAATCGGCATCCCGCTTTTCAGCTACTCCCACTCGATAGTGGCGGGCGGTTTCGACGAGATGTCGTAAACTACGCGATTGACCCCGCGCACTTTGTTGATGATTTCGTTCGAGACGTCGGCCAAAAACTCGTAAGGCAAATGCACCCAATCGGCCGTCATTCCGTCGGTCGAGGTTACGGCCCGCAAAGCGACGCAATTTTCGTACGTCCGTTCGTCGCCCATCACTCCGACGCTCCGCACAGGCAACAGAATCGCGCCCGCCTGCCAAACCTGATCGTACAATCCGGCCTTGCGTAACGAATCGATATAAATTTTATCCACCTGTTGCAGGATGTCGACCTTCTCGGGCGTAATATCTCCCAAAATCCGGATAGCAAGCCCGGGCCCGGGGAACGGATGCCGACCGATGAGCTGTTCGGGAATGCCGAGCGACCGCCCTACACGACGCACTTCGTCCTTGAACAACAACCGCAACGGTTCGACGATCCGCAAGTGCATCTTTTCGGGAAGACCGCCCACGTTGTGATGCGATTTGATGGTTGCCGACGGCCCGTTCACCGAACTCGATTCGATGACATCGGGATAAATCGTTCCCTGCGCCAGCCACTGCACATCCTGGATTCGCTGCGCCTCCTCGTTGAATACCTCCACGAAATCCCGACCGATGATTTTGCGCTTCTTTTCGGGATCGGTAACGCCCGCCAAATCGCCCAAGAATTTGGCACCGGCTTTAACACCCTTGACATTCAAGCCCATATCTTTATACGAAGCGAGCACCTCCTCGAATTCGTTCTTCCGAAGCAAACCCGAATCGACGAAAATGCAGTAAAGATTCCGTCCGATGGCCTTGTGCAACAGCACGGCTGCAACCGACGAATCGACCCCGCCCGACAAGCCGAGCACAACCCTGTCGCTGCCGATTTTCGCCCGCAAATCGCGCACCGTTTGCTCCACGAAACTCTCCGAAGTCCACGACTGCGAGCATCCGCAGACGCCGACCACGAAATTCCGCAACAGCTGCGTACCGTCGGTTGAATGGTAGACCTCCGGATGGAACTGGATGCCCCAAGTCGGTTCGCCCTCGATATGGAATGCCGCCACACGGACATCCTCCGTACCGGCAATCAACCGATACCCCGCCGGCACGCTCGTAATCGTATCGCCGTGCGACATCCACACTTGCATCGTCTGCGGCAGCCCCTGCATCAACGCATCCGAGGGATCGCCCACCGTCAACATCGCACGGCCGTATTCGCGGCTCGGAGCCGGCTTCACCTCGCCGCCGTAGGCCGCAGCGAGCAACTGGGCGCCATAACATACACCCAACAACGGCAGCCGTCCTTTGATCTCCGACAAATCGGGGTTCGGAGCACCGGCATCGCGTACCGAATAGGGGCTTCCCGAGAGAATCACGCCCCGCACCGTGTCGTCCAGCGTCGGAATCTTGTAGAACGGATGGATTTCACAATAGACGTTCAACTCGCGCACGCGACGAGCGATGAGCTGGGTGTACTGCGATCCGAAGTCGAGAATCAGAATTTTTTCCTGCATGTATGTGTAGGTTACTTATTGTTCAGGTTATGGGCGACGATGCGCACGACGAAAAAATAGAGAAACGTGCATCCCAGCATCAGATGCTTCAGCCACACGCGCCCCGTCACCAGCCAAGCGACGAACAGCACGCCGATGATCGCCAGCGACCACCAATCGGATTTCAAAATCGGCTCTTTCATCGCCTACCGCTCGCTCGAATAGTTCGGGGCTTCGCTCGTGATGGTTACGTCATGCGGGTGGTTCTCGATCACGCCGTTGGAGGTGATCCGGATGAACTTCGCCTGTTGCAACGCCGCGATATTCGCGGCCCCGCAGTAACCCATGCCCGACCGGATGCCGCCGATCAACTGGTAGACCGTTTCGCTCAACGTTCCCTTGAACGGCACACGCGCGACGATGCCCTCCGGCACGAGTTTGTTGATGTTGCTTTCGCAGCCCTTCTGGAAATAGCGGTCGGCCGAACCCGCCTTCATGGCGTCGATGGAACCCATTCCGCGATAGGACTTGAACTTACGACCGTTGTAGATGATCGTCTCGCCCGGAGCCTCTTCCGTGCCGGCGAACATCGAACCGATCATCACGCAGTCGCCGCCAGCCGCCAAGGCCTTGACGATGTCGCCCGAATAACGCAAACCGCCGTCGGCAATCACCGGAACGTCCGACTTGCGGGCTTCGGTCGCAGCGGCATAGATGGCTGAAAGCTGCGGCACGCCCACGCCGGCAATCACGCGCGTCGTACAGATCGACCCGGGGCCGATGCCGACTTTCACGCCGTCGGCGCCGTTGTCGATCAAAAAGCGGGCGGCTTCGGCCGTAGCGATATTGCCCACTACAACGTCGAGCTGCGGATAAGCAGCTTTGATCTCGCGTAACGCCCGCACGATATTGGCCGAATGGCCGTGCGCCGAATCGAGCACGACCGCATCGACGGATTCATCGACCAGCGCCTTCACGCGCAGCATCATGTCCGGTGTGATACCAACGCCGGCGGCGACGCGCAAACGGCCCTTTTCGTCCTTGCAGGCATTCGGATGATCCTGCACCTTCGTAATATCCTTATAGGTAACCAGTCCGACCAGCCGACCCTGTTCGTCGACGACCGGCAGTTTTTCGATCTTGTTGTTGAGCAGCACGGCCTTGGCATTGTCCAGCTCGGTGCTGTGCGTCGTTACCAGCCGGCTGCCGGGGGTCATCACGTCGGCGATCCGCCGCGCCATGTCGGTCTGGAACCGCAGGTCGCGATTCGTAACGATGCCCACCAACCTCCGATCCGCATCGACGACGGGAATGCCGCCGATTTTGTTTTCGTGCATCAGCTGAAGCGCATCGCCCACCGTATGCTGTTCGGAGATGGTTACAGGATCGTAAATCATGCCGTTTTCGGCACGTTTCACACGACGCACCTGCGCGGCCTGCTCCTCGATGGTCATGTTCTTGTGGATGACGCCGATTCCGCCCTGACGAGCGAGCGCAATGGCCATCGGGGCCTCGGTTACGGTGTCCATCGCAGCGGACACGATGGGGATATTGAGCCGGATATTACGCGAAAAACGGGTTTCGACACAAACCTCTCGCGGCAACACTTCCGAATAAGCGGGTACGAGCAACACATCGTCGAAGGTGAGGCCTTCGGGCAGTACCCTTTCGTTGACGAACGACATAATGAACGGGGGTTTTGTTGCCCACAAAAGTAAGCATTTTTTCGACACAGCCCAAATTCCGGACGTTTTTTTACATCATTCGTCCGAATGTGTGCCGACCGAAGAAATAACGCATCAAAATCGAACCGCGATAAAGATGGGATACTTTGCTCCGCACAGCCGTTCGACGGATTTCGCGCCGCTGGCGGTTCAGTTCGCCGTGCCAATGCAGAAAATCGCCGTAAGCACGGAACACGGCACAGAAACTCCGGCCCTGCCCCTGGACTAAATACGAACAGGCCGCCAGGAAATCCAATACCGGCCGCAGCACGATGACCGAAGCCCGCTGCAAGGGCGAAGCGCATTTGAGCAGCATCGCCAGGTTGTTGCGATGATTGAAATAGATCTTTTGCGGCGAATCGGCCGTAAGCGTGCCTCCGCCCAAATGGTAGACCGTGCTTTGCGGCACGATCCGCACCCGATAACCCGCCAACTGCATGCGCCAACACAGGTCGATCTCCTCCATGTGGGCGAAAAAGCGGGCATCGAAACCGCCGAGCATCCGAAACACCTCCGCCCGACAGCAAAACGCCGCGCCGCTGACCCAAAAGAGATCGCGGGCATCGTCGTACTGACCGCGATCGACCTCCGTCGTCCGCAAAATACGGCCCCGACAAAACGGATACCCCAAATAGTCGATATACCCTCCTGCGGCCCCCGCATATTCGAACTTCTCGGGAGCCGTCAACGCCCGCAATTTGGGAGCCACAGCCGCCACTTCGGGATCGTTTTCCAAGGCGGCGGTCAACGGTTCCAACCATCCGGCCGGCGTCTCGACATCCGAATTGAGCAACACGAAACAATCGGCCTCCAACCGGGCCAGCGCACGGTTATAACCCTCGGCAAAGCCATAATTCTTTTCCAGGCGTAACACCTCGACCGACGGAAAATCGCGGTCGAGCACCGCCAAAGAATCGTCCGTCGAACCGTTGTCGGCAACGATGACCTCCACCCCCTCGGGAGCCGCTTCCACGACGCTCGGCAAAAAACGGCGCAGATGCTCGGCTCCATTCCAATTCAAGACAACGATCTTAACAATCATGCAACCGTTTCGCTTTCCATCGACGATGCGACCACATCCACAATTCGGGATGTTCACGGATCATTTGTTCCAATTTACGGACATAACGTCCGGTTATCTCGTTCGGAGCCACCTCCTCCACTCCGTCGTAAATCCGTTCGAACGACATGCGGTACCTTCCCCGCTGCAATCGCTCCATCCGCACGAAATAGACCGGCAAATGGCATCGCATAGCAAGCCGTTCGCCTCCATCGAAAAAAATGGTATCCTGGTTCAGAAACCGGAACCAATGGCTGTCGGGACGTTGCGGCGGATTCTGATCGGCGATCAAACCCATGACCAGACTTTTTCCGTCGATCCCCTTCTCCCGATGGCGCAGATAGAACCGCAGGCTCTCGTGCATGGCGACGGTCATCGAGTTTTCGTAGTTGCGCAACCGCCGGTAAAAGGCCTCGACCACCTTGCTGTGCAACGGATGATATACGGCCACCAACATCTGCGAACGCTCGTATAGTCCCCAGTAAGAGCCGTATTCCCAGCAACCGAAATGGGCCATCAACGCAATCCAGTCGCGGCCGTGCACCGCTTCGATATGTTCTTCGAGCCGATCGACCTGGATGACCGAACGGGCCTTTTCGGGGCTCATGCGGGCCATGTTCACCGTATCGACAATGATTTCGGAGAGCGTCCGGTAAAAATTGCGGCAAATCGCCGCCCGTTCGGTTTCGCTCTTTTCGGGGAACGAATTGCGCAGATTGGTCATCACGACCTTGCGGCGATAACGCAGACAATGATACAACAGAAAGAACAACAGATTTTCGACGATATAATATTTGAACCAATAGGGCGTCATAGCGAACAATCGGGCCGTCATCCACAAAGATTCCAGACCGATGCGTTGCAACCAATTCATCTCTATGGATTTTATCGCCATCGTCGTCTGTGTTTTATTAATATCTGCAATCTATATCCGAATATTATATAAAGTTCCTAATTCAATAAAATTCAATGCTTAATAAATATCTGCACGCCGTCGATCTTGGTACGGATGCGCAGCCAGCGCTCCAACGTATAACGATCGACGGGCTGCAACGAATCCGCCGGCGTTACCACACAGATCAACGTCGTATCCCGAGGGGTTCCGGTGTTGTCGAACGTTACCCCCTTCGTCAGCGAAACGGCGGCGATGTTCGGAAGAATGGCCCCCATCTCGCGCGAAATATCATCGACCTCGACATCCGTAACCTGATACCGTTCGAGACGGGATTTCATCTCTTCGATCCGTCGGTTCTTCTCCGCCAGCAAATCCGTGTAACTCTCTTGCAACGAGGCGACATCCAGCGCATCCGCCTTGTTCGCCTGACGGACGACCAGATCGGTACGTTCCAGACCGTAGCCCGCCAACTGCATCCGTGCATTTTCGATGATGGCCTCGTCGAGCGGCTCGCCGACCAACAACAATTCGATCTGCGACGGTCGATGGCGCGTCTTATACTGCTTTTCGCACTCCACCACCCGCGTATGCGGAAAAGCGAAAACCTGCGCGACGTATTTGTCGGCCATCGCTTCGAATACCGTAACCCGCACCATCCGGAAGCCGATGAAGACGCTCGGGATAAAGGTCAACAACGTGATGATCAACATCGAACGCTTCACGTTGCGTTCGCGCTCCTTGTCGATGAACGCCTTTTTCTCATAACGGAGGAACCGGACCATCAGATAAGTAGCCAGCGCAATGAATACCGAGTTGATGAAAAAAAGGTAGAACGCCCCGATGAAAAAGCGCAGCTGTCCGGTCGCGATACCGAAACCCGCCGTACAGAGCGGCGGAATGAGCGCCGTCGCGATGGCCACACCCGGAATGACCGTCGAATTCCGATCGGTGCGCGTCTGCGCGACGATGCCGGCCAAACCGCCGAACAAAGCGATCAGCACATCGTACGTGGTCGGTGCGGTACGGGCCAGCAATTCGCTGCTGTTCGACGAAAGCGGGGAGATGAAAAAATAGACCGTCGACGTAACGATGGCCACGATAAACATGAGCGAAAAATTGCGCAACGATTTCTTCAGCAACTCGAAATCGTTGATACCCAGCGAGAGGCCGATTCCCATGATGGGCCCCATGATAGGCGAAATCAACATGGCGCCGATGATGACCGCCGGCGAATTGACATTCAATCCCAACGAAGCGATCATGGTCGCGAAAATCAACACCCACAGGTTGACGCCCCGAAACTCCACGCCCTTCGAAATGGCCGCAACCACTTCATCGCGCGACGCGGTATCCGCATCCAGATTGAAACGCCCTTTCAGAAAAGCACGCAGATGCACGAACCACCGCAGTTTCACTCCATCCGTCTTATTCGTATCCATAAAATCAATCTTCTACCGTCTCTTCATTCTCCGGTCGATCCGGTTCTTCACGTCCCTCCTTGGGCTTTCCGGCAACGACCAAAACGAATTCGCCCTTCGGAGGATGTTCGCGGAAATGAGCCAGCACCTCCGCAATCGTTCCGCGTACCGTCTCCTCGAACTTTTTGGTCAGTTCGCGCGAAACCGCAATCGGACGTTCCGGCCCGAATACCTCGGCGAACTGTTCGAGACAACGCACCACGCGATAAGGCGATTCATAAAAAATCATCGTGCGCCCCTCATCGGCCAACGCTTGCAGGTGCTTGTTCCGTCCTTTCTTCTGGGGGAGGAAGCCCTCGAAGCAAAACCGATCGCACGGAAATCCGCTCTGCACCAAAGCCGGAACGAGCGCCGTCGCACCGGGCAGCGTTTCGACCTCGATTCCCGCTTCGAGGCATGTTCGCACCAACAGAAACCCCGGATCGGAAATTCCGGGCGTACCGGCATCCGAGACGAGTGCCGCACTGCGCCCCGCCGCAATCGCCGCAGCCACAGTCTGCACGACAGCGTGCTCGTTGAATTTGTGGTACGATTGCAGACGCTTCTCGATACCGAAATGATTCAACAATACGGATGACGTCCGCGTGTCTTCGGCCAAGATGAAATCGACCTCTTTCAAAACGTTGAGCGCCCGCAAGGTAATATCGTCCAAATTACCTATCGGTGTAGGTACGATATAGAGTTTGGCCATCGGCATCAAGCGAATTTTCGTTCCAGCAGCTCCATCAGCAGCCGCACGCTGTCGGAGTTGGCGTTCCACGTATAGTTTTCGGTGAGATAGATCACGCAATCATCCAGACTTTCAAAAGCATTCAGTTTTTGCATCAGCGTGTCGTAAGCCTCGCTGTCGCCGCCGAACAAATCCCGAATCAACAAAAACCGGTCATTGATTCCGACCGCCTGCCGCAAATCGTAAACCGGCGTCTTGCGGCGCAAAGCCGACGCGACATCGCGCGGCGGTTCGATCGTATCGGCCAACGTCTTCACATCGTGATTGATGACCTCGCCCAAAACATTGCCGGCAGGCGCGGACAGAACCTCGCGATCGGCAGGAAAGTCAGTCATCGGAATACCGGACACCGGCATCGGATCATCGCTTACGACCGTCTCTACCGAAATCTCCTCGAATGTAACCGCATCTTTCTTTTCGGCATCGGCCCGCCCCGCTCTGCCGGAATGGAGGGGACGAGCGGCGGGACCGCTCTCCGAATCAAATCGCACGCCTGCGTCTTCGCCATAAAGCGACATGATGACACGTTGTTTCCGACGATGACGCATCGCATCGTCTTCCTCTTTCGGCCCGAACAGCGTGGTTTCCTGAACAGCTGCATCCGGTTGTTTGACCGTTTGTTCTAAGGATTCCTGTTCGGGTGCGGAAATCGGTTCGCCTCCGGATTCTGGCACAGGAACGGTCGCCGGCCCCGGCTCCGATTCCACATCGGGAACAGAAGCAATGGCTGGTTCCGATTGCGGTTCCGCAACGGATTCCGCTTCGGGTTGCGGAACAGCCGAGATAACTGGAACCGTCGGTTCGGTCGACACCGGTTCTTCGACGAATACCGAATGATCGGGAATCACCGATTCAGATTCGGCCTCGGGTTCGAGCGCCAGCATATCGCTCAAATCCAAGCCTGCGACCTCAGTCGCCGTATTTTCGGAGGACTGTTCCGATTCGTCCGTTTTTTCGATCCCGACAGAAGCCGGAACAGGCTTCGCCTCTTCGGACAGATCGTCGAAACGGATCGCTTCATAAAGCGCGCGCAACTTTTCGAGCGCCCAATCGCGTTCGAGCGTCCCGATAGTTTCACCGTCTCCCAAACCGTCGACCATCGCCGTCAACCGGGCCAACGTCTCCCGTATATTTTTCAAATCCATCTTTCCGCACGAAAATTTCTCCACAAATATAGTAATTATTTTCCATACCGCACTTGGTTTTGCGACCGGCTTGCACTATCTTTGTTCCGCTAAATAAACAGAAACAACCGATCTATGGCATTACAATGCGGCATCGTAGGCCTTCCCAACGTAGGAAAGTCGACGTTATTCAACTGCCTGTCCAATGCAAAGGCGCAGGCGGCCAATTTTCCGTTCTGCACCATCGAACCCAACGTGGGCGTCATCACCGTGCCCGACCAGCGTTTAGTAAAGCTGGCTGAAATAGACAACCCCAAACGCGTCGTCCCGACGACCATCGAGATCGTCGATATCGCCGGCCTGGTCAAAGGCGCCTCGAAAGGCGAAGGATTGGGCAACAAATTTCTCGGCAATATCCGAAACACGAACGCGATCATCCACGTACTCCGCTGCTTCGACAACAACAACATCACCCATGTCGACGGCTCCATCGACCCCGTACGCGACAAGGGCATCATCGACACCGAATTGCAGCTCAAAGACTTGGAGACCGTAGAAAACAGGCTCGCCAAGACCCAGAAACAAGCCACTTCGGGCGGCGACAAAAATGCGAAACGCGCAGTCGAATTGCTTCTGCAATATAAGTCGGCTTTGGAACAGGGTTCGAGCGCGCGCACGATCGAGTTGGAAAAAGAGGACAAAAAACTGGTCGCCGATCTCAACCTGCTGACCGACAAACCGGTGCTCTATGTCTGCAACGTCGATGAGAAAAGCGCCGTAACGGGCAATGCCTACACCGAAGCGGTCAAGGCCGCCATCGCGAATGAAAAGGCGGAAATGCTGATCGTCGCGGCAGCCACCGAGGCGGACATCGCCGAACTCGACAACTACGAAGAGCGCCAATTGTTTCTCGAAGACCTCGGTTTGCAGGAATCCGGCGTCGCCCGTCTGATCAAATCGGCCTACAAATTGCTCAACCTCGAGACGTTCTTCACGACGGGCCCCGACGAGACCCGCGCATGGACCTACATCCGCGGCATGAAGGCACCGCAGACCGCCGGTATCATCCATACCGACTTCGAAAAGGGATTCATCCGGGCTGAAGTGATCAAATACGACGATTACACGACGCTCGGTTCGGAAAAGGCCTGCCGCGATGCGGGCAAAATCGGGATCGAAGGCAAAGAATACGTCGTGCAGGACGGCGACATCATGCACTTCTTGTTCAACGTCTGAATGGCCGGTGCGCGGCATTGCCAGCGACCCATGCCGACTTTCTCGGAATCGCAGGCCGCAACCGATGATCGCTTTCCACCCGCAACCAAAATAAAGCAAAACGACTTAATTAATAAAACATATCGGTATGAAAAACGGTAAATATCTTGTTCTGGCTCTTGCGGCCATCCTCTGCGCCGTCGTATTGGGACGCGCCTACACCTACAAATACCGTTCGCAGGACACCATCGTCGTTACGGGGCTCGGTGAAACGGAATTCGTATCCGACCTGATCGTCTGGTCGGGCGCCCTCACGGCCGAGTCGCAAAGCGTGGCCGCCGGCTACACCCAACTCGAAGCCAACAAACAAAAGGTGCAAAAATACCTTAAGGACAAAGGGATTCCCGCCGACGCCGTGGTCTTCGAATTCGTCAATGTGGACAAACAATACGAATCGGTTTACGGCCCCAACGGCAACTGGGCCGGACAACGGTTCACGGGCTACATGCTGCGTCAACGGTTCACCGTGGAATCGACCGATGTGGAAAAGGTCGAGGTCGTCTCGCGCGAAATTTCGTCGCTGATCGCCCAGGGCGTCTCGATCGAGGCCTACGCACCCGATTACTACTACACGAAGCTCGACGATGTGAAAATGGGTCTGATCGAAACGGCATCGGCCGATGCCCGAACCCGTGCCGAAAAAATCGCCGACAACGCCGGCACCAAGATCGGTCGTGTCGCATCGGCCCGCATGGGGGTATTCCAGATTACGGGAGCCAATTCCAACGAGGAGTTCTCCGCCGGCGGTTCGTTCAACACGTCGAGCCGCACGAAGAAGGCCCGCATCACCATGCGGATCGAATATCGGCTGAAGTAAAATTTTGGTAACTATATACGATTTTACACCGAATCAAGTTAGCGAATGTATTTACATTGCTGTCGGTTGTGCCAATCGCGGCGAAGCCGCGTTTACAGATTTGACCCACCCCCAAACCCCTGCCTTGGCGGGGACTTCGGTCGGAACCCGCAAGGTTCTACGGTTTTGAAATACCGCTCGTGTAAAATTGTATCTAATCGCCTTTTGTTCCGAAATCGCAATATAAATATAACAGCTAATAAATAAATGAATCGACCTGTTCGGGTGCGCTTCGCACCCAGTCCTACCGGCCCTCTGCACATCGGGGGCGTCCGCACGGCACTTTATAACTACCTTTTCGCCCGGCAGCACGGCGGACAGATGATTCTGCGGATCGAAGACACCGATTCGCAACGGTTCGTTCCCGGCGCTGAAGCCTATATCCTGGAATCGCTCGCATGGTGCGGCATCGAAATCGACGAAGGTGTCGGAGTCGGCGGGCCCCATGCCCCCTACCGGCAAAGCGAACGCCGCGAGATTTACCTCAAATATGCGTTGCAGTTGGTCGATGCCGGATGGGCCTATTATGCATTCGACTCGGCCGAAGAACTCGAAGCCCTGCGCAAGGAGTACGAAAGCCGCGGCGAAACATTCGCTTACAATTATACTGTACGCGAACAGCTCGCCACGTCGCTCTCGCTGCCGGCCGATGAGGTGAAAGCGCGCATCGAACGCGGCGATCAATGGGTGATCCGCTTCAAGATGCCCGAAAACCGACGGGTCGAAATGGACGATCTGATCCGCGGCCATGTGGAGGTCAACACCTCGACGCTCGACGACAAAGTGCTCTACAAATCGGCGGATGCACTGCCGACCTATCACCTCGCCAATATCGTCGATGATCACCTGATGGAGATTTCGCACGTCATTCGCGGCGAAGAGTGGCTGCCGTCTCTGCCCCTGCACTATCTGCTCTACGAGGCTTTCGGTTGGCAGGAGACCCGACCGGCGTTCGCCCATCTGCCCCTGCTGCTGAAGCCTACGGGCGGCGGCAAACTCTCCAAACGCGACGGCGACAAGATGGGATTCCCCGTATTCCCGCTTTTCTGGAAATCGCCGACTACGGGCGAAACGGCCCACGGCTATCGCGAAGACGGCTATTTCCCCGAGGCATTTATCAACATGCTCGCACTGCTGGGCTGGAACCCGGGCACCGAGCAGGAGTTGTTCACGATGCCGGAGTTGATCGAGCAATTTTCGTTGGAGCGCGTCTCGAAATCGGGCGCCCGTTTTCAACCCGACAAGGCGAAGTGGTTCAATGCACAATACATGCACCACAAGACCGAAGCGGAACTGGCCGCGCTCTATCAGCCCATCCTGCGGGAACACGGAATCGAGGTATCGGACGCCATTGCGGGCCACGTGGCCGGCATCATGAAAGAACGGGCGACCTTCATCACCGATCTGTGGGAGCTGACCTCGTTCTTCTTCATCGCGCCCGAAACTTACGAAGAAAAGCAGGTCAAAAAGTATTGGAAAGGCGACAATCCGGCCATTCTGCGGGCGTTGCGCGACGTGCTGGCCGCCATCGACGACTTCTCGTTGGAACACACCGAACAGGTCGTACACGCCTGGATCGAGGAGAAGGGGTACGGCATGGGGCAGGTTATGAACACGCTGCGGCTGGCACTGGTCGGCGCAGGCAAGGGCCCGGGCATGTACGACGTAACGTCGTTCCTCGGCAAGGAGGAGTGCCTGCGGCGCATCGACCATCTGTTGAATACCTTAAAACCGGCAGAATAACTATGATTACAATCGAACAACAGGTATGGGGCATGACGCCCGAGGGCGAAGCCATCATCCTCTATACCCTGCGCAATGCGCATGGTGCGGAAGTGCGGGTTTCGAATTTCGGCGCGACGGTCGTCGGAGCGACGATGCCCGATCGCGAAGGCCGTATGGCCGACGTCGTTCTGGGCTACAAACATCCCGAAGGCTACTTTTTCGACGGCGCGGCGATGGGCAAGAGCGTGGGCCGTTGCGCCAACCGCATCGCCCTGGGCCGCATGACCATCGACGGCGAAGCCTATTCATTGGAGATCAACAACGGGCGCAACCATCTGCACGGAGGCACGAAAAACTTCGCCAACCGTGTCTGGGAGAGCCGCGTGGAGACCAACCGGATCGTCATGGCCCTGACTTCGGACGACGGCGACCAGGGGTACCCGGGCGAACTGCAAGTCGAAGCCGTGTTCGATTTCGATGACGAAAATTCATTCGAAATCACCTACGTGGCGCAGACTGACCGCACGACGATCGTCAACATGACCAACCACATCTATTTCAATCTGGCAGGCGAGGCGAGCGGCTCGGTGCTCGACCAGGAGTTGCGGCTCAACTGCTCGCAAGTGCCGGAGATGGATGCGTACCAGATTCCGACGGGCAAGCTGCTCGACGTGGCCGGCACACCGCAGGATTTCCGAACCTTCCGACCGTTGCGCGAGGGGATCGACGCCGAATTCAACCACATCCGCGACTTCCGCGGATATGACCATCCGTTCGCCATCGACGGCTGGAAACCGAACATCTTGGGCGAAGTAGGCGAACTGCGCGATCCGAAATCGGGCCGCACGGTGCAGATTCTCTCCTCGCAACCCTCCGTGATGATCTACACCGGCAACTGGCTGGCCGGAGGCTGTCCCGAAACCAAATCGGGCGGCCGCTATGCCGATCATAACGGCGTCGCCATCGAATGCCAGAATTTCCCCGATGCCGTCAACCGGCCGGAATTTCCGTCGCCCCTGCTCCATCCGGGCGAACGGTATTGCCAGAAGATCGTTTTCCGATTCGGAACGTATTAACAAGTTAAGTAAGGCATCCGCCGTTTTCGGATAAAAGCGAAGGTTTCGATTCCCGTGAACCCCTCGCTTTTTTCGTAACAAAAAGATTCGAAGCTATTATCGAGCAGAAAGTTTGGCCGATCGCGAAAAAATCGTTATTTTTACCTGATTCAAACCGAAAAAGCATGAAATCCTTAGGTATCGACGTCGGCTCATCGTCCGTCAAGGTTTCGTTGTTGGACATCGAGACGGGCGAATGCGTCGCTTCATCGACCAATCCGCAATCCGAAATGCGCATCGACGCGCCCCGTACGGGTTGGGCGGAACAAGACCCCGAAACCTGGTGGTATTATGCCTGCGAGGGCATCCGCCGAATCGCCGCCGATCATCCCATGCACGAAGTGGTATCCATCGGTATCACCTACCAGATGCATGGATTGACACTGCTCGACCGAAGCGGAAAGCCCCTGCGCAAGGCCATCATCTGGTGCGATTCGCGAGCCGTCGGCATCGGCGCCGAAGCCTTGGAGGCGATCGGGCGCGACTATTGTCTGACCCATACGCTCAACTCGCCCGGGAATTTCACGGCATCGAAATTAGCGTGGGTGAAACGCAACGAACCGGAAATCTTCGAAAAAATCGACCGGTTCATGTTGCCGGGCGACTACATCGCTTACCGGCTTTCGGGCGAAAGGTCGACCACGATCAGCGGCCTTTCGGAACAGATACTCTGGGACTTCAAAGAGGAGCGCCGCGCCGATTTCATCGCCGATTACTACGGCATTCCGCACGCGATTATTCCCGAAGCAGGCGTCTCCATCGGCATCCAGGCCCGCACGGACAAAGCAACGGAGCAAGCGCTCGGCATACCCGCCGACACACCCATCTCCTATCGGGCCGGAGACCAGCCGAACAACGCCTTTTCGCTCAATGTCCTGGAAGCCGGAGAAATCGCGGCGACCGGCGGAACGAGCGGCGTGGTTTACGGGGTCGTCGATACGCCGAAAGCCGATCCGCTGTCGCGTGTCAACACGTTCGTGCACGTCAATCACCGGCCCGAAGCGCCGCACTACGGCATCCTGCTCTGCATCAACGGCACGGGCATCATGAACTCCTGGATTCGGCGCAACATCGTCCAGCAAACAGCCGATTACGCCCGAATGAACGACCTCGCAGCGAGCATTCCGGCCGGATCGGAGGGACTGTTGGTGCTGCCCTTCGGCAATGGGGCCGAGCGCGTGCTCGAAAACCGCACGACGGGGGCCGCGATCGTCGGCATCGACCTGAATCGCCACACGACGGCCCACATCCTGCGGGCCGCCCAGGAAGGCATCGCCTACTCGTTCCGCTACGGCATCGACATCATGCGCGGAATGGGGCTGAAACCAGACGTCATCCGGGCCGGCAAGGCCAATCTGTTCCTCTCGCCGCTCTTCCGCCGCACGTTAGCGACGCTGA
This sequence comes from uncultured Alistipes sp., assembly GCA_947623305.1. Taxonomy (GTDB): domain Bacteria; phylum Bacteroidota; class Bacteroidia; order Bacteroidales; family Rikenellaceae; genus Alistipes. The sequence goes on along the minus strand of CANQGQ010000005.1, from coordinate 37,974 downwards.
CCGGCGCCCGTATCGAGCTGTTCAACACGGACGGAGCCCTGGGCGCTGCGCGCGGGGCCGCATTAGGGGCAGGATTCTACCGATCGCGCGAAGAGGCTTTCGCCTCGCTGCGCCGGCTGGAGATTGTGGAACCCGTCGAGGCCGACCGCGAAGCCTTGGAGGCAGGCTATGCGGCCTGGTGCCGCGAAGTCGATTCGAAACTGAACCAATAATCCTAAATCATCACTTAATAAAATGGCTGCAAAAATCTATTTCCCCGAAGTGGGCAAAATTCCGTTCGAAGGTGCCTCGTCGAAAAATCCGATGGCATTCCACTACTACGATCCCGAGAAGGTCGTGAAAGGCCGCAAGATGAAAGAGTGGTTCCGTTTTTCGATGGCGTGGTGGCATACGCTTTGCGCCGAAGGCGGCGACCAGTTCGGCGGCGGCACGAAAAAATTTCCGTGGAACACGGCGGCCGACCCCATCGAACGGGCCAAAGCCAAGATGGATGCCGGATTCGAGTTCATGCAGAAGATGGGCATCGAATACTACTGCTTCCACGATGTCGATTTGGTCGATGAAGCCGCGACGCCGCAGGAATACGAGCGAAATCTGAAAGAGATCGTCGCCTATGCCAAACAGAAGCAGGCCGAAACCGGCATCAAACTGCTGTGGGGTACGGCCAACGTATTCGGCCATGCCCGCTACATGAACGGTGCATCGACCAATCCGGACTACGATACGGCGGCTCGCGCCATGCTCCAGATCAAGAACGCCATCGACGCGACCATCGAGCTGGGCGGCGACTGTTACGTGTTCTGGGGCGGCCGCGAAGGGTACATGTCGTTGCTGAACACCGACATGAAACGCGAAAAAGAGCACATGGCCACCATGTTGCGCATGGCCCGCGACTATGCCCGCAGCAAAGGATTCAAAGGCACGTTCCTGATCGAGCCGAAGCCGATGGAACCGATGAAGCATCAATACGACGTCGATACGGAGACCGTCATCGGGTTCCTGCGCGCGCACGGACTGGACAAGGATTTCAAGGTCAATATCGAAGTGAACCACGCAACGCTGGCTGGCCATACGTTCGAACACGAACTGCAATGCGCCGTCGATGCCGGTATGCTCGGCTCCATCGACGCCAATCGCGGCGACTACCAGAACGGCTGGGACACCGACCAGTTCCCCATCGACCTCTATGAAATGGTGCAGGCCATGATGGTCATCGTTCGCGGCGGCGGACTGCAAGGCGGCGGCACGAATTTCGATGCCAAGACCCGACGCAACTCGACCGATCCCGAAGACCTGTTCATCGCCCACATCGCAGCGATGGACGTCATGGCACGTGCGCTGCTGATCGCCGCCGACATTTTGGAGAACTCGCCTTACTGCAAAATGCTGTCGGAACGCTACGCCTCCTACGACGCAGGCGAGGGCAAACGCTTCGAAGAGGGCAAGCTGACGCTGGAGCAGGTAGCCGAATACGCCCGCAACCACGAACCGGCCCAGCACAGCGGCAAGCAGGAGCTCTACGAAGCGATCGTAAACATGTATATATAAGTCGGTTCGATATGCCGATAACAGAAAAAGGCGGAAAGCGTTGGTACTTTCCGCCTTTTGTTTTACCTTTGCCGCAGATTCTTTAAGGGGTGCTCGCCGCAGCGCGGGCTGAGATTATACCCATTGAACCGGACACGGATAATGCCGAGACCGGGAACGCATAATCGACAACACATACCCCTTTTCAGTCTTTAACTTAAAATTAAAGCAAGTATGAAAAGGTATTTTTCGATGAGTTTTGCGGCCGTCCTGCTGTGCGCAGCTGCCGCAAAGGCGCAGCACGTTCCAAGTATTCCGGACGATTCGCTGCGCATGATCCGTTTGCAGGAGGTCGAGGTAACCGCGACGCGCGCGACGGCTACGACCCCCGTAGCCCATGCGAACCTCACGAGCGACGAAATCGCCCGCAACAGCTACGGGTACGACATTCCGTCGGTGCTGGCTCTTACGCCGTCGATGATCGCCACCAACGAAACCGGCATCGGGATCGGTGGCACCTCGATGCGGCTCCGCGGTACGGATGCGACCCGACTGAACGTTACGATCAACGGCGTTTCGCTGAACAATCCCGATTCCCACGCGATGTATTGGTACGACACGCCCGACCTGATTTCGGCGGTCGGCACGATGCAGGTGCAGCGCGGCGCCGGCGTATCGACCAACGGCACGGGGGCATTCGGCGGAGCCATCAGCATGACGACCGAACCGCTTTCGACCGAATTTCGCGGCACGGCATCGCTCTCCTACGGCTCCTACAACACCAATAAGCAGGCTGTCGGGATTTCGTCGGGGCTGCTGGGCGGCCATTGGACGTTGGATGCACGCCTGACACACATCGGTTCGGACGGGTACATCGACCGCGGTTCGACCGACCTCAAATCCTATCTGTTCCAGGCCGGTTACTACAAGGGTAACACCATGCTGAAATTGGTTTCGTTCGGCGGAAAGGCGAAGACCTATCTCACCTACAACGGCGTAACGAAAGCGGACATGGCCTTGAACGGCCGCCGCTACCATGACAGCGGACAATACTACACGTCCGACGGCCCCCACTCCTATTATTATATGGAAGACGGCGAACTGCAGCGCGCCACGGTGGATTACTACGACGACCAGACGGACAACTATCTGCAAATCAACAACCAGCTGTTGCTGACCCAGCGGCTGAACGATCGCTGGACGCTGAACGCAACGGCCTTTTACACCTACGGCTACGGCTACCACAAACAGTACAAGGATGATTCGAAGCTCGTGGAGTACGGATTTCCGGATGCCATCGCCTACGATGCAAACGGGGAGAAGGTCAAAGCCGATTTGATCCGCGAAAAGCTGATGCGCAACCATTTGGGCGGGCTCAACGCCTCGGCCAACTACTCGGTAGAACGATTCGATCTGACGTTCGGCGGTTCGTGGAGCTACTACACCTGTCCGCACTGGGGCGAACTCGACTGGGTGAACGGCTTGGCTTCGGAGCAGATTGGCGGCCGCTGGTACGACAACGATGTCGACAAGCAGGATGCCAACCTCTTCGCCCGTGCCTCGTGGCAGGTTGCGAACGGCCTGCGTCTGTTCGCCGATCTGCAATACCGCTACGTGAGCTACGAAGCGTGGGGCGTCAACGACAATTACGTCTCGAAACAGGTGGGCATGCAACCCATCGACGTCGACAAACAGTATCATTTCTTCAATCCCCACGTCGGTCTGAGCTACGCGCTCGGCAAACGCAACAACTTCTATTTCTCGTTCGCTATTGCGCAAAAGGAACCGACGCGCAGCGACTTCACCGACCGCTACCTGTTCGCCGAAGCCGACACCTACCCCACCTCCGAAAAGCTCTACGACTATGAATTGGGGTACACCTACACGGCTCCGAAACTGTCGTTGGGCGTGAACCTCTACTACATGAAGTACAAAGACCAATTGGTGCCGACGGGCCGCATCAACGACGGGTACGACGCCTTGAACGACAACGTTCCCGACAGCTATCGCCGCGGCATCGAGTTGTCGGCATCGTGGCGCGTCGCCCGATGGTTCACGGCCAGCGCCAACGCGACCTTCTCGCAGAACCGCATCGAAAACTACCTGCACCGCGTCGTCGACTACGGATTATCGGGCGATGTCGCGGGCGAATACGGTTATCACACGGTTGCCATGGGCACGACCCGGCTCGCCTATTCACCGAAAACCATCGCCGCCCTGCTGCTCGATTTCCACCATCGCGGATTCGAAGCCATCCTGCACACGCAATACGTCAGCAAACAGTATTTCACTAACTACGAGAATAGTGCTATGCAGCTCGACGCCTATTGCGTAACGAATCTCAATTTGGGTTATACGTTCCGCACACGGGCCGCCAAAAGCGTCCGCATCGGCCTGACGATCAACAATCTGTTCGATACGGAATACGAAAGCAACGGCTACGGCTGGTCGGAAGCCTATACAGATACCAGCGACCGGACGGAACAAACCGACCATGCGTTCTACTTTCCGCAAGCACCGACGAACGTACTGGCCAACATAACCGTCAAGTTCTGACGATTCGACCGACTCTACGGAACCCGTCCCGAGGCCCCCGTCCAAACAGGGGCTTCGGGCGAAGTCCCGCAAAGGGCCGGACGATCAGACTACCGCTAAACGGATAAAACAGATAGGATTACTTCGCTTTTCGAAACCGATTATGGATTGGAAACTCGTTCTTCAGTTCACGGGCATCGTCCTCGGGCTGCTCTACCTTTGGCTCGAATATCACGCCGACATCCGGCTGTGGATCGTCGGGTTGATCATGCCGATCGTCCACGGCCTGCTCTACTATCGGTCGGGACTCTATGCCGACTGTTCGATGCAGATTTACTACATTCTGGCCGGACTGTACGGCTGGATCGTGTGGTACCGCACCCGAGGAGGCAGCAGAGACGCCGGCACACCGGCCAAGAATCGTTCGGTTCGGCCCGATCATTCAGTCGGAAGGCGGAAACCGCTGAAAATCGGCCACACGCCCCAGCGGTTGGTGCCGGTACTCGTCGGAGTTTATTTCGGCACCCATGCAGCGATCTATCTGCTGCTCGTGCGATACACGAACAGCACCGTGCCTTTCTGGGACAGCTTCACGACGGCGTTGTCGGTCGTCGCCCTGTGGATGCTGTCGCGCAAATACGCGGAGCAATGGCTCGTGTGGTTGGTCGTCGATCTGACGACCGTCGGACTGTACATCTACAAGGATATTCCCTTTACGGCCGGTCTTTATCTGCTCTATTCGGCTTTGGCCGTAGCAGGTTATCTGCGCTGGCGGAAACAAATTACAGCGGAATAGGCCGGTCCGGAGCCTATTCGGGCAATCCGTGCTGCTCGACATAAGCGATGAGCTCGTCGCGCAGGGATTTGGGCGTTACGTTCTGCCGCAATACCAGCATATAGGAATTGCGGATCTGCTCGCGAATGAAACGATCGGGCAGATCGCTGTCCGTACGCACATCGTTCCAATGACGTTTGTTCAGATGGACGCCGGGCGTTACCTCCGGATAGCGCTCGCGCAGCGCGATCGCCCGATCGGGATCGCATTTCACGGCTACGCACGTGAAATCGACCATATCCGCCAAAGCGAACATCTTACCGCCGACCTTGTAGACGAGCGTCGTTTCGTCGAACGGCGTGGTCTCCTCGCTCATGGGCAACGAGAGGCAATAATCGCGAAAAGTCAGTACATCCATTTTTCCAGACGTGTTATAAAAGAGCTATCAAACAAAGAGAGCCGCAAACAGATGCGGCTCTCTGAATTTTTCGTGGAATCCGGGTTCCGATTCTTATTCGGCCGATTCTTCAGCGGCAGGCTGCTGTTCGTCGCTTGCAGCGGGAACTTCGGTCTGCGGAATAGCCGGAGCGGTCTCAAGCACCTGTTCCTGCAAGGCTTTGACATCCTTTGCAACTTCGGAATCGCCTTCGGCAGCATCGCCCCGATTCATCGCGACCGTAGCGATCAGGCTCAGCACCAAGATGACCACTGCCATCGTCCATGTGAATTTCTCCAAAAAATCGGACGTCTCCCGCACACCCATCACCTGATTCGATGCGCCGAAATTGGCGGCCATGCCGCTCTTGGGATTCTGCACCAATACCGCGAGAATCACCAGAATGCTCGCAATGACGATCAAGGCAACGCAAATCGTGTATAACATATCGTTGAATTTTTAATTATTGTTTTTTTCTCTTTCGATTTTGTCGATAAGCTCGGCAAAGTAAATACTTTTTTCGGGATTTAGCAAACTTAATTTACGATAAATCGCTATCGCCTGATCGGAAAGGCCCTGTGCGAGATAGATTTCGGCCAGCGATTCGCTCACCAATTCCTCGTTGTCGGCCCAATCGGGAGCGATCCGCACCTCTTGGTCGGGTTCGCCCTCCTCGGCCACGATCCGCAAATCCGAAACTTCCAAAAAGCGGTCGATCAGATCGTCGGACGACGCCGACTGCAAGGCCGTCGCGTCGATCGGCTCCGCATGGAGCGAACTTTCGGCCCGCCACGGAGCCAGCAACGCCGAACGAACATCGAAACGCCCCGTCGATCGTTCCCGCAAAACCCGTGCGGGCCCGAACCATTCGTAACGCCGAACCAGCGCATCGAGTGCCGCCCCGTCGGGTTCGGCCTCCGGAAAAAGAATTTTTGATAAGAGTCGGATTGATTCCATAAGATAAAATGCCGTTACCAATTGGATGCCGACGCCTGGAAGATGTCGGTTACGATTTTTTCGACGATCTGCGGAATCAATTCGCCCTCGACCTCGGTCAACAGCTTCGTCGAATCGTAATCCTCGTAGGCCGAGAAAGTTTGGCTCCACGAGGCTTTTTCGTCGATGGCATTGGTGAACCGCACCCGGACCGTGATCGTCAACCGGTTCAACAATGCATAATCGTCGCTCGACACCGATGCCGTAACCGACGTGTAATTGATGATCTCGCCCTCGAAAGCGAAATCGCCCCCCTCGTCGACCTGCGTCAAGCGCGTTCGCTGCGAAAACATGTCGACCAACGCTTCGGTGAGCGTCGAACTCAACATCGGCGAAACCATCGTGGCGTTGTTGGGGAAATAGGCGACCGAAAAGGTCTTGGCCGCCGGCGGAATGGATGCGCCCGACAACGAATACTTGATCGAGACGCCGCAACTGCCCGTCGACAACAAGACGACCGCTCCCACGACCAACCGGATGACAAATTTATTCATCGCTCCCTGCATACTTAATCCTCCTCTATTCCGAGCTCTTTGATCTTCCGATAGAGCGTCCGTTCGGACATGAACAACTCGGCCGCAGCTTCGCGCCGACGCCCGTTGTTATGACGCAACGCCCGAAGAATCTGTTCACGCTGCATATCAGCCTTGGTCTTCTCGCGCGGCGGTTCGTCGGTAACCTCTTCACTCTCGGTATAGACCGGTGCCCCGTTGCCATACGCCGCTCCGCGCTCGACGACGTGCACGGAACGCTGGGCCGTGGTCGGCAACAGCGCTTTGATGTCGTACGGCTGCTCGCGAGACACCCACGAAGCCCCCTGCATCAACTCCGAAAGCATCCGTTTCAAATCGTTGATGTCGGAACGCATATCGAACAGCACCTTATATAACAATTCGCGTTCCGTCGACGGATTCGCATCCGCATGAGGCATCTCCGTTGCGATCGGAGCACCGCCCTCCTGTCGAGGCAGATATTTGGCCAGCACCTCGGGCGTTATGACCCGCACCTGTTCGATGGCGGAAATCTGTTCGGCGACGTTCTTCAACTGACGGATGTTGCCCCGCCAATAATAATCCATCAACATTTCGCGGGCACCGTCGTCGAGCGTTACCGCCGGCATGCGATACTGCGTCGCCACATCGGACGCGAACTTGCGGAACAACAACGGAATGTCCCCCGACCGCTCGCGCAAAGCCGGAACCACGATCGGCACCGTTCCCAAGCGATAGTACAAATCCTCGCGGAAACGACCCGTCGAAATCGCCTGCTGCAAGTCGGTATTGGTGGCCGCCACGACCCGGACGTTGGTCTTTTGCACCTTCGACGATCCGACCCGAATGTATTCACCGGTCTGCAACACCCGCAACAGCCGAGCCTGCGTCGGAAGCGGAAGCTCCGCCACCTCGTCGAGAAAGATCGTACCGCCGTCGGCCTCTTCGAAATAACCCTTTCGAGCATCCACAGCGCCGGTAAAAGCTCCTTTCTCATGTCCGAAAAGTTCCGAGTCGATGGTACCCTCGGGAATGGCTGCACAATTGACGGCGATATATTTATTGTGTTTACGGGCCGAAAAGGCATGGACGACCTGCGGGAAAAACTCCTTGCCCACACCGCTCTCGCCCGTAATCAGCACAGTCAAATCGGTCGGAGCCACCCGCAAGGCGACTTCGAGCGCGCGATCGAGCGATTCCGATGTACCGATGATTCCGAAGCGTTGTTTGACCGAATTGATCTGTTCCTGAGTTATCTGCATTTTCTGTACGTCCAATTTATTCAAGTCGGGTAATCGGTTTGTTCCATCTGTTGCAGGGCCTCTTCAGCCTGTCGTTCGCGGGCCTCGCGCCAAAAACCGAACGCAATGGCCGCCACCGCAATCACGGCAGCCAGAATCGCCAGGAACAAGAACCGATCGAACTTGCGATGAGCCGGTCTGCGTTCCGAATAAACCTCATCGGCCTCCTCGTCCGTTTCATCTTCATACAAACGGGCGGGACGTTTCGTCGATGGCGAACCTTTTTTCGTCGGCGCATCCGCATCGTCCGGCTCGTCGCTGAAAGCCATCCGCACCGTCTCGGCCATGCGGGCCGTATCAATATGCGACTTATAGGATGAATCCGGCTCCACCGGCTGCACGCTGCGCACTTCCGCTCGGGGCGCCGATTGCATAGTCGAAGCCGAAGCGACATCGACGACAGGTTCGGGAGCCGGTTTTTCGACAGGTTTCGGAACCGGCGGAGTTTGCCGGCCGACGGACGGAGCGGGAACAGGCTCGACCGGTCGAGTGGGTCGATCGAGCCGAACAACCGGCCGATAGCAGAAATGAATCGTTCCGTTGGGGCCCGGTTTCATCGTACCGAAATCGGCGAGACGGTATTCCGTTCCGCTCTCCACCGCATGACGCACCTCGAAGACGAACCGGTCGATCGCGCCGGCGGCCTCGACTTCGCTCCGTCCGTCGGCCATCAACAAACCGCGCAGAACCCCATCGTCGCGCTTCATCAGTTCCGAAAAGACGATGCTCTTGCCGGGCTCCTTGACGAGAAAGACCCCCAACTGAGGAACGACGATCCGTTTGTGCGTCTCCAGATATTTCGTCAGGACAGTCTGCAACTCCACCGCACTACTTTCGCTTTATTCGATTTACGGCTCAAATTTACCGCTTTTCGCAGAAAAAAGCAAAATCCGGCCTACTTTTTCAAAATAATCGGCGAAAGCGGCGGCGATCCGGAAAATAATCGTTTACTTTGCATCCCGTAACCCGAACCCGATCCGATCGAGCTACATTGTCCCGAAATTTGCAATGTAACCGAGACGGATTCCTTACGAAAACGACAACGAGCCATGAAGGACAAGTACATCGACCTCATCGAACAATCGTTCGACTTCCCGCAGGACGAGTTTTCGGTCGAAGACAACGAACTGCAATTCCATGACATTCCGCTGATGGAGTTGATCAAACAATACGGCACGCCACTCAAGATCACCTATCTGCCCAAAATCTCGTCGCAGATCAATCGGGCGAAACGCATGTTCAACGTAGCCATGGCGAAGGTCGATTACAAAGGTTCGTACAACTATTGTTACTGCACCAAGTCGAGTCATTTTTCGTTCGTGCTGGAGGAGGCGATGAAAAACGACATCCATCTGGAGACCTCGTCGGCCTACGACATCCATATCATCAATGCGCTCTACGACAGCGGCATCATCGACAAGGATCGCTATATCGTCTGCAACGGATTCAAGCGCCCGCAGTATGTCGAGAACATCGCCCAATTGGTCAACGACGGCTTCATCAACACCATTCCGGTGCTCGACAACAAGGAGGAACTCGACCTCTTCGAAGATGCCTTCACGAAAAAATGCAAAGTAGGCATCCGCATTGCCTGTGAGGAGGAACCTAAATTCGACTTCTACACCTCGCGGCTCGGCATCCGCTACAACGACATCGTCGATTTCTACAAGGCCAAGCTCAAGAACAGCAAGAAATTCCAGCTCAAGATGCTGCACTTTTTCATCAATACGGGCATCAAGGACACGGCCTACTATTGGAACGAATTGTCGAAGTGTCTGAACGTCTACTGCGAACTGAAACGCATTTGTCCGGAGTTGGACAGCCTCAATATTGGCGGCGGATTCCCCATCAAGAACTCGCTCAATTTCGAATACGACTACGAATATCTGACCGAAGAGATCGTCGCCCAGATCAAAAACATCTGCCAACGCAACGGCATCGAAGAGCCCAATATCTTCACGGAATTCGGCTCTTTCACCGTAGGCGAAAGCGGTGCGGCGCTCTACTCCATCGTGAACCAAAAGCAGCAGAACGATCGGGAGAACTGGTACATGATCGACTCGTCGTTCATTACTACTTTGCCCGATACATGGGGCATCAACCAGCGCTACATCATGCTGGCCATCAACCACTGGGACAAGGAATATCAACGGGTATTCCTCGGAGGGCTCACGTGCGACAGCGAAGATTTCTACAATGCGGAGTGCCACACCAACGCCATCTTCCTGCCCAAACTCGAACCGGGCAACACGCAATACATCGGCTTGTTCCACACGGGAGCTTATCAGGAATCAATCGGCGGGTTCGGCGGCATCCAGCACTGTCTGATTCCGGCACCGAAGCACATCGTCATCGACCGCGACAAGTCGGACAACGAGTATTATACGCGCCTGTTCGCCAAAGAACAATCCTATCGGTCGATGTTGCGCATTTTAGGCTATTGATTCCATGAGCGCTTATGCAGAACGCGCAGCGGAAAATACCCGCCGCGCCCACCAAATCATCGCCGCACTCGATTTGCAACGGCTTTGGCAAAGCATCGGCGCCGAAGTCCGGCAGGTAGGTTCCATGCGCATGGGGCTGTTAGCCAAGCATCGGGATTTGGATTTCCATATCTATTCCGACCGCATCGACCTCCGGTCGGATTTCGATGTTATGGGGCGGCTTGCTTCCTGCCCGGGTATCGTCCGGATCTCGTTCGGCAATTCGCTCGACGCCGACGAGGCCTGCATCGAATGGCACGCATGGTATCGGGACAATGAAAACGAATTGTGGCAAATCGACCTGATCCACATTCTGCGCGGATCGCGATACGACGGTTATTTCGAACAGGTGGCCGACCGCATCGCCGCAGCGTTGACCGACGAACGGCGCGAAGCCATCCTGCGATTGAAATTCGAAACACCCGACGAGCTGAAAATCATGGGAATCGAGTATTACCAAGCGGTTATACGGGACGGCATACGCACTTGGGAGGAATTCGAGGCTTGGCGGACAACGCATCCAGCCGATGGCATCGTCGAATGGATGCCCTAATCGGCCGGCGCGAACCATTGCAATGTAAAGTTAAATTAATTCGTATCTTTGCAACGCATACATATATTATTTAGATATGGAAGAAAAATATTTTATAGGGAACCCTCTTAATGGAGCAATGCTTGTGAAGGTATCAGGCTATCCTGAATCTTCGCATGATGAAGTTACGAAAAGAGTGTATTTTATTGGAAATGAGCGTATGTTAATCGCTCATGATAGTAATAGGTTACGATTTAGTTAGTTATCTGCTGCATTATTCTTCTGCGCGTTGCGTAACCTTCAAAGAACTCTTCGTATGCAAAAGTAACAATAAAACGGGAGATTTTGATATGAATCTCCCTGATTTTTTTTCTATCTCATACAAGTTTTTCCGTAAAAGCGGCTTTATTCGTCGGTACACCATCGCCCAAAAGGATTTTGAACGAACGTGTGCCGACTACTGCATAAGCGGAGAAAAGGGCTTTGCCTCACGCCTAAGCAACAGTTTAGACTGATGAGGCAAAGCCCATTTCTTTTGTGCTTATGCCAAAGAGGTGTTTTTACGGCTTTTCAGATGATTTTTCTTTTTCGCCGTTCTTTTGAGCCGGAAGCGGAAAGCCGTGTATGACCGCTTGCCCATAAATGGAACAAGCCGTCACCCACAGCAGGCAAACAGGGAAGAATGATTTTATCTGCCCGCCCCGACACGTCCGGCCGGACAGATAAAACCATACTTCCTTGCAGGTGGTTTGCTCGGTTTCATGCTACCGGCTATGTCCTTTTTTGGGGGGACTTCCTTTTTTCACGGATTTCTCTTTTGAAGTTTTCTGTCTAATCTGCCTCTACTTCCGTTTACCTCCATTTTCGCGCCTTTCAGTGGGCCGCATCAGGCAGTCATTTCCGTTCTGGGCGCAAAGGTAATTTCGGGATTTGACGGGAAAGCAAGGTCAAGCCTCCTGTTTTCGGGAAAAATCTCCAGCCCTGCGGGTAGTATTTTTCTCGAAAAACCTTGCATTCCCTAATCCCTACCTTTTTAAGCACCCGAAACGAAAACGACCGATGCGACAGAAAGACGCATAAAAAAAATGTCGGATAAACGAGAGGCAGATAAGATAGTTTGAAACTCAACTCCCTCAGCTCTTGAATCCGCATTAAAAACAAAAAATCAAAAACAGAACGGATATGGGAACAACAATGGCAACAAAATTCGTGGCTTGGGAAGTGCCGACATTGGAAGCACTGAAAGGCAGTAAGGTTTACATCCTTCGTGAAAAACTGAACAACGGAGGACAGATGAACCGAGAGGAAAAAGATTGGCTCACCGAAAAGGTGAATAGCAACACCTATTTCAAGAGCGCAGTCCCCCTGCAAGGCTGGAGGTTTGACTTCTCCGATGTACTCCGCACGTTTCTCGTGTGCCAATACGGACGTTGGACGGAATACAAGGCAACGGACAAGACCGGACTTCGTAGATACCTATACGGCAGGATAGACAACATTGTAGAACTTGAAAAATAGCGAGGATATGACAGCAACGGCAGACTTCAGACAAGTGGCGCAATACATAGGGCTTGCGATATGCGCCCTAATCATGCGCACCGCCCTTTGGGTGTTCGGCATCCTTTGGGGTATCGTCAGAGAGATAGTAAACGGAGTGTCCCGAGTGGCGATAGGCATAATCGTGGCTATCCTTTCCGCAATCGCCTTATTCGGCTTCATCCTTTGGTTATTCACCCTTTAATCTTACCGATAACGATATGAAAACGACAGACCATTTCAAGAGAACGATACAGATGTATTTGGAGCAACGTGCAGCGGAAGATGCGCTCTTTGCCAAGAAATACCGTAACCCTGCCAAGAACATAGACGATTGCGTGACCTACATTCTGAACTATGTGCAGAAAAGCGGTTGCAACGGCTTCACGGACGGGGAGATATACGGACAAGTCGTACACTACTATGACGAGAACGAGATAGAGGTGGGCAAGCCTATCCAATGCCAAGTAGCCGTGAACCATGTGGTGGAACTCACCGCAGAGGAAAAGGCGGAAGCACGTCAGAAGGCTATCCGACAATATCAAGAGGAGGAAGTCCGCAAGTTGCAGAACCGCAACAAGCCGAGAACCGCCACCAAAGCGACCACCCAAGAAGTACAACAACCCTCATTATTTGATTTAGGCTTATGAAACCGAGAACACATATACAGCAGGAAGTCGCACATCTGAGCAAGCGACTACCGAGATTGACCGCCACGCAAAAGGCATACGCTTTCCGTCATTGCTTCAAACACTACGCAATCAAGAGAGCGGACGGCACGAACATCTGTACCGAGTGCGGACATTCGTGGAAGAGCGACCACGACCTTGCAGACACCCTTTGCGGATGCACCTGCCCCCATTGCGGTATGCAGTTGGAAGCATTGCGCACCCGAAAGAGCGTTTTCAACGACAATGAGTATTTCTCCATCGTTACGACCAGCAGGCAGTACCAAGTGATACGCTTCTTCTTCGTCAAGTCCCGATACAAGGCAGGGCAAGCAGCCGAGTATTCAATTTATGAAGTGGTGCAGAGGTGGATTTCACCCGATGGAAAGACAACGACCGTTGCCCGACTGCGTGGTATGTCAATGTTGTATTACGACCAATGGGCGGAATACAGCGACATGGAGGTACGCAAGCAAAACAAACTCCAAGCATACGATATTGCCCCAGTATGCACCCATCCTCGACAGCGTTTCATTCCCGAACTGAAACGTAACGGTTTCAAGGGGGACTACCACAACATACTACCGTATGACCTTTTCACGGCTATCCTTTCCGACAGCCGAGCCGAAACACTCTTGAAGGCAGGGCAATATACTATGTTGCGTTACTATATCCGCAGTTCCTTTGACATGGAGCGGTATTGGGCATCCGTCAAGATATGTATCCGCAACGGTTACACCATTTCGGACGGCTCCATGTGGCGTGACACCATCGACCTCCTGCGTCATTTCGGCAAGGATACGAACAGCCCGAAGTACGTCTGCCCTACCGACCTCAAAGCGGAACACGACAAGTTGGTGAGAAAACGCAACCTGCAAAGGGAGCGTGAGCGGACGGAGCAGCAACGGCAAAAGGCGATTGAGGACGAGAAGAATTATCTGAAAGCCAAAGGCATCTTCTTCGGACTTGTGTTCTCCGACAGCCTTATCTGCATCAAGGTCATAGAGAGCGTTGAGGAAATGGAAGAAGAAGGGCGGATAATGCACCATTGTGTGGGCGGTTATCACAACAAGGCAAACTCCCTTATCCTATCCGCCACCATTGACGGCAAACGGATTGAAACGATAGAAGTGTCACTGAAAACGCTGAAAGTGGTACAAAGCAGAGGGGTATGCAATTCCAATACCGAGTACCACGACCGCATCATCCGACTTGTGGAGGACAATGCCGGACTTATCCGTCAGCGTATGAACGCAGCATAATATCAACCTATAATACAGAATAATATGGAAGTAAGATTTGAAAGCATGGTTTGCTTGTGGGACGATAAAATTCCCACGATGTTCCTTGCATTTATGAACCTCCTCACTTTTTGTCAGAGTGAGGAGCAGTTAAGGGCAAGCGTAAAGGACTTTTCCGAGAAACACGAACTTGACAAGTTCTTCCTTTACGGCTTCGGCTCACATCATTTCTACCTGCACCAACGCTATACGAGTAACCCCGAAATGGTTATGCGGAGCAGAGTGTTGTCAGTACATTTCTAACCATCTAAAAACAACGATTATGAGTACACGGATGACCATCAACGGAGTAAGCACCTGCACGAAAGCAGGGACAGAGAAATACGAGAAGTTCCAAACGGGTATCGGCAGACGCAAGCGGACACTTGTGCAGTACGACTACCGCCACACGGACGGGGAATTATTCTCTTGTGTGAAACCCACTTTGGACGAGTGCCGAGCCGCACGGGACAAGTGGCTGACGGCAAAAAGAGGAAAGGAGGACAAGCGATGAACGAATCAGGCTACCAAACGCTGATAGTCAAGTTCAGCAAGCCCATCACGGAATTGGACGGCATCTTTGACGATGCCGAAGCGTGGGGAGTTGAAACCCTTAAAGGATGGGTAGAGGACTATGAGAGCAGTCGGTTTACCGCCATTGACAGCCATACGGCAGTCATAACGAGCGAGTACAATATGGAGTGTGTGAAAACATGGTTGGAAAGGAACACCCCCATAGCCGAGAAAACAGAATTTTGAACATTCGGGCGGTGTCCGCACCGCCCGAACATAGCACCCAAAGAAGAATGAATATGATAGCAAAGACAATTTTGGAGCAGATAGGTGGCAGACGCTTTGCCGCCATGACGGGAAGCAAAGACTTCATAGACATGGGCAACGGCTTACGCATGAGCCTTGCGAGGAACAAGACGAGTGCCAACCGCCTTGACATCATCTATGACGGAGGGGCAGACCTCTACAATATGCGCTTCTACCGCAGGACGTTCAGCAAAAAGACATTCGAGTGCAGGACGAAGGACATTGAAACGCACGAGGGGATATATTGCGATATGCTGGAGGAAATGTTCACGATGGTAACGGGACTTTACACCCGTTTTTGAGTGGGTGGGCGGCAAAAGCCGCCTACTTTCTTTCAGTGAGCAGGATGGCGGACAAAGAAAGTAGCAAAGAAACCTCTGTGCCAATCTTCGATAAAACCAGTCTTATAAAGATATGATTTGTTCCCAATTGTAATTAGGATTAGAGAAATGTCCGTATATAGAAGTTGGTTGATATATAGTATTCTTTAATTTTAACAACTCAATTATTGCATTAGGTCTAAAATCGAATTTTGATAGAATAAATTGTTTCAATTTTGTAGAATTGGATTCTTTGTCTGTGGAAACATTTAGCATGGTAGGCTGTTCTTCTCCAAACAAATAAGCCACTGCTATTTTGCATTCTTTTTCTAATCCGTTTGCGACTATGTTTTTTGCAACAAATCGAGCCATGTAAGCAGCACTTCTATCTATTTTGCTCGGATCCTTTCCAGAAAAAGCACCTCCGCCATGTGTTACCAAACCGCCATAAGTGTCTATCATTATTTTACGACCAGTTAATCCTGTATCGTTAACAAACCCACCTTTATAAAATTTTGATTTCCTATTTATCTGAATATCTACATTTATACAATCAATCAGTTGAGTTAAAACCTTCTGTTTTATTTCATTTTCAATGAAATCGGGATGAACATTCTCCTTATGCTGTACATTGATTATCAATTGTTCAAGATTATTTTCGCTAATTGTAACTTGTACTTTCCCATCAGGGAGGAGATAATCTACGCTCTTTCTATACGTATCAATCTCTTTGGCTATTAAATTAGATAAATATACACCATACGGAAGATAATTATATTGATTGTTTATAGCATAACCATACACAATACCTTGGTCGCCAGCTCCACCGTTCATAACAGCATCATTTAGTTGTCTTGATTGTGAAGTCAAAAAGTTCAGTATGTTTAATTTTTCACAATAGCCTATGGATTGATATACATCATTGACAATTTTCTCAATATCAACCCTTTTATTTTGAGTACTAATTTCTCCAGCAACAATTAAATTATTACCACTTCCCAAGCATTCTATTGCTGTATGGGCATTACAATCTTGCATCAAGAAAGCATCTAAAAGAGCATCACTTATTTGGTCGCATATTTTATCGGGATGTCCTTGTAATACACTTTCTGTTGTATATTTGTCTAATTTATCGAATATCATAATTCTGTTTTATACAGCTCCATTCTTCTGTTAATTTATTGTTTAGTTTTTTGTACACAGAATTGCTATTCGGAGATTTATTATATGCCAATGTCGTTTCATATTCAAGTACCATATAGATAGCATCCTGAATAGTTTTATTTTTAGTTGATTTAGGTGTGCTAAAAATTTGTTTGAATTTATCACACAAATTCTTTAATCTAAAAAAGAATGCTATGTGGTATATCAGTTCTATTAAGAACAATGACGATAAAAATAGTTGCAAGAATGGTATGGCAACGACGTTATCTTTTATTCCGTAGTATGCAAATATCAAAAGCAAACCAAATAGTATTGTGTTCTTTATTGCCATTTTAGGCAACATCACTTTAATGATATTATATGTAAAAAAACAATTCTCATAACAATTAACCAACATTTTATATGGTCCTTTCTCAATAGAATCATTATCGTAATAATTCAAAACTGGCTTTTCCAGCAATTTCGTGCCTAATGAATTGTCGATAAATCCTTTCCGTCTTTCATTAGCAGCCATAGGTTGCATTATAATTTCTACGATTATATATAATAAACCATACCCTATAATAGAAATATAATTCAAAACATTAAATAAATTAGCAATCCATTTTATAGAATCTAATGAATGGCTTATACAATTTATTTGGAACGTTTGGAGTAATATTGAACATATGAATGTACTCCAGAGGAATCCATTTTCGATATTGCGCCAAAAAGCAATCGTCTTGTAGCTTATCTCATACGGTAATTGTCTATCCATATCCTTTATTTTTTTGCAAAGTTACATGAAAAAAGCGAAACTACTTGAATGAGTCACTTGTAAAATCAAGTACTGACCATCAATTAAAATATTGATATAACATAAACTCCGATAAAGCATCCCCAACTTCATCGGAGTTTATGTTGTCGGACACTTACTTTTTATGGTACATACAGCAGCGCAAACTCTGTCTTTCTTCGTTTGAGCAGCATGGCGTGCCGTTTCCCTTTGTAGTTGCAGAAAGCAATATACTCCCGATAGATGTTCCTGTCGCCAGCCTCCAACTTTCGGATCAGCGTGCTTTTGGGTATCTTCCCGTTTCCCAACAAACGGTATGGACCGACATTGTAGGCAAGCGTGGCAAGGAGCAGACTATCTTTCCCGAACTGCCGGAACATCGCGCAGAACTTCCGTAGGTCTTTCCGCAGAAGCGCGTCCGCCTGCCGCTTCGTCATGGTGCGTGCCGAATACCTTTCGCCCTGTAACAACTTATGCCCATATCCCACATACGGGTAATGTTTTTCAGAGTGCCAACCCTCAAAATATTTCGTGCATCGCACCGCTCTCTCAAATGGTGGCAGCCGGTAGATAGTCGCCTGCCTGTCCGTTTCCTCATGGCGTCTGTCCCGTGCGGACACGGAACAGACCGCCAGAAGCGAACAGAGGATAGCCATGAATACACGCATCATCGTATAAGGGGCTTGAAGTTTCCGATGGGGACAACAGAGATAGCCCCGTCATCCTTCATATTACGGTTGTTGAAGTCAAACTCCAATTCGTAGGAGTTGCTGAAATTGTCTTCCACCACTACGATGAAGTTGTGCGCTTCGTCACCTTGCGCCGTATAGTACAGCCGGAACTTCTCGTTTTCGAGCAGGTAGCGGTCATTGGGCAGGAACGTGATTCCGTTGTCCATTTTCAGCGTACCTTCTCCCTCGAACTGGAAATACCGGATGGTATAGAGGGTGTTGGCGAAGTCGCCTGTTTTTTTCAGTTCACAGCGGATTTCCACCGTCTGCCCCTTTGTTACCTTGTTCGGCACGGGCATGGTTTCCACCGTGAAGGGATAGGATTGCTGGATGTCCATGTCGTCGTCACACGACACGAGCGTGAGCGACACAGCGGCGAACAGGCAGAGTGCCAACGCCTTGAAGATTGATGTTCTCTTGTTCTTATTGTTCAGTATGTTCATTGTTCTTTGATTTTTAAGTTATTGTTCATTTCTTTTTTTCGTTGTCAGTTGCAGATACTCGTTCAAGTCCTTGCAACCGTCATAGAGGGCAGAACGGTCGCAGACACGTTCCTCATAATGTCCTTTCAGTGTTTCCAACGTGCGCCGTCCGGCTTCGTCACGGTCGAGGTAACAGTCTATGCGCCCGTAACCGTCCAAATACTTCATCGCCTTTTCCACGTTGGAAACGGAGTTCAGCACAAGGCAATCGCCCGTTTCCAATCCGAGCGTGACGGCGGAAAGAAAGTCCATGAAGCCCTCAAAGACGCTGCACACGTCAGCCGGAGAGCCTTCCGCCTTGACCAGCGACACATCCTTCAGAGGTACGCATCCCTTGAAGAAGCGGCTGCGGATTTCATATCCGCCCGCCATATTCGGGAAGCCGACGGCGAAATACCGCTTGCCACGCACACCGTAATTCAGTCGGCAGCAATACCGGGATGCAATGCCGTAAGGAATGTCCCGTTCCGCCAGATAGTCCGTCAGTGGAGAACGAAACAGCGGGACGGCTTCCACTCCCTCAAAGGCAGGTTCTGACGGTTTAGGCAGGAAAGTCGGTTTGCTCACTTCGGGAACAGGCATAGGTATATTGGCGGTTTCCGCTATGAACTTCACTTGTTCCATGAAGTCGTTGCTTCCGATAAACTCCCCGGCAAGCGTGAAGATGTCGCCACCTTTGCCCAGTCCGAAGTCGTACCAGAGCTGTTTTGCCACGTTCACTCGGAAAGAGGGCGTGCGCTCATTGCGATATGGCGCACGATACCACAATTCGTTGCCGCTTCTTCGGACAGGCTCATGTCCCAGCCGTGCGAGGAAGTCCGCAAGGGGTATATGCCTCATGGCGTCGATTTCCGTCCGTTCCATGCGGTGCGTCAGTTAATGATGAACTTGATGCCCACGCCCCACTGCGTATGAAACTTCCTCGTGTCGCCACCCCACAGGCAACGCTCCCGGAGGTTGGCGAGCAGAGCGATACGGTCTGCCACATAAAACTCCATATCGAGCGTCAGCGCACCGCCGTAGATGAAGGCGTCCCGGTCATGGAGCGTGGAGCCGTCATGCAGCACCTTTTCGCCCCAGTTCACCGATTCATATCCGGCAAGAGCCGAAGCCCCTGCATAGACGAACACGATTTTTCGGGCATCGGAAAGTATCTTGAAGTAGTATCCCCCCTCCGCCGTGAACTGCGCCACGGGTATCTTCCCGTCCTTGTAAGGGTTGTTCTTCAACAGATATTCGCCGCCGAGCACCCATTTGTTCCCCTTTTTCGTGTAGGTGGAAAGAGCCGCTCCGAAGCTGTACCCACCATCGTTGCCTCCGGGATTGAAACCGTCCGCCATGTTCGCCCTGATCTCGATGCCCTGCATCTTCGGCAGGCATCGCTGGGCGTGCGCCTGCCCCGTAAACAGGGCAAGCGACGCGATAATTATTGCGATGTACTTCCTCATGGTCAGCGCACTTGAAGTTCGTTGATGGTATTGGCACGTACCAAGTCCTCGTTCTCAATCACGAAAGACTGGTGACGACCCCCGTTCTTCTCGTTGAGTTCCACCACGAGGCATTTGTCGTCGGGGATGGTGAACTTCGCCATCGTGAACACCGTGCGCTCGCTCTTCTTGCCCGGCACGAGCGTGGCGTAGTTCTGCGCACGGAGCGGCAGGATAATCTGCTCCTGCACGGCGGTACGCTTCGCCACCTTCTTGTCCACGATTTTCCATGTGATGTAGTCCACGTCGAAAGGCACGTTGCTCTGGTTCTTTATCTCCGTGTGGAAATAGAGCAACCCATTATGCGTGTAGATGCCTTTCAGCAGGTACTGGATGCCGAATCGCTTGCAGCCGATGTGCTTCACTTCACGCTTGTTCTGCTTGTGGATGGACTTCATGATAAGGCGCACCAGCATCGGGCTTTCGCTGCCCAGTTCCTTCAGATAGATTTCTTGCGCATTGTTCGGACGGTTCACCTTCTCGCCGTCATGGATGAAGTCGCACATCTCCACGTTGAGCAGCAGCGGTTCGGCTGCATATTTCACGTTGAAGGTGTAGAAACTACCGTCCTCCGTTATCACGGACATATTGGTTTCGTTCGGAAAATTCCTCACGGTAGCCTTTACGCGGATGACGTTCTCCGCTCCGTCGGCTTTGCCCGCAATCAGGTCGGGCGAGCCTAAATCAACGTAGCGCACTTCCGAGGGGAAAATGACGTGGACGGTCTTGTCGTAGGTCACTTCCAAGCCGTGCGGGGGAACCATGCGGTCGAAGGTCAGCTTCTTTGTCAGCCCGTGATACAGGTCGCCGTCCGCCTCCTTCTGCGGATAGACCTCCTTTGTCAAGGTCGGTTGTTCACTTCCATTGTCCGTTCCAACGGTTACGTTCTCCTGCGCATTGGCAGTTGCAATGCCCATAGCGAGGGCAAACATGATGATTACTTTTCTCATTACTTTGGATTTTAGTGGTAAATAAAATTGGGTTGTTGTTTTTTTATTAGTCGTTGATTGTTATTGTTTTCAATCTCTGTCCTGATAGAGCATGACCTTGTACCCGGCTTTCAGATGCACTTTCACCGTGCGCATCTTTTTGGCGATGTACTGGCTCGTGCCTTGTATCAGCCCCTTGCCCAAGTCGGAGGCGAGCTGCGCCCCGGCGTTGGTGGAGATATTGATGCTGCTACCCAGCGAGCCGCCCATGTTGGCGGCAACCTCCCTGACGGCATTCATTTCCATAGAGTTGGGAATGAAGATACCGGGCTGCCCGTCCGTGTCATACACTGCCAGTTCTACCGGGATAATCGTACCCGAATATTCCAGCGACGTGATTTCAATATCGAGCCGTTCGCCCTGAATCTTTGCCGTGCCGACCACCACCGCATTGCGGGGGATGATTTTGTCCGCCACCGCCATCGGCTCCAGCAGCCGTAATCTTACCGCCTGCCCGTCCGTCACACTCTGCGCCCCATAGATGCACGCCGATATGGTGTTTTTGTCCGATACGGTCATGACACCTACCGCCGTATTGAAACTGCGGTTGCGCTCCTGCGAGAAGGAGGCGACAAATTCGGCGTTGCTCATCGGCTGCGAGAGCGAGGATACCACCTGATGCGCCACCTGCCTGACAGGTGCAGCCGTGTTCTTTCCGGTTTTCTGCACGGGGTAAGGCTCTGCCGCCTGTCCGACAGGTGGCTGTGTGCCGTTCTGCCCGCCCATGTACTTCGCCGCCAGCTCGTAGGACTTCTCCATGAGTGCCACTTGGTCATCCATAGCGGACGCTTTACCCTTCTCGCTTTCAAGTTCCGATTCCAGCGAGGCGATACGCTCCAACAGTTCGTCCATTTCCGCATTGTCGTTCTTCGGCTGCTCATAGAAGTTGCCGAGCGTGGCGTTTAGGTCGCGGTAGGCGGCTGCGGAGGACTGGATGGTTTTCGGGGCAGACTTCACATTCTCTTCCGTACCGCCGGGATTGGCAAGGTCGAAGTCCCTGCCGCTGTCCGTTTCCGCCACCTCTCGGTCGAACATATCGCCCAGTTCCTGCATGGTGCGGCTGCGGTTCTCCTGACGTTCCTCCATCGCCCCCTGTTCGTAGGCTTTCGCCTTGTCACCGATGATCTGGCGGTTCGCCTTGTCCGCGTCGGGCATTTCGATGTTGTAACCTCCCGTCCCCGGCTGCTGCTCCTTGTCGGAAGACGGGGCGAATATCAGCCACATCGCCCCGATGAATACCAGCACCATAGTGGGCAGCACTATCATTTTCTGACGTTTCAGCCTTTGGGCTTCGGTCAGCGGCTTGCGCTCCTTCTTCGGTTTCCCGTTGTCAGGAGCCGCCTTGTTTTCGTTTTTAGGTTCATTCTTCGTCTGTTCCATATAAATAAGGTATTACATTGTGATTGTTTTCCAGCTTTACGGACAGTTCCACCTGTCCGGCATGGTCTGTTACTATCCGGCTGCCGTCATTCCTGCCGATGTCATAGACGGCTTTGCCGAAGGTGTAGAGGGCAAGCACCGCGAAGGCGGCGAGCATCGCCAGCACGATGCGTTTACGTGTCTTCGGGGGCAAGCCGTCCAGATAGCCTTTGAGCCTTGCCACCAGCATTTTCTTTTTGTCGTGGAGCTTCCAGTACGCACGCCAAAATGATTTCCTGATTTTTTTCATGTCCGTTACCTTTTGATGGTTTGTAAATCCTTGTTCTCGATGATGGTGAATCCCTCGATGGTGAAACCGTTGGGATTGTCGTCCGAACGGGACGAGTTCAAGAGGCGGCACGTCGTCACGAGGCTGCGCTCGGTGACGTTGCTTTGCCGGATGATCTTCTGCGTGGCGTAGGTAGTCGCACGGTACGGGTAGCCGTTGAAGTCGCACACCACGCTGTCCACTTTCAGCACTTGGTTGATGTTCCCGGCGATGATGCGGTTGTAGTACCCCTTCTCGGCGAAGTCCGAATAGTAGTTGTAAACACTTTTGTCCGCTAATAGCAGGGCGCGTTTCACGTTATGCTCTATTGCGCTCTTTTCGGGCGAGAGCGTGAAGAACAGCTCGTGGAAGCGGCGCACGTGTTCCCTTGCCTCCGCCGGACGGTTCTGCGACAAGTCCTGCGAGAGAGCCAGCATCAGCGACTTGCCGTTGTCCAGCACGTAAATCTTTTCCCGTTGCCGCTCTGCGAAGCGGTAGGAACTCCACACGCTCCATACCGTTATCACGGCGCACAACGAGAGGAAGACGATACCGAACAGGCGTATCTGCCTGAACGATGATTCGATGTTTTTGAGTGACTTAAATTCCATTGTTTTTTATTCGTTTTTAATTGTCAGTTGATTATTTCAGCAGTTTCCCGGCACGTCCGACCATGTTGCCTGCGGCTGCACCCGCCACGCTGCCCGCCATGCTTCCGGCTCGTCCTGCCGTCTGGTTCACGTTGCGACCGTAGCTTCCCATGCCTCCGGCTTGGATAATCCAGCCTGCCACCGTCGGGATGGTGAAGTAGCCGATGATTCCTATGATCATGAAGACGATGTACACACCGTCGCTCGAATCCAGCGAGAAGTTCGGGTCAGCCTGCATACGCTCGATGTCGCTTTGCAGCATCAGCACCTGAATCTTCGCCAGTATGGTGCTGAACATATCCGACACGGGCAGCCACAGATAAACCTGTATGTAGCGGCATATCCACTGTGTGAGTGTACTTTGAAAACCGTCCCATACCGATATGGCGAAGGCTATCGGACCGAGTATCGCCAGCACCACGAGAAAAAAGGTGCGGATGGTGTCTATCACGAGGGCAGCGGCTTGGAACATCAGTTCCAGTATCTCGCGGAAGAAATCGCGGATGCCTTTCTTCATGTTGTACATTCCACGCTCGATATACATTCCCGCCATCGTCACCATGTCACCGGGTGACCAGCCCAGTTCCTCCAGCTGTTTGTCAAACTCCTCGTTCGACACAAGGTAGGCGGTTTCGGGGTTGCGCATCATCGCCTCGTATTCCAGTTTGTCCTTCTGCTCACGGTATCGGTTCATGTCCAGCGTTTCCGCCTCCAGCATCTTTGCCGTGCCTTGCACGACGGGCGACATGATGCTGTTTATCGTACCTAATACCACCGTCGGGAAGAACATGATACATAAGCCTATCGCAAACGGGCGGAGCATGGAGAACACGTCTATCGGTTCGGCTCTCGCCAGCGACTGCCACACCCGGTAGGCGACGTAGAACAATGCGCCCAGCCCGGCGATGCCTTTCGCCACGCCCGCCATGTCCCCGCATAGCGGCATCATCTGCTCGTAGAGCGAGCGCAGAATCTGGTGAAGGTTGTCGAAATTCATAGGCTACCAGTATCTTTCGTTCATGTTCCCGTACAGCCCCATGATGCGGTCGAGGTCGTTCTTCTTTTTTGCCCGCAGGTAGCTCACGCTGATGTTCTTGTTGGTGTAGTAGCTCACGAGGTTGCGGTAACGCTTCATCTTGGAGTAGCAGCGTTCCACCACATCCATGCGCTCCTTGTCCGTCATGGAGAGCGTGGTGATGTTCACCACGTTCCTCAGTTCCGTCAGCACATCGTTGGATTCTTCCAACAGCTTGGTGTAGCCGAAGGCGATGGCTCCCAGTTCCTCCACCGTGAAGTTGTCGTCACGCATCATCCTCTGGAAGCTGGTCACATAGGTGTCGGTGATGTCACCCACCATCAGGATGGTCTGCTGCACCTTCCGGGCGTCCTTTACCAGATTGTTCACGGATTTGAGTGCGTCGTAATACTTCTTGCCCTGCTCGTAAATTTTCACCGTCTCTTGAAAATTTTTTATCATATTCTGGGCGGTCGTGGAAGTGTGTACCACGTTCTTGGAGGTGTTCACGATGCTCTGCGCGATGTTGGACGGGTCTATCACCGCCCACTGTGCGCTTGCCCTGCCGACTGCAAACAGGCACAGGCAGATGGCTAATATTATTCTTGTTCTCATGTTACTTTGGATTTTAGTGGATTTCATTATTTATTGCTCGCCTATCGGATGGTCCGGTTTCGGGTTCACGCGCACGTAGTCCCCGTTCGGCGAGAAGGTCAGGATGTCCGTCACTTTGTTGTAGGACACGTCGATACGGAATCCGGTGTTCATGAACAGGTTGCCGTTCTCCTCCTGCAAGAGATAGGTTTCCGGCTTCAGCTTGCGACAGATGCCGCTCCGTTTGAACACCGTCACCTTATAGGCTTCGCCCTCCTTGTAGATAAGCACGTCGGGCTTTCCTTCCACGCTTTCCCAGTTCCCGCAAAGCAGGTCGCGGCGGTTGTCCGCTACCTCGCAGGATTGCAGCACCATGACCGCCAGCCCGATTAAACACTTGCTGACTTGCAGCATTTTCGTTCTTGATATACTCATACGCATTTTCTTTTTTGGTTGATGAATCGTTTTTACTTATTCCTTGTTTCTCCGTCTTTCGCCAAGCTGCCGGATGGCGGCTTCGATGTCGCCGCCCAGCTGCTCCGCCAGACGGTACACCTCTACTTTTTCCGTTTCTTCGGTGGTGTACGCCAGATACTCTTCAGCACTAACTTCGGTGGCATAGACCGCCGACTGTGTGCCACCCAGCCCGATCCAAACTTCCTTGTAGAGCCTTGACGGGTTGTTCGCCATGTTGATGGAGAGTATCTGTGACTTCTCCTTCTCCGTAAGACCCAACAGGGACTGTATGGCATCAAACTTATTCATGTATTTCCGCTGGTCGAGAAGTATCTTGCAGTCGGAGTTGTTGATGATGCTCTCCTTGACGACGGGCGAGGAAATGATGTCGTCCACCTCCTGCGTCACCACGATTGCCTCCCCGTAATACTTGCGCACGGTCTTGTACATATAGCGCAGGTACTCAGCCATATTCGCCGAAGAGAGTGCCTTCCAAGCCTCTTCCACTATCAGCTGTTTGCGTACGCCTTTCAGACGGCGCATCTTGTTAATGAAGGCTTCCATGATGATGATGGTCACGACCGGGAAAAGCTCGCGATTTTCCTTAATACTGTCAATCTCGAAGACAATGAACCGCTTGCCGAGCAGGTCAATGTTCTCCGTGGAGTTGAGCAGGAAGTCGTAGCGTCCACCCCGGTAATATTGCCGCATGGTGGTGAGCATATTGTCGATGTTGAAGTCTGACTTCTCCACCTTTATCTCACGTTCCGCCAGTTCACGGCGGTAGTCGTCGCGCATATACTCATAGAAGGTGTTGAACGAGGGAACGATGCTCCGGTCAGCCCTGATACGCTCGATGTAGGCGTTCACCGCACTGCCCAGTTCGCCGCTTTCCGTCTTCGTCACTTTGTCGTCCTCCGACTTCCAGAGTGTCAGCAGCAATGTCTTGATGCTGTCCTTCTTCTCCACGTCGAACACATAATCATCGGTGTAGAACGGGTTGAACGAAATCGGTTTCTCCTCCGTGTAGGTGAAGTACACGCCGTCCGCCCCGTTTGTCTTGCGCCGGATCATCTCGCACAAGCCCTGATAGGAGTTTCCTGTGTCCACCAATACCACGTGCGTACCCTGTTCGTAGTATTGCCTCACGAGGTGGTTCATGAAAAACGACTTGCCGCTGCCCGAAGGACCCAACACGAACTTGTTGCGGTTAGTGGTGATGCCCCGCTTCATCGGCAGGTCGCTGATGTCGAGGTGCAACGGTTTTCCCGTGAGCCTGTCCACCATCTTGATGCCGAAGGGCGATAGCGAACTTCGGTAGTTGGTTTCCTCCGTAAAGAGGCATACCGCCTGCTCGATGAAGGTGTGGAAACTCTCTTCCGCCGGGAAGTCCGCCGCGTTGCCGGGCATTGCCGCCCAGTAGAGTGTCGGGCAGTCGATGGTGTTGTGGCGCGGCACGCACTCCATGCTCGCCAGCTGGCTGCCCACGTCGTTCTTGATATGCTTCAGTTCCTCCGCGTCATCGCTCCACGCCATGACGTTGAAGTGCGCCCGTACCGAGGTCAGCCCGTAGGAATGGGCTTCGTTCAGGTACTGGTCTATCCACTCGCGGTTGATGCTGTTGCTCCGGCTGTATCGGGATAATGACTGCATATTCCTTGCGGACTTCTCGAACTTCTGCAAATTTTCCTCGCTGTTGTCTATAATCACATACTGGTTGTAGATGTGGTTGCAGGAAAGCAGCAGCCCCACGGGTGAGGCGAAGGAGAGGCGGCAATCGCTCCGGTCGGTGGAAAGCCGTTCATATCGGGTGTCGGTCGCTACCTTACCGGGCATATCCTCCGCGTCGGAGAGGGTGTGCAGGCACAGGCGGTTGTCGCCGATACGCATCTCTTTTGCCGAGAGGTCGATGTCCTGCAAGGTCGCATTCCCTTCGGGCATGAGAGAGAAGTAACGCTCTATTAGCCCGGCGGACTTTTCCGTCCCGACAATCTCGTCGGTGGATAGCCGGTGTAGCCTGACAAAACCGCTGTCGTTCATGATGCGCTCGAACTGTTCGGCGGCCTCCATGAACTTCCCGGCGGTTTCCCTGTCCAGTTCCTTCGGGATGATATGTCCACGGCACAGCGTACTGAAGTTGCTCTGCATCCGGTTACGCTCCTTCGTCGTCTTGGTCAGGTAGAGGTAGCAGGAGTGTTTCAGGTAAGGACGTTCGTTGAAGTGGCGTTCAAAGGAGCGGCTCAAAAAACTCATGTCGTCCTTCTCCAGTTCCGGCTTGTAGCGTTCCTTGATGAACCAGTCCTGCTTATGCACGACGCAGAAGTCCGGCAGCACCTTGATTGCCTTGCACCAGCAGCCGTGTATCGCCTCGTACTCCGCACCCGTCACGGTGTAAAGTTCCGGCAGCTCCACCTCGAAAGCCACTGTAATGTCGGCATCTTTGGAGATGATACAGCTATGCTCCACAGCCAATAGCGGGAACTTGTTTTCCAGTGTCGTCATTTTGGATGTATTTCTCATGTCGTTTCTTCCTTTCGTTGCCGTTTGAATAATCGGGTAATCCGCCGCCGGTTGATAAGGTATCGGGGATGGCTCTTGACCGCTCCCAATTTCATCAGCCCGTGTTCGCCGTACCGGGCGTTCAGCGCGAAGGTCTGCCATACGAGGACGGAGGACGATGCCGCGCCGAAGCCGATACATATCCACTGGTCGATGCCGACCATGTAGAGGATGACGAACAGGACGAAGAGAGCCAGCAGACCTCCGCAGAAGATGAAGAGGTACTGAGCCTTTAGACCCTTGAACTCGACCGGACGACCGATACCCTTGTTTATCGGGTATTCAGCCATACATTGTGTATTAAAGGAAGAATGAGCGCAGGATAGTGGCAGCGACAATCAAGAAGATACAAGCCCCGAACCACGAGGCGGCTGTCTTGCTCGTGTCGGGGTCGCCGGACGAGAACTTGCCATAGACTTTCACGCCACCGATAAGTCCGACCACCGCGCCGATGGCGTAAATCAGCTTAGTGCCCGGATCGAAATAGCTTGTCACCATAGAGGTGGCTTCCGTGATACCTGCGATACCGTTTCCTTGCGCGAAAGCGGAAGCGGTGGCGGCAATCATGAGTGCCGCAGAGATAATGAACTTTTGTCTGATGTTCTTATTCATAAACTGTTCTTTTTTTTGTGCCGTCCAAAGGGTGGATAGTCCTTTTTCGGGCGGTTGATACTTGATTACTTTACTTTGGTTTAGTGGTAGCCCGTTTGTTTCTACGGACTTGGGTGTGTCCGTTGCGGATTGGCTGTACCTTGTACCGCCGTGCGCATGGGTGTCGTCATTTTACGTTTTCATTTCCATTCTTTTTTAGCTGTTATACATAGTTTCGGAAGTCGAACTCCTCGATGTTGTCGGGAATCACGAACACCTTTTCCTTTTGTTGTGTCACGGTCATGTTCACCGTGTCCACGAAAACTGCCATCGCCTTTGCAAGCCTCTCGCTCATTGCTTCATCGGTCAGGCGTTCCGTTATTCTTGCGAAAAGCTCTGTCCCGTCCAGTTCCGTCATGACCTTTCCGGCGTGTCGCATTTCCTCATCGGATGGTGATTCCTTCCGTATGGTGCGTACTGCCATGTCAATATCCTCGAAGCTGCTTCCCGAAGCCTGCTTTTTGTCTGGTTCCTCGTCCTCCGGCTCATCCTCTCCGTACTCCAGTTCCGAGGGCGGGATGCTCGTGAAGGTTTCATCGAGTTTGTCCTTCGGTACTTGTGTCGGGCGTGAGACGGTTTCCGTGTTTCCGTCGTCAAAAGTAGCCTCTTCCTCCGACAGCTCAATGCCTTTTTCCGAAGTGGCGGCTTCTTGCGTCGGTATGGTAGCGGTTGTCCGGGTCGATGCCATCTTGAAACGGCTCTTGCCAATGATGTCCGAGGTGTCTGCGTGAGGTATTTCCTTATCCTTTCCTTGCTCTGCCACCGTACTGTCCAATGACCGCCACAGCCCGGCAATATGTCTGAAGAAACGGATGAGCTTCGTGTCCATGATGCGGTCATAGAACAGCAGGAACAGGAACCACACGTTGCAAGCAACCGATACGATTAAAAACGCCTTTGTCATAATCTTACTTTTTGGGCGTTTTCAATCTGTTCCATGTACTGCTGCCCGTATTGCCGGAAATGGTCGCGGAGGATGTTGTCCACGAACTTGCCGATGCTCAAACCGTTTCCCATCCGACTGGCAACGATAGCGACTTTCTCATGAATTTCTCGGCTGATGTATATACATTGCCGCGTTTTGATTTCCGATGCTTGCAGGAAAGTCGAGAGCGGCTTGTCTCTGCCTTTATCCTTGCGGAAGTCAACGCCGGTATTTTCCTGATCGTAGTCGGTTACACACTTTGCTGCACGGGCAGCGGTTCTTTCACTCTTTCCTGTTTGCAGGCAGTCTGCCTGTCGGTTCTTCTTTGTTCTTTTCATACTTCTTTGTTGTTTATTGTTTTTATAGATTATAGGATTCCATGTGCCGTTTGAACGATTCGGCTATCTCGTCTTGGAACAGCGTGAAATGGTGTGTCAGCACGTTGTCAAGAAAAGCCGCAATAGTCACCTCGTTGCCTCCGATTACATGAAGCATCTTCTGTATGCGGTCGTGGTACTCCTTGCGGATATATACCTGTTTGCCGAGCCTTGCCGTGACATTGGACCCGCATATGAATACGGTGTCATAATCCAATTTTTCCGGCTTGCTGTTCCTGCGCCTGCGTTCTGGCTCCTCTTTGGAGTGCGAGGCAGGTGGAGAAACGGCTTCCTGTATCGCTTCTTTCGGAGGTGGAGAAGTAGCGTTTCCGTCCGTGCTTCTCGCTTCCGGCGGAATGCTTGTATCGTCCAGTCGAAACGAGTTGATTACGGCTTCACTGTCGATGTCCTCGATTCTTGTTTTCTTTGCCATACCGTTCAGTTTTTGATGATGCCGAGAATCTCATCGACGAGTTTGTCGAGGTTGCTGCCGCGTACCAGTATTTTGTCCGCCGGAAACGCCGTGGAGCGGAATACTGCCTTGCGTTCTGCCGCCGTCTCCTTGCGGAAACGCTTGCTGTCCGGCAGATGTGTTTCCAGAATGGGCAGGGCGAACTCGGCACAGACCTTGTCGTATGCCTTGTAAAGCTCCGTCTTTTCGCGCCCGTCCACCATGTTCCACACGAGGTAAATCCCTTTGATGCCGGACTTACCCGTGCTTATCATCTGTTCGTTGATAACGGTGGCGAACTTGATGGAACTCTCCATCACCACACGGTCGGCGATGATGGGCGTGAAGATGTAGTCCATTTTGGAAATGGTCTGCACCACCTCGGCATTGTTGATGGTTCCCGGCAGGTCGAAGAACACGAAATCAAGGGCGGGCTGCGCTGCCACCAGATTTTCGGCGGTCTTTACCGCATCTTCCGCACGGCTGCATCTGATGGTGTACGGGTTCTTCTTCAGCCGTTTGAGCTGCTCATACGCCATCACCTTGTAATGCCCGTCCTCCATGACGGCTTTCATGTCGCGCTTGCGCATATCATGGATACTGTACTGCGGAAAATCGCAGTCCACCACGGCTACGTTGTAGCCTTTCACATAGTGCAGGTAGCTTGCTACAAGCACCGTCAGGGTTGTCTTACCCGCTCCACCTTTCTGCGTGGAGATTGCCACATAAGTTGCTTCTTTCATTTGTCTGATAATTTATTTGGTTATACATCTGTCCGGTGGCGGTAGCGTATTGCCATTAGTACGTACGCACGCGCTCCCATTCATTTATTTATTCACTCCTTAATCCGGCTGTGCCTATGGGTAATCATCGGTTTGTCCAACCGCCCATGCTTTTATCCGTCCGCATGGACGTGTGCTTGGAAAACCATCTGAATACATACACCTGTTTTCAACCGTTTGGATTGATGTCCGGATTACTGTCCGAACATCCGGCGGAAGGAGTGTATTTTCAGTCCCACATCCGAATCACACTGCAAATAAACAAGGATATTTTGGAACTTGTATCACTTCTCCGGCAAGTGGCAGCACGTTGCGCCGGTTGGCACTGATTGTCCGGGTCAAGCCTCTGTCCGATACCGCGTTAAGAGTGTAACTTTGCACCCGAACGGCAGGGTTCGCCGCAGGTGGCGTAGCCCGGAGTTTGAAAGGCATTCCCCCAATCCGTCCCCGACGGATTTTTATGTTCACCTGAACATAGCAAGGTATGTTTTCAGCCGCTCAAAATATTTTGAGCAGCCACGAAAACGCCTTGCCCTTGCAGGGGGCGGGCTTACCCTCCGAAGTCGGGAAGCCTCTCAAACCTGCGGTGTCTGTGCCTCGAAGCGGCGGCTTATGCCGTCAAACCGCTAAATCCAAAGTAATATGAGTGAAAAAAGAAGAAACAAAGGCGGGAGAAATCCCAAACTCGATCCGGCGGTGTTCCGCTACACCGTCCGTTTCAGCGAGGAGGAACACAACCGTTTCCTCTCCATGTTCGAGAAGTCGGGCGTTTATGCCAAGTCGGTTTTCCTGAAGGCGCACTTCTTCGGACAGCCGTTCAAGGTGCTGAAAGTGGACAAGACGCTGGTGGATTACTACACCAAACTGTCCGATTTTCACGCGCAGTTCCGCGCGATAGGCACGAACTACAACCAAGTCGTGAAGGTATTGAGGCTGCATTTTTCCGAGAAAAAGGCGATGGCGTTGCTCTACAAACTGGAGCAACAGACCGTCGAGCTCGTGAAACTGAGCCGTAAGATTGTGGAACTTTCAAGAGAAATGGAGGCGAAATGGTCGCAAAAATCAGTGTAGGAAATTCGTTGTACGGCGCACTTGCCTACAACGGGGAGAAGATCAACGAGGCGAAAGGGCGGCTTCTGACGACCAACCGCATCTACAATGACGGTACGGGAACGATGGACATCCACCGGGCTATGGAGGACTTTCTCGGCATGATGCCCGTGCGGTCGAAGGTGGAGAAACCGGTGGTGCATATCTCGCTCAATCCGCATCCCGACGATATTTTGACGGACACGGAGCTTCAGAACATCGCACGGGAATATCTGGAGAAGATGGGCTTCGGCAACCAGCCGTATCTCGTTTTCAAGCATGAGGACATCGACCGCCACCATCTGCATATTGTGACGGTCAGGGTGGACGAGAACGGCAGGAGCATAGACACCCGGAACAATTTTTACCGGAGCAAGCAGATAACACGTGAACTGGAACGGAAGTACGGGCTGCACGACGCGGAACGCAAGAACCGCCGTCTTGACACGCCGCTGCACAAGGTGGACGCCTCTGCGGGCGACGTAAAGAAGCAGGCGGGAAATATCGTCAAGGCTATCAGCGGGCAGTACCGCTTCCAGACGATGGGCGAATACCGCGCACTCCTTTCCTTATATAATATGACGGTGGAGGAAGCGCATGGCAATGTGCGCGGATGCGAGTATCACGGGCTGGTCTATTCCGTCACGGACGATAAGGGCAACAAGGTCGGCAATCCTTTCAAGTCCTCGCTGTTCGGGAAGTCTGTCGGCTATGAAGCTGTGCAGAAGAAGTTTGCCCGTTCCAAGCAGGAGATTAAGGACAGGAAACTTGCTGACATGACGAAACGCACCGTCCTTTCCGTGCTGGAAGGCACGTATGACAAGGAGAAGTTTGTAGCCGCGCTCAAAGGGAAGGGCATCGACACCGTACTGCGCTACACGGAGGAAGGGCGCATCTATGGAGCCACGTTTATCGACCACCGCACGGGCTGCGTGCTGAACGGCTCACGCATGGGCAAAGAACTTTCCGCCAACGCCTTGCAGGAACACTTCACGCTGCCTTACGCCGGACAGCCTCCGATTCCTCTTTCCGTTACGGTGGAGGGACAAGAGGACAAACAAGGCTATTCCGGCGGGGAATACGAGAGCCATTCCGGTGGCATGAACCTGTTTGCCCCCGAAGGTCCGGCAGTGGATGCTGAAGAGGAAGCCTTCATCCGGGCGATGCAGCGCAAAAAGAAAAAGAAGAAGCGCAAGGGCTTGGGAATGTAATCAAAAATATCAACAATCAAAAAATCAATGTATGTCACAACAAGAAGACGATTTGAGGGCATTGGCGAAAATCATGGATTTTCTGCGTGCCGTGAGTATTATTTTAGTGGTCATGAATGTGTACTGGTTCTGCTACGAAGCAATCCGGCTTTGGGGTGTGGACATCGGTGTGGTGGACAGAATCCTGATGAACTTCAACCGCACAGCGGGGCTGTTCCGTTCCATCCTGTACACGAAACTGTTTGCCGTCCTCCTGCTTGCCCTGTCCTGTCTGGGGACAAAGGGCGTGAAGGGTGAGAAAATCACTTGGGGAAGAATCTGGACAGCCCTTGCCGTTGGCTTTGTGCTGTTCTTCCTCAACTGGTGGATACTGGCTTTGCCGCTCCCGATAGAGGCGGTGACGGGACTGTATATTCTGACCGTTGGCGCAGGTTATGTCTGCCTGCTGATGGGCGGTCTGTGGATGAGCCGTCTGTTGAAGCACAACCTTATGGACGATGTATTCAACAACGAGAACGAGAGCTTCATGCAGGAAACACGGCTTATCGAAAGTGAGTATTCGGTCAATCTACCAACACGGTTTTACTACAAAAAGCGTTGGAACAACGGCTGGATCAATGTCGTGAATCCCTTTAGGGCTTCCATCGTGTTGGGTACGCCGGGCAGTGGTAAATCCTATGCGGTGGTAAATAATTTCATCAAGCAGCAGATTGAAAAGGGCTTCTCAATGTATGTGTACGACTTCAAATTCAGCGACTTGTCCACGATAGCATACAACCATCTGCTGAACCACCCGGAGGGCTACAAGGTGAAGCCGAAGTTTTATGTGATAAACTTTGACGACCCACGACGCTCGCACCGTTGTAATCCCATTCACCCGGACTTCATGGAGGATATTACGGATGCTTACGAGAGTGCGTACACGATTATGCTCAATCTCAATAAAACGTGGGTGCAGAAGCAGGGCGACTTCTTTGTAGAATCACCTATTATTCTGTTTGCCAGCATTATATGGTATCTCAAAATCTATAAGGGTGGTAAGTATTGCACGTTTCCCCATGCCATTGAGTTCCTTAACCGCCGTTACGAGGATATTTTCCCGATTCTGACCTCTTACCCGGAACTGGAAAACTACCTTTCTCCGTTCATGGACGCATGGCTCGGAGGTGCTGCGGAGCAGTTGATGGGACAGATAGCAAGTGCAAAAATTCCGCTCTCGCGCATGATTTCCCCACAACTCTATTGGGTAATGTCGGACAGCGAGTTTACGCTGGACATTAACAATCCCGAAGAGCCGAAAATCCTATGCGTGGGTAATAATCCCGACCGTCAGAATATTTACGGTGCGGCTCTCGGTCTGTATAACTCCCGTATCGTAAAGCTCATCAACAAGAAGGGGATGCAGAAGTCGTCGGTTATTATAGATGAACTACCGACGATATATTTCAAGGGGTTGGATAACCTTATCGCTACCGCACGAAGCAACAAGGTTGCCGTGTGTCTGGGCTTTCAGGATTTCAGCCAGTTGGTGCGTGACTATGGCGATAAGGAAGCCAAAGTCGTGATGAATACTGTCGGAAACATCTTCTCCGGGCAGGTGGTGGGTGAAACCGCCAAGACGCTATCCGAACGCTTCGGAAAGGTGTTACAGAAACGGCAGTCCATATCCATCAATAGGCAGGACGTTTCCACCTCCATCAATACACAGATGGATGCGCTTATCCCGCCGAGCAAGATTTCCGGCTTGACGCAGGGAATGTTTGTCGGTTCTGTGTCCGACAACTTCAACGAGCGTATAGAACAGAAGATTTTTCACTGCGAGATTGTCGTGGACGCCGAGAAGGTGAAACGCGAGGAGAAAGCCTACAAGAAGATACCCGTCATTACCGACTTCACGGACGAGGACGGTAACGACCGCATGAAGGAAACGGTGCAGGCGAATTACAGGCGCATCAAGGAGGAAGTCAAGCAGATTGTTCAGGAGGAACTGGAGCGGATTGCCAACGACGACAATCTGAAACACCTGTTACAGCAGAAATAACCGGGCTGACGGGCGGCAAAATCGAGTAGGAGGTAAACGCTAATCGTAGGTGTTTATCTCCTACTTTCACGTTTACCGACCTCTCACACCACCGTACATGCGGTTCCGCATACGGCGGTTCCTATTTTGGATTCCATTCGAGATACGAATCAAGCAAACAAGGAAAGCCCGCCTTTCTAAGATTGGCTGTAGAAGATGCTATCTGCATGATTGGCGAGCCACTCACTCTCCAATAACCCTTACAGTAACCCCACTTGCGGGCATTATATTCGTTAATCCCGCATTTGATAAGATTCTTGATTCGGGTTTTCGGGAGTTTCCAAGCCTTCCATATACACATGCGTATCCGTCGCCTTAACCACTCATCGGTTTCAAGGCAGAGACGTTTCATGTTCGCAAGGTGATAGTACCCTACCCAGCCCTCTATGTACTCTTTCAGTTTCTGCTTCCTCTTCTCATATCCCCACCCATTGCTCCGACTTGTCAATTCTTTAAGGATGGATTTCATCTTCGCCTTGGACTTGGGGTGTACGGTGAGTTGGCATCTACCTTTGTGTACATAAAAGGAATAGCCGAGATACTTCACACCTCTTATGTTTGAGACGACCGTCTTTTCCTTGTTCACCTTGAGGAAGAGTTTCCCCTCAATGAAATTGGTTATGGACGATTTCACACGTTCCGCAGCCCTCTTGGACTTGCAGAATATCATCGCATCATCGGCATAGCGGACAAAAGGGTGACCTCTGCGAGCGAGTTCCTTGTCCAACTCGTTCAGCATGATGTTGCTCAGGAGCGGACTCAGCGGACCTCCTTGCGGAGTACCTTCCTCGCTTGCGTGCCACAGTCCTTTGTCTATCACACCGCTGCGAAGATACTTGTGTATCAAACTGACCACCCTGCCGTCCTTTATCGTACGACTCAGAAGTTCTATGAGTTTGCTGTGGTTCACTGTATCGAAGAAGCGTTCAAGGTCGAGGTCAACTACATATTTGTAGCCTTCATCAACTGTCTTCCGAACTTCTTGCAGTGCGCTCAGGCACCCTCTTCTCGGGCGGAAGCCGAAACTTCTTTTCGAGAATTGAGGCTCATAAATGATGGTCAATACTTGGTTGATGGCTTGCTGCACCATGCGGTCAACCACGGTCGGGATGCCCAAAAGGCGCATCTTGCCATTACCCTTGGGTATCTCCACCCTGCGGACAGGATTCGGACGGTATGTACCGTCAAGCAGGGAGCGTATCAGTTCATCCTTGTTAGCCAATAGCCATGGAAGCAACTGCTCACATGACATCTTGTCGATACCGCCTTTGCCCTTGTTGCGAACTACTGCCTTGTAGGCTTTGTTCATGTTGTCGGGGCTGAGGATTACTTCCAACAGGTGCTCCCGGTCGAATGGAACTTCCACGATGTTGTCTTCGGTCATCCACATGAAAGTCTGCACTCCCCCATACCATTCGGTTTCCGACCTATCTCTTTGGAGGCAGTCATTAGCAAAGGCTGATGTTTTCTGCATTCGTTCTTTCATAAGGTAACTCTCTATTACTATCGCTTAATTATTAGGTTCTGCCCTTCGTGTAGCGCTATCGTCCGCTCCACTACTATGGCATCTGCTGACTTCTCACGGCAAGTTTTGCGCCGTGGCTTTCGTAAGAGCAACTAATCACCACGTCCGTGAGACCTCACCAGTTAAGCGTATCATCTTTCCATCTTATACCCACTTGATTTACTATGTGTGATTCCGGGTAGTTATCGGACTTTGATGCTTTCAGCCATCTCATCCTCACATATAGCCTTATATCAAGTTTCTGTACGTTGGGCCAGATGTTTGCCGCTGACTTCTTTCAGATTCCACCTCGCGATGGACACCCTTGTCTCTCTGGCTGGACGATTCCCACTACCTGGGCTCGTTAGGGACTTGCACCCATTAGATGATACACATGCTGGTCAAACTGAAAGCGGGCGAAGCAAGTTTAATACCTTGTTCCGCCCGTTATTCTTTGGGGATGTCATAGTCGGTCTATCTTCTCATACGCTCCATCTCTTCGTCACGGAGCATCTTCTCGTTCAGTTTTTCCTGCATTTTGTTAAGGAAATAGGTGCGGCTTTCGTTCTTCCGGCGTTTGATGTCTATATAGAAGCGGTAGCAGTCCTTTGATTCA
>CANQGQ010000004.1 GCA_947623305.1 uncultured Alistipes sp. | reverse complement strand
CGTTCGTTCCGATGCTCGCTCCGTCGATCGAGCACAGGTCCGAAGTGATTAATTCTCCGCCGCTTGCTTTGAAAGCAAGCGACAAAAATAAAATGAGCCGTGAAAAAAATTTACCGGCGAGAGTATCTTCAAACCGGTTTTTATTATATTTGTGTTATTATTCTAACAAATAAGACCTAAACGAATTATGGAACAAACTTCCGTGCGCGAGCTGCAAGATGTCGTGATCCGCTTTTCGGGCGATTCAGGCGATGGCATGCAGCTGACGGGCACCCTCTTTTCCGACACTTCGGCGTTGATGGGCAACGGTATTTCGACCTTCCCCGACTATCCTGCCGAAATCCGCGCTCCGCAAGGTACCGTTGCGGGCGTTTCGGGCTTTCAAGTCCATTTCGGCAATCACTGCGAGCTGAATCCGGGCGATTATTGCGATGTGCTGGTCGCCATGAATCCGGCAGCGCTCAAGGCCAACCGCAAATGGCTGAAACCCGGTGCTACGGTCATTCTCGATGGCGATTCGGTAACAGAAGAGCACTTGAAGCGGGCCGGTTTCGCGACGACGGACATCGTTGCGGAACTGAAACTCGATGAATACAATCTCGTTGTGCCCGACATCACCTCCATGACGCGCGAAGCCTTGAAAGAGACCGGTTTGGACAACAAGTCGGTGGTCAAATGCAAGAATATGTTCGCGTTGGGCATCTGTTTCTGGATGTTCGACCGCCCCGAGGAGCATGCGCTGAAATACATTGATGCGAAGTTCCTCAAGAAGAATCCGGCGGTAGCGCAGGCCAATAAGCTGGCCCTCCGCGCGGGTTACGATTATGCGGCCAATACCCACCAATTCGCCAACACCTACAAGGTAGCTCCGGCCCAGTTGGAAAAGGGGACGTATCGTTCCATTTCGGGGAATGTCGCTACGGCCTGGGGCCTTTGTGCCGCTGCAGAGAAGGCGCATCTGCCACTGTTCTGCGGTTCGTATCCGATTACGCCCGCCACGGTCATCCTGGAGGAGCTGGCCAAACGCAAAGACCTTGGTGTGAAGACGGTACAAGCCGAAGATGAAATCGCGGGCATCTGTACGGCGATCGGTGCTGCGTATGCCGGCAATTTCGCTGTAACTTCGACTTCGGGCCCCGGTCTGTCGCTCAAAAGCGAGGCGTTGGGATTGGCCGTCATGACGGAATTGCCGTTGGTCGTTGTCGATGTGCAGCGCGGCGGCCCTTCGACGGGTCTGCCGACCAAAACCGAGCAGAGCGACCTGCAACAGGCACTTTACGGACGGAACGGCGAGTGCCCCGTGGCGGTCGTTGCCGCTTCGTCGCCGAGCGATTGCTTCCGTTTCGCATTCGAGGCCGGCCGCATCGCTATGGAGCATATGACGCCCGTTATCCTGTTGAGCGACGGATTCATAGCGAACGGTTCGGAACCGTGGCGCATCCCGCAGATGAAGGATTTTCCGGAGATTCATCCGCCCATTGTCGAGACGGCTCCCGAAGGCGGATTTCTGCCTTATGTGCGCAACGAAAAACTGGCTCGTGGATGGGCTTTCCCAGGTAAAATCGGGCTGGAACACCGGGTCGGCGGTCTGGAGAAGGATGCCGTGAAAGGGTGCATCTCCCATGATCCGGCCAATCACCAGAAGATGGTCGATCTGCGTGCGGCCAAGGTGGCCAAAATCGCCGACGACATTCCGGTGCAGAGCGTCATCGGCGACCCCGAAGGCGATCTGTTGGTCGTAGGGTGGGGCGGCACGCGCGGCCATTTGCAGCAAGCGGTCAACGACCTTCGTAAAGAGGGTAAACGTGTGTCGCTGTGTCATTTCAACTATATCAACCCGCTGCCGCGCGGCGTGCACGAAATTTTCTCGCGCTTCCGCCGGATCGTCGTTTGCGAACTGAACGAGGGGCAATTCGCCGCCTATCTGCGCCAGCAGCTGCAGGAGTTCCGCTACGAGCAATACAACAAATGCGAGGGGCAACCCTTCACGATCGTCGAACTGAAAGAAAAATTTTATTCATTATTGGACTAATACTATGGCAAGTTATCAATATACTCCCGCGGATTTCAAGAGCGACCAGGAGGTGCGCTGGTGCCCCGGATGCGGCGATCACGCCATTCTCAGCGCCGTGCAACGCGCTTTGCCCGAGATCGCCGATGCGACCGATACGCCGCATAACCGGTTTACGTTCGTGTCGGGCATCGGTTGTTCGTCGCGTTTCATCTATTACATGAAAACGTTCGGATTCCACTCCGTGCACGGCCGCGCCAACGCCGTCGCTACGGGCGTGAAGGTGGCCAATCCCGATCTGGCCGTATGGGTTTGTACGGGCGATGGCGATTCGCTGGCTATCGGCGGGAACCACTTCATCCATGCCATCCGGCGCAACGTCGATCTGAACGTAATTCTTTTCAACAATGAGATTTACGGGCTTACGAAAGGTCAGTATTCCCCCACATCGAAATTAGGAAAAATCACCAAGACGTCGCCTTACGGGACGGTCGAAAAGCCGTTCAACCCGGGCGAATTGGTCATCGGTGCCAAAGGAACTTTCTTCGCCCGTTCGGTCGATATGGAGGTCAACCTGTCGAAAGAGTGTCTGGTCGCTGCGGCCAAACATCCGGGCATGTCGGTGGTCGAGATGTTGCAGAACTGCGTCATTTTCAACGATAAGACCCATGCGCAGTTCGCGGGCGACAAGGCCACGCGCGCCGAACACACCATTACGTTGCGACACGGCGAAAAGATGCTTTTCGGGGCCGACAAGCAAAAGGGGCTGGTTTTCGAGGAGATGAAATTGAAGGTCGTAACGATCGGACAGGACGGTTACACGTTGGACGACGTTCTGGTCCACGACGCGCATCGACGCGATACGACCTTGCATTCGATGCTGGCGGCGATGAAATATCCCGATTATCCGGTGGCTTTGGGCGTCATTCGCGACGTCGAGGATCCGGTAGTCTACGATGCGGCCGTCCAGCGTCAGGTCGAGGAGGTGAAGGCTTCCAGCCACATCCATTGCGTGGACGATTTGTTGCGCTCCGGCGCGACCTGGGAGGTAGAGTAGCCGCGATCGAATAGGAACGGACGTGCCTCGATGTCCGGAAAAGGGGGCGTACAAAAAAGTACGCCCCCTTTTTGGACTCCTTGCTGAATTTCCTTTTCGAATCTGCGGTCAGAACCGCGTCAATAATGCGGCGTTTTTCTCCCGTTCTTCGCGTTCGAACGAGGCGAGGTAGTTCTCCGTCGTCTTGATGTCGGAGTGGCCCAAACTCTCCGAAATATAGGCGATATTGGCACCGGCGCGTTTGAGCACCGTAGCGAATGTATGGCGGGCCGTATAGGTCGAAATATGGCCGATGCCGAGGGCATCGGCTATTTTTTGCATGCGCCGGTTGATGGTGCGGGTGAGGGTTTTGGTTTTGGTTTTCAGTTGCACGGCCGTCTCCTTGCCCTCCAGCACAGGGAAGATGTAGTTGTTCGGCGATGGGGGATTGCCCCATTTCCGGATGATCTCCTGCATC
This sequence comes from uncultured Alistipes sp., assembly GCA_947623305.1. Taxonomy (GTDB): domain Bacteria; phylum Bacteroidota; class Bacteroidia; order Bacteroidales; family Rikenellaceae; genus Alistipes. The sequence continues at coordinate 151,688 of CANQGQ010000004.1, read as the reverse complement.
AGCGGGACGACGATGGCCCGAATCGGCCGTACCGATTTCGTTCGGTGTCGGGTCTTCTGACGGACGTAGGAGAGTTCGCCGTTCTGGATGTCGCGATAGCGCAGTTGAACGAAATCGGCGACATTCAGGCCGTTGCAGAGGTAGAGAAACAGCCAGTAGTCGCGGTATCGGAGCGTCGAATCCTTGCCGTTGTCGAACTTGGCGATCGCTCCTATCTGTTTGATGGAGAGGGCCATCTTGCGGCCCGTTCCCTCCTGGATCGCATAGCGCCCCTGTCCGAACGGATATTGCATCTCCTTGATGATGCCGTCCGCCCGCGCTCGGTTGAATATCCCGCGCAGCGCCCGCATGTAGATGGCGATGGTCGTTTGGCTTTTGCCTTGGCCGTGCATGAAATCCTCGAATCGCATCAGCCACGAGGGTGAAATGTCCTGGTATTGCAGATTCCGGTTCGAAAATTCGCGCATGGCCCGCAGCAGCGCCCGAAAAATATCGGCCGTACTGATGTGTCCTGCGGTGCGTAGCTCTTCTTCACGGGCTGCGATGGCCTCCAGAATGGTTTTGGTGCCGCATCCCTTGATACGGGCGTCGAGCAGTCCGAACGAAAAGCAACCGCGGTCGGTGAGTTCCTCGACGGCCTCCCGCACCAGATTGAAACTGCTTTCCACATCTCTCCGGAGGGCCAGCAGCGATCGCATGCGTGTGGTGCTCAGCCGTTGCCAGTCGGCTTGCGACAGATTCTTGCCGGTCGGGTAATAAACGTGCATGCGGCGATAGGTTACACGTGTTTTGATGGGGTAGTTCCCATTGGCGAGCGCACGTCGGGCATCGAGGATGACCGTTACGGTTACGCCGTCTTTCGAGTAATAGTACATGAAATTGTTCATACGATTTGCACACAACTACCGAACAACTTACAGATGAATCGTAGTGCAAAGATAGAAAAAACCGGATAGATTCGACACGCTTTTCGGCAAGAAACGGCGGGGTATTCGAAGGTGTAAAACGGTCGCTCGCAGATCGTTTTTCGGGACGGGTTTTTCTTGGCTCGGACGGTCGGCGGATGGGGCGTTCGCCGGCGGATTCCGTACATACGAAATCTTCGGTCGCGCGCATGAAAAAAGGAACTGCGAATTTTTCGCAGTTCCTTTTTTTATGAACCGACACGATTTTTTACAGCGGGGTTATCGACGGAGAAATTCAACGATCCGGCGGGCGAACCGATCGCTTGCGCCCGGACCTCCGATGATGTTGCGCAGTTCTTCGAAATCCGCCAGCATGCGGGCGCGTTTTTCACCGCCTTGCAGGATGGCATGCAGTTCGCGTTCCGCTCGGGCGATGTCGAGATCCGACTGGATGATCTCCGCCACCGATTCCCGTTCGAGATTGAGATTCACGAGCGAAACCCACGGTACGTTCAGCACATAGGGTTGCAGTTTGACTTGAAACCACAACGTGCGGTAAACCACGACCTCCGGTATGCCGAGGAGGGCCGTTTCGAGGGTCGCCGTGCCGGAGGTTACGACGGCTGCTTCGGCCGCTGCGAGCGTCTCGTAGGTCTGATCGCAGACATAACGGATGGAGCTGCCGGCCATGTATTTCTCGTAGAGCGACCGGTCGAGCCAGTGAACGCCTGCCACGACGAACTGCCGGTCGGGAAATTTTTCCGACAGTCGGGCCATCAGCGGCAGATTGTCGCGGATTTCTCCGCGTCGGCTGCCGGCCAGCAGGGCGATAATGGGGCGGTCGTCCAGTCCGTTCTGTTTGCGGAAGGCTTCGGGGGTCGGCAGAATGGGGCGGCGCGCCTCGATGGCATCTTCCAGCGGATTGCCTTCGAAAACAGCTCGGATACCCTTTCGTGCGAAGTATTTGCGCTCGAACGGGAAGATAATCAACAGCAGATCGACGAATCGGCGGATGCTTTTGATGCGCCATTCGCGCCAAGCCCAGACTTTGGGTGCGATGTAGTAGACGGTGCGGATGCCGTGCGCTTTGGCCCAGCGCGCCATCTTCATGTTGAAGCCCGGGTAATCGACCAGAATCAGCGCATCGGGGGCATAGGCCGCGACATCCGTCTGACATTCCCGCATCTGTCGACAGATGGTTCGCAGATTTTTCAGCACCTGGACGATGCCGAAGAACGAAGTTTCGCGATAGTGCTTCGCTAAATTTTCCGCTCCGCCCGCCTCCGCCATCAAGTCGCCGCCCCAGAATCGGAATCGGGCTTCGGGATCGGCTTTTTGCAGCCCTTTTATCAGGTTCGCGCCGTGCAGGTCGCCCGACGGCTCGCCGGCCAAGAGGTAGTATTTCATGATGTTCTTATTTATCCAACAAATCCGGCCGCAGCCGTTTCGTCCGTTCGTAGGCCTGTTCTTCCTGCCACTTGGCGATCTCCGCGAAATTGCCCGACAGCAGCACATCCGGCACGCGCCAACCCCGAAATTCGGCCGGTCGGGTATAGTCCGGTGCCGAAAGCAGATTGTCCTGGAACGAATCGGTCAGGGCCGACGTTTCGTCTCCGATGGCTCCCGGGAGGATGCGCACCACCGAATCGGCGATGATGCAGGCGGCCAGTTCGCCTCCCGTCAGCACATAATCGCCGATGGAGATTTCGCGCGTAATCAGGTGTTCGCGGATGCGGTAGTCGATGCCCTTGTAATGGCCGCACAAGATGATGATGTTTTCCAGCGTCGAGAGCCGGTTGGCTTCGTGTTGGTCGTAGGGGAGGCCGTCGGGCGAGGTGTAGATGATTTCGTCGTAAGGGCGTTCCGCTTGCAGCTTCTCGACCAGTTCGAAAACCGGTTCGCACTTCATGACCATGCCCGCTTCGCCGCCGAACGGATAGTCGTCGGTAGTCTTGCGTTTGTCGTGGGCATAGTCGTGGAGGTTGTGGACGACGATTTCGACGAGCCCCTTTTGTTGGGCCCGTTTCAGAATGGATTCGTTGAGCGGCGAGGCGAGCAGTTCGGGAACGACGGTCAGTATATCAATGCGCATGAGGGTTATTGCCGGTAGTTCACCTCGTCGTTCAGCACTTCGACGATGAACGGATTGTACATGGTTTCGTGTCCGAGATCGGTTTCGGGGCCGTGGCCCGGGTAGATTTTCACGTCATCGCCGAGCGGCAGGATGCGATCCATGATGGAGCGCATGATCCACGAATAGTCGCCGCCCGGGAGGTCGGTTCGGCCGATGCTTTCGCGGAAGAGCGTATCGCCCGTGAAGAGCGATTTCGATTCGGGGTCATAGAGGGCCACGTGGCCCGGTGTATGCCCGGGCGTGGGGATGACTTGCAGCGTCGTGTGGCCGAATTTTACCTCGTGCATCGTATCCAGATCGACATCGCCGATGGGTAGCGTCCCGACTTGCACGCCGAATACCGAACCGCTCGCCGAGGCTCCTTCCAGCAGGAAACGGTCTTTGAACGACACGGCGAACGGGATGCCGTAGCGTTGTTTGACATGCGCCACACCTAACGTATGGTCGAAATGGCCGTGGGTATTCACGGCCATCACCGGATGCAGCGCGTGTTCGGCGATGAAGTTGTCCAAGGCCGCGTCTTCGCGGGGCGAGGCGTTGCCGGCGTCGATGATGACGCATTCTGCCGTATCATCCCATGCGATATAGGTGTTTTCCTGAATCGGATTGAAAGTCAGCGCAGCGATTTTCATGGATTTACAGTTTTGCGAAACCTTCTTTTTGACAAAGATACGAAAAAGCCGAGTTTTTATTAGCGCGGTAGACCGTTATTTTGCTTTCGGCGGTCATCTTCGCTTCCGGTTTACTTTTGCCGAGGCGCAGTATCTTCGACGATTAAGTATATCGCGGGACGCAGCCTGCGAGGTGAGCGTAGCGAGCCTTCGCCCGCCGAGGCTGTGGCTCGCGCGGCTCTGGAGAGCCGCGTTTAATAAACGAAAATTTTATTAGCGCGATGGATGTCTACCGTGTTTCTGATTTTGAAAGCGGTTTCTTGTGCGGCAGACTGCGTTATGGTTCGGATCGCTTTTCGCACCTATATATAATATAGGTATCCGTTTATTCGGCGGTTTTCTACCGAGAATCGTATCGAATTGACCGATTCTTTCTACCTTTGGCTTCGTCGAAGATACTGCGCCTCGGCAAAAGTAAACCGGAAGCGAAGATGACCGCCGAAAGCAAAATAACGGTCTACCGCGCTAATAAAAACTCGGCTTTTCGTATCTTTGTCCCGAAAAATCGAATCTCATGGCAAGAAAAAAAGCGAATTATCCGCTGATCGAAGGGCTCGAAATCACGACGCTCGCTGCCGAAGGCAAGGCGATGGGCCGTTGGAACGACGTCGTTGTATTCGTTCCGATGACCGTCCCGGGCGATGTCGTCGACGTGCAGATCCGCTGCAAACGTCGGCGTTACATGGAGGGATACGTCGTCCGTTACGTGCGGAAATCTCCGAAGCGTACCGAGCCGTTCTGCGAACATTTCGGCACATGCGGCGGTTGCAAATGGCAAAGTCTGCCCTACGAAGAACAACTGGCTTTCAAGACCGCCCAGGTGCGCGACCAATTGACCCGTATCGGGAAGATCGAATTGCCCGAAATCGCTCCTTGTCTGGGGTCGGCCCGAACGCAATTCTATCGTAACAAGCTGGAATTCACTTTCGCCGACCGCCGGTGGCTGACGCGCGAGGAGATCGCTGCCGCCGGCGAACTCGAAGCCGGGCCTGCCGCCGGATTCCATATCCCCGACCGGTTCGACAAGGTATTGGACATTCGCAAATGTTGGTTGCAGCCCGATCCGTCGAACGGAATCCGCTCGGAGGTCAAACGCTTCTGCCTCGAACACGGTTACACATTCCACAACGCCCGCGAGCATACGGGGTTGATGCGCAATCTGACCGTCCGTACCGCTTCGACCGGCGAAGTGATGGTCATCGTAGTGTTCGGTGCGGACGACCGTCCGAAGATCGACGCCTTGTTGGATCATCTTGCGGGCGTATTTCCCGCAATCACCTCGTTGTTCTACGTCGTCAATACGAAACTCAACGATTCGACGGCCGATCTCGACCCCGTGCTGTATCGCGGCAAAGATCATATCGTCGAGGAGATGGAGGGGCTGTACTTCAAGGTAGGGCCGAAATCCTTCTATCAGACCAATTCGACGCAGGCCTACGAACTCTACAAGGTGGCCCGTTCGTTTGCCGACCTGCAACCCGCCGATGTACTCTACGACCTCTATACCGGTACGGGCACCATCGCCAACTTCTGCGCTTCGCGTTGTGCCCGCGTCGTGGGGATCGAATACGTCCCCGAGGCCATCGCCGATGCACGGATCAATTCGGAGTTGAACGGAATCGGCAATACGGTTTTCTATGCGGGCGACATGAAAGAGGTGCTGAACGACGACTTCGTGAATCGCAACGGCCATCCCGACGTCATCATTCTCGATCCGCCGCGGGCCGGCGTCGACGAGCCGGTCATCGAGGTGATTCGGCGGGCTGCACCGTCGCGGATCGTTTACGTGAGCTGCAATCCAGCCACGCAGGCGCGCGACCTGGCCTTGTTCGATGCCGATTATCGGGTCGCCGCGGTGCAGCCGGTCGATATGTTCCCCCATACGCATCATGTGGAGAATGTCGTGAAGCTCGTGCGCCGCGATACCGATCCCCAACCGTAGCACCTTTTTTGTACGTTGCCCGAAGCGATGGAACAACAGTCGATGATTCTTCCGTTTTTGTTGACGCTCGGCGCCGGTTTGGCGACCGGCATCGGCAGCGCCGTCGCTTTCTTCGCCAAACATACGAACAAACGGTTGCTTTCGTTTTCGCTCGGCTTGTCGGGCGGAGTGATGGTTTACGTGTCGTTCGTCGAATTGTTCGCACAGGCCGATGCGGCGCTTTCCGAGGTGTGGTCTGGGCGAATGGGACAGTTCCTTACGGTGGCCGCCTTTTTTGCAGGCATCCTGTTGATCGGCATCATCGACCGCATTGTCCCGTCGGTCGAGAATCCGCACGAGGCGCACCGCGTCGAGGAAATGAAGCGCCGTCCGCACAATCCGAAACTCATGCGCATGGGGCTCGTAACGGCACTGGCCATCGCTATCCATAATTTTCCCGAAGGCATTGCCACGTTCACGGCTGCGATGGACAACCGTACGTTGGGCGTCGCTATTGCCGTGGCGATTGCGATTCACAACATTCCGGAGGGCATCGCCGTTTCGGTGCCGGTATTTTACGCCACGGGCAGCCGGAAAAAGGCCTTTTTGTTATCGTTGTTGTCGGGGTTGGCCGAGCCGGTCGGTGCGTTGCTGGCTTGGGCGGTTCTGATGCCCTTCATGACCCCCACGTTGATGGGATGTGTGCTGGCGGGCGTCGCCGGAATCATGGTCTTCATCTCCATCGACGAGCTGTTGCCCGCCGCCCGCGAATACGGCGAGGCGCATACAGCGATTTACGGGGTCTTTTCGGGTATGGCCTTGATGGCTGTTAGTTTATTGATGTTGAAATAGTCGGATTGCTTTATGACGATTTTTTATTTAGTGCTCGGTCTCGTTCTGATTCTCGGCGGGGCCAATTTCCTGACCGACGGTTCGGCTGCCGTGGCCAAACGGTTCCGCGTTCCGGAATTCATCATCGGATTGACGGTCATCGCTGTCGGAACGTCGACCCCCGAATTGGTTGTTTCGGTGCTCTCCGCGATCGCCGGAAAGACCGATGTGGCGATCGGCAATGTGGTCGGTTCCAATATCTTCAACGTTTTCGTCATCGTCGGCATTTGCGCCTTGATCCGGCCGCTGCCGCTCACTTCGGGCAACATCCGGCGCGACATTCCTTTCGGGATGATCGGTGCGCTGCTGCTGTTGTTCGTGGCTTGCGACCGGATACTCGGGTTCGGCGATGCCGACCGCATCGGTCGGGCCGAAGGCATCGGCATGTTCGTGTTGTACATTTTGTTGATGTGGTACACGGTGCGGCATACGGAGCGGCCGGCGACAGAAGAACATCCGTCGAACGAAAAACCGCCTATGCGGTTGTGGCTCGCTGTCGTGATGATTGTCGGCGGATTGGGCGCATTGATCGGCGGCGGCGAACTGTTCCTCGACGGGGCGACCCGAATCGCCCGCAGTCTGGGCGTGAGCGAATCGGTCATCGCCATTACGCTCGTCGCCGGAGGCACCTCCCTGCCTGAATTGGCCTCGTCGGTCGTGTCGTTGTTGAAGGGACGGGCCGAAATGGCATTGGGCAACGTGCTCGGTTCGAATATCGCCAATATTCTGTTGATTCTGGGCTTGAGTGCGACCATCCGTCCGCTTTCGTTGGGCAATATCACGATTGTCGACGTGTCGATGGTGGTGTTGAGTGCGGCGGTGCTTTTCGTGGCGGCCTTCACCTTCCGCCGCAAGGCGATCGACCGTACGGAAGGGGCGATTTTCTTAGCGATTTATATCGCTTATCTCGCTTACTTGCTCAGCAAGTAGCGTTCCAACAGACGCGACACGGCGTAGTCGCCCACTTGGGCGATCGGTACCGCACAGGCGGCGGCTTCGGGCGTGAGGGTCGTTACTTCGATGCGATAGACCGTCGCAAAAATCAGTTGGTGAGATAGTTGGTGCTTCGGCAGATCGACCTTCCCGAGCAGTTTCCAATCGTTCCCGACCCATCGCGCAAACTCCTCCGTCGCGTAGAGTTCCGGAGCATCGAGTTCGCTCTCCACGAGCGGAAATTCATATAACCCTTGCCAGATGTCTCCGGCACCCCGTCGGTGCAGAACGGTACGATCGCCGCAAACGATATGCAAATAGTGGAATCGGCGGTTGCGTATCTTGGTGGCACTCTTTTTTACGGGTCGTTCGGCGATGGTTCCGGCGGCTCGTGCGGCGCATTGTTCTGCCAGCGGACAAACGTCGCAACGGGGTTGGACCGGCGTGCAGAGCGTTGCCCCGAAATCCATAATGGCTTGATTGTAGACGGACGGTTGCGCTTTGCCGAGCGTTTCTTGCGCGAGTGCGGCGAAAAGTTTCCGGCCCGCACCCGTGTCGATCGCTTCGGCGATGTCGTACAGCCGTGCCAGCACGCGATAGACGTTTCCGTCGACCACGGCGCAAGGCTGGTCGTAAGCCAAAGAGCAGATTGCCGCCGCCGTGTAATCGCCCACACCGCGCAGCGACCGGACTCCTTCGAACGTATCGGGAAAGTGCCCGCCGAACTCCGTCATCACTTGGCGGGCCGCTGCATGTAGGTTGCGTGCCCGACTGTAATAGCCGAGGCCTTGCCATAGTTTCAGCACGGTGTCTTCGTCGGCTGCTGCGAGCGACGCGACATCGGGGAACCGTTCCGTGAAACGCAGGTAGTAGTTCCAGCCTTGCGCCACGCGGGTTTGTTGCAGGATCACCTCCGACAGCCAGATGCGATAGGGATCGCGCGTCTCGCGCCACGGCAGCGAACGGCCGTTGCGGTCGTACCAGGCGGTCAGTATGTCGGCGACGGTGTGCATGGATGCGGGAATGGCGATTTTCGGAACAAAAATACGATTTTTTCCGTTTCGGAATCAAATTTGAAGCATTCGCCGTATCATAGAATGGCTGAAAACGTATGGAAAAACATTGCAATCTCGTGAACAACACCTCCGAAAGTCGTTACGAAATGGAGGTGGAAGGCCAGAAGGCCTATGTCGATTACCGCACCTATCCCGATTTTGTCGAGTTGACCTACACCTATGTGCCTGAATCGTGTCGGGGCAAGCATGCGGGCAGCAAGTTGGTCGAATCCGTCTTGGAACATGTGCGTGCCCAGCGGTTGAAGGTGGTCCCGCGGTGCGGGTTCATCGCTCGATGGATCACGCAGCATCCCGAATGGGATGGGATCGTTGCGACCGAAACGGTCAAGGAGAAGTAGAAAAAACGCGATTGGTTTCGGTTGTCTGACCGAAGTTCTCGCCAAGGCGGGCCCGTTTCGGCCCGCCTATCGTTTGGCATTGCCTTGTCGGGCTACGGCTTCCATGCGGGCGGCAATTTCGTCGGGATCGCCGAGAAAGTAATCGCCCGTGCGGTTCAGTCCGTCGTCGAATTCGAATACATAGGGCGCGGCTGTCGGCAGGTTGAGCGATACGATTTCTTCGTCCGACAGCCCTTTCAGATGCTTGATGATGCCCCGCAGACTGTTCCCGTGCGCGACGACCAACAGTTCGTCGTGGTGCGCCAGCGCGGGCAGAATCACGCATTGCCAGTAGGGCAGGGCTCGGGCCACCGTGTCGTACAACGCTTCGGTGAGCGGAAGCTCGGCGGTCGGAATGCCCCGATAACGAATGTCGAAACGGGGATTCCGCGGATCGTCCGCCGCTAACGGTTCGGGCGGCACGTCGTAGCTGCGACGCCAGATGCGGACTTGTTCGTCGCCGTATTTCGCGGCGGTTTCCGCCTTGTTGAGCCCTTGCAGGTTGCCGTAATGCTTTTCGTTGAGCCGCCAGCTCTTCGACACCGGAATCCACTGCGCATCCAATTGACGCAATACGATGTCGAGTGTCCGGATGGCCCGCTTCAGATAGGAGGTGTAGGCGTGCCCGAAGCGGAACCCTTCGCGACGCAGCAACTCTCCCGCATGGGCGGCTTCGATCTCGCCTTGTTCGCTCAGATCGACATCCGTCCAGCCTGTGAACCGGTTTTCCCGATTCCATACGCTCTCGCCGTGGCGGAGCAGAACGATTCGTTTCATACGATAGTTTTCAGTTGGCAATCAGTTACCTATATGTATTGACGGTCGTAAGACGTTCTTTGTTTCGGCATCCCGACCGAAGCCACCGCCAAGGCGGGGGTTTAGGGGTGGGTCAAATCTGCATACGACGCCGCAGGCGGCGAGCACCCAGGGGCGGATGGAAGCATTCGGGTAAAAAACGTGGATACATTCAAGCAGATGGTTGTTTTTCGGTCTCGACGCAGACTTGGTTCGGCAGCTTCCTCTGTTCGAAAAAGTCGTTGAGATTCTGCATGGTTACTTGTGCGATGTTGTCGATCGCTTCGCGCGTGAAGAAGGCCTGATGCGAGGTCAGAATCACGTTGTTGAACGAGAGCAGACGTGCCAGCACGTCGTCATCCATGATGCGGTCGGAGGTGTCTTCGTAGAAGTAGGCGGCCTCCTCTTCGTAGACATCCAGACCGGCCGCACCGATCCGTTTCTCCTTCAGTCCTTCGATCAGGGCGCTTGTGTCGATCAGCTGCCCGCGGCCGGTATTGATAATCATCACACCCGGTTTCATGCTCGCGATAGCCTTGCCGTCGATCATGTGGCGGGTCCGGTCGGTCAGCGGACAGTGCAGTGATAGAATGTCCGCCCGCCGATAGAGTTCCTCCAGCGCAGCGTATTCGATCCCTTCCGCAAGCGCATACCGTTCGTCCGGATAGATGTCGTAGGCCAGTACCTCCATGCCGAACCCTTTCAGAATGTGGATCAGCGGTCGGGCGATTTTGCCCGTGCCGACGATGCCGGCTGTTTTGCCGTAAAGGTCGAATCCCAACAGCCCATGCAGCGAAAAATTGCCGTCGCGGGTGCGCCAGTAGGCTCGGTGGATTTTGCGGTTGAGGGAGAGAATGAGCGCTACGGCGTATTCGGCCACCGCATGCGGCGAGTAGGCCGGAACCCGCACGACCGGAATGCCGTGGCGGGCGGCCGCGTGCAGATCGACGTTGTTGAACCCCGCGCAGCGCAGGGCGATCAGTTGCACGCCGAGTTCGGCCAGTTGCCTTACAGTCTCAGCATCCACCGTGTCGTTGACGAAGACGCATACGGCATCGGCGCCTTTGGCCAGGAGGGCGTTTTTGGCGTTCAGATGGCTGCGGTGATAGAGAATTTCGAATCCGTAGGATTTCCGGATACGTTCGAACGACTGCTGGTCGTAGGGCTGCGTACCGAATAACATGACTTTCATAATCGACGGCGTTTTTTGTCCGAATCGCTGCAATTCGGGTTCCAAAACGATCCTCCGGCGACGGATATTTGCATCGGACGCCGAAATTCCGTATATTTGGTTATGTCGAAGATACTCCGTCTCGGCAAAGGCAAATAAAACGGCCTGCTGTTTGGTCGACGACGTGCGGTTCGTCCGGAAATAGGACGGCGTCCGCTATTTCAGCGTCTTGCGGAAGGCCGACGGCGATTGCCCCGTGTGCTTCTTGAAATAACGTCCCAAGTAGGATTGATCCGGAAAATGGAGCCGGTAGGCGATTTCCTGCACCGAAAGATCGGTCGACTGGAGCAGACTTTTTATTTCGAACACGACCGCCCGGTCGATGTGCGCTTTGACCGGTTCGTGCGTCGTGTTGCGTACGACGGCTGCAAGATAGCGGGTCGAAATGCACAGTTTGTCGGCATAGAACGGTACGCCGCGTTCGCGGAAAGAATACTCCTTGACGAGTGCGATGAAGCGTCGGAACAATTCGCTCTGACGGGTCGAAAGTTCGGCCTCCCGGTGTTCCTGGTATCGGGCCGAGAAGCGTTGCACCTTGTCGTAGGATTCCAGAAACAGATTCTGCAACCGGTTGCGTATGATGATGTTGCGGAACAAATTCTCGCGATCGTGATAGGTGTATTCCACGAGCTGGAACCAGTATTCCATTCCCTCGACGATCGATTCGGGCAGGTCGGACATGGGCCGCTCTTTCAGAATACAGAAAAAGGCGGGGTCGAAACGTCCGGCGATTTCCAGAAACAGTTCTTTCGTGAACCGGCAGTAGACCATGCGAAAGTCGTCCGTGCGGCGATCGAGTTTCATCAGCGTGTCGGGCAGCAGGAGGACGATCGTGTTGCGCCGAATCGTTCCGTTGTATTGGTCGACGGTCGCTTCGGCCGATCCTGCGAGACAGAAGAGAATGGCTCCGTCGTCGCAATGTACGGTGCGGGTGCCGAAAAGGGCGAAATCGGAGGTTCCTACGGCGAACGGCTCTTCGAGAGGGGGTATGAGCGGATTTTCCATGGCGGTCGATCGTTTGGGCAGCCGAACGGAGCCGAACCGTTGTTCGATGGCTCTGTTTCGTTTTCGGCTATTTCTTTTTTCGAACAAAAATAGCGATTTTTTCAAGAAATCACACTATTTTGTTCCGTAAAGTACCAATAGTGTGCGCAAATTAAAAAATTTAAAATTACTTTATAGAATACTTTTGCAGTTGAAAAAGTTTTTTTAAGTAAAAGTAAGAAAGTTAGGTATTATGAAACGAAATTTTGTGAAGGCGTCTCTTGCGGTTTGCGTGTTGACGCTTGTTTCGTGCGGACAGGCTCCGGTGGCCCAAGGGCCCGGCGAATACGCTGTGATGACTGTTTCGACGACCGACCGCGAGGTTCCGAGCAACTATTCAGCTACGATTCGCGGCCGTCAGGACATCGACATCTATCCGCAGGTGGCCGGTACCATCTCTGAACTTTGCGTTACGGAGGGTCAGCGGGTCGCCAAGGGACAGACCTTGTTCATCATCGACCAGGTGCCTTACAAGGCGGCTTTGCAGACGGCCGAGGCCAATGTCGCTGCGGCCAAAGCCGGTGTCGCTACCGCGCAGTTGACCTACGACAGCAAGAAAGAACTTTTCGCTAAACAGGTGATTTCGCAGTTCGACCTCTCCACCTCCGAGAACCAGTTACTGACAGCCAAGGCGCAGCTCGCCCAAGCCGAGGCGCAGCGTGTCAATGCGGCCAACAACCTCTCCTATACGGTGGTGAAGGCTCCGGCCGACGGCGTGGTCGGTACGCTTCCGTACAGGGTCGGCGCGTTGGTTAGCGCCTCCATTCCGCAGCCGTTGACCACGGTGTCGGACAACTCCGATATGTATGTCTATTTCTCGATGACCGAGAATCAGTTGCTCGATTTGACCCGCGCTTACGGTTCAATCGACAATACGTTGAAGAACATGCCCGACGTGCAGTTGCGTCTGAACGACGGTTCGATTTACGACAAATCGGGTCGCATCGAGTCGATCAGCGGCGTGATAGATACGTCGACGGGTACCGTTTCCCTGCGGGCCGCTTTCGAGAATCGGGGCGGATTGCTCCACAGCGGCGGTTCGGGCAACGTCATTCTGCCGTCCGTCTATAAGAATTGCATCGTCGTGCCGCAGCTGGCTACGTTCCAGTTGCAGGACAAAGTTTACGTTTACAAGGTGATCGACGGAATCGCTACGTCGCAGATGATCGACGTGGAGAAAATTTCCGACGGCAAGGAGTATATCGTTCGCAGCGGTTTGACGCCGGGCGACGTCATCGTCGTCGAGGGTGTCGGTCTGATGCGCGAGGGTACGCCCGTCATCGCCAAGGGACAGCAGCCTGCCGGTGCTTCCGTCGAAGCCGCTCCCGCAGCCGCTCCGGAATCCGCAACCGCTGAACCCGAAACCGAAAAGGAGGAATAATCTATGACACTCAAAAGTTTTATCGAACGACCCGTATTGGCGTCGGTCATCTCGATTTTGATCGTCATCGCCGGTATCATCGGCTTGGCGTCATTGCCTATCGAACAGTATCCCGACATCGCGCCTCCGACGGTCATGGTGAGCGCCTTCTATCCGGGTGCCAGCGCCGAGACCATCCAGAACTCGGTGGTCGTGCCGTTGGAAGAGGCCATCAACGGCGTGGAGGACATGGACTACATCCTTTCCAACGCTTCGGTCGGCAGCGCTACGCTTTCGATCTATTTCCGTCAGGGCACCGATCCCGACATGGCGGCCGTCAACGTGCAGAACAAGGTCTCGCGTGCTACGGGTCTGCTTCCGTCCGAGGTGAACCAGATCGGTGTGATGACCTTGAAGCGTCAGACTTCGATGGTGAAGATTTTCGCGTTGTACAGTCCCGACGACACCTACGACGAGACCTTCCTGTCGAACTATGCCCAAATCAACATCGAGCCCCGTATCCAGCGTATCCAGGGTGTCGGCGAGGTCTTCACGCTCGGCGCCGCCTATTCGATGCGCGTGTGGTTGAAGCCCGACGTGATGGCGCAGTACAAGTTGATCCCTTCCGATGTTACCGCCGCGCTGGCCGAGCAAAATATCGAGGCGGCGACCGGTACGTTGGGCGAAAATTCCGACGTCGCGTTCCAGTATACGATGAAGTATCGGGGTCGTATGATGACGCCCGAGGAGTTCGGCGAAATCGTATTGCGTTCGACGCCCGACGGCGAAATTCTCCGGTTGAAGGATGTTGCCGACATCGAGCTGGGCAGCGAATCCTACGGTTATAAGGGTTACACCAACGGCCACCCGGGTATCAGTACCATGATCATGCAGACGGCCGGTTCGAATGCCACGCAGGTCGTCGAGGACATCGATGCGCTGCTGGCCGAAATCGAAGCCGAAATGCCCAAAGGCATTGCCATCGCTCATCTGCACAGCGTGAACGACTTCCTCTACGCTTCGATGTCGGAGGTAATCAAGACCTTGATCGAGGCCATCTTCCTCGTCGTGTTGGTGGTCTACGTCTTCTTGCAGGATATTCGGTCGACGTTGATTCCGACGGTCTCCATCATCGTTGCTTTGGTGGGTACGTTCGGGTTCTTGGCTGTGGCCGGATTCTCGATCAATCTGTTGACTCTGTTCGCGCTCGTGTTGGCCATCGGTACGGTGGTCGACGATGCCATCATCGTCGTCGAGGCGGTGCAGGCGCGTTTCGACGTCGGTTACAAATCGTCCTACATGGCCACGATCGACGCCATGTCGGGCATCACGTCGGCGATCGTTACTTCGACGCTGGTCTTCATGGCCGTGTTCATTCCGGTGGCCATGATGGGCGGAACGTCGGGTATCTTCTACACGCAGTTCGGTATCACGATGGCCGTTGCCGTCGGCATTTCGGCATTGAACGCCTTGACCCTTTCGCCGGCGCTTTGCGCATTGCTTCTGAAGCCCTATTTGGATGAAAACGGCGAGATGCGCGATAATTTTGCAGCTCGTTTCCGCAAGGCTTTCAACACGATCTTCCAGGCGATGATCAACAAATACAAGTACGGCGTGCTGCTTTTCATCAAACGTCGTTGGTTGATGTGGTCGACGCTCGGTCTGGCGCTCGTCGCGCTCGTCGTTTTGATGAACAGCACGAAAACCGGTCTTGTGCCCGATGAGGATCAGGGTACCATCATGGTCAACGTAACGGCCGCTCCGGGTTCGTCGCTCGAATCGACGCACCAGGTGATGGAGGAGATTTCTTCGCGTATCGAAAGCATTCCCCAGATCCGCGATTACATGCAGGTTTCGGGTTACAACATGATCGCCGGCGGTCAAAGCCCTTCGTACGGTATGAGCATCATCAAGTTGAAGGACTGGGAAGACCGTCCCGACAAGGCGGATGCCGTGAACGCCGTGATCGGTCAGATTTACGCACGTACGGCCGACATCAAAGACGCGCAGATTTTCGCCGTGGCACCGCCCATGATTTCGGGTTACGGTACTTCGACCGGTTTCTCGATGCACTTGCAGGATCGGGCCGGCGGCGATCTGAAGGATTTCTACAACGTCTATCTGCAGTTCATCGGCGCGCTGAATCAGCGGCCCGAGATCGCGATGGCCTATTCGACTTTCAACATCAACTTCCCGCAGTATGTCGTCGACGTCGATGCGGCCAAGGCCAAACGGGCCGGCGTGTCGCCCAATACCATCCTGTCGACCCTGGCGGGCTTCTACGGCGGTCAGTACGTTTCGAACATCAACCGCTTCTCGAAGATGTATTACGTTACGATGCAGGCAGATCCGAAATACCGTCTCGATCCCGAATCGTTGAATAATGCCTACGTGCGTCTCAACAACGGTGAGATGGCTCCGTTGAGCCAGTTCGTTACGTTGACGAAGGTGTACAGTTCCGAGGTGTTGAACCGCTTCAACCTGTACAATTCGATCGCCGTGAACGGTACGGCTGCCGACGGATATTCGACCGGCGACGCCATTCGGGCGATCCGCGAGACGGCCGCTCAGGTACTGCCGCGCGGTTACGGTTACGAGTTCGACGGCATCACTCGCGAGGAAGCTCGAACCGGCAGCAATACGGCCATCATCTTCGGTATCTGTATCTTGTTGATCTATCTGATTTTGAGTGCGCTTTACGAGAGCTTCATCATCCCGTTCGCCGTCATTCTGTCGGTTCCGTGCGGTCTGATGGGTTCGTTCCTCTTCGCCAAAATCATGGGATTGGAGAACAACATCTATCTGCAGACGGGTCTCATCATGTTGATCGGTCTGTTGGCCAAGACGGCCATCCTGTTGACCGAATATGCCGGCGACCGTCGTCGGGCGGGTATGTCGCTGTCGCAGGCCGCCGTTTCTGCCGCCAAAGTCCGTCTGCGTCCTATTCTGATGACCGTGTTGACCATGGTGTTCGGTATGTTGCCGTTGGTTTTCGCGCACGGTGTGGGTGCCAACGGTAACTCGACGCTCGGTTCGGGTGTCGTCGGCGGTATGATTATCGGTACGTTGGCGTTGTTGTTCCTCGTGCCGGCCTTGTTCATCTTCTTCCAGGCTATCCAGGAGAAGATCAAACCCTTGCAGTTGGATCCCGATCCGCAGTGGGCCGTGCGTGCCGAAGTGGAAGAGTGCAAAAACGAGAAGGAGGATTATAACCTATGAAAAAGATCATGATTGTGTGCGCTGCAGCGCTTTTTACCGCTTGCGGCATCTATAAGCCCTACAGCCGTCCCGAAGATATTCGCACCGACGGTCTCTTCGGCGATATCGAAACGACAGATACGGCCTCGCTCGCCGATCTGACGTGGCAGGAGGTATTCACCGATCCGCAGTTGCAGCAGTTGATTCAGTTGGGATTGGCGAACAACACCGACCTGTTGGCGGCCCAGCTTCGCGTGGAAGAGGCCAAGGCGACCCTTTCGTCAGCTCGGTTGGCTTATCTGCCGATGTTCAACTTCGCTCCGCAGGGCGCCATCAGCAGTTTCGACAACAGCAAGGCGTCGAAAACCTACAACATCCCTCTGACGGCCAGCTGGGAGATCGACATTTTCAACGGATTGACCAATGCGAAACGTCGTGCCAAGGCGCTTTACGCACAGAGCCAGGAGTATGAGCAGGCCGTAAAGACGCAGTTGATCGCCAACATCGCCAACTTGTATTATACGTTGTTGATGCTCGACAGCCAGTATGCGGTGAGCGTTGAGACGGCCGACAAATGGCGCGAAAGCGTTCGTACGATACGGGCTTTGAAGGAGGCCGGCATGGCGAACGAAGCCGGTGTCGCTCAATACGAAGCCAACAGCTTGGCCATCGACGCCTCGCTGCACGATCTGGAGTATTCCATCCGTCAGGCGGAGAATACGTTGACCTCGCTTTTGGGCGAAACGCCGCATACCATTGTGCGCGGTCGGCTCGAATCGCAGCAGTTGCCCGAGGAGTTGCTCGTCGGCGTTCCGGTGCAATTGCTCGCCAACCGGCCCGACGTGCGGGCAGCTGAACTCGCCTTGACTTCGGCTTATTATGCAACGGCATCGGCTCGGTCGGCGCTTTATCCGAAAATCACGTTGAGCGGTTCGGCCGGCTGGACGAACAGTGCCGGTGCGATGATCGTCAATCCGGGCAAATTGCTCCTTTCGGCGGCCGGTTCGCTGGTTTTGCCGATCTTCAACGCGCGCGCCGGTCGTGCGCAGGTGAAGATCGCCAAGGCGGAGCAGGAAGCGGCCAAATTGAGCTTCCAGCAGACCTTGCTCAATGCCGGTGCCGAGGTGAACGATGCGTTGATGCAGTGCCAGACGGCTCGGGCGAAGGTAGTGCTTCGTCAGCAGCAGATCGAGGCACTGGAACGGGCCGAGGTGAGCACCGAACTGTTGATGCGCCACTCGTCGACGACCTATCTCGAAGTATTGACCGCTCGCCAGTCGTTGCTTTCGGCTCGATTGTCGCAGATTTCCGACCGTTTCGACGAGATTCAGGGCATTGTAACGCTTTATCAGGCGCTCGGAGGCGGGCGCGATCAGGTTACGGAGAGTAAATAACGACCCTTGCCATGAAACGGGGCGCGACCAAAGAGGAGATTATCCGAACGACGCAAGAGCTCATCGCCCGCAACGGCATCCGTGCCGTGCGGGTCGATGAGATCGCGCAGACGTTGGGCATCTCCAAACGCACCCTTTACGAATTATTCGTCGATAAGGACGAATTGGTCTCCGCTTGTCTCGAAGCGATGCGCCGGCAGCAGCGCCGGCGGATTCTCGCTTTTCGCCGTCGGCGTTCCGGCAATGTCTTGATCAAGGCTTTGTGCCTGTTGAACGAGTTCGTCGATGCTTTGTACATCGTGGAGCCGCGTTTTTTGGCGGACATCAATCGAAAATCGGTCTTTGCCGAGCAGGTCGATGCCTTTCGTTCTTTCTGGCATGGCGAATTGAGTGCGGTGTTGGAACTCGGACGGGCGAAGGGTTGGTTGCTTCTCGAAGTGGATGCGACGGTTTATGCCAGATGGTTGATCGTTACGTTGTTGGAATCCCGATCGGGCGGCGTATCGCGGGAGGAATTGCGCCTTTTTTGCCGGTTTTTTCTGCGTGGAATCGCTACGCAGAACGGGGTCGAGGCGATCGACCGGTTTTGAATCGGTGCGAATGAAAGGAATCGGCTTCACGAAACTCGTGAAGCCGATTTTTTTGCCGTTTTGCCCGAATGCCGAAGCATCGGCTCGGCGAAAATAACAACCGAAAAATTTGCCGGAATGGCTATTTTGCGTATATTTGTTCATTCTATCCGTTAAATACTTGATCATGGAAGAGATCACGAACCGTCGCAAACCCGATAACTGCCTCGTTTGGGCGATTTTAACTACTGTATTGTGTTGCCTTCCTTTCGGCATCGTCTCCATCGTGTATGCCTCGAAGGTCGATTCCGAATGGGCGCTCGGCCATTACGACGAGGCGGAAGATGCTGCACGAAAAGCCCGCACGTGGGCGATCGTTTCCGCTGCGGTTTGCGCATTCGTCGTGCTGGTCTATCTTGCTATTTTGTTGTTTGCCTTGATTCCGGCTCTCTCTTCGGCGGATTTTTCATCATTTGCGGCTTAAGGTTCTCCTTCTTCTCTTTTTGGCGGGCATCGGTTTGTTCGCGGTCGGATGGTTTTATTACCGTTTCGACCCCGAACATACTGCTTATATGCCTCGATGCCTCTTTCACTGGCTGACGGGTTGGAGTTGTCCGGCGTGCGGAAGTCAGCGGGCGTTTTATCATCTGTTGCACGGCCATTTTGTCGCGGCGTTCCGCTTCAATCCGTTCATGATTCTTTCGGTGCCTTATTTGGCGGCTGTGGCATGGACGACTTTCGACCATCGGACGCTCGCTGCGCGTTGGCGCGAGCGGGTGCAGCATCCTTGCGTCGTGCGGCTCTATTTCGTGCTGGTCGTAACGTGGTGGATCGGCCGCAATCTTTTCGGGATTTAGGTCCCGTTTTTCGCTAACATCATAAAAAAGCGCTCCGTGCATCGTGCACGGCGCGCTTCCCGTTCGCTCTCGGACGGCACCGACTTTCGTTTGGCCCGTCCCTTTGGCCCTCTTTATTCGGCCATCAGAATTTCGAGCATCTTGATGGCCGACTTTGCGATCGGCGTGCCCGGGCCGAAGATGGCCGCAGCACCGTCGCGATAGAGTTCATCGTAGTCCTGATGCGGAATGACGCCGCCCACGATCACGATAATATCCTCGCGACCCAGCTTCTTCAGTTCGGCGATGATCTGCGGCACCAGCGTCAGGTGTCCTGCCGCCAGCGACGATACGCCGACGATATGTACGTCGTTCTCGACCGCCTGTTTGGCTGCTTCGGCCGGCGTCTGGAACAACGGCCCCATGTCGACGTCGAAACCGACATCCGCATAGCCCGTAGCCACCACTTTCGCTCCACGGTCGTGCCCGTCCTGGCCCAATTTGGCGACCATGATACGGGGTTGACGACCCTCTTTCTTGGCGAACTCGGCGCACATCGCCTTTGCCCGTTCGAAATCCGAATCCTGTTTCATACTTGAACTGTATACTCCCGAGATGGAACGAATCACTGCTTTGTAACGTCCGACGACCACTTCGCAGGCATCCGAAATTTCGCCCAGCGTCGCGCGGACTTTGGCTGCTTCGACCGCCAGCGCCAGCAGATTGCCCTGCTTGGTCTTCACGCATTCGGTGATGGCGGCCAGCGCCTGTTTTACGGCGGCTTCGTCGCGGTTGGCGCGAAGTTCTTTCAGTCGTTTGATCTGGCTCTCGCGCACGGCCGTATTATCCACTGCCAGGATGTCGATCGGGGCCTCCTTTTCGAGCCGATATTCGTTCACGCCGATGATCTTCTGCTCGCCCGAGTCGATCCGCGCCTGCGTACGGGCAGCCGATTCTTCGATACGCATCTTCGGAATACCGGTTTCGATGGCTTTCGCCATGCCGCCTAATTTTTCGACTTCCTGGATGTGTTCCCAGGCCTTGTGCGCGATTTCGTTGGTCAGCGTCTCCACATAGTAGGAACCTGCCCACGGATCGACGCTGCGGCATACCGAGGTCTCTTCCTGGATGTAAATCTGCGTGTTGCGGGCGATACGGGCCGAGAAGTCGGTCGGCAGGGCGATCGCCTCGTCGAGGGCGTTCGTGTGCAGCGACTGCGTATGGCCCAATGCCGCGCCCATCGCCTCGATGGCCGTGCGAGCCACGTTGTTGAACGGATCCTGCTCCGTGAGCGACCAGCCCGACGTCTGCGAGTGGGTGCGCAGGGCGAGCGATTTGGGATTCTTCGGATCGAACTGTTTGACGATCTTGGCCCACAGCATACGGGCCGCACGCATTTTGGCAATCTCCATGAAGTGGTTCATGCCGATGGCCCAGAAGAACGACAGTCGCGGCGCGAAAGCGTCGATGGACATGCCCGCATTGATACCGGCGCGCAGATATTCCAGACCGTCGGCCAGCGTATAGGCCAGCTCGATGTCGGCCGTCGCGCCTGCCTCCTGCATGTGGTAGCCGGAGATGGAGATGGAGTTGAACTTGGGCATATTCTTCGAGGTGTACTCGAAGATGTCGGCGATGATGCGCATCGAAAATTCGGGCGGATAGATATAGGTGTTGCGCACCATGAACTCCTTCAGAATGTCATTCTGAATCGTACCGGCCAGTTGGTCGAGCGTGCAGCCCTGTTCCAGCCCCGTAACGATGTAGAAGGCCAGAATCGGCAGCACGGCGCCGTTCATGGTCATCGAAACCGACATCTTGTCGAGCGGAATGCCGTTGAACAGTACCTTCATGTCCTCGACCGAGCAGATCGACACGCCGGCCTTGCCGACATCGCCCACAACGCGCGGATGGTCGGCATCGTAGCCGCGGTGCGTCGCCAAGTCGAAGGCCACGGAGAGGCCTTTCTGACCGGCGGCAAGGTTGCGGCGATAGAACGCATTGGACTCCTCGGCGGTCGAGAACCCTGCGTATTGACGGATGGTCCACGGACGCATCACATACATCGTCGAATAGGGGCCGCGGAGGAACGGGGCCAAACCGGCGGCATAGTTCAGATGTTCCATGCCTTCGAGGTCGGCGGCCGTGTAGAGACCCTTGACCGGAATGCGTTCGGCGGTCATCCACGGCTCGCCTTCGGTGCATCCCTTCGTCGCGCAGCAGTTCGTCGCTGCGCCTTTGTAGGTTATATCATTGAATTTCGCTCTCATAATCAGATTCCCAGCTCTTTAAGGTACGACTTCAGGGTTTCCAGCACGTTCGACTTCACATGGATGAAGTTCTTGATGCCTTGTGCCTCTAATTCGGGCATGCAGGCCGGCGCTCCGGCGACCACCAAGATCGCTTTGCCGCCCAGCAGCTCCTTGACCTTCGGCGCCGCTTCCGCATAGTCGTCGTCCGATGCGCAGACTACCACGATGTCGGCTTTCGATTCCAGCGCGGCTTTCGCGCCCTCCTCGATCGACTTGAAATAGGTGTTGTCCTGTACGCGGATGCCGGCGCAGGCGAAGAAGTTGCACGAGAACTGGGCGCGCGCGCGCGCCATCGCCAGGTTGCCGCAGGTCAGCATGAAGGCCTTGGGCTCCTTGCCCGAACGGTCGACGTGCAGACGCATCGCTTCGAATGCCATCGCTCCGCGATAGGGCATCAGAACATTGCCTTCGCCTTGCGTGCGGGCGACGGTCTCCGCGGCGATTTCGGCGGGCGCGACCTCTGTGAAGTTGGGGTATTGGTTGGCACCCAGCAGAATCTGACGGCGCGTCGCGATGTTTTTGTCCTTGGCAGCGGCCGAAGCCTCGATGCGCTCCTTGATGTAGCCCGAGCGGTAGGCTGCTGTGTAGCCGCCCTTCTCCTCGATCTCGAGGAAGAGTTTCCACGCTTCGTTGGCGATGGATTCCGTCAGGTTCTCCACGTAGTACGAACCGCCGGCCGGATCGACCACCTGATCGAAGTGGGCTTCGTGCTTGAGCAGCAGTTCCACGTTGCGGGCGATGTGTTTCGAAAATTCGGTCGGCGTCTCGAACGCGCGGTCGAACGGTGTAACCTCTAACGAATAGACCCCGCCGATGGCAGCCGACATGGCTTCGGTCGTGCCGCGCAGCATGTTGACATAGGGGTCGTAAACCGTCTGGTTCCAGCGCGAGGTCTCGGCGTGGATCATCATCTTGCAGGCGCAGTTCTCCGGGCCGTAGCCTTTGACGATGTTGGCCCACAGCATGCGGGCTGCGCGGAATTTGGCGATTTCGAGGAAGTAATTCGACGTTACGGAGAACGAGAACCGCAGTTTGCGGGCGATCGTCTCGGCGTCGATGCCCCGGTCGGTCAGTTGGGCGAGGTAATCGTTGCCGGCCGAGAGGGCGAATGCCAACTCCTCGACGATGGTCGAACCGGCGTTCCCGAAGATTTGGGCCGAAACGGTTACGATGCGCACGTGCTTGTATGCGCGCGATTTTTCCATCAGCGAAGCGATGCGGGCGAAGCATTTCTCGCCGTTGGGCGAGCAGAAATCGCCTTTGGCCGACAGATTCTTGACCAACGGATCGACGCAGAATGCGATGTGCACCGCCTCTTTGTCGATCGGCTCCTTTTCGAGTTTTTCCAGCAGGATTTCGGCGACGCGGCCGATGTGCTTTCCGCTGAATACGAGGTCGATGGCCGGAAGGCTGATTCCTTTCAGCAGCGTATCCAACTCTTCGGCCGTGAGCCCCTCCTTGCGGATGCAGAAGCCCAACGAATCGACCCCTTTGTTGAGGATGTCGAGTGCTTCGGCATTGGCTTTGGCGGGGTCGTCGACCTCCACTGTTTGATGGATGCGCCATGCATTGTTCGTGCGCGTACCTCTGACATAGGGAAACTCGCCTGCCTGCGAGCCCAAGAATCGGATGCCGTCGAGGTTCTCGGCGCGGTAGTAGGGGCGGACGTTGAATCCTTCGCCGGTCCGCCAGACTAATTTGCGCTCGTAGTCGGCACCCTTCAGATCGGCCGTTATGACGGTTTCCCACGCCTCGGTCGGGACGGGCGGAAACTCGTTGAACAGCTTTTCGCGGTTGGTGTTTGCCATAACTGTTTTATATGAGATTAGTATGTTTGAATCCGTTAGGACTGGTAAAGTTATAAATAATTAACGAATCGGCATAGGAAAACGACGGGAATTTTTTCGCCGTTCCGATGTCGGTTTAGCTGTCGGTCGGGCGGTGTTTCCGAATGCTGCGATCGGTTCTTGTGAAAATCGGAAAAATAGTTGAAAATTCGGTTGAAACAACCTCTGATTTTTGAAAAATGCAAAAATTGCAATTTTCGGAGAAAGTGCTGTAAAAATAGCATGTTAGTAAAATAACAGTCGAAAAATTCGGGTAAAAATCGAAATTTCGCATCGAATTTTCGGAAAATCGTTGAAAAATTTGCCCATTTTTGGAAAAATCGTGTTTTTGTGCGAATAACGTTGCAAGAAAAAACATACCTTTGCAGATGGATACGAAAAAGAGTGCCGATGACCCGATTTTTCGAGGAGGATGAAAGGCACTCGACGGCCCGAACGATTTTTAAACAGAGATAGCTTATGTCATTATTACGGTTCAAGATGGTCGATGCGGCGATCAATCACGCTGCGGTCGAACCGAACGCCCCCGAAGGACGTCCTTCGGACTATTTCGGCGAGAAGGTATTCAATCATGCCGCCATGCGCAAATACCTCGACAAACGCACCTACGCCCTCTTGTCGGAGACGATGGAGAAACGTACGCCGTTGTCGCGCGAAGTGGCCGACAGCGTGGCTGCCGGTATGCGCCAGTGGGCATTGGAGCATGGCGCCGATCACTACACGCACTGGTTCCAGCCGCTGACGGGCGGCACGGCCGAAAAACACGATGCATTCGCCGACCCCGACGGAGAGGGCGGCGTGTTGGAGGAATTTTCCGGAAAATTGCTCGTGCAGCAGGAACCCGATGCTTCGTCGTTCCCGAACGGAGGCATCCGCAATACGTTCGAAGCGCGCGGTTATTCGGCGTGGGATCCCACTTCGCCGGCGTTCATCGTCGATACGACCCTCTGTATTCCGACCGTATTCATCGCCTATACGGGCGAGGCGCTCGATTACAAGGTGCCTTTGCTGCGTGCCGTAACGGCGGTCGACAATGCCGCTACGGAGGTTTGCCGCTACTTCGACAAGAACGTGCAGCGGGTTTTCTCCTATCTCGGTTGGGAGCAGGAGTATTTCTTGGTCGATGAGAGTTTGTGGGCCATTCGTCCCGATTTGGTCTTGACCGGCCGCACGCTGATGGGCCATGAATCGGCGAAGAATCAACAGCTGGAGGATCACTATTTCGGGGCGATTCCCGCCCGGGTGATGGCCTTCATGAAAGACCTCGAATACGAAAGTCTGAAGTTGGGCATTCCCGTGAAGACCCGTCATAACGAGGTGGCTCCGAATCAGTTCGAGCTGGCTCCCGTCTACGAGGAGGTGAACCTGGCCAACGACCACAACCAGTTGCTGATGACCATCATGGACAAGATCGCCCGCCGTCATCACTTCCGCGTGCTGCTGCATGAAAAGCCTTTCAAGGGGATCAACGGCTCGGGCAAGCACAACAACTGGTCGCTGGGAACCGATACGGGGATCAATCTGTTGGGCCCGGGCAAGACGGCATCGGAGAATTTGCAGTTCATCACCTTTTTGGTGAACGTCATCTCGGCGGTCTACAAAAACAACGGGTTGTTGAAAGCCTCCATCATGAGTGCGACGAACGCCCACCGTCTGGGAGCCAACGAGGCACCTCCTGCCATCATCTCCACGTTCCTCGGTTCGCAGGTTTCGGCCGTATTGGACAAGCTGGAGGCCAGCCGGGGCGATGACGCCATCCGGTTCGATGCCAAGAACGTCTTCAAGATGAGCGGTATTTCGCACATCCCGACCCTCCTGCTCGACAATACCGACCGCAACCGCACATCGCCGTTCGCCTTTACGGGCAACCGCTTCGAGTTCCGCGCCGTCGGTTCGTCGGACAACTGCGCCGAGGCGATGATCGTGCTCAATTCGGTCGTCGCTGCCGAGTTGCGCGATTTCAAGGTGGCCGTGGATGCCAAGATCGAGGCCGGAGCCAAGAAGGAGAAAGCGATCTACGAGGTGCTGAAACAGAAAATCAAGGCTTGCAAGGCGATTCGTTTCGACGGCAACGGTTATTCGGACGAATGGAAGGCGGAGGCCGCACGCCGCGGCCTCGATTGCGAGACCTCTACGCCGTTGATGATCGACCACTATTTAGATAAGGCGGCCGTGAAGATGTTCGCCGACTTGGGCGTTTTCTCGAAGGTCGAGCTCGAAGCCCGTGCTGAGGTGAAGTGGGAGACCTATGCCAAGAAAATCCAGATCGAAAGCCGCGTTTTGGGCGACCTGACGATGAATCACATCGTACCGATCGCATCGAAGTACGAGGCGATGTTGCTGGACAAGGTCTACAAGATGTCGCAGCTGCAGGGATTGAACGCTTCGGCCGATATTCTGTTGATCAAGAAGATTCAGGATCATACGGCCGCCATCCAGAAGATGACCGACGAAATGATCGAAGCCCGCAAGCAGGCCAATCGGATCGACGACCAGCGGAAAAAGGCCATTGCCTATCACGATACGGTGGCGGTGTTCCTCGACGAAATCCGTTACCATGTCGACAAATTGGAGGAGATCGTCGACGACCAGATTTGGCCGTTGCCGAAGTACCGCGAACTGCTGTTCATCCGGTAGGGACGGCGCGGACCGTGCGCAAAAGGGAAGCGGGTCGAATATTCGACCCGCTTCCCTTTTTTCTGTATGCAATCGGATTACTCCTCGTCGCGATACATGTGCTCCACATAGATGGCGTGCATCATCGCTTCGCGTTTGGCAACCGAAGGCTTCGTGAAGTATTGACGACGACGGAGCTCTTTCAGCACACCCGTGCGTTCGTATTTGCGTTTGAATTTTTTGAGAGCGCGTTCGATGTTTTCGCCCTCTTTTACCGGCATGATAATCATGGCTATTCGTTTTTTTGTTTTTTATTAATTTCTCATCTTTTATCGGTCTCTTTCGTATGCGGGGAATCTGCTTGCCCCGCCGACCGTTCGTATGGTCTCTCTCTATTCGTCGATGGTCCCGCTTTTACGATTGAATACCAAGTACGGTGCCAACTTCTCGGCCTCCTCCCGGGTGAATATGCGATCTTCTATCAATTCTTCAGCGGTACTCCAACCTCCTTCCAGCTGTCGTTTGTGCGATAATTTCCGAAGCGCCTCCTTCCGGATATACGGATGACGGGCGAATGTCTTCGGGTCTGCAAAGTTAATATCAATTTTTTGAATTTCACAACTGTCGCAGTAAATTTGTTGCACGATTTTCTCGTAATTGCTCTCCGTTACGCCCGGAATCTCGGCCAATTGCTCCGCACGGACGAATCCGCCGAGCCGTTCGCGGTAGGCCAGAATCCTTCCGACCGTCTTTTCGCCGATGCCGATCACTCGGCGCAGCTCCGTCGAATCGGCCCGATTCAGATTGATCCGGCCGTCGGCGGAATCGGTCGCCGTTTCCGGAAAGAGCAGGTAGGGTTCCAATGCGTCCGCTACCGAATCGCTTATTACACGGCATTGCCGGATGTCCTCCATGTCGCGGATCGGGTACGTTGTGCGGTAATTGATGAATACTTTGGCTTGTTTTTCCGACATGGCCCCGATCGCTTGCAGATAGCGGGCGCTCACCGTATCGACACGGAAAGGGATCGGGTCGATCGTCTTCCGGACGATGCGTTCGCGTCGGTATTGTTTGGGCGCGAGGCGAAAGCGGGGCGCGATGTCGATGTAGGGCTTCAGCTGCAAGTAGAACGCATGGTCGATACCGTAGCATGCGTCGACCTCTTCGGGCAGCTGGAAAATTTTGCCTCCTACCCGATATTTGTACAGACTGAGCGCTTCTTTCTCGGTGAATCCCATGGCGATCAGCTCCTCGTAGCTCACCGTATTGGGATCGAACTTGCGAAGGTGCAGCGTGCGTTCCGACGGGTCGGCGGTTTTTCGATAGCGGGTTCGCTCGAATGCACAAGTGTCGATCTGTTGTTCGACGCGCAGCGCCTCTTCCGGATCGTTTTTCGGTTTTGCCAGCATCAGCGCGGCGATGCCGATCGCTGCCAGCGGGATGAATACCAGTAGCCCGCGGATTTCCTGTTCCGAGAAAAATTTTGCCATGTTCCTACCTCTATTATTCTGTTCGAGCCGGTCGCTCTGTTGCGGACGCCGTACGCAGTGCGACGGCAGCCAACACGGCTGCGATTCGTCGCGTCCGTCGTTCGGCCGAATCTGAATCCAAAGATACGAATTTCCGCGAAAAATCGGAAGATTTTGCAGGGAACGAAATTTTTAGTTGAAAAACTATAAGAGATAGTTGCATGTGAAAATTTTTTAGTTACCTTTGTTGCAGAAAAACTTCCGTACGATGATGTGCTTGTTGAAAATGAAACTGTATGCGATCTGGCTGGGGCTGCTGTTGGGCGCCGGCTGTGCGAACGCGCAAACCGATCCGACCGTCCAGGGAAAACCGATCAGGGCCCTTTTCTTGATCGACGGACGCTTTTTTACGGAGCATCCCGAGCCGTTGCCGGCGGGGACGATCTCCATGGGCGTTTTGAAAGATTCGTTGGGCGGAAAGGTCTCCGTCGTCGTCTTTCCGGCGGGAACGCACCTTTCGGCCGAAGCGGCAGCTTTGGCCCTTCCGGCCGATCGGGTTTTCTGCGGCAGGGAGCTGTTGCTGGCTGCGGGACAGGCGCGGCTGTTCCGCGTTTCGATCGCTCCGCCCGCTCCCTTGCATTGTGGAGTGGGGGATGTGCTTCCGGCCTTTTCCGAGGTGGACGATACCGGCCGTACCTGGAGCGAGCAGGATTTGGCCGGACGCCCTGCGGTGCTTAATTTTTGGTACACGGGCTGCGGCCCCTGCATCGGTGAAATGCCGGAACTGAACCGTTGGATCGAGGCGTGCCCCGAGGCCCTGTTTCTGGCCGTTACGTGGAATACGGCGGAGGAGATTCGCCCGATCGTCGAACGGCAGCGGTTCGCCTTTCGACGGATCGTGTCGGCACGCAGGCTGTGGGATGCGTTGGGGGTGAGCCAAACGCCCGTTACGATGGTAGTCGATCGCAAAGGTGTGATTCGTTGCATCGAAATCGGCACGAGCGTGTTGCAGCGCCGCCGGTTATTGGCCTGTTTGAAAGAAGTGGAAACTGAAAAATAATGAAAACCATGCAAATCAATGCTGAAAAACTGACCCGTCGCGAGGAGGAGCTGATGCGTTGCTTCTGGGAGCGCGGGCCGTTGTTCGTGCGCGAGCTGGTCGACATGGCGCCCGAGCCGAAACCCCATTTCAATACGCTTTCGACGATGGTGCGGACGCTCGAAACCA
This sequence comes from uncultured Alistipes sp., assembly GCA_947623305.1. Classification (GTDB taxonomy): domain Bacteria; phylum Bacteroidota; class Bacteroidia; order Bacteroidales; family Rikenellaceae; genus Alistipes. The sequence continues at coordinate 122,881 of CANQGQ010000004.1, read as the reverse complement.
AAGGCTATCTGTCGCATCGGGCCTTCGGCGGGACCTATCAGTATTATCCCGTCGTGAGCGAGGCGGAGTTTTCGCGCCGCACGTTGGGCAGCGTCATCCGCCGTTATTTCGAAAACTCCTATATGGGAGCGGTTTCGGCGTTGATCGAGGAGGAGAAAATTTCGGTCGACGATTTGCGCGAATTACTCGACCGCATCGAAAGTCAAACGAAACGATAGCACGGTCATGTACGGATGGACGATTTATTCTTTGAAAGTCGGGGCTTGTCTGGCCGTCTTTTACCTGTTTTTCAAACTGTTGCTCAGTCGGGAGACTTTCCATCGGTTCAATCGTATGGTGGTGCTCGGGGCGATCCTGCTCTCGTTCGCACTGCCTTTGTGCGTCATCACCGTTACGCGCGAATATCCGGTTCAGCCCGAATTCGAGTTGCCGGATATTCCGATGGCGCTTGTCGAGACCGAGCCGGTGCCGGAGGCCGAACCTTTTCCGTGGGAAACGCTCATCGGGTGCTTGTATCTGGCCGGTGTGTTGGCCATGCTCGTCGCTACGGCCGTCTCTGTGGGGCGTGTGATGCGCCTCGTGCGCAGCGGTCGCCGCGAAAAACTCGAAAACGGCTTCGTGCTCGTCCATTTGCCGCAGGAGACGACGTCGTTCAGTTGGTGGCGCTACATTGTGATTTCCGAGGCGGATTATGCCGGATGCGGACGCGAGATCATCACCCACGAAACGGCCCACTTGCGGCTGCATCATTCGTGGGACCTGCTGGCGACCGACGTGGCGGGGTGCCTGCAATGGTTCAATCCGGCGATGTGGCTGTTGCGGCGCGAGTTGCGGGCCATTCACGAGTACGAAGCCGACGAAGCGGTGCTGAACAGCGGCGCCGATGCGCGGCAGTACCAGTTGTTGTTGATAAAAAAGGCTGCTGGCGGGAGGTGGTACTCAGTCGCCAACAGCTTCAATCACAGTAAACTTAAAAACCGTATTACCATGATGTTACAAAAAAAGTCATCGCGGTGGGCGGGAGCCAAAGCGCTCTTCGTCGTGCCGCTTGCGGGATTGGCGCTCGGCGCCTTTGCCGAAACCGTTTATGTCCCCGTGTTCGAGGACAAAAGTAAGCAAAATTCGGCGACGGAGGAACTTTTCGCCGAAAAATCCGACAAACAGGTAACGATTCGGGTGCAGGTCGTCGATCCGTCGGGGGAACCGATGGTGGGTGCGATCCTGCAGGAGCACGGCACGAAGCGTAGCACGACGACCGATCAGTCGGGGCGGGCTTCGTTGCAGATTGCCGAATCGTCGTCGGTGGATTTGCAGATGGCGGGTTACGAAACGGTCAACCTGTCTTATCGCGACGACCGGACGACCCTGACCGGTCGCGGCATGATGCGCACGATCGAACGGTCGGGAGCGGAAGTGTCGATGCAGGTACAGATGCGTCCCGGAACGGAAACGTCGGAAACCCGCGAGTCGCATATCGAGGTGCAGGTCGACAAGGCGGGCGCCCAGCCGATCGTCATTCGGGGTGCCGGTTTCGATTCGGACGCGGAGAATCAGCCGCTACTTTTGGTCGATGGCAAGGAGGTCGTTGATTTGAAGTCGATCGATCCGGAGCGGATCAAGCAGATCGACATTTTGAAAGATGCTTCTACGTCTTCGTACGTCGAGAAGTATGGCGACAAGGCGAAGAACGGCGTCGTGCTTGTTACGCTGAAAAAGGAGGGCGAGCCGGATAATGTGCCGTCGGCTGACGTGGACGATGCGAAGCTGGAAGATGTCGTTGTCGTGGGCTATGGAATTGATCTGCAATCGCCTGACTGGGAAAAGAAATTGGCTGAAGCGAAAAAGAACAGCGCCGGTTTTTCAAGAGAGGAATTCGAGCAGAAAATGCAGCGAAATGCGGCGGCTTTGGAGGATTATTTTCAAAGCGACGAATGGAAAGCCCGCGAAAAGGCGATGAAAGAGGCCGAAGCTTATTTCCAGAGCGACGAGTGGAAAGAGGCGCAGCGGACGCTGGGCAAGGGCTTCCGGTTCGAGACCGAAACGGCGAACGGTACGAAGATCATCGTTATCGACGGAAAACGGGCTACGGAGGCTGATTTGAAAGCATTGGACGGAAAGCGTATCCGGTCGGTCAATATCAACAAAGACAAACAGTCGGACGGCAGCGTGATCTCGACCATCGCCATCGCCACCAAAGGGCGCGGCATGTCCGCTGTTCGGGTCGGTGCCGACGCGCGTACGGACGCTTGGCCGCTGCTTGGCGTAAAGGGTTCGCCCGTCGAGATTTCCACCGACGGGAAAGCCCGGACGTACAAGGGGAAATTCCGATTCACCGACCTCTCGAACCTCCCGCAGAAAGCCACGATCCTGCTCGACGGGAAAGCCGTGTCCCGTCAGGAGCTCGTCGGTAAGAAGTTGCGGTTGGCGCAGTTCTACATGGGTGTCGCTGCCGCCGGACGGGGCAATATCGCAGGGCTCCTCCAATGCTCCAGCAAATAACCCATCGAAAGCGGAGTTCCGCCCCGCAAGTGCGGGAAGGGGCGGGACGCTCGACCGAATCCCGCCGCCATAAGCCTACCTAAAAAGTTCACTTCCTGCGAACGGCCTGCCTTGGCTGTTCGCAGGTTTTTTATTCATTGGTAGGAATGCAAACGTTTTCGGGTGCTTCGAGCCGCCGTGCGGGCCGAACCGTCGATTCCGCGCGGATGCTTCGGGCCGGTTACTGGAATCCCACGATTTCGGGCCGGGTCGGACGGAATCGGTATGCGTCGAAGTGCTTGGAGTTCGAGAGACTGAACCAGTCGCTGTCGACCAGTCCGCCTTTGCCGACGGCCATGCCCAGCCGAATCTGGAACGTGCCGAAAATCAGCCGTTCATTTTTGATGCGCAGCCCTAATCCGAAGGAGGCGAATCCCGAATTTTTGAACGGGTTGGGCGAATAGCCCAATGTCCCCGCATCGAGGAATCCGAAAAAGGCGAAGCGGAAGCCCAAGGGTTGAATCGGCGTGAACATGACGGTCTCGGTGTTGAGCACCATGCGATTGGTGCCGATCGCATATTCGTCGAGCGCTTGCAGCCCGTTTTCGTTCGTGAAACCGATGTTCTCTTTATATCCCCGTTTCCGGTTCCAGCCTTGCGTGTAGTTGAGCGCGAGGAACTGACGGATGCGGTTGCGTCGGAAGGTCAGCAGATTCGAAAACCACAGCACGTCGACATCTACGGCGCTGCGGTTCCAGGCACCGGTGCTGTGGTCGATGTGGCTGCCGAGCGTGAATCCGCCCATCAGATAACCGAACGGTTTGAATCCGCCCGTCCGGAATCCGATGCCCAAATAGAGCGATTGGTCGAATTCGCCCCACGAGTAGCCCGATACGACTTCGGCCTTGTAGCCTGCCGCAACATATTCCTTGATTCCGAATCCGTAGACCATGTTGGTCGAGAAGAGGCGTTCGCGATAGAGACCGACACCCGTCAGCAGATCGTCGTGGTCGTGCAGGGCCGGATTGTAGTCGGCGGCGACCTCGGGGCGTTCGCTGAACCGGCCGTGATTGTAGCGGCCGGTCAAAAAAAGGCTCGAACGGAACGACCGAAATTGCTTCGACCAGCCTCCCCACAGATCGAAATTGAGATTTTTGACCAACTCCGACGAATCGCGTTCGATGAAATACTCTTTCGTTCGCATGTTGCTGACGGTCATTCCGACCTCGTAGTCCGTCGGTTTCAGAAATTCCTTGCGCAGGCCGATCCGCAGAATGTCTTCGTAGAAGTTGCGGCCGCCTTCGACCTCGAAGCTGAAGAACGAACCGAAAATGTTGGGCATTTCATACCCTACGACATTGCCGCCGTAGGTGAAATTTTTGCGGCTGAAGTTGGTTTCGACCTTGAATCGGGTACCTGTTCCGAAGATGTTGCCGTCGGTCAGGCCCACCATCGTCCGTTTTTCGGAGTAGAGGGCTGCATCAATACTGATCGTCCAGCTGTCGCGCGTGTGCAGGATAATGTCGATCCGCGTTGTATCGAGCGGGTCGACCCGGATCGAAATATCGGTGTCGGAAATATAGGGGCGGGATAGCAGCAGCTGTTGGCTGCGTACGACCAGTTCCGGGTCGAAGCGTTCGCCCGATTTGAAAAGCAGATCGCGGCGGATGATGCGTTCGCGGGTCGGGGCGTGGAGTTTGTTGGCGGTTCGTTCCAACCAGTTGCCGTCGGGCGAAAAGGGTTGTTCCTGTTCGATCCGGATGTCGCCGATGATTTTGCCGGCATAGGGGGTCAGCAGACGGGTTTCGTCGTAGATGCCGCCCGTAGCGGCGGCGGAGTCTAATCGGGGCTGGACGAAAAACAACCGGTAGAGCATGCGGGGCACCGCTTTCCGATGGGTTTTCGATGCGATACTGTCATAGAGCCGTTGATTGCGTTCGGTAACGCGGGTCTCCAACGTGTCGGCCTCGTTGTAGATGGGTTTCGCCTGGAGCTTCGCAGAATCGACGTGTCCGTAGAGAAACGGACGCGCGGAGGTTCGGGCGGGTATCGGCAGCAGCATCGACAGCGACACCCAGATTATGCAGAGGCGCGAAAACATGGTTTCAAAGATAACGCATTTTTCGCAAAAAAAGTATGCGCAATGCTTGGCGAACCCTTTGCTGCGTGTCTGTCGCTCGCATTTTGCCGACTGTTTTCCGTCCGATGGTCCGGTAGTCGATTGGTCCCTGATGCGACGGTCTATTCGTGGCGCTGTGGCCCGATGGGTGGATTGATGAAAAAGGAGAAGCCGATTGGCTCCTCCTGATTGTTCATGGAACGACTCTTTCGCCTGCTTCGGAACAGTGCGATTTCAAATGCCGAAAGGCAATGCTCACCACCGTCTCTCTCTTTTGGCTGTTTCCGTACTTTTTCCCTCTCTGTGCTCGCTTGTTCGTTTTTTGCCTGCCGTCGGCACTTATTTGCGTCCCTCCTTGGCTTCGATGCACTCGGTGGCGTGCGGAACCTTCATCAACCGCTCTTTCGGAATCAGTTTGCCCGTGGTTTTGCAGATGCCGTAGGTCTTGTTTTCGATCCGTACGAGCGCCATCTCCAGATTCCGGATGAATTTCATCTGATGCGTTGCCAATCGGCCGTTCTCCTCTTTCGAGAGTGTGGAAGCGCCCTCCTCGAGCACCTTGTAGGTCGGCGACGTATCTTCGGTGTCGTTGCCTTCCGTATGGGTGATGGTGGCACGCAACAGCTCATAATCCGCACGGGCGGATTCCAACTTCTTCAATATGAGTTGTTTGAACTCTTCGAGTTCCTCGTCGCTGTATCGGGTCTTTTCCTCTGCCATAGGGTTGTCCGTTTTTAGGTTCGAACGTAAAATTAGCTATTATTTCCGAAATCGCCAAATATAATCCGTGCAATCCGGAACTATACCCGCGTAACGCCGATCCGGATCGGTTCGTCGTCGATGTCCGAATTCGTTACGATCGCACCTGCAGGCGTTTCGGCGCCGTTTACCTCTACGGCGAGCGTCTGCGAGGCGATGTAGTCGGCGTAGTGCGCCAGCGCCGCTGCAACCAGCGGCTTTTGTTCGATTTCGACCTTGATCTTGTCCGTTACGGCGAAATCCGCCTCTTTGCGGATGTTCTGGATGCGGTTTATCAACTCGCGTGCCACGCCTTCGGCCCGGAGTTCGTCCGTTACCGTGATGTCCAGCGCCACGGTCAGTTTGCCCTCCGTCGCCACGAGCCATCCGGGCATGTCTTCCGACGTGATTTCGAAGTCGGCCGGCGTTACGAGAATCCGTTGGCCGTCGATTTCGAGTTCCGTTTGCTCCGACTGCTCGATCTGCGCGATGCGTTCTTGCGTGAACTCTGCCGTCATCGCCGCAATCTGTTTCATGTATTTGCCGTAGCGGGGGCCGAGCGTCTTGAAGTTGGGCTTGATATGTTTGGTGATTACGCCCGTCGTATCCTCGATCAGCTCCAATTGTTTGACGTTTACTTCGTTCAGAATCAGATCCTGCACAGCCGAGAGGCGTTCGGCCATCGTTGCGTCGAGTACCGGAACGACGATCTTCGTCAGCGGCTGGCGCACCTTGATGGATACCTTGCGGCGCAGAGCCAGCACCATCGACGAAAGTTGCTGGGCCAGTTGCATGCGTTCTTCCAAACGGGCGTCGATTCGGCTTTCGTCGGCTGCGGGGTAGTCGGCCAGGTGTACCGAACACTCCGTGTGGCGTCCGCTCACGGCATTCAAATCCGTGAAAATGCGGTCGCAGATGAACGGTGCGAACGGCGCCGCGAGCAGCGATACCGTTTCCAGACAGGTATAGAGCGTCTGATAAGCTGCCAGTTTGTCTTCGGTCAGATCGCCGCCCCAGAAGCGTTTGCGATTCAAGCGGACGTACCAGTTCGACAGGTTTTCGCATACGAAGTCCTGGATAGCCCGAGCAGCCGGGGTCGGATCGTAATTTTCGAGCGATTCGATGACCTCTTTCACTAACGTGTTGAGCAACGAAAGAATCCACCGGTCGATTTCCGGCCGTCGCTCCATCGGAACCTCCGCTTCGCGACCCGTGAATCCGTCGACGTTGGCGTAGAGTGCGAAGAACGAATAGGTGTTGTAGAGCGTTCCGAAGAACTTGCGGCGCACTTCGTCCACCCCGTCGGTGTCGAATTTCAGATTGTCCCAAGGCTGCGAGTTGGTGAGCATGTACCAGCGGGTCGCGTCGGGCCCGTAGTCCGCCAGCACCTTGAACGGATCGACGGCGTTGCCCAATCGCTTCGACATCTTGTTGCCGTTCTTGTCGAGTACCAAGCCGCTCGAAATCACGTTCTTGAATGCTACGCTGTCGAACAGCATCGTTGCGATGGTGTGCAGCGTGAAGAACCAGCCGCGGGTTTGGTCGACTCCTTCGTTGATAAAGTCGGCGGGATAGACCTTCCGGTTGTCCAGCGCCTCCTTGTTTTCGAACGGATAGTGGATTTGCGCATAAGGCATGGCTCCCGAATCGAACCAAACGTCGATCAGATCGGGCTCGCGGTGCATCGCTTCGCCTTTCGATGATACGAGCACGATCTGGTCGACGTAGGGCCTGTGCAGGTCGATGCGGTCGGTCGAATAGTTCTCTTTCGACATATCGCCGACGCGGAAATTCTTGTAGGGGTTCTCCTTCATGAATCCCGCCGCTACCGAGCGTTCGATTTCGGCGATCAGCTCCTCGATGGAACCGATGCACTTCAGTTCGCTGTGGTCTTCCGTCGCCCAGATCGGCAACGGGGTGCCCCAAAAGCGCGAACGCGAAAGATTCCAATCCACCAACCCTTCGAGCCACTTGCCGAATCGTCCCGATCCGGTCGACTCCGGACGCCAGCGGATGGTTTTGTTCAGTTCGATGAGCCGGTCGCGCAGGGCCGTCGTGCGGATGAACCACGAATCGAGCGGGTAGTAGAGCACCGGTTTGTCCGTGCGCCAGCAGTGGGGATAGGAGTGGGTATGCTTTTCGATTTTGAAGGCCAAACCGGCTGCCTTGAGTAGGACCGACAGGTCGATGTCGAGCGTCGCATCGGCATCGGTCAGCCGTTCGTCGTAGGCATTCTTGACGTATCGGCCCGCATATTCACCGTATTTTTCGGTATCGACACAGTTTTTGACGAATTCGGGGTCGAGCTCGTCGAGCAGGAAGAATTTGCCCTGTCGATCGACCATCGGTTGGGTTTTGCCCGCCTTGTCAATCATGAAGAGCGGCGCGATGCCGGCCGCTTTCGCCACGCGGTCGTCGTCCGCACCGAACGTCGGTGCGATGTGGACGATGCCCGTACCGTCGGAGGTCGTAACGTAGTCGCCCGTGATGACTCGGAACGCATCGCCGTACTCTGCCATCGGCTTGACCCACGGAATCAACTGTTCGTAGCGGATGCCGGCTAATTCCGAACCTTTCCAGCTTTCGCCCGTCAGTTCGTAGGTGCCCTCCATCTTTTTGGTGAAGTAGGACGGCACGAGGTCGCGCGCCATGATGACGGTTTGAGGTGCGTCCGTATAGGGATTGCGGCATTTGATTTTGACGTATTCGATCGTCGGGCCCACGGCCAATGCCGTGTTCGACGGCAATGTCCACGGCGTGGTCGTCCATGCCAGAAAATAGAGCGCGCCCTCCACTCCGTCGAAGATCTTTTCGCTCTCAGCGTTGCGGATGATGCGGAATTGGGCCGTGCAGGTCGTGTCTTTCACATCGCGATAGCATCCGGGTTGGTTCAGCTCGTGGGTCGAGAGGCCCGTGCCGGCTACCGGCGAATAGGGTTGAATGGTATAGCCTTTGTAGAGCAATCCTTTGTCGTAGAGTTGCTTCAAGAGCCACCACAGGGTTTCAATGTATTTGTTGTCGTAGGTAATGTAAGGATCATCCATGTTGACCCAATACCCCATTTTGCGGGTCAGGTCTTCCCAGATGCCCGTGAATTCCATCACCGCCTCGCGGCAAGTGCGGTTGTAGGCTTCGATCGTGATCTTCTTGCCGATGTCCTCTTTGGTGATGCCCAACTTTTTTTCGACCCCCAGTTCTACCGGCAGACCGTGGGTATCCCATCCCGCCTTGCGGTGTACGAGGAATCCGCGCTGCGTCTTGTAGCGGCAGAACGTGTCCTTGATGGTGCGGGCCATCACATGGTGGATGCCCGGCATGCCGTTCGCCGACGGGGGGCCTTCATAGAATACGAACGTAGGATGCCCTTCGCGGGTGGAGATGCTTTTGTGGAACGTGTCGTCCGCATCCCATTTCCGGAGAACCTCTGCGGCTAATCCGGCCAGATCGAGACCTTTGTACTCTTTGAATTTCATATTTCGGTAATTTTGTTATTAGCAGAAGAAACGATGCAAAGATACGAAAAAGCCGAGCGCAATGCCAAATTTATTTGAGCATTGCCGAGCCGGAGTATCTTCGGTGCGCCAAAGATAGAAATTTTTACGGCGATCCGCAAAATCGTTCCGAAATGTAAAACGATTGGTTCCATTAGCCATCGTGGCCGATTGGAAATGCGGTCTGCGGGGCATGCTTGCGAACTTTCGCAGTTTGCAAGCAGATTACAATTTCCGGATGATGCGGGCCGGATTGCCAGCGGCGATCGTGTCGGACGGAATATCGTGCGTAACGACGGCACCTGCGCCGATGATCGAACGGTCGCCGATGGTAACGCCCGGGCAGACGATGACGCCGCCGCCCAACCAACAGTCGTCTCCGATGACGATCGGCCGTCCGGCCTCTTTTCCGGTGGCTCGTTCTTCGGCATCGAACGGATGATGAGCCGTGAGCAGTTGCACTTTCGGCCCCAACATCGTGCGGTCGCCGATGCGGATGGGCGCGAGATCCAGGAATACGCAGTCGAAATTGACGAACGCCCCTTTGCCGATATGGATGTTGAACCCGTAGTCGCAATAGAACGGCGCACGGATGAATCCGTGGCAGTCCGGACATAATTCGATCATCGTTCGCCGGTAGGCCGGGCCGTGGTCGTCGTGTTCGACATTGAATCGGTGCATCAGGCGCGTGGCCTGCAATCGGGCGGCGGTCAGCTCTTCGTCTTTCGGGTCGAACCACTCGCCCCGGGTCATTTTTTCGCGTTCGGTCATGGGGCGTCAGTCGAAGGATTGCATTTCGATCAATTTCGCATAGATGCCGTTTTTCGCCAGCAATTCGGCGTGCGTGCCTTGTTCGGCGATTTTGCCGTGGTCGATGACGATGATTCGGTCGGCATTGTAGATGGTCGACAGCCGGTGGGCGATGACCACCGACGTGCGATTGCCCGACAGCAGTTTGTTGAGAGCATCCTGTACGAGTTTTTCGCTCTCCGTATCGAGTGCCGAAGTCGCTTCGTCGAGAATCAGAATGTCCGGATTCTTCAGAATGGCCCGTGCGATGGAGAGCCGTTGGCGCTGTCCGCCCGAAAGTTTCGAACCGTGATCGCCGATGCTGGTCGCATAACCGTCGGGACATTCGTTGATGAACGTGTCGGCATTGGCGATGCGGGCTGCCTCCGCAATCTCTTCTTGCGTGGCGTTTCGTTTTCCCATGGCGATGTTAGCCGCAATGGTGTCGTTGAACAGCACCGTGTCCTGCGAAACGACGCTTATGTGGGCGCGGAGGCTGTCCTGTTTGTAGTCGCGCAACGATACGCCGTCGATGAGAATATCTCCGGCCGTCGGATCATAGAAACGGGGCAGCAGTTCGCTCAACGTCGATTTGCCTCCGCCCGAGGGCCCGACCAATGCAACGGTCTGTCCGCACTTGATTTCGAACGAGATGCCGTTGATGACTTCGCGTGAACCGTCGTAGGAGAAGTGGACGTCGCGGAACTCGATTTTGTCTTTCAATCCGGTCAGCTCCACGGCATCGGGCTTGTCCTGGATTTCGCTCGCCGTGTCGATGATCGTGAAGATGCGTTCGCCGGCGGCGATGCCCTGGTTGATCGTCGCGAACTGGTCGATGAACGTGCGTACCGGACGGGTGATTTGCGAGAACATGGCGATGAAGGCGATGAAGCCGCCCGCATCGAGCGAACCGTTCATCACGAGCGAGCCGCCGAACACCAGCACGACGCCCACGGCCGTGATCCCGAGAAATTCGCTCATCGGTGAGGCCAGTTGCTGCCGGCGGGCCATCGAAAGGGTCAGTCGGGAGAGATCGGCATTGATGTCGAAGAATTTCTTTTTGATGTAGGAGACGGCGTTATAGCTTTTGATGACCTTGATGCCCGACAGCGATTCTTCGAGCGTCGCGACCATTTCGCCCAATCGTTTCTGGCTCGTGCGGGCCGGATGGCGCAGGCGTTTCACGATGCTGCCGATCAGCAGCGCCACGATGGGCAGAAAGAGCACCGAAAAGACGGCCAGTTCCCACGAGATGGCGACCATCATGACCAAGTAGCCGATAATCTGGAACGGCTCGCGGAAAGCCACTTGCAGCGTGTTGGTGATGCAGAACTGCACGACGCTGACGTCCGACGTGATTTTCGAAATGATGTCGCCCTTGCGCTGGTCGCTGAAGTAGCCCACGTGCATGTCCACGACCCGGACGAACATCTCGTCGCGCATACGTTGTAGGGTTCGCGTGCGCATGTTTTCGACCGTCCATGAACCCAAATAGCGGAACAGGTTGCTGAGCAGGCTGATGGCGATGGTGAGGCCTGCCAGCAAGATCAATACGTTGCGCGAATTGTATTGGCTGAAGATGTGCGAATAGGCGTAATTGAAAAGCGCGGTCAGATACTCTTTGCTGGGCTCGAACGGCGGCAATGTTTCGACATATTGGTTCAACGAGTTGTTGGCGTCGAACAGTGTGTTGAGGGTCGGGATGATCAGCAGAAAGATGAGCGAATTGAACAGCGCATAAAACGCCGAATAGAAAAAGTAGGGTATGGTGTATCTGCTGATGGGGCGGGCGAAACTTAACAGTCGCAGGTAGGTCTTGAACATGCCGAAAAGAGGGTTGATTTTGTCAATAAACGTCCAAAGATAGGTAAATTAAGTTAGAAAATGAAATTCCGGACGGGCGAACCCTCCGGAATCGTCGTTTTCGGATTGTTGTCGTGGTCGTATTATTTGTTCGGTTTGTCGCTTTTTCCGCGCGCGCGGATTTTGCGGAAGGGGAGTGCCAATACGCCGAAAAACGCTTCGCCGAAGATGTTGCCCGACATTTTCGAAGTGCCTTCGCGACGTTCGGTGAAGATGATCGACAGCTCGCGGAGTTTCAGCCCCAGGCGCCAGGCCGAATATTTCATTTCGATCTGGAATCCGTAGCCTTTCATCCGGACGGCATCCAGGTCGATCGTCTCCAGCGCCCGCCGCGAGTAGCAGACGAATCCGGCCGTCGCGTCGTGCAGGGGCATTCCGGTGATGAGGCGTACGTATTTCGAGGCGAAATAGGAGATCAGCAGACGCGACATGGGCCAGTTGACCACGTTCACCCCTTCGACGTAACGCGAACCGATCGCCACGTCGCAGCCGTCGGCGATGGCCGCATGCAGCCGCGGCAGATCTTCCGGATCGTGCGAGAAGTCGCAGTCCATTTCGCAGAGGGAGTCGTAGCCGTGTTCGAGCCCCCAACGGAATCCCGTCAGATAGGCCGTGCCGAGCCCCTGTTTGCCGGCGCGTTCCAGTAGGTGGAGCCTTTCGGGTACCGATTTCTGCCGTTCGCGAACGAGATCGGCCGTACCGTCGGGCGACCCGTCGTCGATGATGAGCAGATCGAAAGAGGCGTCCAATGAGAGCACCTTGTCGATCATGGCTGCGATGTTTTCCCGCTCGTTGTAGGTCGGAATGATTACCAGTTTATGCATAAGGCTGTTTTTGTATTGTCCGATAGGAAAAAAGTTACGATTTTATTTCGCCGGTCGCAAGCGTGCGTCGCGGCTTCGGCGTTTCATTGCCCGAAACCGCTGCCGGACGGAATCGGCGGTCCGACGCGATTCGATGATTTTTTGCAGGGCTTTGTCGTAGGTGCGGTCGTCGAGTGGACAGTCGTTCGTCAGCCATTCGCAGGTGCGTTCGGGTGCGTCCGAATAGCATTCCGCCACCGCCCAGGCCACCCCCATCCGGACGTAGTAGGCTTCGTGCCGAATGTCGCCCAGCAGCCGCAACAACGCCTCTATATGTTCCGGATCGGTGAAATTCTGCAACGACATGACCGCTGCGAACCGCAGGTCGTAGGGCGCATCGGATCGAAAATAGGGTTGGATGAATTGCCAGACGGCCTTCCGTTCGTCGGGTCGCAGTTTCCGGCAGAATGCGTCGCACACGGCCCAGTTGTCGATGCGGGGGACGAAGCGGGCCGTGTAGGCCAGCCGTTCCTCGATCGGGCAGGGTGCCAGACTGATGACCAGCCCTTGGAGCATGCGCTCTTCGTAGCAGACCGTGTCCGTCGCTTCGATTTCGGCCAGCCACTTCCGCCAATCTCCGCGAAGCAGCTCGCGGGCCAGTTTCCGCAACTGCGGCATCCGCACGCCGAGAATCCCCTCCACACCGGGCAGCAGGCCCGCGCTGAACCGGCGGTAATCGGGGTCGCCGAGTGCCGATAGGCGTTGTCGCAACAGGTGCATCTCCATCGTAAAATCGCTTGGTTTCGTCGGATTCCGAAAACAAAAGTAATCTTTTTTATAGAAGGTGCGACGGGTTCGAACAAAATATCGTACCTTTGTATCAGATTTCGGGTGGAAATCCGCCTCCGCTTCCCGCCGCAAGAGGCTGGTGATTGTCGGGGTGGCGGTTCCCGTCCGAATAGTACGTGTGCAAATGAAAAAATTCGTGAAAATCGCAACCATCACGGTGGTTGCCGTGTTGGCGGTGTTGTTGATCGCGCCGACGCTTTTCCGTGGAAAGATCGCCCGCATCGTGAAACACGAGGCGAACGAGATGCTTACGGCGCAGCTCGATTTCGAACGGCTGAACATCAGTCTGTTGCGCCATTTCCCGCATGCTTCGGTCGATTTGAAGGGCTTGACCCTCGTCGGATGCGACCGTTTCGAGGGCGATACGATCGTCGCCGCCCAGCGGATTTCGGTGGTGGTCGATCTGCTGTCGCTTTTCCGCGACAGCGGGTTCGAAGTCTCGAAGATCATCCTGGCCCGTCCGGAGTTGCATGCCCATAAATTAGCGGACGGTGCCGTCAACTGGAACGTCATGAAACCGTCGGACGAACAGCCGGAGGAGGAAACCCCCGACGAACCGTCGGAACCGTCGGCTTTTCGCCTCTCGTTGAGCGATTTCCGGATCACCGACGCAGCGATCCGTTACGAGGATGACTCCACGCAGATGCGTTTTTCGACCGAACCTTTGTCCTTGCGCTTGCGGGGCGATTTGTCGGCCGATCGTACCGACCTCGATCTGCATCTTGCGGCCAAGGCCCTGCATTTCGTGTCGGGCGGCATTCCGTTGTTGAACGGCGCCGATGCCGAACTCGATGCGGCGATCGAAGCAGACTTGGCCAACAACCGGTTTACGTTCTCCGATAACAAATTTCGGCTGAATGCCATCGAATTGGGGCTCGACGGCTGGGTCGAACTGGCCGAAAACGCCGTGAAGATGGATTTGACCGCCAGCTGCGATCGGGTGCAGTTCAAGGATGTGCTTTCGTTGATTCCGGCTTTCTATACGCGCGATTTCCGCAATCTGACGGCCGGCGGGGCTTTGTCGATGGCGTTGTGGGCCCGCGGCGAACTTTCGGGTCGGAACGTGCCGGCCTTCGAATTGAAAGCCGGTGTCGAAAACGGTCATTTCCAGTATGCTTCGTTGCCCAAGGCGGTAACCGACATCAACATCGCGGCGCGGGTGGCTAACCCGGGCGGCGATATGGATAAAACGGAGGTCGATCTTTCGAAATTCGGGTTGCGGATGGCCGGAAACGCCCTCTCGGCAACGCTTTATGCGACGAATCTCCTTTCCGATCCCTCGTTCCGTGCTTCGGCGAACGGTCGGGTCGATCTGGGGGCCGTGAAAGAAGTTTATCCGTTGGACGAAAACGTTGCGTTGAACGGGCTCGTTACGGCTGACATTAAGGTGTCGGGCCGCATGTCCGCCATCGACAAAAAACAATACGAGAAACTGGGTGCTTCGGGCACGTTCGTCATTGAGCAGTTAGCGTTGAAACTCGCAGGCCTGCCCGACGTGCAAATCCGTCGCGCGGCAGCCACGATTACGCCGGAGTCGATGACGCTCGGGGATTTCGGAATGACCGTCGGTCGGAGCGATCTTTCGGCCAATGGACAGCTGACGGGGTATCTCGGTTATCTGTTGCGCGATGCGCAGCTTTCGGGCCGTTTGTATGTCAAATCGGATTTGCTCGATTTGAATGAAATCATGGCGGCGCTCCCGCAGTCGGAGACGACGGAGGAGGAGGCTTCGGAGAAGGCTGCCGAACCGGCCGCTCCGTCCGATGCGCAGGTCATCGAGGTGCCGCGCAATCTGAATCTCTCGCTGTCGACCGAGTTGCACAAGATTCTTTTCCAGAAGATGACGATCACGGAGTTGACCGGCAAGATGGGGGTTGCTAACGGCGTGCTGTCGCTCGACGGGCTGAAAATGCAACTGTTCGACGGTCGGGTGATGGCATCGGGAAGCTATTCGACGGCGGTCGACCCGCAGCGTCCGCAAGTGAAACTTTCGGCCGACGTGGCCGGCGCTTCGTTCTCGAAGACTTTCGAGGAGTTGGAGACGATCCAGAAGCTGGTGCCGATATTTTCAAAGACCGGCGGCGACTATTCGATGTCGCTCAATCTGTCGACGGCGCTCGATTCGACGATGTCGCCCGATTTGCAGTCGCTCGATGCTACGGGCGAAATCCGTTCGGCCAACATTCACGTGCAGAATATCGGGGCATTCGATGCGCTGGCCAAGGCGTTGAACAACGATGCGCTGAAGAAGATCGAGGCGAAAGACGTAACCATCCGCTTCACCGTTCGCGACGGGCGGATCACCACGCAGCCGTTCGATCTGAAGATGGGTAATATCAAGATGAATCTGTCGGGTTCGACGGGACTCGATCAGACGATTGATTACGTTGCCAAAGTCAACCTGCCGTCGGGAACGACGGGCGGCGTGCTCCAGTCCGTGAATGTCAATATCGGCGGTACGTTCTCCTCGCCGAAAATCACGCTCGGCGTCAAGGAGGCGGCCCAGGAGGCGGTGAAGAATGTCGTGGATCAGCAGATTCAGAAATTGACCGGCAGCGCATCGCTTTCGGAAGAGGTGCAGAAGCAGGCCGACCGCTTGCGGGACGAAGCGAAGAAAGCCGGCGAAAAGTTGATCGAGGCAGCGCAAGCGCAGCGCCAGAAGTTGATCGACGCCGCGGCACCCAAGGGAACGTTGGCTAAAATCGCGGCCCAGAAAGCGGGCGATAAATTGGTTTCCGAGGCGGAGAAACAGGCCGAAAAACTGGCGGCTGAAGCCGAAACGCAGATTGCGAAATTGACGGCGGAAAAGACGCAGGAATAACGGGAATAAGTTGTGCGCAGGCACTGATGCAGGGCGTTATCCGCAAGGAGGACGCCTTGTGTCATTTCGGGAGGCTGTCGCAGCAGAGACTGTCGGGAGGAGTCAAACCCGCCGAATCGAGTCGGGCGATGGCCTCCTCGACCGCTTCCCTCCATTGCTCTTCGAGTGGGTCGAGCCCGATCTGCAGTCGAACGTGTTGTTGCGGGTGAAGTAGGATTTCGGAAACCGAATCGCGGCCGGTTAGGGTAATCCGGCAGAGGAGCTCCTTGCGGGCGATGTCGCACGTAAGCCGAAAACGGTTGTCCGAGATGATGCACGAATCGAGAATCGAACCGTCCGCTGCATTGCGCAGGTAGGCGCGCGGATGCCCGACGAAGCCGAGCCGATCGCTGAATATCCCTTCGACGGTCGCTGTGCGGGTGTTGTCGTGCAGGGCTGCGATACCGGTCGCCGCAATCGCGAGCAGAACCAGCAGGAAAATCGTGAAGTTTTTCATTACTCTAAAATTTTAGTACAAATATAAACTAAAATTTTCGTAATGGCAAATTCGGTTCCAGAAATTTACACCGACGGCAATTCAAAACCGTAAGACTATACGGGCTCCGACAGAAGCCCCCGCCTTGGCGGGGGCTTGAGGGTGGGTCAAATCTGCAAACGCGGCTTTGCCGCGAGCGACACGACCGACGACTATGTAAAAACATTCACTCACTCGATTCAGCGCAATTGGATCTAATCGCCAAATTTTACTCGAAAATAGGCGGCGCCGCTTCGGCGGGCAGCTTCGAGACCGATGGCCGAATCTTCGAAGATCAGCGTTTCGGACGGGGTGCAACCCTCCCGACGCATGGCTTCCAGAAAACAGTCCGGTGCCGGTTTGCTTACGGCGATGTCCGTTCCTGCCAGAATCCCGTCGACCCGGCCTTTCGGGGCACCGCCGTCTGGAACGACGTTTCCTGGCCGCTCGTTTCCGGATTCCTCGCTTTCCTGCCTCTTGTCTTCAGGCCCGCCGATGCCCAAGTAACACATCGCGTTCTCGATGTTGGCACGACTGCCCGTCGATACGATCCACACCCGTCCGCCCTGCTGCCGGAATTGCTGGCAGAAGTTCCACAACGGCTCGTTCAGCCGGACAGTATCGAAAAAGGTGGGGTAAAGTTCGATTTTGCGTCTCCGCAGTCGTTCCCGTTCGGTTGGATCGCCGATGCCGAAACAGGTGAGAAATTCCTCGCACCGCATGCCGAAATAGCGGGCTTCGTATTCCGATTCGGTGAGCGGATAACCTGCCTCGCGGAGCGTCGCGATGTAAGCCGCCGCATTGGCTCGTCGGGTGTCTGCCAATGTTCCGTCGAAATCGAGCAGGATCAATCGGATGCGTCGGTCGTCCATCTTTCGGCAGGGGTCAGTCGAACGATTGCATGCCGGTTTGGGCGATGCGCATCATGCGTTGGTATTCGGTCGGGGAGAGCTCCATGAAGAAATAATGGATCGGATCGACCCGGATGCCGTTGTAACGCACCTCGTAGTGCAGATGCGGGGCCAGCGACAGGCCCGTATCGCCCGACAGCGCGATGATGTCGCCCCGATGGACGGTCTGCCCTTTGCGCACGTTGAATTTGCTCAAATGGTGATACGAGGTCTCGTAGCCGTTTCCGTGGTCGATGATGAGGGTCATACCCGACGTCGAGTTACGCATCGTTGCATCGCGTACGACGCCGTCGGCTGTAGCGAATACGCTCGACCCCTCGGGAACGGTGTAATCCACGCCCTGGTGCGATTGCAGCGTCTTGTAGAACGGGTGGTAGCGCATGCCGTACGAGGCGGTCAGTAGCGTGAGCCGTTTATTGATGACGGGCTGGATCGCGGGAATCCGGTCGCAGTTGCGACCGGCCGAGTCGATGCGGGACTGCAACAACCTGTAACTGTCATTCAGTCGGGTAAGCTGTTTTTCCAGTGAGGAGGTGCCGTTTTTCAGCTCTTTGCGAAGCTGCCGCGACGAACGGTTGACGATATTTTCGTAGGTTACCGCCTGTTTGGTTTCGAATTCGGAATCGAAGTCGTAGGGCTCCGATTCGAAGAGCGTCCGGAAGACATGGCGGTCGCGCGCCTTTACGTTGTCGACGACGAGCATCAGCGAATCGTAACGGGCCGTGAGCCGGTCGTATTCGCGTTGTAGGCCGTCGGTCGAATGTTTCATGGCATACTCGTAGGGCGTATCGAAAAAGATCGAGAAGCCGACGTAATAGAGTACCGCCGCACCGATCCACACGAAAAGATGCACGATCGCACGGATAATCTTCTGCTTGCGGCGTTTGCGGCGGCGCAGCCGTTCGAGGGTCTTTTCACGGGTCGTCATATCATTCGTATTTGGTTTCGCGCAGATGCTCCATCAGGTGGTCGTACTCTTCGGGAGTCATGTCGCGGTTGAAATAGTTGATCGGATTGACGGGCACGCCTTTTCGGATGACCTCGTAATGAAGATGAGGCCCCTGCGAGATGCCCGTATTGCCCGTTTCGGCGATCAGCTGACCGCGAACGACCTTCTGCCCTTTCTTGACATGCACGCGCGAAAGGTGGGCGTAGCGAGTCTTGTAGCCGAATTCGTGGTCGAGCAGCACCATGTGTCCGTAGCCGCCGTTGTAACCGTGTTCGTCTGCGATTTCGACCGTCGCGTCGCCCGTCGCGAAGACCGGCGTTCCGCGGTCGCATCCGAGGTCGATGCCCTTGTGCGGCCGGACGTAACCCAATACGGGATGAAGCCGGTGCATGCTGAAAGCGCCGATATGGTCGCCGTGCAGCGCCTTGCGGCTAATGGGCCAGATGGCGGGAATCGCCGTGGAGAGCTGCTCCTTGTTGCGGGCCAACGATTGCAGTTCGTCCATCGAGACCGATTCGAGGTAGACTTCGCGGGCCAGCGCATCGAGCTGTTGCCAGGTGCCGATCATCAACGGAGCGAAGTCATCCTCGGCCATGTAGGCGTATTTCGTGTCGGGATAGGGCTGCCAGACACCCTCGACGGCGAGCGTGTCGGTCCCGAAAAGCGACCGATAGACGTTGTTGTCCCGCGTGCGGATGTCGTCGATGCTGCGCTGGGCCGTGCGGATGCGGTCTTGCAGGATGCGGTAGCGGATGATCAGCTCGCGGTTGTCGCGGTTGATGCGGTAGATTTTCGGCGTATAGAAAAAGTAGGAAAATACGACGTTGACCACCGATACGAGGATGAATCCGAGCAGAATTTTGCGCAGCAGCCGGTAGGTGCGCAGCCGGAACGGAGCGTTCACCGCTTTGTGCGTAAGCGCTTCGGCCTCGCTGGCGAACGTCTCGACGTCGGGTCTCCGGACAAATCGTTTCATGGTCAAAAAACTGCTTTGATTCGTGCAAATTTAGCGTAATTTGTGTAATTTTGCAACCCGAATGATAAACGGAATAATCGGATAAAACAGTATAGGATGGAATCGAATAAAATTCGACAGGTTTTTCTCGACTTCTTCGAGAGCAAGGGACATCACATCGTGCCGTCAGCGCCGATGGTCGTCAAGGGCGACCCTACGCTGATGTTCACCAATGCGGGCATGAACCAGTTCAAGGATATTTTCCTGGGCAACGCCCCGCGCAAGTATCCGCGGGCGGCGGACACGCAGAAATGCCTGCGCGTGTCGGGCAAACACAACGATCTGGAGGAGGTCGGCCACGACACCTACCACCATACGATGTTCGAGATGCTGGGCAACTGGTCTTACGGCGATTACTTCAAAAAGGAGGCGATCGAGTGGGCGTGGGAACTGTTGCACGACGTCTATCGGCTGCCCGCCGAGCGGATGTACGCCACGGTGTTCGAAGGCAGTGCCGAAGACGGCGTAGCGTTCGACCAGGAGGCCTACGATTATTGGCGCCGCTTCCTGCCCGAGGATCACATCATCCGTGGCAACAAACACGACAATTTCTGGGAGATGGGCGAAACGGGCCCTTGCGGCCCCTGTTCGGAAATCCACTTCGATCTGCGCGACGAAGCCGAAATCGCGGCCAAGCCGGGCCGCGAAATGGTCAATACGGGCCATCCGCAGGTGATCGAAATCTGGAACCTCGTCTTCATGCAGTTCAATCGCAAGGCCAACGGCTCGTTGGAGGAGCTGCCGGCGCGGAACGTCGATACGGGTATGGGATTCGAACGCCTTTGCATGATTCTGCAGGGCAAGAAGTCGAATTACGATACCGATGTTTTCCAGCCTACCATCGGCCGGATCGCCGCTATGGCGGGCAAAAAGTACGGCGACGATCCCAAGGCCGACGTCGCCATGCGCGTCATTGCCGACCACTTGCGGGCCATCGCGTTTTCGATCGCCGACGGGCAGCTGCCGTCGAATGTCAAGGCGGGTTATGTGATTCGCCGCATTCTGCGTCGGGCCGTGCGTTACGGTTATACCTATCTCGGCTTCACCGAACCGACGCTTTGCAAACTCGTCGCCGGATTGGTCGGGCAGATGGGCGGTCAGTTCCCCGAGTTGAAGGCGCAGCAGGGATTGATCGAAAAGGTCATCGAGGAGGAGGAGGCCGCTTTCCTGCGCACGCTGGCTACGGGAATCAATCTGCTGGACGGCGTTATCGCAGAGACCAAACAGGCCGGTAAGAAGGAGATTCCGGGCGCCAAGGCGTTCGAGCTGTACGATACGTTCGGATTCCCGATCGACCTGACCGAGTTGATCGCCCGCGAGCAGGGCGTCGGCGTCGATCTGGCGGCTTACGAAAAGGAACTACAGGCGCAGAAACAGCGCTCGCGCAATGCGGCGGCCGTCGATACCGACGATTGGGTGGAGTTGTTCCCCCTCGCCGAGAGCGTGTTCACGGGGTACGATACGTTGACCGAGGAGGTGCGCATCGCACGCTATCGCCGCGTTACGTCCAAGGGCAAGACCTCCTATCAGTTGGTTTTCGACCGTACGCCGTTCTACGGCAATTCGGGCGGTCAGATCGGCGACGTCGGATTCATCGAGCATGCCGGCGAACGGATTCCGGTCGTGGCGACCGAGAAGGAGAACGGGCTGATTATTCACATCGTCGAGACGCTTCCCGAGCAGGTCGAGGCGCGATTTACGGCCGTCGTCGATGCCGAAAAACGCCAGGCGGCCGCCAATAACCACTCGGCGACCCACTTGATGCACGAAGCCTTGCGCAAGGTGCTCGGCAAGCACGTCGAGCAGAAAGGCTCGATGGTAACGCCCGAGGTGCTGCGTTTCGACTTTTCGCATTTCCAGAAGGTAACGCCCGAACAGCTGCGCGAGGTCGAACGTTTGGTGAATGCCGCCATCCGGGCCAATTATCCGTTGGAGGAGAATCGCAACGCCACGAAAGAGGAGGCCGCCGCTTGCGGGGCGATGATGTTGTTCGGCGAGAAGTACGGCGACCGTGTGCGCATGGTGCGTTTCGGTACGTCGGTCGAGTTGTGCGGCGGTACGCATACCAGTGCCACGGGCAACATCGGGTTCTTTAAGATTCTCTCCGAAAGCGCCGTTTCGGCCGGTGTCCGCCGAATCGAGGCTGTTACGGGCAAAGGGGCCGAGGAGGTCGTTTATGCGGCCGAGGATGCGATGCGCAGTGTGGCGGAGTATCTCAACAATCCGCAGGTGTTGCAGGCCGTGAAAAAGATGCTGGAAAGCAACGAATCCCTCTCGAAAGAGGTCGAGACGTTGCGCCGCGAACAGGTGCAGCAGATGGCCGAACAGATTCTTGCATCGACGCCCGAACGCGACGGAATGCAACTGCTTACCCGATTGTTGCATCGGATGCCCGAATTCGTCAAGGATCTGGCCTATACGTTGCGGGCGCGGGCGCCGCGGTTGGTCTTCGTCGTCGGTTCCGAGAACGGCGGTAAACCGTCGTTGACAGTGATGCTGGGCGAGGAGATCACGGCGCGCGGCGTGAATGCCGGTGCCGTGGTGCGCGAAGCGGCCAAGTTGATTCAGGGCGGCGGCGGCGGTCAGAACTTTTTCGCAACGGCCGGCGGCAAGAACGTCGAGGGGTTGCAGGCTGCGATCGACAAGGCCGTGGAGTTGATTAAAAGCCAGATCGCCTGATTGCGAACGCGAATCGGGCGGCGCGCACAGCTCGGAGCGCTGCGAACGAATGAAGTAAAAACGGAATTGAAAAAAACAGCGATATGAATAATCGAAAAGTTCTTTTGATGATTCTCGACGGGTGGGGCAATGGCCACCACGACAAAGCGGATGTCATTTCGACCGTCCATCCCGCCTATATTTCGGCGATGACGGCCCGTTATCCTCATGCCGAATTGCGTACCGATGGCGAAAACGTCGGTCTGCCCGACGGCCAGATGGGCAATTCGGAGGTCGGACACCTCAATATCGGGGCCGGTCGGGTCGTTTACCAGGATTTGGTGAAGATCAATCGGGCCTGCCGCGATCATTCGATCTTGAAGAATCCCGAAATCGTCAAGGCGTTCGAATATGCCAAGCAGAAGGGCGCGAACGTCCACTTCATGGGGTTGGTCTCCGACGGCGGCGTCCATTCGTCGCTCGAACATCTGCTGACGTTGTGCGACATCGCGGCCGAATACCGGATCGAGCATACCTACGTGCATTGCTTCATGGACGGTCGCGATACCGATCCGCACAGCGGCAAAGGATTTATTAATCAGCTTGAGGAGCATCTCGACGGTGGGAAGAAGGGGACGATCGCCACGGTCGTCGGACGTTATTATGCGATGGATCGCGACAAACGCTGGGAGCGGATCAAAATCGCCTACGATGCGTTGATCGAAGGCGTCGGCGAGCAGGCGACGGATATGGTCGCAGCGGTGCAGAAATCCTATGATGCCGACGTTACGGACGAGTTCATCAAGCCGATCGTCCGCGTCGACGGTGCCGGTCAGCCGGTCGGTCTGATTCAGCCCGACGACCTCGTGATTTTCTTCAATTACCGAAACGACCGCGCCAAGGAGCTGACCATCGTGCTGACCCAGGAGGATATGCCCGAACAGAGGATGCACACCTTGCCGCTCTACTATTGCTGCATGACGCCTTACGATGCGAAGTTCACGGGGCTGCATATCCTGTTCGACAAGGAGAACGTACCCGATACGATCGGCGAATGGGTTTCGAAGCAGGGTCTGCGTCAGTTGCGCATCGCTGAGACGGAGAAATACGCCCACGTTACGTTCTTCCTGAACGGCGGCCGCGAAGAGAAATTCGCCAACGAGGAGCGGATCTTGGTCGCTTCGCCGAAGGTGGCGACCTATGACTTGCAGCCCGAAATGTCGGCTCCCGAGGTGGCCGACAAGTTGGTCGCTGCGCTCGATGAACAGAAGTTCGATTTCATCTGTCTGAACTTCGCCAATGGCGATATGGTGGGTCATACGGGTGTCTACGATGCCATCGTCGCGGCGGTCAAGGCGGTCGACAAGTGCGTCGAAAAGGTGGTCGAAGCAGCCAAGCGCAACGGCTACGAAGTGGTGCAAATCGCCGATCACGGCAATGCCGACAATGCGGTCAATCCCGACGGTACGCCCAATACGGCGCATTCGCTCAATCCGGTGCCCATCGTGGTGGTTTCGGATCGCGTCAAGGCCGTGCACAACGGCATTTTGGCCGATGTCGCGCCTACGGTGCTGAAGTTGATGGGTCTCGAACAGCCGTCCGAGATGACCGGCGAGTCGCTCGTGGAGTTCTAACGATATATTATATATAATAAAAGGTATCGCCCCTGCTGCTGGAGAAATTCCGAGGCAGGGGCGATTCTTATCGCTGTTGTTGAGGCCTTTCAGTGAAGTTCGATGTATTCGCGGATGTTCCGTACGATGCAGTCGATCAGCACGTCGATGGCTTCGATGGGCGACCAGGCATTGTGCGGCGAAAGCAGCAGCCTGTCGGGTTCGCGGATGGCGAGCAGCGGGTTCCCGACCTCCATCGGTTCGTGCTCGAAGACATCGAGCGCCGCTCCGGCGAGCCGTCCTGCATCCAATGCTTCGGCCAAGGCCTTTTCGTCGACGATGCCGCCGCGAGCGACGTTGATTAAAATGGCCGACGGTTTCATCTTCGCCAGTTCGGCAGCTCCGATCAATCCGCGGGTTCGGGGCGTCAGCGGAGCATGGATCGACACGACGTCCGACTGCCCGAGCAGTTCCCCGATCGGCAGAGCGGGGTAGGGCTCTTCGCGCGCGACGCCCGAGACCGACGTGTAGACCACGCGGCAGCCAAGCGCTTCGGCGACCCGCGCAACGGCGTGGCCGATGTTCCCCAATCCGATGATGCCCCACGTCTTGCCGTACAGTTGATAGGTCGTGCGACCGAAGTGGAATTGCCGGGCTGCTCCCGCATATTCGGTTTTGACGTAACGGTCGTAATAGCCGATTTGCCGCATCAACGCGATGGCTGCTCCGATGGTGGTTTCGGCTACCGCGTGAGTCGAGTAACCGACGGCATTTTTTACCGTGATGCCCAGTTCGGCGGCGGCATCGAGGTCGATGTGGTTCATGCCCGTTCCGGCGACGCAAATCATGCGCAGTCGGGGCAGCGCCTGCATCGTTGCGCGGTCGAACGGCACTTTGTTGGTGATCGCGATGTCGGCTTCGCGGCAGCGGCCGGGCAGCTCCTCGCGCGTCGTGGTTTCGTAGCCCGTGTAGACTCCCAGGGCCCGGATAGCGGTCAGATCGGCTCCTCCGAGGCTGTATTGATCCAAAAAGACGATGTTCGGTTGCATGGTTTCGTGGTTTACGTTCATTTCATTTCTCCGATCAAGTCGCGGATAACGACCGACGCACAGCCGATGCCGAAAAGGGCCGGCAGGTAGGAGATCGTTCCGACGTTCGATTTTTTGTTCTCCTCTTCGCAGACGATCATCGCCCCTTTGCGGATCGGCTCCGGCGAAAAAACCGCCCGGAATCCCGTGCGGATGCCGATTTTGTGCAGCCGTTTCCGCAGCATGTGGGCCAGCGGACAATGGTGGGTTTTCGCGATGTCGGCGATTTCCATCTGCGTCGGGTCGGTCTTTGCGCCGGCCCCCATCGAGCTGACGACCTTCATCTGCCGTTCCAGGGCGCCTGCAATCAGTGCGAGTTTCGGCGACAGCGTGTCGATGGCGTCGACCACATAATCGTAAGGGGCCGCATCGAGCAGCGTGTAGGTCTCCTCGTCGCGGATGTATTTGACTACGACCGTCAGCTCCAGTTCGGGGGCGATGTCCCGCAGCCGGTCGGCCAGCACCTCGGCTTTCGGACGGCCTATGGTCGAGTGCAGGGCCACTAACTGCCGGTTGATGTTCGACGGCGAAACGACGTCGGCATCGGCGATAGTCATGCGTCCGATACCGGCTCGAACGAGCATTTCGGCTGCATAGGCGCCCACGCCGCCCAATCCGACGACCAATACGTGCGCCCGACGCAACCGTTCGAGTTTTTCATCGCCCAACAACAGCGATGTGCGTTCCATCCACGAGGGTATCATCTCGGTTCGAATAGTTCTTTATAATTATCCAACGTGCTTTTTATTAAGAGCTCTTTCGGAAAGCCGAGGAGCTGCGATGCCTGTTGGTAAAACTCCTCGATGGGCGTCTCGCTTTCGTCGGTCTCGAAAAAAAGGCGCGACAGCGGGGTGATACGCATCGCTTCGACGGTTTTCGGTGAACGGAATGTCCGTTCGCCGAACGAAAGATAATGGCCTGCGGCGATGGCCTGCCGCGCCTGCTCGGGAGAGCCGATGAATCCGTGAAAAATCGCAGCTCGCGGCGGACGGGTTTTGAGTTCGCGCATCACCTCGTTGAATGCCCGCACGCAATGCAGGACGACGGGCAATCCGTATTGCCGGGCCAGCTCTAATTGAGCGCGGAAGGCGGCATATTGGGCCTCCTTCGGAACGGCCCGTGCGAAGTCGAGTCCGATTTCGCCGATGGCCTGCACCGTTTCATCGAGCGGCAGTAGCGAGGCGACCGGCATCCGGTCGGCGTCCCACGGATGGATCCCGACGGTGCGGAGTTCGATGCCGCGGCCCGTTGGCCGATGGGTGTGGATATTCACGTATGTCGGGGCGGGTTCCATCTTTTGACAAAGATACGAAAAAGCCGAGAGCAAAAAAGCAAACTTGTTTGCATTTTTTGCCGAGGCGGAGTATCTTCGGCGAAGCCAAAGATAAAAAAAGTCGAGCGCAGAAGCAAGCGTTTAGCTTGATTATGCCGAGACGTTGCTTTTAAAAGCGGTTCCCGAGGCGAAGTATCTTCGGCGCAGCCAAAGATAAACAGAATTTTTTAAGTAAATTTAGAAAATAATGTTCCGATTCGCTGTTTTCTCGAAAAAAATGCGTACTTTCGCACGCTATTATAGTGTTAGCACGCTAACAGCCCAGACGAGGATAGAATGATTTAGCAATTTTATACTTCAATGTACTAACGGCTCGGAAACTCGGTTCGTTTCGATTCCCCGACCGAAGTCCCCGCCAAGGCGGGGGTTTGGGGGTGGGTCAAAACTGAATACGCGGCCAAAGGCCGCGAGGAACGGCGGTCGAATTTGAAAATTCGGGTATTAATATATAATCGTGATTGAACAGAATTACTAAGCAAATCAATAATACCATGTCGAAAATCATTACTTTACGCAAGGGTCTCGACATCAATTTGGAGGGCAAACCCTGCGCAGCGACGGCGGATGCACCGATCGCTGCGGAGTATGCGCTTTCGCCGCTCGATTTCGAGGGCGTAACTCCCAAACTGCTGGTTAAAGCGGGCGATCCGGTGAAAGCCGGTACGCCGTTGTTCTTCAACAAGTACAACGAGCGCGTGCTCTTTACCTCGCCGGTCAGCGGTACGGTAACTGCCGTCAACCGCGGCGAGAAGCGCAAGGTACTTTCCGTTACCGTCGCGCCCGACGCACAGCAAAGTTACGAGGAGTTCGTCAAGCTCGATCCGACGCAGGCTTCGCGCGACGAATTGATCGAACTGTTGCTTCATGCCGGTTTGTGGCCGATGCTCGTGCAGCGCCCTTACGGCATCATCGCCGATCCGGCCGATACGCCGAAAGCCATCTTTGTCTCGGCGTTCGATTCGGCCCCGTTGGCCCCCGATTACAACTACGTGTTGGGCGATGAACAGGCCAATCTGCAAGCCGGTATCGAGGTGTTGAGAAAATTGTCCGGTGGCAAGGTGCACCTTTCGATGCGTGCCGGTGCCGAGGGCAACATGCCTCAGCTCAAGGGCGTCGAGCTGCACACTTTCGCCGGCAAACATCCCGCTGGCAACGTCGGGGTGCAGATCCATCACATTGATCCCGTCAACAAGGGCGAGGTCGTGTGGACGGTGAACATCCAGGATCTGGCCATCATCGGACGATTGGTGCTTACCGGTCGCGTCGATATGACCCGAATCATCGCCGTAGATGGCTCCGAGGTCGCGAAACCGCAGTATTATCGCGTGATTGCGGGCGCCCGCGTCGATTCGTTCCTCGCAGGCAACCTCAAACCGCAAAATGCGGGCGATTCGGTGCGCATCATTTCGGGCAACGTGCTTACGGGAACCAAAACCGCGATGGACGGATTCCTCGGCTATTACGCCAATCAGGTAACGGTCATCCCCGAAGGCGACAAATACGAACTGCTGGGCTGGGCGATGCCCCGTTTCAACAAATTTTCGGTGTCGCGGGCCTATTTCTCGTGGCTCTGCCCCAAAAAGGCCTATCGGCTGGACACCAATCTGAATGGCGGGGAACGTCCGTTCGTCGTAACGGGGCTCTACGAACGTTATCTGCCGATGGACATCTATCCGATGTATCTGTTGAAGGCCTGCCTGGCCGGCGATATCGAAAAGATGGAGAATCTCGGCATCTACGAGGTCGTCGAGGAGGATTTCGCCTTGTGCGAATTCGTCGATCCGTCGAAAATCGACATCCAGCAGATCATCCGCGACGGTATTAACTTAATGATCAAGGAGGCTTAAGCGCTATGAGTTCGATTCGTAATCTGGTGGATAAAATCAAGCCCACGTTCGCCAAGGGCGGCAAATTGGGCTTTTTGGAGTCGACGTTCGATGCGTTCGAAACGTTCCTCTTCGTACCGAATACCACGACACGCCGCGGGGCCCACATCCGCGACTGCAACGACATGAAACGTACGATGATCATGGTCGTCGTCGCGTTGATGCCCGCCCTGCTGTTCGGCATGTACAATGTCGGGTATCAGCACTTCCTTTCGCAGGGGGCGGCGCCCGCTTTCTGGGCCTCGTTCTGGTTCGGATTCCTCAAGGTGCTGCCGATGATCGTCGTCTCCTACGTCGTCGGGCTCGGCATCGAGTTCGGTTTCGCGCAGGTGCGCGGGCACGAGGTCAACGAGGGATTCCTCGTTACGGGCCTTTTGATTCCGATGATCATGCCGGTCGATATTCCGTTGTGGATTCTCGGCCTTTCGACCGCTTTCGCCGTCATCTTCGGCAAGGAGGTATTCGGCGGTACGGGGATGAATGTATTCAATCCTGCGCTGGTCGCTCGCGTGTTCGCGTTCCTCGCCTACACGCCCTCGATGTCGGGTACCAAGGTCTGGATCGCCGGTCTGACCTCCGGCGAAGGCGTTGTCGATGGATTCTCCGGTGCGACGCCGCTCGAAAACCTCGTAACGACCGGTCGAATGGGCTATTCGACGATGGATGCCTTTCTCGGCTTCATTCCGGGCAGCGTCGGCGAGACCTCGACGGTCGCCATTCTGATCGGTGCGGCCATCCTGCTCTTTACGGGCATTGCTTCGTGGCGGACGATGATTTCGGTATTCATCGGCGGCTTGGCGATGGCTTTGGTATTCAATGTTTGCGGATCGTCGGCCTATGCGCAGATTCCGGGCTGGTATCATCTGATTATCGGCGGCTTCGCGTTCGGTGCGGTTTTCATGGCCACCGACCCCGTTACGTCGGCCCAGACAGCAACGGGACAGTATATCGTCGGTTTCCTGATCGGTGTGCTGGCCGTGCTGACCCGCGTCGTCAATCCGGCCTATCCCGAAGGCATGATGCTCGCCATTCTGTTCATGAATGCGATGGCGCCTTTGGTCGATCACTACGTCGTCGAGGCCAGCATCAAGCGGCGGAACAAACGTATCAAAACGGCAAAATAGGTGAGCGCTATGGCAACGAAAAAATTCAGATGCAACGTTTGCGGCTATGTCCACGAAGGAGCGGCCGCACCCGAAAAATGCCCCGTATGCGGTGCTCCCGCTTCGGAGTTCACGGAGTTGAAATCGGAGAAAAAGAGTTGGTGGCACGATAAGAACAGCAACGTTTATATCGTGGTTTATGCGACGGTGATGGTCGTCATCGTGGCTGCTTTGCTGGCCGTAACCGCCTTGTCTTTGCAGGGTCGGCAGCGGGCCAATACGCTCAACGAAAAGAAAGAGGCGATCCTCGCTTCGCTCGGTGCGGCCGAACAGAATTACGACGAATACATCGCGGCTTATGCGGTCGATGCGCAGGGCGAACGAATCGAATCCGTTTCGGCGGACGAGGCTTTGCAGATGCTCTTCGACCTGAAAAAAGCCGAGGCAAATGCCACCTATCCCGTGTTCGAAGCGGCTGACGGGCGAATCGTCCTGCCGGTCAACGGTACGGGTCTTTGGGGCCCGATCTGGGGGTACGTCGCGTTGGAGAAGGATATGAATACCGTGGCCGGCGCTGTGTTCGGCCACCAGGGCGAGACGCCGGGCCTCGGCGCCGAGATCGCGACGGAAAAATATCAACAGAAATTCGTCGGGAAACGGATTTTCGACGGTGCGCAGTTCGTGTCGATCG
Organism: uncultured Alistipes sp.; assembly: GCA_947623305.1. Taxonomy (GTDB): domain Bacteria; phylum Bacteroidota; class Bacteroidia; order Bacteroidales; family Rikenellaceae; genus Alistipes. Next base: position 93,169 of record CANQGQ010000004.1, on the reverse strand, counting down.
TGCTCCGCAAGGGCGGAGCGCAAGACCCCGAACACGAGGTGGATGCCATTACGGGCGGCACGAAGACTTCGGACGGCGTAACGGCTATGCTGAAAACCAGTCTCGGTCATTATCTGCCGTTGTTGGAGGCCCGCCGCAATGCTTCGGCCGGAGCGGAGGCCGCGGTCGGAACGGAATCCGCCGATACGACGGTTGGAAATGCAGTTCCGGTTGTCGAGGAAGTGTCTAACGATGAAAAGGATGCGAACAAATGAGTATGAACGATAAGAATTTCAAATATCTGACCGGCCCGTTCTCCGCGAACAATCCGGTCATCGTGCAGATCCTGGGTATCTGCTCGGCACTGGCCGTTACCGTGCAGCTGAAACCGGCTATCGTCATGGCGTTGTCGGTAACTGTCGTTACGGCCTTTTCGAATCTGGTGATGTCGCTGCTGCGCAACGGCGTGCCGTCGCGTATCCGCATCATCATCCAGTTGGTCGTGATCGCCGCGTTAGTCATTCTGGTCGATCAGGTGCTGAAAGCCTATGTATTCGAAATTTCGAAACAACTTTCGGTCTACGTAGGTTTGATTATCACGAACTGCATCGTCATGGGGCGCGTCGAGGCATTCGCTCTGGCCAATAAACCCTGGCCCGCCTTTCTCGACGGTGTCGGCAACGGGCTCGGTTACGGGTTGATCCTCGTCATCGTGGCCTTCTTCCGCGAGCTTTTCGGCTCGGGAACGCTGCTCGGCTACCCCGTCATCCCTGAAAGCTGGTATGCGACCGAAGGCGGCTGGTATACGAACTGCGGGTTGATGCTCTTCCCTCCGATGGCGTTGATCATCGTTGGCTGCATCATCTGGGTGCACCGTTCGCACAATAAGGATTTACAGGAAAAATAGGAGGATAGCGTCGTATGGAATCATTGAATATCTTTATCCGGTCGATTTTCATCGACAACATGGTGTTCGCCTTCTTCTTCGGCATGTGTTCCTACATCGCCGTGTCGAAGAGCGTCAAGACGGCCCTCGGGCTCGGTGCCGCCGTTACGTTCGTGATGACGATGACCGTGCCGCTGAACTATCTGTTGTATGAATATGTCCTGAAGGAGGGCGCTTTGGCCTGGGCTGGGCTGCCCGATGTCAACCTCGACTTCTTGACGTTCATCGTATTCATCGCCACCATCGCCGCTTTCGTGCAGTTGGTGGAGATGGCTGTCGAAAAGTTTTCGCCGACGTTGTACAGCCAGTTGGGTATCTTCCTGCCGTTGATCGCCGTCAACTGCGCCATCATGGGCGGTTCGCTTTTTATGCAGCAGAAAGTCGATGGCGGCGAACTCGCTTCGCTGTGGCAGTCGATCGTTTACGGCTTGGGCTCCGGTTTGGGCTGGTGGCTCGCGATCGTCATGATGGCTGCGATTCGCGAAAAGACGACCTATTCGCATATCCCTCCCGCATTGAAGGGCCCCGGCATCGCTTTTATCATTACCGGCTTGATGGGAATTGCGTTCATGATCTTTTCGGGAATCAAGTTGTAGGCGATGGAGCGAATCGGCGGTCGTCGATTCGAGGGGCCGAATCGGTTCGATTCAACCCGATTCGATAGATTGATCGACCGATTCGCAGACCTTGAATAGAAGATAGAAGTTAATTAATGAATTAGTTCGAAAAATGAATATGACAATCACGATCTTCGTGGCTATCGGTGCCTTCCTTGTGATTACGCTCTTGTTGGTCGGGCTGCTGCTCTACGCCAAGGCGAAGCTCACTTCGTCGGGCGAGGTAACCATCGACATCAACAACGGCGAACGGGTCATCGCCACCGAGAGCGGTTCGACTTTGCTCGCGACCTTGGCCAATAACAAGGTGTTCCTTCCTTCGGCTTGCGGCGGTGGCGGTTCGTGCGGCATGTGCAAGTGTCAGGTATTGGAGGGCGGCGGCGACATACTGCCGACCGAAACCGGCTTCATCTCCCGCAAGATGGCGAAAGACCACTGGCGTCTGGGCTGTCAGGTCAAGGTGAAGGAGAATCTGAAAATCAAAGTGCCCGAGGCGGTTTTGGGCGTCAAGAAGTGGGAGTGTACGGTCGTTTCGAACCGCAACATTTCGACGTTCCTCAAAGAGTTCGTTGTGAAATTGCCCGAAGGCGAGCAGCTGAAGTTCCGGAGCGGCGGTTATATCCAGGTGGATATTCCCAAATACGACCGAATCAAGTTCTCCGACATGGATGTCGACGAACGTTTCCGTGCCGATTGGGACAAAATGAAGATGTGGGATCTGGTTGCGACCAACCCCGAACCGACGTTCCGCGCCTACTCGATGGCCAACCATCCGGCCGAGGGCAATATCATCATGTTGAATATCCGTATCGCTACGCCGCCGTTCGACCGTGCGGCCGGTGCCTTCATGAAGGTGAATCCGGGCATCTGTTCGTCGTACGTCTTTTCGCGCAAACCTGGCGACAAGGTAACGATCTCGGGCCCTTACGGCGAGTTCTTCCTGCCCGACAATCTGCCCGATACGCAGGAATTGATCTTCATCGGCGGCGGTGCCGGTATGGCGCCGATGCGCAGCCACTTGATGCACCTGTTCAAAACCGAAAAGACGAAACGGCCCGTTTCGTTCTGGTATGGTGCCCGCTCGTTGAAGGAGGCGCCTTATGTCGACGAGTACCGTGCGATCGAGAAGGAGTTTCCCAATTTCAGCTTCAATCTGGCGCTCGACCGTCCCGATCCCGAAGCGGATGCCGCTGGCGAGAAATATACGCCCGGATTCGTGCACAACGTGCTCTATGAGAATTATCTGAAGCATCATCAGGCCCCCGAAGATTGCATTTACCTGATGTGCGGGCCTCCGATGATGATCGCGTCGGTCGTGAAGATGCTCGACAATCTCGGTGTCCCGAGTGAAAATATCCTCTACGACAACTTCGGTTCGTAGGGAAATGCGGTCGGTTCGACCGAAAACGACGAAGGCCTCGGATTCCGAGGCCTTCGTCGTTTGTGCCGGTAGGGGTGTGTGCGGATATTCATAAGTTGATTTCGCTGCCTATTTACTTGCTTCCGCTGCCATCTCCAAGCCCAAAGAGAAAGCCTCTTTTAACTCAATTGGGAAGATTTTGTCATGATATTGCTTTTTCTGCTCTTCGTCGAAGACCTCCACTTTGTATTTGGAATAGTCCTTGAACTGATAGGTGTTGTAAGCGCATATCCGTCGGGGAGTGCGGAATATATGCCCGATGAAATACTCTGTACTTGCCAGCACTTGGTTGGGACACATTTCTTTCGGAACATTCATCGTATAGATCGTGGCTACTTGCATCTTATTGGTTGCAAGTGATTTATATTCTGCTTCATAAGATGCGACAGGGAATAATAGCCGTTCAAGGAAAGACTTGTATTCCCCAGACACATCCATTAAGTAGATGGGTGAAGCCAAAACAAGAATGTCTGCCTTGAGTGCTCTTTCCAATATCGGTGAAATCGCATCCTTGACTGCGCATTTCCCGTATGTTGCCGCATCTTTCAATTTGCAGGCAAAGCAACTTCTGCAACCCTTGAAGTCAAAATCATACAGGTTTACGATTTCGACCGTCGCAACTGGTCTGTGAGACACGACTCCATCAGCAAACGCGTGGCACATTCGAGCCGTGTTGCCGTCCTTACGTGGACTTCCATTAATGATTACTGTATTCATTATTTCTGATTTTTTCCTCGCAAAACAACTGCTATTTTCTTACTTTTGCAAGTACATACTAAAATGTAATATAGTAACCTAAAAGAGTATTTTATGAGTTGTCAAGAAAATACGCAGAAGATAAATTTTCGTGGTAAGGAATATTTTTGCTCACTTGATTTGACATTAAGCCTTATTGGTGGAAAATGGAAAACCATGATGATCTATATGCTGAAAGACGGAGCGTTGCGGTCTTCAGATTTGCAGCGTAAAATGCCGGGAGTGTCGAACAAGATGTTTACACAAACGGCTCGTGATTTGGAAAAGGGCGGTATTGTAAAACGTGAGGTCTTTCCTATTGTTCCTCCCAGAGTTGAATATGAACTTACGGAATTGGGACAGTCAATATTGCCTATAATTTTCCAAATGTGTGATTGGGGAACAAAGTTGTTGGAAGCAGAAAAAGGAACTCTATAAGAGTCAAAACGAAGCCAAAGATACTTCGCCTCGGCAAAAGGACCGATAAATCAGCCGTGGCAGCGAAGATGACCGTCGAAAGCAAGAGAACGGTCTATCGCGCTAATAAAAAATTTCGTATCTTTGACTTCGTCGAAGATACTGCGTCTCGGCATAATCAAGCTAACGCTTGCTTCTGCGCTCGACTTTTTGTATCTTTGTCAAGAATAATCGTTCGTCGGGACGGGTTGAACTTCAGCAGGATTCGAACAACGATCGGTTGATCTCGTTTCCGTCGGTAACGAGCCCTTGAGCGGGAGGAACGTTCGGAGGCGGAACCGGTTTTGTTGTATGATAAATCGCAATACGATGAAATTTCTGAAGAAAATACGTGCGTGGTGGCGCGACCTCTTTCGCAAGCGTCGTTTCAACATGCTCAATGCCACCGACAACAGCGAAGAGTGGCATATCCATCTTTCGCCTGCGAGCATCTTCGCCGGTCTGACGGCCTTTGCACTGTTGCTTTTCATCTTGATTCTCACATTGATGGCCTATACGCCCGTGCTGGAATTGTTGCCCGGGTACCGTACCGAATCCGATCGGATGCGGGAAAGCCTCGTGCAGAACATCATCCGGCTGGATTCGATGGAACGCATGATGAACGACATGATGACCTACAACGAGCATATCGCGCTCGTTTTGGAGGGGCGAACGCCTGCGGCCCGATCGTTTATCGAATCGGACAGCGTCCGGACCGACAATGCGTCGGTACTTCCGTCTCGAGAAGATTCGCTGTTGCGCGCTGAGATGGAGGGAAACGGCCCTTATTCGTTGACGAGCAATGGTGGCGGGTCGCGGCGCGAGGTGCGCGAGGCGATGCAGTTGGTTACGCCGATCGAGGGTATCATCGCCGAAGGGTACGACATCGGACAGAATCGTTTCGGGGTGCGGGTTGCGGCCGCTGCGGGCAGCCGGATCACGGCGATCGACAACGGTACGGTCATTCAGAGCCTTTGGACGCCTGAAAACCGATATATCATCTTGCTCCAACATGCCAACAACTTGGTTTCGGTCTATAAGAATCTTTCGCAGTCGTTGGTCAGTCGGGGGCAGATCATCCACAGCGGCGACCAATTGGGTTACAACATCGAACCGGATGCCGACGGAGCGGACGAAAACGAACTTTTCGAGTTCGAACTTTGGAGCAATGGCAAACCGGTCGATCCCGAGGGGTACATCGTCTTTTAACGTGCGGTGCGTATGAAACAGCGTTTGGCTATTCTGGGTTCTACGGGTTCGATCGGCGTGCAGACGCTCGACATCGTGCGCGAGAATCCCGATCGGTTCGAAGCGGTTATTCTCACTGCCCACAGCAACTGGAAGCGGCTCGCCGAACAGGCCCGTGCGTTCGATGTAGCGGCGGCGGTCATTGCCGACGAGCGATTTTACGGCCCGCTGCGCGATGCGTTGGCCGATACCGATGTCAAGGTCTATGCCGGTCAGGATGCGGTGGCGCAGGTCGCTGCGGCGGGCGATACCGATGTCGTTGTCAACGCTTTGGTCGGTTACGCAGGGTTGGCTCCTACTGTGGCAACGCTTCGCGCGGGCAAGAAACTGGCTTTGGCCAACAAGGAATCGTTGGTCGTCGGAGGCGAACTCGTCATGCGGCTCGCTGCCGAGAAGCAGGCGCCGATCGTTCCCATCGACTCGGAACATTCGGCCATCTTCCAATGTCTGGTCGGCGAACGAACCCCCTACCGGCGATTGATCATCACCTGCAGCGGCGGAGCTTTTCGGGATCTCCGACGCGAAGAGCTGGCCGATGTAACACCCGAACAGGCCTTGCAACATCCGCAGTGGCAGATGGGCGCCAAAATCACCATCGACTCTTCGACGCTGGTCAACAAGGGGTTCGAGGTGATCGAGGCCCATTGGTTGTTCGATGCGCCGGCCGACCGCATAAAAGTCGTGATGCACCCGCAGTCGGTCATCCATTCGATGGTGGAGTTCGACGACGGGGCGATCAAGGCCCAGTTAGGGGTTCCCGATATGCGGATGCCTATTAGCTACGCCCTCTTTTTCCCCGAACGGGCCCACCGTCCGGCCGTGGCTTTCGACTTTACGGCGCATCCTGCGCTGACGTTCGGCGAAGTGGATCGCCTGAAATATCCGGCCCTCGACATCGCTTACGATTGTCTGCGTCGCGGGGGCACGGCGGCATGCACGATGAACGGGGCCAACGAAGTAGCGGTCGCCGCCTTTCTCGGACATCGCTGCGCGTGGTCGGACATCGTGCGGGCGATCGAATATGCGCTGGCCCATGCCGATTTCCGGCCGGCCCCGACGCTCGACGATTATGCGGCGGCCGACTGCGAAGCCCGTCGGCTGGCAGCCGAATTGCTGAAATGCTGAAAAACGAACGATAGATTGCACATGGAGTTATTGATTAAAATCATTCAGTTTTTTCTCTGTTTCACCATCTTGGTGGGATTGCACGAGTTGGGCCATTTCCTGATGGCCCGGCTTTTCAAAATCCGCGTCGAAAAATTCTACATCTTTTTCGATCCGTGGTTTTCGCTTTTCAAGTTCCGGCGCGGACAGACGGAATACGGCCTCGGTTGGATTCCGCTGGGCGGTTATGTGAAGATCGCCGGCATGATCGACGAGTCGATGGACAAGGAGCAGATGAAACAGCCGCCCAAGCCCGACGAATTTCGTTCGAAACCGGCCTGGCAGCGTTTTTTGGTGTTGATTGCCGGTGTCGTGATGAATGTTTTGTTGGCGATAACCCTCTATTGCGCCGTTTGTTATGTCTGGGGCGACAGCTATTTTTCGAACCAGGATGCCCGATGGGGCTATCGGTTCAACGAATCGGGTCATGCGCTCGGATTCCGCAACGGCGACCGATTCGTCTCCATCGACGGCGAGCCGGTGGACAACGTCGTTCGGGTGGTCAACGACCTGTTGATTACCGAAAGCGACCGGACGGTCGTGGTCGAACGCGACGGGCAGGCGGTCGAGTTGCTGCTCCCGTTCGACGAGTTGGTCGAGATGCGGCGCAACAAGGGGTACGAAGGGTTGTTCGTTCCCTATCAGCCGTTTATCATCGACAGCGTTGTGCGCAAAGAGGTGAGTGCGCTTCGTGCGGGCGACGAAGTGATCGCCATCGACAGCCTGCATGGGGTCGATTTCACGGCTTACAGCGACTATCTGAAAAGCCATGCGGGGCAAACCGTTTCCGTACGGGTCTTGCGCGAGGAGGATCGGGTCGTCGAATTGCCGCTGACGGTCGATGCCGAAGGACGGCTCGGCGTGTTGTGCCGGTCGCTGCCGTTGCGGACGCAGCATTATACCTTCTGGCAGTCCATTCCGGCGGGCATCCGCAAGACGGGCCACGTCGTCGGTTCCTATTGGGATCAGTTGAAACTGATCGTTCAACCCAAAACCAAAATGTACGAGGAGCTGGGCGGATTCATCGCGATCGGAAGCATCTTTTCGGGCAGCTGGAACTGGGAGGATTTCTGGTTGAAGACCGCTTTTCTGTCGATCATTCTGGCCGTGATGAACATCCTGCCCATCCCGGGCCTGGACGGCGGCCATGCACTTTTCACCTTCTGGGAGATGCTCACGGGCCGCAAAGTGAGCGACCGCGTGTTGGTGGTGGCGCAGTATGTCGGCCTCGGACTGCTGCTTTTCCTGCTGGTCTATGCCAACGGAAACGATATTTACCGGTTCTTCCTCAAATAATCGAATCGTATGAAAAAATGGGTTGCGATTTGGACGCTTGCTTTTGCGGTCGTTGCTTGCGGCGATGATTCGGACGTCTTTTATACGGCCCGTTACGACGTTGCGCAGGTCGTAGTCAAAGTTACCCTGCCGCCGCTCGAAGATTTGCAGAATTCGGAAAAGCAGGATTCGGACATTTCTGCGTTGGTGAGCCAGGATGTGTTGGAAAAGGCGCCCGTGCGATCGGGTGGCAGCTATCTGCTTGAATATACGCGCTACGATGGCGGAACATTGACCGTTCGTGCGGCGGCGGATGCCGTTCCCGCAGTGGGCGAGTTCGACAAACAACCCGGGGCCTCTGCGTTGACGTTCCGTTACGACGGGTCGGAGACAGAATATGCGATCGAATCGTACACCGATGAAGATTCGGGCAACGTTTACGTGATGTTCACCGCCGATCTGACCGCCTATTATCAGGCGATCTATCCCGATGAAAATATCGTCGAAGTAAAACGCCTGGAACTCACCTTGACTACCGAGTAATTTAAACGTGTTTCGCTGCTATGGCCAAAGTCAAAAAAGCCTTTTTCTGCAAGAATTGCGGATTCGAAGCTCCCAAGTGGTTGGGCAAATGCCCCTCGTGCGGCGAATGGAACACCTTTACGGAGGAGATTCTTGCGCGTGAAAGCGGTTCCGTGCCGGCTGCCATCGCGGGCCCGCTGCCGAAAACCGTGCCGCAGCGTGTGCGCGATATTCGTGAAAGCGAGCATCGTCGCATCGACCTCGGAAACGACGAACTCAATCGGGTGTTGGGAGGCGGCATGGTGCCCGGGTCGTTGATCCTGCTGGGCGGTGAACCGGGTATCGGCAAATCGACCCTTTCGCTGCAGATCGCACTGTCGGCCAACGGACTGAAAACGCTTTACGTCTCGGGCGAAGAGTCGCCCGAGCAGATTCGTATGCGGGCCAACCGCATCGGCATCGGCAATGAGGAGTGCTTGATCTATTCCGAAACGCTGCTGGAGAATATCGTGGCGCAGATTGCCGAACAGGCGCCCGATTTGGTTATCATTGATTCGATACAGACCATCTATACCGATCTGATCGACTCGTCGGCGGGCAGTGTCTCGCAGATTCGCGAGTGTGCGGCCACCCTGTTGAAATACGCCAAGTCGACCGGCACGTCGATTCTCATTATCGGCCATATCACGAAGGACGGTACCATTGCCGGACCGAAGATTCTGGAACATATCGTCGATGTCGTGCTTCAGTTCGAGGGCGACAGCAACAATGTATATCGCATTCTGCGCGGCATCAAGAACCGTTTCGGTGCGACCTTCGAAATCGGCGTGTTCGAGATGTTCGATGCCGGTTTGCGCGAGGTGGCCAATCCGTCCGAGATTCTGTTGACCCATTACGAGGAGCCGTTGAGCGGCATCGCGGTCGGGGCTTCGGCCGACGGTGTGCGGCCTTATTTGATCGAGGTGCAGGCGCTGGTTTGCGGGGCCGCCTACGGAACGCCGCAACGTACGGCCACTGGATTCGATACGCGGCGCATGAACATGTTGTTGGCCGTTCTGGAAAAACGGCTCGGCATGAAGATGTATCAAAAGGATGTTTTTCTGAATTTCGCCGGTGGGTTCAAGGTCTCCGATCCTGGGCTGGATTTGGCGGTCGCTGCGGCGGTCATCTCGTCGTATTTCGATCGGCCGGTCGGGACGGGTGTTTGTTGCGCCGGTGAGTTGGGCCTGTCGGGCGAGGTGCGGCCGGCTCCACGTTCGGAACAGCGCATCAGCGAGGCGGCCCGTCTCGGATTCCGGCGCATCATCGTCTCCGGTTATTTGTCCAAAGGCAAGGCGAAATACCCGAAAGGCATCGAGGTATTCACCATCAACCACATTGCCGAACTGCCCAAAGCGCTGTTGGATTTGTAACAGCGGCAAGGTAACCGGCATCCGGCAGCCCTTGCGGTCGGTTCCGGTCGCTCCCGAATCGGGAAAAAGTCCGTTTACTTCGTTCGCTTCCGAATCGGGAAAAGTTCGTTTACTTCGGCCGCTCCCGAATCGGGAAAAAGTCCGTTTACTTCGTTCGCTTCCGAATCGGGAAAAGCAACCTACTTAATAAAAGTGCGGTATGGATTTTGCGCGGTTTCCGGTAAAAAATACCTGCCATGCAAAAAAGAATCGTCGTATTGGGTGGCTCCGGATTCATCGGCTCGCATCTCTGCCAGCGCCTGCTCGAAGAGGGACAGGAGGTTTTCTGTGTCGATGTGCGCGAGGCGGCCAACTCGCCTGTGTTGCGGGCCGTTACGGAACATCCGGCGTTCCGTTATGTCCGTCATAATATCGTTCACCCGTTCAGCATCCGTTGCAACGAAATCTACAACCTCGCTTCGCCCGTCGTGTTGTGTTACAAAAAATCGTTGCCGGTCGAGACGCTCAAGGTCAGCATGCTCGGATCGATCAATGCACTCGATACGGCCCGTACGGAGCATGCCCGCGTGTTATATGCCTCGTCGTGCGATGTTTACGGCACTCATCTGCGTTCCACCTATCCGCAGCAAAGCACCGAGAAGGTCGTCAATCGGATTTTCGCCGAGGGCAAACGGGCGGGCGAATCGCTCCATCGGGCCTACCAGGCCGAGTTCGGTGTCGATACCCGTATCGCACGCATTTTCAACACCTACGGGAGCGGAGCCGATCTGATGGACCAGCGGGTGGTTATCAAAATGGTGGTTGCGGCCTTGCAGAATCGGCCGCTTCAGGTCTCCGGCAGCGGCGAACAGCTGCGGACGTTCTGTTGGGTGGGGGATCTCGTCGATGGATTGATGCGATTGATGGCGGCGCCGGCTACGGAACGAACCCGAACGGTGGATTTGGGCAGCGGACACGAAATATCCATCCGGAGCCTGGCCGAGCAGATCATCGACTTGACCGGCAGCCGGTCGCATATCGTGCATGTCGAGGTGCGTCCCAACGATGTCCGGCGCCGGTTGCCCGATTTGTCGGTTGCTCGACGTGAACTGGACTGGACACCCGCTACGACGTTGGCCGAGGGCTTGCGGCGCACGATCAGCTACGTCGAAAAAGAACTCGCTGAAAAAGCCTATGCCGGAATGACCTGGGCCGAATTGAATTGAAAAGAATGGATTAAATAATTATTGCGATATGGTCGATTTCGATAAAATTATTTGGCGCGATGCGTTGACGTTCGTCGATTTTTTCGCTTCGTGGTGCGGCCCCTGCCAGGTGATGCACCCGATCGTCGATCGCTTCCAGGAACAGATGCGCGGACGCGTTGAGGTGTACAAAGTGAATATTGATGCGCCGGAAATGGCCGAAATTATCCGGCGATACGAAATTCGGTCCGTTCCGACTTTGATCTTTTTCCGTCGCGGAGAGATTCTGTGGCGGTCGAGCGGGGCGATGAGTTACGAGGGGTTGCTCGGGGTGTTCCACCGGTTGGAACATCGCGAACATGCGGAGCAGGGGGCATCCTATTGAGGGGAAAGCCGTTTAGGATAGTCGCCAGAGGAGTTCTTCCCGAATGAATCGTTCTTCCGGATTGCCGGAAGATTCGAACGGGTCGACAGTGGATAAGACCGCTTGTCGGCTCGTTCCGTTTTGTCGGCCGAGGGCTTCCAGCAAGGCTGCGGCGCCTTGCGCGACCAATCGCGCCGTTTCGCCGCTTGCCCGATGGATGGCTTCGAGGGTCGGCTGGAGCCATTGCTCTGTAAGTTGCGTGGATCGAGCTCCGCCCAACAATGCGGCATAAGCCAACAAGGGTGTTTCGGCCTTTGTCCATGCAGCGAAAATAGCGGGAAAGTGCGACGTGTGGCGCAACAGAGCGAATGCCGCTTCCTCGGCCAATTCGGAATTGACCAATCCGGAGGCCCACCACGAAGCCTCTTCGGGGGTCAGTCGTTCGGGTTCCGCCAGATGCAGTGCCGCTAATTTGAGTTCGCGAACGTCCTGCATCCAGAGCATGCGCGCGAATGTGTGATCTCGATTTTCCGAGCGGGCGATTTGCCGCACGGTGGGCAGGCTTACCCCGTAATTCAGCCCGTAAGCGGTGCCGTAATAACGCATCGTGTCGGCTACGGCTCCGTTGCGTTCGCGCCGCATCCGGGCCAATAAGGCGACCATTCGTGCGGTGTGATCCATTTCGCTATTTGCGTCGGGGCAGAGCGACGTAGACGGTTCGCCCGAACTCGAAGATGGGCAACGTAACGCTTTTGAACTGATCGTTGTTGCAAATTACTTTGCATTCCGAGGGCGCAGCCACGCGGCACGATACGACCGACGGTTCGCGTTCGCTGGCGGCGATACCCGTCGTCTGCGGTTCGGTGGGGTTGATTTGCAGCAGCACCATGTCGCCCGACAGATCGTTGTCCGGCAACAGTCCGGTAGCGGTTGAAAAACGGCAGACGACGTATTGCAGCTTGTCGGTCTGCGGGTAGATCACGTAGCGGTGGGACGAGGTCGTGATCGACCGTTTGCCGAGAAAGAGTTCTAAATAGCTTTGTTCTAACCGGTCGATTTCGGCAAGCGCGGATTTCAGCCCTTCGCCGAAAACGTTTTCACCGGCTTCGCCCGTGATGAGCTCCATCCGATGGCGCCGCAGTGCGTAAATCGTATTGACCGCATCGCGGGCCGCCTCCTCCAAAGTCGAGACCTGCACGCCCGTTTTGTCGATCAGTACGCGGGGAAATTCATCGTCCGCTTCCGTATAAATATAGGTATGTTTCTCCGGCGATTTCAAGGCTCCGGCGAACAGCGCCGTTTCGGTATCGGCCAGCGAAGTGCGGGCATTCTTGATCGTCCAGACGGTTTTGTCGGTCAGCGGAGCGCGCAGACCGAGGTACTTCTGGGCATAGCGGGCGTAGGGCCCGGCCAGAATGCGATCGCATTCGACCTCCAAGTCGACGGCCAGAATCGTCCGAGGTTGCGATACGGTCAATCCTTGTGCGCTTTCCGAGGCGCCTTGCAGCGCGATGTAGGGGCTTTGGGCCGATGCGCCGGTTGTCAGAAAGAGCGAGCAGGCTATGGTCGCAAAAAGATGTTTCATCGTTTCGATCGTTAGATTCATTCGACAAAGTTAACCCATTTTGCGGGATCGTCAAAATTTCAGATAAAAATCGCCGGTCAGCGCACGATATTCGGGCGTGTAGCCTTCGTGTTCGCCCGTGCCGATGACCAATTCGTCGCAAACCGGTCGGGCGGGTTCCGCCGAAGCGGTTGCCGGTTCGAACTCCAACAGCATACGTTTTGGCGCCCGATGCGGGGTCGTGCGGACATCGGTTCGACGCAGCAAGCGAAGCCGGCCGTTGCAGATTGCGAACCACCGTTCTGCTTCGGAGATGGGAAGGATGACTGCGAAGTGTCCGTTCGGAGCCATAAGCCGCAAAACGGCCGCGCATAACGCTTCGTGCGAAAGGGTTACGGCGTGTCGGGCGATCGTGCGCCCGTCGTCGGGACAAGTCAGGGATTCGGTGAAAAACGGCGGATTGGAAAGGATCAGATCGAACGGTGCGGGAGCTTCGAACGTCTGCACAGCGCACTGTTCGAAGGTCAGACGAGGGCCCCAGGACGAGGCTTCGGCATTTTCGCGGGCTTCAGTGATGTCGATGACGTCGATGCCGGTAATGTGCGCTTCGGGGGCCCGCTGGGCCATCATCAAGGCGATCACTCCGGTAGCCGTGCCGATGTCCAGCACGCGCCGATCGGCAGGACGCACCGCAACCCATGCACCCAACAGCACACCGTCGGTGCCGACTTTCATCGGCGACCGCTCTTGTCGGACAGTGAATCGTTTGAACCGGAACAACGCTATTTTTGTCTGAAATAGATTTGGATCGGCACGCCCGAGAAATCCCAATGGTCGCGGAGATTGTTTTCCAAAAAGCGACGATAGGGCTCCTTGATGTATTGCGGCAGATTGACGAAGAACGCGAATTGCGGCGTCGGGGTCGGCAATTGCGTTACATATTTGATTTTGATGTATTTACCTTTCGTCGAGGGGGGCGGGTAGTTCTCGATGAGCGGCAGCAGGAAATCGTTCAGTTCCGACGTGGCGATGCGGCGTTTGCGCGACTGGTGAACGCGCAAGGCCGTTTGCAGCACGTCGAGGATGCGCTGTTTGGTCAGTACCGACGTGAAGATGATCGGAATGTCGTTGAACGGCGCCAACCGTTTTTTCAATGCCTCCGTCCACGCTTTCATCGTGTTGGCGCCCTTTTCGATCAGGTCCCATTTGTTGACCACGATGACGCATCCCTTGCGGTTGCGGACGATCAGATTGTGGATGTTCAGGTCTTGGGTCTCCAACCCCTGCTGGGCGTCGAGCATCAGAATGCATACGTCGGAGTTCTCGATGGCCCGAATGGAGCGCATCACCGAATAAAACTCCAAATCCTCCATCGTCTTGCCCTTCTTGCGCATACCGGCCGTATCGACCAAATAGAAGTCCATGCCGAACTTGTTGTAGCGCGTGTGGATCGAGTCGCGGGTCGTGCCGGCTACGGCGGTAACGATGTTGCGTTCTTCGCCTAACAGGGCGTTGGTCAACGACGATTTGCCCACGTTCGGACGTCCGACGATGGTGATGCGGGGCAGGTCGTCTTCCTCCTCGGCTTTCGTCTCGGCCGGAAGCGCCGCGAGGATGGCATCCATCATGTCGCCCGTGCCGCTGCCCGTCATCGAGGAGATGCAATAGGGATCGCCCAACCCGAGCGAGTAAAATTCGTGCGAGGAGTAAATCTGGTCGTTGTTGTCGACCTTGTTGCAGATCAACAGCACTTTTTTCGACGTGCGTCGCAGGATGTCGGCCATCAACGCATCGAGGTCGGTGATGCCGGTCGATACTTCGACCACGAAAAGAATGACATCGGCTTCGTCGATGGCCAGCAGCACCTGGCGGCGGATTTCGTCTTCGAACATATCGTCCGAGTTGACGGTATAGCCGCCCGTGTCGATGACCGAAAATTCGCGGCCGTTCCAGTCGGTCTTGCCGTAATGGCGATCGCGCGTCGTGCCGGCCGTCGCGTCGACGATGGCTTTGCGCTCGCCGACCAAGCGGTTGAAAAGGGTCGATTTGCCCACATTGGGGCGTCCGACGATAGCTACGAGGCTCATGTCCGTAATTGTTTATCCTGCTGTTTTTCGGTTACAAAGATAATGCACACCGGTCGCAAAAGCAAACTTGTTCGCGATTTTACCGAATGTACGATCTTCCGGGCCCATCCGAAACAGTCGGACGAAATCGGGGAGCCTGTTATTTCAGCACAGGAAGCGGCAAAACCTGACGCCCCAGCTCTTCGAGCCGCTCGGTGCGCTTTTCCGGCAGCTTTTTGAGGAATGGCAGGATGTCGTCTCCATAGGCGCGGTGCGAGTAAAACATCAACAGCAGGGCGGGGCGTCCGTCGATTTCGATCTGCCGGTAACGGTGAATGTCCCATTCCACGACCGAAAGTGTCCCGTTTTCTCCGGCGCTTACCAGAAAATCGAGCATTCGTTCGTCGTCGTTTTCGTAAACCGCATAGCGGCAGAGTGCATCGCCGTTCTTGCGGCGGGCGTTGAGCTCGGCGATTTTGGCCTCGACGGCTTCGGAAGGGGTTCGGTCGCCGAAATGGAGGCTCAATGTGTACATCTGTCGGTAGCTTTCGGGTTGTTCGCCTTTGGGGAAGTATTCTTGTATGTAATAATTTTCGGCGGGATGAGAACTCCAGCCGAGGTGGAACTTCTCTTTGCCGAAGCGAATCGGGTTGCCGACGTCGAATTTTGCAGTGGATTCTTGGGCGATGAGGCCACTGAACAAGGTTGTGAAGAGGGTGAGAAACAGGAACTTTTTCATAGGGAATAAGATTGGTTTTGTTCAAAGGTAGGTAAAAACACCCCCCCCCTCCAAAAAAATCAGCGGGAAAAGTTATGCCAAATACATTTTCTCTTCATTGCCGCCCGCTTGCACTGGATAGACGAGTATGAAGTTGTTGTGAATGAGGCGTTCTTCGATGTAGCTTGGTACGCGGCCCATGCCGGGCTGATAGGAGATGCGGTCGCGACGGCTCATGACGATCCACAAGCAATCGTCGTCGCGGAGTTCTTCCAATAGACGGGGCAGCAGTTTGTCCCAGCTTTCCTCGGCCGGATGCACGACGTAGGAAGCGATATCGTTGCGGCAACGTTTTTTGCGAAGTTGGTCGATGGTCGGTTCGATGGCGTGGAAAACGAGTTTTGCTCCCGTATCGTGCGCCAAGTGGCGGATGCGCAACACCCACGTTTGGAATCCGGCCTCCAATTCGGCTTTGCGCGGAACGAGAACGACGTGTCGCCGAACCGTCGGCAGCGGCTGCATGGCTCTGTAAATGAACGTCGTTACGTTGCAGTGCGCCAATACGTCCGGAATCGTTTTTCCCAGAACCGAGAAGTTCCCGCTGTTGAGCATCCCGCCCGTCCCCAATAATCCGCCGTCGTCCGAGAGACCGCTGGCCGGTGCATTCGCCTCGCGGTGCATGCCCAATACCAAATCGGTGATGTTGCGTTCGCGCACGATGCTGACGATCGCGTTGACGATATTCACATCGTAACGTTGCAGGCTGTGCATGTGGATGTTGGCCGCGGCGGCAGCCGAGACGGCTTGGTCGAGCAGTTTTTGCGACCGTTTCTGCACTTCGGGATCGTCGATCCGATTGTCGATGGCGTTCAACGCATAGAGGCTGCGGTGTTTCTGTTTCGTTACGGCGATGCCCAAGCCGACCAATTCGTCGATGTCTTCGGCGTGGGAGACGGGCACCAGCACGTGTTCGCCCGTGCCCATCGGTTCCGGATGCGATTGCTCCCCTTTCGCAGCGATGTTGTGGGCGCCGCGCTGCGTCGCGAAGGTCGATACGGTGCAGGTGGCCAAAATCATCAGAATCGTGCCGTTCAATACGCTTTCGTTCAGCAGGCGGATGGGCTCGCCGGCGGGCGTATGGCCCAGAATGACGTTGTAGCCGACCATCACGGCGGCCAGCGTTGCGGCGACGTGGGCCGAACTCAATCCGAAAAGCAACGTCCGTTGGTCGGCCGAGAGGCGGAACGATTTCTGCGTAAGGTAGGCGGCGAGGTATTTCGCCAGCGTTACGAGCACGATCATGACGGCCGCGACTTTGAGGCTCTGCCAGTCGCTGAAAAAGGCCCGATAGTCGATGAGCATGCCGACGCCGATCAGAAAAAACGGAATGAAGATGGCGTTCCCGACGAACCCGATGCGGTTCATCAACGGCGAAGTGCGCGGAATCAACCGGTTGAGCGCCAGTCCGGCGAGAAACGCGCCGATGATGGGCTCCAGTCCGGCGAATCGGGCCAGACAGGCTCCCAGAAAGACCATGATGAGCACGAAAATGTATTGTGCGACGTTGTCGCTGCACCGTTTGAAGAACCAGCGGGCGAGGTAGGGAAACAGCAACAGAATCACGGCGATGCAGGCGATGATCGAAGCCGTGAGCCGGTACCAGAAGAAGTCGTCCATGCTGCCCGTGGCCATGCCGACGATGACCGTCAACAACAGCAGTGCCAGCGTGTCGGTGATGACCGTGCCGCCCACGGCGATGTTTACGGCCCGATCGCGCGTGATGCCGAGTTTGCTGACGATGGGGTAGGCGATCAGAGTTTGCGATGCGAACAGACCGGCCAGCAGAATCGAGGAGTAAAGTCCGAATCCCAACAGATAACGGCCGGCTAAGATGCCGAAAAGCAGTGGAACGCTGAAGGTGTAGCATCCGAAGAGCAGACTGCGCCAACTGTTTTTGCGGAAATCGGTCATGTCGAGTTCCAGACCGGAAGTGAACATGATGTAAAGCAAACCGGCCGTACCCGACAGAATGATGCTGCTGTCGCGCAGCACGAGATTGAACCCGTGAGGCCCGATGACAGCGCCGGCGATGATCAATCCCAGCAAGTAGGGTATCTTGAGCTTGTTGAGCAGCAGCGGCGCCGCGAGGATGATGACGAGGATAAGCAGAAACTTCAGAATCGGGTCTTCGAGCGGCAGCGCGATATGTGCGGCGAGCGGTAACATGGACGGACAAATGTAGGAAAAAATTCGGAAATCGAATCGAGTTTTGCTAAATATATGTATCTTTGAAAATCCGAATAGACGCGTCGGACAAAAAAATGAACGTTAGGAAAATTGATGCCCGTTTGTTGATGCCCGTGTTGGCGGGCTTTTTCATCATGGGATTCTGCGATATGGTGGCGCCCGTAACGAGCCGTATCGCGGCAGAGTTCCCGCCCGAAAGCCGGCGGGCAGTGGATTTTCTGCCTGCGATGGTCTTTTTCTGGTTCCTGTTCCTTTCGGTACCGGTCGCTGCCTGGATGAACCGTTGCGGGCGCAAGCGTACGGCGTTGATCGGTTATGCCTTTACGTTCGTCGGTCTGTTGTTGCCGTTCGCCGCCGGCGAGGGGTGCTCGCTCGGCTACTATTTCGCGGGATTCGGATTGTTGGGGATCGGCAATACCATCGTGCAGGTGGCTGTCAACCCTTTGCTGGCGACCATCGTGCCGGTCGAACGGATGACCGGTTTTCTGACTGTCGGACAAATTTTCCGTAATCTCTCTTTGTTGCTCGTGGCTCCGCTCGTGGCGCTCTTTTCCGCCTGGATGGATTCGTGGAGGGGTCTGTTGCTGCTTTACGCGCTGTTGACCGTAGTCGGCGGCATCTGGCTGCAAGCGACCTCCGTGCCCGAACCGGCCGTTCGGATGCGCGCGGTCGGATTCGCCGATTGTTTCCGGCTGTTGCGGAATCGGACGGTGTTGCTTTGCGTCGGGGGCGTGGCGTGCTTCATTGCGGCCGATATAGGAATCAACTTCGTGGCCGTACGGTTGATCGACAGCCCGATGTCCATGCTGACCTCTACGGGTTTCTATGCTTGCCGGATCGTCGGAACGCTGGTCGGTGCATGGCTGTTGATCCGTTATTCCGATGTGAAATATCTGTGCCTCAATATGGGGGCGGCTTTGTTGTTGTGCCTCGGGCTGTTGCTCGTTCGCGACCGGATTGCGATCTATGCGATTACGGGACTGCTCGGTTTCGCCATGTCCTGCGTATTCGCCACCTTTTATGCCGTGGCGACCAAAGCGGCCGCAGACCGATCGAACGAGGTGGCCGGATTGATGATTATGGCGATTTCGGCCGGTGTGTTGTCCGGCCCGATTTGCGGGGCATTGATCGCTTGGACGGACAATCCCCATGTCGGTATCGTTTTCCCGTTGGCCTGCGTGGCTTACATGGGCTGGGCCGCCGGACGTCTGAATCGAAACGAATCTGAAAAACAATGAAAATGGATATGCGTAAGACGATCGTTCTTTTGTTATGCGTGCTGGCCGGTTTGCCGGCTTTGGCGCAGTTCCCTCGCACACGGGTGGAATGGGGTGTGCTCGGCGGGGTCAATGTCCCCGATTATTCGACTTCGGATGATTACAGTTCGATCAAAAACAAACTGGGTTGGCATCTCGGTATCATGACAGCAGTCAAGGTGGGTGTCATGGCGGTCGAGCCGCAGATTCTCTATGTGCGGCAAGGGTTGCGCATTCGCACGGCCGACGGAGAGTCGCTCAATCTGCGTTCCAATTCCATCGACGTGCCCGTGCTGGCTTCGTTGCGGCTGTTGCATCCTGTCCGGATTTATGCCGGGCCGGTCTTTACGGTGATGAACGATTGCAAACGGAAATCGGGCGGCGACCTCTTGGATTTCGGACGGATCCGTCCGACCATGTCCTATACGATCGGTGCCGGTGTCGTGGTGATGCGCCATCTGTTGGTCGATCTGCGTTATAACGGGCAGTTTCGGAGCAAGCACGATGTCGTACTGCCCGATGGGAGCGAACTGGATAAGCTGCGTACCTACAACGTGGCGCTCAGTATCGGTTATATCTTTTGAGGCGTATGGCTGAAACGGTTCGGCGTGAAATCTTGTTGGAGGGGGGTCGACCCACGGGAGCTTTACGGGCCACGGAACGCCTATTTGGAGCGGATCGAAGCGTTGCATCCGCAGTTGAAGGTCGTGGCGCGCGGCTCATCGCTCCGTGTGTCGGGCTCCGAAGCGGAGACGGAGCGTTTCGCGAGGCGCATGGAGGGTTTGGTGGCGTATTACCTCAAATACGGGCACATCTCGTCCGAGGTGATCGACCAGAGTTTTGCGGGCCGGAGTACGGATGGGCCCGAAATCGGTTCCGAACAGGATGTCATCGTCTACGGCAACAACGGGACGGTCGTGCGGGCCCGTACGGTCAATCAGCAGCGGCTGGTGCAGTTCTATGATAAGGACGATTTGCTTTTCGCTGTGGGGCCGGCCGGTTCCGGAAAGACCTATACGGCCATCGCTTTGGCCGTTCGGGCTCTGAAGGAACGACAGGTCCGGCGGATCATTCTGACCCGTCCGGCGGTCGAGGCGGGTGAGAAGTTGGGATTCCTGCCCGGCGACTTGAAAGAAAAGCTCGATCCCTATCTGCAACCGCTCTATGACGCACTCAACGATATGATCCCTCCCGCCAAATTAATGAAATATCTGGAAGAGGGGACGGTGCAGATTGCTCCGTTGGCCTACATGCGCGGTCGCACGTTAGACAATGCCTTCGTGATTCTGGATGAGGCGCAGAATACGACCCTGCCGCAGATCAAGATGTTTCTGACGCGCATGGGCCGCAACGCCCGTTTCATCGTTACGGGCGACGTAACCCAGATCGACCTGCCGAAGAAGACCGACAGCGGATTGGTGCGGGCGATGGAGTATCTGCGCGACGTGGAGGGCATCGGCATCGTGGAGTTCGACAAGCGGGACATCGTGCGTCATCGGTTGGTGAAGCAGATCGTCGAGGCATTCGACCGACATACGAAAACCGATGGGAGAGCATCGGAAGAACCAGACAACAATAAATACGATTGACTTATGGATAGGAATTTGATTGCGCTGCGACCGGCGCTCGTTTGGAAACATTTCGCAGAGATTCTGCGCATTCCGCGACCCTCTTCGCATGAGGAGCGGATTCGGGAATACATCCTCGATTTCGCCCGTGCGAAAGGGCTGGAATGCAAGGAGGATGCGGCTCATAACGTTTATGTCCGCAAACCGGCATCGCAAGGAATGGAACACCGCAAAGGGGTGATCCTGCAGGCGCACCTCGACATGGTGCCCCAGAAGAACAACGACAAGCAGTTCGACTTTACGAAAGACCCCATCGACGCCTACATCGACGGCGAATGGGTTACGGCCGACGGTACGACCTTGGGGGCGGACGACGGCATCGGCGTCGCTTCGATTTTGGCCGTGCTGGAGGACGATACGTTGGTTCACGGCCCGTTGGAGGCGCTCTTTACGGCGACCGAGGAGACGGGCATGGATGGTGCTTTCGGCTTGAAGCCGGGGCTTCTGCATGGCGATATTTTACTGAATCTCGATTCTGAGACCGAAGGGGAACTCTATGTGGGATGCGCCGGAGGGCTCGATGCCAATCTGACGTTCGATTATGTCGCCGAAGCGGCTCCGTCCGACGGTTATACGGCGGCCCGCATTACGGTCAAAGGATTGAAAGGCGGTCATTCGGGGATTCAGATCGTCTGTCAGCGGGCCAATGCTAATAAACTGTTGTTCCGATTCCTTTATGAGGCGGCTGCCGCACGCGAGGTGTTGCTCTGTTCGGTCGACGGCGGCGGTTTGCGCAATGCCATTCCGCGCGAGGCCGAAGCGGTCGTCTTAGTTCATTCCGATGCGTTCGAATCCTTTGCGGCGGAGTTGTCCGCTTATGAAAAGACGGTCGAAGCGGAATTTGCAGGTATCGAGGATCATATTTCCATTACTTTAGAGAAGAGTCAGGCGCCTGCGCAGATGATTGCCCGCGAGGTGGCTGCGAAGTTGATAAAGGCCGTTGTGGCTTGTCCCGACGGCGTGCAGCGCATGTCGATAGCGATGCCCGGGTTGGTGCAGACTTCGAACAATCTGGCGCGGGTCGTCTCCGATGGCACGACCGTGAAGTTGCAGTGTCTGCTGCGCAGCTCGGTCAATTCCGAAAAACAGGCGTTGGGCGAGGCGATTGCTGCCGTGTTCGAATTGGCGGGGGCCGATGTCCGGCTTACGGGCAGTTACAACGGCTGGAATCCCGATATGAATTCGCCGATTCTTCATGCGATGGTCGCATCCTACGAAATGCTTTTCGGAAAGAAACCGCAGGTTACGGCGATTCATGCCGGATTGGAGTGCGGAATCATCGGGGCGACCTATCCGAACCTCGATATGATCTCGTTCGGGCCGACGATCGCCTATCCGCACTCGCCCGATGAGAAGGTGGAAATCGCTTCGGTTGCGAAGTTCTACGATTTCCTGGTCCACACGCTGCGTAACATCCCCGAAAAGAGGTAACGGGTGGAATCCGCAGCGCAAAAATGGTTCGTCATCGTCAATCCCGTGGCCGGAGGCGGCCGCGGGTTGGACGATTTTCCGCAAATATCCAAATTGTTGCGGGAGGCGCAGATCGTGTGCGAACCGGTCTTCACCGAGCATAAGTTCCATGCTACGGAACTGACGGTTACGGCGGTGAAAAAGGGTTACCGGAAAATCATCGTGGTGGGCGGCGACGGTACGTTGCACGAAGTGGTCAATGGATTGTTCATTCAGCGGGTGGTGCGTCCCGACGAAGTTCTGTTGGCTGTCGTGGCGGTCGGTACGGGAAACGACTGGGTGCGGACATTCGGCATCTCCGATCGACATGACGAAGCGATACGGGCCATCCGTGAGGAGCGTTCCTTTTTGCAGGACGTGGGGGTCGTTTCGTACGAAGAGGCCCATTTCCGCCAAAGCCGTTATATCGCCAATGTCGCCGGCGTCGGGTTCGATGCGTTCGTCATTCGAAAACTGACCCACCTGCAGAAAAAGGGACGTACGAGCCGTTGGCGCTATACGTGGTGCATGATCCGTTCGTTTTTTCGGTATAAATCTACTGGAATCAAGGTGTGGGTCGATGATCGACTGGTTTATAATGATCTGTTGCTGTCGATCGCCCTCGGTATCTGCAAGTACAATGGTGGCGGCATCCAACAATTGCCCGAAGCGGTCGCCGATGACGGAATGCTCGACCTGACGTTGATTCGACCCGTGCATTTCTGGCATATCTTGTTCCGGCTTCGTTATCTGTTCAATGGCGGAATTTACCGGATTCGACACGTGTTGAGGGAACGGGGTAGCCGAATCCGGATCGAATCCTCTCCGGAAGTATCGGTCGAGGCCGATGGCGAAATGCTGGGCGAAACGCCGCTCGAGTTTTCGGTCGTTTCCAAGGCGATTCGCATCGTGGTCGGTGAGGAGTTTTTCCGCCGAGTTTCCAACGACGAATGAACGGAAAATCAGCAATGAAAAAAAGCTGTCTGTATTCGCAGGCAGCTCTTTTCGATTCCGTCGGGAACGAATCAGTTATTGGTCTCGATGATGTCTACTTCGGTGATCGTCCAATCGAAAAGATCGTTGGCGCATTGGCTCTCTAATTGACGGATCTGTGAATGGTCGGTCGTGTCGGCCAGTACGGCATTGAAGAACTGCGCCATGGTGTTGTAGCTGGTGTTTACTTTGTTGGCGAAACATTTGTAGAACGAACGCTGCTGGCCATGATCCAACCCCGCTGGCAGGACGCCTTGCGCTACGAGGTAGTTGTAGGGGTAGATGTGGCGCATGTTATGTGCATCGGCATTGAGTTCGTCGACGATGGTCGTAACCACGACGACATCGACGGTATCCGACATGCCCGGCATGGCGACGAAGGTCGTGTAGACGGGATAGGTATTTTCGAGCGTTTCGGCTACATCATCCGTGAAGAGGACGAATTCGGCATCGGTAAGGTCGTCGAGATAGACCATCTGGCGGTAGTCGCGCAGGGCTTCGCGCATCTCTTTGCGTTGTTCGCGATTCCATTCGCGGGACTTCGAGCAACCGATGAAGCCTGTCGTTGCGAAAGCGAGCAGGACGATAGAGAGGAGTGTTTTTCTCATTTTGTGTTGATTTTGGTTTACTTCCAGCGGGGGACGCAATCCGTGTGCCAAAACCCGATCGAGCGAGGAATCGACGGTTTCCGGAGGATAATTGTGCTTTTTTCAGTTATTTCAGACGCAATAACCAACATCCGTCCGTTCCGATAACGGAATCAGTGCGGAATCGAACAACCGCGAGGCCCCTATCCGAACATGTTCGGATAGGGGCCTCGCGGTTGTTCCGTCGCTGGGAGCGCCGTTTTATCGCGTTATTGTTCTTTCACGCAGCGGATGGACGCAAAGATGTTTCCGGTCGGAAGATTCTTCGTCTCGATGAGTTTCTGACCGATATTCCAGACCCGAAGATAGTATATCCGGTCAGCGCTCTCCTTGGTCGAACTCATCACATAGTTGCGATCGGAAAAGTATCCGTATCCCTCGGCATTGCTCACGATATATCCCGACTCCTGGAAGAACGCTCTGCCCGTAGTTTTCGCCAGGTCGACCAGTTCATTGATTTTCGGAAGGCGCCACCCTTCGGGACAAATTCCGCGCACCGTCGACTCATCGTTCAACACGGGATCGGCTCCGGCCCTTGCGGTCGAATAAGTGTAGAGGATTCCCAAGGTTGCCGCCGACTCTTCTTTGCCGTCCGGATACTTGTAATCGGTGGGGTGGGTTGCGTTTTCCGGAATGTAACGCAGATTCTGGGCCATCCATTCTCGTCCGGCGATGATTTGGGTCGGATAGGTTACTCCTCCATAGGTCAAGCCCTGACCTTCCTGGCCTTGATCCGGAGCGACCGGTTCCGTGATGATCGTCTTGTTTTCATCCATGTCCTGTTCGATGACGCCGCCGCTGCCCCAATCCTGGATTTGGCCCGTGAATTCGGCTTCGATGTGGTCTTGCGTTTCGGAGATTTTCAGTTGGAGGGTGTACCGTTTGCCTTGAAGCAGGACGACGTTGGAGAAGGATTGGCTCGAGTAACCGGCACTGGTTTTGACGTTGATTTGCATCTGGGCCTTTTGGGGCGGAAGGATGATATCGTAGGTCTTGTTCGCCGTGATTTCGTGCGCCGTTATCGCCGTTGCCGCAGCGTTCGCATCGACAGCTACGGTTTGTGCTTCGATATTCGCATCGACTGTCGGGATGAACCCGTTGATTTCGATTTTTTCGATGGTGGCGCCTTCGGGGAGTTCGACTGTGATGTCGATTTTCGCAAGGAGGTGATAGAAAGTCAGTTCGACAGGTGAGAAGGTCGGTTCCACATTGGACTTAGTGGCTCCCAGCAGATCCGAAAGCGTGTATCCGGTGCCTCGTTGGTCGGTCTTCACCGTAAAAGAGCCGGGTTGTCCGGTTTCCGCATAGGGATAGTAGGCAATGACGGTCGAGGTTCCCTCGGTTTCCGGATACCATTGCACGCCGTTAGCCGAAAAGGTACTGCCGTCGTAAATGAATTTTTGGTTGGCGAGATAGTTCGATCCGTCTTGTTTGCGAACGGTTACGCCGATGGCATCCGGATTTTCGAAATGGGTATCGGTCGCTCTCGAGCGGATGTCCGGTGCGATTCGGAGTTCCGGTGCTGCTGCCTGCGGTTCATGGTGTTCATCCGAGCAGCACGTTGCGGTAAGAAGAGTTGAGAGCAATAAGAAAGAATAGAAAAACTTCATAAATAAACGAGAATAAATATTTACTTAAGAGGCACAAAAGTAAGTAATTTTTCTAAAAAGTGGAACAGGAGGCCGCAGAAAATGATAGGTCTCGATTTTATGTCCGTATGTATAAATGCAAAAAAATTTACAAATCGTCTCCTGATGGATTGATTTATAAACTCTTTTTGCCTTGCGGTGCGTACGAGACTCGAACTCGTGACCCCATGCGTGACAGGCATGTATTCTAACCGACTGAACTAACGCACCTTGCTATCGTTTCGGGAACTCTTTCCCCGATTGCGTTTGCAAAGGTAGTACAATTTTCTCGATTTGCAAACTTTTTTTTCAGTTTTTGAAAAAAGAAAATTGGACGCTCCCGTAACTCCTTAATTGCCAGAATTCAGGTCGATCCGAAAAATCCATCCGCTTCGAGTGCTCGAAAATGAACAACCCTTCCGGCCGCAACAGATTGCGGGCGAATATCTCCGAAATGATGTTTTCGCTGTTCGGCAGATCGTAAGGAGCATCCGAAAAAATCAGATCGAATTGTTTCGGGCAAGCGGTCAAATAACGGAATACATTCGCTTTTACCGGATAAAAGTTTTCCAGTCCGAGCTGTGCGGCTGTTTGCCGGATGAAATTGTAATGCACGGGATTGAGCTCGACCGAAGTAACGCTCCGTGCGCCGCGCGAGGCGAATTCGTAGCTGATGGAACCCGTACCGGCAAAGAGGTCGAGCACGTCGCAGGCTCCGAAATCGACCAGATTGTTCAACACGTTGAACAGATTCTCTTTGGCGAAATCGGTCGTCGGACGGGCCCGCAGATTGTGAGGCGGGTTGATCGCCCGTCCTTTGTATTTACCGCTGATTATTCGCATCGGACCTGCTTGAACGGTTTGCCTGCGAGTTTGCCCAATCGACGAGTCTCGCGGCCTGCAACCCGCAAGGCGTATTGTTTGAGAGGAAAAGCGGTGCCGAGGCGTTCGATTGCGTAGCGTATATCCGCTTCGGTCGGAGCGGGCAGCACTTCGGCCAATCGGAGTCCCGCATGGTATATCTTTATATATAGGTATCCGGCAATCCATTGCAGGAGGACGGTCGGCTTGGTCGGATGCAGATCGAGCAGCAGCGGGGTAGTGTATGTCAAGGAAGTCTCCTCGTCGAACTGTTCATGCAGCTGTTGCAGGGCTTGCGAGGGTACGGCCATAACGGCTACGACGCCATTTTGCGGAACCGTGCAGATCGTTTCTTCACCGGTCAACGGAGCCTTTCCGTCGGCGGCGAGCAATGCGGTTGCATGCTCGGGCGCAAATAGCTCTTCCGGAACCAGCAATGTCCGAGCGGTCAGGATTTCGACCGATACAGCTGTTTCCGGCAGAATGCCCCGCCCGCCGACAATGGAAAAAGAGTGTCCATCCAACGCAAGTTGAATGGACACGTTGTCGGTAACGGATCGGCGATCAATCCTCCCAGTTGCCTGCTTCATTGTTGCCAGCTTCCATGGAGCCGAATTTCACTCCGGCATAACGGTTGAAGTTGTTCTCCTGATCGTCGATCAGGTTGACGACCTCTTGGTGGAAAGCGACCGTATCGAGGAACTCTTTATAAGGTGCCCGGCACTCGACGACCGGAATGACGACTTTCGATTCGGTCGTGATGATGCCGGCTTCCAGATAGTATTCCTTGTTATCGGAGAACGGGATGTAACGCAACTCCTTGACCTGCGAAGCGGTCAGTTTTCTGGGCGAGAAAATGGTATCAATGACGGCGATCTTGAATTTCTCGACGTTTTTGCGCCCCGATTTTTTCAGCAGGGCCATAGCGACGGAGTCGTATTCGTCGACGAGTTTGCGTTCGAGCTCGAGCGTATCGTTGAGGATGAACTGCTCCAACGAGTCGAAATTGCCCGTGAAGCGCATGTACTTCGACTTGAATGCGCGTTGTGCCGTACGGATATCCTTGATGCGTTCGATGACGGCGGCCTGACGGGTCGCCAGTTCCTTGTCGAACCGGATCGGCGTGGAGATTTGCTGGTAAATCACGTAGATGAGCCCTACGATGACCACAGCGAGAACGATTTGTGCGATTTTCTTTACCATTGTTGATATTTGTTATTAAGTTTGTACAAATTTTACGAAAATATGGTCAATACCTATATCGCGACCCAAATTTACGCTAAATTTTGTTTCGAAACAACCCCCGGACAAAAAAAAATCATAGAAAAGTTGTCCGAATACCTTGCGGATGAGGATTTTCACCGGATTTTCGTATTGAACGGGCATGCGGGTACCGGAAAAACCACCTTGATCGCCGCCTTGGTGGGTGCGCTGAAGGTGCTCGGCATGAAGCCTGTGCTGCTGGCTCCGACGGGTCGTGCCGCGAAGGTGTTGGCCCGTTATGCGGGCGAAGATGCCCATACCATTCATAAACGCATTTATCGTCAGCGGACGAACGCTTCGTACGAACAGCAATTTTCGCTCGATCAGAATGCCGAACGGGGGGCGGTTTTCATTGTGGACGAGGCGTCGATGCTGCCGGATGGGGTATCGGATGGCATGGTCTTCGGGAACGGCTCCTTGTTGGAGGATTTGGTGCGCTATGTCCGCAGCGGCCGCGAATGCCGGTTGATTCTGGTCGGCGACAGCGCCCAGCTGCCGCCCGTCGGCTCCGATTTCAGTCCGGCTTTGGATGTCGCTACGCTGTCGCGTTTCGGCGAAGTGGTTTATACGACGTTGGACGAAGTCGTGCGGCAGGAGGCCCAGTCGGGGATTCTGTTCAATGCCACGCTGGTGCGGTGCATGCTCGAGAACGGCATCTTCGAGATTCCCCGTTTCGAAATGGGATACGCCGATTTCGAGGCGATCGAAGGAATTGATTTCTTGGAGAAGTTGCAGGACTGCTACGACCGTTACGGCCGCGACGAAACCATTGTCATCACCCGCTCCAACAAACGTGCGAACCGATACAACGAGGGAATCCGCCGCAATGTGCTGTGCGCCGAGAGCGAAATCGAGAGCGGCGACATGATGATGGTGGTCAAGAACAACTACTACTATTCGGAGCATACGGAGGATTGCCCGATGAACTTTTTGGCCAACGGCGATATTGCTCGGATTCGGCGTTTGCGGCGTTTCGAGGAGTTTTACGGATTCCGTTTCGCCAATGTGGTGCTCGAATTTCCCGATTACGGCAATGCCGAATTGGAGTGCAAAATTCTGTTGGATACGATCGCTTCGGAATCCCCGTCGCTTACGCGCGAGGAGAGCACTCGCCTGTTCTACGAGGTCGAAAAGGATTATCTCGACATCAAAAGCAAGCTGAAACGCTTCGAGGAAATTCGCGAGAACCCCCATTACAATGCCGTGCAGGTGAAGTTCTCCTATGCCGTAACCTGCCACAAGGCGCAGGGCGGACAGTGGCGGGCGGTATTCGTCGACCGTTGCCTGTTCGGCGACGAACCTATGACGCGCGACATGATGCGGTGGCTCTACACGGCTCTCACGCGCGCCACCGATAAACTCTATTTAGTGAATTTCGACAAACAGTTCTATGAATAGCGAACGACATCCTTTGCAGCCCTTTCTGCCTGCCGACGCCCGCCTGTTGATGTTGGGCAGCTTCCCTCCCCAGCGCGTGCGTTGGTCGATGGAGTTCTTTTACCCCAATTTGCAAAACGACATGTGGCGGATCGTGGGTTATCTCGCTACGGGCGACAAATCGCACTTTCTACAGCTCGACGGTCGCCGGTTCGACCGCGGGAGGATCGAGGCGTTTTGCCGCGAGCGGGGAATCGCGCTTTATGATACGGCCGAAGAGGTCGTCCGTTTGAAAAACAATGCTTCGGACAATTTTCTTCAAGTGGTGCGGCCGACCGATCTGGCTGCGCTGTTGTCGCGGATCCCGTCGTGCCGCACGATCGTCGCCACGGGCCAGAAAGCGGCCGAAACATTGCAGCAGACGACCGGCTGCGCCGCGTTGCCGGTGGGCGGATTCGCCGAGGCGGTCTATGCCGGACGTCCGTTGAAAATCTGGCGGATGCCCTCATCGTCGCGGGCCTATCCGCGTTCGATCGAATGGAAGTCGGAGTATTATCGGAAAGTCTTTACGGAGAACGGAATTTTGTAGTTATTCGTGCGGATTATTGTCTCCCCACGATTTTTTCCGGTTGTCTTTATCCATCCGTCGGTGCTCGCCGCCATAGGCGGCGTAAGCAGATTTGACCCACCCCTAAACCCCCGCCTTGGCGGGGGCTTCAGTTGGGATGCCGAAAGAAATCGAGCCCACACGACCGTCGGTATAGGATGGATAGAAAAATCTTGTTCACGCTGATTCGGCCGGTCTGCAAAGGCCGAAAAATCCGAAAAAAATGCACTTCGGTCATTGCCGACACCCGAAAAAACCGCTATCTTTGTCGTAAAATTGTTCCCTTCGGCGGACGGAATATGCTTTGTGAAATCGAACATCCTTCGATTTCGAATGGGGTGTGTCGTCTGTGCCGAAGATTTGAATCTCCTTGAAACGTGAGCGAAGAGAAGAAAACTCCGAAGAAAAAGTGCGAAACGCCGCTGATGGATCAGTATTATAAGATGAAAGCGGCTCATCCCGATGCGGTGATGCTGTTCCGTGTCGGCGATTTTTACGAAACGTTCGGCGAGGACGCCATCAAAACCAGCGGCATTCTCGGCATCACGTTGACCCGACGGGCCAACGGGGCCGCATCCTATGTCGAATTGGCCGGATTCCCTTATCATGCGATCGACACCTACCTGCCCAAATTGTTGCGGGCCGGCGAACGGGTCGCCATCTGCGAACAGTTGGAGGATCCGAAAACGGTGAAAGGGTTGGTCAAACGGGGGGTTATCGAATTGGTTACGCCGGGGGTCGTCATGGAGAACAACATGCTGACGAACAAGGAGAACACCTATCTGGCTTCGGTCTTTTTCGGCAAGCGGCTTACGGGCGTGGCGTTTCTCGATATATCGACCGGCGAGTTTTATGTCGCCGAGGGTTCCGATAGTTATGTCGACAAATTGCTGTCCAATCTTCGGCCCAAGGAGGTCATTTTCCAGCGCGGTTACGAAGACCGCTTTTCCGAAGCGTTCGGCGGTCAGTATTATACCTACAAACTCGACGAATGGGTTTTTGCCGAGGAGGTGGATCGGGAGAAACTGTGCAAGCAGTTCGGCACACAGTCGCTCAAGGGATTCGGCGTCGACCACTTCACGAGCGGTCTGTCGGCGGCCGGAGCGATTCTCCATTACCTTGAATTTACGGAACATCGCGAAACGGCCCATATCAAATCGTTGGCGCGGATCGATCAGGAGGAGTTCGTATGGGTCGATAAGTTCACCATTCGCAATCTCGAGCTGTTCGCCTCGAGCTGTTCGCCTCGAGCTGTTCGCCTCGAACGGTGCAGTTTCGCCGATGTGATCGACCGTACGCTGACCCCGATGGGCGGTCGGTTGTTGAAACGATGGATCGCCATGCCGTTGCGCGACCCCGAAAAGATCGACGAACGGTTGGATGTAGTGGAACATTTCACAAGCGATGTCGATTTGGCTGTTGCCGTGCGCGAACAGATTGAATTGGTGGGCGATCTGGAACGCATTGCGTCGCGCGTCGCGGCATCGCGGGTAACGCCCCGTGAACTGGTACAGTTGAAAAATTCGTTGACGGCGGTCGGTGCGCTGAAATCCGCTTTGGAGGCGACTGACGACGAACGGTTGCATACGCTGGCCGGACAGATTGATTCGCTTACGGCCGTGCGCGACCGGTTGGCCCACGATATTTATCCCGATCCGCAATACAACCAGATACAGAAAGGCGGTGTGATCGCCGACGGCGTCGATGCCGAACTCGACGACCTGCGCCGCATTGCGCTGCACGGCAAGGACTATTTGTTGCGCATCCAGCAGCGCGAGAGCGAGGCGACCGGCATTCCGTCGCTCAAAATCAATTACAACAGCGTATTCGGCTATTACATTGAGGTGCGCAACACGCATAAGGACAAGGTGCCCGAAACCTGGATCCGGAAGCAGACCCTGACCAATGCCGAACGTTATATTACCGAAGAACTCAAGGAGTACGAATCCAAGATTCTGGGTGCCGAGGCGAAGATGCTGGAGCTGGAGCAGCGGATTTTTACGGAGATCATCGCCTTCATCTGTCAGTCGTTGCAGCCTTTGTTGCGCGATGCCGCTGCGGTGGCTCAGATCGACTGCTTGCAATCGTTCGCCCGCATGGCCAGTGAACGGCATTACGTGCGGCCGACGCTCGATCTGGGTAAGCGGATTGATATTCGCGAAGGCCGTCATCCGGTCATCGAAACGTTGATGCCCGTGGGCGAGGAGTACATTCCCAACGATGTCATGCTGGACAGCGACAAGCAGCAGATCATGATGATTACGGGTCCCAACATGTCGGGTAAGTCGGCGTTGTTGCGTCAGACGGCTCTGATTATTCTGATGGCGCAAATGGGGTCGTTCGTGCCGGCGAAATCGGCACACATCGGGGTAGTGGACAAAATTTTTACCCGTGTCGGCGCATCGGACAACATTTCGCAGGGCGAATCGACCTTCATGGTCGAGATGCTCGAATCGGCCAGCATTCTCAACAACATTTCCGATCGCAGTATCGTGTTGCTGGACGAAATCGGCCGCGGAACGAGTACCTACGACGGTATTTCGATTGCGTGGGCGATGGTCGAATACCTGCATAACCATCCGACGGCCCGGGCGAAGACGCTTTTCGCGACGCACTATCACGAGTTGAACGAAATGGAGCGTCGCTGTCCGCGCGTGAAAAATTTTCACGTAACGGTCAAGGAGGTCGGCAACCGCATCATTTTCCTGCGCAAGCTGGAGACGGGCGGTACGGAGCATTCGTTCGGTATCCACGTCGCCCGCATGGCCGGTATGCCGCTGTCGGTGGTCGCGCGGGCTGCTGAAATCCTGGGCAACCTCGAACAGGTCTACGGAAACAGCGAAATCGTGCCGAACCGGAATTTGAAGGAGCGGGGCCGCAAGCTGACGGCGCAGTCGGTTCGAGAGGCGGCCGAGGGGGCCGATTCGCCGAGTGTGCAGTTGTCGATGTTCCAGTTGGACGATCCCGTGCTGGTGCAGATTCGCGATCAGATCAAGGATTTGGATGTCAATGCGTTGACCCCGATCGAAGCGCTCAACAAGTTGAACGAAATCAAAAAAATCACCGGCTTGTAGACCGGTGATTTTTTGCGGAGGGGCGGATTCGATGAAAATCGGGCCGCTCGTGCGACCCCTTGTTAGCATTACGAGTTATTTAGTAATAATTTTCGCCCACGAATCTTTCAGCGTTACGGTGCGGTTGAAGACCAGATGATCGGCTGTCGAATCGGTGTCGGGACAGAAGTAGCCCACGCGTTCGAACTGCACGGCCTGCCCGATCGGAATGTCGCGCAGCGAGGGTTCCAGATACCCTTTGATCTTCACCATGGATTCGGGGTTGAGGTTGTCCTCCCACGTCTGGCCCTCCTCCACGTCGTCGGGATTCTCCTTCGTGAACAGCGGATTGAAGAGCCGGATTTCGGCCTCCAGCGCATCTTTGGCCGATACCCAGTGGATGACCCCCTTCACCTTGCGGCCGTCGCTCGACGAACCGTTGCCCGACATCGGGTCGTAGGTGCAATGCAATTCGACGATGTTGCCTTCGGCATCCTTGATGACTTTCTCGCACTTGATGAGATAGGAGTAGCGCAGCCGCACCTCGCCGCCCGGTTGCAACCGGTAGAACTTTTTCGGCGGGTTCTCCATGAAGTCATCCCGTTCGATGTAGATGACCTTCGAGAAGGGTATCTGCCGGGTTCCGGCCGCCTCGTCCTCCGGATTATTGATGGCCGTGAAAAGCTCGGTTTTGTGCTCGTCGTAGTTCGTAACGACCACTTTCAAAGGGTTCAAAACAGCCATTCGGCGTTCGGCGACCTTGTTGAGGTCTTCCCGTACGCAGTATTCCAGCTTGCTGAGGTCGATCACGTTGTCGCGTTTGGCAACGCCCACCATCTCGGCGAAATTGCGTACCGAGGCCGGCGTGTAGCCTTTGCGGCGCAAGGCGCAGATGGTCGGCATACGCGGGTCGTCCCAACCCATCACGACGCCCTCCTGCACGAGTTTCAACAATTTGCGTTTCGACATCATCGTGTAGGTGAGATTCAGCCGCGCAAATTCGTACTGGTGCGAGGGGAAAATATCCAGCGCCTGGATGAACCAGTCGTAAAGCGGACGGTGTACGTCGAATTCGAGCGTGCAGATCGAGTGGGTGATCCGTTCGATCGAGTCGCTTTGGCCGTGCGCATAGTCGTACATCGGGTAGATGCACCACTTGTTGCCCGTGCGGTGGTGTTCGGCGTGGATGATGCGGTACATGATCGGGTCGCGGAACAGCATGTTCGGGTGTGCCATGTCGATCTTGGCACGCAATACCTTTTCGCCGTCGGCGAACTCGCCTTTGCGCATGCGTTCGAACAGGTCGAGGTTCTCTTCAACCGTGCGGTTGCGCCATGGCGACTCCTTGCCGGGTTCCGATACGGTGCCGCGGGTTTCACGGATCTGTTCCTGCGTTTGGTCGTCGACGTAGGCCAGTCCTTTCTTAATCAGCACGATGGCCCATTCGTAAAGCTGGTCGAAGTAGTCCGATGCGTAGCGTTCCAGCGCCCAGTCGAAGCCTAACCAGCGGATGTCCCGCTTGATGGAATCGACGTATTCGACATCTTCTTTCACGGGATTCGTGTCGTCGAATCGCAGGTTGCATTTTCCGCCGTATTTTTTGGCCAGCCCGAAATTGATGCAGATGCTTTTGGCGTGGCCGATATGCAGATACCCGTTCGGTTCGGGCGGAAAACGGGTCTGGATGCGCTTTTCGCCTTGGGCGATGGATGTTTCGATGATCTCTTCGAGAAAGTTCAACGACTTCTCACGTGTTTCGTTCGTTTCGCTTGCCATATATTTTAGAATGTTTTAGCCGTCATTCGTGTCCGTGTTTCGAACCGATGCCGAAAAGTTTTTCGAGATTGACCGAGAGCCGGACGATTTGCTGCGTTCCCATTCCCGTGCCGTCGTAGTGGAATACCATGCCCGCTTCGACCGTGATCGTATCGTTGAAGAACCGATTGTCGTAGCCGAGCCACGTGCGGTTGTAGATGTGTTCGGTCGTCGCATAGAAACTTTCGCCGGCATAGAGGCCGTCCGTGCCGTAGGTGAGCCCCGTCAGGGGATCGGCTACGGCGTAACGCAACGGCTGGAGATTGCCGCCGATGTAGAGGTTGTTCTCCAGTTTGACGCCCCATTTGCGGAGGACGATGTCCAATTGTCCGCCGCACGGTTTCTTCCAGGCGTTGTCGACGCTGCGGCCGCGCTGCGGTGCCAGGAGCAGTCCGGCGCGGACGTCGAAGTCGAGGTAGGCATTGAATTTCCAGCCGACATACGGATTGAGAAGCAAGTTGTCCGAAACATTGTCGACCTGTTCCGACATGGCGAAATGAAAAAGCGAGAACGCATAGCCGAAATAGAACCCCTTGTCGAGCGTATAGCGGCCGGCCGAGAGGATACGGAACTTTTCGCGGGTCGTCTCGCCGAGCATGCCTTCCCAGTCGAGTGCCAGTTCCACGTAGGTGTCGCGGCGTTCGGTCGAACGATAACGACCGAGAAAACCGGACAAACGATTGTGATAGAAGCGAGTCGAATCGCTGAAAAAGGCGGTCGAGTAGTCGCCCGCCAGCTCGCTGCGGTCGAAGATGCCTGCATTCGCCTGTACGTGCTCCGTTTTGAACCGGTAGTACATCAGCGGTTTGACGTCGCTCAAAAACGGTTCGCGCATGCCGTTGTGTTCGCCGAAATTTTGCAACATTTCGATCCCGAATACCAACCGGTTTTTCTCCATCCATTCGATACCGATGCGGGGCGTCAGTCGGGCGCTGAAAAGCGTCTGCGGCTGGTTGAAGGTATTTCCGGCATATTCGCGGTTGTCGAAACGGGTCGTGAAATCGGCTCCGGCGATGATTCGCTGGGCGGAGGCCTGCGCAACCGTTGTCGCGATGAGGCACAAGACCAGCATCCGTTTTCTCATTGACATGATTCCTCGTAGATTTGAGCCTCAAAAATAGGTAAAAAATTTTTATTTGACTACTTTTGTTCTCGAAAACCGTTCGTATGCGCAAGATCACCAACGAAGAACTGGGGCGTCCGACGCCCGAAGCCTATGCCGCCATGGAAAAGATGGCCGTAACGGTCGTACTCGACAACGTGCGTTCGATGCAGAATGTCGGTGCGTTCTTCCGGACGTCCGATGCGTTCGGGGTCGAACACCTCGCTTTGTGCGGGATTACGGCGACGCCTCCGGCCCGCGACATCCACAAGACGGCGTTGGGGGCCGAGCTGACCGTGCCGTGGAGTTATTGCGTATCGACCGAAGCCTGCATCGACGCTTTGCATGAGCGCGGATACCTCGTCTATGCCGTCGAACAGGTGGTCGGTGCGACGATGCTGGATGATTTCCGTCCCGAGGCGGGCCGCCGGTATGCGCTCGTCTTCGGCAATGAGGTGGCCGGCGTGGGTCAAGATGCGGTGGATCGGTGCGATGGTGCCATCGAAATTCCGCAGATGGGAGTGAAACATTCGCTGAACGTTTCGGTCTCGGGCGGTGTGGTTTTGTGGAACTTTTTTTGTCGGATTCGTCCGAATCGTTAACTTTGCCCCCGATTTAACCCAAAAAATTTCGAAAAAAATGTCCGTGGAAAGTACGGTTCGGGCGGTTACGACCTACCGCCTGACGGAGATGAAGCAGCGGGGCGAAAAGATCTCCATGCTCACTTCTTACGATTATTCGATGGCCAAGATCGTCGATGCTGCCGGTATCGACGTCATTCTGGTCGGCGATTCGGCGGCCAACGTCATGGCCGGTTACGAAACGACCGTTCCGATTACGCTCGATATGATGATCTATCATGCCCGTTCGGTAACGCGCGGGGCGCAGCGTGCGCTGATTGTCGTCGATATGCCGTTCGGCACCTATCAGGGCAACTCGAAGCTGGCGCTCGATTCGGCGGTGCGCATCATGAAGGAGACCGAGGCCGATGCCGTGAAATTGGAGGGCGGTGAAGAGATTCTCGAATCGGTGCAGCGTATTTTGACAGCCGGCATTCCGGTGATGGGGCACCTCGGACTGACGCCGCAATCCATCCATAAGTTCGGAACATACAACGTTCGGGCGAAGGAGGAGGCCGAGGCCGAAAAGCTCGTGCGCGATGCCCATTTGTTGAGCGATGCGGGCTGTTTTGCCGTCGTCCTGGAAAAAATTCCGGCTGTGTTGGCAACTCGGGTTACGAAAGAGATTCCGATTCCGACGATCGGCATCGGTGCGGGCGGCGGTACGGATGGCCAGGTGCTGGTCATTCACGACATGGTGGGGCTCAACAAGGGCTTTTCGCCGCGGTTCCTGCGTCGGTATGCCGATTTGCACGAGGTGATGACCGATGCCGTAACGCGCTATATCGCCGATGTGAAGTCGGGCGATTTTCCGAACGAAAAGGAGCAGTATTAGGGGCGCGGTCATTCGATGTCCCGACGATTTTCGGATCGGGTTCTCGCGTCTGAGCCGGGGTGTTCGTCGTCTGCGGCGGCGTATGCAGTTCTGACCCGACCGAAACGAATCGGGCTTTGCGACCGGCAGTATATTATAGGTGAGAGGAACGGGGCGATCAGATCGCTCCTTCTTTTTTAGGCTGTCGCTGCATCAGCGAGGCGAACTCGTCCGGTTGCATGGTTCGCACGACACAATCGCCGATGCGGGTCGGAAAGACGATGCGCAGCAGACCGTCCTGGTTCTTTTTGTCTTTGGCCACCTCTTTCAGCATTCGTTTCATTTCGATCGGCTGTTCCAGCGTGAAACCGGCGCGGACAAGCAGCGCCGCGATGCGTTCGCAGTCGCTCGCCGCTAACAGACCGGCCTGTACGGCCGCTTCCGCTATCCGTTTCATGCCGACGGCCACCGCTTCGCCATGATTCAGCCGGGTGGAGCATTTTTCGATGGCATGGGCCAGCGTGTGCCCGAGGTTGAGTTTGCGGCGTTCGCCCGCTTCGTGTTCGTCGCGTTCGACGATCGCCGCTTTGTTGCGGATGGCCGCCCGAATGATCTCCGCCAGCAGCTCTCGGTCGCTGCGCAGCCGGGCGAAATCGACCGTTTCTAATCGGGCGAAAAGTTCCGCATCGGCGATGACCGCTATTTTGATGATTTCGGCCAGCCCCGCCCGGAATTCCCGCTCGGGAAGCGTGGCCAGCAGCGCCGGATCGCAGATGACGAACTGCGGTTGATTGAACGTGCCGGCGATGTTCTTGTAACCGTCGATGTTGACCCCGTTTTTGCCGCCGATGGCCGCATCGACCTGCCCGAGCAAGGTGGTCGGGATGAACCCGAAGCGGAGCCCCCGCATGTAGGTCGAGGCGGCGAATCCCGTGATGTCGGTAACGATGCCGCCGCCGATGCCCAGCACGAAGGTCGACCGGTCGATGCCCGTCTCCAAAAATTTGCGGTAGATCGCGCCGATCGTCTGCAACGTCTTGATGCTTTCGCCCTTGCCGACGAGCACGGTCTCGTAGGAGGCCAGCAGTTCGGGGTGGAGCCGGTCGATGGCGGCGTCCGAAATGGCCGCGACGCGATTTTTCGGCA
The DNA here is from genome assembly GCA_947623305.1 of uncultured Alistipes sp. Taxonomy (GTDB): domain Bacteria; phylum Bacteroidota; class Bacteroidia; order Bacteroidales; family Rikenellaceae; genus Alistipes. The sequence goes on along the minus strand of CANQGQ010000004.1, from coordinate 54,993 downwards.
ACACCTCCGGCAGAATTTCATTGACCGGACCGATGTAAATCCGGCTCGCGGACCCGATGACGAACGATGGCTGCATAGATATTAAACTTTTTTAAGAAGCATGCAAAAGTAGTATATTTTCCCGATAATTTGCGTACCTTTGCGCCGTAAATGATTCTGCTATGCAAAAACTGCGCAATATCGCGATTATTGCCCACGTGGACCACGGAAAAACCACGCTTGTCGATAAAATGATTCTGGCGGGACACCTCCTCCGCGACAACGCCAAACAAAACGGCGAACTGATTCTGGACAACAACGACCTCGAACGCGAACGGGGCATTACGATCCTTTCGAAGAACGTTTCGGTCATTTACAAGGACTACAAAATCAACATCATCGACACGCCGGGCCACGCCGATTTCGGCGGTGAGGTCGAACGGGTGCTCAACATGTGCGACGGCGTGCTGCTGTTGGTCGATGCGTTCGAGGGGACGATGCCGCAGACCCGTTTCGTGTTGCAGAAGGCGCTCGCGCTGGGCAAGAAACCCATCGTCGTCATCAACAAGGTCGATAAACCCAACTGTCGGCCCGAAGTGGTCAACGAACAGGTCTTCGATTTGATGTTTTCGCTCAATGCGACCGAAGATCAACTCGATTACAAGACCATCTACGGCTCGGCCAAACAGGGCTGGATGTCCCACAAGTGGAACCAGCCGACCGATTCGATCGTGCCGCTGCTGGATGCCATCATCGACGATATTCCCGAACCGGAAATCGTCGAGGGAACGCCCCAGATGCTGATTACGTCGCTGGAATACTCGTCGTACACGGGCCGGATCGCCGTCGGCAAGGTAACACGCGGTTCGTTGCGCACGGGTCAGAACGTTACGCTGGCCAAGCGCGACGGCAAAACGATGGTCAAGACCAAAATCCGCGAATTGATGGTCTTCGAGGGACTGGGCAAAAAGAAGGTCGAGGAGGTGCCCTGCGGCGAGATTTGTGCCGTCATGGGAATCGAAGGATTCGATATCGGCGACACGATTTGCGATTACGAGAATCCCGAACCGCTGCCCCCGATCGCCATCGACGAACCGACCATGTCGATGCTTTTCACGATCAACAATTCGCCCTTCTTCGGTAAGGACGGCAAGTTCGTAACGTCGCGCCACATCAAAGACCGTCTCGACCGCGAGCTGGAGAAGAATCTGGCGCTGCGCGTAACGCCCGGGCCGTCGGCCGACAGCTTCAATGTATTCGGGCGCGGCGTGCTGCATCTGTCGGTGCTCATCGAAACCATGCGCCGCGAGGGCTACGAGCTGCAGGTGGGCCAGCCGCGGGTCATTACCAAGATGATCGACGGCAAAAAGTGCGAACCGATCGAGGAGATGACGGTCGATTGTCCCGAAGAACATTCCGGAACGGTCATCGAATTGGCGACCAAGCGCAAAGGCACGCTGACGAACATGGTATCGAACGGCGACCGTGTGCGGCTGGAATTCGATATTCCGTCGCGCGGCATTATCGGTCTGCGTTCGAACATGCTCACGGCGACGGCCGGCGAAGCGGTGATGACCCACCGGCTCAAAGATTTCGAACCGTGGGTGGGCGACATCGAAATGCGCACGAATGGCTCGATCATTTCGGGCGAAACGGGCACGGCCTATGCCTATTCGATCGACAAGCTGCAGGATCGCGGACGGTTCTTCATCAACCCGATGGATCAGGTTTACGAGGGGCAGGTCATCGGCGAACACACGCGCCAGAACGATATTACGGTGAACGTTACCAAGTCGAAGCAGCTGACCAACATGCGGGCTTCGGGCTCGGACGACAAGGCGGTTATTGTGCCGCCGAAAGTCTTTACGCTGGAGGAGGCCCTCGAATACATCAAGGAGGATGAATATGTCGAGGTAACGCCGCACGCCATGCGTCTGCGCAAAATTCTGCTGCACGAGGTTGACCGCAAACGCGCCGGCAAATAACTGAGGTTGAAATTCGTAATCGGCGGTTCCTCAGAGCCGCGCCAATAAAAGGCCCTTTTATAAGGGCCGCGAGCCGCAGCCTACGGGCGGCGGAGGCTCGCCATAGCTCACCTCCGCAGGCTGTGTCCCGCGCCGCTTTTGGAAGCCCCCGTTTGAACGGGGTTCCCTATGCGGTGGGTTGTTTCGGTGCTTGCAAACGCTTTCTTCGCTGCCGACCTGTTTGAAGAGTCAACTTAATAAAAAAGCGGCTCGTTGAGCCGCGCGGGCCGAAGCCTCCGCCCGCGCCGCTTTTGAAAGCGGTTCCTTATGCGATAGATCGTTGTCATGCTTTTCAATGCTTTCTTCGCTGCCGACCGCTGCTTTTGCGAGCGTATAGCTATTTTGTGCGGGCATTATTTTTATCTGGTTGTGTGGGCAGTCGAAGGCCTTGAAAACGGATAAATGTTTTGCCCGCGCTTTTAATTTTTGTTCTGTTTCGTCGCGATTGCGGCATTTTTGCGCACGTTGGCGCGGATTTCTCCGTTTCTTGTATGTTTTGTCGAATAAAACCGCTATATTTGCAATAAATTATTGCATCGTATGCTTATGGAACCTTGATAAACAGCACTTTATTCCGTATCGGCATCCTCGTCGGATGACTGGTACCAAGACATAAAAGCGCATTGACTTTTTCTTTTTGTCTTCAAAACTTGGACATTTTGAACGCAATCAAGAATTAAAAGTTGATGCTCGCGTTGGTGCGCGGGCATTTCTTTATCTGATTGTGTGGGTTGTCCAAGACCTTGAAGACGGATAAAAGTTTTGCCCGCGTTTTTTTGTGTCGTCCCTTAATAAAACCCTTCGTTTTTTTGACTGTTCGGAACAAGGATTTTCCTTTTTTTCGTATGGATAAAACGAAAATTGTTGCTATTTTTGTTGTATTGTGTCGTTGCGACGGACTTGCGGACGATGCGGGCCTGACCGACAGAAAAAAACACAGGCGCATCGAACTTATGCGCCTGTGTCTGAAGTAGTCCCGACGGGAATCGAACCCATATCGTAAGAACCGGAATCTTGTATTCTATCCATTGAACTACGGGACCGGATGCGCAAAGATGCGAAAAATTTTTTATTGAAACAAGAAAATGAAAAAAAAGCTGAATAATTGGGAGCGTATGGAGGCGGTGATTCGGTGGGCGAATATGTCGACCAACTATTTTGCTCGTTATATCGGTCTCGCGCGTGGCGAAAATCTCTACCAGATCAAACGCGGCCACAACGGCATCTCGCTCGATGTGGCCGACCACGTAGTCGCCAAGTTTCCCCAGATCGACAAACTTTGGCTGCTCACGGGCGAAGGACACATGTTCGTCGAACTCGACAAACACCGGCCTATTCCTTACTACAAGGCCGATTCCGAAAAAGACATCGTCCGGATTTCCGAACTGAAACCGGACGATTATCTGTTTCTGCCGATGGTCGGCGGCTGCGATTTCGCCATGTGTTACAACGGGCAGGCCATGGGCAGGGTCATTCCGGCCGGTACGATCGTCCTGCTGCGGGCCGTCGAGCCCGATGCGATAATTCTCGGGGGTGAGTATGTGATTGTTAGCAAAAAAATCGTAACTTTGCGTATCGTCCGTTCGGCCGAAGACGAAAGCTGCTTCCGGCTCGTGGCGGGCGACCGCGAACATTATGACGATCTGCTGCTGGATAAGAGCAGCGTGCAGAAAGCATATAAAGTAATGGTTAAGCTGATAACAAACGATTGATGCGATGTTTTCCGGAATAGTCGAAGGTATGGGCGAAGTGGTCGCTATCCGCTCCGACCGTCAGAATAAGGATTTTACGATTCGGGCGCCCTTTGCCCGCGAACTGAAAATAGATCAGAGCGTGGCCCACAACGGCGTGTGCCTGACCGTCGTCGAGCGTGCGGACGACACCTACACCGTTACGGCCATGAAAGAGACCCTCGACCGGAGCAACCTCGGGCTGTTGCAGGTGGGCGATCGGGTCAATCTGGAACGCTCGATGAAGCCCGACGCTCTGCTCGACGGCCATATCGTGCAGGGCCACGTCGATCAAACGGCCCGTTGCACGGCCAAGGAGGAGGCCGGCGGCAGTTGGTATTTCACGTTCGAATACGAACCGCAGGGCGGCGGCCTGTGCACGGTCGAAAAGGGTTCGGTTGCGGTCAACGGCGTCAGCCTGACGGTGTGCGATTCGCGACCCGCATCGTTCCGCGTCGCCATCATCCCCTACACGTTCGAACATACCAATTTCTGCTGCATCGAACCCGGAACGGTCGTCAATCTGGAATTCGACATCGTTGGCAAATACATCGCTCGTCTGATGCAAAACTACAAGCAATCATGATAACCATCAAAACCAAAGAGGGCGCATCGTGCTGGATCGGTCTGCTGGCGACGTTGATCGTCGGCGGCGTGTTGTTCGGGCTACATGCCAACGGTGTGCAGCTGCGCGGGATCGTCATCGTCGGAATGCTGCTGGGCACGTTCGCCGTCGTAACGCTCGTGTCGCTTTTCATCATCCGCAAGTATGTGGCTTACAAGCTGAAGCCCATCTATTCGATCGTGCTTTCGCGCGATGTGCATACGCGCGAGATTTTCTCGGAATTGCGCGACAAACGGGTCGAGAACATCGGCGAAGAACTCACGGCGTGGGCCGATACCAACGACAAAGAGATCGCCCGACTGAAAGAGAACGAACATTTCCGCAAACAGTATCTGGGCAACGTGGCTCATGAACTCAAAACCCCGATTTTCAACATCCAGGGGTACATATCCACGCTGCTGGACGGCGGTTTGGAGGACGAACTCATCAATCGGAAGTACCTCGAGCGGGCCGAAAAGAGCATCGACCGGTTGATCAATATCGTCAACGATTTGGATACGATTTCCAAGTTGGAGAGCAACATGAACAAGCTCGATTTGGAAAAATTCGACATCGTGGCCTTGACCAAGGAGATCGCCGAGCAAGCCGAAATGGAGGCCGACCGGAAACACATCACGATTTCGGTGAAGGGGGCCGACAATTTGCCTTCGGTCTTTTGGGTGCAGGCCGACAAACATTATATCGGGCAGGTGTTGGTCAATCTGATTATCAATTCGATCCGTTACGGCAAGGAGGGCGGTGCGACCCGCATCCGGTTCCGCGACATGCTCGACAAAATTCTGGTCGAGGTCGAGGATAACGGGCAGGGCATCGGCAAGGAGGATTTGCCCCGCGTATTCGAACGCTTCTACCGCACGGACAAAGGGCGTTCGCGCGAGCAGGGCGGCACGGGGCTCGGTCTGGCCATCGTGAAGCACATCATCGAAGCGCATGGCGAACGCATCTCGGTGCGCAGCGAAGCGGGCCAGGGCAGCACTTTCTCGTTTACGCTCAAAAAAGTGGAAATTCAAGACATTAATAAATGATGACACCTGCTTATTTATCCGTCGTTTGGAATTTCGATCCGGTTTTCATCTCCATCGGCTCGCTCGACATCCGGTATTACGGCTTGATGTGGGCGTTGGCGATTCTGATCGGTGCGTGGTTTTTCGGTAAGTTCTGCAAACGCGAGGGTCTGCCGTCGTCGGTCGCGGATTCGGTTTTCGTCTATGGAACTTTGGCCACGATTATCGGCGCACGGTTGGGCCATTGCCTCTTTTACGATCCGGTGGAGTATTTGAGCAAGCCGTGGACCATCATCACGGGCTTTCGCGACGGCGGGCTGGCCAGTCATGGCGCGGCGATCGGCCTGTTGATCGGCCTGTGGCTCTTTTCGCGCAAGAACAAGCTGCCCTATGTCTGGTCGTTGGATCGCATCATGATACCGGTCGGTATCGGCGGTGCGCTCGTGCGGTTGGGCAATCTGTTCAATTCCGAAATTTTCGGTACGGCGACCGCTTTGCCGTGGGGATTCGAGTTCCCGCATTCGTACAAGTGGGTCAACGAGTTCGCTCCGGCGGCAGTGCATCCGACGCAGATTTACGAGGCGTTGTGCTATTTGTTGACTTTCGGGGTGCTCTGCTGGCTGTACTATGCGAAAGACATGGGCCGTCGCCGTCCGGGGATGCTGTTCGGCGTAGGGTTGATCGGCGTATTCCTCACCCGCTTTTTCCTCGAATTCATCAAGACGGAACAGGAGGCGTTCGAGGTGGGTTGGACATTGGATATGGGACAATGGTTGAGTATTCCGTTCGTGGTGTTGGGCGTATGGATGATCGTACGGGCATGCAGACGTCCGGTCGGCGTTCGATCGGGAAAGACCGTGTAGGACTTTGATGAAGAGACTTTTTAATAGGAGGATAAGATGAGTCAGATGGTGGAACAAGTGGCCCGGTTGATCGCCAACCGTTTGGCCGGTGGCGGGGATGTTTTCCTGCCGAATGTGGGTTCCTTGTTCGTGGTATTTCATGGAGCCGAACAAATTTCGAAGCGGTGGATTCAGCCGCCCTATCGGCGCGTGGACTTCACCTCGCAGGAGCGGGGCGAATCCTTGCCGGACATGATTGCACGAGCAGCATCATGCGATACGGCTACGGCCCGTTCGGTCTATGACCGTTGGCTGGAACAGACGCGGAAAGAAGAAACCTTGACGATCGCAGGGGTCGGAACGTTGACGTTCAAGAATTTTGCACCGACCTCGGAATTCGAACGCCGATTGAATCCGCAGGGACGTGCGCCGATGCGGGTGCATCGGTCGAGCGGTTTCGATTGGGCGATGTTGCTCGGTATGGCGGCCATTCTCGTCGTGGCGCTTGTTGCCGGTTTCTTCCTGATAAAGAACGGTTGTTTCCGAAAACAGCACGTTGAAGAGACGGTGGTCGCCGAGCAGACCGTAACGGAGTCTACGGTGAATCCGGTTGCGGATTCGACGGCAGTTGCTTCGCCAGCGGTCGTGCCGATTCAACAATCGACCGAACCAACGATCCCTGCTTCGGGACATCATTATGTGGTAATGGGGGTGTTCAATACGCCGGAAAATGCCGAAAATGCCCGAAAATACTTTGCCGGCCAACAGCCCGATTGGGAGTTTCCGATCTATCGGTTGGGCGGCCGGTATATGGTAACCTGCTTCGATTCGGAGGACGAGGAGACGGCACGGAACTTCGTCCGTCGGCATCGAGGCGTGTTCCCCGATATTTGGGTGCATTCGGCCCGTTGATGCGGCTCGCCGAGGCGATAATCGTTTCGATCGACCGGCTGTATGTGCAGCCGGTTCGATCGTTGCTTCCGCGTCAGACTTTTCGTTATGCCGTTTGCGGGTGTGTGAACTATCTGTTGCTGGATCCGCTCTTGTATGCGCTGGTCTATAACGGAGTGATCGCGCATCGGTATATTGATTGCGGATTCGTTGTGTTGTCGCCGCATATCGCTGCGTTGGGACTGGTCTTTCCGATCACCTTTTTCGTCGGATTTTGGTTGAATCGCAAGGTCGTTTTTCGATTTTCGCCCTTGCAGACGCATACGCAGTTGATTCGCTATCTGCTTTCGGTAGCCGGGTCCGCCGCTCTGACCTATGTCGGATTGAAATTCTTCGTCGAGGTCTGCGGCCTTTGGCCGACCCCGTCGAAAGTGCTGACGACCGGGGTCGTTACGGTGTACAGTTATTTGATCGCCAAGTATTTCTCTTTCCGGCAGGCGAAGGCGGAATGATTCACCCGTGCACAGTCGGATGCGACCGGACGTCTTGATGGATAATGAAGGGGAAGATGCGTTTCGATGCGTTTCCGATGTGCTTGTCGCCTCGTTTATTCGTTTGCGGGGCAGTACCCTTTGTCTTCGATCAGGTGGAGCGAATCGTTCGCAGCCGCAGCGGCCAATTTGTCGCAATGATTGTTTTCCACTGTTGCGGCGTGGCCTTTGACCCAGATGAACCGAACATGATGACGTCGATAACTCCGCAGGAACCGTTTCCATAGATCGGGATTCTTCCGGTTCGCGTATTTCTTTTTCTCCCAGCCGAATACCCAACCTTTCGAGACCGCATCGACCACGTATTTCGAATCGGAATAGATCGTTACGTCCGACCCTTCGAACCGCAGGGCTTCGAGGGCGACGCAAACCGCCAACAACTCCATCCGGTTGTTGGTGGTCAGCTTGTATCCCTGCGACAGCTCTTTGCGGAACGGCCCCGAAAGCAATACGATTCCGTAGCCGCCCGGGCCCGGATTTCCGAGCGCCGAACCGTCGGTATAGATGGTGATTGCGGGCACGATCGCGCGTTATTTTAGGACTTCCAACTGCTCTTTCAAGGCGGCGATCTTCGCTTCGGCATCGGCCTGCTTCGCCCGTTCGTTGGCCACGACCTTCTCGGGCGCAGACTGCACGAACCGCTCGTTGGAGAGCTTTTTCAGCACGCTGGCGAGGAAACCTTCGTAATAGGTCAGGTCGTCCGTGAGCTTCTTGCGTTCGGCTTCCACGTCGATTTTACCGGACATCGGCACGAAATACTGTGTCGTTTTCACGATGAATGCGGCTGCTGTCGGGTCTTTCTCTGTAACGGTTTCGATAGCGGTCAGATTCGCCATCTTCTGCATGACGGGCGCATACTCCGACGGGTAGTTCGCATCGTCGATGACGCGGAGCGTCAGAGCCTCTTTTTGCGCCAATCCTTTCTGATTGCGGATGTTCCGGACAGAGGAAATTACCTCGCGGGCCAATTCGAAACGGGCCAGGATGCGTTCGTTCTCCGATGCGGCCGTCGGCATCGGTGCCACGCAGATGGATTCGCCGTCGGTGCGCGGAGCGAGAGCCTGCCAAATTTCCTCGGTAACGAACGGCATGAACGGATGCAACAGGCGCATCAACCGGTCGAAAAAGTCGCGGGTGGCTTCGAACGTCCGCCGGTCGATGGATTGTCCGTAGGCGGGTTTCACCATCTCCAGATAGAGACCGCTGAACTCGTCCCAGAAAAGCCGGTAGATCGTCATGCAGGCTTCCGAGATGCGATAGGACTTGAAATCTTCGTCCACCTCACGCAAGGCCTTTCCGAGCGCCTGCTCGAACCATTCGACCGCCAGCCGGTTGTTTTCGCTCGGCACGGCAGCCGCATCGACCGTCCAGCCGTTGACCAACCGATAGGCATTCCAGATTTTGTTGCCGAAGTTGCGGCCCTGTTCGCACAAGGCTTCGTCGAACATCACATCGTTGCCCGCCGACGAAGACATCAGCATGGCGATGCGCACGCCGTCGGCCCCGTATTTGTCGATCAGGTCGAGCGGGTCGGGCGAGTTGCCCAACTGTTTCGACATCTTGCGGCCGATTTTGTCGCGGACGATACCGGTGAAATAGACGTTGCCGAAGGGTTTTTCGTGGCGGTATTCGTAGCCGGCCATGATCATGCGGGAAACCCAGAAGAAGATGATGTCGGGGCCCGTAACCAAGTCGTCGGTAGGGTAGTAGTAGTTGATTTCCGGATTGTTCGGATGGCGGATGCCGTCGAAAACCGAGATGGGCCACAGCCACGACGAGAACCAAGTGTCCAAAACATCGTCGTCCTGCCGCAAATCGCTGATTTGCAGCGAGGCGTCGCCGCTCTTTGCCCGAGCCTTTTCCAAAGCCTCTTCGGGTGTCAGTGCCACGACGTAGCCCCCTTTCGGAAGATAGTAGGCCGGAATGCGCTGTCCCCACCACAATTGGCGCGAAATGCACCAATCCTTGATGTTCTCCATCCAATGACGGTAGGTGTTCTTGTATTTTTCGGGGACGAAGCGGATCGCGTCTTCCAGCACGGCCCGGGTAGCGGGCTGTGCCAACTCTTTCATCGACAGGAACCATTGCATCGAGAGCTTCGGCTCGATGGCGACGCCCGTGCGTTCGGAATAACCTACGTTGTTGGTGTAGGCTTCGGTCTTTTCGAGCAGTCGGGCATCGGCGAGGTCTTTTTCGATCCGGTCGCGCAGCTCGAACCGATCCATACCGACGTACAGGCCCACCTTGTCGTTGATCGTACCGTCGTCGTTGAAGATGTCGATGGTCTCCAATCCGTATTTTTCGCCCAGCATGTAGTCGTTGACGTCGTGGGCGGGGGTTACCTTGAGTGCGCCCGTGCCGAATTCGATATCGACGTATTCGTCGCGGATCACCGGAATCGACCGGCCGACCAACGGCACGATGACCCGTGCGTCGGCGGGCAACTCCTTGTACCGTTCGTCGTTGGGGTTGACGCAGAGCGCCGTATCGCCTAAAATCGTCTCTGGACGGGTCGTGGCGACGATGATGAACCGTTCCGTGCCCTCGATTCGATAGCGCAGGTAGTAGAGTTTGCCGTGCGACTCCTTGAAGATGACCTCCTCGTCGGAAAGGGCCGTTTTGGCGGCCGGATCCCAATTGACCATCCGCACGCCGCGATAGATTTTGCCCTTTTCGTAAAGGTCGCAGAATACGCGCAGGACGCCTTCCGTGCGGATGTCGTCCATCGTGAAGCAGGTGCGTTCCCAATCGCACGATGCGCCCAACTTGCGCAACTGTTTGAGGATGACGCCGCCGTATTTCTCCTTCCATTCCCATGCGTGGCGCAGGAACTCCTCGCGGGTGAGCGACGATTTCTCGATGCCCTTTTCGTGGAGCAGCGCCACGACCTTGGCCTCCGTAGCGATCGACGCGTGGTCCATGCCCGGCACCCAGCAGGCATTGCGGCCCGACATGCGGGCCCGACGCACCAATACATCCTGCAATGTGTTGTTGAGCATGTGCCCCATGTGGAGCATGCCGGTAACGTTGGGCGGCGGGATGACGATCGTATAGGGTTGACGTTCATCGGGTTCCGAATGAAAAATTCGATGGCTGACCCAATAGTCGTACCATTTTGTCTCGATTTGTGCGGGAATGTATTTGTCTGCGATTTGCATGGCTGACAGTTTGAATTGTTCGTTCGATCGGCAAAGTTATTAACATTCTGTCAAAGATGAAATAAAAATAGCTGAAAAATCGTTACCTTTGCAAATAAATTGTTTTCGAAAGTCTATTCTATGGATAAGAAAAAAGATAAAATCGAGATCGGTGTAGTCGATGAGCATAACCTGCCCGAAGTGCTCGACGGGAAACATCGTGTGATCCCGATCATTTCGGGCGATGACGATACGACCGAAGAGATCGACGTGCCGGAAGAGATGCCCATTCTTACGTTGCGTTCGTCGGTACTTTTCCCGGGTGCCATCACGCCGATTACCGTGGGGCGCGATAAAAGCATTTCGCTCGTTCGGGCCGTCAACGCCGAAGGAGGCGTTCTCGGGGCCGTGCTTCAACGCGAAAGCGAGGTCGAAGACCCGTCGCCCGATGACATGTACAAGGTCGGCACGGCGGCACGCATCATCAAGATTCTGGAGATGCCGAACGGCAATCTGACGGTGATTCTGAACGGCCTGGAGAAGATCGAAATCGGCGAATACGTCGCTACGGAGCCTTATTTCAAGGCGCGTGTTACGGCCCTGCGCGATACGATGCCCGATGTGAAAAGCATCGAGTTCGAAGCGCTGGTGGATTCCATCCGCGATGTGGCCTTAGGTATCATCAACATTTCGCCGTCGATGCCCAAGGAGGCGGCTTTCGCCATCAAGAACATCGACTCGAAACGCGGCATCATCAATTTCATCTGTACCAATTTGGAACTTTCCGACGAAGATCGGCAAACATTGCTGGAGGCCCCCGGTCTGCTGGCCCGTTCGCGGAAACTGTTGGAAATCCTGATCCGTGTGCAGCAGCTTGCCGAACTGAAGGGCGAGATTCAGGATCGGGTCAAGCAGGAGATCGACAAGCAGCAGCGCGACTACTATCTGCAACAGCAGATGCGCACTATTCAGGACGAGTTGGGCGATGGCGACGATGCCGAAATCGAAAAGATGCGCGAGGCCGCGGACAAGAAGAACTGGCCGAAAGAGGTGGGCGAGACATTCGAGAAGGAGTTGCAGAAGGTCGAGCGGCTCAATCCGGCGGTTGCCGAATATTCGGTGCAGATGACTTATCTGCAACTGTTGCTGGAGCTGCCGTGGAACGAGGTAACGCAGGACAACCTCGATCTGAAATGTGCCCGTGAACAACTCGATCACGACCATTTCGGACTGGAAGAGGTGAAGGAGCGCATTCTGGAGCATCTGGCCGTCATCAAACTGAAAGGCGATCTCAAATCGCCGATCCTTTGCCTGTACGGCCCTCCGGGGGTCGGCAAGACGTCGCTCGGCAAATCGGTCGCTACGGCTTTGGGCCGCAAGTTCGGCCGGATTTCGTTGGGCGGGCTCCACGACGAATCGGAGATTCGGGGGCATCGTCGCACCTATATCGGGGCCATGCCGGGGCGGATCATCCAGACTATCAGACGGTGCGGTTCGTCGAATCCGGTCATTATCCTCGATGAGGTGGACAAGGTAACCGTGTCGAATCACGGCGATCCGTCGAGTGCCTTGCTCGAAGTGCTCGATCCCGAGCAAAATACGACCTTCCATGACAACTACATCGACATGGAATACGATCTGTCGAAGGTGCTGTTCATCGCTACGGCCAACAATGTTTCGAACATCGCTCCGGCGTTGCGCGACCGCATGGAGATGATCAGTATAGCCGGTTATTTGATGGAGGAGAAGGTCTGCATCGCGTTGGAGCACCTGTTGCCCAAACAGCGCGAAGCCCACGGCATCGCTCCCGAACAGCTGACCATGACCCCCGAGGTCGTCGAGGCGATCATCTCCGGATATACGCGTGAAGCGGGTGTCCGATCGTTGGATAAGTCGTTGGCGAAGATCGCCCGTTCACGTGCGAAACAGATCGCTTTCGACGAAGAATACGTACCCGAATTTACCGTGCAGGATATCGAACGGGTGCTCGGCGTCCCCAAATTCCTGAAGGAGGAGTACGAAGTGGGCGGCATGACGGGTGTCGTTACGGGATTGGCCTGGACGGAGGTCGGCGGCGATATTCTTTATATCGAATCGTGCCTCACGCCCGGCAAAGGACGCATCAGTCTGACGGGCAATCTGGGCGATGTGATGAAAGAGTCGGCGACGATTGCGCACGAATGGGTGATGGCCCATAATAAGGAGCTGGGAATAGATGCCGAAATGTTCGAAAAGAACGACATCAATATCCATGTGCCCGAGGGCGCCATCCCGAAAGACGGTCCGTCGGCCGGTATTACGATGGTAACCTCCATCGTTTCGACCTACACGGGCCGCAAGGTGCGCGAGCGGATCGCCATGACGGGCGAAACCACGCTGCGCGGTCGCGTGATGCCGGTCGGAGGGGTCAAGGAGAAGATTCTGGCGGCCAAACGTGCCGGAATCACCGAATTGATCCTGTCGGAGGAAAATCGCAAGGACATCGCCGAAATCAAGCCCGAGTACATCGACGGATTGACGTTCCATTATGTGAAGACCAACGACGACGTGTTGAAGTTGGCTTTGATATAGTTTTGTGAAGGATGAATATCGAGGAGTTTCGTGATTATTGTCTGTCGTTCGCCGGTGCGCACGACGATTTCCCGTTTCGGAAGGCGACATCGGATTACGATCGGGATATTCTCGTGTTTTACGTGCTCGACAAATGGTTCTGTTTCGTCAATGCCGTGGCGTGCGATTTCTGCAATCTGCGGTGCCCGACCGAGCGGATCGCCGAGTTGCAGGAACGCTACGAGGGGATCGGCCCCGGGTGGCACATGAATAAAAAACATTGGATCAGTGTCCGGTTCGACAGCGATGTTCCCGAACCGCTTTTATCGGAGCTGGTGAAGCAGTCGTATGAACTGGCGAAGAACCATCTGACGAAAAAGCAGCAAGCCGAACTGGCTCGACTAAAATAGGCGCAAATATGAAATTCATCGCAATCATTCCCGCACGTTATGCTTCGACGCGCTTCCCGGGCAAACCGTTGGCCTTGTTGGGCGGAAAACCCGTTATCCAGCGGGTTTACGAACAGGTGGCTGGTGTGTTGGACGATGCCGTGGTGGCGACCGACGACGAACGGATTTACGAGGCTGTGCGGGCATTCGGCGGCAAGGTCGAGATGACCTCGACGGAGCATCGGAGCGGTACGGATCGCTGCTGGGAGGCCTATTGCAAACAAGGCGGCACGTTCGACGTCGTGGTGAACGTGCAGGGCGACGAACCGTTTATCCGGCCCGAACAACTTTTGGCCGTCAAGCGATGTTTCGACGATCCATCGACCGACATCGCTACGTTAGTAAAACCGTTTGCCGCAACCGACGGGCTGGACGCTTTGGAGAATCCCAATTCGCCGAAGGTGGTGCTCGATGCCCGGTCTCGGGCCCTCTATTTTTCGCGCTCGGTGATCCCCTATTTGCGGGGCGTTCCGCGTGAGGAGTGGTTGTCGCGGCGGGTTTTTTACAAGCACATCGGATTGTATGCTTTCCGCACCGACGTGTTGCGAGCCGTAACCGCGTTGCCGCAGTCGACGCTCGAAAAGGCCGAATCGTTGGAACAATTGCGTTGGTTGGAGAATGGTTATCGGATCGGTGTGGCCGTTTCCGATTGCGAGACGGTGGGGATCGACACGCCCGAAGACCTCGCCAAGGCCGAACGCTTTTTGAAAAATTTTTGTTAAGTTAATTCGCATTCCAACCAATTAATAAAATGGGTGTAAAATTTATTGCTGGCCCGTGCGTCATCGAATCCGCCGAATTGCTCGATACGGTGGCTGAGCGACTCGTCGCTATCCATCGTTCGCTCGGTGCGGAGCTTATTTTCAAGGCTTCGTTCGACAAGGCCAATCGTACGTCCGTGTCTTCTTTTCGAGGGCCCGGATTGGAGAAGGGGTTGCAGCTATTGGCCGACGTGCGGTCGAAATGGGGATTGAAGTTGTTGACCGATATTCATGAGGCTTGGCAGGCGGCACCTGTCGGCGAAGTGGTCGACGTCATTCAGATTCCGGCGTTCCTTTGCCGGCAGACCGATTTAGTCGTGGCTGCTGCCCGTACGGGGCGAACGGTCAATATCAAGAAGGCGCAGTTCCTTTCGGGGGCCGACATGAAATACCCTTACGAGAAGGCGCTCGATGCAGGTGCGCGTGAAATCTGGTTGACAGAACGTGGCAACTGCTTCGGATATAATAATTTAGTGGTCGATTTCCGGAATATCCCCGATTTGTTGGAGATCGCTCCGACGGTCATCATGGATTGCACCCATTCGGTGCAACGGCCCGGGGCGGCCGGAGGCAAGACGGGCGGCGATCGCCGTTTCGTCCCCGCTATGGCGCTTGCCGCGAAAGCATTCGGCGCGAACGGCTTTTTCTTCGAGGTGCATCCCGATCCCGATCGGGCGAAGAGCGACGGCCCCAACATGTTGCGGTTGGACGACCTGGAAGATTTGATAAAAAAATTGATGCAATGACCGATACGGACAAAAAACGGATTTTGGATACGGCCCGCAAAGCCATCCATACGGAGATGCTTGCGTTGAGGCGGATGGAGGAGACGCTGGGCGATGATTTTGTGCAGGCCGTCGAGATGCTGTTGGCTTGTAAGGGCAAATGCATCGTTACGGGGATGGGGAAGTCGGGTCTCGTGGGGCGCAAAATCGCTGCGACGCTCGCTTCGACCGGCACGCCGAGTTTTTTTCTGCATCCGGGCGAGGCGTTTCACGGTGATTTAGGCATGATTTCGCCCGACGATGTCGTGGTGGCGCTCTCTTATTCGGGCGAGACGGACGAAGTGCTCAAAATCGTACCCTTCATTCATGCCAATGGCAACCGGCTGATCTCCATGACGGGCAATCCTGCTTCGGCGCTGGCGAAAAATTCCGACATTCATTTGGATGTCGGCGTGAAGGAGGAGGCCTGCATTCTGCACCTCGCTCCGACTACTTCGACGACGGCGCAGATCGCGATGGGCGATGCGCTGGCCGTGGCGTTGATGGATCAGCGCGGTTTTACGAGCGTCGATTTCGCTCGGCTGCATCCGGGCGGCAGTCTCGGCCGACGATTGTTGATGACGGTGGGCGATGTGATGCGTTCGCACGATTTGCCGGTCGTGTCGCCCGATTGTCCGGCTGCGGAGATGATCCATGCCATTTCGAAGGGTGGTTTGGGGCTGATCGTCCTCTCGGAGAACGACCGCATCCGAGGGATCGTAACCGATGGCGATGTGCGTCGGGCGATGGAGCGGCTGCGCGGTGAGTTCTTCAATATCAAAGCCTTGGATATTGCGTCGCTTCATCCGCGCACGATCTCGCCGGCCCAGAAATTGATTGCCGCCGAGCGGATGATGACCGAATACAAAGTTACGTCGCTGCTCGTAACGGACGATCGAGGCAAGTTGCAGGGCGTCATTCAGATTTACGACATCAAACTATAAACGAAAAGGGCACCGAAGGGTGCCCCTTTTTGTCGGGTTTCGAGCTGGTTTGCGTTTTTTCGAAATCAGGTCGAAATTCCGGGGAAGTCTATTCGTCGTCTTCCAACTGGAAAATCGTTTCGACCGGCTTCCCGAATCGGCGGGCGATTTTCAAGGCCAGCACGGTGGAGGGAACGAATCGTCCGGTTTCGATGGCGTTCACCGTCTGGCGGCTCACGCCGATGGCGTCGGCCAGTTGTTGCTGGGTCATGCGCAGTTCGGCCCGTTCGACACGGATTCTATTCTTCATTTCGGGTCGTTTTTTTCAGCCGCCACAGCCGGTAGCGCAAAATGACCAGAAACAACAGCGGCAAAGTGAACAGATTGTAGATCATTATGTCGACGAAAGCCAATCCATAAGTGGCGAGAGCCGCAACGGCGATGATCGCAGTGTTTGCATACAGTGCGAACAGCAGGGCATCGAGCCGGATGCGGGCGATCATTTCATCTTCGACCTTTTCGCGCGAGCAGGTGATGAACAGACTGCCGCAGAGGATGCCGATAATCAGTAGGTTGTTGAGCCACGGTTGGACGCCGTTTGCAATGCGGTCGATTTTTTCGACCGTGGGAGCGAGACGTCCCTTTTCGATAAGATGCTCGATCATTTCAGCCAAACTCGTCGTATCGCATTCTTGAAATGCGGCGACGATTCCGAGCAGTAGCGTCGGAATAAAGATTGCCCAGCCGATTTTCTTGAAACGGTACGGCAATAACATACTGTTTTTCATAAACTGAATCGTATTTTTTGCGTTTGTGCAGACCGTCGGAGGTGCACACGGCTCCCGTCTGCTGCTGCAAATGTAAAATAAACTTTACATATTTGCAAATAAACACGACAAAATTTATTTTCTTTCCGGTCGGGGTTTTTCGAAATGCTGGTAGTCTTTCAGGCTTTTCCAGTCTCCGCCCCAGATGAATCCATGTTTGCGGAACTCCTTGTAACATAGGTCGTCGTGGTCGATTTTGCCCGGGAAATCCCGCGTGCGGTCGGCATAAGCGCTTCCGGCGGCCGGATCGACGATCGTTCGTCCGTTGCGGACGATGACGCACGGATTGAACAACGGATTGATGTCCACCGCATAACCGAAACTGTGATTGGACAATTTGCCCGTATTCCGGATTTCGCGATAGTTGAAAGCCGATGAGTTGTTCGCCTCCATCGAACGTCGGTCGTCGGCATCGTAGTCGTCGATCAGTCGCATGCGTCCGATAGGGTAACGGGCCTCGAACAAGGTTCGGAAAATTTCCAGCAAATCGTCGGCAATCGCTTGGTTGCAAATCATTTCGCCGATGTGCGTCTCTCCGTCGAATCCCGTATGAAGCACTTTCAGATAACGCAGTTCCGACAGCGGAATCCGGCATCCTTTTTTGTACGATCGTCCGTCGATGCGGGCGAACAGCGCCGAGTCGATCGGATAGGCTCGGAAATAGTCTGTTTCGATTGCTTCCTGCGGAACGGTTTCCTGGGAGTTGTCGGCGGTTCGATTTTCGGTCGTTCCGTTCTCTGGATTGCGGGTTCCGCAGAGACCGTATGAACACAGACCCATGGCAATGAATGCCGATACGATGAGGATGATTTTCATGCGGTTATTGTTGATCCGAGCCTTGCAGCTGTAACTCCTCTAAGCGGGCCACGGGCGAAACGTCCAATGAGGAAAATTCGCCGTTGCGATAACGATAGTATCCGGCCATCGCGATCATGGCCGCGTTGTCGGTCGTGAATTTGAATTCGGGCACGAACGTCCGCCATCCGCGTTTTTTCCCTTCGGCGACGATGCTTTCGCGCAACCCCGAATTGGCCGAAACACCCCCTGCGATGGCGATGTCGCGGATGCCCGTATCTTTCGAAGCCCGTATCAGTTTGTCCAACAGGATGCGGATGATCGTGGCTTGCAGTGAGGCGCAGAGATCGGTCTTATGCTTTTCGATGAAATCGGGGTTTTCGGCAACGGCGTCGCGCAACGTATAGAGAAAGGAGGTTTTGAGGCCGGAGAACGAATAATCGTATCCGTCGACATGCGGTCGGGCGAACCGGAATGCTTCGGGATCGCCCTCTTTGGCCAATTTGTCGATGACCGGCCCGCCCGGGTAGGGCAAGCCCATCACCTTGGCGCATTTGTCGAATGCCTCGCCGGCGGCATCGTCGATGGTCGTGCCGATGATTTCCAAATCCAGCGGTGAGTTCATCCGCACGATTTGCGTGTGTCCTCCGCTGACCAACAGGCAGAGGAATGGAAAGTCGGGGTGGGGCAGCTCTCGGTCGGGCAGGTCGATGAAGTGGGAGAGGATGTGGCCTTGCAGATGATTGACCTCTACGAGCGGAATGTTCCGCGCAATGGCGAGCCCTTTGGCGAACGATACGCCGACCAACAGCGAACCGACCAATCCCGGGCCGCGAGTGAACGCGATGGCGTCGATTTCGTCGGTGCTTACGCCCGCCTCTTTCAGGGCCGTGTCGACCACGGGGATGATATTCTGCTGGTGGGCGCGTGAGGCCAGTTCGGGAATCACGCCGCCGTATTTGATATGGACGCTTTGCGATGCGATGACGTTCGCAAGCAGGGTGTTGTCGCGCAGGACGGCCGCCGAGGTGTCGTCGCACGACGATTCGATGCCTAAGATGGTGATGTTCATGGTTCGATTGCGTATCGCTTGTAGGTACATTTCTGCTCTCGGAGCGACGAAATTATTTCATGCTTTTTGTAGGGTTGTTCTCCCAAAAAAGTTAACTTTGCAAGTTACAACATAAGGTCCGATGCGCAAAGGTATAAAAATATTGGGAAAGGTGGTTGCGGCGACAGCGGTGTCGTTCGTCGTTTTACTGCTTTTGCTTGCCTTGGCGTTGCAGATACCTGCCGTGCAGAACTTTGCCGTGCAGCGGGTCGTGCGGGCCGTCTCGTCCAAATTGCAGACGACGGTCGCTGTCGAGCGCGTGGCCGTCGCTTTCCCGGGAAAGGTACGGGTGGTCGGATTCTATGTCGAGGATTATCAACGCGATACGTTGCTTTATGCGGGTCGGGTCGATGCGTTCGTAGCGGGAATCGGTCTGTTCGGTGGCGGTGTGGAGTTGAGCCGTGGCGAGCTGGTGGATGTCAAACTCTTTTTGCGGGAGACGCCCGAGGGCGAGATGAACATCAAACAGGTCGTCAGTCGTCTTTCCAATCCCGATCGCGAAAAGAAAAATCCGTTCCGGTTGGCGATCCGTACGGCGACGATCAAAAATATGGAACTCTGCCTCGAACGGCAGCAACACCGGAATCCGCCGTTCGGCATCGACTTCGGCCACATGCACTTGTCCGGCATGACGGCGTCGATCGAACGCTTCGAGTTGAACGGTTCGTCGATCGAGACCGACATCGAGACCTTTCGGGCGGCCGAGCGGAGCGGGTTCGTGCTCGATAATCTTTCGGGCAAGTTCCGGTTGGATAACGGGCGGATCGAATTTACGGATGCCAATCTGCTGACTGCGGAGTCGAATCTGTTTCTGCCGCATATCCTGTTGCAGGGCGATTCGTGGGCCGATTACAAATATTTCGTCGATCGGGTGCGGATCGACGGTTCGTTGCGCCATTCGCAGCTCTCCGTGAACGACGTCGCCTATTTTTCTCCGGCATTGCATGGCAAATCATTAGTGTTGAGCGATTTGGCTTTGGATGTGGCCGGCAGGGTCAGTGATTTCGATACCCGAATCTTTAGTTTGCGGATGGGGCGGGAGACCTATCTTGCAGCGGATGTATCGGCCCGAGGGCTGCCCGATTTCAAACAAACGCATTTCGAGGTCGAACTTTCCCGTTTGAGCACCGTCTCGTCGGACGTGGATAAGTTGGTCGAAGCGTTTGCCCGTAAACCGTTGTCAGCGAAGTCGGTCGGGATGCTCGCCCATGCGGGGACGATGAATCTGGCCGGACAGTTCAAGGGAACGCCTTCGGTCTTTCGGGTGGATTTGAGCGCCCAGACCAAAGTCGGAGGCATGACGCTCGATCTCGCTTTGCAACCGTTCAAAAAGGGGTTGCGCGACATCGACGGTAACGTTGCGGCACGCAATCTGCGTTTGGGCGAATTGCTCGGACGTCCGGATTTGTTCGGCGATGCCTCGCTTACGGCACGGATCGACGGCGAAATCGGCCGGGGACATACCGATGCGCAAGTCGACGGAGAAATTGAACGGCTGGAATTCAAAGATTACGCCTACGATACGTTGCGGCTCGACGGACGGTTGTACAACAAACGGTTCGACGGTCGAATTACGGCACGCGATCCGCATCTCGATTTCGATTTCACCGGATTGGTCGATTTCAATGACAGCGTACCCCGTTACGATTTTTTGCTGGCTTTGCATCGGGCCGATTTGGATCGGCTCCATATCAACCGGCGCGATTCGGTGTCGCTTCTTTCGGCCCGTATGGTGGCCCGGGCGAGCGGACGCTCGCTGGATGATATGAACGGAAAGATTTTCGTAACCGATGCCGTTTACCGCTACAATGACAAGACCTTGAAAGTCGACAGCCTGACGGTGCGGGGCAAAAATTCGGCGAACAGCAAATTTCTGGAATTGCGTTCGGATTTCGCCGATGCCACGTTCCGCAGCAAGACCAGTTATCGCGATGCGTTCGCTTATCTTCGGCAGAGTGCGTGGAAGTATCTGCCGCGGTTGGACAATCATCGTAAAAAAGAGGTCGCAAAAGAGCCGATGCTTCCCGTATCCGAATCCGACAATTATTCACAGTTGAAAATCAACATCCGAAATTTCAATCCTGTGGCGGATGCCGTGTCGCCCGGACTGCAGATTGCGGCGGGTTCCTCCTTGAATCTGACGTTCAATCCGTCCGACGACCGGTTGAGCTTTCGGGCCGTGTCGGACTATATCGAACGAGGGGATTTGCTGGCGATTCGCTTGAACGTCAATGCCCGCAATACGAAAGATTCGTTGGTGGTGATCGCCGATGCCGAAAATTTCTATGCGGCAGGGCTTCATTTGCCCGGGTTGCAGGTTTCGGGCGGTGCAAAAAATGGTAATGTGGAGGTGTCGACCGGCTTTTCCGATACGACGCGACATTTTTCGGGCTTCTTCGGCCTGCGTGCGGGCCTGTCGGACGAAGCGGGGCCCAACGGTCAGGTGCTCGATGTTCGTATTTTACCCTCCCGCATCACACGCGGGGATGTAACCTGGCGTATCCTGGCCCGTAATATTCAGATTGATACGGCCCAAGTGAAAATCGACCGTTTTTTCGTTACGAGCAACGGACAACATTTGTTGCTTGACGGCGTGGCATCGCGCAATCCGAACGATTCGCTTTCGTTGCGCTTGTTCAATTTCGATCTGGCTCCGTTTTCGCAGATCGTCGACCGCATGGGCTACGGCATCGAGGGCCGAACCAATGGCGAGGCGACCATGAAGGCCGTTCTCGGCGGCGGAGAGCTGACGGCCGACATCCGGTTCGACAGTCTTTCGGTCAATGGCATCGCGGGTCCGCCGATGCAACTCACCTCGCGGTGGGATTTGGCTCGCAATCGGGCGGGGGTTTTCGTTACCGACCGGATTTCGCGCGATACGCTGGTGCGCGGGTTCTATGCGCCCGATCGTCGGCGTTATTATGCGCGGATGCAGGTCGATAGCTTGGATATGGGTTTGCTGGATCCGGTGTTGTCGGGAGTCGTCTCCTCGACGAAGGGAGTGGCTTCGGTCGATCTGGTGCTGCGTGGCGAACGCCGAACGGCCGATCTGACCGGCAAGATTGATGTTTCGGGATTACGCACCACCGTCGATTTCACGCAGGTAACCTATTCCGTACCCGAAGCGTCGCTCGCTGTGCATGGCAACCGGTTTACCTGCTCGGGCGTGCCGGTTTTCGATGCGGAGGCGAATCGGGGAACGCTCGATCTGAATCTGAACCTGCAACATCTCTCCAATATCGGTTATGAGGTGCGGGTTCGGCCCGATCGGATGCTGGTGCTCGATACGGACGAATCGGACAACGATGCGTTTTACGGCAAGGTATACGCTACGGGCGACGTGCGGGTCGCGGGCGACAAAGGCAAGGTCGACATGCGCATCACGGCCGCGACGGAGGACAACTCGTCGTTTTTCCTGCCGATGTCGAGCAAGTCGAACATTTCGAATGCCGATTTCGTCGTTTTCGAAAAACCGCAACTGGAAGATACGACCGATCTGCTCGTACTCAAACGGCAGCAGTTCGAACGTCGTCGCAAACGCCGGTCGGGGGCGGCGAGCCAGATGAATATCTCGATGACGCTCGACGTCCGTCCCAATGTCGAATTGGAGCTAACCGTGTCGGGTAATGTGATCCGCTCCCGCGGAACGGGTACGCTCAACCTGCAGATCAATCCGAAATCGAACGTGTTCGAAATGTACGGCGATTACACCATCGACGACGGAAGTTTCCTGTTCACTTTGCAGAATATTCTCAATCGCAAATTCGATATCGAACCCGGGTCGACGATCCAATGGACGGGCTCGCCGATCAATGCCATGCTCGATATCGAGGCGATTTACAAACTCAAAACTTCGCTGCAACCGTTGTTGGGCGGTACGTCCGACCGATTGTCGGGGGATCGGTCGGTCAATGTGGAGTGTCTGATCCATTTGAACGACCGGCTGACCGATCCGACCGTAACGTTCGACGTGCGGGTTCCGGCCACCGATCCGGAGACGCAGGCGATCATCGCCAATGCGCTGAACACGCCCGAAACGGTCGATATGCAGTTCCTTTATCTGTTGTTGTTCAAGAGTTTCATGGCCGAAAACAGCGCCGCTTCGCAGAATATCGGTGCTTCGGTCTCGTACAATACGGGTTTGGAATTCCTGACCAATCAGTTGAGCAACCTGCTTTCGGCGGATGATTACAGCATCGTCATCCGTTACCGGCCCAAATCGGAGCTGACGGGCGATGAGGTCGATTTCGGCCTCTCGAAAGGGTTGATCAACAATCGGCTCTTCGTCGAACTCGAAGGCAATTATTTGATCGACAGCAAACAACAGATGGTCAACCGGTCGATGTCCAATTTCATGGGCGAAGCCTATATCACCTATCTGATCGATCGGGCCGGAACCCTGAAATTGAAAGCCTTTACGCAGACGATCGACCGGTTCGACGAAAACCAGGGTTTGCAGGAGACCGGATTGGGCATCTATTTCAAAGAGGATTTCGATAATTTCCGCGATTTCCGCCGTCGGGTCAAGGAGCGCTTCACCAACAAGAAAAGACAGGCACGGAAAGCCGCTCGCCGAGCCGAACGACTGAAAGCGAAACAACCCGATCCGGATGACGGACAGCCGGTTGATCCGTAGCAGCCGGTCGAGGTATAACCCGAACTTAAAATAGAATTATTCAGCAATTTAATAAAAAAGTAATTTAATAAAAAGATGATCAACTTTTTGCAGGCTGCCGAAACGGCGGCCATGAGTGAAGAAACCCGGATGGGATTGTGGTCGCTCTTTTCGAAGGGCGGTTGGTTGATGTGGCCGTTGCTGGCGTTGGGCGGCGTAACGATTTTCATCTTCGTCGAACGGTTTCTGGCGATTCGCAAGGCTTCGGTGCTGGACATGAACTTCATGAACCGGATCCGCGACTACATTTCCGATGGCAAGATCGGGGTGGCGGTCAATCTGTGCCGGAAAACCGATACGCCGATCGCTCGGATGATCGAAAAAGGCATCGAACGCATCGGCCGTCCGATGGGCGACGTACAAACGGCGATCGAGAATGTAGCCAATCTCGAAGTCTCCAAACTCGAAAATGGCCTTCCGTTTCTGGCGACGATCGCCGGCGGCGCGCCGATGATCGGATTCCTCGGCACGGTGCTCGGTATGGTGCAGACCTTCATGGATATGTCGGCGGCGGGCGGTACGGTCGATCTCGCGCTGTTGTCGAGCGGTATGTACGTCGCGATGGTAACGACCGTGATGGGCCTGCTGGTCGGTATTCCGGCCTATTTCGGTTATAACTATTTGGTTGCCCGTATCGAAAAATTGGTCTTCCAGATGGAGGCGAATTCCATCGCATTCATGGATATTCTCAATCAACCCGTTCAAAAATAGACTTATGGCAATCAAACACGGTTCGAAGGTCGACAAAAGTTTCTCGGCATCGTCGATGACCGATCTGATGTTCCTGTTGTTGCTGTTTTTGCTGATCGCAACGACGCTCATCAACCCCAATGCGCTGAAACTGATGTTGCCGAAGAGCACCAACCAGCTTAAGGACAAAGCGATAACGACGGTCTCCATCCAGAATGCCGGCGGCACCTATCGCTATTATGTGGAGTTGCAGGAGGTGGGTTCGCTCGAGGGGGTCGAGCGGGCGCTCAAGGTACGGCTCGATGGCCAGAATGAACCGACCGTCTCGCTGCATGCGGACAAGACGGTGGTCTGGGACGAAGTGGTCAAGGTGATGAATATCGCCAAACGCAATGGCTACAAACTCAATGCGGCGACGCAACCCGAATAGCGCACGATGGTTTACTACGACCCGAACGACCGGAAGCCGCGCCGATGGGCGATGATTGCGTTGGCGATCTATTCGTTGACGTTGGGCGCGGCGTTTTCGTTTGTGTCGTTCGATTTTCGTCGGATTGCCGAGAAAACGGGCGATACGATCGAAATCGAGTTCATCGAGCCGGAGCCCGAACCTCCGAAGCCGGTGCCTGTAACGTCTGCCGAGCCTCGGGTACATGAACAAGCGGCTCCGGAAGAGCGGATCGCACAGGTAGAAGGATCGGACGAAACCACTCGTACGCCTAATCCGAAGGCGCTGTTCAAGATGAACAAAGGGGGCGTCGATGAACCGGACGATGCCGGCAATCCGCACGCGAAAGAGGGCGAAGACAAGGCTTCCGGCAAAGGCCGCGGCCTCGATGTCGATGGATTGGATCAACTCGACCGTGGTCTTCAGGGGCGCGGGTTGGTCGGGAATCTGCCGCGTCCGGCCTATCCGGGTACCGAGAGTGGAAAAGTGGTCGTACGGGTTACGGTCGGGCCGCAGGGAGATGTGCGCAGCGTAGCTTTCGAACCGAAAGGGTCGACGACCAATGACAAGGGGTTGATCGATGCCGCGCTTGAAGCGGCGCGCAAGGCTCGTTTTACCGAGAGTGCCGCCGCCGTGCAGGGAGGAACGATTACCTATATTTTTCGAATGAAATAGCGATGTCGCATTTGCATAAATACTTTGTTTTGTCGATCTTTGGCCTGTTGGCGATCGGAAAGGTCGCGGTTTGCAGCCAACAGGTCGATACCGCCGTTGTGCACGGTGCCGTGCTGCATTTGTCCGAGACGGTCTGCGATTTCGGCGACATACCCCGCCGAGGCGGCGATTTGCGTTGCGAAATTGCGTTTACCAATACGGGCGACAAGCCGTTGGTGGTTACGCGGTTGGTTACTTCCAATTCGTGTCTCAAGGCCTCCTGTTCCCGACGACCGGTCGCTCCTGGGGGCAAGGGCGTGATCCGCATCGTCTATCAACCGCTCAAAAGCGAGGCCGGTGCGTTCAATCGGGTGATCCGGATCGGTTCGAATGCCGTTGCGGGTGAAACGCATCTTACCGTATGCGGCAATTCGTTCGAAGAGCAGGTGCCCGTGCGGAAAGTCAAAAAGGGGAAAACGAAAGTGAAAATAAAATAGGATGGATTTACTGTTTACCGATGCGTTGCTGTTGCCCATGACCGCCGAAAAACCTCGTACGTTTACGGGGGCTTTGGGGATTGCGGGAAACCGGATCGAATTAGTGAGCGATTCGCCGGTCGAGCAAGCGGCTTTTTTGTCGGCGCATCCCGAGGCTCGGATCGTCGATTGTCGGGGCAAGTTAGTCATGCCCGGATTGATCGACACCCATTGTCATGCGGGAATGACGCTCCAGCGCAGTTATGCCGATGATCTCGCCTTGATGGAGTGGCTGAACGACTATATTTGGCCTTTTGAATCGCACCAGACGGCGGACGATGTCGTGCTCGGCATGACGCTCGGCATCGTCGAGTTGTTGCTCGGCGGGGTTACGTCGTTCGTGGATATGTATTTTCACGAGGATCGGGGGGTGCGGGTCGTTCGGCAGCTCGGGATTCGCGCTTTGTTGGGCTGTTCGTATTTCGATTGCGGGATCGACGAGGCGTTGCGTTCGGCTGAACGGGCGATGGCGCAGGCGGCCGGTTGCAGTCGGGTCTCCGTGGCTGTCGCACCTCACTCGGGATACACCTGTTCGCCCGAAAATCTCGTACGCGGCAAAGAGTTTTGTCGGCAGAACGGTTTGCTGTTTATGAGCCACGTGGCCGAGACGATGGACGAATCGCGTATGCTGGCCGAACGCTATGGAAAGACGCCTGTCCGGCATTTCGATGCGCTGGGGCTACTCGACGAACGGACGATCGCCGCCCATTGCGTATATGTCGATGACGATGACATTGCGATCTTGGCCGATCGCGGGGTGATCGTGTCGCATAATCCGCAGAGCAACATGAAGTTGTCGAGTGGCGTAGCGCCCGTTTGGAAAATGATGCGTTCGGGCGTGCGGATGACCTTAGGTACCGACGGGACTTGTTCGAATAACGATTTGGATATGTTCGAAGAGCTGCGCACCGCCGTATTTTTGCAGAAATCGGCTACGGGCGACCCGCTCGCTTTGCCCGCTTACGAGGCTTTGAAACTGATGACGGTGAACGGCGCTCGTGCCATGGGGTATGCCGATGGTGAATTGGGTGTGCTGCGTAAGGGGGCGTTGGCGGATGTGATCGTCATCGACCTGCAAAAGCCCCATTTACAGCCGGTGCATGATGTCGTGTCGAATTTGGTTTACTGCGGCAAGTCGTCGGATGTCGAAATGGTCGTTGTGGATGGCGAACCGGTGGTCGAACATCGACGGATCAGTCGGGTCGATCTGCCCGAACTTTACCGGAAAGTCGCAGCGTCGGTCGAACGGATTCTGACGGATTGCAGACGAGAAAATGCTGGATTATGAATAAAAAAACGCTTCTTCGTATCTTTTTGGCCGGCGTGGCGGCCGGTGTCGTCGGAGGCTTGTTCGGTTTATGGCAGTTCTATGGGAATGCCGTACGTGCCGAAGGGGATTTGTATGTCAGCCGCAAGGCCGATTACACGGCGTTGACGGATTCGTTGATGCCTTCGTTGCGTCATCGGGCGGCTTTCCGGCTCTATGCCAAGCGGTTGAATCTTGAAAACACCTTCAAGCCGGGGCATTATGCGTTGCAGCGCGGCATGTCGGTGGTCGATGTGGTGCGTATGCTGAAATTGGGGCTTCAAACTCCGGTACGGGTAACGATCAATCACGTTCGGACACCGGCGCAGCTGGCCGGCAAACTGGCCCGGCAGTTGGATGCCGATTCGGTCGCTTTGCTGCGTGCGCTGACGGACAAAGAGGTCGCAGCCGGAGTGGGATTCGACAGCCTGACGCTTTTTTCGATGTTCATTCCCGATACCTACGAATTTTATTGGACGGTGTCGCCGGAAAATTTCGTGCAACGGATGCGGCGCGAATACGATCGTTTCTGGACACCGGAACGCGACAGTTTGCGCAAACGTTCGGGCTTGAGCCGGTTGGAGGTGATGACCCTCGCTTCCATCGTCTACGAGGAGACTCGAAAAACCGATGAAATGCCCCGTATCGCGGGAGTCTATGTCAACCGGTTGCGCAAGGGAATTCCGTTGCAAGCCGATCCGACGATCAAGTATGCCATGCAGGATTTCGCGCTGCGCCGGATTCTCTATCGGCATCTGAAATATCCGTCGCCTTACAACACCTATATAAATAAGGGGCTTCCGCCGTCGCCCATCTGCATGCCGGGAATTCCGGCCATTGATGCCGTATTGCATTTCGAGAAGCACGATTATCTCTTTTTCTGTGCTCGACCGACGTTCGACGGGTATCATAACTTTGCCCGTACGCTGCGCGAGCACAATGCCAACGCCCGGGCGTACAGCGCAGAACTGAATAGACGAAAAATCAAATAAATGGAGGATCCGCCTATGAAAACCAACTTGAAACTCGTATTGCTGATCGTCGGTATGTTCGGCCTTTTCGAGGGAGGGCATGCGACGGCAAAACCGTCCGCTTTGTTCGTCGCGCAGGGTTCGGAGACCGAGACGGTCATTCATGGCGTGGTGAAAGACCGGCAGAGCCGCCGACGTCTTTCGAACGTCAATATCACGCTCGAAGGAACGAATATCGGCACGGTGAGCAATGCCGAAGGAACGTTCGAATTGCGTTTCCCGACGTCCGATTTCCGGCGCGTGAAGTTCTCGCATATCGGTTATGCTTCGGGCTATCTCTATCCGGCCGAGGTCGGCAATGCGTTGACCGTCTGGCTGGAACCGGTCGAAACGGTGCTTTCGGATGTGGTCGTTTATGGCGCGGATCCGCGTCGGATCGTTTCGGAAGCGATCGACAAGGTTGCACGGAATTATCCGGCGGAAGCGAATATGCTGACGCTGTTTTATCGCGAGACTGTGCAGAAGGGCCGCCGCTATATCGGCGTTTCGGAGGCGGTGATGGAACTTTTCAAAACCCCTTATGCGAATCGTGCGATATATGGCGATCGGGTAAAGGTGCTCAAGGGTCGGCAGTTGATGAGCCAACGCCGTCGGGATACGTTGTCGGTGAAGATGGCGGGCGGCCCGAATCTGGCTTTGCTCATGGATATAGCCAAGAATCCGGATGCGCTGCTCGATCCGGACTATCTGGATGATTATCGGTTCGAAATGGCGGGAACGACCGAAATCGACGGTCGGATGCAGTATGTCATCGTTTTCCGTCCGCAGAAAAAAACGCGCTATCCGCTCTTTGCGGGCCGGCTTTATGTTGATCGGGAACGGTTGGCTTTCGTGCGTGCGGAGTTCGAGATGGATTTGACCGACAAGGAGTTGGCCGTGCGTTCCGTCCTGCAAAAGAAGCCGGCGGGCTTGCGCTTCAATCCCCAGAGGATTGCGTTTGTCGTCGGATACAGACAGCAGGGTGATCGGAGTTGCCTGAATTATATCCAGTATGTCCTGCGTGCGAAATGCGATTGGCGCAAACGGCTTTTCACTTCGGTTTATACGACTCATACCGAGATGGTGGCAGTCGATCGCGAGGAGGCTCCGCTCGAGCCGATCGGTCGCAAGGAGGCCTTCCGTTCCGACCAGATTTTCAGCGATATGGTCGATGAATACGGCGATGCGGATTATTGGAAAGGGTATAATATCATCCTGCCGACGGAATCGTTGGAGCATGCGGTCGGCAAACTGAAAAAGGCCGCTCTTCCTTGATTCGAAGGCGGAATTATTCCGTTGCAATTGCTCGTTTTTTCATGTTTTCTTCGTACCTTTGGCTTTGCCGAAGTTTTAGCCTCTTTGGATCATGCTGGTGAAGTTGTACGAGAAGAATCCATCGGAACGGGAACTGCAACGAATTGTCGGGGCGTTGGAGCGGGGCGAATTGATTGCCTATCCGACCGACAGCGTCTATGCCGTGGGTTGTTCGTTGCATGCTGTGCGGGCTATCGAACAGTTGCGGCGGATGAAAGGAGCGGGGGAGTTGACTGCCATTTTCGACAGTTTGGCGCAGGTCGCCGCATATTGCCGAGTGGATAATGCAGCATTCCGTATACTCAAACGCAACCTGCCGGGGCCGTTCACCTTTTTGCTTCCGGCTTTGTCGCATCTGCCCGACAAGGCGTTGGCAAAGCGTCGTACCATTGGGGTGCGGATCCCTGCGAATGCGATTCCGCGGGCGATCGTCGCGGCGTTGGGCTGCCCGATGCTGACGGTCTCGGTCAAGGATGATGAAGCGGAATATACGACCGATCCCGAATTGATCGACGAACGTTATGGAAAAAACTTGGCGTGGGTGGTCGACGGCGGTAGGGGAGATGTCGTGCCTACGACGGTGGTCGATCTGACCGGTGAAGAACCGGTGGTCGTGCGCGAAGGCAAAGGCGAATTACAATGAAAATTCAAATACATGGAACGTAAAACTTTTTGGAACGAAGCGGCCAAATGGGGCGCACTTGTAGGCGGATTGTTGTCGCTCTCCTTTGTGTTGGAGAACCTGATGACGATCTCGGGCCGGATGGGCTTTTATTATTTGATGATGTTGGAGTGGATTGCTGTTGTGGTGTTGCACTTCTGGCTGTTACTCCGCTTCGTGCGGAAGCGTTCGGCTTTGTACGGTGCGGACGAGGGCTTCACATTCGGTCAGGGGTATGGCAGTGTGATGGCTGTTTCGTGCTTTGCCGGCGTGATTGTCGGCGTGGTGCAGGCGGTTTATCTGCATTTGATCGTCGGTTATTCGAATTATGTCGAACGGACGATTGCGGCCATGACCGATTTGCTTTCGAAAAGCGGTTCGCAGATGCCGGCTTCGGTCGAAGGAATGGTTGCCCAGTCGTTCGAACAGTTGCGTATGGCTCCTGAACCTTCGGTGTTGCAGAGCGTTTGGAGCGGATTGTTTTCGGCTTTGTTTTTCGGTGCGCTTTTCGGGTTGATTATCGCGGCGATTGCTGCTCGTGCACCCCGACCGTTCGACCCTGCGAATGATTCTAAGTCCGAGGCGGATGGCTCCAACGACGGTGTAGCTGAATGACGGGTATGAACGATGCTCGATTGGATATATCGGTCGTTGTGCCGCTTTTCGACGAGGAGGAGTCGTTGCCGGAACTTGCAGCCTGGATCGACCGCGTCATGCGGGCGCACGGGTTTTCGTATGAATTGATTTTTGTCGACGACGGTTCCGACGACGGGTCGTGGGGTGTCATCGAACGTCTGAAAAAGCAGTTTCCTGCGATTCGGGCGGTCGGCTTCGCCCGCAACTACGGCAAATCGGCAGCGCTCTATTGCGGATTCGCTGCGGCGCAGGGCGAAGTGGTCATCACGATGGATGCCGATTTGCAGGATTCTCCCGATGAGATTCCCGAGCTGCGGCGTATGATTGTCGAAGAGGGCTACGATCTGGTCTCCGGATGGAAAAAACATCGTTGCGATCCGATCGGCAAACGCTGGCCGAGCAAGTTCTTCAACTGGACGGCGCGCCGTGCGTCGGGTATCCGGTTGCATGATTTCAACTGCGGACTGAAGGCCTATCGGCGCAAAGTGGTGAAATCCATCGAAGTGTATGGCGAAATGCACCGCTTTATCCCGATAATGGCCCGCAAGGCGGGATTCCGACGTATCGGCGAAAAGGTGGTCGACCACCATGCCCGCAAATACGGCCATTCGAAATTCGGCCTGGAACGGATGCTGAAGGGGTATCTGGATCTGATTTCGGTCCTTTTCATGTCGCATTTCGGTCGGTCGCCGATGTATTTTTTCGGCGGTTTGGGAACCTTGATGTTCCTTTTCGGCGGAGGTACCGCCGTGTGGATCATCGGGGCGAAACTCTGGAAACAGATGCACGATATGCCGTTGCGCTCCGTAACCGAACAACCGCTCTTTTATCTGGCTTTGGTTGCGGCCATTCTCGGTGTGCAACTATTTCTGGCGGGATTTTTGGGCGAGTTGATTAACCGGAACGCTACGGATCGCAATAAATATCTGATCGATAAAAATTTATAACGATGATACAACGTATTCAAACCCTCTATCTGTTCTTGATTTCGGCTTTGATCGCCGTCATGCTGTTCGCTCCGCTGGCTTGGTTCGACGGTGAGGCGGGAGCTTCCGAATTGCATGCTTTTGCATTGGAGACGTCCGAAGGCGAACCGTTGCATACGACCGTCTATTTGGGTATCTTGCTGGTTGCGGCATTGGTGCTGCCTTTGGTAACGATTTTCCTCTACCGGAACCGGTTGCTGCAAATCCGGTTGTGTTGCGTCGAGATGGTGTTGCTGTTGGGCTGTTTGGCGATGGAGGGTGTTTACTATTATTTGGCGCGTCGGGCGTTCTCCGATTTGGCGTTCCATGCGCAAGGGTTCAAACCGGCTATCGTTTTGCCGATCGTCGGTTTGCTTTTTGCCTATTTGGCGGCCAAGGCGATTTTCAAGGATGAGTTGTTGATCCGTGAATCCGACCGAATCCGCTGAACGGACGACGACCCTGAAAAAAAGAAGAGACCTTTTTCGTATGCTAAGAATGAATCTGCGATTGCTGTTCGTGGTTTGTGTTGCATGTATCTCTTTTGCGTGTGCAGATTCGGGTACGGTGCCGGAACCCGAACCGATTCCGACGCCGATGCCTGTACCGGAAGAGACGGAGCCTTATCTGGATGTTTCGCCTGCGATGTTGAGTTTCGATTCCGCCGGCAATGCTTTGAACGGAAAAGGGTTCATCGTCAAAACGAATTGTGCGTGGCGATTGGATATTCCGGAAGAAGCGGATTGGCTGGAGGTCTCGGATGTTGCAGGCGAAGGGGCCGATACCGTGTCGTTCCGGCTCTATATCGACCGGACGTATCATGCTGCCGAATTGGTTTTTACGGCCCAAAGTACGGACGGCAGTTCTGCTTTGACGCAATCCGTAACGGTTCGGCAAGGCACGGAGCCTGCCGAATCCGACCCCTCCGATCCGACCGATCCGAATACGCCGGATGACAACCCGCCAAGTCCTTCGAATCCGGAGAATCCGAGCGACGATCCGTCCGGTTCGGGCGATTCGAAGAATGACCCCGATCAGAAACCGAATACGGATCCCGATGCACCGCCCGCCATTCCTGCAGTGCCCAGCATCGTAGCGGTAGATCCGACTTTTTTGTGGTGGAATGCGGATGATCGCGGACAGACGAAGCAGGTTGTAGTCTATGTCGCGAATTTCGACAGTTATACATTGGATGTCTCCATTAAGGGAGCCAATGCCGATCGGTTCGAAGTGCAGAATCCGGTTCGTGATGGATTGATTGTTCAGGTCAGCAATGTCGGTGTCAACGAATCCGATGTCGATTATACGGCGTCATTGGTTATCTCGGTCAAAGGCGGTAACAGTTTGTCCGTGCTATTGACGCAGGTGAAACGGATAGCCGGTTCCGGAGACCAGGAGGATGACGACAAGAGCAATGGCGGTGATGAGGTCGGTTCGGGTGGAGATGACAGCGGTGGTACGCTGAACAATGGGGATAATTCGGGCAGCGATGACGGTACACAAAGTGGAAACGATCATTCCGATGAGGGTAGCGGTACGCCGGGCAACGATGTCGATTCGGGCGGAAGTGCCGGTACTGTTCCGGATAATGGAAATGGCGCTGGAGGCGGTTCGGGTTCTGGTAGCGGAGGAAATACGATGCCGCCGGCGGGGGATGATTCGGATGTTCCTGCGAGAGGCGGCGGCTCCGATGATTTTACGCATCTGAAACCCGAATCCTTGTTCAAGGATCGGGTCGGCCCTACGCCTGCCGGATGGCGCGGCGAGTATTGTGCGGTCTATTCCGGCGGCGGAACCAATTCCGATCCGACCTATCCGTCGCTTCTCGGGCCGAGAGCCCGTGCCAAGGGATTGGCGATGAACGGAAAGACGACAGGCATCGGCCGAATCATTTCGCCTGAAATAGAGGGCGGTTGCGGTACGCTGTCGTTCAATTACGGGATTACCGATGCGGGCGACCGGCAGATTGATTTCACGGTGGAAATTCAGCAAAACGGCGTTGCTGTGGAGACTTTCCAGGTGAAGCGAACAGCGGAGAAATTCGAGAAATATACATTTACCACGGACGTCCAGGTATCGGGGCGATTCCGAATCGTATTTACGAATAACTGTCCGTCGAAACAAGCCAAAGACAAGGATCGCTACACGATCTTCCACATCGAGTGGACGGGCTGGAAATAGACGGGAAACCGATAATTAACCTTCAATGTTTTTTCGATGATGCTATTCCAAACTTATTTGAACCTGCAGCGCTTTTTTGTGGGTGTGGTGATGATGGCTTGTATGGCCGGCTGCGGGAAAGAGGATACGACACCGACCACTCCCGATGATCCGCAGAGCCCCGTCGTTCAGTTGCAGAAGGCAGCGTGGCCCGAAGTGCCTTTATACGTTGAAAATGATAATTATCATTATGTAACTCATTATTGCCAGGTTCTGAATGAATCAGTAGGGCAGAAGGTCAAAGGCCGGAACTATACGATGTGTTTCGATGCGACGAAACGCGGTGCCTGGTGGGTCGCTTATCCGTTGCATAAGGTGCATCTCGGTAAGGGACGACCGGATCCCGATCCGTGGGCCTATGATCCGGAACTTTCGTCGACCTGGCAGGCCGATCTGGCGAAAGGTAGCTACAATGGTGCTTATGATCGCGGTCATCAGATTCCCAATGCCGACCGGAATGCCGATCTGACTGCGGGCGGTATGTGCTACCAAACGTTTTATGCTTCCAATTCCACGCCGCAGGCGAGCAACCTGAATCAACAGGGGTGGTCTCGTTTGGAACAAAAGGTGCGCGGTTGGGTTTGCTCCGATACGCTCTATGTCGTAACGGGGGCATATTGGAGTACGGACAATAATCGGACGACGACCGATAAACCGGGCAATCGCTGTCCGATTCCCGATTATTATTTCAAGGTGGTAGTGCGAACGACGGCCGGAAACATTCGTCATACGGGGGACTTGTTGGGAGACTACAAGCCCGAACAGCTGAAAGCCATCGGCTTTTGGGTGGCGAATGCCAGCGGTCAGGGCGAAGCGAAAGATTGG
The DNA here is from genome assembly GCA_947623305.1 of uncultured Alistipes sp. GTDB lineage: Bacteria > Bacteroidota > Bacteroidia > Bacteroidales > Rikenellaceae > Alistipes. The sequence continues at coordinate 20,090 of CANQGQ010000004.1, read as the reverse complement.
GTCAAGAGCGTCGCTGAAATCGAAGATCTGACCGGTTTCACCTTCTTTCCCACGCTTCCCGAGGCGGTGAAACAACAGAAAAACGCTGCTGCGTGGAGCGGCTTGTGAGTTCGATGATATGAACAGACGATGGATTTTTACGGGGTTGCTGGCAGCGGCTCTCTTTGCGGGCTTCGCACAGAAACCCTACAAGGTGGTGTTCTACAATCTGGAGAACTTTTTCGATACGATCGACGATCCGCGCGTGCAGGACGATGAATTTACGCCCTGCGGCGCCAGAAAGTGGAATGCGGAAAGATATGCCCGGAAGTTGTCGAATGTCGAACGCGTATTTTCCGACATAGCGGCATCGGATGATGGTTTCCCGATTGTCATCGGCGTTGCGGAGGTCGAAAATCGTGGGGTGGTGGAAGATATTGCGGCAACGAAGAAACTTGCTCCGGCCGATTATCGAATCGTGCATTTCGATTCGCCCGATGAACGAGGAATTGATGTCGCATTCCTGTATCGTTCCGACCGGTTTCGGTTCGAGGGTGCGGCTCCGGTGCGGGCGGATATTCCGCAACTCCCTCATTTCAGGACGCGCGATCTGCTCACGATGTGGGGCACGATCGACGAAGAACCGTTCTTTTTTCTCGTCTCGCATTGGCCTTCGCGGTTGGGTGGACAGGAGGCATCGGAATTCAAACGGGTGGCAGTGGGAGAGCAGATTCGTCGGATCGTCGATTCAGTGCGGAACGACCGTCCGGCTACGAAAATCATCGTGATGGGCGATTTCAACGATGATCCGATCGACCGGAGTCTGGTCGATGGATTACAGACGCGCCTGTCGATAGACGAATTGCAAGAAGGCGATCTTTTCAATCCTTTTGCCGCGATCTTTCGGGCGGGTTCCGGAACATTGGCTTATAACGGGGTTTGGAACCTGTTCGATCATATCGTGGTATCGGCGAACTTGGCAACGGGTTCGTCGGGCGGATTGCAGTTATTGCCGGATGCCGATTCCTTGTATTGGGGACGGATCGTCGAACCGGCCTATTTGTTGCAGTCGGAGGGTATCTATCGGGGTTATCCGTTGCGCACGTTCGTAGGCAAAGACTATCAGGGCGGGTTCAGCGATCACCTGCCTGTCTATATTCGTATCGGAAAGTAATCTATGGAAAAGTTGGTTGCGGGTCTGTCCGCCAGCAGTACGACGATCGTAAAAACTGAAAACACAGCCGCTTCGATGGGCTCGGGCGATTTGCCGGTGTTCGCTACGCCGGCGATGGTGGCGCTGATGGAACAGGCTGCCATGCAGGCGGTGGCGAAGGCGCTGCCCGATGAAGCGACGACGGTCGGTGCGGAGATAAACGTGTCGCATATCAAACCGTCGGGTATAGGAGCCCGCATTACGGCGACGGCCGTATTGACGGAGGTCGCGGGTCGGAAATTGACGTTTCAGGTCGGTGCGCGCGATGAAGCGGGAATGATCGGCGAAGGCACGCATATCCGCTATGCGGTCGATCGGGTGCGCTTTCTGTCGAAGATTTGACGGTTTTTTTGCCGGCGGAATTGCAGATTGCTGATTTTTTCTTATCTTTGCCGCAGCTTTCGAGCGAATGTTTGAGCTGTGGTGTAATGGTAACACAGCAGATTTTGGTTCTGTCGTTCTGGGTTCGAATCCCGGCAGCTCAACAGCAAAAAAGAGGCCTCTTATTAAGAGAGACCTCTTTTGGTTTTTGGCAACTATATACAATTTTCCCCCCCCCGAATCGAGTCGGCGAATGTATTTACTTGCCGACAGTCGTGGTTCTCGCGGCAAAGCCGCGTTTACAGATTTAACCCACCCCCAAGCCCCCGCCAAGGCGGGGGCTTAGGTCGGAACTCGCAAGGTGATACGGCTTTGGAATACCGTTGTGTAAAATCGTATGTAATTGCTTCGTTTTTAGGATTCTCGGTCGTTCGTCAGTTGGCGCGGATTTTCCGGCGGTTGATCATCGAGACGATCCAAAGCAGGATGATTGCACCGACGATGGCCGTGGCTAAACTGCCCAACGTGCCTACGGGCGCTAATCCGATGAGCGAGAATAACCATCCGCCGAGGATGCTGCCGACGATGCCGACGATCAAATTGACGAGCAGCCCCGAGCCGCCCCCTTTGACGATGAGGTTGGCGATCCATCCGGCCACCAAGCCCAATAAGAGATACCAAAGATAATACATGGAACTTTCCGTATTGGTTTAACGCAAAGTCTCCTGCAAAATCCGTTCCCGATTAGTGGACGACGGTCGATCAGAGCGCCGTTTTGAGCGCTTTGGCCAGTTGGTCGGGGCACGAAGTGCCTTTCCCGTGGCAGTCGATCCCCTCCAAGCGGGCGATGGCCTCTTCCGCTTTCATGCCGCGTACGAGCGCCGCGACGCCTTGCGTATTGCCGTGGCACCCTCCGGTGAATTCCACCCGACGGATGATTCCGTCCTCCAATTCGATCTCCACCTGACGCGAGCAGGTGCCGATACAAGGATACTTGACCGTTCGGATCATTTTTGTGGCTGCAGATCGCTCGTGTCGGCTACGACCATGTTCTTGTCGACGCGCAACGTAACATTTCCGTCGACCTCGATGAGCAGCGTCGTCTCTTTTACCTCCTTGACTACGCCGTAGATGCCGCCGGCCGTGATGATTTTATCGCCCTTTTTCAACCCTTCGCGGAAAGTCTGCATCTGTTTGCGGCGTTTCGCTTCGGGACGCCACATCAGCAACCAGAAGACCAGCACCATCAGGCCGATCATGATAAGAAAACTGTATTGCTGCATGAAACCCGGCTGGGGTTGGGCAGGTACAGCCTGAAGAAATTCGATCATAATTTTTTATTTGTTTGTGAATGTTTGCACTTCGTCGTTCGCAGATCGTTCCGACGAGCGGGCGATCTCCTTCGCAAAGATAGTCATTCTTGTGCAATCTGCAAGCATTATTCCACTTCGGCTTCGATGAAGAGCCGCAAGGAATGTTTCGATCCGTCGAACAGCAAGTCGACGGTTTTGAGTTGCCAACCCCATTCGCCTCGGGAGTCGAACGTGAGCGGCAGCTGGCGGGCCCGATTCGGGGGAATCGGTTGAGCGGTGAACTCCAACGTCGTGCACCCGCAACTGCGCCGATAATCGGACAGCACAATCGGATGCTCGGTTTCGTTGGCGAGCCAGAGCGGCAGAACGGCGATTTCACCCGAATGCAAACGCCCGAACCGAACGGTATCCGACCCGCCCGATTCGATCATTTCGTCCGTTATATGGATAATCGAACCTTTCCCGTTTTTTGGCAATTCCGCAATCGGCCGGTCTTCGATCTGCTGCGTCGTGTGCGAAATGCAGGCGGATGCCGTCAGCAGCAGAACGATCGGCAGGGTAGCGACTATTCGCATCGTTGCGCGGCGGAGCATCGGTTTCATATCAAACCGCGCCCCGCCTTTTTGATGAGGCCCTCGGCCGTCAAGGCTTCGACCGCCTTGTCCAGGATGCCGTTGATGAATGTACTGCTGCCCGGGGTCGAATAATATTTCGAAATCTCGATGAACTCGTCGAGCGTAACTTTCACCGGTATGGACGGGAACGAAGTCAACTCGGCGATGGCTGTGGCGATGATCAAATTGTCCATGAATACGATGCGTTCGACATCCCAATTAGCCGTAAATCGTTCGATATAAGTTTGATAGGAGTTGTAGTTGACGAGCGTGCGTTCGAACAGCGTGCGGACAAAGGCAGGGTCGTCTTCGCTTTTGAATTCGGCGGCGACTTTCAGTTCCGTGTGGGAGGGCCGCGTGTTTTCCAACGTGCGCAGAATCAAGATGATGATGAACGGAACATCGTCGCACCACAGGACAGACATCTCCTCCAAGGCCTCGTCCAGCGCATCGCACGTCTGCATCGTCTCGAAAAACCGCATGAGCACCCGTCGATCGTTGTCGAACGAAGCGACGGGACTTTGCATGTATTCTTTGTAATAGTCGCTTTCGCAGAGTTGTGCGTAGAGGGTGCGGATCAGTTCGGGATAGCCTTTCCAACTCAATTTTCGGGCGGCGATCCGGTCGTTCACCGAATCGCTTTCGGCGATCAGCCGGATGACGGCGTTGTCGACGAATCGGGTATTCGGATGAAGGTCTTCGTAGGTCGGCAGCCGCTTTTGACGGGCCAATTCCTGCCGGTTGCGGGCATATTCGGCCAATTCGACCGGAAGGGTCAGCAACAGGAAATAGAGATCGTAGGCTTTGTCGACCGAAGCCATTAGATTCTTTTCCGACGCGATCATGTTATCGGCTCCCGACTGGATATGGGCGAACAATGTTTTGAGAACCTTTATTCGAAGTAATCGTCTGCTCAGCATAACTCTTTTTTCAGCACGTTCGGCCGCAAAGATAGCACAAAACGCGGGTAAAAACAAGGAAAAATTCGTATCTTCGCCCCTGTTATGGAATCGGAAGGAACAGTACGATCGGTCGAGCGGGAACCCTATGACGTCATCGTCATCGGAGCCGGTGCTGCGGGCATGATGGCAGCCGGTACGGCGGCCCGCAACGGTAAACGGGTGCTGCTGATCGAGAAAATGGAGAAATCGGGCCGCAAGGTGCGTATTACGGGCAAGGGCCGCTGCAATCTGACCAATGCCCGCCGGCCCGAAGAATTTGCGGAACAGGTACGGGTCAATGCCGAATTTTTCGCTCCGGCGTTCGCTGAGTTCAACAATTTGGCGACCATGCGGTTTTTCGAGCGGCAGGGGGTGAAACTCGATGTCGAACGCGGCGAACGGGTCTTCCCGCACAGCGGTAAGGCGTGGGACGTGGCCAATGCCCTATTGGATTATTGCGTCGATAATGGTGTCCGTATGCTGTACGATACGCGGGTTTGCGGAATCATGACATTGGGCAGCAGGGTTTTCGGCGTGCGCTATATCAATAAACGCGGTTTCGAACGGCGTGAGGAGTGCTCGCAGGTCATTCTGGCGACGGGCGGCGTCTCTTATCCGGCTACCGGTTCTACGGGCGACGGCTATACGTTCGCTGCGGATCTGGGACATACTATCGAACCGTTGCGTCCGTCGTTGACCCCGCTCGTCTCGTCGCATCCGCGGATGAAGCAACTCGAAGGGTTGCTGCTGCGGAATGTCCGCGCTACCTTATATATAGATAACGAGCCGGTTCGCGAGGAGTTCGGCGAATTGGGCTTTTCGGAGCGGGGCATCGAAGGGGCCGTAGCATTGCGCATGAGCCGCGATGCGGTCGATGCGTTGATCGAAGAACGTAAGGTGAAAATCGTCGTCGATCTGAAACCGGCTTTGACGGAAGAGGTTTTACGTGAACGCATCGCTCGGGAACGGGCGGAACTGGCCCCCGACGAATTTTTCAGCGAGCTTTTGCGTAAATTGGTGCCGCGTCCGATGGTGTTGCCGCTGGCGCAAGAGTTAGACATTCTTTCGAAAACCTATCTCGGCAAAATCACGGAAGAACAGATCACCCGAGTGATTAAGACGCTGAAAGGATGGACGTTCCCTGTGGTCGATTATGCGTCGTTCGATTATGCGGTCGTAACGGCCGGCGGCGTACGCTGCGACGAGGTGAATCCCTACACGATGCAATCGCTCAAGGTCGAAGGCCTCTACTTTGCGGGCGAAGTGCTTGATTTGGACGCCAATACGGGCGGTTACAATCTGCAAATCGCATTCTCGACCGGACGGCTGGCCGGTATGCTGAAAAAATAAGCATGCTATGCGGTTTCACGAACAAAAATTGCATTTTCGGCTTTCCGGTAAGATGGCGGATTGGCGCAATCGGTTGGTTCGCGCTCGTTATTTTCGGGGGCATGGCGTCCACTCTCCGTTCGTTTACGATCTGGTGCGGCATGTGTTCATGCAGTCGAAGTTGTTGCCTGGCGATCGGAATTTATACCGGACGTTGCTGGCGAGCGGGGTGGCCGAAGGGCGTGCCGTGCAGTTGCAGAATCTGATGATCCATTGCGGCTACGCTACTTTTGGCCTGAATTGTGCGAAAGGGGAGTTGTGCATCATTACGCCGGCTCTCTCCGAAGCCGAGGTCGCGGCGTTGGTGCGCAATGCGGCCGAGGTCGGTCGTACGGTTGTTGTGATGACGCCGTATATCGCTCCTGCCTGGCAGTCGATGTGCAGGCGGTTGATTGCCGCTCATCGGTCGACGACGATCGACAATCGGGGTTACCTGTTGATTTTCAACAACTATTTACCGAAACAACATTTCCGGATATGAAGGTATATACGCGCACAGGGGACAAGGGTACGACGTCGTTGATCGGCGGCGAACGGGTTTTCAAAACGGATGATCGGGTGGAGGCTTACGGTGCGGTCGATGAACTTTCGGCATTCGTGGCCTTGTTGGCCGATCGTCTGCGTTCGGACGAAGCGATGGCGGGGTATGTCGATGAATTGAACAACGTACTTTCCCGTTTGATGACCGTCGAGGCGCTGCTGGCGCGGGGCGAATCCGGTGCGGAAAAGGTCGTGCCGATGGATCCGCAGTGTGTAACCTGGTTAGAGCAACGGATAGACAGGATGCAGGCAACTTTGCAGCCGATTGAAAAGTTTACGATCCCGGGTGGAAATGAGGCGGTTTCGTTGTGCCATGTTTGTCGGACGGTGTGTCGTCGGGCCGAGCGTGCGGCTTTGCGCGCAGACCAAAAATACGGCACCGATGCACAGGCTTTGAGTTATTTGAATCGTCTGTCCGATTATTTTTATGTGCTCGGACGCTCTCTGACAAGGTCGTACGGGGTGAAAGAAGTATTATGGATACCTTAGTGGCTTGATTATCAATTCGTTATTCTGCTTTTTGCGTTTTTTGCGATTTTTTATTTGTTTTTCTCGTTTTTTTTATACATTTGCATCCCGACCGATAGTGTCCGAGTTCGCTGTCTGTCGGCAAGCGGTTGAATTTTTGATGTTAAATTCTATTGAGGTATGTACTGGACACTTGAGCTGGCATCGAAATTAGAAGATGCACCGTGGCCTGCGACGAAGGAGGAGTTGATCGATTATGCCGTACGTTCGGGGGCGCCGTTGGAGGTGCTGGAGAATTTGCAGGAGATCGAAGACGAGGGGGATATATACGAATCCATCGAAGATATTTGGCCCGATTATCCTTCGAAAGACGACTTTTTCTTCAACGAGGAAGAGTATTAGTGCAATTCTAAGCACATTTTAGACTATTAAATCCCTGTCAATCATTAAAATTGGCAGGGATTTAATTTGTTTGGACAACGGTGTTTTATGGTCTTGAATGGTGTGGTTTGTTTGGAAAAAACGCATATTTTCGGTGGGTTAATTTGGATTTGTTTGGACAAATTTCATTACCTTGGCGAAGGTTTGTGAGTATTACCGCTAACCGCTTTTTAATTGCAAATATCCTCCAATATGGGAAGACCAAACGCTTATATCCGTTGGGACGCTACCGCCTGCATATCCGAGGCGAAATAGATACTGCAAAGAAGTATCTGATCGAACTTGAGTACACATGGAATCGCCAGATTGTACGTAAAGGCATGAATCTCTTTGTCCGCTTGGGTGACTGGAATGAGAAAGCCCATAACGGTCGTGGTGGAGTGAGATCGACTTACGGTCCCGAAGCCAATCGGGTTAACAACATTTTGCTCGCTCGTGTCGACCGGATTGATTCTATGTTGGCCGAATACAATCAAAAGCATCCGAATCAGATTACAGCGCAGGTCATCGCCGACTTTCTGGCGGACAAGCCCATTATACGCGAAGACAAAGGAAAGGACTTTGTGGAGTTCGTGCTGGAACGGCTCGAATCCGACTACTCCCGCAACCGTATCGGCAGAAGCCGCTACCAGAACGGAAAGAGCAGTATGAATATCTTTCAAATTTTTCTCCGTGCCACCAAGAAGGGGACCTACAAGCCTGACAGTATCTATGTCGGGGATATTTCGGTGGAATTAGTCGACGAATATATCAAGTGGCGCCGGGCGATTAAGCAGAACAGCGATGCGACCATCAACCACGCATTGACGCCTATTCTGAAAGCGTGCGCCTACGCTTCCGAACTGAAAATGATTGACTATGCGGTCAATGCCCGTATTCAGGATATGCGCATTACGCTGAAGATGTCGCTTGCGGACGAGGAGAGCGAGTTCGATGGCAAGTATCTCACAAAAGAGCAGATGACTATGCTGCTGGAATACTACAAGACCTGCGCGGAACCGCGCCGCAAAGAGTTTTTGGAGATGTCCTTCTTCGCTTTCCATGCCTGCGGACTGCGCGTTGTCGATGTGATGACGCTGCAATGGAGCCATATCAATTTTGAGAAAAAGGAGTTGCGGAAGATTATGATTAAGACCAACAAACGGCATGTCATTCCGCTTACCGAACCCGCCCTGCATATCTTGCGTCAGTGGCAGGAGAAACGCGAGGGCTGCCGCTATGTCTTCGATTTGGTCAAAGAAAGCCTTGACCTCGATGACGCCGAAGCGCTTTACAAAGCCCGCAACAATGCGACTAAGTGTATCAACCAGTCGTTAATCGTAGCGGGAGAGCAGGCGGGATTGCCGTTCAACTTGTCGATGCACGTTGCGAGGCATACCTTCGCGGTCTTTGCGCTGAACAAAGGACTGTCGATGTCTGTGGTCAGCTGTCTGCTCGGTCATGGCAGTACGGATGTAACAGAAAAAGTCTATGCCCGTTTTCTGCCCGAAACCCTGTCAGCCGAAGTAGCCCGTCTGAGCGACGAGTTCGCCGCATTGGGCATTGCCTGACATTGGCACAAAACGGATTATCCGAAATAATGTTTAATTTTGCAGCGTGATTTTGTTAAATGATGATGTTGAAAGTCCCTCTATTGATAATTTGTGCGCTTGTGGTGGTGCTGGTCGCTGCAACTATTTTCAAACAGCATCAACGCAAGATTCTTTGGTCGACAGCGATTCTCCTCTTTGTCGGGACGCTGCTGCTGGTTGGGATTGGCGTTATCGACCCGGTAGGTGAAACACACCCTAATCTGCCGGCGCTGACGGGTATCATCATGGCATTGGTCAGTGCCGCGGCAATGGCCTGCACCGCAGAAAAATTGCATTTCCGAAATAAGGGAAAGCAAGAAGAAAAAATTGCGCAAAGCCCTTTCTATGAGCGAATCTCTACCGAAGCGGAGGGTGTTGTCCTCCCGGAGCGTCTCGATACCGAACTTGCCCGCAAGATTTTTGCCCGTGCTATTGATGCCGGATTTATGGAGGAGAACGGTGCTCACTACAAATGGAAACTGTCAAAGGCACTGCTTGCCTATATGTGCGGTCGCATCTATTGCGGAGACAGACCCACTTATACAGATATCGAGGATAAATACTATTGTTGGTAATAAGGATTGTTATGAAGCCGCAATTAGCTTTTATAAGAATCTTAATGCGGTGCCGTATGATTTCGCAGCAGATAATAAGAACCAGTATCGAGATGTATTGCTCCAAGAACTCTTGGATGAAAATCCATTCCAAAAGCCAACTGAGTATGCAAACGAAGCGGATGAGGTTTATAAGCTCACGTTGGCAATGTGTCACCAGTTCAAACATTTAGTTGAGCACAATAGGCTTTCAGAGCTGTTTTATCGAAACAATCGTACTCCGGATGAAACAGATTGGCAACTTCTCCTATATACCGTAGCGGACACATACAAAATAGCAGGTAATTTAGACTTAGCCATAACACGTGAAGATAACCCTGGTGTAGGTGAAATTGATTTTCACATAACCAAAGGCTCAAAGGCTAATACCGTCATTGAAATCAAACGTTCTACTAACGAAAATCTTATTCACGGATATCGAACTCAGTTGTCTGCCTATATGAAAGCAGAACGGGCACAATCCGGCATATTCATGGTCATTATGGAAAAGGACAATATTGATGAGATTAAGCGGAAAATTGCGGAAGTGCAAAAGGATATGGAAGATAAGGGTGAGTACATACCTGAAATTATTTACATCAATGGCATGAAACAACATTCTGCAAGCAATAGAAACTACAAAACTCCGGAAATGGAATAAGATTTCAAAAATACAACGCACGAAGGATGTGTGGCTATATGGTATAATGGTATCTTGAAAATACAGTATAGAGCCGATAGGTGGCAATTGTTGTAATAGATTGAAATTAGCAGAGTTTTCTTAGCAATTGGATTTAAACATCCAAGCATAATAGCGTGTTCTTGGCTATATAATTCAAGAACAAAATATAGGAAATTAGTCATGGCAACAAATCCACCGTTAGGAGACGGGCATCGTAACGGCGCAGTGAAGAATCGTTCACAGGTTTTTAACCCAAAAACAGAACAATGGGTAAAAAGGGATAAAAATACTGGACGGTTTATGGATGTCAAACAAGATGGAACACCGTTTAAAGGTGTGCGAAAAGAAAAGTGAATTCTTAACGAGGGCAAGAGTGCGATACTTGCCCTCGTTTACTTTTACATTGATTTTATCATTGATCCAATGAAGGTGATTTTGTCTTCAGTTAAACCATAAAAACGGCAGTATCTATATATGTTTCAGTATTTATTTCATCAGCTTCGGACAACATCTCCTCACAGATTCAAGTAGATACCTACTCCTGTATATTACCATCCTCATCTCCGGAGTACATGGAGACAACATCCTGCATTAACGATTGGTAAAACCTGTTCGACTCATTTATATTCCAATCTTTAAGTTTCAGAAGGCATACAAAAGCGCTATGTCCGTATTGGCCAAACATAGTGCTTTTACGTATTTATATCATTCTCATTTGAGAAAAATTTTCGCTTTCATTTTTTCAGTTCCTTGATGATTCTTTTTATTCCGCAGATAACCGATGTCTTATTATTTCTGACAGCGGAAAGTGCCGATGAAAGATTGGATGCAGTAATGAAGTGTGTCCCGTCCTTGGATTGCAGGAACCGCCCTTTGTCCAGAACGGACTGCCAGCGGGATTGGATGAATGAGTTTTCGAGTAGTGCATCGAAAAGGATAACCACATGACGGAGATTGTTTACCCGGATATGAAAACCCTCCTTGCAGGAAAAGAGAGCCTCCATATCCTCGAGGCAAACCTCTGAAACGCAAAACAGATGATAAGTATTGGCACAAGACACAATACCTGTCATCTGTTTTTGGGTGAAGTTGCAGCCGAAAGAAAGCGGCGGGGTTTTTATAAAACCATCGGTATAATGCGCGATAGGTGACGGCAACGGTTCCGACCGGTCATACTTCCTTTGCAGCTCCATACACTTCTCGCAGGAAAAGTCGGATGCAGCAAAAAGAGGTTGGATAAGGTGGGCGCATTCAGTCAGCAGCCCTTTAACGATGTGGATGTTCATTTCGTGGCAGTTCCGACAAACCGCATTAGTGCAGTTTATGTACCGATGACTGTTGATGAAATCATCCACATAGCGGCTATACCGCTTGCCATCCACGATCACATTCTGAAGATAGAGGTCTCTCGCTTCTAAGAGTAACTCGAATAGTTCTTCCACTACATCTTGTTCGGTAGCAAAGTGGGTTAGGTGCTGTTTCTCTTCAAAAAAATAGCAGACTTTTTGGATTGTTCTTTCATGTCAATTTACTTGTTTATAATTTATATATGATAGCTATGTTGTGTTACTACAAGAAATTGTCATAAGACATAGTTTCGTTTTTCATTAGAAAATTCCAACTATATTATTTAGAACAACCAATTTTAGCATTCTAACAATTTCTGTATATGAAACCAGTGAATCGAATATCTGTCATTATTTTGAATATCCGTTTCGCAGGAATCACGTGATAACAATAGTGATATATATCACTTTATCAGTTCGAACGTCACGTTCACGTCGCCCGTATTTCGGAACAGCTCGACACCCGAATCCATCCGTCCCAGTTTTTGCATGCTGAAATGTTCGCCGTTCTGGGCATACAGGATGACGAAACTGTGCATCGGCGGATAGTAGACGATTTCGCCGACTTTGTATCCGCAGGTATTCACGTCGTCCGTCGGCAGAGCTTCCGGGAAACGATAGCACATTTCACGGTCGTATAAGTCCATCATCGGAAGCGTCGTCGGTAGTTTTGCCACGAACGCACGGGTCGTGGCATTGTTCAACAATGTGGCGGTCAACTCCCGGTTGCCCACCTTCATTTTTACATGGAATTGCGTTTCGTTCATATCGTCGTCGGTTTGATTGTTGTCATTCTCCGGATTGTCGCCGTTGTCGTCCAGTTGCTCTGTCGGAATTTTCGGAATTTCCGGCAGGTTGTTCTCTTCACCGCAAGCGGAAAGGGAAAAGGTCAATAACATGACCCACGTAAAAGCAATGAATCTTTTCATACTATCTATTATTTAATGGTTTGCAAATCTATGACATAACGAAATTTCACTTGTCCGTTCACCACCTCATCGTATGCCTTGTCGATGGCCTTTGCATCGGCGGGAATGACCACGGTTTCGGGATAAATGCCGTGAGCGAGCGAGTAGTCCACGACTTCCTGCGTCTCGCGGATACCTCCGATGATGGATGTGGTTAGGAAACGCCCGCGCAACGAAGTGATGCCGACACTCGGCGTTTCGCTGGCCGCAGGCATACCTACCACGGCCAGCGTACCTCCGACTTTCAGTATCCGGATATACATCATCGGATCATAACGGGCAGGAATCGTGGAGAGGATGAACGTCATCGAATTGTCCAGTCCCTGCCAATCTTCCGCACGGTTCACATTGACATACCGCACGGCTCCGAGGCGCAGGGCATCCGTCCGCTTGTCCTCGGTAATGTCGAAGACGGTAACTTCCGCACAGAGGCTGACGAGATATTTCACCGCCAAGTGTCCCAAGCCTCCGAATCCGGCTACGCCCACCTTGTCGCCGGCCTTGACACCGCATCGGCGGATGGGCGACCACGTCGTGATACCGGCGCACATCAACGGGCCGATTTTCTCCAACGGGGCATCTTTCGGCACACGGATGGCGAAGGACTCGTCCACAACCATGTTCGTCGAATAACCGCCCTATGTCATTTCTCCGTCGTGATAAATATCCTTGTCGGCATAGGTCAGCACCCGACCGTCCAGACAGTATCGCTCCTCGCCCTCCTCGCAATATGCGCAGTGGCGGCAGGAGTTCACCATGCAACCCACTTCGGCGATGTCGCCAACCCGAAATTTGGTTACGGCCTTGCCTACACGCACCACCTCGCCCACAATTTCGTGGCCGGGGACAATCGGATATGTCTCCTCTTTCCAGTCACTGTGTACCTGATGGATGTCGCTGTGGCAAATGCCGCAGTACATCGTGCGGATCAGTATGTCGTGTTCGCCCACCGCATGGCGGGTGAAACCGTAAGGCTGAAACGTACCCTCCTTGCTGAACAAGGCGTAGCCTTTCGCCGGAATGCGTTCCGTTTCCTGAGCCGAAAGCGGGCCGAGGAACATCATTGTCATTGTCATCATAATCATCGTCGATCTTTTCATATCCTTCGTTTTTTACTTTTCTCCGTTTATCGAAGTTACATTCAACCCATCGAGCCATTTATCCGCATCTTCCCGCCATATTCCAGATGTTGTGTTCGAAAGTTACCCGTTTTGCCATCGTCGAATGCGTTTAATCGTTTTTTTACGATGCAAAATTAAGGCTGACTTCGCACCCGCCCGGTAGATAAATCTCTGAACGACTTACCATTTTCTCTGATAGCGTTTTTATGGAATATGCCGACGGGCGGCTTCGCGCACGTCCCTTTATATGAATCCCTCGAAAGATTACCATTTTCTCCGATGGAGTACCGAAACGGAACGGGATGTATTAACTTTGCGATGAACAAGCACGATAACGATGAGCGAGATTATAAAAACCGACAGCATCTGCGCCTACAACGAGTGGGCGGGCGTGGAGACGCTCAACCCGCTGGTCAGCTTCATCGACTTCTCGAAGGTGAAGCCCCTGCACCATGCCCGCAAACTGTACGGCTTTTATGCCGTGTTCCTGAAAGACCAGTCCTGCGGCGAACTGCGTTACGGTCGTCGCTATTACGACTATCAGGACGGCACGCTGATATTCGTGGCGCCGGGTCAGGTGTTCGGCGCTGAGGACGACGGCGAAGTGTTCCAGCCCTCGGGATACGTCCTGCTGTTCCACCCCGACCTGCTGCGCAATACGCCGCTGGGACGTGCGATGCGCGACTATACCTTCTTCTCGTACGACACGAACGAGGCCCTGCATCTGAGCGAGCGCGAACGGCATATCGTCATGGAGTGTTTCCGCAAAGTCGAGTGCGAGTTGCAATATCCCGTCGACAAGCACAGCAAGACGCTTATCGTGGACAACATCAAGCTATTTCTCGACTATTGCACCCGCTTCTACGACCGTCAGTTCACCACGCGCGACAACGTCAACCGCGACATTCTGGTGCGTTTCGAGCGGCTGCTCGACGACTATTTCCACGCCGGCAACGCCGCCCGCCTCGGGCTTCCCAACGTCCGGTATTGCGCCGACAAACTGAATTTGTCCGCCAACTATCTGAGCGATCTGCTGCGCAAGGAGGTCGGGCATACGGCGCTGGACTACATTCACGGCAAGGTGTTGGAAATCGCCAAGTCGGAAATCGCATCGACCGAAAAGACCATAAGCGAAATCGCCTATGGTCTTGGATTCCAGTATGTCCAGCATTTCACCCGTCTGTTCAAGAGAGAGGCCGGATGCACGCCCAGCGATTACCGGGCGCAAATCGTGAACTGAACCTCAGTCACGCAGCTTGCGCCGCACAAAGAAGCGGCGGGTGAAGAACGACAGCAGGAGCGCTCCCGCAATCTGCGAGGCGGCCGTAAACCAAAAAGCGGCCGCGTAACCGAACCACTCCGCGAATAAGCCTCCGGCGAGGATGCCGATTCCCATACCGAGATCCCACGAAATCAGTATGGTGGAATTGGCCGTGCCCCGCTGGTCGTTACGGGCCATGTTTATGAACATGTTCAGGAATGCCGGATACATCCGTCCGTTGCCCAACCCGAGCAGCAGCGGTGCGAGATAGTAGGCCCCTATTCCGGGCGACAACGCGAACAGCGTCAGACCGACGGCCGTGAGCAGGGCTCCCTGTACGGCGTTCTCCGTCAATCGGCCTTCGCGCAGCGATTTGGCGCCTGCGAGTCGAGAAAAGATCAATCCGGCCGCGATGATGGCGAAGAAAATGCCGGCTCCGTCGGTAATGCCGAGTTTTTCCTTGCTATAGATGGCGACATAGTTGCTCATGACGCCCCAGCACAGTCCGAACAATACCGTGTTCACCGCAAGCAGCCACTCTCTGCTGAGAAAAAAGTGATCCAGACTTATTTTGGGCTTGTTTTCCACTTTAAGCCTTTCCTTGGTTTTAATGGACGACACGGCCGCGAACCCGAGAAAGGCCACGGCGAGTGAAATCCAGAACAACAGCCGGAAGTTTCCGGTAATCGAGTAAACATAGATGCCGACCGTCGGTGCAGTCGCCATAGCGAGGTTGTTGCTCAATCCGTAATAGCCCATTCCCTCGTCGCGTCGGGACGACGGGAGCACATCGACCGCGACCGTGCTGTTCGCCACGGTCGTAGCGCCGAACGGAAGGCCGTGAACGGTTCTGACAAGCGCGAACATCAGAATCGACGCAGCGCCGATATAGCCCGTGAAGCAGATGAAGAATAGGAAGAAGCAGCACATCAGCACCTTTTTCCGGTCGAAACTGTCTACGATGAATCCGCTGAACGGTCGGACGACAAGAGCCGCCACGACGTAACCCGACAAGACGAAGCCTATCATGTCCTTATCCGCTGCGAATTCGGTGTCGAGATAAATCGGCAGTATGGGCGTTATCAGATAAAACGAAAAGAACAGCAGAAAGTTTCCTGCCATGACCTTGCAGTATTCCCGATTCCAGAGCGGTTCGAGCCGGCGGGGAGAAATTTCTGAGTTCATGGCATACCTATTCGGCGATCTCCTTGATGAATCGGGCGGGCACGCCACCCACAACGTTGCAAATGGCCATACGGCATATTTTTCGGTTGTCTAATCGGTATTTTATTCCAATGATAGCGTGACCGTCACGCTGCCGCTGCCCAATGCGGCGAGCAGGTTCTCGCGCGTAGCGCCGTCAATATGCCCCAGACGGGTGAACGACCACGTGTTGGGCGCATAGTAAATGACGAAACTGTTGCCCTGATAGAGAATCAAATCCCCGGCCTGCGTGGTGATGTTCTCGTCGTTGCGGGGCAGCGATCGGCCGATCGGGCCGACCTTTTCCATGTTGCCGTAATCCGACATGCTGATGGTCAGATCGCCTTCGGCCAATAACTCTTTGAGAGCGCGAGTGGACGAGTTGTCCACCAGTGTGGCGGTAAAGGTCGTGCTTCCCGCCTTGATGCTGATTCGGTTCGTATTCATATCCGGTTCGTTATTATTGTCGTCATCCTCTTTTCCCAAGCCCAACCGCTCCAACCATGAAGCGATGTGCGACTGTATCTGCGAGAGCGTAGAGGAGGTCAGGTGCAGGGTTTCGGTAAAGTCGGCGTCGGGACACAAGGCACGGGCTTCGCTCACCGAGGTCGAGATGGGGCTGCTGCCGCTGGAGGCGAACAGGGCGATCCGCTTGCCGGCGAGCTTAGCTGCGTGTTCGTGCAGGAAGGTCTGCATCGGCGTGGCCATGCTCCCGTGCCAGATGGGATAGCCGACGAACACCACGTCGTAGTCGTCCAGCGACTCTACCGAGGTCTTGATGGCCGGGTAGTTGCCATTACGAATCCCGGCGAGTTCCTCACGGGCACGTTCCAGCATGCCTTGGTAGTCGTCGTCGAACGCCACGGCCGGCTCCACTTCGAGTAGGTCGCAGTCCAGCGTCGTGCGAATTGCCTCGGCCATGCGTTCCGTATTGCCGGTGCGGGAGGTGAACAGCACCAGATAACGTCCGTTCGTTCCGGGGGTTGGCTTCACGGGATCGGGCGTTTCATCGTCATCGTTGCCACCGCCGTTGTCATCATCTCCGCCGCCCGGCTGTTCTGTGGACGGCTCTTGCGGAATCGGCGTCTCGTCGTCCGTTCCGCAGGCACTGACCGTCATGCCGACAAGGAGTGCCAATAACAGAAAATACTTTTTCATATTCGAAAAATTTTCTATTTCAGTTTGCCGTACTCCTCGTCGGTTACGGGTTCGAGCCACTCGTTGGAGGTGTTTTCGCCCGGAATCTCGAATGCGAGGTGGGCGAACCAGCTGTCGGCCGCAGCGCCGTGCCAGTGCTTCACGCCCGCAGGGATATGGATGACCGTGCCGGGCAGAATTTCCTGCGCGGGTTTGCCCTCCTCCTGATACCAGCCGCGACCGGCTACGCCTACGAGCATCTGACCGCCGCCTTTCGTGGCACGGTGGATGTGCCAGTTATTGCGGCAACCCGGCTCGAAAGTAACGTTCGAGAACGGAATCTGCTCGGTCGATATCCGTGCGATGTAGCTGTTGCCGATGAAATACTTGGCGTAGGCCGTGTTGGGTTCGCCGACGGGGAAGATCATACTGCGCTGGAACGCGGCTTTGGCGTCGTCACTCGCAACATCGTCGGCCCAAACGTCCTTAGCCAGACGGAATGCCGCCCACGCCTTCGGCCAACCGGCATAAAAGGCGATGTGGGTGATGATTTCGGAGATTTCCGTGCGGCTGATGCCGTACTTCTTCGCCGTCTGCAAGTGGTGGACGAGCGACGAATCGGTGATGCCCTGACTGATGAGCGCCGTAACGGTAACGAGGCTGCGGTCGCGCAGGCTCAACAAGTCGTTGCGGCTCCACACCTCGCCGAAAAGGATGTCGTCGTTGAGGTGCGCGAACTCCGGTGCGAACTCGCCTAACTGTGTGCGCCCGGCTGTCTGAACTATTTTTTCTTGTGCCATACTGCTGAATGCAATAAATGTGAATACTAAAATCGCTAATGTCTTATTCATGGTGTAAACTATTTATTGGGTTGATGTTTTTGCTTCGATGATTCGAGCCACTCGGCGACGCTCTGTTCGGTGGCACCGTTCAACAATTCGCCCTCTTCCCACACGATGTCGGGATAGGAGGCTCGGAGCTGCTTTACGCTGTTGTCGATGCGGCTGCTGCCCGACGTGGCGAACGGGATGATGCGTTTGCCTTTCAAGTCGTGGCTTTCGATGAACGTATCGACTGCATGCGGTGCTGAGTCCCACCAGATGGGATAACCGAGGTAGATGACGTCATACGCCGCAGGGCCTTTCTCTACGGGCAACACGGCGGGTCGCGAGGCAGGGTCGTTCATCTCCACGGAGCTGCGCGACTGCTTGTCGCGCCAGTCGAGGTCGGTGGCCGAATAAGGCGTTTCCGGCTTGATCTCGCATAGGTCGGCGCCGGTCTGCTCCGATATAAGTTGTGCTACGGCGGCCGTCGTGCCCGTGGCCGAGAAGTAGACGACCAGCGCTTTCTGCTCCGCCTTTTTCGAGCCGCAAGAGCTGCTGCCGAGTGCGACTGCGATGAGTAAAGTTGTTAAAATCGTTTTCATGTCTTGCTATTTTTTGTTTTACAATTTCAACCGTTACCACCCTGCAAGCGGTACTCGTTGCGTCGGAGAAGACGATTCGTTTCGGTTCTGTCATAATCGCTATTTCTCAATCATCGTATAACGCAGCCAGACGATAGCGCTTTCCCTCTCTTCGACGTCAGCTGCGCCATCACGGGGCAGTCGATGCGTCCGTCCACCGAGGTCATCATGTGGACTGTGATACGAGGTTTCATAAGGGTCGTTTATTTGTACGATTCGTTGTAAATAGCTATGCAATCATCCTCGCTCAACTCGCTGCGGTCGGCGGCGAAGAGCTTGCCCATCGTTTCACGGGCGTTGGTCGTGAAAGCGGCGAACTCGTCGGGTGCGATGCCGAAATCGGACATGCGCAGGTCGGCGACACCGCAGGCCTCCTGCAAAGCCGTGAGCGCCACGATGAAGTCCATCGGGTCGGAGGCATTCTCGATACCCATCGCGCGTGCCATGCGGATGAACCGATCGTCACAGACGTGCCGCTTGATGAAGTGTGTATAGTATGCCTTGCTTATCATGATGAGTCCTGCACCGTGCGGCAGTTCCTGATGATAGGCCGACATGGCGTGTTCCAGCGAGTGCTCGCTGGTACAGCTGCTCAAGGTCATCACCACACCCGACAGCGTGTTGCCGAACGCCACGCGACTGCGGGCTTCGAGGTCGCTGCCGTCTTTCACGGCGGCGGCAAGATGACGGCTGACGTTCTCGATGGCCGTCAGGGCGTACATGTCGCTCATCAGGTTGGCGGCCCGCGAGATGTAAGCCTCCGTGCTGTGGAACAGGGCATCGAAGCCCTGATAGGCCGTGAAGCGCGGCGGCACGGTGGTCATCAGCTCGGGGTCGACGATGGAGAGCACGGGGAACGTGTCGGGCATGCCGAATCCGATCTTCTCGTGCGTTTCCTCGTTGGTCACCACACCCCACGGATCGGCCTCCGAACCCGTACCGGCGGTGGTCGTGATGGCGATGGCTTTCGAGGCGTCCATCACGCTGCCGCCGCCCTGGGCGAGGATGAAGTCGCACGCCTGCTCACGGGCGGCGCGACTGCCGATCATGACGGTCGTGCGGAGTGGATTGGCCTCCACCCGGTCGAAAAGGGCGTGGGCGATGCCCGCCTTATCGAGCTGTTCCTCCACACGGGCCAGATAGCCGTTGGCTTTGGTCGAACGGCCGTTGCTCACGATGATCAAGGCTTTGCGTCCCGGCATCCGCTGCTCGTGCAACCGGTCGAGTTCGCCCGCACCGAACAGCAGGCGTGTGGGGACGTACATGTTGAAATTGCAGTTCGTTTCCATGATGATATCTCTTTTTAATTCGTTGTCGATTCCATGTCTGTTTTTCCTTTCAGGCATTCCGTTTCGTTTCATGTTGCAAAATTAGACGATAACGAAAGAACGGACTGTATATAAATCACGGATTGAGTTACCAATTTCCACGCCTCTTCGTGCGTCGTTATCACTACTGTCCACTAAAAATGGACAAGGTTAAAAATTAAATAAATTCGGTTCACTTGAATCATATCGGTCTTTG
>CANQGQ010000003.1 GCA_947623305.1 uncultured Alistipes sp. | reverse complement strand
CTGACGGAACAGCGGGTTAAAGCTGATACTTAAAATATCATTCCAACAATTATCTATGCGACTTCATGTCGCACCCATGGCGTGTCGAGGTGATGCACTGCGACGGCTCGCCGTTGGGCGTTCACGCCCGTGCCGAGCATCGACGTCGAGCCGAATAGTACCCGCACCTTGCCCTCGTTCATCGCGTCGATTACCGCTTTGCGGGCCTTGTCGGTCTTGCACTCCTGAATGAAGCGAATCTCCGAAGCCGGTATGCCGTAATCCTCCACGAGCTTGCGTTTGATCTCGCTGTACACGTTCCACTGTCCCGGCTGGAACGTCCCCAAATCCGAGAAGACGAACTGCGTACCTTTCTGTGCATCGTATTTGCGATAATACTCCGCAATCGTCGCCGCGCAGTGGGACGCCTTGTTGTCGGAGTGGTCTTCGTACAGGTCGGGGTCGATAAGACGCATGTCGAGCGCCATTTTGCGGGCGTAGTCCGTTGCGATCAGCATCTTGGCCTTTTCTTCGGTCTCCGAGAGCTTGTCGCGTCCGAGTATCGTGGCGTCGCCCGACTGCGCGAACTGCATCAGCTTCTCGATGAACTCCTCCTGCTGCGGCGTGGGCGGGATGTTGTGCAGTATCTCGTTTTTCTGCGGCCTGTCCACGCCTACGTCCTCCGCCGTGCGGTAATCCGTGATCTCGTTGTAGAATTGCGCCAGCTCCGGCACTTTAATAAAGTAGCGGAAGCGCTCTTTCTGCACGATGTTGTTCGTTACCGAAAACTCGAAGTCCGTCGTTTTCTTGGCGAAGATGGCCGCCCATGCGTCGAACGAATTGATGTTCTGCCGCTCCAATTCCTTCGGGCGCAGGTATTTGAACAGCAGGTACAATTCCGTCAGCGAATTGCTGATGGTCGTACCGGAGAGGAACGTCGCGCCCTGTCCGCTCCTGAATGGTGCGGATGGCGTAAAGCATGTTGAGCGCCTTCTGGCTGCCGTCCTGATTGCCCAGCCCTGCCACGCGGTCATGGCGCGTGTTGAACATCAGGTTCTTGAACTGGTGGCTCTCGTCCACGAAGATATGGTCGATGCCCATCTGCTTGAAGTCCACCACGTCGTCCGTGCGCGACTTGATGGCATGGGCGATGGTTTCGAGCTTGACGGAAAGGTTGATTTTCCGCTTCTCCAACCCCCGCAGCATCGCTTTGGAAACCTCCTTGCCCTGACTGCGCAGCACCTCCAAATTCTCCTCTACCGTGTCCAATTCGGCTTGGAGAATCCGCTGCTGCAATTCGGGCGACTGAGGAATCTTGCCGAACTGATCGTGCGACATGATGACACAGTCCCAGTCGTTGTTCTTGATGTCATTGAAGAAGCGCACGCGGTTGGCGGGCGAAAAGTCCTTTTCCGTGGCGTAGAGTATTCGCGCATTGGGATAGGCCGTTCGGTAGCATTCGGCGATCTCCGCGACGTTGGCTTTCAGACCGATAATCATCGGCTTGTGCGCCAGCCCCAGCCGTTTCATCTCGTGCGCCGCGACACACATGATCAGCGTCTTGCCCGTGCCGACCTCATGGTCGCAGATGCCGCCGCCGTTCTGTTTGAGCATCCAGATACAATCCTTCTGGCTCTGGTACACGTCCTTGATACCAAACCGCCGTTCGAGGGCTTTCAGGGCGAGGTCGGGAAAGGTCTGGTGCGAGCCGTCGTACTGCGGGCGGACGTAACAGTTGAACTTGCGGTTATACATGTCCGCGAGCCTTTTCTGAAACTCTGGCGACTGCTCCGCGAGCCACTCGACGAAGCCGTTGCGGATCTCGTCGATTTTGGCGTTGGCGAGCTGTATACCCTCGCTGTCGCGTACCTTGATGTCGTTACCGTGCTCGTCCTTGCCGATGCTCTTGCTCATGTCGGGGACGGTGTTCACGAGGGCATGTTTCAGCAGGGCGATACCGTCGTAATTGCGGTAATAGCCCTTGACGCAGTATTGGTCGAGAATCTTGGCGTTCTTCACGCCGCACTTGACCGAATATTCGTCCATGCTCTCTGAGAAACCGATCCTTACGTCCGTATCGAACAGGTAGGAGGCATAGGCCGCGTAAATCCCCGTCGGTATCCACCGCTCGCCGAGGTTGAAGTCCAGCTCGTCGAATGAAATCGGGCGCGGCGGGGCCTCTCGGAGTGCTGCGAGGGCTTCCTTTTCGCGCTCGCCGTGCGGGTTCTCGGTCATCCATGCCTCGATGCGTTCCGCCTTATCGACGACGTTGCCCGCGATGAAGCGGTCTTTGTCTCGTACCCTCCGGCCAGCGGATTGTAGAAAATGCGCCCTTTCAGCGCGTCGATCAGCTCCTCGCGGCTGCTGTCCGACAAGGATTCCATGTAGTCGAGGTTCACGCCGCCGTAGCGGTTGAGCGACGCGGACAGGGCTTCTTCGGGTGTATCGACGTGCGTAAGCTGATTCAATGAAAAAGCAACTGGATGGTCAAAGATGTCGGCCTTGACGAACCTGCCCTCCTCCGCCCGTTCTATGGCGAGAATGTCACGCCCCGAAGCGTCCATCATAAGGAGCTTGACGTTCGCTTTGGCGTTCAGGTTGCCGTAACGCGCGACGAACTCGTCGTAGCGGACATTGAGGTCTTTGCGCATAGCGTCGCCCTCGTCCTGATACTCGGCTTCGTAGGCGTAGAGCCGTTGGTAAGCGTCACGCAAAGCGATATAGGCCGCCGCTTTCTGCTGCTGCACCGGCTCCAAATCGAGCGGGTGGAACGTCGCCCCGTAGCCGGTAACGTCTTTCAGATAGCCGATCTGATAATGTTCCCCGTCGATGTCTGCTTTGACGAGCGACCCCTCGCGGTGGTGCGGCTCCAACATCTCCTTGAACGGTCGGGGCTGCATCTCCTCTTCGTGTTTGCGTTGCCATTCTTCGGACGAAATAACGACTTCGGTCATTCGTGTCGGATCAATGGAATCGAATAAATTCCCCGTTTGACGGACTTCGGATTGCGATTTTCGTCTGCCACGTGATATGTCGGCAGCGTACCCGTGCCGCTCCTCCGTATTCCTGCGTCGGAATTCTGCTCGCTGTCCCGGTGTAAGCTGCATCATCGTTTCGTAGAAGCCGTTGATAGGCGGGTTCTCTTCCCAATCGAGAGCAACATAGGGAGCATCGGGATCAGTATAAATGGGTTGTGCGATCTGCGATTCGACAGGTCGCGGCGTAAACAGCGATGGTTGCGGTATCGGCGGTCGCCTCGACGAATGTTGCCGACGCTTGGATGTCGTGCGCTGCGTCTGTCGTCGCTCCTCCTGTGTAAATCCGAACAGGTCGTAAAGCGTCATGACGGGCGGCTCGATTTTGGGCTTCTCTTCTTGGAGAGGTACGGCAGCTTGCTCGATTTCCTGCCGAATCGCTGGGGGCGGGGACTGTACTGTCTCTTCGATGACGGTCGCCTCCTCGAAATCCTCTGCTTCCGGCGGTCGTTCCTCCCACAGCCGTTGCTCCTTTTCTTTCGCCCATGTACCGAACTCGGCCAGATTTTCCGCTGACGGTTCTATGTGCAAGGACGGTTCGGTCGCTTGTGTTTCTGCTTGCTGCTCTTGCAGTCGCGCATCTCGAATACCGCCGGAGTAGAGCCGCATGACCAACCGCGCGTGCAGGTTGTGGTCGAGCAACTCACGCAACTGTATGGCGATACCCTCTACGCCGCCATCGTGTTTATAAACCATGGCAGGTTTTCCGTAGGGGTCGGTATCCAACTCCGCACTCGTATAGACAATCTGCTCCTTGTGTTCGATAAAATAGCGATTGGTTTTTACGCCGTGCAGCGTTCCCGAACGGGTAAACAGTTTCTCGTCTTCGGTCAGTCCCTCTTTGCGAGTATCTTTTTGCAGGATGATTAGGTCGCTGCCGACCTCCGTTCCAGCCTCGTCGGTAAAGAGGTTGCTTGGCAGACGAATCGCAGATACGAAATGCGCCTCTTTGAGCATTTCGAGCCGCACCGCCTCGTTACGTGGAGAATCCATCACGCCCTGCGAAGTGATAAACGCCACGATACCGCCGTCGCGAACAGCATCCAACCCTTTCAGAAAGAAATAATTGTGTACGGCTTTCGTGGCAGCACGCCGTTCCTCCTCCTTACTCGTTGCAAATGCAGGGTCGAATACCGCCACATCGCCGAACGGAATATTGGAGACGGCCACATCGAAATAGCCCTCGAACGGCTTTTCGATGCGCTCGAAACCCTCCGTCCGCACTCGTTTATCTGGATAGAGGTGCGCGAGAATCTTACCCGTCAGCAGGTCTTTCTCGAATGCCATTACCTCCGCATCGGGATTGTGCCGTGCGAACGCCTCGACGAATGCGCCGTGCCCGGCCGAGGGTTCCAGCAGGTGGTGCGGCTTCACACCATAGTCGTGTAGTACGTCCGCCAATGCTTCCGTAACGGTCGACGGGGTATAGAATGCTGTCAGCACGGAGCTTTTCAGGCTGTCGATATAACGTTTGTACTCGTTGTCGTTCACGCTGTGGTCGCGGATCAGACGGTGCAGCTCCACCGTCAGCGGGAACAGTTCGAGGTCGGATTTCGCCCACTGCATGGCATCCGTCAGATTGCTTGCCGGATTGAGAATACATTTCAACCCGCCGAAGCCGCAGTAGCGGGCGAGCCGCTCCCGTTCTTCGGGAGTGGCCGCCCGTCCTGCCTTGTCCAACTCGAAAGCCGTGCGTATCGCCTCGATATTGTCCCGCAACTTGGCTTTGCGATTAAATGCCATTTTCCTCGAAATAAATGGCAATCGCACCAGTCAGCTCCGTGCAGAGCTGTTCGTATTCGGGCGAGTAGGCGAAGTCGTCCGAAAGCGGATAGAGGGCGAAAATACCCTCCATGTAGGGTTGCAGGGTGAAGGCGACGGTCGGAGCGTCGCTTTGCGGTACCTCGTCCGCGAACTCGTTCCACAGCACCTCGACGAGGGTGTCGTATTTGGAGAAGCGAAGCCCTTCCATTAGAGCGGCCATAGCCAGCTCCTGCGCACTCTCCGGCAGATGCCCTTCGCGGCGGGCCTGCTCGAAGACTTCGGCGGCATGGTCGGCACGTTCAGCAACGAATGCCGCATCGGTAGCTTTGTCGGGATGATGCTCCCGAAGATAGGATAAGAGATACAGCCCGTAGTAAGATAGTTCGACAGGCTTGTTGTTCGGATTCATATTTTTGTGGATTTAGTGATTACTATATCGGTGCGAAAGAAAAAGGCACTCGGTATCCCTCCGAGTGCCACCACTAAATCCACAGAGAATAAATCGGTATCGGCTATCAAGTAGTCGCAACGACCTATGACCGTGAACTCAGTGGCGAAGTTACGCATTATTTCTTTCGTTTGACAGGTTTACGGTCGTTTTTCTTTTCGGGGAAGACGAACACGGTGTCGAAGTTCTCATCGAAAGCGATTGCCGCCGAGAACGAGCGGCCTTGCTTGCTGTTGAAGCCTCGAATCTCCTCCGTGTGGCCTACGGTCAGCAGAATGGCGATCTGTTCGTCGGTAAGCGTCTTGCCGGCTTTGATGCGGAATACCGATAATCCGCATTCGGGATTGTCGCAGCGCACGACTTTACGAAAGAACTGCATGCGTCCCGTGCGGCATTTCGGACAGAGGTATTCCGACTGCGTGCGTGCGAACAGCTTCTCCGAGCCGAGCAGCTCCGAGGTAATTTGCTTGGTGTAGATTTCGATGGCTTCACGGAACGTTTCGGCACGCATCTCGCCGCGTTCGATCTTGGCCAGCGCAGCCTCCCAGTCGCCCGTCAATTCTACGTTGGCGATACGCATGCCCTTGACGACCGAATAGAGTGCCAGCCCCTTTTCGGTCGGCACAAGCGATTTTTTCTGTCTAACCATATACTCCCGCGCAAAGAGCGTTTCGATGATTGCCGCACGAGTAGCCGGCGTGCCGATGCCGCACCCTTTGAGGGCCTGCCGCTTCTCGTCGTCTTCGATCTCGCGGCCGGCCGTTTCCATTGCAGCGAGGAGGGTCGCCTCCGTATGCAGCGGTTGCGGCTTGGTCTTTCCTTCGGTCAGCGACGAGGAGGCCAGCGTCAGCGTCGTGCCCTCCGTCCATGCGGGAATCGTCGGGTCATCTGCCTCTGCACCATAGACGTCGCGCCAGCCCGCCTGCTTGACGATCGTCCCTTTCAGGACGTATTCCACGCCATTGCATACGGCTGTTACCGTCGTGCTGTCCTTGATGCACGGCGCAGCGAAAGATTCTATCATACGTCCGACAATCATGTCATAAATTGTCTGTTCATCGGCGGAGAGATTCTTCGGCCTCACGCCCGTAATCAACAAGGCGTGGTGGTCGGTAACTTTGCTGTCATCCACGCTGCGGCGCGTGGGGTTGTTCGCCAATGCGAGGCTATTGCACCATGTCGGGTTGTCTTTCAGCGTGCGGAGCAATGCGGGAATTTCCGCGAAGACATCTTCGGGAATGTAGCGGTTGCCCGTGCGGGGATAGGTCGTCAGCTTATTCTCGTAGAGCTTTTGGACGATGGAGAGCGTCTTTTCGGCCGAAAATCCGTGCTTGGTGTTGGCCTCCTTTTGGAGTGTCGTCAGGTCGTAGAGCAGAGGCGGCTCCTGCACGACTTCCTTGCGCTCCACGCGCATGACGGTTGCCGTGCCCTCTCGGCGCAATGCTTCGCTGGCTGCTTCAGCAGGGGCTTTCTCTTCCCACTTTTTGACGGACGAAAATTTTAGCACGGCATCGTCGTCGCCTTTTACGGCGAAATGTGTCTGCCAAATGGTTTCGGACTTGAAGTCCCGATTGGCGCGGTAGCGTTCGCAGACCATCGCCAGCGTAGGCGTCTGCACGCGGCCGAGCGAATACGTGCCGCGTCCAGCGGCTACCGTGATGGCCTGCGTGGCGTTGATGCCCACCAGCCAGTCGGCCTCGCTGCGGGCTTTGGCCGCATAGTAGAGGTTGTCGTACTTGTCGCCGCTCTCGATACGTGCCAGCCCCTCGCGGATGGCTTTGTCCGTAAGCGAGCTGATCCAAAGACGATCAAACGGCGTGGCGCAGCCGATATACTCGTACAGGTATCGGAAGATCAGCTCGCCCTCGCGTCCCGCGTCGGTCGCCACAATGATACGTTCGCTCTCGCGGAACAGCCGCGCGATGACTTTGATTTGCGCCGCCACGTCGCTGTCCGGCTTGTAGCCCTTGTCGGTCTTGACTTGCCGCGGCACGAGTTTGAAGACCGGCGGAATAATCGGCAGGTTATCGCGGTGGAATCCCTTGATGCCGTAGCCGTCCGGCAGGGCGGGCTGTACCAGATGGCCGAAGGCCCATGTTACGTTGTAATCGCCGCCCGTGTAGTAACCCGATTCGCGGCGGGTAGCCTTGACGATGCGGGCGATTTCCCGCGCTACGCTCGGCTTTTCTGCAAGGATAGTTTTCATACTGAATGGATTTATTTACTGTGGATTTAGTGGTTGTGGGACTGAAAGTCCCGATTTCGATGGATGGTCGGAATTACATTTTCACTCCCGATCGGTTGCGGATGTTCGGACGACGGTTCTCGCCTTGCTGCTGCCGTTCTTGCTGTTTCGTGTCGGCAGGTGCGGTCTGTCCTTTTTTCAGCGGTTCGCCCGTGTACTTGGTCGCCTCGTGCGTCTTGCCCTCCGAGTTGACCGCTACTTGCGTTTGAGAAGCATGCGTGGGTTTTATTTCATGAATTTGCGACGGGTCGGAAACCGTCCGACGGAAGTCGTACTTGCCTTTCTCGTGATTCGGACGGACGTAGGCGTCGAACGTGCGGCCTTTCTTGTCGGTAAGACCCTCCATCAGCACCCACTTATTTTGTGCCCAGCCTTGCCGTATCTCGTCGAGAATCGGCAGTCCGAGCAGCGTCTTACCGATGTAAACCTTGCGGCCGTCGTCCTGTGTCTGCCCATTCTTTTGTTCTTGATGTTGCGCTTGTCGTCGGCCTCCGAAGTGGAAATCCAATCCCCGTTTGTCGGCATTGATTTGAATCGTGGCATTGAACTTCTTGCCGCTCTTGGAGGTCATGCCTTCCAAATAGACGCCCTTTCCGGCGGCCAGTGCCGCCTGCTGCTCCTTGTCGAGCTTGACACCTTTCACCTCGTCGGGGATGCGGATCGCATCGACGGGTATGACGATCGTTTCGTTCGTCTGACGGTCGATGCTGATGTAGGAGGGTACGAGTTCTCCGGTCTGCTTGTCGAGGACTTCGACCACGCGGCCCAGATTGGCCGTCTTTTTCAGATTGTCCCGATCTTCGTCCGTGAACTCGATATTCTCGTAGGCTTTCAGGTCGGGTTCTTTTCGCAGCGGGTGCGGCACGAGAGAAACCGTCCCGTCGGGATTCTCCCGCAACGACAGCCGGGCTTCGACCGGAAAGCGCACGCCCCCGATTTCGGGGTAGCAGGTCGTCAGACGTGATTTGCCGTGGCCGAGCATCCGTTCCCAGTCGCCCGATTGGCGCAGTTCGTCGATTTGCAAACCCCAGCGTCGCTCGAATTCTTCGCTGTCGATGCGCGTTTCGTCGATGCCCTTGTAGCCCTCGTTTTGGCGTTCCGTCTGCTTTTTGGGTTCGGTTTGCTGTTCCTGCACTTGTTGTGCGGCCGCCTGCTCGTATTTCGTCGTATCGACCTTGTGCGCGGCAAGTACCTCCCGAAAACCTACGGGGTCTTTGAGTAGATCTTTCATCACCGCGACAACGTTCTCCATGCCTTCGACCGCCACACGGTAGAACCCGAAGCGGTTCGGCTCCTTGCATTGCCGAAAGAAGTTGGCGAAGAAGTTGTCCAGTACGTCGCCGTGCCGGTCGAAACGCAGGAAGTCCTGCGCGTGTTCCGCTTTGGCGGGTTTCAGGTTCGGCGTGCCGTCGCTTTTCAGACCGGCTACCACGCCGATTTCGCCTGTCTTTTCGTCTTGGACGATCAGAACGTCCTGTTCTTTCTTTTTCTGTTCCATACGTTATTGATTTATAAGTGTACGTGTTACACCTCACGAAGATAGCGGCCGTCGCTGGTGCGGGTATCGTTCCGGTATTGCATGACAGCTTGTGGCGTCGAAATGATAGCTTGTGGTGTTGTTAACGCTTCGACATAGAGACCTTGCGACCTGCCGCGAATTCTTCCAAGTGATTTTTCAGAAAGTCTTGCACGTCCGATTCCGTGTAGTAGGTTTTGTGCCGCAGCTTCCGATAGCGTAGCAAGCCCGAACTGCGATAACGCTGCAACGACTGCTTGCTCGTCTGCAAGAGTTGGCACAAATCCTGATTGTCCAGCAGCCGTTCGCCGTTCACGTACATCTGCTCTCTGCCTTCCGTACCTTTGAGCGAAAGCAACAGCTGCTCATGGCGGTCGAGCCGGTCGATGACCTCGTGCATCCAGCGCTCGAAAGTTTCCCTTTCAAGAATCATCGGTCGATCGATTTGTGGGTAAGAAAATAGTTCTTGCGAAACTCCGCCAGCGTCTGCGGATTGCAGGAAACGATGCGGCGGGCGATGCATTCCTCCACGTCGGAGAGGCGATAGAGGCATTTGCTGCGTATCATCGTGTAGGGGATAACCCGCTCCTTGCGCATGCGTTGCAGAGTACGGGTGCTTATTTTCAGCAGATCGGCCAATTCCTCGCTCGTAAGCCAGATTTCCGGAGCGTGTTGCGGTCGCTCCTCTTTCTTCAAAACGTAATCGGCGATTCGCTCGATTTTGTCGCTCAAATCCTTGTAGACTTCGTGGTCGAATGTGATGATTTCCATAGTTGCCGCTTTGTGGTTTCGGCAGCAAAGATGATGTTTCGTAAAATGGCATTTTCCATAGTAGGTAAGGACTATGGAATGTTTTTTCGCATGGCACAAAAAACGGCGGAAGATATTTCTTCCGCCATTCCGGTTTTGTCAATTTGTTATTTCGTTCCGCCTTTCGATTCGTAGAATCAAGGGCGGTACCGCCTCTCTTTTCAGCGACCGAAGCACTCGTTCTCCGATCCACCGTCGGAACGCCTTGCTTGCAGGCGTGTCGATTCGATAAGAGAGTGCGATAATCAGATCGAGGTTATAGTATTCCACGATACACCTACATCCTCCGCATATCTTTATTTCTTCCATTCTCACTTTTCGTTCGTCCAATTCACCCTTCGCAAGTAATTTCTTAATATGTCTTTCGACGCTCGCCGCCGTTGCATGGAATATCGTCGCGATTTCTTCGGTGGTCATCCACATAGTTCCGTCCGAAGATAATGTAATCGCAATACGGTTAGGTGTTATAGCAATGGTTCCTCGGTTCATGGTTATGCCTCCAATGCAATTTTTTCGATTTCGCCTAATTGTCCCGCCAGTGCTTGCATGTCCCGACCGATTTTGTCGTTGGTAATGCGGGCATAAATTTGAGTCGTAACGATATTCGTATGCCCCAGCATCTTGCTTACCGTCTCAATGGGTACTCCTTTGGCCAGCGTCATCGTCGTGGCGAAGGTATGGCGCGCAAGGTGGAACGTGATGTTTTTCTCGATGCCGCACAGGTCGGCAATCTCTTTCAGATAGGAGTTGAGTTTTTGATTGCTCAACACGGGCAGCAACCGTCTGTCCGGCAATGTTCCTTCGTACTTCTTCAACAGCATTTGGGGTACTTTCAGCAGCGGTACGTTTACCGATGTCTGCGTCTTGTGGCGATGCGTCATGATCCACAGTTTGCCGTCGAACGAGGTACGGATATTCTCTTTGGTAAGATTCTTTACATCGATGTAGGCCAACCCCGTAAAGCACGAGAAAATGAATACGTCGCGCACTTGTTCCAATCGCGTACACGGCATCTTCTTTTGCAGAATGCGTTGCAGCTCTTCATCGGTCAGATAACCTCGGTCGACCTTTTTCAGTCGGATTCGATAGTTGGCGAACGGGTCGTTGAATATCCAGCCGTTGTTTTTCGCCTCGATGATAATCATACGCAGTGTTTGCAGAAATTTGGCCGAGGTGTTTTCGTTGCAATGACTGACTGTGCGCAGATATTGCTCGAAGCTCACGATAAAGGAGTGCGACACTTCTTTCAGCGCAACGTCCTTGACCCGATACTTCACTTGAATGAACTCTTCCAGTCTTCGCAGGCAATGGTCATACTTGGCATAGGTCGCGGCACTCTTGCTGATGCCTACCAGCTTCTGCACATCTTCGTTGTGCTTGCGAAACATTCCCAACAAAGTCTGCTGTCGAATGGTAAGCCCTAAAAAAGCATTGCGCACTTTTTCGGCCGTTACATAGGCTTCGTATTTCTCGATTTCCCGATAGTGGTTGCGCAGGCTCGTTCGTATCTCGTCGAGCAGCGTGTTGAATTCGCGCGCGACTTTCGTCGTGCCGACCATCTTTTGATTCGTCGCATCCCACAATTCCGGTTCGATGTCCAACTTCGAGCTGAACTGCACGGATTCTCCATTGACCGTAACACGAATCATAATGCCCGCTCTACCCATTCTGTTTACCTGATTCTTTCGAGCATAGAAAAGAATCGTGAATGTGCTCTTGCTCATAATACCTCTTGTTTTTGTTCTCGCCG
Organism: uncultured Alistipes sp.; assembly: GCA_947623305.1. GTDB lineage: Bacteria > Bacteroidota > Bacteroidia > Bacteroidales > Rikenellaceae > Alistipes. Next base: position 147,004 of record CANQGQ010000003.1, on the reverse strand, counting down.
GGCGATTTCTGTAACGAATCGCCGTCGGCAAAGGAACGGTTAATACTCGGTTTCTGAGCAGACGTTTTCAGGACAACAGGCGACAAATCAGCGACTTGTGTCGTAAATCGTTACTAAAACGGTCGACCGAATTTTAGTAACGGTTTTAGTAACGCGACTTTGTCAAAACGGGGCTTTTTCGTGTCTTTTGGATGACGTGGAAATAGAAACGAAAATCCCGCAAAACCTTGATTTTGCGGGATTTGTCTTCGATTGTCCCCGAAGTGGCTTCGGGTCTTTGCGGAGAGGACGAGATTCGAACTCGTGGTACGGATTGACCCGTACGTCGGTTTAGCAAACCGGTGGTTTCAGCCACTCACCCACCTCTCCGAAGCCCTTGATTCGGCATAGGAAGAAACGCTTACCCCTCCCCGACCGAAATCGAGCATGCAAATATAGAATCTTTTTGCCGAATTTCAAAAAATAACCTCCAAAATTTGTATGTTTGAAACAGGATGATGTTATTTAACTTTTACCAATAAAGTAGAAGAATTGCGCAAAAGAAAAAGCATCGGATAAGTAAGTTGCAAAGTATTTGTAATCGCTTCATTTTACAATGTGTCCAAATAACCTTGTACAAATATAAAAACCCATTCTTTGATAACAAAATCCCCAAATATATACTTGAATGTACCAAAAAGAAAAAATCTCACAAAAGTCGCAAAGTGTTTATCCTTATGATTTATACTGAATTGTTCTGGAATTGCAACTATGTCGTTAATAGATGCACTAACAATATTCCGGGGGATTAGATTCAGTCGATCTAAGAAATGCATCCGCCACCTGTGTGCCGACACGCGGCGTTCAACATACACGGCCTATGCCGCCAGCACCCCGTTTTATTGCAGTTTCTTATATCGCAAGTCGATCTTGATGTATTTCCGTTCCTGCGGATTGTTCCAGTGCTCGAACAGACCGAGCGGCTGTGTCAGCGGTTTGCCGCCGAATTGATAGACCGTTCCGCTGGGGGCATGGGGAATGCTGGCGGCTTCGCGCAGATATTCGTCGCAGTAATTCAAGCTGCCGAACTCCGGCCACTCGCCGATCAACAAATCCATGCCGACCGCATCACAGGCCACCTCGTCCTGCGAGACGATCAGCGAGCAGGCCCAGTCTCCGCAGAAAGGCTCTTTCATCCACTTCGGATTGGGTGCGCCGTTGACATCGCGCGAACCGTAGGTACCGTCGATCAAGAAGAGCAGCGTCTTCTGGCCCAAATCCCGATGGGCGATGAAATCGACGAATGTCTTGTAACCCGGTTTGCCGTGGCGTTTGTCAGGGCTGATGTTGTTGTGGGCATTCCGGCGCCATTGCAGGTAGATGTCCGTTGCGCCGTACCAGTTTTTGGCCGTCAGCGTTACTCCCGGGCCGCTGTGGGTCTTCAGCAGGGCCGAGTTGATGAGGTAGTCGGCATCGACGATGCACTTGGCCAGTCCGCGGGCCATCGCACCGTTGTCGGCCGAATAGACGATCTGTTCGGGGTAGTATTCGCACTTCTCGCGCCCCTCGCCGCCGAGATTGTCGATGATGCGCACCTGCGGGAACTCGCGGTGCACCTTGTTGTAGATGCTGTCGGTGATGGCGCGGCTGGGTTCGCACAGCACGATGTCCTGCGGCCGCACGCCGCCGTCGTGCACCAAGGAACGGACGAGGGCCAACGTAACGAAGGGCGACGAATTGAGCTCGATGGTGTCGCGGTGGGTAATCGCATTGTTCATATTCAGTTTCACCGCGATCATCTCTCCTCGCCGGTATCCTCGGTTGCCCCGCTCGTGCGTGCGGTTGAAATGGCGGAAGAGAGCCTGCCAGCCTTTCTGTGCCGTCGGTTCTCCGGTCAGCTGCATGACGGCTTCGGGGATCATCGCATCGGCTTTGGCCTGGTCGTTCCAGCGATCCTCTACCCAGAGGCCGCTTTTGCCGTCCCACCGGGCCACGCCCGGACTGTGAATCCACGCCACGCGCCCCGGATGGATGCCTCGCCCGACGCCGATCGGTTCGTTCGGGCCGACAAAGAGTTTGGGCCACCGCGGATTGAACTCCCCGAAAAAGAGGCGGTCGCGATCGACCGGTTCATCGAGCAGCTGAATCGTCGTCGAGGGGCCGAGGTCGGGATCCCGCCACGACCGGAGCTGCCAGACGACCCGCCCGTCTCCATCGACCTCGACGGCTTGCACGGGAAGAGCGGTCGAATCCACCGGCTCCTTGTTCCATTCGTTGTACCAGTTGTTGATGAGGTGATGGCCGTTTTTGAGCCGGACGGTTTTCTGGGGCTGTGTTACACCGAAGTCGGCGGTGTTGAGCTGCCAGACTGTTCGTCCCTGACGATTGATCTCCTGAATCTGGCCTTTGCGTCCGGTGATGAGCAGGTTGCCCGTTTTGGGCAGCTCCTGCACCGACCAGGGCAGAAATCCCTCCCAGCGATCCACCTCGCGACCGTCGCACGTGAATTCATGGATGCAGCCCAGCGCCATGTTGGCAATCAAATAGGTGCCGCGGCTGGTAAGCCGGGCGTTGCGGAACTGGCCGTGGACGGAGCCTTTCGCATGGGTCGGTAGTTCGAAGGTGCGCACGATGCGGCACGACGGAATCTCCATCACCACTACCTGGGCGGGTTTACCGTTCTGAACGAATACTACATGGCTGCGACCGATCGGTTGTGCGGTGTGAATCTCCGTTCCTTCGGGCGCCGCATAGCTCCAAACGGTCGCTCCGTCGGCGTCCACCTCGGCCACACCGTATTGGTGGGCTACCAAGATGTGGCCGTCGGACATCAGCACGGCATCGCTGATCTCGCCGCGTCCGAGCCGGTCGCGGTAGCTCCAGCGAACCTGCCCATCTTGGACGATGAACATGCGCCGCTGTTTGCTTTGGCCGGCGTAGAAGAAGTCGTGGCGGTCGAGGCTTTCGTCGATCGGGGGCTGGGCAACCGTGCGGCCGCTCCATCCTAATAGCAAGGCGATACAAAGGAGTTTTTTCATCCGTATCAGAGGTTTTTTAGGGTTTGTAGAACGAAATAAATAGCTATCAAAGGTCTCCTTCTCGCGAAAAACTGCGCCAGACCCGGAATCATTCCGTCTGACGGCAAGAAAGAGGCGCGTTGTCACGCGGTGCCGATATATTTTACGAAAGTTAATAAATTTTTTTCATTGTTCAAAACAATTGCAGCTGCCGCCTCCGTTGCGGGCCATTTTTGCACCATCGGGTGGCAAAGTCAGTCATTTTATTGAAGAAGATACGACTTTTTTTCGTATATTCGTCTGCATAAAAGCCCTCAAATACCATGACAACGATCCAAAAACTACTGTGCTGCCTTGCGGCTGTCGGATGGCCGATGCTGGTCTCCGCACAGTTGGGAACACGCTTCCCTTCCGAACGCCGGGTAATCCAAGACCCCACGACGGGGGTGGAACTCGTTTTCCTGACCTCTAAGAGCGGGACAGGCGATTCGAAAATCTACCAGACCCACAACCAGTGGACCGCCGACGGCAAGTGGGTGGTCTTCCGCTCCGACCGCGTGCCGGGCGAGGCCCTCGCGGTGAACGAAACGACGGGCGACATCGTCCAGGTAACCGAGGGCGGTTACACCGGTATGCTCTGCGTAGCCCGCCGCTCGATGAAGCTCTACCACATGCGCGTCGCCAAAAATGCGGCGGGGGAACGAACTGGAATGCAGGTGATCGAGGTCGATCTCGAACGGCTCTTTGCCGATTCGGAGGCGGGCCGGATGCAGGACAAACAGCACTACGAACGCATCTGCGGCGTGATTCCGGCCGATATGTGCCGCGAGGGCGATATGGCGCTCGACGGCAGCGAAACGTTCGTCTATTTCCGGCTCGACAAGGAGTATGCCCGCCGGATGCCGATTGCCGAACCGATTGCCGACAACTTCGGCCCGCGCAAGATGGGGGCCGGCCCCAGCGGCATCGGCAAATTGGATTTGGCGACGGGCCGGGTCGAATCGGTGGTCGCCGTTCACTTCAAGGTGGGGCATATCCAGGGCAATCCGTGGCATCCGGGCGAGGTGATCTTCTGCTGGGAGACGGGCGGCAAGGCGCCGCAGCGCACGTGGGTGGTCAATGCCGACGGCACGGACTTGCGGCCCGTCTATCGCGAAACGGAGTACGACTGGGTAACCCACGAGGCGGTTATCGGCGCCGATGAGGTGGCGATCGCGATTTTAGGCCACCGCTCCCTCATGCCGAAGAAGCGGGTGCCGGGCTCCGACCCAGGCTGGGGGCCTTCGGGCACGAAGGAGCATCCGACGGGCATCGCGGTGGTGAACCTGCGTACGCGCGAGCTGACGCTCGAGGGGCAGGTCGACGGAGACAGCTTCTGGCATGTGGCCGGTTCGCAGGACGGCCATTGGGTGGCGGGCGATGACTTCGCCCGCGAACTGTGGCTCATCGACCGTCATACCAAGGAGCGCATCCTGCTCACCGCCGGACACAAGACCACGGCACGCGACCATGTGCATCCCACTTTCAAGCCCGACGGCACGGCCATCGAAATTCAGTCGGCGATGCTCTCGGAGGATGGCCGTTCGATGAACATCTGCATCGTGCGGCTGCCCGAAGAGCTGCTTGCGCGGTATCGAAACAATTAGGAACAATTAATCCATTCTGCCAACGATGATGAACAGCACGAAATTCTCAAAGATCCGAATGGCCGCGATGCTCCTGCCGGCGCTGGTTGCAGGGGCCCTCATGAGCGGCTGCGGCCCGCAGACGGAGCAGCCGACGGCGCTCGAGCCGCCTCATTTGGAACAGCGGGGCGAGGCGACCCAACTGATCGTCGAGGGAAGGCCCTGGTTGGTGCTGGGCTGCGAATTGGGCAACTCCACCGCCTCGAGCCGCACCTATATGCAGACGGTCTGGCCCAAGTTGAAAGCCAGCGGCGTAAACACGGTGTTGGCCGTGGTAACGTGGGAGCAGACAGAGCCCGTGGAGGGGCAGTTCGATTTCACGGTGGTCGACGGCCTGCTGGCCGATGCCCGTGCCAACGACCTGAAACTGGCGTTGCTGTGGTTCGGGTCGTGGAAGAACGGCATCACGAGCTACACGCCGACGTGGGTCAAGCGCGACACCGACCGCTTCCCGCTGGCGCAGACGCCCGAGGGTCGGCCGCTGCCGATTCTTTCGACACTGGGCAGCGAGAGTTGCGCTGCCGATGCTCGGGCCTTTGCGGCACTGATGCGCCATCTGAAGGAGGTCGACGCCACGGAACAGACCGTGGTCCTGATGCAGATCGAGAACGAAGTGGGACTGCACGGCCATCCACGCGACTATGGCCCGCTGGCCGAGGAGGCCTTCTGCAGTCCCGTACCCGAAGCGCTCACCGACTGGCTCGCAACGCACCGCGAGTCGCTGCTGCCCGAGACGCGGACGGCGTGGGAGGCGGGCGGATGCCGCGCCGAAGGTACATGGGAGGAGGTTTTCGGCAAGGGCGACCGTGCGGCCGAACTCTTCATGGCATGGCATTATGCCGCCTACATGGAGCGCATTGCCGCGGCGGGCCGGGCTGAATACGACCTGCCCACTTTCGTCAACGCCTGGATCGTGCAACCCGAGGATATCCGTCCGGGCAACTATCCGTCCGGCGGGCCGCAGGCACAGAACCATGACATCTGGCGGGCGGCAGCTCCCCACATCGACCTGCTCTCGCCCGACATCTATTTGGACGACTTCCCCGCGATCGCAAATCTTTATGCCCGTGGCGGCAATCCGCTTTTCGTGCCCGAATCGCGTTCGGGTCAGAACGGAGCGGCCAATGCCGCCTATGCCATCGGTGCGCTGGGGGCGATCGGCTATTCGCCCTTCGGGTTCGAGCGCAATTGCGCCGAGGCGGTGAATACGACCTTCTGTCAATTCTGCCAAAAGGCGGGCCGCATCGCCGACACGATTCTGGCCGCGCAGGCCGAGGGACATATCGGTGCGGCCTGGCTCAAGGGCAGCAATCCCCGACGCGTGAAAGAGGAGTTCCGGTTGGGCGATGTGCGCGTCGTGTGCGAGCTGGTTTCGAGCGGGATGCGCAACGGGGGTGCTCCGCAGCTGACCGGCGGCACCTACGACCCCGAGGCGGTCGGTTACTTGATCGCTATTCAGCAGGAGGAGGGTTACCTTTTCCTCGGTTCCAACGTGCGCGTAACGTTCCTTCCTGTCGACGGCGAGGGTTACATCGGCTTGGCCAAAGTAACCGAGGGCGACTTCGATGCACAGGGCGGCTGGCGCGAGGGCCGCTGGCTCAACGGCGACGAAATCCAGCTGCGCTACGACCTGCTCTATGCCGTCGAGGAGGGATTTTCGGGACAGGGGCTGAACTTCGGCGTGCCCGAGCCGCAATTTCTCAAAGTGGAACTTTTCAACTATTAGACACCGATGAAAAAAGTGCTGACTGCCGCTTTCGCCTGCCTTTGGCTGACGGCTGCGGCCCAGACCGCTCCGGAAGTCCAGGTGCAGGAACCGGGGTTCCAGGTATTCCAGTTTCCGCGAAACGCGATTCCCCGCATCGACGGCGACTTCTCGGACTGGGAGATCGTGCCCGACAGCTATAGCGTCGGCATCGACGCGATGTGGGACGATACGGGCCGCCACCCCGACATCGACCGCTCGACCTTGGACATCCGCGTGAAAGTCGGCTGGGTCGAGGGGCTCAACCGGCTCTATTTCCTCTACGAAGCCTCGGACGACTACTGGGATTTCGACCAGCTCGGGCTGCGCAACGACACCTTCGAAATAGTGGTCGACGCCGACCTTTCGGGCGGGCCGCATACCGACGAATTTCGGTTGAATCCCGAGGTCAAGCCGCGCATCGACGCCTTTTTCGAGTTTCAGAACATCCATGCCCAGAACTACCACATCATGACCCCGCCCACCGAGGGCAAATCGTGGACGATGGTCTGGGGGCCGCAGCAGTGGCTGAAGTATCTGCCTTACGCCAACTATGCCTACGACTACGATTTCCGCCATGGCGAGCCGGGCCGCCTGCGTCTGGAGTTTTACATCACTCCGTTCGACTACGCGAGCCCCGAAGGCCCCGAAAAATCGGTCGAAAGCCGCCTCTACGTGAACAAGCGGATCGGCCTTTGCTGGGCCGTGATCGACTACGACGGCGGCCAGGGAAACAACGGATTCTGGAACCTCTCGCGCCACCACCGGATGTACGGCAACGCCTCGATGCAGCGGCTCTTTACGTTGATGCCGCTCGAGCCGCAGTTCCGCCGGCCGGTGGAGTGCGACTGGAGCTTCTCCGTCGTGCCCGACACGCGCACGGTTTGTTTCCGCGACCGCAGCTACGGCAACATCACCGCCTGGCATTGGGATTTCGGCGACGGCACCACCTCCGATGAGCCCAATCCGATCCACACCTACGCGCGCGATTACACCCACTACGTCGTAACCCTCGAGGTCGAGGGCCCCGAGGGCAAAGCCCGCCAGTGTAAAGTCTGGGAGGTGTGCGTGCGCGATCTGCAACACCCCTCGAACACCGATTACGATTGAATCCGATGAAACCGATGAAGAACCTGATCTTTTGGATCGCCGCAGGGTACTGCGGATTGATCGCCGCTCCCGCGGTTGCACAACCTGCCGTGAACGACAGCAACACGCCGTTGCACCTCATGCAGCCGGACTACCGGGTAGGGTACGGCATTCCTGCTGCCGACGAAGTGAAGCAGGTCATGGAGCGCGTGCTGCGCTACATGGAGCGCGAGACGCCCGCCGCGCTTGTCGACAAGCGCACGGGCCGCGAAGTAACTGACCTGAACCGGATCGACGAACAGACCCAGCTGCAACGGGGCGGATTCCGGCTCACGAGCTACGAATGGGGCGTGAGCTACTTGGGTGCGCTGGCGGCTTACGAGGCGACGGGCGACCGAGCCTACCTCGACTACGTGCAGCAGCGTCATCGGCTGCTGGCCGACGCCGCCCCTGCCTTTCGCCGATTGCACGAAGCGGGCAAACGCATCGACGGCAACATGCGTCCGGTGATCGACCCCCATGCGCTCGACGATGCCGGCGCCGTCTGTTGTTCGATGATCAAGGCGCAGCTCTTGGATCCGTCGCTGCCGCTGCGGCCGCTGATCGACAACTACATCGACTACATTCTGAACAAAGAGTACCGCCTCGCCGACGGCACTTTCGCCCGGCTGCGGCCGCAGAAAAATACGGTGTGGCTCGACGACATGTTCATGGGCATTCCGGCCGTGGCCTGGATGGGGCGGCTGACCGGCGAGCAAAGATATTATGACGAGGCGGCCCGCCAGGTGCTGCTCTTCGCCGAACGGATGTGGGTGCCCGAAAAGCGACTTTTCCGTCATGGCTGGGTCGAGGCGATGCAGCCGCATCCCGCCTTCTTCTGGGGCCGCGCCAACGGGTGGGCGATTTTGACCCTTTGCGAGGTGCTCGACGTCCTGCCGGCCGACCACCCGCAGCGCCCCCAAATTCTCGATTTGCTGCGCAGCCATGCCGAGGGGCTGGCCGCCTTGCAGCATCCCGACGGCTACTGGCACCAGCTGCTCGACCGTCCCGAGACCTACCTCGAGAGTTCGGCTACTGCGATCTATGCCGGTTGCCTGGCACGCGCCGTCGATCGGGGGTGGATCGACGCCCGCGCATTCGGCCCCGTGGCCTTGCAAGCCTGGCACGCCGTGGCCGCGAGTGTCAACGAACAAGGACAGGTAGAAAATGTCTGCGTAGGCACGGGCATGGGCTTCGATGCCGCTTTCTACGCCTGCCGACCCGTTCACGTCATGGCCGCCCACGGCTACGGCCCCGTGATCTGGGCAGGTGCCGAGCTGCTCGAGCTGCTTCGTAAGCAGCACCCCAAACTCAACGACAGCGCCGTGCAGTTCTACGACGAGGAGGTGCCCACCGACCGGCCTATTTTCAACTACGACGGGAAAATCCGATTCTGATGCCGATGAAACGCCTGCTCACAAGTTTATTGCTGCTTCTGTTGTGCGGATCGCTTTCGGCGGCCGATTCCCGCGTGCTCGACGTGCGGGCCTTCGGTGCTGCGGGCGACGGGCGCCACATCGACTCGCCGGCGATCAATGCGGCCCTCGAACAGGCGGCGAAGGCGGGCGGCGGAACCGTCGTAGTGCCCGAGGGCATCTACCTCTGTTACTCGATCCGCCTCCGGTCGTGCGTTACTCTCCGCCTCGCGAAGGGTGCGGTGTTGAAAGCCGCGCCCGTAACCGACGAGGCGGGTTACGACGAAGCGGAGCCGAATGCGGCGGATGCTTATCAGGACTTCGGCCACAGCCATTGGCACAATTCGCTCCTCTGGGGTGAAAACCTGCACGACGTAACGTTGGAGGGCGAGGGGTTGATTGATGGCAACGGCGTGCTTACGCGCGGCGGACAGCGCAAAAGCCCCGCAGGACGGACGACCGCCAACAAGGCCGTCGCCCTGCGCGAGTGCCGGCGGGTTACGATCCGCGGCCTGCGTTTTCTCGCGTGCGGCCACTTCGCGCTGCTGTTGACCGGAGTCGATGACCTGTTGATCGAGCACGTAACGGCCGATACCAATCGCGACGGATTCGACATCGACTGCTGCGAACGGGTTACGATTCGCAACTGTCGGGTGAACACTGTCAACGACGATGCCATCGTTCTGAAATGCTCCTATGCGCTGGGCTACGCGAAACCTACGGCCCACGTGCTGATCGAGGATTGTGCGGTGAGCGGCTACGATGTCGGCTCGCTGCTCGACGGCACCTGCACCACGCAGACCGAAAAGGCCCCCGACGGCGACGGGCCCACGGGGCGCATCAAATTAGGCACCGAGTCCAACGGCGGATTCCGCCACATTCGCATTCGCCGCTGCACCTTTACCCACTGCCGCGGGTTGGCGTTAGAGACGGTCGACGGAGCGGCGATGGAGGATATCGACGTGAGCGATCTGACGATGCACGACATTTGCAATTCGCCCCTGTATATTCGGTTAGGCGATCGCATGCGGGCTCCCGAAGGTTTCCATCCCTCGCGGGTCAACGGGATTCGCATTCGCCGTGTGCAGGTTACGGATGCCGACGCCCGCTACGCCTGTCTGATTGCGGGCATCGAGGGGAATCCCGTGCGGAATGTGCGCATCGAAGAGCTCTCGGTGGAGTTTCGGGGAGGCCTGACGCTCGAAGATGTGCGCGAACAGCGGGGGGCCAACCCCTTCTTCTTTGGCGGCAAGAATGGGCGGGCCCGTATCAGCCGAGGCTGGGAAAAGGGCGGCTATCCCGAACCCTCGGCGCACGGCATCCAGCCGGCCTGGGGCTTTTCGATCAGCCATGCCGACCGCATTCGGTTGAATCGCATACGCCTGACTTGCCAGCAGCCCGATGAACGACCCTGGATTCATTGCGAGGCAACGAAACGGCTGCGTCTCCGAAACATAACGCTCCCTGCGCACTGAATGCCGGGCGTGTAGTTCGAGGCTATCACTACGCCCTCGGATTAATGTCGTATATCGACAAAGTAAAAAATGGCGCTTACGCTGCTGATTTCGCTGAATATTTTCTCGAGAGTTCCTGCTCGCGGAGTACACACCTGTAAAGCAGAGAACCGGTATTCGCCAACTCGATTCGGTGTAAAGTCGTAATATAGTTGCCTAAAATTATTTGAAGCCATGTGAAACGAAGCGAAGACTGAGATACTACGCTTTCGCATCCGCTCCCGTCCTTGCTGAAAACTCTGCAAAAACGACAATCTTCGTCGTGTAGCTTTCAAGAAAAGCACAGCTTTCTTGAAGTACAGAAGCGTTTTCAGCGGTCGAACGAAAGATTTTTGCGCTCCTATTTCGGCCTTATTCCGCCCCGAAACCCCGCTTTCTCCGAAATTCTTTGTATATTTGCATAATTGGATCAATGATGAGCACCTTGAGAACATATCTCGGAAGGAGCGTTCGCATAGGATTGTATTTTTATGCGATATGCTTTCCGGTAATCCTCGCAGCGCAATCCACGCGTTCGAGTGCGAATGAATTTTTGCGCCCGTTGGACGAGATGCTTGAGGAGGTGGAGCATCGTTTCGATGTCCGGATCGGATGCAAGCGGTTCGCGGCCGATACGATGTTGTGCCCGTATGCCGATTTCCGAATCCGTCCCTATTCGCTTGCGGAAACGCTCGACAATCTGCTGCGGCCGCTCGATCTGAAGTGGAGTGCAAAGGGTGGAAAAATTACCGTGCAACCCTATGAATATTATCGTCGTACGCCGGCTGAGGGTGAAAAACTGCTCGCATGGCTGTCGGGTCGATATGCTGATCGTGCAACGTGGGAACGCCGTCGCGATGAGGTGCTGGCAGGGGTGCGGGAAGCCTTGGCGTTGGAGCCGTTCGAAGCGGCGTTGGTGGCGAATCCCGATGTGCGGATGGGGGCGGTCGTGTGCCACGATGGTTACACGACGCAAAACTATGCCCTCGAGACATTGCCCGGACTTTACGTTTGCGGGACGATCTATGCATCCCGTGTGCGGGGCCCCCGCGCGCTCGTGATTGCACCATCCGGGCACTGGAAAGGCGGGCGATACCGATCCGATCATCAACTGTTTATGGCGACTTTCGCCCGTATGGGTGCGGTAGCGGTCGATCTGGATATTTTCGGTTGGGGCGATTCCGAACGTCAGATCGGCTCGGCGGCTCATACGTCCGACTATTCGATGCAGTTGCAGGCGTTGTGGTCGAAGTGCCTGACCGATTGGATCGTCCGCACGCGCCGCGACATCGACACGACGCGCATGGCCGCTACGGGAGGTTCGGGCGGCGCGACGCATGCGATGTTGTTGGCGGTTCTTGACGGCCGGTTTGCGGCATTGGCGCCGGTCGTGCATTTGGTGTCGCACTTCGACGGCGGATGCCCTTGCGAAAGCGGGCGTCCCGTAACGCTTGCTGCCGGAGGAAGCTGCACGCCCGAGATATTGGCTGCAGCTATGGCCCCGCGTCCGGTGCTGACGGTGAGCGATGGCGGCGACTGGACCGCCTCCTATCCTGAATTGGAATATCCCTATTTGCGACGCATCTGGGCGTTGTATGGTGCCGAGGAAGCTGTGGAAAATGCCCATTTCCCTGACGAAGGCCACGATTACGGCTACAGCAAACGGCAGGCAGTTTATGACTTTTTTGCCCGCCGTTTGGGACTGGACGCTTCGCAGGTCGATGAATCGAAGGTCGACCTGCTGCCCGCTTCGGCCCTGAGCTCCTTTGCCGACGGACTGCCGGCCGGCGCGATCGCGTCGCGCGAAGAATTGGAACGAATGCTCGAAACAACTGACATAAAATGAAACGAATCCTCTTTTTGATGCTGGCACTCGGTATCGGGTGCTGTGCGGGCCATGCGGAAGCCCGCACGCAGAAGAACCGCTATCGCGTAACGGTCGAGGGCGTCCGCAAGGATTGCCCTGTGGTGATTGCCGATGTGCCCGAATGGGCGCAGAGTGCGGTCGTGAAAGGGGCGACCGGCGAAATTCCGTCGCAGCTCGACCGTGCGCTGGGCGAATTGGCCTTTGTCGCCGATGTCGACCGTCAGGCCGATTTCCGGATCGAATTTTCCTCGGAACCATCGAATCGAACCTATCCGGCGCGCGTCCATGCGCAAATGTGGCTCAAAAATCCCGACAAAACCTTGCAGGCAGCCGATACGCTTTACTCTGCGCGGGACGACATGTACAACAAGCTGCATCATCACGGCCCCGCTTTCGAATCGGAATACGGCGCCTATCGGGTCTATTTCGACAAGAAGCAGACCATCGACACCTATGGCAAGAAAGTGCCGCGGCTGGAACTGGCGCAGTCGATGTGGTATTCGACCCCCGAGCAGCTGGCTGAGGAGTTCGGTTACGACAACCTGCGGGTATTCGGCTCGGTGGGCGTCGGTACGCTCAAAGGTTGGGATGCCGAAAAGGGCCGGATGACCCATATCACCGATTTCAAACGCCGCGAAGCACGCATCCTCGCCAAGGGCCCCGTGCGCACGGTGGTCGAAATGCGCGTCGAGGGATGGAACTACGGCGGTCGCGAGATCACGATGACATCGCGTTATATCCTTTATGCCGGTCATGGCGACGTGCGGGTGGAAAACCGTTTCGAGGGCGACGTCGAGGGACTGACGTTCACCACGGGGGTCATGAAGATGGCCGAACATCGTGTGCAGCGGGGGACCGGAACCGTCGGCATCTTCGGCCGCGATTTTCCCGAAAACGATACGACGAAATGGCAGCGCGAAAGCGTGGCGCTGGCGATTGCCGTTCCGCAGGAACAAATTGTCGGACAGCAGGATGACAAGACCAGCTATCTGTTTCAGTTGCGGCCCGATGAGCGCGGACATATTGATTACGATTTCGAAATGTTGTGGCGTCGCAGCCATTGGCTCGACGGCAAGAGCGACGACGATTGTTTGCGACTCGCTTTGGAGACGGTCGCTCGCGAACTGCAGCCCGTGCGGGTGGAGCAGGTGGCCGATTCGGTTGCCGACGGTGCGCTGCATGTCTATTTGATCGGCGATTCGACCTGCGCTACGAAAAAGCTCGACAAGGAGAATCCCGAACGCGGATGGGGCCAGCTGTTCCAGCCGCTGTTCGATACCGCAGTGATCGTCGAAAACCATGCCGTCAACGGACGTTCGACCCGTTCGTTCCGCGAGGAGGGTCGATGGACGCCGATCTACGAGCGTTTGCAGCCCGGGGATTACGTTTTTATAGAGTTCGGTCATAATGACCAGAAAGTCAAGACGGTGCGTTTCTCTACACCCGACGGTTATGCGGAAAATCTGCGGCGTTACATCCGCGAAACGCGCGAAAAGGGGGCGATTCCCGTGCTGTTGACGCCTATCGTGCGGCGTAATTTCGTCGACGGCGTGCTGACCGACACGCACGGCGAGTACCTTACGGCGTGCCGTCGCGTGGCCGCCGAAGAGCAGGTGGCTTTCATCGACGCCGAACAGATGACGCAGAAATGGGTGTCGGAGATGGGTGATGAGGCATCGCGCGCCTATTTCATGTGGGTGCAGCCCGGAACTTGTCCGCTCTATCCCGATGGCCGTCAGGATAATACCCATCTGAACGTGCGCGGTGCCCGTACGCTGGCGCGGATGTTAGCGGGCGAGTTGGCCGACGTCGTGCCTGAATTGGCGAAACACTTGCAGATTCCCGATTTGGTCGTCGCGAAGGACGGTTCGGGCGACTTCTTCACTGTCGCCGAGGCCATTGCCGCCATTCCCGATTTCTGCCGCAAAGAGACCTATTTGCGCATCATGCCGGGCACCTACCGCGAAAAAATCTCCATTCCCTATACGAAACGCAATGTGAAAATGGAGGGGTGTCGCGGCGACGTAACGATTACATGGGACGACTATGCCTCGAAAATCGGTGCTACGGGACAGCCGTTGGGCACTTCGGGTTCGTCGACCGTCTATTTCGGCGGCGACAACTGGACGGTCAGCAACATTACGTTCGCCAATACGGCCGGTCGGGTCGGACAGGCCGTGGCTGTGCAGTGCATCGGCGACAACGTGCGGTTCGCCAGCTGCCGCTTCCTCGGCAACCAGGATACCTTATATTTATATGGACACGGCAACCGCGACGGCGAAACGGTTTCCCGGAATTGTTGGTACTGCTTTGAGGATTGTTACATCGAGGGTACGACCGACTTCATCTTCGGATCGGCTTCGGCCCGATTCACCGCCTGCGAGATTCACTCGTTGGCCGATTCCTACATCACGGCGGCTTCGACCTGCAAAGGACAGTCAACCGGCATGACTTTTTACATGTGCCGGTTGACCGCAGCCGAGGGGGTAACGAAATGCTATCTGGGCCGGCCTTGGCGCGAGTATGCCCAGACTGTTTTCATCGACTGCGAGTTGGGCGACCATATTCGGCCCGAGGGGTGGCACGACTGGAACAAGCCGCAGGCGCATAAACACGCTTTCTATGCCGAATACGGTTCGACGGGGCCCGGTGCTGTCGGCGAGCGCGTGAAATGGGCGCATCGGCTTTCCCGAAAACAGGCCGATAATTTTACCCGGCCGTTGTATTGAGATGGATTATTCGGCGAAAAACAGCAAAAACAAGTGCAATTTTACGGTTCCGTCGTTTCTCGAAGCTACTGATCCGTACCAGTCAATAAAAAAATGAAAGGAAACCGCTTATTATGGATGATGTGCGCCGTCGCAGTCGGCGTATCGTGCGGCGAACAGCCGCTTTATGACGGCAAGCAGCCGCTCGCCGTCCGGATGGTCGAGAGCGAAATCGCCCGCAACCCCTCGCCGACGACGCTCGACGGCATTCCCCAGGGAAAGGTGAAATGGAACTACACGACCGGCCTCGAACTGTTGGCCATGATGGATGCGGGCGAAGCCTACGACCGCCCCGACTTCTACGATTATGCGTTGCGTTACTACGATACCATCGTGCGGCCCGACCATAGCGTGATTACCTACAAACGAAGCAATTACAACCTCGATCACATCTGCCCGGGCCGTCCGTTGTTCACGATCGCCGAGCGTACGGGCGAGGAGCGTTACCGAGCCGTGCTCGACACGCTCTTCGCGCAGTTGCAGGGTCATCCCCGCAACGACGACGGCGGCTTCTGGCACAAAAAGGCTTACCCGCACCAGATGTGGTTGGACGGCCTTTACATGGCTGAACCGTTTTATGCTGAGTATGCCGTGCGCATGATGGGCGAAAGCGAGTCGTTCGAGCAGCTGAAATCCGACATCGTGAACCAGTTCGTATTAGTGGGCACCCACACCTACGACCCTGCCACGGGGCTTTACCGCCACGCTTACGACGATTCGCGTGAGATGTTCTGGTGCGACAAGACGACCGGTCAGTCCGAACATGCGTGGGGCCGTGCGATGGGGTGGTATGCCATGGCGATCGTTGAGACGCTGCAATACCTCGGCGTCGACGAGACGACCCGTCCGATGGTCGATATTCTGCATCATATCTGCGAGGTGCTGCCGAAGTATGCCGATCCGACGACGGGCATGTGGTATCAGGTGCTCGACCAGCCCGGACGCGAAGGAAACTACGTGGAAGCGACCGGTTCGATCATGTTCATTTATGCCATGCTGAAAGGCGTCCGGCTGGGTTATCTGCCTGCGGAATTAGGCCCCGAGGCTCAGCGGCTTTACGAACGATTCGTCAATCGTTTCGTGAAGGAGAATCCCGACGGCACGATCTCCATTACGGATTGCTGCGCCGTGGCCGGTCTGGGCGGTAAGAACATGCGCAGCGGCAAGTTCGACTATTACATCTCGGAACCGATCATCGAGAACGATTGCAAAGGGGTCGGCCCGTTCATTTGGGCCTCCATCGAGTACGATCGGGCCAACGGCCGGCTGAAAGAATAAGGACGGAAACCGTTTGTCTGCATACGGACGGAGCGATTTAGCATTCGCTCCGTTCCGCTTTTTATTATGGGATGGTAATATCGGACGAAAAAAGTGGAAAGAACCTCATTGCAAATAGAAATTTTTTTATAATTTTGTCTACACATTTTGTGGGGGTATTCCGCAAGGATGTATTATGTTTAATACCAAACTAACCTTTATGAAACACTTTACAAAGTTTGCCTTGATGTTGATTCTGGGCATGGGCCTCGCGCAAGCGGCTACGGCCCAGATTGTCGGGGGGGGGATTAAAGACGCTCAGGGACAGCCGGTTATCGGCGCGTCCGTAACCGTCGACGGTACCACCCTCGGTGTAACTTCGGATGTGGACGGACGGTTCCAGTTGAATGTTCCGGACGCGAAGAAGGCCGTATTGACCGTGTCGTTCATCGGTTATGCGACGCAGAGCATTCCGGTCAACGGACGTACGCAGATCGACATCGTGATGAAAGAGGACGCGCTTGCGCTCGAAGATGTCGTTGTCGTCGGTTACGGTACGATGAAGAAGAGCGACGTTACGGGTTCGGTCAGCTCGGTCAGCGCCGAGGACATCGCTGCCCGCGGTACATTGCGTCTGGAGGATGCCTTGCAGGGTTCCGTTCCGGGCGTGAGCATCACCCAGTCGAACAGCCGTGCCAATGGCGGTTACAACATCCAGATTCGCGGCCAGGCGTCCATCAACAAACAGGCATCGCCGTTGTATGTGATCGACGGGGTCGTTTTCACCTCGATGGATATGTTGAACCCCGAGGACATCGAGCGGGTCGATGTATTGAAAGATGCTTCGTCGACCGCCATCTACGGTTCGCGTGCTTCAGCCGGTGTCATCATGATCACCACGAAAGGCGCCAAAGGCGTCAGCGGCAAGGCGCAGCAGTTCTCCGTGTCGTATGACGGTTACTACGGCATCAAGAAAGTCGCCCGTTTCCCCGAGTTGATGGACACGGAAGAGTGGATGGACTATCGTTTCCAGCGTTACACGGAGTTGGACGGAAAGAAATACGATGGCTCCAAAAAGGCCGGTGTCGATGCCGAGGGGCATCCGCATTTCATTATTAAGGATGCCAATCAGTTGACAGCTTTCGGTTCTCAAAAACCGGACGGATCGAAAGCCGCATCGCACAAAGAGACGTTGCTTTTCCAGCGTTTCATGAACAACGATACCTACGACTGGAGCAAACAGGTACTGCGCACTGCAGCCCAGCAGAACCATTTCGTCAGTGCCAATGGTGCGACCGAGACGACCAGCTATCGCCTCGGTATGGGTTACCAGTCGGAGGAAAACGTCTTCATCAAGAATGACTACGAGCGTATCAACCTTAAGGGTGCTTTCGATTCGAAATTCTCGAAAGTAGTCGAGGGCGGTATGGCGGTCAACCTGGCTTATGCCAACCAGAACGATTTCATGACCGATGACTCGAGCGGTTATTCGCCTTATCACAACGCATTCGTATTCTCACCGATTTTGCAGCCGTATGACGAAGAGGGCAATCTCATTTCGGTGCCGGGTAAGTACAAGAACAGTTTTACGTCGACTTACAACCCGCTGGTCGATTTCTCGCTGCCGAACGCTTACGTGAACGAGACGCGCAAGTTCCACGTATTCGGCAACATGTATCTGCGTTTCAAGCTGTACGACGGGCTGAAGTTTACGACCACGCTGTCGCCCAACTTCTATCACGGCCGCCAGGGTATCTACTTCGGTACCGGCAACCCCGACAACAAGAAAGACGTTGCAGGCAATCCGCTTTCGTCGGCTTACTATCTGAAACAGAAGCACACCTATGCCAAGACCGTCAACACCGACCGTCTGGACTGGACGTGGGACAACCAGATCGACTACAACAAGACCTGGGGAGACCACTCGTTCAATGCCATGGGCCTTTTCTCGATGTGGCAGACCCAGAAAGAGGAATATACGGCTGCCGGCAAAGATATTTCAGACGATAAACTGACTTATCATTCGTTGGGCAAAGCTGCCGGCGACAAAGAGATCGGTTCGTCGTTCACCGAAGCTTCGATGGTTTCGGTCGCAGCTCGTGCGAACTACTCCTACAAAGGCAAATACATGGTTACCGCCACGTTGCGTGCCGACGGTTCGTCGCGTTTCGCCAAAGATAATCGTTGGGGTGTCTTCCCGTCGGCCGCTGTAGCTTGGCGCATGTCCGAAGAGAACTTCATGAAGAATACCGATTGGCTCGACAACCTGAAATTCCGTCTGTCGTACGGTGTTACTGGTAATAACAATGTCGACAACTATGTTACGGCTTCTTCCGCTTCCGGCCCGAGTTATGCGATTATCGGTGGCGATGAGGTTCAAGGCTACTATCCGAATGGTCTGATCGACCTGGGTCTGGTTTGGGAGAAAGTGAAAGAGTTCGATTTCGGTGTCGACTTCTCGGCATTCAACAGCCGCATCAACCTGACGGCCGATGTCTATCGTCGTCTCTCCGACGGCCAGATTATGGACGCTACCGTGCCGCTCGAAACCGGTGAATCGAAAATTACGACCAACATCGGTGCCGTGCGCAATGCCGGTATCGAATTGGGCTTGCAGTTCGGTGTGATCCGTTCGAAGAACTTCACGTGGGATTTGAACGTGAATTTCGCTCGCAACTGGAGCAAGATCAAGGAGCTGCCTAACGGCGACGACGTATCGAAGAACTGGTTCCTCGGCGAACGGTTGAACGTGCTGCGCGACTACAAGCACACCGATGTCGTTACGAACGACGGTGTTACGATGCACACCAAGGACGGCGACGTTCACTATACGCTGAAAGAGGCGTTCGAGAAATTCGGTCTTTACGAGGGTACGATGGGTGTCCACGACTGGAACAACGACGGCAAGATCACCGACGACGACAAGCAGATTTACGGATGCACCGACCCGAAGTGGACCGGTTCGATCAGCTCGTCGATGTACTTCAAAGGGTTCGACTTCTCGTTCACGATCTACACCAAGCAGGGCCAGTGGTCGCGTTCCTATTTCCACGAGACGTTCTTGAGCACCAGCGATCGTGGTACGGCGAAGATGCCTTACGATTACTATATCCCCGCCGGCACGCCAGTTATTGACCACGCAACGGGCGATGTGGTAACGCTCGAAACGGCAAAACCGGGTGCTTATCCCTATCCGAATAATTCCGATACTTCGGGCGGCGGTTGGTACAGCAATAAAGGCAAGGCCGTTGGCGAGGGCTGGCGGTATCAAGATACCTCGTTCGTGAAGGTGAAGAATATCACGCTGGGCTACACCTTCCCGAAAGCATGGATGCAGAAGATCCACGTCAAGAGCCTCCGTATCTATGTGAATATCGTCAATCCGTTCTGCTGGACCGACTACGAGGGCTTCGATCCCGAATGGGCGAGCGCTACGCTGGTCAACGGCGGTCCGGCTTCGGTAACCTATCAGTTCGGTGCCAACCTGAAGTTCTAATCAAAAAATGTTACGACAAATGAAAAAGTTATTGTATATAGCCGCGTTGGCCGGTACGTTCGCGTTGACCGGTTGCGAGGATTTTCTGACGCCGGAAAACAAGAGCGCTGTTACCGACAAGGACTACTTTACGAGTAAAGACGGTTTTCCGACGATCGTCGACGATGTTTATTCGACGCTGGGAACACGCGGAAGCAACAAGATGTTCAACGCATCGAATGTGAATGCCTACTTCCGTGCGGGTACCGACCTCTACATGGACGGTCGTAAGAACTGCGACGAGGCGATGCACCGTTGGCAGAACATCGGCCCCGAGAGCGGTGTGCCGAAGGAGTTCTACACGAACGCCTACGATGCGATCCGCAAGTGCTACACGATTGATTACTATGCACCCGATGTGCCGGCTTCGGCTTGCTCCGAAGCGGACAAGGCACGCATGATCGACGAGTGCCACACCGTAGCTTGCTACTACTACTATCTGTTGGTCAACAAATTCGGTGGTGTGCCTCTCGTAACGGAATATGCGGCTTCGGCCATCTCGGGTTATCCCCGAGCTACGGCTGCCGATGTTTACAGCTACATCATCACGGAGCTGGAGCGAATCGTGGCGAACAACGCGTTGGTCGCTTCGACTGCAACGAATGGCGGCGGTCAGATCAGTATGGAAGCTGCCAAAGCCATCTTGGCGAAAACCTATCTGTCGGCTGCATGGGACTTGAACCAACCCGACTATTTCGCCAAAGCAGCGGCTATGGCCGATCAAGTGATTGCCGGACGTCAATTGACCACGCCTTTCGCCAATTTGTGGGCTGCCGACTATTCGGGCGATGACGATGCCGAGTTCATCTGGGACGTCGAATATGACCTTGATGCTACATCGAGCGAAACGAGCGGTAACCGCTGGACGAGCTATTTCTCGAACTACTACGGCGGTGAAGAAGACGGTATGAAAAACGGCGATTCGGCCTATATCCCGACTCTCCATGCCATTAAGTATTTCGAGAAGGGCGACCTGCGTTACGATGCGACGTTCATGAAAGAGATGCACTTGGTAAATAATCCGTGGGATGAGAAGACAGGGAATTATGCAAAACCGAATATCAAGGATATAAGCTCGAAAGGCTGTGCGAACTATTTCGGCTACTACGATGGATCGGCACCCTATGTAGCGATTTATTATCCTGCATGGTACGAGACCGATGCCGACGTGCAGGCTTGGATCGATGCCGACAAGGCGCATCGCGAACATGCGATGATCATCCCGATGGCCCAGACGACCTACAATGCCGAGGCATTCGATAAGAAATACCAAGAAACTTCATATGATTACGAAACCGAAGCTGTTCTCTTGTCGTATTCGAATGCACCTTGCCGCAAGTTCGACGACTGCGTGCATCGCGACTACAATGCTGGCCGCAGCCACCGCGATTTGCATATTCTCACGCTGCCCGAGATGTTCTTCGTAGCTGCCGAGGCTTACCACAAGTCCGGTAACGATGCCAAGGCGACTGATCTGCTGAATACCGTGCGTGAGCGTGCCGGTTTGGCCAAAATTACCTTGGCTGATGTGAAAATCGACGGTCTTGCATCGCCCGACATGATCGACTGGATTCTGAAGGAATCGGCTTGCGAAATGTTCGGTAACGGTTACCGCAACATCGACCTACGTCGTACGGGCAAACTCATCCAGTATAACGATCTGTGGAACCCGCAGTTGCGTGGCAATGCTGCCAACGCCATCGGAGAACGTTTGCTGTGGCCGATCCCGCAGGCTGCCATCGACGCAAACAAGTCGTTGACCGATGCCGATCAGAACCCGGGCTATTGATTGACCCCTCTCCGGACAGGTGCTTTACAATAGAGTCGCTGTCTGAAAATCCTTGAACAGGAAAGAACGGAAACGCTTGGTCGTTTCCGCTCTTTTTTTTATATTTGTATTACATAACAAGTTGAATCATCCTAACTGACCATGAATCTGAAATTTATTTCTATTGGGTTGGCCGCTTCTGCCACCCTTGCGTTGTCTGCCTGCTGTTGTAAGACAACGGATGCTTCCGACGTCGTGGCGTCGAAAAATCTTCCTTTCGACATGCCAGTCGTGCCTCGTCCGGCCATTCCCGATCACAGTGTCTGCATCACGGATTACGGTGCGGTGCCCGATGGCTATACGCTTTGCACCCAGGCATTCGCCGAAGCAATCGACGCACTCGTCGAAAAGGGTGGCGGTCGTGTCATCGTGCCGGCCGGCGTGTGGTACACGGGCCCGATCGTGCTGAAAGACCACATCGAACTGCATCTCGAACAGAGCGCGCTGATCTTATTCAGCGACGATAAATCGCTCTATCCGTTGACGCAAATCACGTTCGAAGGGTTGAATACATGGCGTTGCCAGTCGCCGCTGTCGGCAATCGGTGCGAAGGATGTCGCCATTACGGGAAAAGGCGTTATCGACGGCAACGGCGCTGCTTGGCGTGCCGTGAAGAAGGACAAATTGACCGAGCGCGAGTGGAACAATCTGCTCAAACGCGGCGGTATCGTCTCCGAAAATGGCAAAACGTGGTATCCGTCGGAGAGCTTCAAGATCGGTGCGACGAGCGGTTCCGATCAGAATGTCTCGACGTGGGCCAAGACCAAGGAGGATTTCGAAAAGATGCGCGACTTCCTTCGTCCGGTGATGGTCGCCATCCATCATTGCGAAAATGTGCTGCTGGAGGGCGTAACGTTCCAGAATTCGCCTTGCTGGAACATCCATCCTGCCATGTGTACGAACTTGATCGTTAAGGATATTACGGTACGCTGCCCCGATTATGCGCAGAACGGCGACGGAATCGACATCGAGTCGTGCAAGAATGTTATCGTAACCGGTTCGAGTTTCGATGTGGGCGATGATGGCATCTGCATCAAGAGCGGCAAGGACAAGGCCGGTCGGGATCGCGGCATTCCGTGCGAGAACATTCTGGTCGACGATTGCATCGTGTTCCACGGGCATGGCGGTTTCGTGGTTGGCAGCGAGATGTCGGGCGGCGTCAAAAATGTCAATGTAACGAATTGCATCTTTTCCGGTACGGATGTCGGTCTGCGTTTCAAATCGACGCGCGGCCGCGGCGGCGTTGTAGAGAATATTTACATCGACAACATCGCTATGTGCAATATCGCGCAAGAGGCGTTGTTGTTCGACTTGTTCTATGGCGGCAAATCCGCTTCGGAGGCCTTTGCGGCTGGCGAGAATGCCGAACCCACCGATCTGGCGCCGAAACCTGTCGACGAGACGACACCTGCGTTCCGCGATATTCATATCAGTAACGTTTGGTGCCGCGGCGCCCGCCGTGCGATGTATTTCAACGGCCTGCCCGAGATGAATGTCGAGCGCGTAACGGTCGACAACGCCAGCATTTATGCGCAAACGGGCGCGCAGATCAACGAATCGACGGCGGTTCGGTTGACCGACGTAACGGTGATTCCCGAGAACGGGCCGGCGTTGATGATTAACAACGTGAAAGATTTGACGGTGGAGAATTTCTCTTGCCCCGAAGGAATGGAGTGTGCGATGACCGTTACCGGCAGCCGCAATCGCGACGTGCAGGTGATTTCGGCACAGATTACGCCCGAAAATGCCCAGCTGTCGAAGGGGGCTGCTTCGGCCGTGAAGATCGGCAAATAAGGAAGGCAAACCGTTCATTCGGACTCGAAACGGCGAACTCATCGACGGGTTCGCCGTTTTTATTAGTACGGATGCTAAAAGCCCGATCTGGCGAAATTATTGATTGAAATTCGTATCTTTGACTGCGTCGAAGATACGGCGCCTCGGCAAAAAATGCAAACAAGTTTGCTTTTTTGCTCTCGGCTTTTCATATCTTTGTACGATTATTTTGCTGGAAATGGCAGAAAACGAAAAAGAGTTGTTGGAAACCCTGCAAGAGCAGGAGTATAAATATGGGTTCACGACCGACATCGAAACCGAAACTATCGGCAAAGGGTTGTCGGAGGAGGTCGTGCGTCTGATTTCCGCCAAAAAGGGCGAACCCGACTGGATGACCGAACGTCGAGTGGCCGCTTATCGGCATTGGCTGACATTGCCCCCTCCGACGTGGGCCCACTTGGATATTCCTGCAATCGACTTTCAGGACATCATCTATTACGCTGCGCCCAAACAGCCGAAAAAAGGCGGGTCGATCGACGACATCGACCCCGAATTGAAACGGACGTTCGACCGGTTGGGTATTCCGTTGGAGGAGCAGTTGGCTTTGTCCGGCGTGGCGGTCGATGCCGTGATGGATTCCGTGTCGGTGAAAACCACTTTCAAAAAGACCCTTTCCGAAAAGGGCATCATCTTCTGCTCGATTTCGGAGGCGTTGCGCGATCATCCCGACTTAGTGAAGAAGTATTTGGGCAGTGTCGTGCCCTATACGGACAACTTCTACGCGGCACTCAATGCGGCGGTCTTTTCCGACGGATCGTTCTGTTACATTCCGAAAGGGGTGCGCTGCCCGATGGAATTGTCGACCTATTTCCGCATCAATGCCGCCGGAACGGGCCAGTTCGAACGTACGCTCATCGTGGCCGACGAGGGGGCCTATGTCAGTTATTTGGAAGGATGCACGGCACCGCGTCGCGACGAAAACCAGTTGCATGCCGCTGTCGTCGAAATCGTCGTCGAACGCGATGCCGAGGTAAAATACTCTACGGTGCAGAACTGGTATCCGGGCGACAAGGAGGGCAAGGGCGGCGTTTACAATTTCGTTACGAAACGCGGCATCTGTCGGGAAAACGCCCGTCTGTCGTGGACGCAGGTCGAGACCGGTTCGGCCATTACGTGGAAATATCCGAGCTGCATTCTGGCTGGCGACCGGTCGGTCGGGGAGTTCTATTCGGTGGCGATGACCAACAACCGGCAGCAGGCCGATACGGGCACGAAGATGATTCATATCGGTCGGGATACGCGCAGTCGCATCGTTTCGAAGGGCATTTCGGCCGGATACAGCCAGAACGCCTATCGCGGATTGGTGCGGGTGGCGAAAGGGGCCGAAAATGCCCGTAACTTCTCGCAGTGCGATTCGTTGCTGATCGGCGATCGGTGTGGGGCCCATACGTTCCCCGAGCTGGATGTACGCAACCGATCGGCCATTGTCGAACACGAGGCGACGACCTCCAAAATATCGGACGACCAGCTTTTCTACTGCAACCAGCGCGGTCTGTCGACCGAAGATGCCGTGGGGCTGATCGTCAACGGATATGCCCGCGAGGTGTTGGCCAAGCTGCCGATGGAGTTCGCAGTCGAGGCGCAGAAGTTGTTGGCGCTTCAGTTGGAAGGGAGCGTCGGATAGGATAGGAAAAATAAATGTAACCATTATATGTTAAGCGTTAAAAATCTGCATGCGTCGGTCGACGGCAAGGAGATTCTTCGGGGCATCGACCTCGAAGTGCGGGCCGGCGAGGTGCATGCCATCATGGGCCCCAACGGCTCCGGCAAGTCGACGTTGGCTTCGGTGTTGGCGGGAAACGAGAAATTCACCGTTACCGAGGGTTCGGCGACCTTTTTCGGTAAGGATTTGCTGGCGATGTCGATCGAGGATCGGGCCCGCGCGGGGTTGTTTCTCGGATTCCAGTACCCGGTCGAAATCCCGGGCGTTACGATGGCCAATTTCATGAAGTTGGCCGTCAACGAACAACGCAAATACCGAGGCGAAGAACCGTTGACGGCGGCCGAGTTCCTGCGTCTGATGCGCGAAAAGAGCGCCATTGTCGAATTGTCGTCGAAACTCACCTCGCGGGCCGTCAACGAGGGATTCTCCGGCGGCGAGAAGAAGAAGAACGAGATCTTCCAGATGGCGATGCTCGACCCGAAACTGGCCATTCTCGACGAGACCGATTCGGGGTTGGACATCGACGCGCTGCGCATCGTCGCCACGGGCGTTACGAAGCTCCACACGCCTGAGAATGCGACCGTGGTCATCACCCATTATCAACGGTTGTTGGATTATATCGTGCCCGACGTGGTGCATGTACTCTACAAAGGACGCATCATCCATACGGGCGACAAGACTTTGGCCCTTCGGCTCGAAAAGGAGGGCTACGATTGGCTCATCAACGCATACGAGGAGCGATGAACGGATTGGACGATAGCATCCGGTCGTTCCGCCGCATCGAGGTGGGGCGGTTGCGCATCGAACGGGAGGAATCGGCACCGTTCGTCGCCGTCGATCCTGCCGGATTGGAGGTCGATGTTGTGGCCGATGCTGCGGTACGGTTGGTCATCGTGCACCGCGAGGCGGCGGAAACGCCCGTGAACGTGCGGATTCGGTTGCAGGAAAAGGCTCGGCTGACCCTGACGGAGGTGTTTTTCGCTCCGGCGAAGGTCGAAATGAATCTGAAGCAGGCGGCGCATAGCGCAAGCCGCATCACGACGTTGCAGTTGGCCGGTGCCGATGCTGTTTATCGTACGGAACTCGATGGCGGACAAGCGGAAAGCATGTTGCACGGACTGTTTCTGGTCGGCGGCGACGAACACGGTTCGGTGCGGTTGCATACGGCGCATAACGTAGCCGATTGCCGGAGCGAATCCTTGGTCAAAGGGGTTGCCGGCGGTACGGCGACGGGGCGGTTCGAAGGGCTGGTCTACGTGGCGCCCGATGCCCAGCGCACCGATGCGCAGCAACAGAGCCGCAACGTGTTGTTGAGCGATACGGCGCGGATCGACACCCTGCCGCAATTGGAAATTTATGCCGATGACGTGAAGTGTTCGCACGGCGCCACCGTGGGGCGGATGGACGAAGAGGCGATCCGCTATATGCGTCAACGCGGTTTGAGCGAGGCAGCGGCCCGCAGGTTGCAGCTTGAAGGATTCGCGGCCGATGTGGTTCGGTATTGCGGAATCGAACCGCTCTGCGAGACGCTGATGGAGGCGGTGGCCGAAAAGATGAACGAATTATAAGTTTGCGGAAAGATGTTCGAGGTCGAAAAGATACGTGCGGAGTTTCCGATTCTTTCGCGGAAGGTTTATGGCCGTCCGCTCGTCTATTTGGACAGCGGCGCAACGGCCCAAAAACCATTGGCGGTGATTGAAACGGTCGATCGGTTGCATCGCGAACTGAACGGAAACATCCATCGCGGCGTGCACTTCCTTTCGGAGGAGGCGACGACGGCCTACGAAGCGGCCCGTGCGCGGATCGCCGACTTCATCGGGGCCGTCGAGAAAGAAGAAATCGTCTTCACGTCGGGCGCTACGGCTTCGCTCAATACCGTGGCATACGCTTGGGGTGGCCGGTTCGTCCGCAGCGGCGATAACCTCGTCGTCAGCGAAATGGAGCATCACTCGAACCTCGTGCCGTGGCAGATGTTGGCCGAACGGCAGGGCGCCGAATTGCGGATGTTGCCGTTCGACGATGCCGGAGCTTTGCGGATCGACCTGTTACCGTCGCTCTTGGACGAACGCACGCGGGTCGTGGCCGTAACGCAGGCGTCGAACACGCTCGGAACGCGACCCGATTTGCGACCGGTTATCGAGGCCGCGCATGCCGTGGGAGCAATCGTCGTGGTCGACGGTTGTCAGGGCGCGGTGCACGGCGGAGCGGACGTTCGGACGCTGGACTGCGATTTCTATGCCTTCTCGGGCCATAAGCTCTACGGCCCGACCGGCATCGGCGTATTGTACGGCAAACGGACGCTGTTGGAGCAGATGCCGCCATTCCTTGGCGGAGGCGACATGGTCGATCGCGTCTCTTTCGCCCGAACGACTTATGCGCCTGTGCCGATGAAATTCGAGGCGGGTACGGCCAATTTCATCGGGGCCATCGGATTGGGCGAGGCCGTGCGGTTCGTGCAGCGGTTCGATCCGGCGGAGGTGGAACAACATGAACAGATGTTGTTGCAGTATGCGACGGAACGGTTGTCGGCCATCGACGGGCTGCGGATTTACGGCACGACGCCGCACAAGTGCGCCATCGTTTCGTTCAATGTCGAGGGGGTGAATGCCTACGATTTAGGGATGATTTTAGACAAATTGGGCATCGCCGTGCGCACCGGACAGCATTGTGCCGAACCGGTGATGACCCATTACGGCGTTACGGGCATGTGTCGGGCCTCGTTCGTGCTCTACAATACGCTCGCCGAGGTCGATGCGTTGGCCGAAGGCATCGCCCGGGCCGTGAAAATGTTGAAATAAAGGATGAAATTTTATGGAGGAGTTCATCAATAAAATAATTTGCGGACGATGCGAGGAGGTCATGAAACGCTTGCCATCCGAATCGGTGGATTTGGTTGTTACGTCCCCTCCGTATAATCTGAAAAATTCGACAGGGAACGGCATGAAATGCGGCAAGGGCGGCAAATGGGCGAATGCGGCTTTGATTGACGGATATGCGGATTATGATGATTGTATGCCTCATGCAGATTATGTCGAATGGCAACGTGCTTGTTTGTCGGAGATGTTTCGGGTGATTAAAAATGACGGGGCGATTTTTTATAATCACAAGTGGCGTGTGCAAGACGGACTTTTGCAGGATAGGCAAGATATTGTATCCGGTTTCCCCGTGAGACAGATCATTATTTGGAAACGCAAGGGTGGTATCAATTTCAATGCTGGTTATTTTCTTCCGACTTACGAAGTCATTTACATGATTGCCAAGCCTCAATTCAAATTGGCCCCCAAAGCGAATCGTTTTGGAGATATTTGGGAGTTTACGCAAGAATTGAAAAACGAACACCCCGCTCCTTTCCCTGTGGCATTGATTGACAGAATTGTGAGTTCCACTACGGCGGATATTATTTTGGATCCTTTTATGGGAAGCGGCACCACGGCGGTGGTTGCCGAAGGACTGGGACGGAAATATATCGGTATCGAACTTTCGCCGAGATATTGCGAAATGGCGGAAAAAAGATTGCAACGGAATAGAATCAATAGCGAAGTGGCCCGATTTCATCAACCCGGATTATTTGAAGACCTATGAATGTAGAATTGAAACCGATCAGTAAAGAGGAACTCATCTCGAAACTTCATGAAATTGAACGGATCGGGTGGATAGAAAACACAACGAGATTAACCAACGACGGTGCGATAGGGAATAAATTGGAGGATTTGTTGGGGATTCCCGAGAACAATCTACCCATTCCGAATGCTGCTGAATGGGAGCTGAAAACCCAAAGGGATAACACCATGTCGTTACTGACACTGTTTCATATGGAGCCTTCTCCTCGGGCTTTTAAAATCGTACCTTCCGTTTTATTGAAAAAATACGGATGGTCGCACAAAGATGCTGGGAAATCGTATCCGCTTGATGAAATGTCTTTCCGTGCGACGTTGAGTACGAAAGGTTATACGCGAGGTTTTTCCATTCGGGTGGACCGGAAAGATCGGAAAGTTTCGCTTGTTTTCGATCCTTCGCAGGTCAAACAGCAGGATTACGGTTGGTTGGATACGGTCAGACGGCGGGTGGACGATGTGGAAAGGTTGGAAATTGTACCGTATTGGGGTTTCGACGATTTGTTCAGTAAGGCTCGTGGCAAATTATTGAATTGTTTTTTCGTGATAGCGGAAATGAAGAGTGAAAATGGGAAACAATATATTCACTATTACAAGGCTTACATGTTGAAAAATCTGTTGATGGAAAAATTTGTTTCGGCGATTGAAAACGGTGAAATATATGTGGATTTCGATGCTCGGACGGGGCATAACCATGGAACGAAGTTCCGAATAAACCCGCGAATAATTCCCACATTGTACGAGGTATCTGAAATTGTTTTGGATGCTCCTAATTTAGCCAAAAATTAATATGCTGATTGTACTCGAAGGATTGGACGGCGCGGGAAAATCGACCCAGATCCGTCTGTTGCGGGAGTGGCTCGCCCAACAGGGACGGGCGAGCGAATACGTCCATTTCCCGCGTTTCGATGCGCCGGTCTACGGTGAATTGATCGCCCGTTTTCTGCGCGGGGAGTTCGGCGGCGTGGAGACGGTCGATCCCTATCTTGTGGCGTTGATTTATGCCGGCGATCGGGCCGATGCGGCTCCGCAGCTGCGGCGGTGGCTCGACGAAGGAAAGACCGTCGTGCTCGACCGGTATGTCTATTCAAACGTCAGCTACCAGTGTGCGAAACGGACGGCCGGTGCGGAACGCGATCGGCTGGCCCGTTGGATCGTCGATTTGGAATTCGGATACAACCGCCTGCCGCGCCCCGATGTTTCGCTCTTTCTCGACGTGCCGTTCGCTTTCACGGAACGCAAACTCGCCGAAACGCGCGAGGGCGACGACCGCGGCTATCTGCATGGCGCACGCGACATTCACGAGGATTCGCTGACGCTCCAGCAACGGGTGCGCGAGGTCTATCTTGCTGCGGCGCAAACCGATCCGACGCTGCGGGTGGTGGATTGCGGTACGCCCGAGGGGACGATAGCCGCTCCGGAGACGATTTTCGAACGCATCCGCGCGGAGGTGGAACGGATCAGGGAAAAACGATGAGAAACAAACGCGCATTCAAAATTGCGGCCCATGTCTGCCGCATCGTGTTGGCCTGCACGTTCATCCTGTCGGGCTTCACGAAGGTGATCGACCCGTGGGGAACGGCACTGAAAGTCGATGAATATCTGACGATTTACGGGTTGGAGGCGTTGATGCCGGCCAGCATGGTCTTTTCCATCTGGCTCTGCGGTGCCGAATTGATGATGGGGTGCATGCTGCTCTTCAAGGTGCGCATCCGGTTGATCTCCATCTTCGCTTTGGTCTCGATGATTTTCTTCACGGTGCTTACGTTCTTGAGCGCCACGGTGTTGCCGGTCGAAGATTGCGGATGTTTCGGCGAAGCGCTCAAACTCTCTCCGTGGGAGACCTTTTTCAAAGACCTGGCGCTGCTGCCGATGGCTGTGGTGGTGTGGTGGCGTTACCGGCCCGATCGGGTGTTCGCTTTCAATCCGAAGGAGATCACGCTCACATGCCTCTTTTTCGCTTTGTCGATGTACTTGGGGTACTACTGTTATATCCATTTGCCGATCATCGACTTCCTGCCCTACAAGGTGGGGGTGAATATCCGCGAGGCGATGCAGGAGCCGGCCGAAACGGTCGGCGAGACGGAAACCGTACTGATTTATCGCAACCGCGAGACGGGTCGTGAACGGGCTTTTTCGCTCGACGACACCGAGTGGCAGGACACGCTGCGATGGGAGTGGGTCGATACGCGCCTGTCGAACGACGACGGACCTTCGATCCGTCCGTTGGTAAGCGAGTTTTCGTTGCGCGACGCCGGGGTCGATGTTACGGAGGAGATTCTGACCACGCCCGGACGGCTCTACATGCTTTGCGTAACGTCGTTCGACCGGCTGCCGAAGCAGTGCATTCGACGCATGGCCGACTTGGTGGCCCGGGCGGCCGCCGAGGGGGCGCAGGTCGTCTGTCTGACTCCCTATCCGCTCGACGGCGAAACATGGTACGATTTCGGCACGGGCGAGGTGCATTGTTACAACATCGACGCATCGACCATGAAGACCCTGTTGCGGGCCCGCAACGGTTTGGTCGTGTTGGACGACGGAACGATCACGGCTAAAATGAACTGTCGCGATATTCGTCCGTAGGGACGTGGGGTGGCCTATGGTATGAAAGTTGACTTCCGATTGCGAAGTCAACTTTTTTCGTATGCGTTTTCTGTTGTTCTTGTTCCCGTTGCTTGCGGCGGGGTGCCCATCGCATCGGACGCCCCAACCGGCGGTGCGTCCCGTGAAGGTAACGATCGCTTCGCACACGGCCTTCATCGAACGGGATTTCGCGGGCATGGCCACGCCGGACGATGCCGTTACGCTCGCCTTCAAGGTGGCCGGACAGGTGCTCGACCTGCCGGTGCCTACGGGCGATTACGTTGTCAAAGGGACGCTGCTCGCTGAGCTCAACCCGCGCGACATCGAGTTGCAGGTGGCGGCCGAGCGGTCGGCTTTCGAGCAGGCGCGGTCGCAGTTTGCGCGCATGCAGCGGCTGCTGGAGCATCAGGCCGTGTCGCAGCAGGAGTTCGAGGCGGCCCGCACGCGCTACACGCAGGCGCAGTCGAGTTACGAAAATGCGCTCGACATGCTCAAAGAGACCAAGCTGCGGGCGCCGTTCGCCAGCGTCGTCGAACGCAAATTCGTCGATACCTACGAGCGGGTGCAGGCCGGACAAGCCATCATCCGTGTCGTCAATCCGCGTTCCACGACCGTGCAGTTCACCCTGCCCGAACAAGGGCTGCAGCTGCTGACGGCCGATTCTACCCGTTTCAGCGTCGAGTTCGACAACTATCGCAACGTTCCGTTCGCCGCCGTACTCAAAGAGTATGTCAAAACGTCGTCCGACGCTTCGGGATTTCCCGTTTCGCTTCGGTTGACCGATGTCGACACGGTGCGTTACCGCATTGTGCCCGGCATGTCGTGCGTCGTCTCGATGCGGGTGGCCGATACGATGCCCGATGTCGTGTCGTTGCCCGTTACGGCGATTTACGCTCCGGCCGAGGGCGGCGATTACGTCTGGATCGTCGATCGAAACGATCGCGTTTCGTTGCGGGCCGTGGAGCTCGGCGAACTTTTCGGACGCGATCGGGTAACGATTCTGCGCGGGGTGGAACCCGGCGACCGCGTGGTTACGGCCGGGGTCTATCGGCTGCGCGAGGGGGAGGAAGTACGGATCCTGAAATGACGGTGCCATGATGAATTTACCCCGATATGCGTTGCGGAACGGCCGCGTGGTGTGGTTTTTTCTGGCGCTGCTGCTGGTCGGCGGCATCGCGGGATTTTTCACGTTGGGCAAGAAGGAGGATGCCGTTTTCGTCATCAAAAGTGCTTCGTTGAGCTGCGCTTACCCGGGCGCCACGCCCGAACAGGTCGAACAGTTGATTACGGAGCCCATCGAACGCGAAGTGCAGTCGATGCGCCGCATCCATAAAATCACTTCGGAATCCCATTACGGCTTGTCGCGGATTCTCGTCGAGCTCGACCCTGCGACCCGCGCTGCCGAGATTCCGCAGTTGTGGGACGAACTGCGTCGCAAGGTGGCCGACATCCAGCCGCAGCTGCCGGCCGGTGCTTCGGCCATCACGGTGGCCGACGATTACGGCGATGTTTACGGCATCTATTACGGGCTGTCGGCCGACGACGGATTTTCGTGGTCGGAGTTGCGCGATTGGGCGCAGCAGCTCAAAAAACGCCTCGTTACCATCGACGGCGTGCAGAAAGTAACCCTGTTCGGCGAGCAGGAACCCGAAATCGACGTGTATATCAGCTTGGCGACGCTGGCCAATTTCGCCATCCGTCCCGAAACCGTCGTGGCGACCCTTTCGCAGCAGAACGTGCTGGTCGACAGCGGCGAAAAGCAGGCCGGCGAGATGGCGATCCGCATCCTCGAAGACGGCACTTACAAGCAGTTGGACGATCTGCGGAATCAACTGTTGTTCGCCTCGTCGGGCAAACAGTATCGGTTGGGCGACGTGGCCCGCGTCGAACAGCAGTATGCCGAGCCGCCGCGGACGTTGATGCGAGTCGACGGTCGGCGGGCCATCGGCATCGGGATTTCGACCGAGGCCGATGCCGACGTTTCGGCGGTGGGCCGTCAGGTCGATCGCCTGTTGGCCGAACAGACCGCCCGTATGCCCATCGGCCTGGAACTGGATGTGCTCTATCCCGAAGACCGCATCGCCCGCGAGGCGACGACGACCTTTCTTTTGAATCTGGCCGCCTCGGTGGCGATCGTCCTGCTGGTCATCATGGCCGTAATGGGGTTGCGGGCCGGTGCGTTGATCGGCAGTTCGCTGCTTTTCAGCATCGGCGGCACGCTCTTCGTCATGCAGTTCCTCGGCGAAGGGCTCAACCGGACGTCGCTCGCCGGTTTCATCATCGCCATGGGAATGCTGGTCGACAATGCCATTGTCGTAACGGATAATGCCCGTCAGGCGATGCTGCGGGGTGTGGACCGCGCCACCGCGCTGGTCGACGGGGCGACCGCTCCAGCCCGCAGCTTGTTGGGGGCCACGTTGATCGCCGTCTGCTCGTTTCTGCCGCTCTATTTGGCCCCTTCAGCGGTCGCCGAAATCGTCAAACCGCTGTTCGTCGTGGTGGCCGTTTCGCTGTTGCTCAGTTGGTTGCTGGCACTGACGCAAACGCCGCTTTTCGGCAATTTTTTGTTACAACGGTCGGAGGAGCGACAACCGTCCCGAAAAAATGGTTACGATTCGCGCTTTTATCGCCGATTCGACCGAGTGCTGGCCGTGCTGTTGCGGAGACGTTGGGCGGTAGTCGCCGAGGTCGCGGTGTTGTTCGTGCTGTCGGTTTTCGTCATGGGACGTATGCCGCAGAACTTCTTTCCGAATCTCGACAAACCCTATTTCCGTGCCGATGTGCTGCTGCCCGAGGGGTACGACATTCGGGCGACCGAGCGCCAGCTGATCCGCATGGAGGAGTGGCTGCAGCTGCGGCCCGAGGTGAAACGGGTCTCCGTAACGATGGGCGCCACGCCGCCGCGTTATTATTTGGCTTCGGGCAGCGTCGCCCTGCGTCCCAATTTCGGCAACTTGTTGATCGAGCTGCACGATAAGCGCAACACGGAGGAGGTCGAAGCGGCTTTCGAACGGTTCGTCGCGGCAGAGTTCCCCGATGTATGGCTGCGGTCGTCGCTCTTCAAACTTTCGCCCGTGCCCGATGCGGCCGTCGAGTTCGGATTCATCGGCGAGGAGATCGACACGCTGCTCCGGCTGACGACGCAGGCCGAACGCATCATGGCCCGCACGCCAGGCACGACCAACATCCGCAACAACTGGGGCAATCGAGTGCCAACTTGGTTGCCGGTCTATTCGCAGATGAAGGGGCAGCGGGTCGGCATTTCGCGGAGCCTGATGGCCCAGGGAATTACCGTCGCCACACAAGGTTACCGGCTGGGCGACTACCGCGAGGGCGACCAGATTCTGCCCGTGCTGTTGAAGGACGACCGGCTGGAAACTTACGACTTGGCCGATTTGCAGGCCTTGCCGCTCTTCACGCCTACGGGCAAGGTGCGATCCGTGGAGCAGACCGTCGAGGCGTTTCGGTTCGAATTCCGCCGAGGGGTTGTGAAACGTTACAATCGGCAGCGAACCATGCGGGCGCAGTGCGATCCCGTGCGCGGGGTCAATACGATCGAGCTCTACACGGCGCTGCGCGACAGCATCGAACGTTCCGTGCAGTTGCCCGAGGGCTATTCGATGCGGAGTTTCGGCGAGCAGGAGAGCCAGCAGGAATCCAACGAGGCGTTGGCCGCCAAAATGCCGCTGACGTTGGCGTTGATTTTCATGGTGTTGCTCCTGTTGTTCCGCAATTATCGCGAACCGGTGGTCATTCTCCTGATGACGCCGTTGATTTTCATCGGGGTGGTCTTGGGGTTGGCCGTCGCGGGCAAAATTTTCAACTTCTTCTCGCTGCTCGGACTGCTCGGGCTGGTCGGCATGAACATTAAAAACGCTGTGGTGCTCGTCGAACGGATCGACACGCTGCGGGCCGACGGCCTGCCGCCTTACGAAGCGTTGATTGCGGCCACCCGCAGCCGCATCGTTCCCGTAACGGTCGCTTCGGGCACCACGATTCTGGGCATGCTGCCGCTGCTCGGCGATTCGCTTTTCGGAGCGATGGCCGCTTCGATCATGGGCGGACTGTTGATCGCCACGTTGCTCACCGTCTTCGTCCTGCCCGTCTTTTATGCGCTCTTTTATCACATCCGCCAATCATGAAACCGTTTCTTTTTGGGTTGTTCGTCTTATCCGTCCTGCGGCTTGCGGCGCAGGTTCCGCTGTCCGATCCGCCGCAGCCGGCCGATGGGTCGTCGATTTCGATCGAGGCCTATTGCGATGCGGTAACGGCCTACAGCCGGCGGCTGAAAGCGGCCGCGGCGCAACGGGTCGAGGCGGCCGAAACGATGGGCCGCATCCGCACGGGATTTCTACCCCGTCTGTCAGCAGCCGGAAGTTTCGCCGTCGCAGCCCGCCGGTTCGACGACGACGAACGATGGACGTTCGCTGTCGAACCGCAGATCGTGCAGACGATCTACGGCGGAGGCGCGACGCGGGCTGCCTATCGACAGGCCGAATTGGGTTATGATATTGCGTTGTGCGACGAGGAGTTCACTCGCCTGGAGGTGCGTTATGCGGCGGAATACACCTATTGGAATCTCTCCGCCATGCGGCTTTTCGCCGAAGCGATGCAGCGTTATGTTGCGATCATCCGTTCGTTGAAAGAGGTGGTCGACCGCCGTTTCGCCGAAGGGTATATCGCCAAGAGCGACGTGCTGATGATCGACACGCGGTTGAGCGAGGCGGAGTACGAAGCGGTGTCGACCGAACGGAATTACATCGTGGCGCTCCACAACTTCAACATCCTGCGGGGTGCGCCGCCGGAGAAGGCGGTCGCGCTGGCATCGGGCATACGGGATTCGCTGCCGGTGCCCGTGCGGAGCGAGGGGCTTGCTGCATTGGAGCATCGTCCCGATTATGCAGCGGCTCTGTTGCGGGTCGAGCAGGCAGGGGTGGCCATACGGGCGGCGCGGGCCCCTTACAATCCGCAGTTGAGTGTCGGAATCGGCGGCATGTGGCAGCCCTATTCGCCTAATCGCAACGGGGCGACCTATTTGGATGGAAAGGCGTTCGTGCAGCTTTCGGTGCCGATTTTCCATTGGGGTGAACGGCGCCGGGCGGTCGGAGCGGCCGAAGCGGCCCGCCTGCGCAGCGAGTGGAATGCCGCCGAAATGCAGGACGATGTGGTACGGGAAGAGATGAACGGCTGGACGGCCATGTTGGAAAGCCGTGCGCAGGTCGGAGCCACGGAATACAATCTGCGCATCGCCGGCGAGAACCTCGAAATCAGCACCTATTCTTACGGCGAGGGGCTGGCGACCATTCTCGACGTGATGCAGGCGCAACTGAGTTGGATACAGATTTACACGAATGCCATCCAGGCTCATTACAGTTATGCGGTGGCCATTGCGGACTATCGGCGTATTACGGCCGTTTATTAGCGCTACCAACCGCTTCCTTTCGAAAAGGATCGGTAGCGAAGACAGCCGTTATTAAGAGCCCCCCCCCTGTGCCGGTCAGATATTGATGTCGACGATCTCGAAATGAATCGTTCCGGCCGGAACGTTCACCTCCACGACGTCGCCCTTCTTATGTCCCAGCAACGCCTTGGCGATCGGCGTCCCGATGGCCAGTTTGCCCTCGCGCAGGTTGGCTTCGTGCTCGGCGACGATCGTATAGACCATCTGCTTGCCGGTATTGCGGTTGAGCAACGTAACCTTGCTCAGAATCTGCACCTTGCTCTTGTCTATTTTCGATTCGTCGATGATGCGGGCATTGGCGAGCGTATCCTCCATCTTGGCGATCCGCATCTCCAACAAGCCCTGCGCTTCGCGCGCGGCATCGTATTCGGCGTTTTCCGAAAGGTCGCCCTTGTCGCGTGCCTCGGCGATGGCCGCCGAAATGGCCGGACGCTCGACCGAACGCATGTGATCGAGCTCGTCCTTGAGTTTTTTGTACCCCTCCGCAGTGAGGTAGATGATCTCTTTTCCCATGTTGAAAACGTAAAAAATAAGAATCCTGACCGGTGAAGGTCAGAACCCCGTTTGCTTTTATGCTGGAACAAAGTTAATAAGGATATTCGATATTTGCAAATTTTTTTCGACGTCGTGGCACGCGGTGTGCCTTGTCGTCGGGCGATGTACCTCGTTTTGCTCATCCATCTGCTCTGGCTGCTGGCCGCGGTTCCCGTCGTCGTTCGCCAGCATCGGCATCCCGCTTCGGCGGCGGCATGGCTCGCCGTCATCGGTCTGCTGCCGCTCGTCGGGACGCTGCTCTATCTGCTGGCCGGATTCCGCAAACGCATCCGCTACCGAAAAATGCCGGAACGGATCGAAGGCCTTCTTTTTGACGACCGGCTCGAACGGATCATCCACGCAGGATGCGGCACCCGCACGACCCTGCACAATCATGTGGAGTTGCTCCACAACGGCAACAATGCTTTCACGGCCCTCATCACCGCCCTGCAACGGGCCGCACGCACCATCCATATGGAATACTACATCTTCCGCGACGACCGTATCGGCCGCACCATCGCCGACATCCTCGTCCGCAAGGCCCGGGCCGGAGTGGAAGTCCGCGTCATCTACGACGCCGTCGGTTCGAGCGGCATGAGCCGTGCGCTGCTCCGCCGAATGAGCGACGCCGGCATCGACATCCATCCGTTCGAACCGCTGCGGTTTC
The DNA here is from genome assembly GCA_947623305.1 of uncultured Alistipes sp. Lineage (GTDB taxonomy): Bacteria > Bacteroidota > Bacteroidia > Bacteroidales > Rikenellaceae > Alistipes. The sequence continues at coordinate 108,933 of CANQGQ010000003.1, read as the reverse complement.
CGTGGTTCACGCCTCGCAGCACTCGCCGCAATCATCGCAAAATAGTCGTTACGGACGGACGGGTGGCATTTCTGGGTGGCATAAATATTGCGAAATACTACCTCGATGGAGATGGCATGGGAAAATGGCGCGATGAGCACCTTCGGATCGAAGGCGACGCCGTGGCCGACCTGCAAAGGCTTTTTCTGGCCGACTGGGCGCATGTGCGAGGCGAACGGCTCGATCCGGCCCGCTATATCGCCCGACACACCGTCCGCCGACGGTTACCGCTCCAGGTGAGCTGGGCCGGCGAAGGCCCCACGCGGACGACGCTCGCCGAGGCATTCGCCACGACGATCATGACGGCCCGCGAACGGATCCGCCTCTGCACGCCTTATCTGCTGCCGCCGGTCGTACTGTTCGAGGCGCTGCGGATGGCTGCCCGAAGCGGCATACGGGTCGAAGCGATGATTCCGGCATACAGCGATTCCTGCGTAGCGGATCGGATCGCCGATTCCTATATGGATGATCTGCTCGATGCGGGAATCCGGCTCTATCGCTACGAAAACGGATTTCTGCATGCCAAGCTGCTGCTGGCGGACGACCGCATCGCCTCGATCGGCACGGCCAACTTGGATTATCGCAGTTTAGCGGACAACTGGGAAGTTACGGTTTTCATCCGCGACCGAAGAATCGTCGAAGAGCTCTCGGCGACCTTCGACAAAGACCTGGCTTCCTGTCGCCGGATCACCCGCGCGACGTGGAATCCCTCTCCCGTACGACGGTTCGTCGGCGATGTGCTGCGTCTCGCCTCGCCCCTGATGTGATCTCCACGCTGTTTTATTAACCGTAATTATGTACCGGCGTGTATATAATTACCTTATTAACCAATATCCTATGAAACGACTGTTCCTCTCATTGGCAGCCGCATTGACGCTCTGCGGAGCGGCATCGGCGCAACGACTGCAAGCCGGTTTCCGCGGCGGCATCAACACCACCGATTTCCGTTTTTCACCCGTCGTGGTCAACGGTACTCGATTCGTGGCGGGCCCCTCCCGCACAGGATTCGAAGCAGGTTTCGTCCTGCGCCTCAACCTCTCGAAGTACGTCCATCTGCAATCGGAGCTCAACTACAATTTTGTTAACTATGCAGTAAGGAGCACTCGCGAAAATATGAGCACCGACGTCCGTCTGCGCTCCGAACGGCTGGAAATTCCCGTGCAATTAGGCTTCCAGTTCGGCGTCGTCCGGCTTTTCGGCGGTGCCTCGTTCCGCGTGAACCACTCGCTCAAAAGTTCGCACCCCGATCTGCTCCAAATCGGATTCGGTTCGGGCAAGGTGGCCTGGATGGGCGGCCTCGGCGTGCAGATCAAACATTTCTTCTTGGATGTCCGCATCCAGGGCTATCCGGGCCCGACGCATCGCAACACCTTCATTTCGAAAGGGTACAAGCAGAATGTACGCATGCGCCACGACATCGTATGGGGCGGGTCGCTGGGCTTTTTCTTCTGATCTGCGAAGCATCCGCTACATATTCTTCTCGCAGAGGTGCCGGAGCACGGTAACGTACGACGGATCGTTGATCTCGCCCCGCTTGTACATGCCGCCGATGGTCAGTCGGACGTAACGCAACAGACTTCGTTGCAATCGTTTGTAGAGCGGGCAATCCATGTAGTTTTCGTGGTCGAGCAACACGTCGCGCACCGGACGCAACGAATTGGTGTAATTCGCCATTTCGTTGCGTAGGGCCGTGCCCGACTTGGTCGAGGCGGCGATTTTGGCGATCGACATCGCCCGCAGCTTTTCGCACACGGCATTCAGCAACACCATCACCACGTTGTCCATCAACGTATGGCCGTGCATGAAGAGGTAGGTGGTTTCGCGCGTCAGCCCACGTTCGCACAACTGTTGCTCGAACACCTTCATCGGTTCGATCATCCACGGATTCCGGGCCCTGAGCAGTTGTTCGCGTTTGGCGACGTTGCGCGCTAACCAGGCCAGCGTCTCGGTCCCGTTGTCGCGAATATCGAGAAAATTGAGCCGCACCGACGACTTGAAATCGCTCAACGGAAAGACATGCACTGTGTCCGACTGTGCGGAAAAGGCATACCACACGAACAACGGATAGATCGTACAGGAGTATTCGCGCATGAAACGCACGAAATCGAAGATGCGGGTATCGTTCTTGGTGGCCTTGACGCAAATGTTGTGCAGGGCCGGCGCATAGCAGAGGTAATTCTCGGTGGCGTAGGCGAAGGTGTGGAAGACGTATTTCGATCCGTTCACCTCGCGGGCCTGGGGCGTGCGGTCGGCGAACAGATAGTCGAAGTCGGAATCCATGCACAGCAACAAACGTTCGGATGAACGGGGCATCATGCCCAACAACACCTTTTTTCCTTTGGGAAGGTCGGCCCGATCGGGCACCGAAATCTCGAAACGCAGGTAGGGCGTACGGAAATGGTCGAAGATTCCGCGCCAGAAAGCGACATCCTCGTAGCCTTCGACATAGACCTCGACCAGCTGTTGGTTCGGATCGGCCGGAAGCGGTTCGGGCAGGGTTTCGGATCGCGTCGCACGACGATCGGCGGGGTGGTTCGGGTGTCGGTTTTCTCGGTTCTTCTTTGCCATTTTCTTATTAGCGCGATTTTTATTAGCGCGGATAGCATGTCATACTGCTTTCGAACGCTTCCTCCGCTTCCGCAACGGAATCTACTTAATTTATTCGAACATTGCCATGACGAAGTATCTTCGGTTAAGTCAAAGGTACGAAAAAAATTCCTACTTTTGTACAAAATATCGAGCCGTTATCGGCGTTTGTTTCCTACCTATCGACCCACAAAAAAGTTATGGCAGACAACGATTGGAAATCCCGTCTGGGCATGGTCTATTCGACCGATCCCCATTACAAATACGCCTCGCAGGAGGAACCGGAAGCCGAACTGCTCCCGCCCGAGCGACAGAACCTGCGCGTGTGGCTCGACCGCAAACAGCGCGCAGGTAAGGTCGTTACCCTCGTGCGGGGATTCGTCGGGCCCGATGCGGCCCTGCAGGAGCTGGGTCGTCGGCTGAAGACCCAATGTGGGGTGGGCGGCACGGCCAAAGAGGGTGAAATCATCCTCCAGGGCGATCATCGCGACCGCGTGGTCGGAATTCTCACGAAAAGCGGCTACGGTTGCAAAAAAGCGGGGGCGTAAGTGAAACATCGGAGAAACCTGTTGCTGCTGGGAGCGATGCTGCTTCTCGGCGCCCGACAAGCGACGGCGCAATACTATTCGTGGGGTGCCGACGCCCCGATGAAGTGGTCGTCGATCGAGACGCCCGACGTTCGGGTGATTTTTCCCGATTCGGCCGAAAACGCAGCTCGACGGTCGCTCTTCTACGCGGGGCTCATCCGCGACGATATCGGTTACGGATTCGCCCGCGGGCCGATGCGCATTCCGTTCGTGCTGCATGCCGAGAACTTCGAGGCCAACGGCATGGTCATGTATATGCCCAAGCGGGTCGAGCTGCTGACCATCCCCGAGGCGGAGAGCTATTCGATGCCGTGGATCAAGCAGCTGACCGCCCACGAATACCGCCATGTCGTGCAGTTCAACAACCTCAATCGCGGCGTTTTCCGCGTCCTGCGCTACGTCGCCGGACAACAAAGCCCCACGGTCGGGCTGCTCTGTATGCCCGGATGGGCGATGGAAGGCGATGCGGTGATGGCCGAGACGGCGATGTCGTCGTTCGGCCGCGCTCTGCAACCCGCTTTCACGCTCGGCTATCGGGCGATGGGGCGCGTGGGCACCGACCGCACCGGCACCCGCTATCGGCGCAATACGGACAAATGGTTCTGCGGCTCTTATCGCGATTACGTTCCCGACCACTACCGCATCGGCTACCAGATCAACGCCTATGCCGAAGCGCGTTACGGCGAAAACGTCTGGAACAAGGTGGCGCGCTACGGCACGCGCAATCCCTACCTGATCGCGACGACCCATTTCGGACTGAAAAAATACTACGGAACAACGGTCAACCGGTTGTTCCGCGAGACGTTCGACGCTTTGCAACGGCATTGGGATTCGCTACCCGCCCAGCCGAACAGCGCCCGCCCGCTCTGCGACCTGCCCGACGACAATTACACCACCTACAAATGGCCGCTGCCGCTGAACGACACGCTGCTGCTGGCCGTCAAGGAGGATTACGACCGTTCGTCGCGGTTCGTGCTTTTCGACCGGTGGACGGGCACGGAAAAGGTCATTGCCCGCACGGGGGTGCTCTCTTCGCGACCGGTCGTCTGCGGTCGGCGGGTTTGGTGGAGCGAATACCGCAGCTCGCGGCTCTTCGAAGAACGCGTCCATTCGCGACTCTGCTATTTGGATTTGCCGGAAGGAGCGGTGGTGCAACCGGACGGTTCGGAACGGTCGGCCGGATGGCCTCGCACGCTCAAAGGCATCCGCAATGCGCTTTATCCCACGGCGATGGGCGATGCCACGCTGGCATGGGTCGAATACACGCCGGCGAACGGCTATTCGGTCGTCCGGTACGACGGCCTCACGCAACACGAACGAACGCCCGTACCCGTCGACAAGGAGGTTCACGGACTGGCGTGGGACGATGCGACCGATGCGCTCTATGCGCTCATCACGGACGACAGCGGCATGTGGCTCGGCCGGTTCGATGACGACGGCACGCTGCATCCGCTGACCGAGGGGGCCTACATCACGTTGAGCGATCTGCGGGCCGGCGGCGGCAAGCTCTATTTCGGTTCCATCGCTTCGGGCCGCGACGAGGTGCACAGCTTCGACTTGGCGACCGGTCGGCAATACCGACTGACCGCATCGACCTACGGCGCTTTCGACGGAGCGCCGGCCGACGGAGGAGCGAACCTGTTGCTGACGACCTACGATCGTCGCGGCTATGCGCTGGCGACCCAATCGACCGCAACGGCCCGGGCCGTTGCGCCGTCGCGCCTGCCGCTGAACGTGGTCAATCCGCCTCGCAAACGCTGGCCGGTCATCAATCTGGACACGGTACGGTTCGAAGCGGCCGATTCCGTCGACCAGACGGCCCGTCATCCTGCCCGCCGTTACCGGAAAGCGTTCCATGCGCTGAACGTCCACAGTTGGCTGCCGGTGGCTTTCGACCCGTTCGAAGCGGTCGACGAACACGAGGTCGACCTCAATTTCGGCGCCACGGTGCTGTCGCAAAACCTGCTTTCGAACACAGAAGCATTCGCCTCCTACGGTTGGAACCGCGACGAAGGTTCGCTCGTCAAGGCGGGGCTGCGCTACGACGGCTGGGGCGTTCGGCTCGGATTCAGCGCCTCCTACGGCGGCGACCGATTGGTGTACGCGCTGACAACGCCCGATCCCGAAACGGGCGATCCGATCCGGCAACCCCGTCCGCAAGCGGAAAAATACTATTCGTTCGAAGCCTCGGCCTCGCTGCCGCTGCTCTTTCAGAGCGGCTACCACACCCGCAGGCTGACCCTGTCGGCCGAATGGAACTACTCCAACGGCAAGGTCGCCGACTTGGGCGCCATCCGTCGCGACGAAGCGGGCAACATCGTGAACATCGACCGCATCGGTTATCGCGACGGGCTGCACAAACTCACCTTCGGCATCGGTTATTCCGACCAAGTGCGCATGGCCTACCGCGACTTCGCCCCCCGATTCGGCTGGCTGTTGCAGGCCAACTGCTCGATCAACCCGACGAACGACGATTTCAGCAAACTGCTGGCCGGTTACGCACAAATTTATCTGCCCGGATTCGCGCAGCATCATTCGCTGAAGCTCGCCGCGACCTATCAGACTTCGGTCGGAGGGGCGCGTTTCGCACCCGACTATCGGCCATTGAGCTATCGTTCGTCGCTATTGATTCCGACCGGATTCGCTTCGTCGGCCATCGAATCGGATCGCTATCGGGCCTGCTCGGCCGACTATCAACTGCCGGTGTGGTATCCCGACGGAGGCATCTGCGCCGTGGTCTATGTCAAGCGCATCCGGCTGAACCTCGGCGGTCAGCTGGCGCAGTTCCGCATTCCGGGCTCCGGCCGAATGGAGCAAAAACGCATCTGGTCGGCGGGCGGCGATCTGATTTTCGATTTCAACATCTTCCGTACACCGGCCAACTATACCTCGACCTTTAAACTGTCGATCTATCACCCGTCGAGCGGCGGCCTGTGGGTCGGCGGCTCGTTGGGATTGCCGTTTTGATAAAAAATGCCTATTTTTAGCACAAATTTCCGCACTATGGCGCAACGCAAAAATACGTCGGGCATCGACCCGCAGAAAATCAAATACATCTGGTATGCCGCCTTCGCACCGATCGCACTGGTTGCCATCATGCTCATCCTCACGGCTATAGGCGTTTTCGGACGCATGCCGTCGTTCGAAGAGCTCGAGAATCCGCGCAGCAACCTCGCCACGGAAATCTACTCCGAAGACGGCAAGGTGCTCGGCACCTATTTCGTACAGAACCGCTCCTACGTGCAATACGCCGATCTTTTTCCGGCCGATTCGACGCTCCGCATCCGGATGGACGGCCGCGAAGTGCCACCCGTCGTCGCGGCATTGATCGCCACCGAGGACATCCGTTTCCGCAGCCATTCGGGCATCGACATTCCGTCGCTGTTCCGCGTGGCGTTCAAGACGCTGCTGCTCCAGAACACCTCGCAGGGCGGCGGCTCGACCATCACCCAACAGTTGGCCAAAAACCTCTTTCCGCGCGACACGACCAGCCGCGGAGCTGTGGGCCGCAAGACGAAATTGGTCATGTCGAAGTTCAAGGAGTGGATCACGGCGCTGAAACTCGAATACAACTACACGAAAGAGGAGATCGCCGCCATGTACCTCAACACGGTGGAATACGGCTCGAATGCCTACGGCATCAAGACCGCTGCGCAGACCTTCTTCAACAAGGAACCCGGGCAGCTCAACGTACAGGAGGCTGCCATGCTGGTCGGCGTGGTGAATGCGCCGACCCGCTACTCGCCGATCCGCAATCCGGAAAATGCGTTGGCGCGCCGCAATTTGGTGCTGTCGCGCATGCGCCATGCCGGAGCGTTGACGCGCGCCCAGTACGATTCGATCGCGGCACTGCCCATCGTGCTGAACTACAAACCGGTATCGCACAACGCCGGCACGGCCACCTATTTTCGTGAAATGCTTCGGTTGACGATGAATGCCGACCGGCCCCGCCGCAACCAGTTCAACAACGACTGGGACTATGAACAGGCTGTATTGGAATACGATCGCAATCCGCTCTACGGTTGGTGCCGCAAGAATCGTAAAGCCGACGGCACGCCCTATGACATCTATCGCGACGGGCTGAAAATCTATACGACCCTCAATTCGGAGATGCAGCGCTACGCCGAACAGGCCGTGCAGAACCAATTGGAGCGGGTCATCCAACCTCGCATGGATGCGCAATACAAACGCACGAAGGTGCTTTTCCTCGATGCCGACAAAACCGAACGCGACCGCATCATGCGTCATGCCATCCGCTATTCGGATCGCTACCGCGAGATGAAGAACGCAGGAACCTCCGAGCGGGATATTCTGGCCTCTTTCGAAAAGCCCTGCTCGATGAAGGTTTTCACTTTCAAGGGTGAACGCGATACGCTGATGACCCCGCGCGATTCGATTCTCCACCACAAACGCATCATGCGTGCGGCGTTCGTGGCGCTCGATCCGCACACGGGATTCGTCAAGGCGTATGTCGGCGGCCCCAACTTCCGCTACTTCAAGTACGATATGGCCAAACAGGGCAAGCGGCAGATCGGCTCGACCATTAAACCGTTCATCTATACGTTCGCCATCGACCACCTCGGCATGACCCCCTGCACGATGGTGCCCAATCTGCCGGTTACCATCGAGACGGCCAACGGCACGGCCTGGTCGCCCAAAGAGGCCGGCAAGGTGGAACAGAACGGCGAACTCAATCCGTTGTCGTGGGGACTGGCCCGCAGCCGCAACAACTATTCGGCGTGGATCATGAAGCAGGCCAAACAGCCGGAGGCCGTGGCCGATTTCATTCATAACATGGGCATCCGCAGCTTCATTGATCCGGTTCCGGCGTTGTGTTTAGGCACCTCCGAATCGAATGTGTTCGAGATGGTGAGCGCCTTCTCGACCTTCGCCAACCAGGGCGTGCACAACGACGCAACGTTCGTTACGCGCATCGAAGATCAATTGGGCAACGTCATCGCCACGTTCGTCCCGCAATCGCAGGACGCCATCAACGAGCGCACGGCCTACACGATGCTCACCATGCTGCAAGGGGTGGTCAATGCCGGTACGGCGGGACGTTTAAACCGCGACTACGGCTTTTACGGCGTGGAGGTCGGCGGCAAAACCGGCACCTCCAACAAAAACCGCGATGCATGGTTCATGTGCGTCGCCCCGAAGATCGTGGCCGGAGCCTGGGTCGGCGGCGAAGATCAGTTCGTCCACCTGATTTCGGCGGGCGAGGGGAGTGTCGTCGCGTTGCCGATCGTGGGCGAATTTATGAAGAACGTTTACGAAGACGGCCGATTCGGAATCGGACGGACGGACACGTTCATCCGTCCGGCGCAGATGCCGCATTACGATTGCGACGAAGCGATCGCCGGCGACCGGGAGTCGGAAACCGGCATCGCCGAAGACGATGAATTTTTCGATTGAGCGGAGAGCGGGGCTCGGCCCGACCAGAGCACGCAAGAGCGAGAACCGCGACCGGCGATGAAAAACCGCATCACCTTGCGGGTCCCGACCGAAGCCCCTCCCAAGGGAGGGGCTTCGGTCGGGGTCAAACCTGCAAACGCGGCTTTGCCGCGAGCAAAACGACCGGCGGCGATGTAAAACCATGCGCCAACTTTTATATAGTTACCGAATAAAACAACCGGATAATAAACCGATATTAGCAAAACAACCAGTTAATAAAAAAATGAGAATTGCAATCGTGGGTGCCAGCGGCGCCGTGGGTCAGGAATTTCTGAAAATTCTGGAAAATCGCAACTTGCCGATCGACGAGTTGTTGCTCTTCGGATCGGCCCGAAGCGCCGGACGCACTTATCCGTTCCGTGGCAAACCGCACACGGTCAAGCTGCTGCAACATAACGACGATTTTCGCGATGTCGATTTCGCACTGACATCGGCAGGCACCGACGTTTCGAAAGAGTACGCCGAAACCATCACTCGTTACGGGGCGACGATGATCGACAATTCGCGGGCGTTCCGCATGGATGCCGACGTCCCGTTGGTCGTTCCCGAGGTCAATCCCGACGATGCGAAAAACGCCCCGCGACGCATCATCGCCAACCCCAACTGCACGACGATCCAGATGGTCGTGGCACTCAATGCCATCGAACGGCTCTCGCACATCCGTCGGGTGCACGTCGCGACCTACCAGTCGGCGAGCGGCGCCGGTGCCGCAGCGATGGACGAACTCGTGCAGCAATACGCCGAATTGGGCGCCGGCAAACAGCCTACGGTATCGAAATTCTCCGTCCAATTGGCCTACAACGTCATCCCGCATATCGACGCTTTCATGGAAAACGACTATACGCGCGAGGAGATGAAGATGTACCACGAAACGCAGAAAATCATGCACTCGGACATCCGCGTATCGGCGACCTGCGTGCGGGTGCCGGTCATGCGCAACCACTCGGAGAGCATCTGGCTGGAGACCGAACGTCCGGTAACGGTCGAGGAGGCTCGCGCCGCATTCGCAGCGGCGCCCGGCATCGTCTTGCAGGACGATCCGGCGAACAACGTCTATCCTATGCCGCTTTTCATGGAGGGCAAAGACCCCGTTTACGTGGGCCGTGTCCGCCGCGACCTGACCTGCGACAACGGGCTGACCTTCTGGTGCGTGAGCGACCAGATCCGCAAGGGCGCAGCCCTCAATGCCGTACAAATCATGGAAACGCTGCTTTGATCGGACGGAAAAGGTTCCGTATCCGATTCCACGCTCTCACGAACAACACCTGCGTACCGCAGATTTCGCCCGCCGACGGAATTTGCGGTACGTTATTTGTTCAACCTCCTACCGAATCCACAAACAACAAGCAATCAGCATTACCATGAAAAAGTACCGTTGCACCGTATGCGAATACATCTATGACCCCGAAGCGGGCGACCCCGAAAACGGCATCGCCCCGGGCACCTCGTTCGAAGACCTTCCCGAAGGCTGGATTTGTCCCGTCTGCGGCGAAGGCAAGTGGGCGTTCGAACCGGTCGATGAATAGCGCCTTCCATCCGCGGGCTGCGCGACAGCCCGCACAAAACAATTTCCCTCATGTATTTGTCTATTTTACCACTTATTTTCAGTCTCATGACCACCACCGACACCATGACGCAACCGCAGTTCACCGTGCGCGAACTGCCTTATGCCTACGATGCGCTCGCACCGCAGGTTTCGGAGGAGACCCTGCGTTTCCACCACGACAAACACTACAAAGGCTACGTCGATAAACTCAATGAATTGATCGTCGATTCGCCCTATGCGGGCCAACCGATCGAGGCGATCATCGTTTCGGCCGACGGCCCGATCTTCAACAACGCCGCGCAAGTCTGGAACCACGAATTTTTCTTCGATCAGCTTTCGCCCACGCCGCAGACTCATCCAACGGGGGCACTCAAAGAGGCCATCGACCGCGATTTCGGTTCGGTCGAGCAGCTCAAGGCGCAAATGAATAAAGCAGCGACGTCGCTGTTCGGTTCGGGATGGGTTTGGCTGGCTGAGGACAAGGCGGGCAATCTGACCATCGTCAGTGAACAGAATGCAGGCAATCCGCTGCGCCACGGGTTGAAACCGCTGCTCTGTTTGGATGTATGGGAGCATGCCTACTACATCGACTACCGCAATCGACGGGCGGATGCCGTAGCGGCACTGTGGGACAACATCGACTGGAAAAAGGTCGAACAACGTTATTATTAACGGGTATGGGCCGCAAGGTTTTTATTAACTAATACGGATCGGAAACTCATCACGGCCCATCGGGCCGTTTTTTTTGTATATTCCGCAAAAAAAGCTACTTTTGTACTGACATATTGATTACGCGGAAAGTGTAAGTTTATTTTCTGTTCACGAACGTAGGAAATTCGTACTCAACGAAAATGAGCTGCCATTTCCCACGTCGTACCTCGAATGGGGTATGGGCGTGGGGCTGTTGCTTATTTAAGTTGGGTGGGTATCCTACGACCCGTGAACATTGAATAAGTTTTCGGCACCACGCTTTCCGTTTACTGAAAACCGATAAACGAACTGTCGCCAGGGGCCGAGCGACGACCCGAATCGTATATGCCCCATGAAATTTCTGATTAACCTCACTGCTTTAATCGTATTCGCAGCAATCGGCCTGCTTTTTTGGTACTTCCATGCCCCCCGATTGCCCCGTACGCCCGAAAATCTTGCCGGAACATGGCACCTCGTCCGTGAAGAAGGAGGGGAAACGATGTACGGTCGGAAAAGCTCCTGGATTATCGAATATCGCACCGCTGAAGAAGAAAAGGCAGCCGAGACGGATGAGCAAACCTATTACGAAATCTGGGAGTTCGGAACCGACAACGTTTGCACCAAGACCGAAGGCTGCGGCGAGCAAATTTTACATACCGAATACTATGGCTATGACTGTTTGAACGATACGATCGTCCTGCAAGACCGCGACCGAACGAGTTATCGGATCGAAAAACTGACTGCATCGCAACTCGTTCTGTCCGAAACGACCGTCGGCCCCTATGGCGAATGCAGTTGGACGCTCACCTATGAACGCTGCTTTTGAAAGCCCCGTTTGAACGGGGGTTCTCTATGCGGTGGCGTGTTCCTGCGCTTTTCAACGCTTTCTTCGCTGCCGCTGGTTTTCAAGAAAAATGGAGGGCAGCGAAGATGATGCTCGAAAGCAAATCAACGGCCTATCGCATTGCGAACCGCTTTCAAAAGCGGCGTACCGGTTAATAAAAAAGCGGCGGGGCGAAGACTGCGGAGGAAACGCCAACGGCGGGCCTCCGCGGGCGGAGGCTTCGGCCCGCGCGGCTCAAAGAGCCGCAAAAAATTAACAATAATTTTGTACGTCTTCTAAGGTAATCCGATCGCTCGAGAGAATCAACAACCGTTCGATGACGTTGCGCAATTCGCGGATGTTGCCTGACCAGCGCATCGCGCACAAAGCGGCCAACGCATCGGCATCCACCGATTTTTCGGGCATGCCGTACTCCGTCGAAAGCACGCTGATGAAATGGTCGATCAATAACGGAATATCCTCGGCATGGTCGCGCAACGCCGGAACCCGCACGATGACGACCCCGATTCGGTGATAGAGGTCTTCGCGGAAATTGCCTTTGCGAATCTCCTCCTTCAAATCCTTGTTCGTCGCGGCGATGACCCGCACGTCGACGTCGATGTCCTTGTCGCTGCCCACGCGGCAAATCCGATTCTCCTGCAAGGCCCGCAATACCTTGGCTTGCGCCGCCAGCGACATATCGCCGATTTCGTCCATGAAAAGCGTCCCGCCGTTGGCCTGTTCGAACTTGCCGCGCCGCTGCTTGATGGCCGAAGTGAAGGCGCCCCGTTCGTGGCCGAACAGTTCGCTTTCGATCAACTCCGACGGAATGGCCGCACAGTTGACCTCGACGAACGGGGCGCCCGCCCGTCGGCTCTTGGCGTGCATCCATCGGGCGACAAGCTCCTTGCCCGTGCCGTTTTCGCCGGTAACCAACACACGCGCATCGCACGGCGCGACCTTGTCGATCAACTGCCGCACCCGCTCGATCTGGGGCGACGTGCCGATGATCGGTTCGGTATGGAATCCGGAAGCCCGTCGGCGTCGTGTCGGAGCCGTCGGCGAAGCGGCTGCAGGCGCCGGAGCATCGGATGCCGCATCGTCGGACCGGTCGACCACCCGATGGATCGACGTGAGCAACCGGTTCATGTCCACGGGCTTGGTCAGGTAATCGCGCGCGCCGCTGCGCACGGCCGCCACAGCCGAATCAATCGTTCCCTCGCCGGCCAACACGATGAACGGCACTCCGGTATCGGAGACAACCCCCGTGGAATCGGAAAGAATCACGTCGAAAGGAATCTTCTCGCACAATCGCGCAGCCATGGTTTCATCCTCCGCCGCTTCGGTCGAAAAACCTTCGTATTCCAGCCGCTCGCGCAGGATGTTTCGCATACTTTTTGAATGATCGAGAATTAAAACTTTTGCCATAGCTTGTTTTTCCTGAATTTTTACCTACTTTTGTCGGTGGAAACCGTCGGAACGACCCATCCGTCAGCGATCGCCCCTTCGATCCCGAACCGGCTCCGGACGTTCCCCCGTTTCTGTCCCAAAGATAGGTTTTTCCGCGTGCTTAAACCAATTTCGCCCGTCGAGGGAAAAACCGAAAAATGAGGTCGAAACCGACGATCGGCGAAGCCCGAACGGAGCACGCCGCCGACCGCAAACGACACGATCCGATTACCAGTAACTTTATGAAAAAGAATTACAACTACACGCGACGCAAATTGTTTCTGCCCGAATACGGACGGCACATCCACGAAATGATCGACTCGCTTTCGAAGATCGAAGACCGCCGCGAACGCACCCGTCAGGCACGGGCCGTCATTGCCGTCATGGGCAACCTCTTTCCGCTGCTGCGCGATACGGCCGATTTCACCCACAAACTGTGGGATCACCTCTTTATCATGTCTGATTTTCAGCTGGATGTGGATTCTCCCTACCCGCGTCCATCGCGCCAGGAGCTGACCATGACGCCCCACGCCATGCGCTACACGCAGAGCCGCATCGGCTACAAGCACTACGGCAAATACGTCGAGCAGATGATCCGGAAATTAGCCGATGCCCACGACCCGCAGTTGGTATCGCGCACGGTGGACAACCTGGCCCGCTACATGCGCACGAAAAGCTACGAGTACAACCAGGAGCACCCCAACAACGAGGTGATCGTCAGAGACATCAAACGGATGTCCGAAGGTGCTATAAAAATTGATGAAGAAGCCCTGAATAATCTCCGAAGCGACTATAAACAGCACTATTCGGCACGTCCGCAGCGGGGCCCCATGCGTCAGCAACAACGTATGCCGCACAACCGCAACCAGCACAACAATCGCAATTTTCAGAAAAACAACGGCCCTCATCGCAATTCTTCGAAGTAATTTTCGTTATTCAGAGGAAAAAGCTATATTTGTCTGTTTATTTGCAATTTTTTCAGCATGGATTCAATGAAGAAATCAACCGTTCTGCTTGCATTGTCCGCTGCTCTGTTGCTGTGCGGATGCCGTTCGTCGAAAGTCCGGATTTCGGGACGTTTCGTCGGCAACGATGCCAAGACCGTCTATCTGGAACAGGTTACGCCATTGGCACAATCCGTCATCGACTCCACCGCATTGGACAAAGAGGGAAACTACCGGCTGTTCTTGAAAACGGCGCCTCAATCGCCCGCCCTTTACAATATCATCTACAACGGCGAACGGATTCCGCTCTTTCTCGCGGCCGGCGACCGGCTGACGGTCAGTTCGGTGGGGAACGTCGTGCGCAACTACACGGTCGAAGGTTCCGAAGAGTCGGAACTGTTGCGTCGATTCTACCAACCGTTCGTAACGGGCGCCCAGAACCTCGATAAACTCGCCCTGCGGCTCTCGAACGCGGGACTGTCGGAGGCCGACCGCAAGGCGCTGCTCAAAGAATACACGGCGGAATACTACCGCATCCGTCGCGAACAGCTGCATTTCATCATCGAAAACAAGGCGTCGTTGGCGGCGGTCTATGCCCTCTATCAACGGTTGCCGGGCGACACCTATTTGTTCAACGGCGACAGCGACGTGGTCTATTTCCGCACGGTGGCCGAGGCCCTCGAACAGAGCTATCCCGAATCGCCCTATCTGCAATCGCTGCTGGCCGAAATCACCCGCATGGACGCCCGCATCAATCTGTCGTCGAACATCGCCGAAACAGGCTATCCCGATCTGGAGATGCCGGACATCTACGGCAAACCGATCCGGCTCTCGTCGCTCGCGGGCAAGGTCATCCTGCTCGACTTCTGGTCGGCGGAATTGGGCAACAGCAATGCGCTCAACGCCGAACTGAAGGAGATTTACGCCAAATACGCCGAATCGAATACGCCGTTCGAAGTCTATCAGGTCGCCATCGACACCTCGAAACCGCTGTGGATCACGGCAGTGCAGGAACAGCGGCTGCCTTGGATTTCGGTGAGCGATCTGCGCGGCAAAGCATCGACCTCGCTCGGCATGTACAACGTACAGAAACTGCCGACCAACTTTCTGATCGACAAAGAGGGAACGCTCGTCGCCCGCGACATCTACGGCAAAAGTTTGGAGGCCAAACTCGACGAACTGACCCGATAGCGGCCTGCCCGCTTCGCGCACGGACGACATGACGGAACAGACGGAACATACCGAAGCCAAACGCATCTATTTCGCCGCGGACATCCATCTGGGCGGTGGCGATGCGGATTTCGCACGCATGAACGAACGCCGGTTCGTGGCGTGGCTCGACCGTGCGGCCGTCGATGCCGAAGCGATCTTCCTCTTGGGCGATGTTTTCGATTTCTGGTTCGAATACCGCCGCGTGGTACCCAAAGGATTCGTCCGGACGTTGGCCAAGCTGGCCGAACTGACCGACCGCGGCATCCGCATCGGTTTCTTCACGGGCAACCACGATATGTGGGTGCGCGACTATTTCCAACGCGAATGCGGATTGGAGGTCTACACGGCCCCTCGTCTGCTGGAGCTAAAAGGGCAACGCCTCTTTTTGGCCCACGGCGACCACATGGGCGTCGGCCGAGAGCCTCGTTTGTTGAACCGGATTTTCCGTTCGCGCACCTTGCGCTGGCTCTTTTCGTGGGGCGTGCACCCCGACTGGGCGATGCGCTTCGGGCATTGGTGGAGCGGCCGATCGCGCAAAACGCACGCCGGGCCGCAGGGATTCGACGAATCGCTCACCGAACCGTTGATCGGGTTCGCTCGCCGCTACGCCGAAACCCACCGTGTCGACCATTTCGTCTTCGGACACATGCACTTTCCGCGCGATTATCGCGACGGCACGTTGCACGTGGTCGATCTGGGCGGTTGGGAAAAATGCCCCTCCTATGCGGTACTCGATGACAACGGCATGCTCACCCTCGAAATGCTCGAACCATGAAACAATACCAAGATCTCCTGCGACGGATTCTGACCGAAGGCGTCGTCCGCGGCGACCGTACGGGTACGGGTACGAAAAGTGTTTTCGGCCATCAGATGCGTTTCGACCTGCGCGAAGGGTTTCCGCTGCTCACCACGAAAAAGGTCTTTCTGAAGGGCATCATCCACGAGCTGCTGTGGTTCCTGCGCGGCGATACGAACATCAAATACTTGGTGGACAACGGCGTGCACATTTGGGATAACGACGCCTATCGCTATTACAACGAATTGTGCGAACAGCTGGGGGTGCCGGTCCTCGACCGCGACGCTTTCCTGCAAGCCGCCCAAGACGGACGCGAATCGCCCGTTGCGGGCTATCGCTTCGGCGACCTCAACCACGTTTACGGCTATCAATGGCGGTCGTGGCCCGCTCCGAACGGCGGCACCATCGACCAAATCGCGCAGGCGGTGGAACTCATCCGCATGAATCCCGAATCGCGCCGCATCCTCGTGTCGGCCTGGAACGTGGCCGAAGTGGCCGATATGGCCCTGCCGCCGTGCCATGTGCTGTTCCAGTTCTACGTGGCCGAAGGGCGGCTGTCGTGCCAGCTCTACCAGCGGAGCGCCGATACGTTTCTCGGCGTACCGTTCAACATCGCATCGTATGCGCTGCTTACGCTGATGACGGCACAGGTATGCGGGCTCGAGGCGGGTGAATTCGTACACACATTGGGCGATACGCATCTCTATCTGAATCATTTGGAGCAGGCGCGCGAACAACTGTCGCGCACCCCGCGTTCGCTGCCTCGCATGCGGTTGAATCCGACGGTGAAGTCGCTGTTCGACTTCCGGTACGACGATTTCACGCTGGAGGGCTACGATCCCTGGCCCGCGATCAAGGCCCCGATGTCGTTCTGACCGCCGCGTACGATTCGTTCCGATTTTTCACTCCGACCAAAAGACGAAAACCATGCTCTCTCTCATCGCAGCCGTTGCGGAAAACGGCGTCATCGGCGACCGGAATCGGCTGCTTTGGCATATTTCGGAAGATTTGCGGCGGTTCAAGGCGCTGACGACGGGGCATCCGGTCGTGATGGGCCGCAAAACCTACGAATCGCTCGGACGGCCGCTGCCGAACCGAACGAACGTAATCATCACGCGACAACCGTTGGCGGTCGCTGGCTGCACGGTGGTGCATTCGTTGGAGGAGGCTTCGGCACTCTTTCCGGCAGCCGAAGAACTGTTCATCATCGGCGGCGCTCAAATCTACGCGGAAGCCCTGCCCCTCGCCGACCGGTTCTATCTGACGCGCGTCGGACATGCCTACGAGGGCGACACCCGCTTTCCCGACTGGTCTGTCGACGAATGGCGGCTCGTGGCATCGGAGACGCATCCGTGCGGTGCCGACTATCCTTATCCGTTCGCCTTCGAGACTTATGAACGACGCTGACCGAATTGCGCATCCGATGAACTTTCAACGACAAAAAACAGCATAATTAGGTATTTATACCACCCCGCGAACCGCAAGGAATCCCTACCTTTGCCGATGCAAAGGTTTTGCGGAGATGGCAAACTATTTCGATAGGCTGATGAAGGACGTGCGGTTCCGCGAGGGGTTGCATGCATGCATGAACTGCGGCGTTTGCACAGGGGTATGCCCTGCGGCGGAGTTTTACAACTACGATCCGCGCCAGATCGTCAGCATCGTCCAGACCCGCGATGACGAAGCTATCGAACGCCTGCTCAAGAGCGATACCATCTGGTATTGCGGCGAGTGCATGTCGTGCCGGCCGCGCTGCCCGCGAGGCAATACCCCCGGGTATGTCATTCAAGCCCTGCGCACGCTCTCGCAAAAATTGGGTTTCTTCGTCGAAAGCGAAAAAGGCCGCCAGCAACTGGCTCTCAAACGTACCATCGGTGAAAACATCCTCCGCACGGGTTATTGCATCGTCCCGAAATTGGTCAAACCCGAACTGCATCCTGAACAAGGCCCCGTATGGCAATGGATCCACGACCACGACCGCGAAGTCTACGGCTGTTTCACGCCGGTCTATCGACGCGAAGGTGCGGGCGCCCTGCGCAAGCTCGATGCGGAATCGCTCGACGAAATCCATCGCATTTTCGATGAAAGCGGCGGCACGGAGCTGTTCGAGACCATCGAACGGCACTCCGATCGCAAGGCCCGCGAAATGGGGTACGAGCAAGGCGCCGACGACCGTTACATGATGGATGTATTCCGAACCAACAGCAACGAATCATGAAACGCAACAGCTGGCAGGACTATCAAAAACAGATCGCCGACGATCGCTACTACTATGCACGCAGCTGCATCCGTCAGAACTTTTTCCCGGGTAGCGAACGGGCGTTCATCGACATTCTGACCCGCGACCTGGGTCGGGATTTGCTCGACGATCCGAAACACTCCTCCTGCACGGGCATCGGCTACCACTCGGACATCGTGCCGTTGGAAACCATCATGACGGTGGTCGCCCGTCAGTTCTCGCTGATGAACGAAGCGGGCTACGAAAATTTCGTTACGTCGTGCATCACCTCATTCGGCATCTATACCGAGATACTCGCCACGTGGCAGGAATTTCCCGAGACCGAAGAACGCACCCGCGAACACCTGCGCAAGGCGACGGGGCGCGAATTCGTGAAACCCGCCAGCCTCGCCCATACCTCCGACATCGTATTTCATTTCCGCGACGAGATCGCCGCGCGGGCCAAACGTCGGCTGGTGAACGTCGCGACGGGCGAACCGCTGCGCGTGGTGGAGCACATCGGCTGCCACTACGCCAAAATTTTCCCGAAATCGGGCATCGGCGGATCGGAATTCCCCTACGTGCTGGCCGGTATGATCGAGGCATGGGGCGGCGAATGCGTCGACTATCCCGAACGACGCCACTGCTGCGGATTCGGATTCCGCAACTATCTGGTGCAGGCCAATCGCGGCTATTCGATCGCCAATTCGCACAAGAAGTTGGAGAGCATGGCCCCCTACAAACCCGATTTCATCGTGGCCAACTGTCCGGGCTGCGCGATGTTCCTCGACAAATGGCAGTATGCGATCGCCGAGATGGAGGGCACGACCTACGGCGAAGACGGACACGGAATTCCGGTGCTGACCTACGAGGAGATGGCCGGATTGGTCTTGGGTTACGACCCCTGGCGACTGGGCATGCAGATGCACCAGGTCGATGTCGAACCGCTGCTGGACAAAATGGGCATCGACTACGATCCCGCAGCCAAGTATTTGGGCCGCAACGGAAAATTCATCGGCAAACCCGAGACGGCGGCGGTCAACTGCGGTCAATCGGATTTGGTTTACGACATGCGCGAATAGGTAAATGAAGAGAGTAATCATCATAGGCGGAGGCCCCGCAGGGATGCAGACGGCGCTGTGCCTCGTGCGTCGAGGTATCGAACCGGTCATCGTCGAATGCGAAAACGAACTGGGCGGCAAACTGCGCAATTGGCACGTGCTGTTCCCCACGTTCACGCCGGCTTCGGACGTACTGACCGAGCTGCGCCGGAAAGTGCGCGAAAATCGCATCGGAGTGCATCTTTCGACCTCGGTCGAGACGTTCACCGATCGACAGGCGACACTCTCCGACGGCCGCGTATTGACGTGCGATGCCGTGGTCGTCGCCACGGGCTTCACGCTGTTCGATGCCCGCATCAAAGAGGAATACGGCTACGGCATCTACGACAAGGTCATTACCTCGGCCGATCTCGAACGGCTTTTCAACGAAGGCCGGGTCGTCCAGGCAGCCGGCGAACATCCGCGCCGCATCGCCTTCCTGCACTGTGTGGGATCGCGCGATGAGAAGGTCTGCCAGCAACACTGTTCGCGCGTTTGCTGCGTTACGGGCGTCAAGCAGGCCATCGAAATGCGGCGGCTCTTTCCGGAGGCCGACGTATTCAATTTCTACATGGACATCCGCATGTTCGGCCCGGGCTACGAGGAACTCTACCGCGAAGCCCAACAGCGATACGGCATCCATTTCGTGCGGGGACGCATCTCGGAGGCCGCCCCGACCCACGACAACCGGCTGCAAATCAAGGCCGAAGATACGCTGACCGGCCGGCCGCTGCGCATGAGCGTCGACCTGCTCGTGCTGCTCGTCGGCATGCGGGCCAACGACCAGAATGCCGCATGGGCCGCAGACAACGGTCTGAACCAGGCACCGAGCGGTTTCCTCCAACCGAAAGATCTCTTTCTCGGGAACGTCCGGAGCGGTGTCGAAGGCATCTT
Source organism: uncultured Alistipes sp. (assembly GCA_947623305.1). Lineage (GTDB taxonomy): Bacteria > Bacteroidota > Bacteroidia > Bacteroidales > Rikenellaceae > Alistipes. The sequence continues at coordinate 88,595 of CANQGQ010000003.1, read as the reverse complement.
CTATGCCGGTACGGTTACCGCCCCCAAGACCATCGGCGAAACGGTGAACGAAGCCACGGCCGCAGCCGATGCCGTGGCCGATTATCTGACGACGAAAGCATAGGACACGCAATGGCAGCCATCCATTTCGGATATACGATCTCCAAACCTCGGGCCATCGACCTCGACCGCAACAACCTGCGCAAGAGCGACGAAATCCTGCGCGAGATGCCCGAACTGCAAACCTGCATCGGCTGCGGAAGCTGCACGGCGGTCTGCACGGCCGGCAATCTGACGGAATTCAACTTCCGCAAGGTGCACACGCTGGTGCGCCGCGGCGAATACCAGGGCGCCTACGAGGAGATGAACAAGTGCATGCTCTGCGGTAAATGCCGGTTGGTTTGCCCGCGCGGCATCAACACGCGCGGCGTCGTGCTGCTCATCAAACGCAAACTGGGGGATTTCTGACATGAACTTTTTCGTACCGTTCTGTATCCCGTTCATCGTCGGAGCCGTCGCGATGTTCATCACGTTGGCCTGGAAATGGGGCCTCTGGCTCTACCGGCTGCCACGCGCCGACAAGAAGCGCATCGTATGCGGCCTTCCCACACGTGCGACACTCGATGCAGCGGGCGAAGTCGTATGCGAATCGCTGCTGCACCGCCGCATCTTTCGGGTCAATCCGCTGCTGGGCTACATGCATATGTCGCTGGCATTCGGATGGTTCCTGCTGATCGCCGTAGGGTGGGCGGAGACGATCGCCTACGTGGGATTCCGCTGGGTGCCGCTGCAAGGCCACGTCTTTTTCCGCTACTTCGCGACGGGGCTGCCCCACAAACCGGTCTTCGCATTCATCATGGACTTGTTGCTCCTGTTCGTCCTTTCGGGCGTCGCGCTGGCATGGGGCAAACGTTTCTTTTCCAAACGGATGGGCATGCGTCGCACGACGAGACACGTACTCGGCGACCGAATCGCCCTTTCGGCGCTTTGGTTCATCTTTCCGGCCCGATTGATCGCCGAAAGCACCACGTGCGCCCTCTACGAAGGCGGCGGATTTCTGACCGGCACGATCGGAGCGTGGATGGGCGAACACATTTCGACGATGACGCTGCTGACGCTCGAAAGCGTAGCATGGTGGTTCTATTCGTCGTGTCTCGGCATCTTTTTCGTGGCACTGCCGTTCTCACGCTACATGCACATATTCACGGAGATTCCCTTGATCTTTCTGCGGCGCTATCGCTTGCGCTCGGACGAAAAGGAAAGCTCCTACGACCGGTTTCAAGTCGATGCCTGCTCGCGGTGCGGCATCTGCATCGACCCCTGCCAACTGCAAAGCGTGCTCGGGGTCGATAACGTGCAATCGGTCTATTTTCTGCGGGATCGCCGCTACGGCATGCTTCGCGCGGAGGTGGCCGACAACTGCCTGCTCTGTGGACGATGCGCCCAACGCTGTCCGGTGCAGATCGACCTCAACACGCTGCGCATCAACTCGCGCGACCGGTTGCACAACATCCCCGCAGAACGTCGTTACGATTATCTGAAAGGGGTCGATCGGTCGTCCGGCACGGGAAAGGTCGGTTATTTCGCCGGTTGCATGACCTTGCTGACCCCCCGCACGCTTGTGGCAATGGAACGAATCTTCCATGCGGCGGGCGAGGAGGTCTGGTGGGCCGACCGCGACGGAAGCGTCTGCTGCGGACGTCCGCTGAAACTCGCCGGTGAAACCGATGCTGCCTGCAAAATGCGGGAATACAACACGGAACTCTTCCGCAAGCACGGCATCACGACCTTAGTAACTTCCTGTCCTATCTGCTTGAAAGTTTTCCGCGAAGATTATGCGCTCGACGGCATCGAGGTGTTGCATCATTCGCAATATATCTTCCGGCTGATCCAGTCGGGACGGCTCGCCATCGAACGGGGCGCCGGCCAATTCACCTATCACGACCCCTGCGAATTAGGTCGCGGAAGCGGCATTTACGATGAGCCGCGTGCCGTCATCGAGGCGATCGGTTTGTTGCTCGAGCCCGTCGATACGCGGGAAAACGCTTTGTGTTGCGGTTCTTCGGTGGCCAATACAGCCATCACCGACGGTCAGCAGTTGCAAATCGCTCGTTCCGTAACGGCCGAATTGGAGGCGACCGGAGCCGGAACCATCGTTACAGCTTGCCCGCTTTGTAAAAAGGCACTTGGCCGCGGTGCCGTGCACGCCGAAGTGCGCGACCTTTCGGAGATCGTCGCCGACGCCGTTTCGAAATAGCTCCCTGACCGACAGCCCTAAACACAAAAAAGGACGGTTCGAAATTTAATCGAACCGTCCTTTCAGTAGCGGGAGAAGGACTCGAACCTCCGACCTCCGGGTTATGAGCCCGACGAGCTACCAACTGCTCTATCCCGCGATATATCTTCGAATCTAACTATTCTATCGCTTTTGTAACTGCAAAGATAATACAAATTTTTCGTATCGCCAAATAAAAATCGAGACAATCTCGTTCGGCTCGCAGGTAACAAACGCGAACAGCCAAGCAGCCAATTATTTCCGATTCTTGCCGGTTTTGCGCACCGACCATCCGAAATGTCCGAGCGCCTCGCCCAAAGCGAAATACTCGCCATGCGAATAAACGATCGGGTCGGCCCGCTCCAGACAAAAACGACCCGTTGCGGAATCGACCAAAGCGGCATCCACCTGTACGTGAACTACTTCGGCCAAAAAAAGATCGTGCGAACCCAACGGAATGATCTGCTTCACACGGCATTCGATATTCACGGGCGACTGTTCGATCAACGGTGCGGCGACCTCCGAGGCCGGCAGTGGCGTAAGCCCCATTTCGCGGAACTTGTCGAAATCGCGCCCCGACCGGACGCCGCACCAATCCGTCGCCCGGGCCAACTCGCGCGTAGTGAGATTTATCACAAATTCCCCTGTGCGGCGAATAATGTCATAAGAGTGCCGTTCGGGTCGCACCGAAATGGAACACATCGGCGGATCGCTGCACACGGTACCCGTCCATGCGACGGTCAGCAGATTGTATTCTTCGGGCGTAGCGCCGCAGCTCACCAAGACGGCCGGCAGCGGATACAACACCGTACCGGGTTTCCAATGCTCTTTCATATGGACAAATATACGAATTTATTATATCTTTGCTCTATGCTTGACCGATTCATCCGCTATTTGGAGGCCGAACGCCGCTACTCGTCGCTCACCGTCCGCAACTATCGCCGCGACATCGAACGCTTCTTCGGCTGGCTCGGCTTCGATGCTACGAAAGACGACCCGCGTTGCATCACCACTGACGATCTCCGCGAATGGATCGTCTATCGCACGGAACACGATCGCGTCAATGCCCGCTCGATGAATCGGGAAATATCCTCGCTGCGCGCGTTGTTCCGCTGGCTGCAAAGCAAGGCGCTCGTCGACCGCAACATCGTGAAACCCATTGCGTCGCTCCGTACTTCGCGTCGGCTTCCCGCATTCGTTCCGGAGAGCCGCATGGCGACGGTCGTGGAGCACTGCGAAACGGCCGATGACGATTTCGTACACGAACGCGATGCCCTCATCCTGCTGTTGTTCTACACCTGCGGACTGCGGCTGGCGGAATTGGTTGCGGCGAACCGCGCCGATTTTGCGGAGGATTACAGCACGCTGCGTGTCCGCGGCAAAGGCGACAAGGAACGCATCGTACCGGTACTGGAATTCGTGCGCGAAAAAATCCTGGCCTATATGGCCGCAATCGAAAGGCAAAATATTTGCAATTCTACGGAAAAAGCGCTATTTTTAACACAGCAAGGAAGGCGAATCTCCCGAAGCACGGTCTATCGCATCGTGGGGCGGGAATTGAGCGAGGCAGGCGTACAAGGCAAAAAAAGTCCCCATGTGCTGCGACACACGTTCGCGACGCATTTACTCAACGGCGGAGCGGACATGCGTGAGATCCAGGAGCTGCTGGGCCACGCTTCGTTGCAGTCGACGCAGGTCTATACGCACAACAGCATCGCCCGATTGCAGGAGGTATACGCGAAAGCCCACCCGCGCGAAAAGGGTGGAAAACGATAATCCACTAAAATCAACAGGCCATGAACGTACAGATTCAGTCCGTGAAATTCGATGCCGACAAACGGTTGGTCGAATTCGTAAATGCCAAAATGGCGAAATTGGATCGTTTTGCCGAACGCTCGACCGGAGCGGAGGTCATCCTCAAGCTCGACAAGGATCCCGAAAAGGGCAATAAAATCGCTACGATCACGCTTCACATGCCGGGTGAAGACTTGGTAGCCTGCGACCAGTCGAAGAGTTTCGAGGAGGCCGTCGACAAGGCCATTGATGCGCTGAAACGTCAGTTGGACAAGTTCAAGGGTAAAACCGAAAATTAATTTTTTATTAACGCGATAGATCGCTTTACGGCTCGGGAACGTCATTTTGACGCTCCCGCCGCTTTTTTATTAGCGCGATAGACCCTCGCTTCGCTCTCGTCGGTTATCTTCGCTGCCAACCTGTTTGAATGATCTCATATATTTATTGGCAGCCCGATGGGCTGCGCGGGCCGAAGCCTCGGCGGGCGAAGGCTCGCTATGCTCGCTTCGCAGGCTGCGTCCCGCTTCATTCCTTTTCCGGTTTCGCAATACTTTTAATTAAAACGGTCGGACGCGACGATGACATTACCAAGCACCGGAACGTTCCACCGCATCGGGAACCCCGTTCAAACGGGGCTTTCAAAAGCGGACGCATTAATGGAATCCCTGGGCTTTCAGTTCGATTTCGCCGCCGTCGGGCGTAACCAAATAGCGCCCCTTCGTGGCCGGAACGATATGGCCGATGACATCCACCAGCCCCAGCCGCATGATCTGTTCCTGTAGGGCGAGCGGCACCGTGAAAAGCAGTTCGTAGTCCTCTCCGCCGTGCAACGCCGCAACAACCGGGTCGATGTGCATTTCATCGGCAAGCTCCGTCGTTTGCCGTGCCAACGGGATGCGTTCCAGATAGATGCGGGCTCCGCACGACGATGCTTTGCAGAGTTGCAGCAGGTCGCTGGCCAATCCGTCGGTCAGGTCGATCATCGACGTCGGACGGATTTGCTCCTCGCCGAGCGTTACCACGATGTCCGTGCGGGGACGGGGTTTGAGGTATTTTTCGAGCAGATATTCGTAGCCGTCGAATTTCGGTTGCGGATTCTCCACATCGTTCAACACGCGTCGTTCGCGTTCGAGCAACTGCAACCCCATGTAGGCCGCACCGAGATTGCCCGTGATGCAGATCAGATCGTTCTGTCCGGCTCCGCTGCGATAGGCCACCGCCTCCTTTTTCGCATGGCCCAACGCCGTAACGGAGAGGACGAGACCCGTCATCGACGCCCGCGTATCCCCTCCGACGAGTTCCACCTCCTGTTCGCGACAGGCGAATGCGATCCCCTCGTACAGATCGTCCAGCGCCTCGACCGGCAGTTTCGACGAAACGCCCAGCGACACAGTAATTTGCGAAGGCAGGGCGTTCATGGCCAGAATATCGCTGATGCCAGCCGTTACGACCTTGTAGCCCAGATGTTTCAGCGGGAAATAGGTCAGATCGAAATCGACGCCTTCGTAAAAAGTATCGGTCGTGCAAAGCATCGTTTCGCCCTGCGGCGGAACGATGACGGCAGCATCGTCGCCCACTCCCTTCAGCGTCGAAGCGTCGCGATAGGTACACTTACCGGTAAGCCGGTCGATCAATCCGAACTGCCCCAGTTCGGCGATTTCCGTGCGTTTTTTCTGTTCCATGCGATTCGGGTTGCGAAGGCTCCGGCGGCCCGTTTCGGCACCGAAATCCTTTATGAAAAATTTTTACAAATTTACGGAAAAATTGCCGTTTCTCAAAAAAATAGGCTACTTTTGCAGCGTTCAATCAAACGCAAAGTTCGAATTATGATGAATATCGTTTTATTCGGTGCGCCCGGGTGCGGCAAAGGTACGCAGGCCCAGCGACTGAAAACGCATTACGGCATCGAACATGTGTCGACGGGCGAGGTCATCCGCTCGGAAATCCAACGCGGCACGGAGCTCGGACGCAGCATGGAACACTACATCAGCACGGGCCAGCTGGCTCCGGACGAGGTGGTCATCGGCATGATCGCCAACTACGTGGCCGAACACAAGGATGCCAAAGGGTGTATCTTCGACGGATTCCCCCGCACGACGGTGCAGGCCCAGGAGTTCGACAAGATTCTGGCCCGACACCGACTGAAAGTCGACATCATGATCGACATTCAGGTGCCGGAGGAGGAGTTGATCCGCCGTATTTTGTTGCGCGGCAAGGATTCGGGGCGCGCCGACGATGCGTCGGAGGAGGTCGTCCGCGACCGGCTCGCCGTCTACCACCGACAGACTGCCATCGTATCGGATTTCTACAAGGCGCAGAACAAATATGCGTCGGTCGACGGTTCGGGCACGATGGACGAGGTTTTCGAACGCATCGCCGCGATCATCGACGCACTCTGATAGACCCTTTTGTACGTTATTTGCAGCAGGAACGGCGAATCACTCTAAATACCGCGCTTATGAATAACGACAAAACGAAATGCGAACCCTGCGAACAGGATTTCCAGGACAATCTGAATCGCATCATCGAGGAGGGTCATGCTCCGAAGGGTGCCGAACACGATGCTTGCGAAAAGGAGTTGAAAACGGCATTCGGGTCGGACGGTTCTTCGGCGAAACAGCCGACGAATCCCACGGCCCAAGCCAATCGGAACGATCATCCGTTGGGCGACATGCCGGACACGAAGCAGAAATAATCTTTTGATCGGCAAAACAAGCCGCCCTGCGGTTCGAAATCGCAGGGCGGCTTGTTCGTGTAGATAGATTTTATTTTGTACGGCTCGTACGGCGATAAATGCACCCAGCTTTCTCCGTCGTCGTAGTCCTCGAAAAATACGAAAAGCGTATCGTTCAACTCGATAACGGCACCGTTTACAAATTCCGAATCGCTGTCTTTCAAGATGAGGCGATTTCCCTCCAACGACCAATCGTACCGATGTCGTTTCCCGACCTGTTCGTCTTTATAAGGGGTATCGACACACGTTCCATCCGCTGTAAAAGTCCACGTCCAGTAGTAATTCCCCGATTTAGCAACCGGAAATTCGTAACGCCAGGTTTGCAGTTTGTCGGAAAGATATGCGTGGCCTCGCTGTTCGGCGATGCACCAAGTGCCGATCAGTCGGGAGGGATCGGGTTTCCAATTGCGTAGGGAATCTTCGAGACGGTCATAGCGATTGAATCGTTCGAATCGGCCGTGGAACAAAAAGTAGAGGAGGCTGGCCACCAGCACCGCTGCAACTACAGACGGAAGATGCCTGAATTTCATAATCGGAATGGGCTTTCGCTTGTCGCTCGGCCCCTGCGCGACGAATGTTTACAAAAAGAAAGCGTGGTGCCGAAAACTTATCTAATAAGGACAGGTCGTAGGATCACCTTAACTGCTTAAATAAGTAACAGCCCCCACGCCCATATCCCCGAATGAGGATACGACGCGGAGAAATGTTCGCTTATTTTTGCAGTAGTCGAATTTCCTACGTTCGTCCTTAAAAAATAAACTTACACTTTCCGTGTTTAACAATATGTCAGTACAAAAGTAGCCTTTTTTGCGGAATATACAAAAAAACGGCCCGATGGGCCGCACAAACTATAGCTTCTACCTGCGAAGGCCCGCCGTTGGCGATTCCTCCGCAGTCTTTAGCTTGTTTTTGTATGGAACGCACCCTTTTCGGGAAAAACGACGGTTGCGACAGTTGTTGTCGGTTCCGTCCGTCCTCGAATTGCGTGCAAAGGCAAACACTTATTTTTCGGCCGTGTCCGTACCGGTTTCCGGTTTGGCGATGCCTTCGGCCGTAGCCCGTTCTTCCATGCGCTGGATGCGTACATCCAAATCGGGATGCGTCGCGAAAAGTTGATTCAGTTTGCTGCCCTTTTCGACCCCGGCTTCCTCCTCCATCTGTTTCAACCGGCGGAACGACAGGGCCATCGCCCACGGATTTTTGCCGGCAGCTTTTAGAAATTCGTAACCGTAGTCATCCGCATTGCGTTCCTGTTGTTGCGAATAGCGGGCATTCACCAACGCTTCGCCCAGATCGCCTAATTGCGATTCGGTCAGTTGGGCTGCTTTGCCGCCGCTCGATGCGATTCCGTCCTTCAATGCCGAAGTGAGCAGCGCCGTGCGGAATGCTTTTTTCGAATCGCGGTGGGCTACGTGGCCGATTTCATGGCCGATCACGCCCAACAACTCCTCGTCGGTCATGATGTCCATCAGCGACGAGAATACGCGTACGCTGCCGTCCGCACACGCGAACGCATTGACGTCGACGACGCGGTAGACCTTGAAGTTCAGCGGAATGCCATCTGCCGAAGTAAGCCCTTCGGTCAGTTCGCGGAGCCGGATGGTATAGGGATCGTCTTCGGCGCATACGGGATTGTGCGCGTCCACCCAGTCGATGTATTCCTTGACGTAGGCCGCCATCTGGGCATCGGTCAGCGTCGCTGCCTGGGCGACTTTCGAAGCCCCGCCCAAAGCCTTTTTCAGATTGAACTGGGCTGTGGCCGGCTCGACGAGAAAAAGACACAGCAACAGCAGCATCCTGTTTATTAACAGTTTGAACATTATTAGAAATTTTTTTAGATCGCTTTGATTTCGTGCAGCACCTGGTTGGTCTTGCGGACGGCAGCGGCCGATGCAGCGAATTTTTCGGCCTCCTCTTTCGTCAGATCGAGTTCGACGATCTTTTCGATCCCTTTGCGTCCGATGACCGCCGGTACGCCGATGCAAAGATCGTGTTCGCCGTATTCGCCGTCGAGATAGCACGAGCAGGGAATCAGTTTCTTTTGGTCGTGCAGGATGGATTCGACCATCATCGAAGCGGCCGCACCCGGAGCATACCACGCCGACGTGCCGATCAGTTTCGTGAGCGTTGCGCCGCCCACCATCGTATTGGCGACTGCTTCGGCCAGCTTCTTTTTCGATGCGAATTGCGTTACGGGCACGCCGTTGACCGATGCTTTCGACAGCAGCGGTATCATCGTCGTGTCGCCGTGTCCGCCGATGACCATGCCGTCGATGTTGTTGATGTTGGCGCCTGTCGCCTTGGCCAGGTAGCACTTGAATCGCGACGAATCGAGCGCTCCGCCCATGCCGAACACGCGGTGCTTGGGCAGTCCCGAAGCCTTGAGCGCCAGATAGGTGAGCGTATCCATCGGATTGGCCACCACGATGACGATGGCGCGGGGCGAATAGCGGACGATTTGGGCGATTACGCCCTTCATGATTTCGGCGTTGGTGCCGATCAGCTCTTCGCGCGTCATGCCCGGTTTGCGGGGAATGCCCGAGGTGATGACCACGACGTCCGAATTGGCCGACCGCTTGTAGTCGTTCGTTGCGCCGACGAGCTTCGTATCGAAATCCATCAGCGTCGAGCACTGATACATGTCCAGCATTTTCCCTTCGGAGAGGCCCTCCTTGATGTCGATGAGTACCACCTCGCTCGCCACTTCGCGGCAGGCCATTACATTCGCGCAGGTCGCGCCCACGGCGCCGGCGCCTACGACCGTAACTTTAGACATACGTTTTATTTGAGTTAAGTAAGTTCATTTTCATGCACCTTTCCTCGCCTCGGCATAGCTCGTGCAAGCACGGCTTTGCGCTCGGCTTATCGAAAAGGTTCGTTTTCGTGTTTCGCAGCCTTGTGGCGGCGCCTGCCGGAACAAACCGGAAAAGCGCAGCCGATGACGCTGCGCTTCCGTTCGTATTCGGCCCCGAAATCAACCGATCAACTGTTCGTATTGAGCCGGCGTGAGCAGTTTGTCGTAATCCGACGGATCGCTCATTTTGACCTTGACCATCCAGCCTTCGCCATAGGGGTCTTTGTTGACGATCGACGGATCGGCATCGACCGCTTCGTTCAGCTCGAGCACTTCGCCGCCCACGGGCAGGAAAGCGTCGCTCACCGTCTTGACGGCTTCGATGGAGCCGAACACCTCGCCGGCTGCGAGGGTTTCGCCCACGGTCGGAACATCGACGAATACGATGTCGCCCAGCTGGCTTTGCGCGAAGTCGGTGATGCCGATAACGGCCGTATCGCCCTCCACCCGACACCACTCGTGGTCGTTGGAGTATTTCAGATTTGCAGGTACGTTCATGATGGAACTCGGTTTATGTTTCGTGATGCAAATATAGCTGTTATTTTTGTAACAGCAACTATTCGGGCAACGTTTTTTATCGTCCGGCCGTTATTTCCCCGCCACGACGAATTCCACTTCGCGATAGAGATAGGCGTGTTGCGTTCCGTCGTCGTGCCGCAGCAGCAGTTCGCCGGTCGGGCGCACCCCTTCGATGACCGCCCAGAATCGCGTTCCGTCCGGCAGGCGGAACGGGCTGCGTTTGCCCAACCGGTACATCCGTTCGCGATAGTTGCGTTGGATCGTCTCACGGTCGCCGTTCAGCAGCGTTTCGTAACGCTCCATGCAGCAGCCGTAGAAAATTTCGAGCACCTCGTGCCGGTCGAACGTGCGTTCGGCCGTCAGCGCCATCGAGGTGGGGTTCGGCAGCGCGGGATCGAACTTCAACTGATTGACATTGATGCCGATGCCGGCGATCGTGCGGGCCAGCCGACCCTCCGACAAGGTGTGTTCGATGAGCATGCCGACCAATTTGCGGTCGCCGGCATAGAGGTCGTTCGTCCACTTGATGCGGGTCGCGATGCCGCATTTCGTAAAGGTGTCGGTCAACGCCAACGCGATGACCTCCGACAGCAGAAACTGTTCGTCGATGGGCAGGAACCGAGGCTCCAATACCAACGAAAAGGTCAGATTGACCCCTTCGGGACTCGTCCACGTATGGCCGCGCTGGCCGCGTCCGGCCGTTTGCCGTTCAGCCCATACGATGTCGCCGTGCCGATAGCGCGGGTTGCGGGCATCGTCGTTGGTCGAGGTAGTCTCTTCGATTTTGTAAATCATAGTCGTCAGGCCGATACGCCGAAATCGCGGAGGGCGTCGTTGAGCGAGGTTTTCTTGTCGGTCGATTCCTTGCGCCGGCCAATGATGAGGGCGCACGACACGCTGTATTCGCCGGCCGGAAATTGTTTGCGGTAGCTGCCCGGCACGACCACCGAGCGGGGCGGCACGTACCCTTTGTAGGTAACGGGTTCCGGCCCCGTTACGTCGATGATGTGGGTCGAGCCGGTGATGACGGTGTTCGAGCCCAGCACCGCTTCGCGACAGACGTGCGCCCCTTCGACGACGATGCTGCGCGAACCGATGAAGCAATGGTCTTCGATGATGACCGGCGAAGCCTGTACGGGTTCCAGTACGCCGCCGATTCCGACGCCGCCCGACAAATGGACGTGTTTGCCGATCTGTGCGCACGAACCGACCGTCGCCCACGTATCGACCATCGTTCCCGTATCGACGTATGCGCCGATATTGACGTACGACGGCATCAGGATGGCGCCTTGTGCGATGTAGGCGCCGTAGCGGGCCACGGCATGGGGCACGACGCGCACGCCCAATGCTTCGTAGCCGTGTTTGAGCTCCATTTTGTCGAACCATTCCAGTTCGCCCGCCTCCATCTTGCGCATGGGTCGGATCGGGAAGTAGAGGAGGATCGCTTTTTTGACCCATTCGTTGACTTTCCAGAGGCTTTTTTCTGCATCGACCGGTTCGGCCGTGCGGAGTTCGCCGCGATCGACGAGCTCCACGACCCGACGGATGGCGGCGCGATTTTCGTCGCAAGAGAGCAGGTCGCGGTTCTCCCACGTGCGTTCGATGAGCTGTTCGAGTTCGTTGTATGCGTTGTTCATGTTTTCGGCGTTTTCGGTCCCGTTCGCTCCTCCGACCGGTCGTCCCGATGGAAAAACGTCCCTACCGGATTCGAATGTCCAAAGTTACTGAAAAATTCGTAACTTTGTGCCAAAAGTAAATCGGAACCTTCTCGATAAGCCGAGGGCAGAGTCGAATTTATTCGAGTTATGCCGAGGCGAGGAAAGGTGCATGAAAATGAACTCTTTTTGCGATATGAAAAATTCGAATCGGTGGGCCGTTGCCGCGATCGCTGCGGCGGCTCTGTTCACAGGGTGCAACGACATGAAAAACATCAAACACCGACCCTATCCCGTCGCTGAGCGCGGCGATGTGGTCGACGACTACTTCGGCACGAAGGTGCCCGACCCCTATCGCTGGTTGGAGGATGACAACTCCGAAGCCACCGCTGCCTGGGTCGAGGCCGAGAATGCCGTAACGTTCGATTATCTGTCGCAGATTCCGTTCCGCGATGCCATCCGCCAGCGGCTCACCGAGCTGTGGAACTATCCGAAAGAGGGGGCTCCGACGAAGCACGGCGACGGGTGGTACTATTTTTATAATGACGGATTGCAGAATCAATCGGTTTTGTACCGTGCGGCCGCCCCGGGTGCGGCGGGCGAAGTGTTCCTCGATCCCAATGCGTTGTCCGACGACGGCACCGTGGCGCTTGCGGACGTCTCGTTTTCCGAGGACGGCGCCTATTTGGCTTATGCGACGGCCGCATCGGGTTCCGATTGGGTCGTGATTCGCGTGATGAATACGGCCGACGGTTCGTTGACCGACGACCGGATCGAATGGGTGAAATTTTCCGGCGCTACGTGGACTCCCGATTCCAAGGGATTCTATTACAGCGCCTACGATGAACCGAAGGCGGGCGTTTACTCCTCGAAAAACGAATCCCAGAAGGTCTATTATCACGCTTTGGGAACGCCGCAGTCGGCCGATCGTTTGATTTACAGCGATCCGCAGCATCCGTTGCGTTATTTCAGCGCCTGGCCGTCGGACGATGGCCGGTGGCTTTTCGTCATCGGTTCGGAGGGCACTTCGGGGTCGGAAATCCTTTACCGTCGGAGCAACGAACCGACGTTGCGCGTGTTGTTGCCGGGCTTCGATCACGATTACGAAATCGTGGATTGCATCGACGACAAACTCTATCTCCGCACCAATCGCGATGCTTCGAATTATGCGTTGGTCGCTGTCGACCTGAACCATCCCGAGCGGCCGTTTGCGACGGTTATTCCCGAGAATGACCGACATCTGTTGGAATCGGTTTCGACGGCGGGCGGTCAGCTGTTTGCCACCTATCTGGAGGATGCGCAGAGCCAGGTCTATCAATACGGACTCGACGGCAAGTTGATCCGCAAGGTCGAATTGCCGGCCATCGGCACGGTCGGCGGGTTCTTCGGCAAAAAGGAGGATACGGAGCTCTACTATTCGTTGACGAACTACACGGCGCCCGCGACGATCTATCATTACGACCTCGCTTCGGGCGAGACGACGCTCTATAAGGCGCCGCAGGTCAATTTCGATCCCGAACGCTTCGTTACCGAACAGATCTTCTATCCGTCGAAAGACGGTACGATGGTGCCGATGTTCGTCTCCCATCGCAAGGATATGAAGTTAGACGGCCAGAATCCTTGCTATCTCTATGCTTACGGCGGGTTCCAGATCAACCTGACCCCCGGATTCAATCCGTCGGCCATCCTCTTCATGGAGCAGGGCGGCCTCTATTGCGTGGCCAATCTGCGCGGCGGATCGGAGTACGGTGAGGCTTGGCACAAGGGAGGCATGCTGGCGAACAAACAAAACGTTTTCGACGATTTTATCGCTGCGGCCGAATACCTCATCGAAAACAAATATACGTCATCGGACAAGCTGGCCATCGCCGGCGGTTCGAATGGCGGTCTGTTGGTCGGCGCCTGCGAGGTGCAGCGTCCCGATCTCTATGCCGTCTGCTTGCCTGCCGTGGGCGTGATGGACATGCTGCGTTACCACAAGTTCACCATCGGTTGGGGCTGGGCCGTGGAGTACGGTTCGAGCGACGACGAGGAGCAATTTTCCTATATTTATAAATACTCGCCGCTCCATAATATCAAGGAGGGCGTCTCCTATCCGGCTACGCTCATCACGACGGCCGATCACGACGACCGCGTCGTGCCGGCGCATTCGTTCAAGTTCGCGGCCCAGATGCAGCATTGCCAGGCGGGCGATGCACCGATTCTGATCCGCATCGAATCGAAAGCGGGCCACGGAGCCGGCAAACCCACTTCGAAACGGATCGACGAAGCGGCCGATTCGTATGCATTCCTTTTCCAGAACATCGGGGTTCCGTATAAACCGGTGCAGAATTGATTGCGCCGGCGTCCGACGGCGGGTGCCTGAAAAAGAACGGAATTTTATGAAAATGAAAGCGGTTGATGAAAGTTTATAAATTCGGCGGGGCTTCGGTGCGGAATGCCGACGGCGTGCGCAACCTGCACAAAATTATCGGCGAGGAACAGCATCTGTTCATCATCGTTTCGGCGATGGGCAAGACGACCAATGCCCTCGAAAAGGTTTTCGAGGGGGTGCGGCAAGGCGATCGCGTCGCCGCGCAGGAGCACATCGACGGGCTGAAACGATACCATGCCGAAATCATCGACGATTTGTGGCACGGGCCGACGTCTTTGCCTCGGGTCGATGCCTTTTTCGACGAATTGGAGCGCATCGCCGCCGAAACGGCCTACCGGTCAGAGGATGCCGAATTGTTGTACGATACGATCGTCGCTTTCGGCGAGTTGGTCTCCACGACCATTATTTCGGAATACCTCCGCTTCGCCGGAACGACCAACCGGTGGATCGACATGCGCCGCTGCCTGCGCACCGAGTTGCGGCATAAGGATGCGGCGGTCGATCTGGAGGCTTCGGCACCGCTGTTGCGGCAGGCGATGGCGGACGCTCGGGAGACGGTGTTCGTCGGACAGGGATTCATCGGCGGGGCGCCCGACGGGACGACCACGACGTTGGGCCGTGAGGGTTCCGATTATTCGGCCGCTGTCGTGGCCAATCTGCTCGATGCCGAATCCATGTCGGTGTGGAAGGATGTCGACGGCGTGCTGAATGCCGATCCGAAGATTTTCCCCGATGCCGTGCAGATCGCCGAACTGAACTACCTCGATACCATCGAATTGGCCTACAGCGGGGCGCAGATCATCCATCCGAAGACCATCAAGCCGTTGCAAAACAAGCACATTCCGCTCTATGTGCGGCCTTTCGGCGACAAACGCAAACCCGGCACGGTCATCCGCGACATGTCGGCTCCGGTGCAGGTGCCGATTCTGATTCTGAAGAAAAATCAGGTGTTGCTGACCGTGCGTTCGCGCGACTTTTCGTTCGTGTTGGAGGAAAAATTCTCGGCAATTTTCTCGCTGCTCGAACGTTACCGGTTGAAAGCCAATCTGATTCATAATTCGGCCGTCAATTTGAGTTTGTGCGTGGACGATACGTGGCATATCGGCGAGGCGATCGAGGCGTTGCGGGCGGCCGGATTCGACGTGATGAGAGCAGAGCGGATGGAGTTGCTGACCATTCGCGGTTATACGCCCGAATTGTGGGAGCGATACGCCGTCGGCCCGCAGGTGTTCATCCGCCAGTCGACGCAGACCACCGTGCGCATCGTCCGCAAGCGGAATTGAAGAAAATTTCGTTTTTCTTTGCTTTTTCGCGAAAAATTCTTATTTTTGTAATCCTCATCCGGAAAAATCGTCTTTGCGAGGTGTCCGCCGTAAGGCGGGCTTTCGTTGTGCGGCGCTATCGGGAACGGAGACCGAAGATAAGAAAAATTTTGATTAAAGAGACATCAATTAATAAAACGATTATTTTATGGCAGACGTTAAACGGGTCTACACATTCGGCAACAAGGAGGCCGAAGGAAATGGCAAAATGCGTGAACTGCTGGGCGGCAAAGGCGCCAACCTCGCGGAAATGAACCTCATCGGCATCCCCGTGCCCCCGGGATTCACCATCACGACGGAGGTTTGCTCCGAATACTATGCGCACGGCAAGGAGGCCGTTATCGAGATGCTGCGTCCGGAGGTCGAGGCCGCAATGAAGAATATCGAGCGGTTGTCCGGCATGAAGTTCGGCGACAAGGAGTTGCCGTTGCTCGTGTCGGTGCGGTCGGGTGCGCGCGCGTCGATGCCCGGCATGATGGATACCATCCTGAACCTGGGTATGAACGACGCGGCGGTCGAGGCCGTAGCCAAACGCACGGGCAATCCGCGTTTCGCTTGGGACTCCTATCGCCGTTTCGTGCAGATGTACGGCGATGTGGTGCTGGGCATGAAACCCGTATCGAAGGAGGATCACGATCCGTTCGAGGAGATCATCGACGAGCAGAAACACAAGCGCGGCGTGAAGAACGACACCGACCTCACGACCGACGATCTGAAAGAGTTGGTCGTGAAGTTCAAGGCGGCTGTCAAGAAGCAGACCGGCGAGCAGTTCCCCACCGATCCGTGGGATCAGTTGTGGGGCGCTATCTGCGCCGTGTTCGGGTCGTGGATGAACGAACGCGCTATCCTCTATCGCAAGCTGAACAACATTCCGCAGGAGTGGGGTACGGCTGTATCGGTCATGGCGATGGTCTTCGGCAACATGGGCAACAATTCCGCAACGGGCGTCGCTTTCTCGCGCGATGCTGCAACGGGCGAAAACATCTTCAACGGCGAATACCTGATCAATGCCCAGGGCGAGGATGTCGTGGCCGGTATTCGTACGCCGCAGCAGGTCACGATCGAGGGCTCGCGCCGTTGGGCCAAGGCTCAGAACATCGGCGAGGAGGAGCGCAAAGCGAAATATCCTTCGCTGGAAGAGGTGATGCCCGACGTTTACAAGGAACTGAATGAAATCCAGCACCATCTGGAACAGTATTTCACCGACATGCAGGACATCGAGTTCACCATTCAGGACGGCAAACTCTGGATGTTGCAGTGCCGCAACGGCAAGCGTACAGGTGCCGCCATGGTGAAGATCGCGATGGACATGCTGCGCGAAGGGCTGATCGACGAGAAAACGGCCGTCCTGCGTTGTGAACCGGCGAAACTCGACGAATTGTTGCACCCCGTGTTCGACAAAAAGGCCATTGCTTCGGCCAAGGTCATCACGAAGGGTCTGCCCGCTTCGCCGGGTGCTGCTACGGGGCCTGTGGTGTTCTTCGCCGAGGATGCCGAGAAGGTTTTCCGCACGACGGGTCAGAAAGCTGTCTTGGTGCGCATCGAAACCTCGCCCGAGGACTTGAAAGGCATGCTCGACGCGGCCGGTATTCTGACGGCTCGCGGCGGTATGACCTCCCACGCAGCCGTCGTCGCCCGCGGTATGGGCAAGTGTTGCGTGTCGGGTGCCGGTGAATTGGAAATCGACTACAAGGCCCGCACCATCAAGGTCGGCGGTGTTACGGTCAAGGAGGGCGACTGGATCTCGCTGAACGGTTCGACCGGCGAGGTTTATCTCGGTCAGGTGGCTACGAAGGCCGCCGATTTGAGCGGCGATTTCGCCAAGGTCATGGAGCTGGCCGGCAAGTATGCCGTGCTCAAGGTTCGCGCCAATGCCGATACGCCGAAGGATGCCAAACAGGCGTTCGAGTTCGGTGCCGAGGGCATCGGCCTTTGCCGTACGGAGCACATGTTCTTCGAGGGCGACCGCATCAAGGCCATTCGCGAAATGATTCTGGCCGATGACGAGGCTGGTCGTCGCGTCGCCTTGGGCAAGTTGCTGCCCATCCAGCGCGGGGACTTCGAGGGGCTGTTCAAGGCGATGAACGGGTATCCTGTAACGGTGCGTCTGCTCGATCCGCCTTTGCACGAGTTCGTTCCGCACGATGAAAAGGGGCAGCGCGAGATGGCTGCCGAGATGCACGTGTCGTTCGAGAAGATCGTGGCTAAAGTCGAGGCGTTGGCCGAGTTCAACCCGATGTTGGGCCACCGCGGCTGCCGTCTGGGCAATACCTATCCCGAAATTACCGAGATGCAGACGCGCGCCATCATCGAGGCGGCCATGAACGTCAAGGCGATGGGCCTGCCGGTTCACGTCGAGATCATGGTGCCGTTGGTCGGCAACCACAAGGAGCTGCGTTATCAGAAGAAGATCATCGACGCGACGGCCGAACAGGTCTTCACCGAACGCAACGACAAAATCGAATACATGGTCGGTACGATGATCGAGGTGCCGCGTGCGGCGGTTACCGCCAACCAGATCGCCGAGGTGGCCGAATTCTTCTCGTTCGGTACCAACGACTTGACGCAGATGACGCTGGGCTTCTCGCGCGACGACATCGGCAAGTTCCTGCCCGTCTATCTCGACAAGGGCATTCTGAAGAACGATCCGTTCCAGATTCTCGACCGCAACGGCGTGGGTCAGTTGATCCGCGAGGCGGTGCTCAAAGGTCGTGGTACGCGCATGAACTTGAAATGCGGCATCTGCGGCGAGCATGGCGGCGAACCTTCGTCGGTCGAGTTCTGCCACTACGCGGGTCTCAATTACGTGAGCTGCTCGCCCTTCCGCGTGCCGATCGCACGTCTGGCAGCCGCGCACGCTGCGTTGAACCAGAAGTGATTTTTTCCGGCGCACGCCGGATGACGCAAAAAAACGGAACCTGTGGCACGAAAGTCGCAGGTTCCGTTTTTTGTTGGAAAAAGTCGCATTCGTTGATTTTTTATTTGCGCGGATAGATATTATGCTTATATTTGGCCAGTGCAATGAAGTTGACGGAGAAGTATTGTTCAACCAAAAATAGCGGAAATATGAAAAAATTTCTTTTGTCTGCAATCATCGCATGTTTTGCGATAGGTGCCGCTGCGGCACAGGATCGGAGTAGTTGGGCGATCGGCCCGCGCATGGGCATCTACACCCATACGGGTTCGGAAGGTGCGATCTTCGGTATCGGAGCTATCGGACGTTACACTTTCGCGGATCATTGGCGTGTCGAGCCGGGGATCACGGCCCTCTGCGAAAAGGGATGCTCGGTGGACATCAACGCCGATGCGCAGTATTTGTTTTCGGTTGCACGCGTATGGTCGGTTTATCCGGCGATCGGTGTGAGTGCCAACGATATCGGTGGATGGTCGTGCGGCATCAACATCGGAGCGGGCACCGATTTTACGATCGGACGGCATTGGGACGTATCGGCCGGATTCAAGTGGATGCTTCAGACGGCCAAACATCACAAGAATCCCATCGTCATCACGGTCGGCGCAGCGTACAAATTCTGATTTTTTATTAACTGGCACGGAGCACAAAGGCAGTGCGGATTTTTATTCCGTGCTGCCTTTTTATTAGCAGTTTGGAAGAGCTTTCTTCGAAAACAAACCGCGGCTGATCTCTGTCCGCATACGCAGCAGCCAGCGGGCCTGCGTCGGACGCATCGTGCAGCAAAGCAGTAGGGTAGCGCCCCATTTCAGAATTTCGGTGATGCGCGTACGGACTTGCCGGCGATGGATGCGGGCGCGCAACCGTTGATTGATCCCGATGTTCCGGCAGAGATTCCGGAAGTAGCTTTCGGTCAGTTTGGCAGCCGGAATCACATGGTGCATCACCGCGTCGGGCACATACCAAAGCGTGCATCCCTTTCCCTGCAACCGTTCGAACAGATCGCTCTCTTCGCCGCAGGTCAGCCGGTTCCCGACTCGTCCGAGTTGAGGGTCGAATGCGCCGTTGCGGTCGAATACCTCGCGCCGAAGTGCCATGTTGCCGCCGCCCGGGATTCGGTTCGCCGGAAACGGTCGTATCTCCTTGCCGAAGTCCATCGTGTTGGCGATGGCGGTCTCGGGATAGTTCGACATCCACGCGGGACGCCCGTCGGGGTATTCGGCGACGATGCGTCCGCCGGCGGCCATGGCATCCGGTCGGGCATCGAACAGGTCGAGATAGGCACGCAAAAAACGCGGTTCGATCCATTCGTCATCGTCGATGAAGGCGAGCAGCGGGGCTTGCGCTTCGGCGATGCCCCGATTGCGGGCGTACGAAAGTCCCGCTTGCTGTTCGTCGACCAAACGCAGCCGGCAATCCGGATGTGCTGCGGCGAAATCGGCGAATCGGGCGGCGGTGTCGTCGTTCGAACGGTTGTTGACCACGATGCACTCCCATTCCGCGGCGGGCAGCTCCTGCCGCACGACGGAATCCAATGCCGTTATCAACTGTCCGGCCCGGTTATGAGTGGGAATTATCAGCGAGATGCGAATCATCGTGCAAAAGTACGATAAATCCGCGAAAAACTCGTATCTTTGTCCGTCTAATCGTTCAACTTTCGATTTATGAATCAGATACTCCGCCTTTTGTGTGCGTTTTTCGCCTCGACTCTGTCGATTTTCGGACTGTCGGCCCAGCAGGTCGCTTGGAGCAGTTCCGTCGAACCGATGGGCGACGATACCTATCGCATCGTGCTCGAAGCCGCCATTCCGGCACCCTATCACATGTATGACATGGGGCCTTACGAAGCGGGTGGGCCCAATGCCACGGTCATTCGCTTCTTGCCGACCGAGGGGGTGCAGTACGTCGGAGCCGTGCAGCAGCTCACCGTGCCGGATCGGCACTACGAGCCGATGTTCGGCATCGAAATCGGCACTTTTTCGGGCAAGGCGCGTTTCGCGCAGTCGGTCGTTTTGACCGTCCCCGAAGCCGAGGTGCGGGCCGAGGTCGAGTGGATGATCTGCGACGACAATACCTGCATGCCTCCCGATGATACGGAATTGACCATACGGGTAGGGGCACCGTCGACCGATGCGGCTGCGGTCGAATCTGTTCCGGCAAAGGACGTTCCGACCGAATCCGTTGAAGTTCCCGATCGTCCGGCGGGCACGAACGAAACGGCATCCGTCGCCGAGGGAACGTCGCAGGATGAACCGTCGCAGGGCGGAGGCGATTCTTTGTGGGCGTTCATCATCGAAGCCATCTTGTGGGGATTCGCCGCCATGTTGACCCCGTGCGTCTTCCCGATGATTCCGATGACGGTCTCCTACTTTCTGAAAGGCGAGGGCGGTGCGGCCCGTGGACGGATGCGCGCTGCTCTGTACGGCATCTTCATCGTGGCGCTTTATACGGTTCCTATCGCCGTCATCATTTTGTCGACCCGTTTGTTGGGCGGTGATACCGTAACGGCTGACATCTTCAACTGGTTAGCGACGCATTGGCTGCCCAACGTCCTTTTCTTTGTCGTCTTCATGCTCTTCGCCGCCTCGTTCTTCGGCGCATTCGAAATCACGATGCCGTCGTGGATGGTCAACAAGAGCGACGCCAAAGCCGATACCAAAGGCCTGGGCGGCATCTTCTTCCTGGCATTGACCTTGGTGTTGGTTTCGTTCTCGTGTACAGGCCCCATCGTCGGGTCGGTACTGATCAAATCGACCGCCGGCGAGTTCTGGACGCCTATCCTGACGATGCTCGCCTTTTCGATCGCTTTCGCGCTGCCTTTCACGCTGTTCGCATTCTTCCCCGAAGTGCTCAAGAAACTGCCCAAGAGCGGCGGTTGGCTCAATTCGGTGAAGGTCGTCATCGGGTTCATCGAGGTGGCGTTGGGCTTCAAATTCCTCTCCGTGGCCGATCAGACCTACCATTGGGGATTGCTCGATCGCGAGGTTTATCTGGCGATCTGGATCACGGTTTTTTCGTTGCTGGGGTGTTATCTGTTGGGGAAAATCCGCTTCGCCCACGACAGCGATACGCCTCATATCGGCGTTACGCGGCTGGCGTTGGCCATTGCTGTCTTTTCGTTTGTCGTCTATTTGGTGCCCGGCATGTGGGGCGCGCCGTTGAAAGGGCTTTCGGGCTATCTGCCGCCGCTTACGACGCAGGATTTCGTACTTACGTCGGGGGCATCGGGCGGTGCGGCGCCGCAGGAGGTCGCTCCGTCGCATTCGGGCCGCACGGCAGCTGGTAATCCGACGCCTGCACACGGCAAATACAGCGATTTTCTTCATTTGCCTCACGGATTGGAGGGCTTTTTCGATCTGGAGGAGGCCCAGCGTTATGCTGCCGAAGTCGGCAAACCGTTGTTCATCGACTTTACGGGCCACGGATGCGTGAATTGCCGCGAAATGGAGGCACGCGTGTGGTCGGCGCCGGAGGTGCTTGACTTATTGCGGAACGATTATGTGATCGTGGCACTCTATTCCGATGATAAAAAGCGGCTGCCAGAAAGCGAATGGGTTACGACCGACACGGGCAAGGTGCTGAAAAGTCTCGGCAAGATCAATTCGTATTATGCGTTGAAGCGTTACGGCATCAATGCGCAGCCTTGTTACATTTTGCAGGCGCCCGACGGTCGGTTGCTCGGCGGCCCGCGCGGTTACGATTTGAGTGTCGAGGGATTTATTAAATTTTTGCGCGACGGATTGGACGCTTATCGTAACGAGTGAATCTCCGCGCGAAAAGATACGAAAGAGGACGTTCCCCACGTGGGGAACGTCCTCTTTTTTGCGCGGTCGCTCGATTCGGTTACTTCCGCAGGAACCGCGCCGTAATATCCTCCATGCTGCCGTCCGGCCCCACGCGGTAGAGCCGTTGATTGGTGGTCGGCGAGGTCAGTGGCCCCAATGTTTCGACCCACGGCCCCAACTTGATGTAGTCGAACCGTTCTGCCCGAATCCCGTCCGGCAGTTCGCTGCGGCCCGAATACCAGCCGATGTGCAATTCGGGCCGCGTCTGCCGCACGAATGCAGCCAACCGTTCGATTTCAGCGGGCTGCGCGTCGCCGCCCATGAATCCCACGCAGGTGATCGTCGCACCATAGCAGTCGAGCAATTCCTTGATTGCCTGTTCATCGAACGGCCGCCCGCAATCGTTTTGCAGGTGGGGGCTGTGGCATCCTGGGCATCGGTTCGGACACCCCGTGATGTTCAGCGCCAGTGTCGTTTCGTCGGGAAATTCAGCGAATACGATGTCGTAGTTGTAGTATTTGACCATCTTATTCCGCTTGGGCGTAATAGCGGCGTGCGGCCTCCTCCTGCCGCGCGGCCGAGAAGTTCGAAACCCGTTTCATGTAACCGATGACCCGCGTCAGATAGTCCGTATTGCGGCTGTGGCACTTCGGACACGCTTTCAGATAGCGTTTGTCGATGTGGCCGCAATCGTTGCAGACGGTGTTCGGTATGTTGAACGTGAAGTAGTTGCAACCCTCGATCGCGGCAACGCGCAACAACTGACGATATTGTTCCTGCGACAAATGATCCTCCAGATTCATGTGCAGCGCCGAACCGCCGGTCAAGTGGTCGATGTACTTGCGGCCGTGGAGCCGGAATTTGTCGATGATGTTCAGCGACTTGTCCTCGACGATGTAGAAATAGGAGTTGTAGCAGTCGCGCGGCACGGCATAGCCGTCTTCGCGATCCCATTTGGCATGCTTCACGCCCACGTTCTCGGCCGGAATCATTTCGCAGTTGAACATCAGCTCCTTCGAGCGATATTTTTTGTTGTAGCGTTCGATCAGCCCGAGCACGCCCTGCACGAATTCGACGTACTGCGGGTTGTCGTTGATCGGAATGCCTAAAAATTCGGCCGCTTCGACCAGCCCGTTCACACCGATGGTCAGATACTGCCGCGACAGGTTGATGTAACCCGCATCGAAGAGCGGCAGCATCCCTTTGGCCTGCAATTGCTTGAGGTTTTCGTTGTAGGCCGTCTGCACCTTGTGCACCAAGTCGACGATCTCTTCTAAATAGGTCAGATAGTGGATGCCGTTTTTCACCGCATACTGGATGCAGCGGTTGAGGTTGATGGTCAGCACGCTTTTCGAACCGGTCGATACGCCGCCCGCTCCGAGCGTGTAGCTGAATCCGTTGTCCTGGATTTCGTTGCGCAGCCGGCAGCACGACGACAGCGAATCGGCGTTGTCGCTCAGGTAGGTGAAGAACGAGTGCCCTTCGGCATACATCTGGGCCGTGAAGTCGCCCCACTCCTTGTCCATGACATCGCCGTCCTTGCTCAACAGCGCCATCGTCTCGACGGGGAAGGTCAGCACGGTCTTGGTGCGTTCGCGGTTGAACCACTTCATGAACCGCTTCTGCAACCACGAAAGCGATTCCCAATGCGGATGCGAGCCGTCCGGAAAGACGAACTCCCCGAAAAGGCTTTCGAAATAGTAACGGTCGTAGTAGGCGATGTTCCAGAACACGGCCTGGAAGTTGCGGGCGCCGGTGGGCTGGTTGATCGAGTAGACGATTTGTTCGAAGCAGTCGGTGATGACCTTGTCGAGGGTGCGGTGCTTGCGCGAGAGGTCGACCACCTCGTCGGCGTGCAGGTAATAGTCGGGCCCGTACTCCTGTTCGATAAAATAGTTCATGTACATCAAGAATTCGGGGGTCGCGCAGGCGCCCGAGAGCATCGACGAAACGATGAACACCATGTTGACGAAGCCGCCGCAGAACGATTTCAAGTTGGTTGGGCGTGTCGAGTTGCCACCGATGGCGATTGTGCCGTTCAGCAGCCACGGATACATCGTGATCGAGGCGCAGTAGTTGGCCATCGACGTCTCGTCGTTCTTGTAGATGAAGTGGTTCGTCAGCAGGTGCATGTATTTGTCCGACAGCTCTTTGCCGTACAGTTCCTTGATGCGGTCGGTGAGCAGGCGGCGGTTCAGCCGGATGAAATTCTGCTTCGGCAGTTCGCCGATGAGCGTCGCGATGTTCTTGTTCTCGACGTTGGCGTTCGCATCGTATTTCGAGCCGGTCGCGGGGTTCGAGGCATCGCAGTAGTTGATCAGAAAGTTCAGTTTTTCCCGATCCTCGCGATCCTCGGTGTGCTTCTGACGGTAGAGCATGTAGCTTTTGGCCACGGCGAAGTAGCGTTCGGCCATCAACGCCACCTCGACTTGGTTCTGAATTTCCTCGACGTTCATGCCGTTCGAGACGCGGACGCGGCTCAATACGGCCATCAGGTCGTCGTCCGTGGCGTAGGAGCCGACCGAAAGAAACGCTTTGCTGATGGCGTGTTTGATTTTGTCGATCGAGAAGGCTTCGCGTTTCCCGTCGCGCTTGATGATGCACATTTCCGAAATACCCATAGTCTTTATTTGCTTTGGTAACTATATACGATTTTACATCGAATCAAGTTAGCGAATGTATTTACATTGCTGTCGGGTAGTGCCAATCGCGGCAAAGCCGCGTTTACAGATTTGACCCACCCCCAAACCCCCGCCTTGGCGGGGGCTTTTGTCGGAACCCGCAAGGTTATACGGTTTTGGATTACCGTCGGTGTAATTTTGTATATAATTATCTTTACTTATTAAAAAATCGCCGGAGGTCTCTTTGTTCCCGAGAAACGCGACCGGTGTTCGGACGAGGCAGGTCTTCTGGCTCGCTCCTGTTGCACGCCTTCCCGTCCGCAGAACGGACAGTGGCCGAGAGTGTGTAACCGATGACGGAGTTTACAGCTACGGGAATAGCCCCTGACTTGCACAGGCGTTCCCTTTTGATCCCGTGCCGGCGGAGGCTGGCTGGGAACCTTGTCCGAAAACAAAGGTAGCGGTTGTTCGCGAATGGGCAATACGACGCTTGCGATTTTAATGAACAAATTATGAACAACACTTAAAAAGCGGGTGCCCGAACAATCGGGCACCCGCTTTCGTAATCGGTTGCGGCGAATGGGTTATTCCCCTTTCACATATTTGTCGAGCCAGCCGAAAAATTCGCGGTTCCAGACCAGCGAGTTCTGCGGTTTGAAGACCTGGTGCGCTTCGTTTTCGAACTCCACCAGCCGTGCCGGGATCCCGCGCACCCGCGCCGCCGTGAAGGCCTCTAACGACTGCGTATAGGGGATGCGGAAGTCTTTTTCGCCCGTGAAAATCAGAATCGGGGTGTCCCACTTCGTTACGAACTTGTGGGGCGAATTGGCGTAGGAGCGCTGTGCAACGGCATTCTCTTTGTCCCAGTAGGGGCCTCCGTAGTCGTTGTTCACGAACCAGAGCTCCTCGGTATGGCCGTACATCGAATCGAAATCGAAGATGCCGCAGTGAGCGATGAAGGCCTTGAACCGTTTTTCGTGGCATCCGGCGAGGAAATAGACCGAGTAGCCGCCGTACGATGCGCCTACACAGCCCATGCGGGTCTCATCGGCCCACGGTTCGCGGGCCACGTCGTCGATGGCCGAAAGATAGTCGCGGATATTCTGTCCCGAGTAGTCGCCCGAAATCTGGTCGAGCCACTCCTGCCCGAACGAGGGCAGTCCGCGCCGGTTGGGGGCCACGACGATGTAGCCCTGGGCCGCCATCAACTGGAAATTCCACCGATAGCTCCAGAATTGCGATACGACGCTTTGCGGCCCGCCCTGGCAATAGAGCAGCACGGGGTATTTTTTCGTCTCGTCGAAATCGGGCGGCAGAATGACCCACGTCAGCATCTCCTTGCCGTCGGTGGTCTTCACCCAGCGTTTTTGCACGTTGCCCATGCGGATGCGGTCGTAAATCGGTCGGTTGACGGACGAAATCCGAACCATCGTGCCGGTCGCGGGATCGACGTCGAAAAATTCGGTCGCCATCGAAATCGTGCAGACCTCCGCCGCGATGTGCCGGTCGGAGAGCGTGAAGGCATTGATGTCGTGGTCGCCTTTCGTCAGCACTTCGACCTGCGAAGCGAGGCCCACGCTGTCGGCGGGCGGCACCGTAACCCGACAGATCTGGTGCGTCGCCTCGATCGGGGCGATGAACAACAGGTGGTCGGCATCCTCCCACACCGTGTTCATGGCGTTGTAGTCGAACGTGGCGGTGAGGTCGCGCATCGTGCCCGTCTGCAGGTCGCAGATCATCAGCCGTTCCTTGTCCGATTCGTTGCCGGCGCGGCGCATCGAGCGGAAGGCGATTTTCGAATCGTCGGGCGACCAGACGGGGTATTTGTCATAACCCGGCATTTCGGCCACGCATTCCATGACTTCGCCGGCGCATTCCGACTTGCAGCCCGTGCGGGGTTTGCAGATATTGCGGGTGGTCCCCGTCGCAACATCATAAATAAAAATGTCTGAATCGGTCGATACGGCGTAGTCGGTGCCTGTCAGCGGTTTGCACGTGTAGGCGAGCTTCGTGCCCGCGTGGTTCCAAGCTATTTCGGCCATGTCGAAGTAGGGGGCCAGCGGCGCATCCCATGCGGCATCGGCACCGATGATGTCCGTGCCGCCCGTTACGAGCCCTTTGCCCAGCCGTCCGACGAAGATATGACGATAGTCGCCCTCGTCCCAGTAGTCCCAGTGGCGGGCCATCAGATCGTCGTAGATGCGGGCTTGTGATTTGGGCATGTCGGTGTAGACGTCCGACGATTTACGGGCTGCGACGTGCACGGTCTGCACCCACCAGATGTGTTTTCCGTCCGGACTGACGCCGAATCCTTCGACGTCGGGAATCCCTTCGCCGTTGCCGTTGCCCGTGATCTGTTCGGCTTCGGCGCCCTGGGCGTTCATCCGCCATACTTGCATCGAGCCGCTGCGGTCGGAAAGGAAATAGATCGTCTCTCCGTCGGCTGACCAGCGGGGCGACAGACTGTTCGACGAAGTGTCGGTCAGACGGGTGGCGGTCTCCGAAACGGTGTCTTCGATCCAGAGGGTCGTTACGCCGCGATTCTCGGACATCGAATAATCGGTCTGCTGATAGAGCAGTTTCGAACCGTCGGGCGACAGCGACGAATCGCCGACTCGGCTCATTTTCCACATTACCTCGGGGGTCAGCCGTCCGGCGGCGATCTCTTCGGCGGTCAGTGCGTTGTCGATGGTCAGGGGCTCGGGACGTTTGTCGCACGAACCGGCTCCCCATGCTGCAAGAGCCATAAACAGAAGAATTTTATTCATTTTTTTATTCACTTGGTTCCTTTTTTCTTTAAGCGGGCGAATATCTTGTTAAGTACGTTGTTACATAGAAAACCGTCTACCGAAAGCTGCTTCGCTGCTGCAAAACGAGGCCGAAGATTTTCGTACGCATCTCGCTCCCTTCCTATGCAACCGATCCGTGCCGGTTAATAAAAATTTCGTATCTTCGCCGGTCGGGACGGCGGTTTTTTCCCGCCTGCCCGAAAAATTACGATCGAATCATGGAAACGACTGTCTATTTTGCCGACAAAGCGGTACGGTTCGCAACGGAAGCGCCTGCGGATGTCGCCGCCGAAGCCGTCATCGGCACCCCGACGGATATAACCCGTGCCAAGATACTCAAAATTCTCGAAAATTGCAATTCCGTGTGCGTGGCGACGCCGCATCCCGACGAGGCGTTCGCTCGTTTTGCGGCGGATTTCACGCAGGTCGAGGCGGCCGGCGGCATCGTCGTCGACGATGCGGGCCATTGGTTGATGATCTACCGGAACGGACGTTGGGATCTTCCCAAAGGGCACATCGAAGCCGGTGAAAGTGCTGAGGTCTGCGCCGTGCGGGAGATTGCCGAAGAAACGGGCGTTCGGGCTCGGGTCGTGCGTCCGCTCTGTTCGACGTGGCATGCCTACTGGTTCCCGAAGACGGCACGGTGGGAGTTGAAACAGACGCATTGGTTCGAGCTTCGCGCCGAAACGAGCGACGGATTGACGCCGCAGACGGAGGAGGGTATCGAACGGGTCTTGTGGGCTTCGCCGAAGGAGGTGTCGGAATCGCTGTTGAAAAACAGCTATCCGACGATTCGGTGCGTCGCCGCAGCGATGAAGTAAGAAATTCGATTTCTAATTCGGTCGGTCTGTGGGGCGAAGCCTGCAGGGCACACTGGCTTCAGCAGCGGGCCTCCGCGGTCGGAGGCTTCGGCCCGCGCGGCCTCAAGGCCGCCAAAGACGACGGCGTACCGTTGTAATGGAAGCGTCGATGCCCTTGCTAAGCAAGATAAGGGTCTATCGCGCTAATAAGAAAGAGCGGGCGATTCCTGCGGCGATTCGATCGAGGGCATCTTGGAGTTTGCCGCCGATCATCATCTTCATCATCATGTTCAGTTCGACATGCAGCACCAGCCGCATGCGCGTGTCGTTTTCCGCAACCTCTTGCAGTTGAATCCAGAATGCGAAGTCGACCGGAACGCCTCCTTCGTCGCCGACGATCTTGATCTGCTTCGGGGCGATGCGCTCCTCCATGCGGAGCTTGACCGTGAATCCCTTCGCTTTGAACGAACAGCGGTCTTCGGTGGCCTGCCACTCCTCGACTTTGTCGGCCAGCGCCGGCGTCAGGTTGTCGAAGCGGCTGATGACGGGATAAATCTGTTCCGCAGGGCGGAGAATCTGTTGTTGTTTGGAGATGTATTCTTGCATGGGTCTTTGTTTCCTTATTTTATCGGTGTTTCGGGCGCCGCCCAGAAACGGGCGGCGTCGCAGGTGCGCAATGCTTGGTCGTTGAGGCGGAATCCCTCGAATCCCGTCGGCAGCAGTACGATCGTGCGCCCCTTGAAATGTACCTCTTTGTCATAGCCCGTCTGCTCCCAACATTCGAACCAGTAGAGGTTTTTGGCCAAATAGGTAAGATATTCAGCCTCGGTAACGAACGGAGGGTCGAGGAGCGGCCGCACCTCCATCGGTTCGTCCGCCATGAAGCGTTCGCGCATTTCGGCCAGCGAGAGGGGCGTTCCGTCGGGCGAGGCGGCCCACGCCTGTATGTCGGAATCGATCATGGCCCATTTCTGCCGTTCGGGCAGCCAGACGAGGTTGACCACATGGCAGTCGTTGTCTTCGGGGTCGGCCGGCAGACAGGTAACGAACCGGTTCGTGATGCCCGCCGCAAGTAGCAACTCGTGCAGCATAATCGAATGCAGCCGGCAGTTGAAGGCCGGTTCGACCGTGAGGTGGTATTCCCACAGCGCGGTCGCATTGCGGGTCTTGGGCTGTTCCGTCTGGTTGGCGTGGGGGATGTGGGCGGCGACGAACTGTGCCAGCGTGAGCGTCCGCTCCCATGTCGTCGATTCGGGGGTGAGCAGCGTGTCGAGCCGGAAGTATTCGCGGATTTCGCGCGCCCGGTCGGGATTCTGTTCGTAGGTGAAGCGATAGCCGGTCGTGTCGGACGCATAAGCTCCGGCCGAGCGGAGCAATTCGACGCGCTCCTGGCGCAGATCGTCATAGAGCGCTGCCGTGATCTGCTCGCGGAACACGAAGCGGGCGGCCAGATAACCGATGACGAGCAGGCCGACGAGCGTCAGCAAGGTCCAACCGAGAATTTTGAATGCATTCTTCATTTTTTTGCGGTGTTTCGGTTCGTATTTGGAAATTTTTCAGATTTCGTTATCTTCGATGGTGAACGTCCTCGCCGTTTCGCTGTCGACGGTGATGCGCACCGTGATGACATCGTCCGGCAGCAGCGCTTCGATCTTCTCGGGCCACTCCACTAAACAGAGGTCGCCCGAATAGAAATACTCTTCGTAGCCGAAGTCGTAAGCCTCCCGCAGGTCGTCGATGCGGTAAAAATCGAAGTGATAGATGTTGCGGCCGCCCGCGCCCTTGTATTGGTTGACGAGGGCGAACGTCGGACTGGTTACTGTGTCGGCGGAGCCCAAAGCGGCGGCGATGGCGCGAATGAGCGTCGTTTTGCCGGCTCCCATTCCGCCGCGGAATACGACCACCGTGCGGCGTCCCGTAGCTTCCAGAATTGCTGCGGCGACCTGCGGCAGCTCTTCCTCGGAGGTGATATGGATGGTTTTCGTCATCGTGCGGATTTATTGTTTCGGTTTTAGAATGAGGAACGGTACGAGCATTTCCTCCATCGAGATGCCGCCGTGCTGGAACGTGTTGCGGTAGTAGCGAATGTGGCGGTTCGCATCGTTATTGTAGACTAAAAAGTCGGTGTTGTAGGCGAAGATGTAGCTTGACGAGAGGTTGCTCGACGGCAGTTGGATGTCTTCCGGCCGCGTTACTTCGTAAACCTCGCGCGAGTTGTAGGAGAGGTTGCGGCCCGTCTTGTAGCGCAGGTTGGCCGAGGTCTCGCGGTCGCCCGTTACCTTCACCGGATTGTCCACGCGGATGGTGCCGTGATCCGACGTGATGACCACCGTGTGCCCCCGTTCGGCGAGGAGCTTCAGAATCGTATAGAGGTCGGAGTGTTCGAACCACGAACGGGTCAGCGAGCGGAACGCCGCTTCGTCTTCGGTGAGTTCGCGGATGATGTCGGTCTCGGTGCGCGCATGCGACAGGATGTCGAGGAAATTATAGATGATGACCGAGAAATCGGCATCGTAGACCTTCTGTATATTGTCGACCAGCCGGCGGCCTTGTTCGGGGCGTACCAGTTTGTCGAACGAGAATCGCCACGATTTGCCGTTCTGGGCCATCAGCCGTTTCAGGAACTCCTCCTCGAACTGGTTTTTTCCGCCCTCTTCGTTGTCGTTGAGCCACTTGTCGGGCATCAGCCGGTCGATCGAGAGCGGCATCAGTCCGGCGAAGATGGCATTGCGGGCATATTGGGTCGCCGTCGGAAGGATGGCGCAATAGAAATCATCGACCGCCACGTCGTAGTAGCCGCGCAGCAGCGACGAAATCGAGCGCCATTGGTCGTAACGGAAATTGTCGATGAGCAGCAGCGTCGTCTTTTCGTGATCGTCAGCCACGGGAAAGATCTTCGAGCGCATCAACGTGTGCGACATTACGGGCGTATCGTCCGACCGGCGGTTGATCCAGTCGTAGTAGTTCTGGCGCACGAATTTGCAGAACGCCTGGTTGGCTTCGGTCTTCTGGTGAAGCAGAATCTCTTTGATGCCTTGGTCGCTCGAGGATTCGAGTTCGATTTCCCACGAAGTGAGCCTGCGGTAGAGCGAGCACCAGTCCTGAAACGTCTCGGCCATCCGCAGCGACGCCGAGATACGTCCGAACTCCGAACGGTAGTCGGCCGTGGTCTGTTCGGTAACCAATTGCTGCGAATGGACGTTCTTTTTGATAGAGAGAAGCACCTGATTCGGATTGACGGGCTTGATAAGGTAGTCGGCGATTTTCGAGCCGACGGCTTTGTCCATGATGTTCTCCTCCTCGCTTTTGGTAACCATGATGACCGGCGTCGTCGGACGGGCCTCCTTGATTTTCGGCAAAGTTTCGAGACCGGTCATGCCGGGCATCATTTCGTCGAGGATGATCAGATCGTAGGCCCCCTCCGAAGCCATGTCGATGGCGTCGTACCCGTTGTTGCACGTATCCACTTCGTAGCCCTTCTGTTTCAGAAACAGCACGTGGGGCTTGAGCAGTTCGATTTCGTCGTCGACCCAGAGAATTTTGACCATTGCGTTGATTTTATCCTTACAAAGTTATGCTTTTTCCCGTCAAACGCAAAAAACGGCATTTTATTGAGTCCGGACAGGCGATTTTTCGACGAGGATCGAACGTTTTGCCCGATATTTGCTATCCCTTTGTCAGCGTGGACGGTAGCCGTCGAAAAAAAACACGAAAAAATTCGGCGGTTTGTTGGCGGAAATATAAATAAAGCGTATATTTGCACCTTGGAGCGCAAGAAATCGGATGCGGGGATCAAATAGCGGGTCCGATGAATTGATATGATTGAGTTCGACAGCGTAAACACTAAATTAATAAAATATTACGGATATGACAAAGGCTGACATCGTGAGCGAAATCGCCAAAAGTACCGGCATCGAGAAGGTTCAGGTACAGGCAATCGTCGAGGCTTTCATGGAAAGCATCAAAACGTCGATGACCAAGAAAAACAATGTATATCTGCGCGGATTCGGGAGCTTCATCGTGAAGAAGCGTGCCAAGAAGGTGGCCCGCAATATCTCGAAAAATACGACGATCACGATTCCGGCGCACGACATTCCTGCGTTCAAGCCTGCGAAGAGCTTCGCGGAGAAGGTGAAATAAGCCGGCGCGGAGAGACCTCGGATTGAAATTCATATTTTTACTAAATCCAATAACCAAATTCCATAATACTATGCCAAACGGAAAGAAGCATAAGCGCCACAAGATGGCTACCCACAAACGGAAAAAACGTCTGCGTAAGAATCGCCACAAGAAAAAGTAAGAGGTAGCGCATCTTCGTGCTAACGATGCGGTGAAGCTAAAGGAGCTGCGGGCTCTTTTAGCTTTACCTGTTTTATTAACGCGACCGGGCGATTCCGCGCTTCGGGCGGTTGCGTCCGCCGTATTGCCGCAACCGGATGAAGCCTCGGCGCCGTCGGAGCGACGGAACGGACGACTTGCGTCCCGCTCCGGAACCGAGCGGGAAACCCTCGGCGCTGCTAATGAAAAATAGAATGAATAAAGAGTTAATCGTAAACGTCAACCCGACTGAGATCGCCATCGCCTTGTGCGAAGACAAGGTGCTGGCCGAATTTTCGAAGGAACAATGCCAGACAGGCTTCGCCGTGGGGGACATCTACCTCGGAAAGGTACGCAAGATCATGCCGGGTCTGAACGCGGCTTTCGTCAATATAGGACACGAGAAGGATGCTTTCATCCATTATCTCGATTTGGGCACGCAATACCCCTCCCTGCAAAAATTGGTCAACTCGCAGCAGCCCGGGAAACGGGGCTTGCGCGTCGAGACCATGAAGATGGAGGCGGCCATCGACAAGAACGGAAAGCTCGGCGAGCATCTTCAGGTGGGGCAGACCGTCATGGTGCAGATCGCCAAGGAGGCCATTTCGACCAAGGGGCCGCGTCTGACCGCCGACATCTCGTTGGCGGGCCGCAATGTGGTGCTGGTGCCATTCTCGTCGAAGGTCTTTTTGTCGCAGAAAATCCGTTCGTCGGAGGAGAAAAGGCGCTTGAAACGGATCGCCTCCGCCATCTTGCCCAAGAATTTCGGCGTCATCATCCGTACGGCCGCCGTCGAGGCGACCGACCAGGAGATCGAACACGATCTGCGTACGCAGCTCGACCGGTGGCGCAAGACCGTGCAGGCCATCCGCAAAAATCAGGCGCCCGCTCAATTGATGAGCGAGATGAATCGGGCGAATACCATCATCCGCGACTCGTTGAACGGCGATTTTTCGCAGATCGTCGTCAACGACGAGGCGATGTACAACGAAATCCGCAATTACATCCACGACATCGAGCCGGCGAAGGAGAAGATCGTCAAGCTGTACCGCGGCACGGTGCCCATTTTCGATAATTTCGACATCTCGAAACAGATCAAGTCCCTGTTCGCTCGATACGTGTCGTTGCGGCGGGGTGCCTACCTGATTATCGAGCGCACCGAGGCGATGAATGTCATCGACGTCAACTCCGGCAACCGGACGAAAGCCGAGGACGACCAGGAGCAGACCGCCATGGATGTGAATCTGGCGGCGGCCAAGGAGATCGCCCGCCAGTTGCGGTTGCGCGACTTGGGCGGGATCGTCATCATCGACTTCATCGACCTGCACAAGGCGCAGAATAAACAGGCCCTGTTCGACGAAATGGTGAAACTGATGGCCACCGATAAGGCGAAACATACCGTGCTGCCGCTCACGAAGTTCGGCTTGATGCAGATTACCCGTCAGCGCGTGCGGCCCGTCGCTATCGAGAACGTTTCGGACGTCTGCCCGACGTGCGGCGGCTCGGGTAAGATCGAGCCTACGGTGTCTTTGGACAAGAAGATCGAGAATCAGGTTTCGTTCCTCACGCAGGATCGCGGCCGCAGATACATCAAGTTGGTCGTAAGCCCTTACGTGGCAGCTTATTTGAAGAAGGGTTTGTGGCCGTTGCGGTTGCGTTGGGAGTGGAAATACAAGGTGCGTCTGCGTATCGCCGAAGACCAAAGTCTGGGTATCATCGACGTGCATTATCACGACCGCAAGGACAACGATCTGATCGGAAAATAGATTGGGAGCGATGAAATCGGCTTGCGAGCGATTGGCGCAGTTCGTCGAAGGGTCGAAACAGTTGTCGGCTCTTTGCCGCGCTTGTCGAAAAGAAGCAGCCACCGTCCATCTCAAAGAGTTGGTCGGCGGCGCTTTGCCGTTTTATGCCGCTGCTGCCGTGGCCCGCGTCGGCGGGGTGCACGTGTTCGTTGCCGAAGACCGCGATGCGGCCGCCTATCTGCTGAACGACTTTTATCAGTTGTTGGAGGAAGAACGGATTTGTTTCTTTCCTTCGTCGTTCAAACGTTCCGTCGCCTACGGGACGGAGGATGCGCAGGGCGTCGTGCAGCGCACGGCCACGTTGAATGCGCTGAAACACTTTTCGGAGGGCTATTTGGTGGTTTGCACCTATCCCGAGGCGCTCGCCGAGCGGGTTGCCGATGCCGAGACGTTGCAGCGGGATACGATTCCCGTGCAGGTCGGCGAGCGGATCGCGATCGACGATTTGGTGCAGTTGTTGGCCGATGCGTCGTTCTCGCGTGTCGATTTCGTCTATGAGCCCGGGCAATACTCCGTGCGCGGCGGTATCGTCGACGTTTTTTCCTATTCGGAGAGCAAGCCTTATCGGTTGGACTTTTTCGGCGACGAGGTGGATTCCATCCGACGGTTCAACATTTCGAGCCAGCTCTCCAGCGACAAATTGAGTCGGGTGGAGATCATCCCCGACCTGAATGGCGGCGCGGGAGATTCGGCCAAAGTTTCGTTAGCCCGATTCATCGGCGCACAGGCCGCTTTTTGGTTCTACGATGCCGACCATGTGCTGCGACGGGTGAATGAAATTCGCCGCAAGACGCTCGCCGACCTCGAACATCCCGAAACGATCGGCACGCTGCTGACGAGCCGCAACGGATTGTTGACCGATCTGGCCGACAGTCGGTTGCTGCTGTTGAGGGACAACCTGCCCGAGCGTCCGGCGGCGGAAACGATCATCTTTTCGACCGCTCCGCAACCTGCGTTTAATAAAAATTTCGAGCTGTTGGCCGACGACATGATCCGCAATGCGTTGCGCGGCTATGAAACCTATATCCTTTCGGAGAACAAGGCGCAGATCGAACGTCTCGAAAACATCTTCCATCAGATCGGCCGCGGACAGGCGGTCGTGCGGCCCCTTTCGATGACGCTGCACGAGGGATTCATCGACAACGACCTTCGAATCTGCCTCTATACCGACCATCAGTTGTTCGACCGTTACCAGCGGTACCGCATCAACGGCGAAATCCGGCGCGACGAACAGATGACGGTCGCCGAACTGAACCAGCTGCGGCCCGGCGATTACGTGGTGCATATCGACCACGGCGTCGGACGTTTCGACGGCTTGGTGAAAATCAACGAAAATGGCAAGGTGCACGAGGCGATCAAGTTGGTCTACAAGGACGGCGACGTCCTGTTCGTGAACGTCCATTCGTTGCACCGCATCTCGCGTTACAAGTCGGGCGAGGGAGAGCCGCCGAAAATCTACAAATTGGGCAACGGCGCTTGGCAGAAGCTCAAGAATGCCACCAAAAAGGCGGTCAAGGATATTTCGCGCGAACTGATCGCGCTCTACGCCAAACGCAAGGCCTCCAAAGGGTTCGCATTCTCGCCCGATAGCTATCTGCAGCACGAATTGGAGGCTTCGTTCCGGTGGGAGGACACGCCCGACCAGCAGGCGGCCACGGCAGCCGTCAAGAAGGACATGGAGTCCGACCAGCCGATGGATCGGTTGATTTGCGGCGACGTGGGCTTCGGGAAGACCGAGGTGGCGATTCGTGCGGCTTTCAAGGCGGCGACGGACGGCAAGCAGGTCGCCGTGCTGGTGCCTACGACGATCCTTGCTTTGCAGCATTATCGCTCGTTCACGGAGCGGCTGCGCGACTTTCCGGTGCGCATCGAATATCTGAACCGTTCGAAGTCGGCCAAGGAGGCGGCGCAGATACGGGCGGACTTGGCAGCCGGCAAAATCGACATTCTGATCGGTACCCACAAGATGTTGGGCAAAAATATCGTCTTCCGCGATTTGGGGCTGTTGATCATCGACGAGGAGCAGAAATTCGGCGTCGCCGCCAAGGAAAAGCTGACGCAAATGAGCGTCGCGGTCGACACGCTGACCCTCACGGCGACCCCGATTCCGCGCACGCTGCAGTTCTCGTTGATGGGTTCGCGCGATTTGTCGGTCATCTCGACGCCGCCGCCCAACCGGCAGCCCATCGTTACCGAATCGCACGTCTTTTCGGAGGAGATCGTCCGCGATGCCATCGAGACGGAGCTCGCGCGCAGCGGACAGGTCTATTTCGTCCATAACCGCGTCGAAGACCTGCTTACGTTGCAGGGGATGATTACGCGGCTTTGTCCGAAGGCCCGCGTGGCCGTGGGGCACGGGCAGATGCCGGCCGAACAGCTCGAAAAACTCATCATGGATTTCATTTATGGGGAGTTCGATGTGCTGGTGGCGACGACGATCGTCGAGAACGGCATCGACATCCCCAATGCCAATACCATCATCATCGACAACGCGCAGAATTTCGGTCTGAGCGACCTGCACCAGTTGCGTGGACGCGTGGGCCGTTCCGACCAGAAGGCCTATTGCTATCTGTTGTCGCCGCCCGAGGAGTTGTTGTCGTCCGATGCGCGGCGGCGGTTGCGGGCCATCGAGGAGTTTTCCGATTTGGGCTCCGGCTTCAACATCGCCATGCAGGATCTGGACATCCGCGGCGCGGGCAATCTGTTGGGGGCCGAGCAGAGCGGATTCATCGCCGACATCGGCTTCGAAACCTATCAGAAGATCATGAACGAGGCCATCGCCGAGCTGCGGGCCGAGGGCTTGGAGGTCGCCGGATTGAATCCGGCCGAGCAGCAGGCCGTGGCGCAGCAGGCCTACATCGACGACGCCCATATCGACATCGAGGTCGAGGCTTCGCTGCCCGACGATTATGTCGCGCAGCAGGCCGAGCGGTTGAAACTTTACCGCGAACTGGATTCCACGCAGACCGAGGAGGCCTTGCAGGCGTTCGAAAGCCGGTTGATCGACCGCTTCGGCCCCCTGCCCGAGGCGACGAAAGAGCTTTTGAACGTCGTCCGGCTGCGTTGGGAGGCCATCCGGTTAGGCATGGAGCGCGTGAAGGTGAAGAACGGACTGATGATCGTCCACTTCGTCGGCGAAGACCATTCTCCCTACTTCAAAAGCGACACCTTCATGGAGCTGTTGCGTCGAGTAACGCAGCATCCCGACCGTTTCGTGCTGAAGCAGCACAATAATCGGCTGGCCATGACCGTTAGGAAGGTGAAGAACGTGAAAGAAGCCTACGAAATTTTGCGGCAGTTGTGAACCTGCTCATCGACATAGGGAATACATTGGTCAAATGCGCCGTTACGGATCGGGGCGCCGTCATCGCCGAAGAACGGGCCGAGCGGTTGACCGCTGATCTGCTCGACCGGTTGCTGACAGGTCGACCGGTCGAGCGGGCGATTGTCTGTTCGACACGCGGCGCCGTGCCGGAGGTCTTAAAAGCGGTGCGTGCAAGGGTGGCGGTTTGTTTGGAATTCACGCAGCGAACGCCCGTGCCCATCGGCAATGCCTATCGTTCGCCCGAGACGCTCGGGCTCGACCGATTGGCGGCTGCGGTCGGGGCGGCGGCGCTCTACCCGGGTCGGAACGTCTTGATCGTCGATGCCGGAACGGCCCTCACCGTCGATCTCGTAACGGCCGACGGCGTTTTCCGAGGCGGGTGCATTTCGCCCGGGTTGCGGATGCGGTTGCAGGCGCTGCACGACCATACGGCGGCTTTGCCGCTTTGCGAACCGTCGGAAACGGTTCTTGCAGAGGTCGATGCGCTTGGTTCTGTCGAAAAGGCCGAACGTTCCGGCGAGCCTGCGCTCTCTGCTGTCGACGAGGCGGTCGGCCTCCTGGGCGGCACGACCGAGGAGGCGCTCGTGCGGGGAGCGATGCAATCGGTCGCTTTCGAAATCGAGGGCTATGCGAACCGCTTTCGGGAAAAATTCGCCGATTTGTGCATAATTTTTACCGGAGGAGATGCGCATTTTTTTGTAAAACGAATTAAAAATACGATATTTGCAAGTCGTAATCCGGTCTTTTGCGGATTGGACAGAATTTTGGAGTATAATGTACGCGAAAAGTATCTTGGTTAGACTGACGATTGCCGTTGCGGCCTTGTTGCCCGCTGCGGCCGGCGCCCAGACGAGCAGCGTGAATGCCTTTTCGCCCTATACCATGTACGGTATCGGCGAGATGAATACGCCCGGAACCTTGCCGATGCGTTCGATGGGAGGCGTCGGGGTCGCCGTACGCAAGGTGGGCGACATCAACCTGCTCAATCCAGCGTCGTACAGTATCGCTCCGCAAAAGAGTTTTCTCTTCGACTTCGGGGTCGAGGGACAGAATTTTTATAACTCGCAGTTCGTGCCCGATGAGGCGAATCGGCTCGCCGAAAAGCATACGGCCTACAATACGTTCAACATCCGCGATGTAGCGCTCCAGTTCCCGCTGGCCAAGAAACTCGGCTTGGGTTTCAGCCTGACGCCTTACAGTTCGGTGGGCTACCGCATGCGTTACGACCATCCCTTTTCCGATGACGATCCCGTGTGGGGCAATGTCGGCTCCGTGCAATATAATTATCAGGGTGAGGGCGATGTAACCGAGGTGAAACTCGGCATCGGCTGGGAGGTCTTCAAAAACTTCTCGATCGGCGCTGCCGTGCAATACTATTGGGGCGACATCGACCGCGATTATGTCTCGACGACGGCCTCGATCACCGGTACGGAAAACGCTTATTCGTCGATCGTCGGCAACGACAATTACAGCATTTCGAATTTCAAGGGGCAGTTGGGCGTGCAGTGGGTGGCCTTGCTGAACCAGAAACGGGCATTGACGTTCGGCGCTACGTTCGACTTCGGCGGCGATCTGCGGCCGCGGGTCGAATCGAGCATCACGATCGACAACATCACGAACACCGTCGTGCGGAGCGATAAGACAACGTTGAAGCTCGTCCTGCCGCATCAACTCGCTTTTGGGGCTTACTATCAGACCAACAAATGGGCGCTCGGCGCCGATTACGTTTACCAGAACTGGGGCGGTCGGAACAAGGGCTCGGTTCAGACGGGCCTTTCCGGAACGGGTGCCGACCGGCACTCCTACAAGGTGGCCTATACCAATACGAACACGGTCAAATTGGGCGTGGAGTACACGCCGGGCCGTTACGACGTGCGCCATTTCTTGAATCGTTGTTCCTATCGGGCCGGATTCCGTTACGGGAGTTTCAACCAGACGTTCGACGGCCACCGGCTCGGCGAATGGGCCGTTACGGCCGGTATCGGGGTTCCGGTGCAGTTCCTTTCGGTGTCGGGTATCAACATCGGATTCGAATACGGGCGTCGCGGATACGACCTTTCCAAAAGCCTCGGATTGGTTAGACAGCAGTATTTCAAATTCGCCATCGGGTTCACCCTCTTCGGTGCGGGCGGCGAGAACAAGGACTACTGGTTCCTGCGACCCAAATACGATTGATCGCTAAACTTAAAACTCGTTATAATTACACCTATGAAAAACATCAAAATCCTGTTATCCGTTGCTTGCGCCCTGGCCGTTTTCGGATCGTCGGCGCAGGATTTCAGTTCGCCGCAGTATGCCAAATGGGGCGATACGCCCGAAGCTCGCAGGGAGAACATGTTGGCCAACAGCTATCTGGGCGAAGCGGTCAACAATCGCAATTACAACCAGGCTGCCGGTTATTTCCAGCGTTTGGTCAAGCAGGCTCCGACCGGTTCGATCAACATCTACATCAACGGCGGCAAGTTGTACAAGGCGAAGATCAATGCAGCGAAAGACCCTGCGCAGAGACGGGCTTTCATCGACTCGTTGATGCAGGTTTACGATCTGCGTATGACGCACTTCCCCGTGTACCGCAACAAGAAAGGTACGGATTTGGGCAAGGCCTACGTGCTCGACATCAAGGCGCGCGACATGTCCGTTTATCTGCCCGAGGAGCATAAACTCGTGCGCATGACTTTCCGTGAGGCGATTGATGCCGGCGGCGATCAGACCAAACCCGATTTGATCGTGGCTTACTTCGCCGATTTGTGCGATGACTACAAAAACACCGACGAGGTATTGGCCGACGAGGTAATCGCAGAGTACGATCGGTTGACCGCTTTCTTCGAGAAGAATCCGATGGCGGTCGAGGAGAAGAAACAGTTCGATACCGCATTCGGTACGAGCGGTGCTGCCAGCTGCGAAAATCTGGAAAAATTGTTCTCGGAGCGTCTGGCTGCCGATCCCGACAATGTCGATTTGTACAAGCAAGCCGTTTCGCTGATGTCGCGTGCCAAGTGCGACAGCGAGTTCTATTTCACGACCGCCGAGAAATACTACGAGTTGCAGCCGTCATCGGAAACGGCTATGTTGCTGGCTCAGGTATTCCAGGATAAGAAGG
This sequence comes from uncultured Alistipes sp., assembly GCA_947623305.1. GTDB lineage: Bacteria > Bacteroidota > Bacteroidia > Bacteroidales > Rikenellaceae > Alistipes. The sequence continues at coordinate 47,636 of CANQGQ010000003.1, read as the reverse complement.
ATTTCAGCCGGGCGACCAAGTATCTCAACGAGGCGCTCGAAACGGAGACCGATCCTGCTGAACGTCAGAAACTTTTCGTGCGCATCGCTTTGGTCGATCTGGTTTCGAACAACATGTCGGGAGCGGCTGCGGCTGCCCGTCAGGCCCGCGACCTCAATCCCGAAGACGGTGTGCCGTACTTCATTCTGGCTCAGTGCTATGCTTCGTCGGCTGCCGCTTGCGAAGGATTCTCCGGCCAGGCGGCTTATTGGGTCGCTTACGACACGATGGCACAGGCTGTCGAGCTCTTGCAGGCCGACGCCGAGGCTGCCGAGGCTTATTTGCCTACGGCCAAACAGGCGTTGTCCGGTTACCGCGGTCGTTTCCCGACGAACGAGGAGCTGTTCTTCAATGAAGTGAAAGAGGGTTCGCGTTATACGGTCGGTTGCGGTCTTGCATCGGGCATTTCGACGACTGTCCGCGCCCGTTAGTTTTTTCACTGGATTTTTCGGACCCGTCGATCGAATGACGACCTTTTGTGAAAAATATCTTCCGGTAGCACTCGCCTTCGCGGCGGGTGCTATCTTGCTATGTTCCTGCGAGGAACGTGCGCCGGAGATCGACCCTGCCGCCGACGAGGCGTTGATGACCGAATACAGCGAAAATCTGACGATCATCGAATCGCAGAACGGAAAGCGATCCTATCGTTTCACAACGCCGTTGATCGAGGGCTATTCGCAGGCCCGTGAACCTTATCGGGAGTTCCGCAAGGGAATCCGCATGGTTACTTATCAGGACGATTCGCTCTCGTCGGTCGATGTCGTGCTGACGGCCAACTACGCCATCTATTACGAGAAGCGGAAGTTGTGGGAGGCCAAAGGCAATGTCGTGGTCGAGAAATTCGACGGCAAAAAGCTCTTTACCCAGCAGCTGTTCTGGAACGCCACGACCAAGAAGGTCTATTCGAATGTCGACACCCGCATCGTGCAGGGCGATCGCGTTGATGCGGTTGGCGCCGGATTCGAGACCGACGAGGAGTTCAAGGATTGGCGGTTCCGTTACTCGAAGGGTCAGACCGAAATCGACGTCGCTCCGCGCGATCCGTCCGATTCGACCCGCCAGGCTCGTCCTGCGAATGCCGACGAGCAACCGAAACCGGTGTCTGCCGAGAAACGCCGCTCCGAAACGAATCGGACGCATCGTCCTGCGGGCGAAATCGACGCTTGGTCCCGAACCGGTGCGGAGGAATCGCCCGAGCCGAATCGGGCCTCCGACGGGCTGCAAATGCAACGACGGCAGCTTCCTGCCGGTAGTGTGCGTCGTATGGCGGGGCCGGCCGCTTTGGAGGAGAAAAAGACCGATGCACCGGGTGCAAAAGCCGCTCCGAATCAACCTGCATCCGAAAAATAATGCTTGTATCAATTATCATCATCGTGGTCATGTTGCTCCTGTCGGCGTTCTTCTCCGGCATGGAGATCGCATTCACGAGCAAAAACCGGCTGAAGTTGGAGATCGACCGGAAACAGAGCCGCATGTTCGACTTCATCGCCGAAGTTTTCGCGCATCGCCCCGGCCAGTATATCACGACCATCCTCGTCGGCAACAACATCGCGCTGGTCATCTATTCGCTCTACATGTCGCTGATGTTGCGGGGGGTGTTCGCGCTCATCGGATGGGAACGTGCGGCCAGCGAAGGTTCCGTCGCCATCGAAACGGCGGTTTCGACCTTGGTTATCATCTTCGTGGCCGAATTTCTGCCCAAGTCGATTTTCCGGAACAATCCCAATTTCTACTATCGGGCTTTCGCACCGGCTATCTATTTCTTTTATATCCTGCTCTATCCGATTGCGCGGTTGACGACGCTTATTTCGCAAGGGATTCTGCGTCTGTTGGGGCGGCGGGTCGATGTTTCGGGCCCCGAACCCGTCTTCAATCGTGAGGATTTGGCTGCGTTGCTCGAAGCGAACAACGCCGAACCGCATCCCGATCCCGATAACGAGCTGAAATTGTTTCAGAATGCGTTGGATTTCGCTGATCTCCGCGTGCGCGACTGCATGGTGCCGCGCGTCGATATCGAGGCTGTCGACATCGACGATACGACCATCGAACAGCTCACGGCCCGTTTCGTCGAGACGCAGTATTCGCGTATTTTCGTTTGGCGGAAGTCCATCGACAACATCATCGGTTACGTCAATTCGAAGAGCCTTTTCACCCGTCCGGCCAAGGTCGGCGATGCGGTCATGGCGGTCAGTTTCGTGCCCGAAACCATGTCGTTGCAGGCTGTGTTGCAGAACTTTATTAAACATCGGTCGAATGTATCCGTCGTGATCGACGAGTTCGGCGGCACGGCGGGCATCATTTCGTTGGAGGATGTGTTGGAGCAGATTTTCGGCGAAATCGAGGACGAACACGACGTGCCCGATCTGACCGAAAAACGGATCGGTACTGACGAATACGTCTTTTCATGCCGCTTGGAGGTGAAGTATCTCAATGAAAAATATGGGCTTGCGATCGAGGAGAGCCGCGAATACGATACGTTGGCCGGTTTCATCATCTACCATTACGAGGGGATTCCCGCTGCCGGCGAAATGTTGACTGTCGGATCGTTGCAGATTCGGATCCTTCGCACGACCCGTTCGCGCATCGAGTTGGCCCGCGTGAAAAAATCGGCGTAAAACAGGGCTTTTTCCGAATAAATTACTACCTTTGACCGATTGATTCGAAACAAAACGAATAATTAACTATTTATATGGCAAGTTTAAACACGCTACGAACCAAGTTCGGCATTGTGCTTTCGATCATCATCGCACTGGCCCTCTTGGCATTCATCCTCTCGTTGAAGACCGAAATGGGCTTTTCGGGCAACGACCCCAAAGTCGGCGAAATCGCCGGTGAAAAAATCCGTTATTCGGAGTATTACAACGAATACGAACAGATCAAGGCTCAAAACAACATCCAGGAGAGCGACGAACAGCAGTCGGCTATGTTGGCCAATGCCGTATGGCAGTCGCTGTTCGCCAAGTACGTTTTGACGCCCGGATTTTCGCAACTCGGTTTGCGCGTCAGCGACGCCGAGCGGTTGGCGATGATCAGCGGACGGATTCCGTCTCAGACGCTTTACAATGCGTTTGCCGATCCCGCTACGGGGGAATACAATGTCGCTGCCGTTACCGAGTTCCTCGCACAGGCGGAGACCGATCCGCAGGCGCAGCGGGCTTGGACGCAGTTGAACGAGCAGTTGCGGGCCGAGCGCGAGGCGCAGAAATACTACGGATTGATTCGTCGAGGCGTCTATGTCAACGCGCTGGAGGTGGCCGAAGGGGTCGAGAGCATGAACAAAACCTACTCCGGCAAATGGATCGGAAAACGCTATTCGTCGGTTCCCGATTCGCTCTTCAACATCACGACCGCCGATTTGAAGGCTTATTACAAGGCGCACAAGAACCGCTACAAACAGGCGCCCAATCGTACGCTTTCGTATGTCGTCTTCGAGGTGGCCCCGACCGATGCCGACTTGCAGGCATTGGAGGCGAAGGCTTACGAAACCGGCCGCGAGTTCGCCGCTACGGACGATCTTCGCGCTTATGTACGGGCCGATGTTCACGGTTCGATCACCGATCGCTATCTTTCCGCTGCACAGCTCCAGAGCGATGAGGCTGAAGCCTTGTTGGATGGTAAGACCTATGGCCCCGTATTGAAGAACAACGAGTGGACGATGTCCCGCGTGGTCGATACGAAGATGGCACCCGATTCGCTCGGACTTCGGGTGATCGTATTGCGTTACGATGAGCGTAATTTGGCCGATAGTCTGCTCGGCGCGATCCGCGCGGGCGGCGATTTCGCCCAGATGGCTCAGCAACATTCGTTGTACGGGGGTAACGGCGGGGAGATCGGCGTTCTGCCTTTCTCGTCGTTCAGCGGCGAATTGGCTGACAAATTGGCCGATGCGAAGAACGGCGATGTCATCGAGATCGCTTCGGGCGATGTCATTCAGTTGTTCCAGGTCTACAAGGCCGGCAAACCGCAGAAACATGTGATGGTCGCTTCGATCACCTATCCGTTGGAGGCTTCCGAATCGACGCGCGGCGATGCGCATAATCAAGCCGGTACGTTCACGGTGAAAGCCAAAGGTTCGCTCGATGCGTTCAATGCCGCTGCTGCTGAAGCGGCCGTTACGCCTCGCATGGCTACGCTTTCCGAAGGCGATCGTCTGGTTCGCGGATTGGATGATTCGCGCGAGTTGGTTCGATGGGCGTTCGGTGCCGAGGAGGGCGATATGTCGGAGATTTTCAATGTCGGCAAGGATTACGTCGTTGCCATTCTGACCGAAATCGACGACGAAGAATATGCACCGTTGCGCAAAATCCATTCGCAGGTGCACGCACAGGTGCTTCGCGATAAGAAATATGACTACATTCTGAATCAGCTCGCCGGTGCGACATTGGAGGAACAGGCTGCGAACCTCGGTTCGGAAGTCGCAGATTTCAAAGACGTTACGTTGGGTACCTATTTCGTCGACGGGATCGGTTACGAGCCGCGTGTGATGGGTACGATTTCGACGGGCGAACAAGGTGCCGTGTCGGCTCCTGTGAAAGGGCAGACGGGTCTTTTCATCGTTCGTGTGGATGCTGTCGATTCGGATGACAAGCAGACTGCCGAGGGAGAAAAGGTGCGTGCACAGGCCACGGTCGAGAGCATGGTTCAGCGGTTGGCGATCCCTGCCGTTCAGCAGATGGCCGAGATGCGCGACCTCCGCGGCAAGTATTTTTAAGCAGAGACGGTCGTAAACCTCGATTTGTTTCGGTTCCCCGACTGAAGCCCCCGTCAAGGCGGGGGTTTGGGGGTGGGTCAAATCTGAATACGCGGCCAAAGGCCGTGAGGTACGTCGGTCGGATTTGAAACTTCGGTTCAAATTACGTTAGTACATATATAATCGCAAAAAAGGGAGCGGCTTAATGATTAAGCCGCTCCCTTTTTTCAATTCTTTTAAGGCCTTTATCTTGTCGGAACCGGCATCTTGGCGATGCGGGCTTCGTGCCGTTCGCCCTCGAACGTCGCGGTGAAATAAGCGTCTAACATTTGGAGCGCTTCGTCGTTCGAGATGAAGCGGGCCGGAAATACGATGATGTTGGCATCGTTGTGGCGACGGATGAGCGAGGCGATCTCTTCGTTCCAGCACAAGCCGGCCCGTATGCCTTGATGCTTGTTGAGCGTCATGGCCATGCCTTCGCCCGATCCGCATAGGGCGATGCCGCAATCGACTTCGCCTTGTTCGACCGCCTCGGCCAGCGGATGCGCATAGTCGGCATAATCGACGCTTTCGGGCGACGAGCATCCGAAATCGAGTACCTCGTAGCTTTGGCTGTCGAGATAACCCACCAAAAATTCTTTCATTTCATAGCCGGCATGGTCGCTGGCGATACCGATTTTTTTCATGATCGTTAGGCTTGTTTCCCTCATGGATCGTACAAACCCCGTGCAGAATCGCGTGCGGTTCTGCACGGGGCGGTCGATCCATGCGTTTAGAAGGTGTTTTATCCGAATGCTTCTACTCCATGCAGCTCTTGATGTAGTGGTGGTGCGATCCCCAGCGTTCGAATGCGGCCTTGTCCAACGCTTCACGGGCGTCCGGATGGGCGATCGAAATCAACAGCCGGGCACGTTCCTGCATACTTTTGCCGTAAAGATCGACAGCACCGTATTCGGTTACGATCCAGTGGGCATGGAAGCGCGTCGTAACGACGCCTGCACCGTCTAACAGCGTGGGGCAGATCTTCGAAACGCCCTTGTTGGTCATCGACGGCATGGCGATGATGGCTTTGCCACCTTTCGAGAGCGAGGCACCGTAAACGAAGTCGATCTGACCGCCTGCGCCCGACCAAAATTTCGTGCCCAGCGAGTCGGCGCTCACCTGACCGGTCAGGTCGATCTGAAGGGCCGAATTGATGGCCGTCATGCGGTCGTTCTGCGACATGATGTAAGGGTCGTTCGTGTAGCCGACGTCCATCATCAGCACGCCCGGGTTGTCGTCGATGAAGTCGTAGACCTCTTTCGAACCCATGAGGAAGGTCGAAACGATCTTTCCAGGGTCGGTTTTCTTCGCTTCGCCGTTGATGACGCCCTTTTCCACGAGCGGCAGCACGCCGTCGGCGAACATCTCCGTATGGATGCCGAGGTTCTTGTGATTGCTCAATTGCGACAGCACGGCATTCGGAATCGCGCCGATGCCCATTTGCAGCGTCGCACCGTCTTCGATCAGCGCGGCGCAGTTGCGGCCGATGGCTGCGTCGATCTCCGAAATCGGGCCCGGGATGGCTTCGATCAGTGGAGTGTCGTCCTGCACGAAGGTGTCGATTTTCGACATCGGGATCATGGCCTGGCCGAACGAACGCGGCACATTGGGATTGACGACGGCAATTACGTGATCGGCGCACTCAACGGCAGCCAGCGTGGCATCGACCGACGTACCCAACGATACGTAGCCGTGTTTGTCGGGCGGGCAGACTTGAATCATGGCCACGTTGCACGGCACGGCGCCGCAACGGTAGAGCTTCTGCGTCTCGCCGAGAAAGACCGGAATGTAGTCGGCATAGCCGCTTTGCGTTACTTTGCGGACGTTGGCGCCGACGAAAAACGAATCGAGCTGGAAAATGCCTTCGAATTTCGGATCGGCATAGGGCGCCGGGCCTTCGGTGTGAAGGTGGTGGATGTGCACGTTCTTCAATTCGCCGGCTTCGCCGCGGGCGCACATCGCCTTGATGAGACACTGCGGAGCCGATGCCACCGAACTCAGGTGCACCGAATCTCCCGATTTGATGACTTTGACGGCCTCTTCGGGCGTGGTGAATTTGATTTGGGTGTTCATTTTCAGGTTGTTATTTCCGTTTTACTTCAACTTGTTCGTAGCCTTCGACGATGTCGCCGATCTTGATGTCGTTGTACGATTCGATGTTCAGACCGCAATCCTGTCCGACGGTTACCTCTTTCACGTCGTCCTTGAATCGTTTCAGCGAACCCAATTTGCCGGTGTAGATGACGATACCGTCGCGGATGACCCGTATCGGGGTCGTGCGTTGCAGCCGTCCCTCGCGGACGACGCAGCCCGCCACGGTGCCGACCTTCGAAATCTTGAAAATCTCCATCACCTCGACCGATGCGACGATCTCTTCCTTCGTTACCGGTTCGAGCATACCCTCGATGGCATCTTTGATGTCGTTGATGGCATCGTAGATGATCGAGTAGAGACGGATTTCGATCTCCTCTTTCTCAGCCAGTTTGCGTGCGGCGCCCGACGGACGCACCTGGAAACCGACGATGATGGCATTCGATGCGGCGGCCAGCAGGACATCCGATTCGGAAATCTGTCCCACGGCAGCATGGATGACATTGACCTGCACGGTTTCTTTCGACAGCTTGATGAGCGAACCCGACATGGCCTCCACCGAACCGTCCACGTCGCCTTTGACGATGATGTTCAGCTCCTTGAACGAACCGATCGCGATGCGGCGTCCGATTTCGTCGAGCGTTACGTGCTTCTGGGTCATGATGCCCTGCATGCGTTGCAGCTGTTCGCGTTTGTTGGCGATTTCGCGGGCCGAGCGGTCGTCGTCCATCACGTTGAACAGATCGCCGGCCTGCGGTGCGCCGTTGAGGCCCAGCACCTGTACCGGCGTCGACGGGCCTGCTTCGGTAACCTTCTTGCCGTTTTCGTTGAACATGGCCTTCACACGTCCCGTGTAGGTGCCCGACAGCACGACGTCGCCGATGTGCAGCGTGCCGTTCTGCACGAGCACGGTCGAAACGTAACCGCGACCTTTGTCGAGCGTCGATTCGATGATCGTGCCGACCGCCTTTTTGTTCGGATTGGCCTTCAGATCGAGCATCTCGGCCTCCAACAGCACCTTCTCCAACAGTTTGTCGAGGTTGATGCCCTGTTTGGCCGAAACCTCCTGATCCTGGTATTTGCCGCCCCATGATTCGACTAAATAGTTCATCTGTGAAAGTTGCTCCTTGATGTGGTCGGGATTGGCGTTCGGCTTGTCGATCTTGTTGATGGCGAAGACCATCGGCACGCTTGCGGCTTGCGCATGGTTGATGGCCTCGACCGTCTGCGGCATCACGTTGTCGTCGGCCGCCACGATGATGATGGCGACGTCCGTAACCGCGGCGCCGCGTGCACGCATCGCCGTGAAGGCTTCGTGGCCCGGCGTGTCGAGGAAGGTGATTTTCTGTCCGTTGAGTTCCACGCTGTACGCACCGATGTGCTGCGTGATACCGCCGGCCTCGCCTTCGATGACGTTGGTTTTGCGGATATTGTCGAGCAGCGACGTCTTACCATGATCGACGTGGCCCATTACCGTAACGATAGGCGGACGCGGTACGAGGTCTTCCTCGTTGTCGACCTCGTCGGCAATGGCCTCCTGGATGTCGGCCGATACGAATTCGATCTTGAATCCGAACTCCTCGGCGACGACGACCAGCGCTTCGGCATCGAGCCGTTGGTTGATCGAAACCATCAGACCCAGATTCATGCAGGCCGTGATGACTTCGGTCGGCGAGACGTTCATCATCGTCGCTAATTCGCTGACGGTTACGAACTCCGTAACCTTGAGGATCGAACGTTCTTGTTCCGAACGCTCCATCTCCTCGCTCATGCGTTCGGCGACGGCTTCGCGCTTGTCCCGACGGTGTTTGGCGCCCGTATTTTTGGCTCCCTTGGCCGTCAGACGGGCCAGGGTGTCCTTGATCTGCTTCGAAACTTCTTCGTCGCTGACTTCCGGACGGACGATGGGTTTCGGTCCTTTGTTCTTCTTGTTGCGGCGGCCTTCACCCGGTTTCGGTTGGTTCTGCTGCGCATTCGAACGGTTGCCCGCATTGGAGGGGTTGCCGTTCTTGCCGCTGCCGGATTTGCCGTTGTTCTTGTTGGAATTGCCGTTTTGGCCGCTTGCGCCGCTTCGGTTGACATCCACCTTCTCTTTTTGCAGACGCTTGCGCTTGTGGCGACCGCCCGGAACGAATCCCGAAACGTCCATCGTGCCGAGCACCTGCGGGCCTTGAAGCTGCTCGATGGCCGGACGGAACACATGGTCTTTGGGAGCCGGTGCCGCCGATTCGGTCGGTGCGGCTGTTGCAGCCGCCGGTTTTGCCGTTGTTGTCGATGGAGCGGACGCAGGAGCTGCCGGAACCGCCGGTTGCGGTTTCGTTTTAGCGACCGGTTTTGCCGGTTGGGCTTCGACCGGTGCGATTTTCGGTGCAGGCGTCTGCACGGGCTTCGGTTCCGAAACCTTGACTTCGGACTGAACCGGTTTTTCCGGCGCTTCGGGAGCCGCAGTCGGAGCCTTTGTAGGCTCGGGTTTCGGTGCAGGAGCGCTTTTCGGCTTGGGCGAAAGATCAATCTTGCCGAGAATCTTCGGCTTCTGGATTTCGTCCTTCACGCTGATGACATTGCTCTTGATGACCACCTCCTGTTCCTCCTCGCGCTGTTGTTTTTGCGCTCCTTCAAGCGTTACGGAGGCTTGCTTCATGGAAATCCGCTCGCGAATCGTTTCGCGGGCATTGCCGGCGGAGCGGTTGGTGCCGAACTCCTTCTCCAGAATGGCATACGTCGGTTCGTCGACCAACGTGTTGGGCGATCCGTCGCTCTTGATGCCCTTCTTTTGCAGGAAGTCCGTGATCGTGTTCAAACCCACGTTGAACTCCTTGGCAACCTGAATGAGCCTTAATTTTCTTTCATTCCCCATATGATCGTGCGTTTTTTATTCTTCCTCTTCTTCAAATTCGGCTTTCAGCACCTCGACGATCTTCTGCGCCTGTTCCAGTTCGAGGTCTGCGCGGGCGGCGATCTCTTCGACCGGCACCTCCAGCACGCTCTTGGCGGTGTCGAAGCCGACGTTTTTCAGCGCATCAATCATCCAGCCGTCGATTTCGTCGGCGAATTCGGTCAGCGCCACATCTTCCTCTTCGACCTCGCGGTAGACGTCGATGTCGTAGCCTGTGAGCATCTTCGACAGACGGATGTTCAGACCGCCTTTGCCGATGGCCAGCGAAACCTGGTCGGGTTTGAGATAGACCGATGCGGTCTTCTTCTCCTCGTCGATGGTGATGGAGGAGATTTTCGCCGGATTGAGCGAACGCTGGATCATCAGCTGCGTGTTGGCCGTATAGTTCACAACGTCGATGTTCTCGTTGCGCAACTCCTTGACGATGGAGTAGATGCGCGAGCCCTTCATGCCGACGCAGGCGCCTACGGGGTCGATCCGTTCGTCATAGGATTCGACCGCCACTTTGGCGCGTTCGCCCGGGATGCGGACGATCTTCTTGATGGTGATCAGTCCGTCGAAAATTTCCGGCACCTCCTGCTCGAACAGCCGTTCGAGGAATTGGCTGGCCGTACGCGACAGGATGATGCGCGGTTGGTTGTTGTTCATCTCCACCGACTTGACGATGGCTTTGATGGTGTCGCCTTTGCGGTAGAAGTCGTTGGGAATCTGCTCCGACTTGGGCAGCACGAGTTCGTTTTCTTCGTCATCGAGGATCAACACCTCCTTCTTCCAGACCTGATAGACTTCGCCCGTTACGATGTCGCCCACTTTCTGCGAATATTTTTCGTAGAGGTTCGCCTTTTCCAGATCGAGGATGCGCGAGGCGAGGTTCTGGCGCAGCGACAACACCGTACGGCGGCCGAACGACGCGAAATTGACCTGATCGGCATATTCGTCGCCGATTTCGTAGGTCGGGTCGATGGCCTTCACTTCCGATACGGCGATCTCCATGTTCGGGTTCTGCACCTTGCCGTCCTCCACGACCGTGCGGTTGCGCCAGATTTCGAGGTCGCCCTTTTCGGGGTTGATGATGACGTCGAAATTCTCGTCCGTGTCGTATTGCTTCTGCAGCGCGTGGCGGAATACATCTTCCAGCACGCCGATCATCGTCGATTTGTCGATGTTCTTCAGCTCTTTGAACTCCGCAAAGTTGCTGATGAGATTGAGATTGTCCATGGGTTTATCTGTACTTGTTTTTCGTGTGCGTGTTATTTGAAGTCGAGATACTCTTTCGTGCAGACGATTTCGTCGAACGGGTAGGAGCGGGTTACTTTGACCGGTTGTTTGCGCTTTTTGCCTTCGACGGCCTGTTTTTCCTCATAGGAGAGGGTGATGCCCGTTTCGTCCGCCTCATCGAGCAGGGCCAGCAGCTTGATACCGTTTTTTAATAGGACCTCCACCGGACGTCCGATGAGTTTGCGGTATTGGCGCAGGCATTTGAGTTCCGAACCGATTCCGGCTGACATCACCGTCAGCGAAAAATCCTCTTTATCGCGGTCGAATTCCGATTCGATGGCGCGGCTCAGTTTCACGCAGGCGTCGATGTCGACCGACGTGTCGCTGTCGATGATGAGTTCGATCTCGTTGGCCGCCGAACAGGTGCAATCGACCACGAACATTTCCGTACCGGCTAATCGGCGTTCCGCCGCTTCGACTATTTTCTCTTTCTGGATCATTTGTTTCGATTTCGCTTGTTTTGCGGAAGAGACGCGCGGGTGTTTCGTCTGCGTTCATCTACGAAACAAGGGGACTTCGCGTCCCCTTGCCTCTGCATGTCTCTTCCGACAATGCAAATATAGTGAAAAAAAACGATATGCAACGATTCGAACAAAATTTTTTACGCATACGGTTTGATGATACCGCGTTTCGACGAGCGGATGAACGTCAGCAGCTGGTCGCGTTCGGGACTTTGCGGAATCTCCGCTTCGACCTTCTCGCATCCCGATTGGTAGTTCAAGCCGCTTTGGAACAGGATGCGGCAGGCGTTGTGAATCTCCTCGATGCGTTCGGGCGTGAAGCCGCGACGGGAAAGTCCGATCTTGTTGACACCGGCGAAACGCAGCGTGTCATTGCGCACGATAACGAACGGCGGCAGGTCCTGACCCAACAGTGTCCCGCCCTGCATCATCGAGTGGGCGCCGATGTGCGTCCATTGGTGGATGGCGCAGTGGCCTCCGATGACGGCCCAATCGTCCACATGCACCTCGCCGGCCAGCGATACGCGGTTGGCTATTACGCAGTTGCTTCCGATAACGCAGTCATGTCCCACATGGACGTAAGCCATCAATAAGTTGTGGTCGCCGATGCGGGTCGTGCCGGTCGATGCCGTGCCGCGGCTGATGGTAACGTATTCGCGGATGTCGTTGTAATCGCCGATTTCGGCGGTCGTTTTTTCTCCGGCGAATTTCAGATCCTGCGGCAGGCAGGCGATGGAAGCCGCCGTGTGGATTTTGCATCCTTTGCCGATGCGGGCGCCGTCGTGGATGACCGCTCCCGGGCCGATCCAGCAATCGTCGCCGATGACCACGTCGGCTGCAATGTAGGCGAACGGTTCGACCGTTACCCCCTGGCCGAGTCGGGCGTCGAGGTGGATGTATGCCAGCGGACTGATCATTTTTGCGTGTTTTTGTTTTTGACGACCTGGGCCATCAGCACGGCTTCGCAGGCCAGCGTCTCGCCGACGAATGCCTTGGCTTCCACGAGCGCCACGCCGCGGCGAATGGGTTCCAGCAAATGGATTTCGAATTGCAGCGTGTCGCCCGGCACGACCTTGCGCTTGAACTTCACGTTGTCGATCTTCATGAAATAGGTCGAGTAGTTTTCGGGATCGGGCACGTTGTTGAGCACCATGATGCCGCTGCACTGGGCCATCGCCTCGACGATCAGCACGCCCGGCATGACGGGTTCTTCGGGGAAGTGGCCCACGAAGAAGGGTTCGTTCATCGTAACGTTCTTGATGCCGGCTACCGAGTTGGCGTCGCAGTGGAAGATGCGGTCGACCAGCAGGAACGGCGGACGGTGCGGCAGCATCCGTCGGATGGCGTTGATATCATAGAGGGCCGGTTTGCGGCAGTCGTATTGGTAGCGCGGTTTTTCGCCCTCTTTGCGGATGGTGTGCTTGAGTTGTTTCATGAACTCCGTGTTGGCGTAATGGCCCGGGCGGGTCGCCCACACGCGTCCCTTGATGCGGACACCGAGCAGCGCGAAGTCTCCGAGCAGATCGAGCAGCTTGTGGCGGGCCAGCTCGTTGTTGCAGTAGAGCTCCTGGCTGCTCAGGTAGCCTGCACGGATTTCGATATCGGGCTTGTTGAAGAGTTTTTTTAGGTGGGCTAACTGTTCATCGGGCACTTGATTCTCCACCACGACGATGGCATTGTCCAGATCGCCGCCCTTGATGAGGTTCATTTTCATCAGCGGTTCGAGTTCGTGCAGGAAGACGAACGTGCGGCATGGCGCGATTTTCGTTGCGTAGTCGTCGCCCGGGGAGAAGGTCGCGTATTGATTGCCGATGACCTTCGAGTTGTAGTCCACGTGCACCGAGACCGAGAAGTCGTCGTCCGGATAGAGGATGATGGCCACGCCCTTTTCGGGAATGGTGTAAACCATCTTTTCGGTTACGTGGTAGTATTTGCGTTCAGAGGGTTGCTCGACGGTGCCCGTTCGGGCGATGGCTTCGGCGTATTCGCGGGCCGAGCCGTCGAGAATGGGGGTCTCGGGAGCGTCGATGTCGATGCAGGCGTTGTCCACACCGAGTGCCCAAAGGGCGGAGACGATGTGTTCGATGGTCGAAACGCGGTTGCCGCCGACTTCGATGGTCGTGCCGCGCGAAGTATCGACTACGTTGTCGCACGAAGCGGGGATGACCGGTTGTCCTTCAAGGTCGATGCGTCGGAAAACGATGCCCGTATCGGGATCGGCTGGCCGGACGGTCATATTGACCCGAACACCCGTATGCAATCCTTTGCCGGAAAACGAGATGGGTGCGCCGAGCGTTTGTTGATTGGTTGTTGACATGATATTGTTGTATCTTATTTCTTTAATTGTTGGATGTCGCACACGCCACAATGCGACTGGCGACGTAAGCGGCAGCGCATCGGAATTTATTTCTCGCAAAGATAGAAAAAATCGCTAAAAAAAACTATTTTTGCTGAAATTTGCAACGGATCATGACGGAAAATCTGCCGGATAACGGATCGAAATCGCCGCGTCGTCCGCGGTTGCACCTGCCGTTCGACGGGCGCCGCACGGATGCGGGGTCGTGGACGTACGACCACCGCATCGGGTTGTGCGTTACGGTGATCGCCTATCTGGTTTTGATGATCGTCTTCGTCTCGTCGAAGATCGTCGTCGGACGCAAGCCGGCGGAGCAGGGGATGTTCATCGACCTGCAGTCGCTGGCCGAATTGGAGCGCGAGCGCGACCGGCTGTTGGAGGAGGTGCGCGACCGTCAGGAGGAGCAAATCGACTGGCGGAACATCCGCAACCTTTCGTCCAACGAGAATGCGCTGAACGAGAATCTGAAAGACGATCGCGGCACCGATGCCGCCGAACTCAACGATGCGGCGGCCGATGCGGCGGAGCGGATGCGGGCCAACCGCGAGGCCTACGAACAGGGGCTCGCCGAGGAACAGGCCATCCGCGAACGCGACGGTTCGCCCGACGGCGAGGAGCGTCGGGATGCGAAGATCAAGGGGCGCGTAACGGTTTCGTATGCGTTTGCTGATCCGGTGCGAACGGCGCGTCATATCGAGATTCCGGCCTATCTGTGCGAAGGGGGCGGCGATGTGGTCGTTTCGGCGACCGTCGACCGCACCGGCAAGGTGGTTTCGGCCCGCGTTGAGTCGGGCGGCGACGATTGCATGCGCGACGCGGCACTGCGGGCGGCTCGCATTTCGGTTTTCAACATCGACGGGACGGCGCCCGCCCGCCAGACCGGTACGATTACTTATATTTTTATACCGCAATGATCTGCCGCAGGCGCGATTGTTGCCGTGTCGACGAATCGACGAAATGGAACTCAGCATCAGCAGCGAAAATTTCGTGCTCGTAGGAGCGTTGTTGCTCTTCGTGGCCGTCGTGGCCGGTAAGGTGGCTTACCGATTCGGGGCGCCTGCGTTGTTGCTGTTCCTGGGCGTCGGCATGATTTTCGGGTGGAACTTCATTTCGTACCGGTCGATCGAAATGACGCAGTTCATCGGCATGATCGCCCTGTGCGTCATCCTCTTTACGGGCGGCATGGACACCAAGTTCGCCGAAATCCGTCCGGTCATCGGTCCGGGCGTGTTGTTGGCGACCGTGGGAGTCGTCCTCACGGCTTCGATTATGGGGACTTTCGTGTGGCTCGTCGCGCCGTGGTTGGGCATCGAGATGCCCTTTGTGTTGGCCTTGCTGCTCGCCGCAACCATGTCGTCGACCGATTCCGCATCGGTGTTCTCCATCCTGCGAAGCAAGAAACAGGGCCTGCGCCAGCATCTGCGGCCGTTGTTGGAGTTGGAGAGCGGCTCGAACGATCCGATGGCCTACATGCTCACGGTGATGCTGATCGGCATCGTCTCCCACAGCGAAAGCGGTTCCGGATGGGGCATGGACCTGCTCTTTTTCGGTGTGCAGATGGCTGTCGGCGCAATTTCCGGTTACTTCGTCGGCAAAACGGCCGTCTGGACGATCAACCGCATCAATCTGGCCAATCCATCGCTCTACTCGGTGCTGTTGTTGGCCTTCATCTTCTTCTCGTTCGCATTCACCGACCTGCTGCACGGTAACGGTTATCTGGCCGTTTACATTTCGGGATTGGTCGTCGGCAACCACCGGTTGACGCACAAACGGTCGTTGACCGTCTTTTTCGACGGATTCACGTGGTTGATGCAGATCATCATGTTCCTGACCTTGGGCCTTTTCGTCAACAGCAACGAATTGTTCGCGCCCGAGGTGTTGATGCTGGGCCTTGCGGTGGGCGTTTTCATGATCGTCGTCGCACGGCCGTTGTCGGTGTTCTGCTGCCTGTTGCCGTTCCGGCGGTTTACGACCAAAGCTCGGTTGTACGTTTCGTGGGTGGGATTGCGCGGCGCCGTGCCGATTCTGTTCGCCATTTACCCGATGATCGCCCACGTCGAGCAGGCCGAATTGTTGTTCAACGTGGTTTTTCTGTCGACGATCATTTCATTGGCCGTGCAGGGCACGACGGTCAGCGGCATGGCCAACCTGCTCGGATTGGCCTACGAGCAGCGTGAAGCGGCTTTCGACGTCGATCTCGCGGGCGATGTGCAGTCGGCGCTGACCGAGGTCGAGGTCAACGAATCCATGATGCGGAGCGGCCGCACGTTGCAGGAACTGACATTGCCCGAAAACACGTTGGTGATGATGGTGTGCCGCGAGGGGGCATACTTCGTGCCGAAGGGCAAGACCGAATTGCGTTTGGGCGACAAATTGTTGGTCATTTCCGACCGCAGCGAGGAGTTGGCCGCGTCGTACCGCAATATGGGCATCGACGACGTGATGCCGCATTGATTTTTTCTTTTATCGTTTCTCTCTTTCCTCCCGCCCGCCTTCCTGCACCCCCGCCCGCCTTCCTGCACCCCCGCCCGCTTTCCTGCACCCCCGCCCGCTTTCCTGCACCCCCGCCCGCCTTCCTGCACCCCCGCCCGCCTTCCTGCTGCCGCTGCTCCCGCACCGAAAACACCTCGCTGCTTCTCGTCTCCCGCTTCTCCGAAAAAGCTCCGTCCACGCCGAGAATATCTGCCTTTCCGATCGTTCGCAGCGGGATTTTCGTGTGGAAAGCGTCTGTTCGTGATGAAAAATCGTGCATTCGTTGAAATTATTTCCTTTCTTCGCGGGCGGGTGCTAAATTTGCGGTGAATCAGAAAGAATAGTGAGTTGAATCAATGAATCTTTTCTATCGGATAGGGGTCGGTTTGATGGTGTGGGGTGCGGTCGCCTGCAGTAAGAACGAGACGGAGACCGCTGTGCCGGTTGCGGAACCCGAAACCGTCGTCATCGGATGCTCCGGTGCCGCGGGGGCCGATGTCGATGTCCGTACGCAGCTCGACGACGACGGTTTGTCGGTGTGTTGGATGTCGGGCGACGAGATTCGCCTCTGGGCGCGGGAGAGCGGGGCGACCGAATTTCTGACCGGCGTTCAAAATGTGCCTTTCCGGTTCGATTACTATTCGCCGTTGTGGTCGCGGGCCGGCTTCACGGGAACGATCAGCGGGGTCGAATCGACGTTCGACACGACGAAGAAGTACGATTATTTCGCTGTTTCGCCCGCTCCGGCCGAAGGCGCTGTCAACGGAACGCGCGTAACCTATACGATCCCCGCCGAGCAGACGGGCGAGTTCGACGGTCGGTACGACATCATGACTGCGGAGCCTCTCCCCGACGCTGCGGGTTTGCAGGCGGGTGATAACAATCCTTCGATCAATCTGGTGTTCCACCATCATATCCACCTGTTGCGATTCACGATTCCGTCCAATAACTTGGGCGAGCCGGTTCGGGCGGTCGAATTGACTTTTCCGACGGCGGTGGTGGGGCAGTTGACGGTCGATGCCACCGATCCGACGGTGAACGAGTTGACCGCGCTCACCGACGATGCGGACAGCGGGCAAAAGGTGATGATCGAGTTTCCCAAAGGGCAGGAGAGAGATGTGCGCGATACGTTCTACGCGATGATCGCCCCCGTGTCGTTCGAGCGCGGCGGGACGATCGCGATGCGGATCATCGGCACGACGGGCGAAACGTCGGTCGATTTGCCTATTGCCGATAAGAACGAGAGAGGCGATGATAAGGTGAATCAGACGTTGAGGGCCAATGGCTCGACGCACATAAAATTGAACGTGCCGGCGAAAAACACGTTCTATACGGTGTTGAAGTTCACGGTTACGGACGGTGCCGGCGGTATGGGCGAAAATACCTTGGGCGAGCGGTTGCAGGTTGTCCGATTGAAAGGCGGTGCCGGTGCTTTCACTGATGCTGTGCCGTCGGACGAATATCGTGTAGTTGCCGCGGACGACGGGAAGACATTGGAGTGCATTGTTTCGGATGATTCCGATGGAGAGTATGAAGTGATATTCGTTTCTGAGAAATTGTCGGGTAGTAAATGTCCTTGGCCGGTGTGGGACAGAAGTCGTGCGATTTCCGGCCAGACATTGGAGGTTGAGTACGAATCGGAAAGTGCCTGGATTCGGAGTATTCCGAATTATTCGACGGTGCAGACAAATAAGGCGATTTCGTTCGATTCCGATAATAAATGTTCGATTGACCTTTCGATTCCCTATCTTTTCGAGGAAGATTTTAGCAAGGCCAATGGTCTCGATGTGAATGGAACGGATAATAAAAAAGAACAAGGCGGCTCGAAGCTGGACAAAAAGTATTTCCTTTATGAAGGTTGGACGGGAAATCAGGTCGCTGGTTATCTCAATGATTCTGCTTCCAACCGCCCTAATTGTATTGAGATTAAAACACGCGTAGAAGCAACTGGCTTGATTACAGGTTTATACAATGGCCGTCTCGATTCCGCTCCGATGAAATATTTGAAAGGAACAAGTAATTTGCAAGTGCAATTCGATTATTATTATCATTGTGGTTCAACGCTAGATGTTTATACACGAAAAATGAATTATGGAACAACGACGGAACAGAAAGCTATAAATGCCTATTGGTATGGAATAGAAGGTTGGCAAATAGGTCATGGGGGTGATAAAGTTTCGGATAAAAGTTGTCCGTTAGAGGTTGAGAAGGGTGATAAAATATGTGATTGGATTATTCCAAGTGCGACAAATGCAACTCGTCTTTCATGGGAATTAGAAGTTACTGGAAAAACAGATGGGGATGTCGATTCTCATAATCACCATTTGCGGCTGAGTAATTTAAGAGTATCTATCACCAAATAGGTGCCGAAATAAATCGAAATGAAATAGCATGATGAAAAAGTTAATAAATATGTTTTGGTTGGCCGTTGTCGCTTGCGCGGCGAGCGGCTGTTCGGACAACGAATCGCTGGGCGGCGATGACAACGCCTTGCGCTGTCAGGGACGCCTCGGCATCGACGGCGTGGCCTCGGCGGCGGTCGTCTCGCGTGCCGAAGCCGGCAAAGTCGATCTGGCGACCCTCTGCGGCTTGCAGGTACCCCAACGCGAGGAACTCAAATTGACCCTCACGGGCAAGGACATCCAACCGCTCGTAGCTGACGAGACGGGCAAACTCATACCCGATCCCAATCAGCCGAAGTCCGATTATGAGTGCATATGGCCGACGTTGGCCGTCTACGACGAACCGCCTCTCTACCCGGGTGTCTATACGGCCCTGCTCGAATACGGCGATCCGGATGCCATAGGCCCTGCCAAACCCTATTACCGAGGCGAAAAGCAGGCCACGGTCGAGGTCTCCAAAGAGACGTTGTGCGAGGTCGAGGTGAAAATCGTCAATTCGGCGGTGCGCATCGCAGCGACCGACAATTTCAAAAACTATTTTTCCGATGCGCAATTTCAGCTGTATCTCAACGACGACAAAGACCCGCTGAAAAATGACGCAGGGGAAACGATCGTCTTCACGTTGGCGGACACCGATGCACCGATTTTCATGCCTGCGGGCACCCGTGTCGTCGTGAAGGGTTCGGTGCGCCGGCCCTCGCAGACCACCGTCGACGATGCCGACGGCGAATTGCTCCCGATCGACGTGCCTGTCCGCACGACGGCGGCCGGCACGCTCCATACGTTCCGGTTCACGGCCCAGGCCGGCGACGCGCATGTGGAGGTCGAATTCGAGGATTTCGGTGAGGGCAGCGGTGCCGATGTGGAACTCAACGACGATGCGATACGGGACGAACCCGCGCCGGACAGCGGCGAATCGGGCAGCGGCACGCCGGACGAAGGTGCGTCGGAAAATGCACCTGCCGAATAGGCCCGATCGGTCGGCGGCAAACGGAATGACAATAATTTATGCGCTTGATTAGCATGAGGAAGATAATGAACAAGATGATTCGAATCGGCGGGGCGATGGCGCTGCTGTTTGCGGCGGCGGGCTGCGTGAACGAAGCGCCCGATTATGTCGAGCCGATCGGTTCCGAAACGACGGAAACGGGCTTTTTGAGCTTGTCCGAGGTCGGGTTGTATGTGGTGGTCGATTCCGAAACGGATCAGAACACCGAGGAGTCGCCGACCGCGATGCGGTCGCGTGCCGAGAGCGGAACGACCGATCCGACGACCGGTGCCGACAACGGGGCGGAAGAGACGATGTTGGAGAATTACAAAGTTACGATTTGCTCCAAAGAGACCAAAGCGGACGCGAACGGAATCGAAAAACCCGTCTTCTGCGAGACGTATGCTTATAAAGACCTGACGGCGGCCGGTTTGGAAGTGCCCGTAGGCCAGTACAAGATTTCGGCGACGTCGAATCAGAATGCGGCCGTTCCCGTCGGCGTGCAGGCTTTGCCCTCCTATGCGGGCGAAGTGGATGGCGTCAATGTCGTCAAAGACAAGACGACGACGGCGGAAACGGTCGTCTGCAAACTCCAGAATATCAAGATTACGGTCGGTATCGCCGCCGATCTCTACGACCAACTGGCTGTGCTCAATGAGATTACCGGTCAGAAGATCGAGGCGATGGTTTACTACGGCGATAAGAAGGATGAATCGACGATCAACTGGGAAGTTCCGGCCAAGTGGGCTTGGACGGCCGAAACGCCGACACCCGTCTATTTCCCGGCTTTGCAACAGGAAAAAACCTTGCATTTCTGGATCCGCGCCCAGAAAGCTGGCGAAGACCCCATCGAGATGAACAAGGATATTTCGGATGTCATGGAAGGCCAATGGCGGCGCATCCATGTGATTCCGAAGTACGACACGACCGGCAATCTGACGTTCGACGTTACGGTCAGCGCGTTCGTGCAGGAGGATGAAATCACCGTCGGCGACAACGGCGCCGTGGTGGGAATGTGCTGGACGGAGCTGCCGTATGACAATCCATCGACGATCGCTCCGTCGATCAAGTGGGCCGACGGCACCGATCTGCCGGAGACCATTCCGGCGGGCAGCGCGGCGCCGCAGCAAGTAACGATCGCCGCGCCGAATCTCATCGAACGGGTCGGTCTGACCGTCCGGACGACGAATTCCGAGTTTACGGCGGATGCGGATGCGATGACCAAAGACGACCTTTGTGAGGTTGCGTCGAGCCGACAGCTCACAAATTATGGAATCCCGTTCGGCGCGGCATTGAAAGATCAGTCGTCGGTGTCGTTTGGACTGGACAAAATTCTGGGGCAGATTCGCGGTTATGACGGCGAATATACGTTCGCTTTCACCGTAACCGACAAATCGGGCCTCAGCTGCGAGCAGACGCTCAAATTCGTCTCCGGCGGCGGGTCTCCGGCGGCGGGCCCGACGATCGAATGGGCGACCGGCACGCTGTATGATGAGGATGGGTTCAATGCCGATGGCACGGAGGAACCGAATGCGAAGTATGTTACCATGTACAACGGTATGCAGATTGATATTAAATTGGCTGCCGATCCGCATTTCGAATCCATCAAGGTGAAGATTACTTCGGAAAACCTCAGTGCAGACCTGTTGGCTGCGGCGAATTTATCGCCTGAGTTCGATTTGTGTAATTTACAGGACTTTACCGATAGTGAGGGGACTCTGCATACAGCTGAAAGTCAGGCGCTTACATTGACGTTGACGGATCCTCCTGCTGAAGATAAAAACTTGCCCGTTTTGGGATTGATCGACAAAGTCAATGATGAATTGAAAGCGGAAAAATCTGCCTCTTTCAATATCACGGGATTCGTTCCCATGATGAATGTATTGGGGGCTAATGCGAGGTTCCAGTTCGCTTTGACGGTTGTGGACGCTGAGGGACATGCGACGACGAAATACCTTCGGTTGCAGAATCCTGCGGAATAGTAAAACAGTGAATGATGAAAAATTGGTTGATATATTTCGTTGCGGTAACTGCCGCTGTGCTGACTGTTGCCTGCGAAAAGTCGGATGAGGACGGTTATGCAGCCGGTGAGGGCGGGGTCGTGATGAACCTTGCGAATACGCGGGCCGAGGAGGCTTCCGGTCTGAAGTTGGCCGATTGCACGACCTTTATTTATCAGAAAGGGACGGATGCCGATACTTCGGAACCGGTCGAGACGTTGGTCCGTATGTATGAGCACGGGAATTGTCCTGCGAAGATCAAGCTGTTGGCCGGCAACTATTCCGCGAAGGTGCAGTGGGGCGAAAAACCCAAGTCGGCGCATTTCGACAACTATTTCTACGAAGGGTCTAAAGACTTCACGATTACGGCGGGACAAACGGTGCAGGTTACGGTATCGTGCAAACCGCAAAGTGCGGCCGTCCGTGTCGAATATGCTTCGAATATTGCCGAGAAACTCACCGGTTATGCGGCCGTGGTCGCTTTGCCCGATGACAATGATCCGAATACGACGGATGCGTTGACTTTTTCGGAGAGCAGAACGGGTTACTTCACGCTGCCTGAAGGCGTTGCGACGCTCGATTGGTCGTTCGCCGCTACGCATTCGGAAACCAAGGTCGAGATTCATAAATCGGGTAAAATCGTCGATGTCGAGGCCGGTAAAAGATATACGTTGAAGTTCAGTTATTCGGACGATCTGCCCGGATATATTTCGATCGGGATTGAAATCGACAAAACGACGGATTATTATAGCGATGTTATGGTTTTCAGTCAAGATCCCGAAATGAATGGTGAGATTCTCAATAGTACCGATGCCAATCCGCAGGATTTTACGAACTCTGGAACCGCTCTGACTATGAAAGCTAACGGCAAGGCGACGGTCGACGAGGCAAGCATCTACGTGGTCGAAGACCTGCCGGCTGTTGCTGCGATGGCTGCGACACGAGCCGCTACGACGAAGGAAACGCTCGTATGGGATTGGAAAACAGCTGACATCAATGATTCGCGCGTGAAGGCCGAACTTTCGAGTGATGGAACGATATTGAAAGTTACGTTGAGTCCGGCGTTTTTCTCTTTCCCGATCGGCGATACCAAGTTGTGCTTCAAGATAAAGGATAGCAATCAGGGCACGTCCAATAAGACCGCGACGATCCGTGTGAACGAGGGTATCCGTTCTGTTGTTCCCGAGAGCGACTGCGACTTGTGGGCGAATACCGTTACTTTACATGCCGTATCGTCCAACGGTGCGCCGACATTCAAACTGCGCCAGAAAGGCACGACCGCGTGGAAAACCCTGACGGGGATTGTCGCGACTGCCGAGAATGAATATACGGCGACATTTGCGGCTGAATGGAGTGCGTCGAAAAACGTAAATAACCTGGATGTATATGAGCCGGTCGAATATACGGGCGTTTGGGCAGGACATACTTACGAAGCGGCGGTCGAAATCGGTGGACATGAATACTTTACGAGTTTCGTTACTTCGAACGGTGATGCGATTCCCAATGGCGATATGGAAAACAAGGACGCATCTTGTTATGGCACAGAAAATAGCGATGCTTCGAAGGTGATTTGGGGAAGCGGTAATAACAGCATCACTTCATCGCTTTGTAAGCCGGCGACAAAAACGGGTATGGGCGGTGCGAATTGCTCGAAATTGGCTGCCGCTTACAAATTCAGCAATATGGCTGCCGGCAATCTGTTTCTCGGTACCTTTACGATGAATGGTACGAAAGGAACTGTCGATTTCGGTATCAAATACACCTATACGGCCCGTCCGAAAGGATTGCGATTCAAGTATCATGCGAAAATCGGGAATGTCGAATACAATCAGAAAAACGGTCCATTGCCTGTAGGTAATCCGGATCAGGCAAGTGTCTATTTCACTATTATGGATTGGTCGGTTCGGCGAGCAGTAACTTCCGGTGTAGGTACTCCTGCGGGAATGTGGAGTGCCGATGCCCAAGCTGATTTGGCGGGTTGCGGTGCGATTCTCGGTTACGGCACGATGTTTATTTCTGGAGAGACGGAGGGCGAAAGCATGATCGAAGGATATATCCCCGTGCAATTCTACGATAAGGATGCAGGTGCTCCGCAGGGCAATTATACGCTGACGATTGCTTGTTCTACGAGCCGTTACGGGGATTATATGAACGGAAATTCTGAAAATGTCCTTTATGTGGACGATTTCGAATGGGTTTACTAACTGAAAACCAACCGGAGAAACCGCTGCTATGTACTTGTGGAAACGGATGTTGTGTTTGCTTGTGTTGTGTGTATGCACAACACAAGCTATGTATGGACAGACCCGTTCCGATGCGCTCGTTTCGCCGGATCGGCTTGCGGATACGCTGTCGTCCGTCGGCTCGTCGGTTCGGGCCAGCCGACAGCTCGAAAGCCCCGACGAATCGCTGCTTTCCGACGAGGAGCGCCGAAAACAACGCGGCCTGACCGACATCCGTACCGTATTCGTCCCCAAAGGGCAATGGATTTTCGGCGGTACAGCCTCCTATTCGACCCATACCAACGAATCCTATCAATTCCTGATCGTCGAGGGAATCGGTTCGGAGGGCTACAATTTCCGCGTCAGTCCGATGATCGCCTATGCGCTGAGCAACAACATGGCGCTCGGCGGACGTTTCATCTATTCGCGCACATTGCTCAAATTGGACAACGCCAATCTGAAATTCGGCGACGAGGAGACCGGTACGGATATTCGCATCAAGGATTTCTATGCCTTGCGCAGCAGTTATCAGGCGGCGGTCATCTGGCGGCAGTTCATTCCGCTGGGCCAAAACAAGCGTTTCGCGCTTTTCAACGAAATGTCGTTGACGGGCGGCGGCGTACAGGCCAAATTCGCCAACGATTCGCCCGTGAAGGGAACCTACGAACGCGGATATACCTTCTCGTTGGGTGTTTCGCCCGGCATCGTGGCTTTCGCCACGAACAACATGGCGATCGAAGTCAACGTCGGCGTGATGGGAATCACCTACAATCGTACCAAGCAGGTGCACAACCAGGTTACGGTCGGACGCCGGTCGACGAGCATGATGAACTTCAAGGTGAACATATTTTCGGTGGGGCTGGGTATGGCCTTTTATTTATAGGGAGGACGTATGGATATGAAACGGATGAGGTTACTGTTCTTTACGGTCTCTTTGGCCTGTGTTCTGCGGCCTGCTGTTGCTGCGGGGACGGACGACGGTTCTGCGGCTGCGCCGGTCGTCGCTGAGGTCGAGACGCAGGCGCCCGACGATGCCGATTCGCTTGCGCATTCATTGGAAGCGCGCCCTGTAGTTATTTCGGCAGCACGGCCGATTGTGCAGCAAAATGTGCAGCAAGACGCTCAGCAGCAGCGTGCACCGTCGGAGGTGCAGTCTGCACCGGTGCCGGAAGAAAAACCGCGTAAACAACGCTTCCTTCCCGTCCGGCGACGGATGGACCGCGAGATCAACAAGGTCAAATATGTTTACAAGGGCGAAATAATGATGGGCCTGACTGCATCGTACGGCACGCTGTCGAGCGATGATACCGATTTTATGGTTGTCCTGGACAACATCAATGCCGACGGAACCATTGCTACGGTGAAGCCCTATTTCGGCTATTTCTATCGGAACAACCGTTGTCTCGGTGTTCGGTTCGGTTATACCTATGTCGATGCGACGCTCAATGCAGGAGCGCGGTTCGATCTGGGTGAGGGGAACGACGTCTCGTTCGATATTCCCTACATCGGTGCCAAGAGCAACAACTATTCGTTCGGCATTTTCCACCGCACTTACGCGGGGCTCGATCCGAAAGGACGTTTCGGGCTCTTTGCCGAGATCGAGCTCGCGATGGCGTCCGGCAAGTCGGAATTTACCTATGAGTCGGGCGGCGAGAACAAGACGACTTACAGCGAGAATCTGCAAGCGAAGTTTTCGTTCAATCCGGGGGCAGCCGTCTATATTTTCCCGAACGTCTGCGCGACGCTTTCGTTCGGGCTGGGCGGTATCCAGTACACGCATGTTACGCAGAAGGATGCCGAAGGCAACAAGATCGGTTCACGCACGGCTTCGAAGATGCGCTTCCGGCTCAATTTGGCCGCTATCAATATCGGGATGAACGTACATTTGTGGAACAAGAAGAAAAAGTGAGAGGGGGGGGCTATTATGAGTAGTAGGTGCAAGGAAATCCGATGGTTCGTCTGCCTGTTGTTTTCGATTTCGTTCGTTGCGGGATGTATCGAAAACGATCTGCCGCTTCCGTCGGTTACCGTGAACATCGCCGAAATCAAGGGCGAGGGCTTCGCGGTCAAGGAACTCGATGTCGTGAACCGGTCGTTGGTGCTTACGCTCGACGAACGCACCGATATTCGCAACGTGCGGATCGACAGCATCGGCTATTCGATCGTGCCGCACAATGTCAGCACCAACCTCGATCTCGATGCCGCTTTAGGTGAAATAACCTCTACGGTCGAGTTCCC
Organism: uncultured Alistipes sp.; assembly: GCA_947623305.1. Classification (GTDB taxonomy): domain Bacteria; phylum Bacteroidota; class Bacteroidia; order Bacteroidales; family Rikenellaceae; genus Alistipes. The sequence goes on along the minus strand of CANQGQ010000003.1, from coordinate 21,461 downwards.
CGGGACGTTCGACATGCGGGGGCCGATTCGAACGAAGCTGTCGCTTTACGAGGATTTCGATTGGACGATCAGCGCCGAACAGACGATCGACCGGCGGTTCCGCGTGGCTGGCCAGGTCGGAAAACCGGTCTTCGACGTGGCCAACCATACGGCTACGGCCTATGTCGCCAAAAATGCCGACCGGTCGCATGTCTCCATCGAGGAGTTGCGGCTGGAACCCGATGGCATCACGACCTATTGGCCGACGGTGGAGGAACTGACCAAAAAGGACTTCGCCGAGTCGATGCGTTTCGTCAACGTTACCTGCCACGGACGTACGGAGCAGTGGATGATCTACATCCTGCCGACCGAACTGAACGTCGAAATGCCCTCTCTGCCGCAGGACAATGCGTGGCCGGGGGTGATCTGGCTCTACGGAACGGGCATCGAAGGGCAGCCGATGGGCTTCCGTTATCGCGTGAAGAGCAGCGGTACGCGGGCCGACGAGGAGGCCGCATGGTCGGAGGTGCCTGCAGAACAGATTACGATTTCGGGCGGCAGTTTCAGCGGTTATCTCAATCGCGTGCCGGGTACGGCTTACGAGTTCAAGGCCTATTGCGGCGATGACGAAACCGACGTTACCGAAGTGCCTGCAGGCGAGGTGCCGCCGCAGGTGCCGAACGCCAGTTTCGAGGAGTGGAGCGAGTCGGACAAGGGCATCGTTTACCCCTATATCGCCGGAGCTGAACCTTACTGGGGCACCGGCAACATGGGCGCTGCTATTGCGAACGAGACGCTTACGCAGGCATGCGATCCACGTCCGGGGTCGTCGGGGCAATACGGGGCGCATCTCAAATCGAAATTCGCCAACGTCATGGGTATCGGCAAATTCGCTGCCGGCAATATCTTTACAGGCACCTACGTCGCTACCGACGGCACGAACGGCCTGCTGACCTTCGGACGGAAATTTACGGCACGACCTACCGCGATGCGAATTTGGGTGAAATTCAAAGGCGGCGCCATTGATTATGCCGGCAGAAATACGCCGGCCGGCATCGGGGTCGGTTCGCCCGACAACGGCAGCATCTATATCGCTCTGGGAACGTGGAAGAAAGAGGATTACGGCGTTGTGCCGGCCAGCGTGCCCCAATACGGCGGACAGCTGCTCGGCACGGACGATTCGCCGGTCTGCATCGCGACGCGCGACATCGGTTCGTTGTTCAAGTCCACGGGGCCGGATGTAATCGGTTACGGTGAATGCAACTTGGTCGACGACATCGACGAATGGAAGCAGTTGACCATCCCGATCAAATACAAGGCGACGAACATCGAACCGACGAATTTATTGATCGTTTGTGCTTCGTCGCGTTGGGGCGATTACTTCACGGGCAGTACCTGCAGCGAAATGTGGATCGACGACATCGAATTGGTCTACGAATACATCAACCCCGACAGCGGGGTAATCATCCATTAGGATTTCTCGATTTTTGCATAACAAGTCGATTCGTCCGCGCAGGATGCAACGGCATGTCGGCAAAGCCCCCGCCAAGGCGGGGGTTTAGGGGTGGGTCAAATCTGTAAACGCGGCGAAGCCGCGAGCACCAACGGTCGGATCGGACGATTCGACCGTTGGTGCCTGCAGGTATGCGATCGCGTAATTACTGCTGGATTTTGACCAATTGCTGGCGATAGGCATTCAGAATCCGCGATTTCGAAATGAAACCTAAATAACGCCCCTGTTTGTCTACGACCGGCAGCATCCACGTGTGTTTGTCATCGAATTTCGCCATCACGCTTTGGATGGACTCGTGAACTAAAATCCGGTCGGGCGGTTGGATCATGTAGTGCGATATGGGATTGCCGTATTTTTCCCGATTGAACATATCGCGGCGCAGGTCATCCAATTGCACGACGCCTAACAGCACGCCGAAATTGTCGATGACCGGAAATATGTTGCGGTGGGCCGTGGCGATGATGTGGACGATGTCGCCCAGTGTGAACCCTTCCTTGATGCGTAGAAAATCGGTCTCCATCAGTTCTTCCAGTTTCAGAAATACGAAAACCGATTGGTCTTTGTCGTGCGTCAGCAGTTCGCCCTTCTGGCGCAGTTGCTTGGTGTAGATGGAGTCGGGGTTGAGGTAATAATCCACCGTGAACGAGATGCAGGCCGTAATCATCAGCGGAATGAACAGCCCGTAGCCGCTCGACAGTTCGGCAATCAGGAAGATTGAGGTCAGCGGGGCGTTCATCACGCCCGACATGACGCCCGCCATACCCACGAGCGTGAACGAAACGATCGGCACGTTCCAGTGGAACAGGGCGTTGCAGATCAGAGCCAGCGTGGCTCCCGTGAATCCGCCGACGAAAAGCGACGGGGCGAACGTTCCGCCCACACCTCCGGCTGCCGTGGTGGCCGCCATGGCGACGGTTTTGAAGAGCATCGTGGCGACGATGAACAGGATGACCACCCACTCGATATGGCTGAACCGATAGAACAGCGAATTATTGAAAAGTTCTTCGGCTTTGCCGTGCATGAGGGTCGTCAGCCCTTCGTAGCCTTCGCCGTAGAGGGGCGGGAAGACGAAAATCAACACGCCGAGAATGGCTCCTCCCAAGAGCCATTTTTTGTATTGTTTGTCGAATTTGCGGAAGATACCGCCGATATAGGCGTTCATCGAGGTGAAATACCACGACATCACGCCGCACAGCCCGCCGAGCAGGATGTAGAGTGGGATTTGCCACAGTTCGAATGCATCGGACGGGGCCAGCACGACTGCCAAAATCGGGTCGAAGCCTCGCAGCATGAAGGCCATCGTCGTCGCAGTGATGGAGGCGATCAGCAGCGGGATGACCGAGCCGGCCGTAATATCGAGCATCAGGATCTCCAGTACGAAGACCACGCCCGTGATGGGAGCCTTGAAGATGGCGGCCAAGGCGGCACCTGCGCCACAACACAGCAACAGGGTCAGATGCTTGTAGTTGAGCCGCACCAATCGCCCGATGTTCGAACCGATGGCGGCGCCCGTCAGCACGATAGGGGCCTCGGGACCGACCGAACCGCCGAATCCGATGGTCGCGGCGCCTCCGACGACCGAAGTCCAACAGTTGTGGCGTGCGATGTTCGAATCGCGTTGCGACATGGCGTAGAGCACGCGTGTTACGCCCTCGGCGATGTTGTCGCGGACGATGTATTTCACGAACAGCGTCGCCAGAATGACGCCCACGATCGGATAGATCAGGTAGAGAAAATGCGCGCTGTCGACCGGAAACCAGTTCGTCAGTCCGTTTTTGATGGCGTAGAGCAACACCTCGAACACGTAGGTGGCCAATCCGGCGCAGATACCGACCACGACTGCCAGAATCATCATGATCTGGTTGTCGTTCAACCGCCGGGTCAGGCGGAAAAAGTAGCGGTATATGCGATCGGTTCGTTTCATCGTGCGTTTTTCAGCGCATACGCTTTCGCTTGGCTTTCGATGAGCGCGGCATCGGCGAAATAGTCGATTTTCATGGCCGCACGTACCTCTTCGAGCGTTTGCGATGCGGCCTTGCGGGCCGTTTCGGAACCGTGGCGGAGGATTTCGTAAACTTCGCCGATGCGGCTTTCGTAGTATTTGCGGCGTTCGCGGATCGGATCGAGCGTCTCGTTGAGGATGGCGATCAGGAATTTTTTTACCTTCACGTCGCCCAATCCGCCGCGGCGGTAGTGCGCTTTCAACTCATCGAGCGATGCGTATTCGGGCAGATAGCGCAAAAAGTGTTCCGGAGTGCAAAATGCGTCGAGGTAGGTGAAGACCGTGTTGCCTTCGATTTTGCCCGGGTCTTCCACCCGCAGATGATCGGGGTCGGTGTACATGCCCATCACCTTCTTTTTCACCTCGTCGGCCGTGTCCGAAAGATAGATGCAGTTGCCCAGCGACTTGGACATTTTCGCCTTGCCGTCCGTACCCGGAAGCCGTTGGCAAGCCGCGTTGTCCGGCAGCAGAATTTCCGGCATGATGAGCGTTTCGCCGTACACCGTGTTGAATTTGTGGACGATTTCGCGGGCTTGTTCGACCATCGGTTCTTGGTCATCGCCGGTCGGCACGGTCGTCGCCTTGAAGGCCGTGATGTCCGACGCTTGGCTGATGGGGTAAGTGAAGAACCCGACCGGAATGCCCTGTTTCTGTTGTGTGTCGCCCTCGACGGCGCTTTCCGAAAAGCCGCGCAGTTGGATTTCCGCCTTGACCGTCGGGTTTCTCTGTAACCGTTGGACAGTTACCAAGTTCATATAATAAAATGCCAGTTCGCACAGTTCCGGCACCTGCGACTGGATGAAGAGGGTCGATTTCGTCGGGTCGAGCCCCACCGACAGGTAGTCGAGCGCCACTTCGATGATATTCTGGCGTACTTTTTCCGGATTGTCGGCATTGTCGGTAAGCGCCTGCGCGTCGGCGATCATGATGTAGATGCGTTCGAAGTCGCCCGAGTTCTGCAGCTCCACGCGCCGGCGCAGTGAGCCGACGAAATGTCCCAGATGCAGCCGTCCCGTCGGACGGTCGCCCGTCAATATGATTTTTTTCATGGATTCAGTGAATTTGCAACAAAAATACGAAAATTTGTGCGTTGAGCGTGAAAAAGTTGGCGGGTATCGGTTTTTTCGATATTTTTGTCCGACCGAATAATCCCATATTATGACTATTATCCAGCTTGAATACCTCCTCGCTGTGGCCAACTGCGGCAGCTTTTCGCTGGCGGCCGAGCATTGTTTCGTAACGCAGCCGTCGTTGAGCATGCAGGTCAAATCGTTGGAAGAGGAGTTGGGCGTGGTGTTACTCGACCGTTCGAAGAAGCCCGTCATCCCGACCGAAGCGGGCGAGGTCGTGCTCGAACGGGCCCGCGAGACGCTTCGTGCCTACGATTGCATCAAGGAATCGGTTGCCGAACTCAAAGGCGAAACCGCCGGCAAACTGCGGCTCGGTGTCATCCCGACCATCGCTCCCTATCTGTTGCACAAGTTCATCCCCGCTTTCGTGCGCGATTATCCGAAGGTGGAACTGGAGATTTCGGAGATGATTACGGCCGACATCGTCGATGCGCTCAAGCGCGACCGGATTGATGCCGCGCTGGTAGCCAGCGGCACTTGCGGCGAAGGAATCGCCGAACAGGAACTTTTCAACGACCGCTTTTTCGCCTATGTGTCGCCCGAGAACCCGCTCTACGAACGGCAGAACATCCGCATCGAGGAGATCGACTTGAAAGATTTGGTGATTCTGAGCCCGGGCAACTGCATGCGCGACCAGATCATCGAGCTATGCCAGCAACGGCGCAGCCTGCCGGCCCATTTCACGTTCGAATCGGGGTCGCTCGATACGTTGATGCGCATCGTCGATTGCACGCAGTGCATGACCATCGTTCCCGAGATGGCGGTAGAGTACGTTCCGGCCGACCGCCGCGACCGGTTGAAGTGGTTGGCCAAGGGGGCCACGTCGCGCAAGATCGCCGTTGCCGTACGCCGCACCTATGTGAAAAACTCCATCATCCGTGCGTTGACCGAGACCATCCGCTCCAATGCGCCCCGACCGATCGCGATGCGGAATGGCGGAAATAATTTTTGATTCTGCGGAGTTATTCGTATCTTTGACTGCGTCAAAATGCTGTGTCGCGAAAAAAAACGGATAGGAACTTTTGCGAACGCAGCCTGCGGTGGGGAGCTGTGGCGAGCCTCCGCCGCCCGAAGGCTGCGGCTCGCGCAGCTCTTGGAGCCGCCTATTGTTATTTGCGAATAATGGAAGCGAAGATAACGGTCGAAAGCAAGATACGGGTCTCCCGCGCTAATAAAAAATGGATAAGAAACTGAATGATTTGATCGAAACGATCGTCGGTGCGATCGAAGATAAAAAAGGTAAGGATATTGTATCGTTGGACCTGACGGGCGTCGACGGTGCCGTCTGCTCCCATTTCGTCGTCTGCAACGCCGATTCCACGACGCAGGTCGCTGCGATCGCCGACGGCATCGACGAAAAGGTCTACGAAACGTTGGGCGAGCGGGTTTGGCGCATCGAGGGCCAGCAGAATGCCCTGTGGATCGCGATGGATTATGTCGACGTGGTCGTGCATATTTTTCAGACCGATTTGCGCGGATTTTACAAATTGGAGGAGTTGTGGAGCGATGCGCCCATGACCCGTTACGAATACGATGAGTAGGAATAAGTAAGTTATGGCAAAACAGAACGGAACCGATAAAAATACGAAACGACGTGTCGGAGGGGCCAAGAAAGGCGGATTCCCGCAACCCTCGATGTGGTGGATCTACGGTTTGATCGGCGCATTCATCATCGGATGGTCTTTGATGGACAATACGAGTGAATCGCCTGTCCCGAGCGATTGGGATACGGTCGAAAAGATGGTCGAACAGGGCGAGGTAGCGAAAATCGAGGTGGTGAACCGTGATCAGGCTCAGGTCTATCTGAAAGAGGGAGTCGTCGAACGCTATCGCAAGGATCCGGAAACCGAACAGTTCCGCCGGATGCCTGAGACGGGCGTACAGCTTGTGTTCAACATCGGGTCGGTCGACGCTTTCCGTGAAGACCTGCGGATGGTCGAGGAGGCTTCGGGATATGCCGTGCCGGTCGTCTATAAAAACAAGTCCAATGATTGGACGAACCTGTTGATCAATCTTCTGCCGTGGGTGTTGATTATCGGCGTATGGTTTTTCATCATGCGGTCGATGTCGCGCGGCGGCGGTGCCGGCGGCGGGGGCATCATGAATGTCGGCAAGGCTCGTGCGCAGGTGTTCGACAAGGATAACCACAAACGGGTAACGTTCAAGGATGTAGCCGGTTTGGAAGAGGCCAAGGTCGAGGTGATGGAGATCGTCGATTTCTTGAAAAAGGCCGACAAATATCGCGAACTGGGCGCCAAGATTCCCAAAGGCGCCTTGTTGGTAGGCCCTCCGGGTACGGGCAAAACGTTGTTGGCCAAGGCTGTGGCCGGCGAGGCCAATGTGCCTTTCCTGTCGATTTCGGGTTCGGATTTCGTCGAGATGTTCGTGGGCGTGGGCGCTTCGCGCGTGCGCGACCTCTTCGAGCAGGCCAAGCAGAAGGCTCCCTGCATCGTTTTCATCGACGAAATCGACGCCATCGGACGCGCCCGCGGTAAGAATGCCGGATTCTCGGGCAACGATGAACGGGAAAATACGCTCAACCAGCTGTTGACCGAAATGGATGGTTTTCAGACCAATACCGGTGTGATCGTCTTGGCTGCGACCAACCGTGCCGATATTCTCGACAAGGCGTTGATGCGGGCCGGACGTTTCGATCGGCAGATCGAGGTCGGCCTGCCCGATGTCAAGGAACGCGAGGAGATTTTCGAGGTGCATCTGCGGCCGCTGAAACTCGATCCGCAGCTCGACCGTTCGTTCCTGGCGCGTCAGACGCCGGGTTTCTCGGGGGCCGACATCGCCAACGTCTGCAACGAGGCGGCGCTCATCGCTGCCCGCAACAACAAGAAATGCGTCTCGAAGGAGGATTTCCTCGCGGCGATCGACCGGATCATCGGCGGTCTGGAACGCAAGAACAAGATCATCACCGATGCGGAAAAACGGATCATCGCTTATCACGAAGCAGGCCATGCCACGGTCAGCTGGATTTTGGAAAATGCCAGTCCGTTGATTAAGGTAACGATTATTCCGCGCGGCAAGGCGTTGGGAGCGGCGTGGTACCTGCCCGAGGAGCGGCAAATCACCACGCGCGAACAGTTGATGGACGAACTGGCTGCCACGCTCGGCGGTCGGGTGTCGGAACAGTTGACGTTCGGGCACGTTTCGACGGGTGCGTTGAACGATCTGGAACGGGTAACGAAACAGGCCTACGCGATGGTTGCCTACTACGGCATGAGCCGAAAAGTGGGAACGTTGAGTTTCTACGATTCGACGGGTCAGAGCGATATGGCCTTGACGAAGCCCTATTCGGAGCTGACGGCACAGGAGATCGACGCCGAAGCCAAACGGGTGATCGACGAGGCGTATGCGATGGCCGAAAAAGTGCTCCGCGAACATGCCGACGGGGTGAAGGAACTCGCCGAGTTGCTGCTTGCACGCGAGGTGGTCTTCACCGAGGACGTCGAGCGGATTTTCGGCAAACGCAAGAAGGACATCGAGCGCGAACGTCGCGAGGCCGAGGCGAAAGCTGAAACTGAAACTGAAACGAAAGCGGGGGCTGAAACGAAAACCGAAGCCGAGCTGGCCATGCAGTCCGAAAATGTCGGGCCTGCGGATGCTGCGCCCGAAAATGCGGAAAATGCGGAATCGGCTGTCGAAGAATCGGTGCCGCACGCCTGACGGAACCGGTGGCGTTTGGCTTTGAAAAGATGGGAAATAAGACTACTGACGATATGACTGATAAGATGAAAAACCTCCTTGTGCGTACTGCGAGCGGAGCCGTCCTCGTTGCTGTGGTGTTCGGCGCCGTGTTGTGGTCGCAGTGGAGTCTCTGCGCTTTGCTGGCTGTGTTGACTGTCGGCGGCATGGCGGAATTTTACGCTTTGGCCCGCAAGTGCGGCAGTTCGCCGCAGCCCGTTATCGGCACGGTGGCCGGTCTGACGATGTTGGCATCGGGCGGCTTCGGAACGGCCTTCGGCTTCGATGTTTGTTTCTATGGGTGTTGCTTTCTGTTGCTGCTGTTGCCCGTTTCATTCATCTGCGAACTGGGGCGCCGGAGCGAACACCCGTTGGCCAATATCGGCGCCACGTTGATGGGGGTGCTCTATGTCGCTTTGCCTTTGACGTTGCTCGAATTATTCACGCTTTTTATTCCCTATGTCGGGCTTCATCGCTGGTTGTTGCTCGGCTTCATCGTCATCATCTGGGCCAACGACGTGTTCGCCTATCTGGTCGGGTGGGCTTTCGGACGCCATCCGCTTTGCCCGCGTCTTTCGCCTAAAAAATCGTGGGAAGGATTCTTCGGCGGGGTGGCCGGCGCCATCGGGATCGGATTGCTCGTCCGGTGGTTCGTGGCGGATATGCTCGGGGACGGTTCGCTTTTCGGGTGGGACAATTCCGTTGGGTTCTGGGTCGGGCTGGCGCTCGTGGCTTCGGTTACGGGCGTTGCGGGCGATCTGGTCGAATCAATGTTCAAGCGGGCTGCCGGCGTGAAGGATTCCGGTGCACTCATCCCCGGACATGGCGGCGTGCTCGACCGGTTCGACGCCATGCTGCTTGCGACGCCGTTCGTCTTCGTCTATCTTCTCTTCGTCTTGTGAAACTGCAAACCTTATAGCGACTATGAAAATCAATAAGGAAGGTTACCATATCATTGCGCTGTCGGGGGTGGCGTGTGCTTTATGCTGGTGGCTGATCTATCACCTGCTGGTCAGCAATGCCCGCGGGTCGCTTCTCTGGATGAGCGCCCTGTTGCTGTTGTTCTTCTGGTTCTTCATCGTGGCTTTTTTCCGCGAGCCGCGCCGTGTGCGCATCCACGACGCCGATCTGATCTTCGCACCGTGCGACGGTCGGGTGGTCGTAACCGAACTGGTCAAGGAAAACGAATGTTTCGACGGTCAGGAGATGTTGCAGATCTCCATTTTCATGTCCATCACCAACATCCACATGAACTGGGTGCCTGTGGCCGGTGTCATCGAGTATTTCAAGCATCATCACGGACGGTTTTTGGTCGCCTGGCATCCGAAATCCTCGACCGAAAACGAACGGACGACCACCGTCGTGCGGATGGACGACGGTCGCAAGGTGCTTTTCCGGCAGGTAGCCGGTCTCATCGCGCGGCGCATCGTGTCGTACATGAAGGTCGGCGAGCGGGTCGAGCAGAACAGCGTGTGCGGATTCATCAAATTCGGTTCGCGGGTCGACGTGCTCGTTCCGAAGGACAGCGAGCTGTTGGTGGAGATCGGCGATCCGACCGTCGGTTCGCAAACGCCCATCGCACGATTGCATAAAGCCTGACGGCGGATGAAAACCGGTTGGACGGTCTCGGGCGAAGTGGTTCATGGTCGCCGGTTGGGGCGCGAATTGGGCTTCCCGACGGCGAATATCGGGGTGCCGGACGATTGTGCGGCGCCCGACGGCGTTTACCGTTCGCGCGTTACGGTGGACGGGGTGCCGTACGATGCCATGTCGAATTTGGGCTGCAATCCTTCGGTCGGCGGAGGTCGACGGCATTTGGAGACGTACTTGTTCGGGTTCAGCGGTTCTCTCTACGGCCGCACGCTGCACGTCGAGCTGTTAATAAAAATCCGCGACGAACGCACGTTCCCGACGGTCGAAGCGCTTCGGCGTCAGTTGGAGGCAGATCGGGCGGCGATCGAGGCGATGATCGCTTTCGAGAAGTCCGGCGCGGCGATTGAAAAAAGGAATTTATAACATAGGCGATTAGATACGAATTTACACCGGCGGCAAGGTAAGTACCTTCGTCAATTTGATTCGGTGTAGAAGCGTATATAGTTACCATAACAATTACCTATCATGTTTTTGGATTCGACACTTCCCTACAAGGTGGCCGACTTGTCGTTGGCCGAGTGGGGGCGTAAGGAAATTGAAATTTCGGAACACGAGATGCCCGGTCTGATGGCTGTGCGCCGTGAGTACGGCCCCCAAAAGCCGCTCAAAGGGGTGCGGATCATGGGCTCGCTCCACATGACGATTCAGACGGCCGTGCTGATCGAGACGCTCATCGAGTTGGGCGCCGACGTGCGGTGGTGCTCCTGCAACATCTTTTCTACGCAGGATCATGCCGCTGCCGCAATGGCCGCTGCCGGCGTGCCGGTCTTCGCATGGAAAGGGGAGACGTTGCCCGAATATTGGTGGTGTACGGCGATGGCCATGTCGTTTTCCGACGGCAAGGGCCCGCAGTTGGTCGTCGACGACGGCGGCGACGCTACATTATTGATTCATAAAGGTTTCAAAGCCGAAAACGACGCTGCTTCGTTGGACGCTCCGACTTCGTCCTATGAGGAGGAGGTCATCGTCGATACATTGCGTCGGATTCTGGCCGACGACCCTGAAAAGTGGCATCGCACGGTGGCCGAATGGCGCGGCGTGAGCGAGGAGACCACGACGGGCGTGCACCGGCTCTACCAGATGCAGGAGCGCGGCGAACTGCTCGTTCCGGCCATCGACGTGAACGATTCGTGCACGAAATCGAAGTTCGACAATCTCTACGGGTGCCGCGAATCGCTGGCCGATGGCATCAAGCGGGCCACGGACGTGATGATTGCCGGCAAGGTGGTCGTCGTGTGCGGCTACGGCGACGTGGGCAAGGGATGCGCCCGTTCGATGCGCGCGTACGGCGCACGGGTCATCGTAACCGAAATCGACCCGATCTGCGCGTTGCAGGCGGCGATGGAGGGCTTCGAAGTGAAGACCGTCGACAGCGCATTGGCTGAGGGCAACATTTTCGTAACTTGCACGGGTAATTGCGACATCATTACGCTGGAGCACATGGAACACATGCGCGACCAAGCTATTGTCTGCAACATCGGCCACTTCGACAACGAAATCCAGATGGCCCGACTGGAAAAGTCGGATGCCGTGAAGACGGTCATCAAACCGCAGGTCGACAAATATACGTTTGCCGACGGCCATTCGATTTTTATTCTGGCCGAGGGGCGGCTCGTGAATTTGGGATGCGCCACGGGGCACGCTTCGTTCGTGATGTCCAATTCGTTCACGAACCAATGCCTTGCGCAGATGGAGTTGTGGCAACAGCAGCATGAAGTGGGGGTTTACCGCCTGCCGAAGCACCTCGACGAGGAGGTTGCGCGATTGCATTTGGCCAGTCTCGGTGTGGAACTCACGCGGCTGACCCAGAAGCAGGCCGATTACATCGGCGTTTCGGTCGACGGCCCCTACAAACCGGATCACTACCGGTATTAGTTGCGCCTTTTGAAAGGCGTTCCCGATGTGCCGCTTTTAGAAGCGGTTCCCGATGCGGTAGATCGTTGCCGTACTTTTCAAGGCTTTCTTCGCTGCCGACTGTTTTGCCTGAATATGATGCGCCCCGATAGGCCGTGCGGGGCGAAGACTGCGGAGGACGCCAACGGCAGGCCTCCGCTGGCGGAGGCTTCGGCCCGCGCCTTTTAGAAGGCGTTCCTTATGCGGTGGAGCCTGCGTATGCTTATTAAGGTTTTCTTCGCTGCCGACCGTTCTCTAATTTACCCTGAAAATGGGCTGGGTCAGTTAAAAAAGGTACCTTTGCTGCCAAAGGTACCTTTTTTAAGCGTGGGACTGTTGTTTGTTGATTCTGTTGGGTATCCTACGACCTGTGCTCATTGAATAAGTTTGCGGCACCGCGCTTGAATCGCTGCTACTTATATAATCATTTGAAATACAATCGATATATTGGATGATAATAATTAAATGATACCGTAAAGTTCCCATTAAAAACCGATATTTAGGTTCGGTATGAATATCTTTTTCTATTCACTGCAAAAAGATACCCCTGCTAAACAATAGCAATAAGTCCGTTCCAAACCAAAAATTAGGCATATCTTCAATAATTAGAGTTGTTATGTTGATTATTCAACATCATTGATTTTGTACATATTTTAATATACTAATAATAAGACTATTATAAATATAAATAATTGAGACGAAACAAATACGCAACAGATAATTAGGTAACATTATCTTTATATATATCTTTCACTGGAATAAATCAGAAACAAAAGAAGTATATAATAGTTATATATCAATATTTTACGACATTATTCCAAAACAGATGATAAATTCCTATTTTCGCTAAATCGGGTTAATTTTGTTACTTTATTTGCTGCTATTTTGTTACTTTGGAAAATAGTTTGTAGTTTTATAGTCTAAAAATGACCATATAGTAACAAAATAGAGTTTTATGGACGCACATAAATCACATATTACACTTAAATACAGTAAGATAGGCAACGGGAGGAAGTCTGCCTACCTTGACTATTACAAGGACGGCAAACGCATCCGTGAAGCCCTCCATCTCTATTTGTTACCCGAAACATCCAAAAGAAATATCATCGCGAACAAGCGGACGATGAAAGAGGTCGAAGCTGCCCGTGCCGCCAAGGAAAGTGAACTGCTTGCCGTGCGTTTCGGTATAGAAACCAAAGAGCCGTCAACCATGCGCATTGGAGAGGCCATTGACGAATATGAGAAAATCATTCTCGACAAGGGCGATGCTTCTACTGCCTGTAATATAAGGTGCATGAAAAAGGCGATAAACGCTTTCCGAGGTTTGGAGACGAAAGTAGTTGACATTGACGAGGACTACTGTGACGGTTTGGTTGACTTTCTGCATAAGGACTACACCGCACAATTCGGGAAAATCAGCATGACCACCGCAAGGGCTTTCATCTATCTTTTCAGCAGCACTCTCAATAAGACTGTAGCCGATGGCGTGATAGGCGTAAACCCTCTCCGTTTCGTGAACATCCACGGTCGTATCACAAGGGAACGTCCGCTGAAAAAGTTTCTGACCGTTGATGAAATACGCTCTTTGATGAATACCCCATGCCCTGTAATGGCAAGGCCGCAAGTCAAGCAGGCGTTTATGTTGAGTATCTTCACATACTTGTCTTTTGCCGATGTCCTCTCCCTCAAATGGAAAGACATAAAAGCGGATAATGGCAGAACGACCATCGAAGTACATTCAAGAAAGTCATCCATACCGCTTACTTCCGTATCAATGCGCTGGCTGCCCGAAACGACAAACCATCGCGGTCTTGTATTCAAAGGCCTGCCGAAAGATACTGAAATCAGAAACATCCTGTTGCAATGGGGAAAGAACGCCGGAATAGAACAGCCGTTGAGTTTCAGGCTTGCGCAAAACACCTTTATATATCTGTTACTCATCACTGGCACCGACATCGGAACTGTCAGTTGTATGCTCGGCCTCACGCCCAAGACGATGAAAGGATATATGAAAATGGTTGCCGCAAGCCATATTGAGGATAAGGAAGAAGTAGTGGAAATCGAATAATCAACAAAAATATAACACCATGCCCAGACCGAAGAAAGTTATCAAGGCGAAAGAGCCTGTCCGCATCCGCTTCAAGGAGTTGCAGAACGGGAACAAGTCCATCTATCTGGATATTTACCGCAACGGGAAGCGGACGTATGAGTTCCTTAAACTTTATATCGTGCCGGAGATTGACCCGGCAAGCCGTGCCATGAACCAGCACAACATGGCTTTGGCGAACAAGATTAAGGCAGACCGTATCATTGAGCTTACCAACAGCGAAAAGGGAATTTCAAACGCCACATTGCGTGGCCGTATCAAATTGTCGGAATTGCTCGACCTCTACGCAAGATGGCTGGAGGACAACGGTAAGCACACCACAGTACGCAGTGTCAATTCTGTCCGAAAAGCCACGTTTCAGTTTCGAGGGGATATTCCCATGAGGATGATGGACAAGGAGTATTGTATGGCTTTTATGAATTTCCTGCGGAACGATTACAAGGCACGGACGAACCGCCCCATTTCCATGACCACCGCCACCGGATATGTCACGGTGCTTAGTGCCATGCTGAATTGGGCCGTGCGGAATGACTATCTTTCCGAGAATCCGTTCACGCATATTGCATCCGCCGACCGCATCCGCCGACCCGAAAGCAAGCGCGAGTTCCTGCAGATTGACGAACTGAAAAAGCTGATCGCAACGGAATGTCCTACCCGTCCTGCCGTGAAGCAGGCTTTTCTGTTTTCCTGTTATTGCGCCCTGCGCATCAGCGATGTTGTCGGTCTGACATGGGGCGACATCCACAAGGACGGCGACCAGTGGAGGGTGTTCACCGTAATGGAAAAGACCAAAGAACCTATTTATCTTCCGTTATCCAAACAGGCGATGAAATGGTTGCCGGAGCGTGGCGATGCAAAGGACGAGGACAAGGTTTTCGACCTCCCGTCTGAAAGCCGCATCTGCATCATCCTTGACAAATGGGCGAAAGCTGCCGGCATAAACAAACACGTCACCTACCACGTGAGCCGCCACACCTTTGCCACCATGATGCTGACGCTGGACGTTGACCTTTATACGACAAGCAAACTGCTCGGTCATAAGAACATTTCGACCACGCAAATCTACGCGAAGATTATCGACCAGAAGAAAGACGAGGCGGTCAACCGCGTCAATGACATTTTCAAGGACTAAAACCTGTTGTATGCAATGAAACGTTTGTCCGAAAACCTTTTAACGATGCTGTTGCCGCTTACAGTAGTAGCCGCAATAGCATTCGGATTGGTAGCCGCCGTTGCTTTCCGCATGGAAGCGACCACGGCTGCATTTGTCTTTACGGCCTTGTCAATCGTCGGCTGGATTGGGTTAGTCATAGAATTTTTCCTTTTGTACGACATCATCATAGAGAAGTGGTTTTCCAAAGACCGCTCCGTATTGACCGCATCGTGGTTTGTGGTTTCATTGTTGCTCGCCTTTATCCTCACGCCAGACAAGCACATGGACTGGAGTACGTTCATCGTCATGGCATCACTCTTTGCCGTGCTTTTCCTGCTGCCCTGCATCATCGGTATGGCTTACGGAGAACGGATAAGGTCGTGGTTGCGCCAACGGTGGAACAGGCTTGCTCCTGACAGGCGACAGGCTGTTGACAAGCAAATGGAGAAGCAAATCGAGGCTGTACTTTCAACACCTACGCCGCCAGTTGCGATGAAGCAGGAGGATGAAATCCGGCACTACGACCATCTTATTTCACAAGTTCAGCCGGAACAGATAAAGAAACTGCCCGAAGCGTTGCAGACAAACGATGCGCTGTTCTTGCTCGTGCTGTTCCGGGAGGACGGTTACTTGGATGCGGGCTTCCAGCCGCTGATGAAAAAGGAAGATGACGAAATCAACCGGACACTCTATGCCTACATCGCCAATGCCCTATGCGCCGCCCTCAAAATCAGGAAAGGAAAATGGGTAATCTTTGAAAAGTTCTGGCCGCTCAACAATGGAGCACAGTTGGCGAGCAATCTCAAAGCCTCCACCAAAGACAATCCGTCCGAACACCAAAGGCATATCGCCAAGCTGTTGCGCAAGGCTACGCGGCTGCGTCCGAGACTTGACACATACGACCTTGAAGAGTTCAAGAAACTCTGACCGCATACTTTTATAACCCCATTTTCTTGTTCCCGTCATTGCAAACCGATGGCGGGATTTTTTATGTCCGTCCGTAAACGTCCGTGTTTCTTTCCGTACCGATGGCTTGCCTTGTACGGATGATTTGGGATTATGGTGCGTTTAGAGTTCCTTTATACATCGTTCCGGCCTCATTTATACTCGCATTTATAATCTGCAAAATGTTATCATAGTGCCATTTACATTGATTGTTCCTGGAATCTGCCGCCATACCTTTGCATTGTCGCCACGCGAAGGACGCAGTCGATTATCCATTAAACATATACGCATATGACAGAGCAACGAAAACTTTTAAGCACAAAGGAGGCTGCCGAGTATTGCGGTTTCAAGCTGTCCTACTTCCGCAAGCTGATGATGCGCCGGGTTATCCCGATGTACAAGCCGTGCGGCAAGTTGTGTTTCTTCAAGAAAGAGGACTTGGACGCTTTCCTGACAGGTGTCCGCATCTCATCCCAAGAGGAAATCGCAGAGGAAGCTGACCGCTATCTTACGGGCAGGAAGTAAAACAACCTTTTTATTCACATCAAGAACAAATGTAATTATGGAACAGACAAAGAACATGGAACAGGCCGGAGCAGCTTCGGTCGTTTCCACCGAAAAGAAGAACGAGAGTAGAAAACGTGATGCAAACGGAAAGGACGTGCTGGCCATCCGCTCGTTTCTGGAAAGCCTGAACGTTTACGAGGCGGACGCATTGCGTGTGGGCATTGCCATCGCCGACGGCAAAACCACCGCAGCGAACATTTCTGCGGACGACCGCCTTGCGCTCAACCGCTATTTCAACAGCGGAAAGGACAACGAGCGTATGACTACGGACAATGCGCAGGAACATCGGCTGAACCGTGCGTTTCAACTGTTGGAGCGTGTGGCGGAGTTTTGCGACAAGCGGCAACTGGTCACGGTAAACAGGTCGTTGTTATCCATCGCCGTGGACGCAGTGGACATCAGCCGTGCCGTTTCATCCCTTGACAAGCGTCCTGCAACAGGCCAACCGTTCCCAAACAACACAGGCTCCGGCGGTATAGGAAAGTAACCGTATGCGACTGGGAAGATGCAAATGGCTGATGGTAAAATCCTATAGGGATATGGCTGCATACCGTTCCTTTTCTTCCCTCATTTCGGATTGGAATACGTTTAGGAATGGGTGCAGCTTATCGGCAAACCATTTTCCGCTTACGCATTACACAACAGGATGAAGCCGTGCAGGGGAACAACGAAAAGCCAACAGGTGATTCCGTACATACGCTTGCACGGCTTCACTCCACTCCGGCAACAGAAGCGTCACATTTATATCACACTTATAACAACAAGATTTTATGGACAAGGAAAAATACAGTTTCTTGCACCCGACTGGGATTGAAACATTTGCTTTCACATTCTCCGCAGATGCAATGCAATGGCTGCACGGAACAACGACTGATGATGACGGCAGGGAAACCGGCAACTTCACATTGTTCGGCGACCTCCTGGCAAGGATGGCTCTTGCCGATGGTACAGCCAAAGGTTTCCACCGACCGCTTATGCTTTCAGTCGGTCAGGCGCAGTATTCCGAGGAACAGCTCTCAATACAATGGAACATGGGCAGGAAGCGCATCCGCCGCCTGTTGGACGGACTGGAAAGGCTGGAACTCATAGACACCTGCCGCTCAAGGGTTGCGTCCGTGATGACCTTCCCGTGCCTCCTGCAATGGAAGGTCAAGGATGGCAAGGTAATTTGCAACCCGTTCATTCACAAGCAAAGGGAAAGGATAGAACCGCTCTGAATGGCAACAAACGGACTGATAAGCAGATTTTCCGCTTTCCTGTTGTTCTCCAATCTGCAAGCCGTATGGCAGTGGTTTGCTAATCCAATGGCTAACGTAAGGGAGCAGTGGCGTGGAGCGTCAGCGTTGAGTTGCGAGATATGCCGGGGTATTACCGCCTTCGGACGGTATTACGCCGACGCTCTCGCACCATCCTTTCAGGCTGTTGTCCTTGCCGCTCGCAGGCTCGCACCATCCCTTTTTAGATACCGTTTCACGACTATTTTAGCGACATTAGTTATGGCACACGATAATGATACTTTTCAACGGCAATTCGGGCAAGAAAAGCCCACCCAAAGGCGCGACAAGGTGGTGGTCACCAAGGTCACGGCACAGGAACTTTCGCAGATTAAAAGTTCCGCCGAGCGGTGCGGCATGACACGCAGCGACTTCATCCGGGCAAGGGCACTCAATTACAGACCGCGACAGCGGCTTTCCGGCACAGAGGTGGACGGTTTGCGGCAGCTTGCGGCCTGTAGGACGGACATGGTAAACTTCGCCAACGCCCTGCACGGGCTGACCGACGACGAGAAGGTAAGGCTTTTCCGCCATCAGCCGACCATGCTCGAATGGTACGAGAAAGTGGCGCAGGTCACGAACCATGTCACCGATTTTTTGCAGTCCGCACAAAAGGCGAACAGCTACCCGGCAGGGACAACGGACGAAGAAGCGAAGGAGGACGCTGTATGATAGCCAAGGCAAAGGCCGTAGCCCATGGCATCCGGGCAATGCTGTATGTGTCGGGCGAATCAAGGAACAAGAAACATCCCGAAAGAATTACCCGTATCTGTGACAACTTCATGCCGCAGGGTATGGACGCAACAGGCATTTTTACGGAAATGAAGTTTGCTACGATGAACCGCCCGGACATCAAGAACAATGTCATCCGTCTGGAGATAAGCCCGGCTATGGAGCAAACCCAAGATTTTACTCTGGACGATTGGCGACAACTATGGCGCGACTTCGCCGTCGCTTTCGATAATCAGGAAATACTGGATGATGACGGTAAGGTCATTTCTGTGCCGACCAACATTTCGGGCAGCAAATCCAGCGTGTGGCTGCATAAGGAATCCGACAGCGGCATACCGCATCTCCATGCCATTGTCTGCCGGGTGGATGAGAGAGGGAACATCAACAACGACCACGCCATACACCTCCGCGCACAACGGGCGGCTGAAATGATAGCCCGACAAAGGGGATGGACTACGGCGCAGCATATACACGAAACCAATATCCCCAAAGTCAGTTCCGACTGCATGGAAACCTTGCGCGAACTGGACGAATGGTCATGGGAGGGCTACATGGAACGGCTTGCCGCCAAAGGTTACAAATTGTATCTGCGCAAGGATAAGAAAGATGTCATTCGTGGTTATGTGCTTCTCAAAGGCAACACGAAATTCAAGGCATCGGAACTTGGAAAGGGGCGCAGCCTGACTGCGTCCCGTATCCGGCAGACTTGGGAAAAGTTGCATTCCGACAATGCGCAACAAGTTCGCACTACGGCAAAACAGCCTGTTGTACCGACACCGAAGCCGTCCGTTTTCCACGAGGCCGCACAAAATCTGCAGCCCCGTGTACAGCGGAACACCCCGGTTTACGAGGATTACACCACATGGCAGCCCGACCGTCTGCGCACGGAGTTTGAACACGACGGCAAGACCTATGACCGCTATATTCCCGACAAGGTGCTTGACCGACTGAACGACGAGTTCGACCATCGGGAACTGGCCAACTGGCAAGCATTGCAGAACCTTGCGATGGCCTATTTTACGCTTGTCGCTTCTCCTTACGGGGAGGTCGCGGGCGGTGGCGGGGGCGGCTCGCAGTCCGACCTCAAATGGGGACGCGACCCGGAAGAAGATGAAATAGAATTTGCCCGTAGATGTGCGCAAGCCGCTTCTAACAGGCTCGGCAGACACCTCAAAGGCGGCATAAAACGAAGATGACGAACATAAAAACAGCATTACGATGAAACAACCCGATACGGCGGCCCTCCGTGAGAGGCTTGCCAATTATACACCCGGACAGGAGTTGGAACAGGACATGCAGGAACTTGACGGGCTGCTTCAGGAAGTGGGCAGCCAAATCGTAGCATTACGCAACCTGCTCAAAGAAATCAATGCGCTCAAGGAGGAGCTGCACGGCATACACAGTAGTCTGAAACATACCGCCCAAAGGGAGCGGACGGCCTTCAATGCTTTGAATGCAGCAAGGGATAGTGCGGACAATATCGTGGACGGTATCTGCAACGCCATTACAAAAGCGGAACAAAATACTGTGATCCCTGCCAAAATAGGCACGGACGAACTGGCGAAGGTCAGCCAATACACAGCCGCCCACATCAAGGCCGAAGAAGAACTGTTGGAACGGCACAGCATCAAAATGGCCAAACGCCTTCAAAAAAGCAATGAAGGCATTTGGCTTTCTACCCGCTGGCTCATATTTGTAGTGATAATTTTGTTCATTAGCTATCTTGCCGTAATCTTATGGGGTGTATGCAGAAGATGAAAACATCTTTTTATCTGCCCAGCGACTTGAACATTTTGGTGATACAACGTTTCTTCTGTTCCATATTGGGATGGACGTAAAGATTGAGTGTGGTTGAAATGTTAGAGTGCCCCAACAACACACTGACAGTTTTATAATCGCATCCGGCTTCAATACAACGGGTGGCAAAGCTATGGCGCAGACCGTGATATTTCAATTTAGGGATGTCGAGCTTCTCCATCAAGCTGTTGTAGTAATTGCGGTATGTGCGTGGTTCTGTCGGTCGTTCATCATTGGTAAGCACATAAAAATTGTCATTGACTACCTTTTTCAACGGTTTAATCATGGCAAGCAATTCTTTGCTCATGGGAATTTCTCGGCAGGAGTTTTTGGTTTTGGGTGTATTGATGACAAGTTCCGTATGCTTTTTCTCTCCCTCAATGATATAAATGCGCTCAATCGTGCGGCTGACCATTATCGTGCCGTCCGTAACATTGATGTCGCTCCACTTCAAAGCGCATATTTCACCGATACGCAACCCTGTACTAAGGCTGATATAAATACCCAGTCCGGTAAAAGTGAAATGGTTTTGGATGTAGTTCAGAATCTTTCGGTGATTGGCGACAGACAGAACTTCCAGTTCCTTGTTTGTGGAGGACGTAGGGTACTTTATATCCCATTCATAATAGTTTATCCATTCATTTTTGACCCCGAACTTCATCACCATTTTAAGGACTATCAGAATGTCCTTGACGGTTTTGATATTCAATCCGTTTTCCAACTTCTGCAAGACAAAAGTCTGAACCTCCTGTTCGTGGAGCGAATCACCATCCCCGAAATACGGAAGAACGTGGTTCTCCAAGATTAACACATAAGCCGCCATCGTGGACTGTTTCACATAAGGCCGCTTGTACTCTTTCCAAGCCGCCGCAATTTCTCTAACTGTTTTATGAATCATAATCTCTAAATAATTAGTTCCTATAATTAGAGAAATATAGTGTGGTTAGTTCCCCATTTGAGATTCCCGGAATTCAGTGGGGAGTGGAAAGAAACTACACTTGGCAAAATCGCAGAGATAACAAA
>CANQGQ010000002.1 GCA_947623305.1 uncultured Alistipes sp. | reverse complement strand
CTGACGGAACAGCGGGTTAAAGCTGATACTTAAAATATCATTCCAACAATTATCTATGCGACTTCATGTCGCACCCACGGCGTATCAAGATGATGGATAGCCACGCACCGTTTCTGCGCGTTTACGCCCGTTCCGAGCATGGAGGTGGAACCGAACAGCACGCGCACCGTTCCGGCGTTCATGGCATCTATTACCGCCTTGCGTACCTTGTCGCTCTTGCACTCCTGAATGAAGCGCACCTCGCTTGCCGGTATGCCGTAATCCTCCGTCAGTTTCCGCTTTATCTCGCTGTACACGTTCCACCCGTCTCCCGGCTGGTATGTCCCCAAATCCGAGAAGACGAACTGCGTTCCCTTGTGCGCGTCGTATTTGTGGTAATACTCCGCTATCATTTTGGCGCAGTGGCTCGCCTTGTTGTCGGGATGGTCTTCGTAATTGGGGTCTATCATGCGCATATCCAAAGCCATCTTCCGCGCGTAGTCGGTGGCGATGAGCATCTTTGCCTTCTCCTCCGTTTCCGACAAAGGTAGCCTGCCCAGTAGCGTGGCGTCGCCCGTCTTGGCAAATTCCATCAGTTGTTTGATGAAATACTCTTGGTCGGGCGTAGGAGGAATGTTGTGCAGTATCTCGTTCTTGTGCGGACGGTCCACGCCCACGTCTTCCGCTGTGCGGTAATCGGTGATCTCGTTGTAGAAGGCCGCAAGCTCCGGAACTTTGATGAAGTAGCGGAAACGCTCCTTCTGTACCACATTGTTTGTCACGTTGAACTCGAAGTCGGTCGTCTTCTTGGCGAAGATTGCCGCCCATGCGTCGAAGCAGCGGATGTCCTGCCGTTCCAGTTCCTTCGGACGTAGGTATTTGAAGAGCAGGTACAATTCCGTCAAGCTGTTGGATATGGTCGTGCCGGAAAGAAATGTCGCCCCCAAGTCCTTGCCGGTGCGCTCCTGTATGGTGCGTATGGCAAAGAGCATATTCAGGGCTTTCTGGCTTCCTTCCGAGTTTCCCAACCCCGCCACACGGTCATGCCGGGTGTTGAAAGTCAAGTTCTTAAATTGGTGCGATTCGTCAATGAAGATGTGGTCGATACCCATCTGCTTGAAGTCCACCACGTCGTCCGTGCGGGATTTGATGGCGTATTCCACTTTTTCCAGCTTCGCTTCAAGGTTGTGCTTGCGTTTCTCCAATCCTTTCAGCATCGCCCGCGACACGTTCTTGCCCTGCTGCCGCAAGACTTCGAGGTTTTCCTCCACCGTGTCAAGCTCCGCTTGCAGGATGCGTTGCTGCAACTCCGGTGACTGCGGTATCTTACCAAATTGGTCGTGCGACATGATGACGCAATCGTAGTCATTGTTCTTGATGTTGTTGAAGAAACGCACGCGGTTGGCGGTAGAAAAATCCTTTTCCGAAGCGTAGAGAATCCTCGCATTAGGATATGCCGCCTGATAGGTTGCGGCAATCTCCGCCACGTTCGCTTTCAATCCGATAATCATCGGCTTGTGCGCCAAGTTTAGACGTTTCATTTCATGCGCTGCAATACACATTATCAGCGTTTTACCTGTTCCGACTTCATGGTCGCATATCCCGCCGCCATTCTGTTTTATCATCCAGACGCAATCCTTTTGCGACGGATAAACGCTTTGAATCCCCCGACTTGCCAGCCCTTTCAGGTTGAGGTCAGGAAACGTCTGGTGCGAGCCGTCATACTTCGGGCGCACGAAACAGTTGAACTTGCGGTTATACATTGTCACGAGCCGTTCCTTGAACTGCGGTGACTGCTCTTCCAACCATTCCGAGAACCCACCCCGTATCTCGTCAATCTTGGCGTTGGCAAGCTGTATGCCCTCGCTATCACGCACCTTGATGTCATTGCCGTTCTCGTCCTTGCCGATACTTTTCATCATGTCGGGACAGGTGTTGTGCAAAGCGTGTTTCAACAGGTGCATACCGTCATAGTTCCGGTAATAGCCCTTTACCAGAAACTCGTCCGTGATCTTCATGGTGCGGTAGCCACACGCCACGGAAAACTCGTCCATGCTGGCGGAATAGGCGATTTTCACATCCGTGTCGAAAAGATGGCTCATGTATGCGGCATACACGCCCGTGGGAATCCAGCGTTCACCGAAGTTGAAGTCGAGGTCTTCAAAAGCGATACGCTGCGGTTCGGCTTCCTTCAAAGCCTCCAAAGCCTGTTTCACCTCCGGTAATCTTTCGTTTTCGGGATTACCGCCTATCCATGCCTCTATGCGCTCCGCTTTCTCTATCACGTTCCCCGCGATGAAGCGGTCTTTGATCTCGTAACCGGTTACGAGCGGATTATAGAAGATACGTCCCTTGAGGGCGTTGAGCAGTTCTTCTTCCGTATTGTCTGTTATCCCCTGCATATAGCCGAGATTGACCGTACCGTACTTGTTGAGCGATGCGGACAAGGCTTCTTCGGGAGAGCCGACATTGGCGTGGTTCTCCACCGAGAAGGAAACGGGACGGTCGAAGATGTCCGCCTTGACGAACTTGCCGTCCTCCACGCGTTCCAGCGAAAGGATGTCGCGCCCTCCGGCATCCATCATTACTAACTTCACATTCTGTTTGGCGTTGAGGTTGCCATAACGCATGACAAACTCGTCGTAACAGGTATTAAGGTGTTCACGCCATGGAACATTTGCCTCGTGTCTGTTCGATTCATAGCGGTACAACCGCTCGTATGCGTCACGGAGCGATACATACAGCAACGCTTTTTCTTTTTGGTAGCCTGTCAGTCCAAGCGGTTGGAAAGTCGCTCCGTAGGGAGTGATGTCCTTCAGATAACCGATGTCACGCGCCCTGTTTGCCACCAGCGAACCTTCACGCAGGTGCATTTCCGGCGTGCGGTGATAGGGACGCGGCGTAAGGTCGGGTACTTCCTCCTTCGGCTTTTCCGTTTCAAATTCAGGGAATAGTGAAGTGGTTGCTTTCTCACTTTGGCTATTGTCCGTAACAGGAACGGGAGTTGCTTCCAGCTGTGCTTTGGGTTGTTTTGCTGCTTCCTTTTGCTCCGCTTGGTTACCCGACGAAGGCACAAAGGCTGGATTCAGCGTGTCCTTGACACCCGACTTTTTCAGTTGTTCCTGTCTGTGCCGTTCCGCTTCAAGCCGTAGAGCCTTGCGCCGTTCCGGTGTCAGGCTCATCATCGTTTCGTAAAAACCGTTGATGGGCGGATTGGTTTCCCAATCCAGTGTTGCATAGATGTCGTCAGGGTCGCTTTGTTTCCCGGCATTTTCCGGTTTTGCCTCCTTGCTTTCGGGTGCAGGCTTGACGGATTCAACAGGAGATGCAGCCATAACCGGCGGCTTCGGTTTGGATGGTACACGCTTTGCCTTGTTTTCCTTTTTGGTTGCCTTTTTCTTTTTGGCAGGTTCTTCTATGGGCATACCCCAAAGGTCAAGCAGAGTGAGCTGAACGGCATTTGAATGATTCGTCTGGCGTGGCTCAATCTCCGGCTTCTCGTCTATGGATTGAGATTTCGGTTTCTCCGCTTCTGTGATAAAAACATTAGCGGTAGAAGTTGCCGCTTCCACTTTTGGAGACGGCTGTACTTCCACATTCATACTTTTATCCGTACTTTCCGTTTGCGTCGGATGCAGGCTATGTCTTTCGTAGAGTTCCCTGTTGAGTTGGTGCAGTTCTATTTTCAGATGTTCCCGTAAGTCTTCCGCCAGTTGTACGGTATCGCCTCTGTGCATGAGCTTATAGGCAGGCTTTCCGTAAGGGTCGGTACTTTTGATCAAATCCGTGTGGGAAAGCGAACCGATGCTCCATACATACCCATTTACGGAAGTGCCGATAGGGGTCTGTTCTGTTTGCACAAAAAGTTTCTCATTATAATACCGTTCCCCGTTCTTTCCGCTGTTCTTTTGCAGGATAATCAAATCACTGCCCACCTCCGTACCCGCATTTTCTGTAAAAAGGTTGTTCGGCAGACGGGCAACGCCCACCAGATTGGCGTGGTTCATCATATACTCGCGTATGGGCGCATTGGTCGGGGCATCCAACACCCCCTGCGAGGTAATGAACGCCACGATTCCGCCTTCACGCACCGCATCAAGGCTTTTCAGAAAGAAATAGTTGTGTATCGTCTTGGATGCCGACCGTCTTGCCACGTCATGGCTGTTGGTAAATTCCGGGTCGAACACAGCCACATCGCCAAACGGGATATTGGAGATAGCCAGATCAAAATGGTTCATGAACGGCTTTTCAATTTTCTCGTACCCCTGTATCCTTACTTTCTGGTCGGAATGCAGGTGTCTCAATATCTTGCCCGTCATCAGGTCTTTCTCAAAAGCCATGATGTCCGCGTCCGGCTTGTTCTCTAATACGGCATCCACAAATGCGCCAACGCCTGCCGACGGTTCCAGTACCCGGTCGGGACGTATGCCGTGTTCATGTAGCACATCCGCAATAGTGCCTGTTATCTCCGGCGGAGTATAGAAAGCGGTCAGGACGGATTGCTTCATGGCATCCATGTACCGTTTATACTCCGTATCGTCTTTTGTATTCTCCCGTAGTAACTTGTGTAGTTCCACGGTAGGGGCAAACAGTTCGAGGTCGGATTTCGCCCAGTGGACGGCATCCGTCAGTTCCCTTTCAGGGTTCAGAATACATTTCAGACCGCCGAAACCGCAATAACGCTCCAACAAGAGCCTTTCGCGTGCGGTGGGGGTGCGTTGTTCCCTGTCAAGGACGAATGCCGTCCGTATCGCCTCGATGTTGTCCCGCAACCTTTGTTTGCGGTTAAACGCCATATTCCTCTATATAAAGGACGACAGCCCCCGTCAGCTCCGTGTAGAGCAGGTCGTAATCGGGCGACAGGGCGAAATTGTCGTCCGAGAGGTCATAAATGGAGAATACGTTTCCGACAAGTGGCAGCAGTTTTCGGGTAAAAGATTCACGCTTCGCTTCCGGCACGTCATCGGAAAACTCGTTCTCTACGACTTCGCGCAGGATGGCGTACTTGGAGTAGTGAAGCCCCTCCAGCAGTGTGCGCATCGCCAGTTCCTGCGCACCATCGGCGGGATAGCCTTCAAGCCTTGCCCGTTCATACGTTCCGGCGGCACGGTCGACGCGTTCACGGATGAAGGCTTCGTCGGTCGCTTGTTCAAATTTGTTCGTTCTGAGATAGTCCAGCAGGTACAGACCGTAGTAGGAAAAGTCGGTCTGCCCCTCGTTTTTCTTCTTGTTGTTCATTACTTTGGAATTTAGTGGATTGGTAAATCATGACCGGGATAATTGTCTGAAAGGAGAAGAAAAAGGCACCCGGTATCCCTCCGAGTGCCACCACTAAATCCAAAGTATGAGTGTAATCCGGTATCGAAGAACAATTCATTACTCTGAACCAGTGGCAAAATTAATACTATTTCTTCCGTCCTGAAAATTTCTTGGCCGTTTTCCTTTCGGGGAACACGAAAGTCGTGTTGTAGTCCCCGTCAAAGGCAACCACGGCATCAAAGCTCTTGCCCTGCTTGCTCTTGAAGCCTTTGAGCAGTTTCGTGTGTCCGTCCGTGAGCAGGTCTTTGATTTCGTCGTCGGAGAGAGTACGATTCGCCTTCAGGCGGAACACGGGCAGCCCGCACTCCGCGTTGTCGCAGCGTACCACCTTGCCGTAGAACTGCATTGTGCCCGTTCCGCACTTGGGACACTTGCAGCCGGAATCCCTGCGGGCGAACAGTTTGTCGCACGAGAGCAGTTCGGATGTAATCTCCCGCGTGTACGCCTCTATCTCCTTGCGGAAGGTATCGGCAGGCAGTTCCCCGCGCTCGATGCGTGCCAGATCCTTCTCCCATTCGCCCGTCATGGCGACGTCGGCGATGCGCATCGTCTTCACGACCGAGTAGAGGGCAAGCCCTTTTTCGGTGGGTACAAGCGACTTCTTGCAACGTTCCATGTAACCGCGTTTGAAAAGCGTTTCGATGATGGCTGCACGGGTGGCAGGCGTGCCGATGCCACAATCCTTCAATGCCTGTCGCAGCACGTCGTCTTCTATTTCCTTGCCTGCCGTTTCCATTGCGGACAGCAGGGTGGCTTCGGTATGCAGCGGCTTGGGCTTGGTCTTTCCCTCCGTGATGGAGGTGGCTTTCAGTGCCAGCGTATCGCCCTCCTGCCAGCAGGGGATGGAAGTCTCCTCCTTGTCGTCCTCGAAATAGACGGCACGCCATCCGGCTTGTCTGATGACGCTGCCTTTCACCGTGAACTCCACTCCGGCACAATCCGCCGTGACGGTGGCGGTGTCCTTGACGCACTTTTCGGAGAATGCCTCCATCATGCGCCCGGCTATCATGTGGTAGATAATGCCGTCCTCTTTGGAGAGGAACAGCGGCTTCTCGCCCGTGACGAGCAGGGCGTGGTGGTCTGTGACCTTGCCGCCGTCCACGCTGCGGCGGGTGGGCGTGACGGGGACACCTACTTCGCCCGCCCATTCGGGAAGTCCGGTAACGAAGGATAGCAGCTTGGGGATTTCCGCGAACACGTCTTCGGGGATATAGCGGCTTCCGGTTCTCGGATAGGTGATGAGCTTCTTCTCGTAGAGTTTCTGCGCGATTTCAAGCGTCTGCTCTGCCGTGAAGCCGTGCTTGGCGTTGGCTTCCTTCTGGAGCGTGGTCAGGTCATACAGGAGCGGAGTTTCCTCTATCTTCTCTTTACGTTCGGCTTTTGTGACAGTGGCAAAGCCGGCTTCCTTTACCTTATTATATAGTGCTGTGGCAGGTTCTTTCTCTTTCCATTTCTTGGAAGATGAGAGTTTCACCTCTTCGCCGTCGCCTGTGTCTGCGGCGATATGGAGCTGCCAGTAGGTTTCGGGAGTGAAACGGCGGTTCTCCCAATAGCGTGCGCACACCATCGCCAGCGTGGGCGTCTGCACCCGTCCGACGGAGTACGTGCCGTGTCCGGCGGCGATGGAGAGTGCCTGCGTGCCGTTAATGCCCACAAGCCAGTCGGATTCGCTCCGTGCTTTGGCGGCAAGATAGAGGTTGTCATACTTGCTCCCTTCTTCGAGGTTGCGCAGTCCTTCGCGGATAGCCTTGTCGGTAAGAGAGCTTATCCAAAGGCGCACGAAAGGCGTGGTACATCCGGTGTAATGGTAGAGGTATCGGAAGATAAGCTCACCTTCGCGTCCTGCATCGGTCGCCACGATGATCTGTTCGCTATCCTTGAAAAGACGGCTGATGATTTTTATCTGCGACACCACGCCGCTGTCGGGCTTGTAGCCCTTATCAGTCTTTTCCTGACGGGGAATGAGCGTGAAGGTTCCGGGGATGACGGGCAGGTTGTCGCGGACGAAGCCGCGTATGCCGTAGCCGTCGGGCATGGCAAGCTGGACAAGGTGTCCGAATGCCCATGTCACGGCATAGCCGCCTCCCTCGAAATATCCTTCCTCTCTCTTTGTCGCGCCCACGATGCGGGCGATCTCACGTGCCACGGATGGCTTTTCTGCAATGATTGTCTTCATACTGATTACTTTTTTATGAATTGTTACTTTGGATTTAGTGGTGGACACGGGATGTTACATCTTCATGCCCTTGTTGTTTTTCTTCTGAGGCTTCTCCTGCTGCTTTTGCTGTTTGTCGTCTTTCGGAGCGGTCTGCCCTTTCTGCAACGGCTCTTTCAGGTTCTTGGTCGCCTCGTTGGTCTTTCCTTCGCTGTTCACCGCCACTTGTGTGCGGCTCTCGTTGGACGGGGCGACCTTCTGCGCGTTGTCGGGGTTGGTGTCGTAGCGGTACGGACGTCCCTTCTCCGGGTTGAACTTGATGTACATCGTGGCGTGGAAGCCTTGCTTGTCGGTTACGTTCTCCAGTTTGATGGCTTTGCCTGCCGCGTAATCGGCTTTCTGCTGGTCGGTGAAGTTCACACCGCTCCATTTGCTGACGGGGCGGATGCTGCCGTCGGCGTTCGTCCACGTGTTGCGGCGTTGCTCTTTCTGTGGGGCTGCGGAATTTTCCATGCCCTGAGCCTGTCCCTGCGTGGGATTGTTCTTGGCTTCCTGCGTCTGGGCGGTACGGGGCGACCTGCCGGTTCCCGGTACGAACTCCACGCCTCGCTGCTCTACATTCACTTGCAGGGTGGTGACGAACTTCCTGCCGTCGTTGCGTTCGATGAGTTTGTCGCGCACGGGCAGCCCGGCACGCAACATATCCTGTTCCTGTTTGGTGATTTCCGTCTTTCCTATGCGCTCCGGTATGCGTACCTTGCTTGCAGGAATATCCGTGATCTCATTCGTCTTGCGGTCTATGCTGATGAACGAGGGGATGATTTCACCCGTTTCCCTGTCCACGATGTCCACGACCCTGCCGAGGTTGCCCGTTTCGCGCAGGTTCTTACGGTCTTCGTCGGAGAACTTGTGTTCCTTGTACTCGTCGAGTTTCTGCTCCTTGCGGATGAAGTGCGGCACGAGGCTGACATTGCCTTCACCGTCTTTCTTGAAGGAAAGGCGGGCGTCCAGCTCAAAAGCCTCGCCGCCGAACTTGGGCGACACCTTTACCAAGTCGGATTTACCGTAGTTGAGCATCTTGGTCAGGTCGCCGGACTTTTCAAGGTCGTCACGTTTCACGCCCCATTTCTCTTCCAGCTCCTGCCAGTTGATTTTGCTCTCGTCGATGGGCTGGTAGCCCCGTCTGCCCTGCGCCTGCTGTGGGCTTTCCTGATTCTGTTCCTGTTTCTTTTCCATTTCTTCCTGTTTTTGTTTCGTTTGTTCCGTCTTTTCGGTAGTCTGCTCTTCCTTTACCTGCTTCTCGTAACCGGAGGTGTCCACTTTGTGGGGCGCGAGCAGTTCCTTGTTGGCTTCGGGGTCTTTCAGCAGGTCTTTCATCACCTCCATCAGTTTGTCGGCTTGGTCTGCCGCGACACGGTAGAAACCGAAGCGGCTGGGTTCCTTGCACTGCCGGAAGAAGTTTTTGAAGAAGTTGTCCAGCACATCGCCGTGGCGGTCGAATTGCAGGAAACTCTGCGCGTTCTCCGCTTTCGCGGGGGTGCGCTTGGGGGAGCCGTCGGCATTCAGCCCGGCTACCACGCTGATCTCGCCCGTCTTCTCGTCACGGACTATCAGCACGTCCTTTTCAGTTGTTTTCTTTGCCATTTGAAAAATGTTTTAATGGGTTATTTTTGAAAGAAATTATGGATACGAGCCTTGTAGAAGGCTATATCTTCTTTTTTGAAGTCCTTTACGTGTCCGGAAAGGAACGTCAGCACGTCCTCTTCGCTGTAATAGGTCTTTTTGCCGAGCGTCTTGTACGGCAACGCGCCGATGCTGCGGTAGCGTTGCAGGGTACGCTTGCTGATCTGGAGCAGCATACAGAGGTCTTGGTTGTCGAACATCCTGATACGCTCCATCGGGTTCGGGGCTTTGCCGGACGGCTGTAAGGAGAGCAGCAGTTCGTCTTGACGGTCGAGCCGTTCCATCAGCTTCTGCATCCAGCTCTCGAAATTGTTTCGGGTAAGCAGTTCCATACGTCACGTCCTCCTTCCTTTGGGTTTGTTGCCGCCCGTGCGCAGCGTATGGTTGCGTTTCAGTTCCGTAGGTGTTGCCGCATCCTCAACTATGGTGCAGTCCGCAAGCAGGCGGTCGATTTCTGACTGGCGGTAACGGCACTTGCCGCGTAGCACCACATAGCCGATGCGATGCTCGCTGCGCATACGCTGGAGGGTGCGGGTACTCACATTCAGCAGGTGCGCCGCCTCACGGGTGGTGAGCAACCTGTCTGCGGATTTTTCCTTTCTTTCGCCGGAAACGGCACGCACGTGTGCCGCTATCTCGGCTATCTGTTCCGTCAACGTAGTGAAGGCGGAACTTTCCATCGTTATTACTTTCATATTCAGTCCTTTCTTTTGGTTCCTGCGGCAAAATTCGGCAATAAACAAAAGGGGCTTTAACAGCTCACTACGTGTCTCACGTAAGATTTTTATTGGAAATGGCTCCGTAACCCGGACAGACGGCGCAACATACAGCCTTTCAGCGGGAAACGATATGTGTTCACGGGGGCGGCGTTACCTTTGCGGCAAATCTGAAATGTTTTGAATATGGAAATTGTATCTATCGAGAAAAAGACCTTCGAGATGATGGTGGCATCCTTCAACGCCCTCTCGGAGAAGGTTGCCGCCCTGAGGCGCAAGAGCGACGGAGGGCGGCTGGAAAGGTGGCTCACGGGCGAGGAAGTCTGCGGGCAGTTGAGAATCAGCCTGCGCACGTTACAGACGTTACGCGACAAGCGGCTTATCGGCTACTCGCAGATAAACCGCAGATTCTATTACAAGCCGGAAGAGGTCAGAAGGCTGATTCCGCTTATCGGTACGCTCTATCCCGGCGGCAGATAATCTTATTATTCACCCACTGAATCCGAAGTTATGATGAACGAGAACAACGATGTTTTTACACTGGAGGACGAGCCGCTTGCCACCGTAGTACAGAATATGCGCAAAGGCTCTAAATGGCTCTCCGCATTTTTGGAAAGTTACCGTCCGCCGCTGGACGGGGAACGTTACCTGACGGATAGGGAGGTGGCGGAGCTGCTCCGTGTGAGCCGCCGTACCTTGCAGGAATACCGCAACAACAGGGTGCTGCCCTTTATCCTTTTGGGAGGAAAGGTACTTTACCCCGAATCGGGATTGCGTGAACTGTTGGAGGCGAATTACCGAAAGCCGATGGAATAAAGGCTGCATGAAAACAAAAAAAGGAAACGGACAACCCCATCGGGGCTGTCCGTTTCCTTTTGTTTCGTCTATATATATGTTCAGCAATACCCGGCTTTTCCGTTCTGTATGAACATCACGTATGCCTGCCGCTTTTCTTTCGAGAGAGCTTTACCTACCAGCCACGTGCGGAACACGTGCGTGCAGTAGGTGTTCAATCTGAAAGCGACGGGGATGATAATCTCAAGCGAGTAAACATCCGCATACAGGCCGTTTTCAAGCTGAATGTAGCGGCATACCTCGTAGTCACTTAACACGTCCGCCTTGAGGATGGTTTTGATGGCGACGTTCACTGCCGGGACACCCGTGTGGAACAGTCCGGCGATTTCTCCAGCGGTCATCCATACATCGTTACCGGTTACGCTGACCGCCTTGTCCTCTATGATGATTATGTCACGTTTCATGGCTTCTCTGTTTTAGATGGTACAACCTGCAAATTCCTCGATTTGGTTCAATCTTGCGGCAAGGTTCTCCATGTCTTGATTGAGCTTCTCTTTGGTTATTTTCGCATATATCTGCGTTGTTTTTATGCTCTTGTGTCCCAGCATGGAACTGACCGTTTCGATGGGTACGCCGTTGGAGAGGAACACCGTCGTGGCTGCCGTGTGGCGGCTTTGGTGCCATGTAATATGCTTGGTAATGCCACAACGCTTGGCGACGGCACGGATTCCGGCAAGACACGTGTTGTAGTGGGGTACGGGGAATATCCTGCCGTTTTCGCACAGCCCACGGTATTTGTCGATGATGCGCTTCGCTATGTCGAGCATACGGATGTTGGACACCACACCCGTCTTCTGGCGGTTGATGTTTATCCACTCGTGTTCATCAAAGTAGGTGCGGATATTCTCTTCCGTGAGGTTGCGCATATCGGCAAACGACAAGCCCGTGAACGCACAGAATAGATATAAATCGCGGTACAGTTCCTGTTTCGCGTTCTTCAGTTTGCCTTCCATCAGCAGGCGGATTTCATCTTTCGTCAGAAAGCTGCGGGTTGTTTCCTCCTTCTTGATTTCATACTCGCGGAACGGGTCGCGCGTGAGCCACTCGTTGTTGATGGCGATGAACACCATCGTCCGAAGCGGGCAGACATACAGCCACACGGTGTTGGTGCAGCAGTGTTTGTCCGTGCGCAGAAACATTTCAAAATCGGAAATGAAAGCGGGTGTAAGCTCTTTCAGAGCAATGTCCTTCACGTGGTAGCGGATGGTGAGAAACTCTTGCAGGTGCTTGTAAACGGTTTTGTACTTGTCAAACGTGCCTTTGGATTTCATGCCTGCCTCCACCTGCTTGGCATAGTCCTCGTTGTGTTGCCGGAACACTTGCAACAGCGTATGGTAGCGGTGTTCCAGTCCGAGAAAGGCGTTTTTCACCTTTTCCGCAGTGACGAAGTTGTCACGCTCCATGATTTCCTGATAATGCTTGTTGATGCGCACGCGCATCTTGTCGAGCATACGGTTCGTTTCGAGTGCAGCCGTGCTTCTCCCCGTGACACGTCCTCCTTTGGTGTCCCACAGTTTGGGATCGACGGTCAGTTTGCAACTGAACTGCGTTTGGCTTCCGTCCACCGTGATGCGTCCCATGACGGGCACTGTCCCGTCCTTTTTCACTACCTGACGTTTGAGGTAGTAGATAACTGAAAATGTACTCTTCATCGTCCTTAATTTTTTTAGGTTCAAAATTAGTCGGTGAAGAATCCTTCGTCGGTACGCAAAACACGGAGGAACGGCGCAATCTTTTTCCGTAACCGGATTTGTTGCGTGAGTTGTCAGTAACTCACTATATCACAATGCCTTGTTTTGCCATTCTTGCCCATTTCGTCACCTATATGGTGTGGTTACGAACAAGTAACGCAGCGGCGTCTTGACTTGGCTTCGGCAAGGATTGTGGTGGCGTTGGAGATAATCGGCAGCTTAAATGAAACCTCTGTAAATCAATTCTATTACTTCATTCTTCCGTATTCCACTTTTTTGTAGTAACTTTGCCATACAAATATGAATTTCGGATTAAACCTCTCCGAGATGAGGTTGCTTTGTTCAATTCACACGAAGAAGCAAGTGAAGAATTCAAAAAGTTTAGTAAACCTGATGACAACATACTTGTAACATCAATAAGACCGTTTCAGTTTTAAACATTAGATATTCGGAAGAAGCCCTTTAGCTCTATTTGATTAAATACACATCAAGAGATTTCTTTGTTAATGTTATTTCGTCTATGCCTATTAATAATTTGCGACAAAATGATAAATAAACAAAAGAAATCTATGAATTTAATTCAACCAACGCATAAAGATAATAAAAATACAAGTAAAAGAGCCATCGATTCGACGGCTCTTTTCGTATTTAAGTGCTTAAACACAAATCAGTTATTGTTTTTGGCTATAGCTTCTTCAACTTTTTGTTCAGTTTTATTGTCCAATAGTTTTAAGGCTCGTTCTAAATTTGCCTGTGTCAAATAAACCTTATTTACAATCGTAGCACCTTTAACATCTATTGCCTCTAATGTTATCTTGTTGCGCTTGATAAGGTTGATCTGAATGATTCTATTATCTTCATCGGTTATCGTTAAGCTCGTCTTCAATGGTTTTGTACGCATAAATTCAAGGATAGTGGATAGACTCTCTTTGGCCTTGTCTATATCCGTACCAAGAGCAAATTCAAAATCATCATCATATCTGTTCTCAGTATCAATCAATATCCCATAAGTAGTTGTTTCATGGAATATACGACAATATAATTTATGTTCAGCAGTTCTTTGCGATCCATCATCCCCTAATAAATTTAGCACTCTTCCAGCTGAAAGGTTTCCAATAATAATCAGATCATTTGTAAAGGATTGATCAACCTTAATTTGTGCCCAAGCGCTTGACAGTACCATAAGCGTTAGCACTGTAGAACATAGTTTTTTCATTTTGTAAGTTTTTATAGGTTTTGTGCAATAGTGCCTCACTTCGACCAACACACGCACAAAAAAAGCGTGGATTGGCCCAAAGTATCAGAGGTACTGCCATACCCACGCAACATATAAGCACAACCCACGTAAACGTGGGCGTTCTGTGCCTATTGACCCTTGTTGCGTTTGAAAATTGGCAGTTTTCTGATACAAGTTCAATAGCAAAACGCTATCCTATGTAAAAAGCGCACCACCTTTCGGCAATGCGTTACAAAGGTAACAAAATTTTGCGACCTACAAAAATTTTGTATGCGTCTAAATAAAGACGGCCAAGTTAACAAAAAGCAAGATTAGAACCAATTAATAAAAGCCCTCGAAAACAGGCAGGTTTTCGGGGGCTTTTTTCGGACTGTATACAACTAATCTCCTTATGGCACCGACAGCCCGAATGATTCTGCAAAAGGTAGGTTCCTTTCCGGAATCGAATCGTTCTTCGGCGGCAGGGGCATTCGCGCCCTATACGGATGATCTTCTTCAGACGATCGTACTGAAAAAACTCGACCGATGCTCCGTTCTCCGCAGAGGCCTCGAAAAAAAGATTCTTCCGGAATTGGAAGTGCAAGGCAGGTCTTCTGGCTTGTCCCGTCCGCAACGCCTTCCCGGTCATAAACCAGTGGCTCAGAAACTGTTGCGGAACACGCAGGGACTTACAGCAGCGGGAACTGCTGCCGATTCACACGGCATTCCCATTCAATCGCGCCGGACGCGGACGTCCTTTGCGAACCATTGCAATGCAAAGTTAAGAAATAAATTCGTATCTTTGCGACGCAAACCCAAAAAAATTGCAATCGAAGATGAAACACGCATACGTTTTCCCGGGTCAGGGCGCTCAGTCCGTCGGGATGGGCAAAGACCTCTACGACCATGTACCTGCTGCCAAAGAGCTTTTCGAACAGGCGAACGAGATTCTCGGATTCCGCATCACGGACATCATGTTCGCCGGCACGCCTGAGGAGCTGAAACAGACCAAAGTTACGCAACCCGCCGTATTCCTCCACTCGGTCATCATGGCCAAGGCGCTCGGCGTAAAGCCCGATGCCGTTGCCGGACACTCGTTGGGCGAGTTCTCGGCATTGGTCGTCGCTGGCGCTCTCTCGTTCGAGGACGGTCTGAAACTCGTATCGAAACGTGCCCAGGCCATGCAGGCCGCCTGCGAAGCACATCCCGGAACGATGGCGGCCATTCTCGGCCTGGATGACAAGACGGTCGAGGATATTTGCGCATCGACCGAAGGCGTCGTCGTCGCAGCCAACTACAACTGCCCGGGGCAGCTCGTGATTTCAGGTGCTGTCGAGGCCGTCGATGCCGCTTGCGAAAAGGCCAAAGCCGCCGGTGCCCGCCGTGCATTGCGTCTGCCGGTCGGCGGTGCATTCCACTCGCCGTTGATGGAACCGGCCAAACAAGAGCTGGAAAAAGCCATCAACGATGCTCCGTTCCAGACCCCGACCTGCCCCATCTACCAGAATGTGGATGCCAAGCCCTATACCGATCCGGCGAAAATCAAAGCGAATCTGATTGCCCAGTTGACGGCTCCGGTACGCTGGACCTACATCGTGCGCAACATGCTCGCCGACGGTATTACGGAATTCACCGAACTCGGCCCGGGCAATGTACTTCAGGGATTGATTAAAAAAGTGGATGCCGAAGCCAACGTCGAATCGAAATCGACCTTGTAAACCGTATCGCATTCGTTCGTTCGAGCGGGCCGCATCCTCATGCAGGATGCGGCCCGTTTCGTCTCTTTCGAAACAAGGCCTCCGAACCAAAAATTTCGACGGCAAGAGTTGTATTTATTAAATATATTTATTAATTTTGCGCGGTAAATTAAAAATGCGAATCGAAAGATGACCTCACTGACCGAGTTTTTCAATAAACACGAAGAAGATGCCTTGAAGGGAATTTCCCATAAAAACAACATCATCAAACGCAACATCATCGCCCACATGGCCGTCAACGGCGAATGCACCCTTTCGGAACTGACCAAAGAGTTGCATATCAGCGTACCGACCATCACCAAATTAGTACAGGAATTGGTAGAGGAAAACATCGTGTGCGATTTGGGAAAAGTGGAAACGCCGGGCGGACGTCGCCCCAACATCTTCGGACTGGCCAACTCGGCGATCTATTTCGCGGGTGTGAACGTCGGCCGCGACAACATGACCTTTCTGATCACCGACCTGCAAAACAACATCATCAAGGAGGAGACCGACAACGCGTTCGAACTGCTCGACCGACCGCAGTGCATGGAGCATATCTGCACGAATATCGAACAGTTCATCGCGAACTGCGGCATCGACCGCGGCAAGATCCTCGGTCTGGGCGTCTGCATGACGGGCCGCGTCAATCCGGACACGGGCCGCAGCTACAAATACTTCACATCGAGCGAACAATCGCTGCGCGACATCCTCGAAGAACGGGTCGGCATCCGCGTACTGCTCGAAAACGACACCCGCGCCCGCTGCTATGCCGAATACACCTGCGGCAAATCGAAAGACGAAAGCAACGTGCTCTACCTGCACATGGGTCGGGGCGTGGCCATCGGAATCATCGTCGACGGACAACTCTATTACGGCAAAAGCGGTTTCGCCGGTGAATTCGGCCACATTCCGTTCTTCGACAACGAAATCATCTGTTCGTGCGGCAAGAAAGGCTGTTTGGAGACCGAAGTTTCGGGTATCGCCATCGAGGACAAGATGCGTCATCTGATCGAAAAGGGGGTCAACACCATCCTGCGCGAACAATACGAACAAAAGAAGCCCATCCATATTGATGAAATCATCGCCGCTGCGAAAAACGACGACAATCTTTCCATCGAATTGATCGAGGAAGCCGGCGAGAAGGTCGGCAAGGCGGTCGCCTTCCTCATCAACACGTTCAATCCGGAGACGGTCATCGTCGGCGGCAATCTGGCGGCGGCGGGCGACTACCTGATGCTCCCGTTGAAATCGGCGACCAACAAATATTCGTTGAATCTCGTCTACAAGGATACGAAATTCCGCGTTTCGAAGATGTCGGAAAATGCCAATGCCTGGGGCGTGGCGATGTTGATCCGTAACAAAATCATCGGACTTTGACACCGATCGAAGGAGAACTCATCCGCTTGCGGGCCGTCGAGCCGGAGGACATCGACCCGATGTACCGATGGGAAAACGATCCGTCGGTCTGGCGTGTCAGCGGCACGACCGCTCCTTTCTCGCGGCATACGTTGGAGCGGTTCGTCGAGGAGCAGCAGTTCGACCTCTTTCAAACCCACCAGCAGCGGTTGATCATCGAAACCCGCGCGGACGGGCAGGTCGTCGGAGCGCTCGATCTGTTCGAGTTCGACCCGCTGAACGGACGGGCCGGAATCGGTCTTTTGATCTATCCGGCAGACGCCCGGGGCAAAGGATATGCCAAGGATGCCGTATCGACGGTTTGCCGATACGGTCGCGAAGTGTTGCGGCTGCATCAACTATGGGGCAATGCCGGTGCGACGAACGAAGCCAGTCTGGCCCTTTTCCGCAATGCCGGATTCACGGAGATCGGCATCAAACGCGACTGGCTCTGGACGCCCGACGGCTACACGGACGAAATTATGTTCCAGAAAATATTAGGAAGCAACTAATATACAACTTTCGACCGAATCGAGTTAGCGAACGGATTTCCGTTGCCGTCGGTCATGTGGTTTCATTTACGAGCCTTAATATAAATTCGAGCGGGACGGCTGCAACAGAAAGCCATCCCGCTCGGGTATTCATTGGGTTTCGTTCAAACTATTCCAATCGTCTGGAACCGTCCGAAATGACCACATCGTAGATTTTCGGTTCATGGCCGTATTCAGCCGCGAACTTCGACTTGACCGCAGCGACGAAATCATCGTACAGCTCCTTTTTGACCAGATTGATGGTACAACCGCCGAATCCGCCGCCCATGATGCGCGAACCCGTAACGCCGCACGCTTTCGCGACCTCGGCGAGGAAATCCAGTTCGACGCACGACACTTCGTAATCCTTCGAAAGGCCCCAATGCGTCTCGTACATCTTCTTGCCGACCGTCTCGTAATCGTTCCGCTCCAGCGCATCGCAAACATCCAATACACGACGCACCTCGCCGATAACGAAGCGGGCCCGCTTGTAATCCTCCTGCGACAGTTCGGGAGCGACCTCCTCGAGCATCGTCAGGTCTGCGTCGCGCAGGAACTGTACGTGCGGATGCTTTTTCTGCATCGTCGCAACGACCCGTTCGCACGACTGACGGCGTTTGTTGTAGGGCGAATCGACCAGTTCGTGTTTCACCCGCGAATCGACCAGCAAAAGTTTGTATCCGTGCGCCTCGGGATCGAACGGGAAATAGACGTACTCCAGCGACCGGCAGTCCAGCCGCATCAAACAGCCCGCCTTTCCGAAAACCGAAGCGAACTGATCCATGATGCCGCAATTCACCCCGCAGTAGTTGTGCTCGGTGGACTGACCGATCTTCGCCAACTCGAATTTGTCGATATTGCAATGGAAAAGCTCGTTCAACGCAAAGGCGTAGGTCGATTCCAATGCTGCGGACGACGACATGCCGGCTCCGAGCGGAACATCGCCGGAGAAGACGGTATCGAATCCGCCGATTTTGCCGCCCCGTTTCTGGATCTCGCGGCATACGCCGAAGATGTAGCAGGCCCACCCTTCGCCGGGTTTGTCCTCTTCGTTCAGACCGAACGAAGTTTGTTCGCCGAGGTCGAGCGCATAGGCATTCACCCGATCGGTTCCATTGAGCCGGATCGCAGCCACGATTCCCTTGTCGACGGCGCCCGGGAAGACGAATCCGCCGTTGTAATCCGTATGCTCGCCGATCAGGTTGATACGGCCCGGAGAGGTGAACAACTGGGCGCCCTCGCCGTAGAGTTCCTCGAATTTCTTGCTGACTTTCTGTTTCATGGTATCAATAGTTTTATGGTTTTTCGGTCGCTTATTGCAACGAAGATAAGCATAAACCGGCTAAATTCCAATAATTTTCCGGTTTTTATCCTCGAATCGAATACCCGCGCAACTCCCGACGGAGCTCTTTTTCGCGGCCGCCGGTCAGGCGGTCGAGCAGGGCATGGAATCGGGGCGAATGGTCGTGATGCACCGTATGGCAAAGTTCGTGCAAGAGGACGAAATCGCGCAGATGTTCGGGCAAAAGCATCAAAAAAAGGCTCAACGAGAGCGTATTCCGGCTGGTGCAGCATCCCCACTTCGTCCGTGCGGCCCGAATCGTCAGGCCGGCATATTTCAGGCCCGTCTGTTGCGAAAGGCGTTCGAGACGGGCCGGCAGATCGGCTTTCGCGGCACGGCGCAGCTCCTCGATCCGCTCTTTCGCCTCGGCGGGCGGCAACAGGGGTTCGACAGGCGTGCGGGCCGCGAGCCGTTGCCGGGCCCGTTCGACCCACGCGACCTTGCTCTCCAAAAAAGCCCATGCCTCCCGTTGCGAGACCCGACGCGGATAAACCAACCGCACCGCTCCGCCCTTGCGCACGCTGATCGAGATTCGCCGCGCCCGTGCCGACTGCACGCACGCGATTTCGCCCAATATCGGATGATTCATCACGCGAGCGTCGTTTTCATCGCGACATGACCAACTCGACCACCGCGCCGGCACAACCGTACGACGTCGAATCGCGCCGCTCGACTTTCAAGTCTCGGAACACGATCCGCACCCGTTCGTCGCGGTAATCCAAAAACTCCGTCGCCTGCTCCTCGTCGAGGTTAAAAAGCTCCTCGAAAGTCAGCTCCGCACGCTCCAACTGTCGACGCACCAACTCATCGCCGGAAAGAACGAGCAACGGCCGGCCGTCGAGCGTTACGCGCAACGTATCGGAAGCGAAATGCGCCCCGTTTTTCTCATTCCGTCCATGTTCGACATTGGCATAAAGATTCGGATAAGCGTCCGTCTGCGGAATCGGAGCGTTCTGCGGCAGCTCCACCGTTGCAATGGTAGCGACCTCTTCGATCACCACCGTATCGGCTTTCCACGGCAACAGTTCGTATTCCAAATTCCAAGAGTTGGAACGCTCCAATCCTAACGAGGTATGGAAGGCCGTATCGCACCGATCGACATAGCGCATCGCCGAAAAAAAGCTGGCATAGTCGGCCCTGCGCACCGAATCGGAGAGCGGAACAGGCTGCCGGACGAAACGCCCTTCGGCATCGAGCATCCCCAGTTCGCGGCCTAACCGCTCGAAACGCGCCCGCTGCGACTGCAACCCGATGCGTTCGGGCGACAGGGCCGGAACGTAGGCCACAGCCGCGAAAAGCACGAACGCCGAAGCGAACAGCCAGCGGTAACGTCCCCCACGCAGGAAAAAGAAGATCACGGCGAGCGTCATCACCAAACCGTAAACAAGCAGATAGACGCGCGAGGCGGTCAATCCGTATTCGCCGACACGGCGTACGGCTCCGACCCAGAACAGCAAAGTCGGCACCAACATGACGAAACTGAAACGGTCGTAGAACCAATCGGCGACCCGTTTTTCGACCAACTCGCGCAACAACCGCACGACGAACGCCGTAAGGATGAATCCGAAAACCAAATAGGCCACCCCGCCGCGCGGCAGCGACAAGGCGATCAATATCTTGATGACATACAGGTGCAAAAGGAGCGCATAAACGATAAGCGCCGGTGTAAAGATCCAGTTTACCAAAACCTCGCCGACACGGGCCAAACGGTACTCCGTCCGCTCCCAGCGATCGAGCAACAACAGGAAGAGCATCGGAGCAGCCCAAAAATTCGCCACCGGTACGACATCCACCGCCAACCGCTCGACCCAACGCATTTCGTCGAACCCGAAGATGTAGGCCGCAGACCAGAGCGTCGCCTCGAAAAGGCCCAACGCGATATTCGCGAACAGCAACGATATGACGGCCGCCCGCAGATAGAGCAGGACATCCGCCGCGAAACGCCGGTTATCGCGCGCCCGACGGCACAGCAGCAAGGCCAACGGCACCAGAACGCCCAGCGTCAGGGCAAATTGCTCCGTCGCGACCCATTCCGGCAGCCTCGTCCAAAACAGCAACGGCACGAGCGGCGCCCAACACACATAGTAAACCCGACGCCACGGACCCCGACCGGCCCACGTATTGAGAACGAGCGCCCCGAGCGAAAAGAGGGGGAAAATCCACAGGCACTGAGCCGGAAAGAGCGGAAATTCCTCCGCCTCGGTCCACCAAATAAACAAAGCGGTCAAAACCGTCTGCAACGCCGTTTCGACGGGATGCCGCCGCACGACCTGCACGAGCCCCCGACGAAGCTCGCACCAATAATTTTTCAATTTGCCTTTCATACCCTCTCTCTTTTATAGGTTTCACTCCTCTATCCGCCTCACTCGCCGATCCGCTGCCGCACCACCTCGAACAGCATGACCGCCGCCGCTGCCGACACATTGAGCGATTCGATATGTCCGATGAGCGGGATGGCCAACTGTTCGTCGCACAATTTCAGCACCTCTTTCGAGATGCCCGTATCCTCGGCCCCCATGACGAGCACGGTCGGCTTGCGAAAATCGGCATCGTAAAGCAGTTTGCGGCTCTTTTCCGTGGCGGCGACAAGCTGGAATCCTTCGGTCTGCAACTGCTTCAGCGTGTTGCGGATCGAGCCGACCCGACAGACCGGTATCGTCGTCAGCGCACCGGCCGAAGTGCGGATCGCCTCGGCATTGACGGGTGCCGAATTTTTCAGCGGCGTAATCAATCCGTGCGCTCCGGCGCACTCCGCCGAGCGGGCGATCGCCCCGAAATTCCGCACGTCGGTAACCCCGTCGAAAAGCACGATCAGCGGCGTTTCATCGTCGGGCACGCGTTCCAGAATATCCGTCAGTT
The DNA here is from genome assembly GCA_947623305.1 of uncultured Alistipes sp. Taxonomy (GTDB): domain Bacteria; phylum Bacteroidota; class Bacteroidia; order Bacteroidales; family Rikenellaceae; genus Alistipes. The sequence continues at coordinate 267,475 of CANQGQ010000002.1, read as the reverse complement.
CGACATACTCGATCGCGGCGGTTTGCGCCACGACCCCCTGATGGTTGCCGCGGGTCAATCGGTTCAACTTTTCCACCGGCACCTCTTGCCAGCGCAACCGATGACGGGTGCACAGGTCTTTCAGCTCCTGCATCAGTTGACCTTCGGCCCCCTTGCGGATATAGAGTTTTTCGATTTGCCGTCCGGCTTCGACGGCCTCGGCTACGGGACGAATCCCGAATATCAGATTGCTGTTCTCCATCTATTTTCGATTTTTTGCGACGACCTTGCGCAACAGGGAGCTACCCTTCCGTGATTTCCAACTCGTAGGAGGCTTTTTCCCATTCGTGCATCTGGTGGTCGTAACGCGTTTTCAATTCGTTGTAAGCCTTGTAATCGGCTTCGTCGTAGTCGGTTGCGGCAGCGAATTTCGCATCGTAGGCCGCGATTTGCCGCTCGATGTCGGCCAAATCGGCTTCGATCGTCTCCACCGCCTTGCGCAATTTACGCAATAATTTTTCCTGCTCCTTTTTCTGTTCGTAGGAGAGTTTTCCGCCGCCGGACGAGGGCGTCTCGACCGGTTTCGCCTTCGTATTCGCCGCCGCAGGAGCCGATTGGACGGTCGAAGCATCGCGTCGCTCCAATTCGTGCAACGACTCCAATTTGCGTTTCTCGAGGAAATAGTAGATACCGCCCAAGTATTCGTGCACCCTGCCGTCGCGGAACTCGTAGACCTTGTCGACCATGCCGTCGAGAAACTCGCGGTCGTGCGAGACGACGACCACCGTACCGTCGTACTTCATGATGGCGCTTTTCAGAATATCCTTCGAACGCATATCCATGTGGTTCGTCGGCTCGTCGAGCACCAACAGATTGCGCGGTTCGAGCATCATGCGGGCCATCGCCAGGCGCGCCCGCTCGCCGCCCGAAAGCACTTTCACCTTTTTGTCGATGTCCTCGCCGCGAAAAAGAAACGCCCCGAGAATATCCCGCAAACGCGTGCGAATATCCCCCACGGCCACCCGATCCAACGTATCGTAAACAGTAAATTCGCCGTCCATCAGATCATCCTGGTTCTGCGCATAATAGCCGATATTGACATTGGCTCCGATCCGCACCGAACCCTCCGTCGGGGTCAGCTGGCCGACCAGCATGCGGGCCAACGTGGTTTTTCCCTCGCCGTTGCGACCGACCAGCGCAATGCGGTCGCCCTTTTCGATGACAAAGTTCGCCCCGCTGAACACGTGCTTCGAACCGAACGACATGCCCGCTTCGTCGATCTCGGCGACCACCTTGCCCGAACGGGGCGCAGGCGGGAACTTGATGTTCAAAGTCGCCAAATCCTCCTCCTCGACCTCCAGCCGTTCCAGCCGTTCCAACTGTTTGATGCGGGACTGCACCTGATTCGATTTCGTCGGCTTGTAACGGAACTTCTCGATGAACTCCTCGGTCTTTTCGATCATCCGCTGCTGGTTTTCGTAAGCGGCCAGCTGCTGCGCCCGCCGTTCGGCCCGCAGCACGACGTATTTCGAATAGGGAACCTTGTAATCGGTGATGTGGCCCAACGAGAGTTCGACCGTGCGGTTCGTAACGTTGTCTAAAAACGCACGGTCATGAGAGATCAGCAACACGGCGCCGTTGTAATTGCGCAAATATTCCTCCAGCCACTGGATGGATTCGATGTCCAGGTGGTTGGTCGGCTCGTCCAGCAGGAAGATCGAAGGCCGCCGCAACAGCAGCTTCGCCAATTCGATCCGCATACGCCAACCGCCCGAAAACTGACTCGTCGCCCGACCGAAGTCCTCGCGCTTGAATCCGAGACCGAGCAGCGTCTTTTCGATGTCGGCATCGCGCGTCTCGCCGCCCAGAATATGGTAATGATCCTGCGCATCGTTCAATCGGTGAAGCAGCTGCTCGTAGGCCGGGCTTTCGTAATCCGTTCGTTCAGCGATTTCGCGGGTCAGCCGGTCGATTTCGGCCTCCAGCCGCAGCACTTCGTCGAATGCCTTGGCCGTCTCCTCCACAAGGGTCGTCGTATCATGCACCCGCATCTGCTGGGGCAGGTAACCGATCGTGCATTCGCCATTGATCGTTACGGCGCCCGAAGTCGGCTGCTGTTCGCCGGTGATGATGCGCAGCAGCGTGGTCTTTCCAGCCCCGTTGCGGCCGACCAGACCGATGCGGTCTTTGGGATTGATCAAAAACGAAATACGGTCGAAAAGCGTCCAACCGCCGTAACTGACCGTCAAATTATCGAGTGAAATCATCTTTTATCATTCAGCATTGTAATAAACGGGCTATCTCTGCTTCGGGGTCTTCGGTGCCGAAAACAGCGCTTCCAGCCACCAATACATTCGCACCGGCTTCGTAGAGTTCGCGAGCGTTCTGCGACGAAACTCCGCCGTCGACCTCGATCAACAGGGCCGGATTGCCGGCATCGGCCATCCGACGGAGGCAGCGGATTTTATCGAAGGTGGCAGGGATGAACGACTGCCCGCCGAACCCGGGTTCGACGCTCATGAGCAGCACCATATCCACCGAGGCGAGCCATTCGCGCACCGCCTCGACCGGCGTCGCAGGCTTGATGGTGATGCCCACGCGTGCGCCGCACGCGCGAATCAATGCGATGCAGCGGGTCGGATCGGCGCAGGCTTCGAGATGGAAGGTTACAAGGTCGGCCCCGGCCTCGACGAATCGCTGCACGTAACGTTCCGGCTCGACGATCATCAGATGAACGTCGATCGTTTTGCGGGTCGCCTGCCGCACGGCCTTCAGCACGGGGAACCCGAACGAAATGTTGGGAACGAACACGCCGTCCATCACATCGACGTGCACCCATTGGGCGGCACTGCGGTCGAGCATGCGGATCGTCCGGTCGAGGTGTCCGAAATCGGCCGAAAGGATCGACGGAGCGAGAATACGTTGCTGTTCCATGCTTTTTATTAAATTATGGTGAGGAAGAAGCCGGAGGCCTCCAGCTCCGAACATTTTCTGCAAAGATAGCGCAAGCCGAATGAAAAACCGAAAATAATCGTTAATTTTGTCGATATGAACACGCTCTCCATTTCAATCCTCCTTCTGCTCGCGGCCGCTGTTGTAGGAATTTTGTTCCAACAGAAAGAAAAAACGCGCCTCCTGTGCGAATCGGAACGGCTGCGCGAAGAGAAAAATGCAGCGGACGACGCCCGAAGATCGGCCGAAGCGGAAATCCGCCGGCTGATGGAACAACAGGCCCATACGGCCGCGGAACTCGCCGCCATAAAGGCTTCGTCCGAAACGGAGCTCACCGCCCTGCGCCGCCAGTCCGAGGAACGGCGCGAAGCCGAACGGCAGGAACGCGAAAAGGCCGAAGAACTGCTGCGGATTCAGTTCCGCAATCTGGCCAACGAGATTCTCGGCGAGCAGTCGCAACACCTCCGCAAGACCAGCAGCGATGCAATCGAACTATTAATAAAACCGTTTAGGGACAATCTGACTGACTTTCGTAAACGGGTCGAAGAGATTTACACTGTCCAGACGTCGCAGCGCGGCGAACTGAAAGCCGAGTTGAAGAATCTGATGGAGCTCAACCAGCGCATCACGACCGAGACGACCAATCTGACCAATGCGTTGAAGGGCAATTCGAAGGTACAGGGCGACTGGGGCGAAATGCTGCTCGAAACCATCCTCGACAGCTCGGCGCTGACCAAAGGCATCCACTACGAGACGCAGTACAACGTGAAAGACGAGGACGGACGCAACCTGCGCCCGGATGTGGTGCTTCACCTGCCCGACAAAAAGGAGATCGTCATCGACTCGAAAGTTTCGCTGACCGCCTTCGTCGCCTGCACCTCGGCTCCGAACGAAGCGGAACGCCAACGCCATCTGGCTGCGCACGTCGCATCGGTGCGCCAACACGTTACGGAGTTGGGACGCAAAGAGTATCAACGGCTTTTCAACTCGCCGGACTTCGTCATCCTGTTCATTCCGAACGAACCGGCCTTTTTGGAGGCCTTGAAAGCCGATCCGAACATTTGGAGCGATGCCTATGACAAAAAAGTCATCATCTCATCGCCGACGAATCTGTTCGCTCTGTTGAAATTGGTCGCCGACCTCTGGAAGTACCACGACCAGGACAAAAACACGAGGGAAATAGCCACCTGCGCCCTAAAATTGTACGAGCAGGCGGCCGCGTTCGCCACTTCGCTCGAAGGGGTCGGCACGGCCCTCGACAAAGCCCGCGACGCCTACGCGGATGCCCGCAAACGGCTCACTTCGGGCAACGACAATATGCTGCGGGTCGGCACGCGCCTGCAAAAAATGGCACGGTTGCAAAGCAAAAAACGATTTCCGGCCCGTATGCTCGATGAAGCGGGCGAAGCGGCAATCGGAGAAGCACTCGAAGAAGAAGAACCGGCCGCCGGATCGGAAAAGGCCGGCGCATAATCGAATGTCATCGGCAGCAGGCCTTCACCTGCGGAGGGGGCTCGATGCGTCGTACCTCAACCGGCTTTCCAGCCGTTACGTATGCGTGCGGCAATCGCCGGCGACGCATCATGCGACAGGGTTGCCAGCAGATCGTCCCACAAGTCGTCGATCCACGAACATCGTTCGCGACAACGAAGCAGGATTTCGACACACCATATCCGCACGGCGATTTTCGTTTTCGGGTCGATCGTCCATTGGGCCGCACACGCTGCAATCCGTTCGAGCGTCGCATCATCCGGAACGGCGGTGCGCAACAGATGCGCCATGATTTTAGCGAAAGAACGGCGGGCACCCGAATCGGCGCAAGCCGGAAAATCCGTCCGACAGAAACGCGACACGTAAGGGGCAAACCGTTCGGGGTCGGAAAAATAGATTCGTTCGAGCACATAGGCGCCGCGGAATGCCGTCCGATGCCGCAACGCGGCCGAAAGCGATTCTGGCGGAGCAGCGGCCAATTCATACAGCATCGCAAAATCGCCGTCGGCAAGCACCCGGGCAGCGGCCTTATCGGCAAAATCCTTGCAAAAAGGTCCGGTCAGTAGGACGGTCAGTTCCTCCTGCGTCATCGCGCCGTCAGAACAATTTCTTTTTGGAGGTCATCACCACGAAATCCTTCAGATAGAAAGGCTCGAAATAGGCGACATCCTCCGTACGACCGGCATCGAATGCCTGCTGGGCCAATCGGGCCAGTCCGCGAGCCGAAGGCGTAACCCCGATCCATTCGGCCCCAGCCAACAAATCGGCACACTTTCGCGCACCGTTTCCGAAAATCACGAACGGCTGCCGGCCGGTTCGATACTCCGCGAAACTCCGTTCGTCGATGATCTCGGCCGAGACCTCGCTCAACGGTCGTCCGGTCGTATCGAACAGCTGCGTATAAACCTCCATGCGGCGGGCATCGACCATCGGGCACAACACGGCCCGCTCCCAATCGTCGACCTGCAAGATACCGGCTTCGTAGTCCTCGCGGGCCACCTCGGTCAACGAATCGAGCGACCCGACCGCCACCAACGGTTTTCGCAACCCGTAACAGAGCCCTTTGGCAAACGATACGCCGATCCGCAAGCCCGTATAGGAACCCGGGCCCTTTCCGACCGCCACGGCATCCAAATCGTCGGGCGCGATGCCGGTTTCGCGCAATAATTCGTCGACGAATACACCCACTTTGCGGGCATGGTCGCGCCCCTCGTCGCTCTCGCGCAACGAAAGCAGCTCGCCCTCCTTGGCTATTCCGACCGAACAGATGTCGGTGCCGGTCTCGATACAAAGAATCAACGCCATAATTTATTCATTAAGTTATCCTACTATTCCGGGTTCGAAAGAGGCCTGCTCCTGAATAAAACCGAAAAAGTCGTTTCGCCGACTACCTTCGGTAATGCTTCATCGCCTTGTCCATCTCCCGACGGGCATCGTTCTCTTTCAGATACTCGCGCTTGTCGTAGGACTTGCGGCCGCGGGCCAGGCCGACGACCACTTTCGCCAACCCCCGTTCGTTCAAAAAAAGGCGCAGACCAACCACGGTCAACCCTTTGTCCTGCATGGCCCGCTGGAGTTTCATCAACTCGCGAGCAGTCAACAACAGTTTCCGATCGCGGCGCGGCGCATGGTTGTTGCAGGTTCCCCAATCGTACTCCGCGATATTGACGTTGCGGATCCACAACTCGCCCTGGTCGAAATAACAGAACGAATCGGTCATCGACGCCTTGCCCGCACGGATCGACTTGATTTCCGTACCGACCAGTACGATGCCGGCAACCCACTCTTCGAGTATCTCGTAATCGAACGTGGCCCGTTTGTTCCGGATATTGATCTTTTTTTGTTCGTTCATCGCAGTAAATGCGGCATAAAAATTGCTTTTCGTATCATCGGGGCGGGAATCGGTCCAAGGTAACTGATTCTTATCTTCGATATGTTTTACACATCTTTCTGTTTATTTTCTGTTTGCACACAGTATGCGCAGTGATGCGTGTACGACCCGAGACCCGCCCCCTTTTTTATTCGTTCACAGAATCAGCCGCTGCAACTTTTTCGCGATCTTCACCCGCACGCCGTTCCATTTATCGAGCTGCTGCATGGCATCTTTCATCTCCTCCTCCGTTACATCCTCCTTGTCCAAACGGGCCTGCTGCTCCTTGATCAAGCCCTCGATGACCTTCGACTTATAAAGCGTAACGGCCTTCGGCACTCCGGCCGCCAACATCTCGGCCTCGCTCTCGACATGCACCTCCTTGCGCAGCCACAACTGACTGATTACATAGTTGTCATCGGACGTAAGGATGTCCACCGCCACGTTGCACACCTCCGGATCGGAGTGGGTCAAAAAAACATGCTCGGGGATTTTGTTGCCCACCCCCGCCTGGCTCCATTGCTCCTTGTAGGTCATGCGGATCTTTTCGTAGACCGCATTCCTGAATTTCAAATCGCCGTCGGCCAGTTCGTCGAAAATCGTCTGTGCGACGTTGCAGGTCAGGATATTGCGTCCCTCCTTGAATTCGAACGAACAATGTCCGTATTTGAGCAGATACTTGAGCAATTCGCGTTCCAACGCATCGGGACTGCTGCCGGCTTCCAACTGACGCGGATATTCCGCTTCGGCCTCGGCCTCCTGGATCGCCTCGCTGCGCTGTCGAGCCGTCTGCCGCCGCAGAAAATCATCCGTTTCGCGGTCGCCGGTCGAGGTCAGCCGAATCCGCGCCACCTCGGAAATCAACAGTTTCTCGTCGACGTCCATCGTCTTCGAGCACTCCTTGATGTAGACCGACCGCTGGATCGGATCGGGAATCTGCGCGATGGATTGCACCATGTCGCCGATCAGGGCCGCTACCCGAACCGGATCGCCATGCGCGTCATCGAGCAACAATTTGGCCTTGAACGCCAGAAAATCCTGTTCGTTGTCGCGGATATAGGCGTGCAGCTCCTCGGCCGTATGGCTCCGCGCGAACGAATCGGGGTCTTCGGGCTCCGGCAGCAACACGACGCGCACGTTCATCCCCTCGCGCAGAATCATGTCGATCCCGCGCAGCGAAGCATGGATGCCCGCCGCGTCGCCGTCGTAAATCACCGTAATGTTCTTGGTGAAACGGTTCAACAAGCGAATCTGCTCCGTGGTCAGCGACGTGCCCGATGAAGCGACGACGTTTTCGACCCCTGCCTGGTGCATCGAGATCACGTCGGTGTATCCCTCGACCAGGATGGCGAAATCCTGCTGCTGAATCGCTTTCTTGGCGAAATAGAGGCCGTAGAGTTCGCGTTTTTTGCTGTATATCTCGCTTTCGGGCGAATTCTGATATTTGGCGACCGACTTGTCGGTGCGGAGCGTTCGTCCACCGAATGCGACGATGCGGCCCGAAATGTTGTGCACGGGGAACATCACGCGGTCGCGGAACCGGTCGAACAACGAACCGTCGCTTTCCCGCTTGATCGAAAGGCCCGTCGAAAGCAAGAACTCCTCCTTGTAACCGGCCGCCAACGCCTCTCTCGACATCCGGTCGCCCTTAGCGGGACAGAATCCCAGACCGAACTTGCGGATGGTCGCATCGGTCATGCCGCGTTTTTGCCGGAAATAGGACATTCCCACACTCATCCCTTCCGGATCCTGGTGCAGATAATTAATAAAGTATTCGGCAGCCCAGCCGTTCAGGGCGAACATCGACTCGCGATCGTCGTTGCGGCGAATCTCCTCCTCGGTCAGCTCCTTTTCATGCACCTCGATCCCGTAGCGTTTGGCCACCATCTTCAGGGCCTCGGGATAGGTGATATTTTCATGCTCCATGAGGAAGGTTACGGCATTGCCGCCCTTGCCGCAGCCAAAACATTTATATAATCCTTTCGCAGGCGAGACGACGAACGACGGGGTCTTTTCGTTGTGGAACGGACAACACGCCGTATAGTTGACGCCCTTGCGTTTGAGCGTAACGTACTCGCCGACGATCTCCACGATGTTGGCGGCGGCATAGATGCGGTCGATGGTCTCCCGGTCGATCATGGTCTGCAAAGGTAACGATATTTGGCGAATCGAGAAAAAGAGCACAAAAAAGCCGTCCACGCGGAACGGCTTTTACACTTCGACTGCGAATGACCTATTTCGCAGCTTCAACGGATGCCTTGCGGAACTCTTTCATCAGTTTCGAAAGCTCCAAAGCCGATTTACGGGCACGGGTACCGGCAGCCTTGTTGCCTTTTTCTACCTGAGCAGCCGCATTGACAGCGAATGCTTCATACTCCGCCTGAATTTTTTCTACAAGCTCTTTCATGTCCTTTTTATAATTATTAAAATAGATGTTTATCGGGACAAAGTTAACAAAATTATCGAATACTATTGCTTTTATCGAACAAATTTTGAATAAAAAAGATAAAAACGCATTTACGGTAAGTTCGGACGGTATGTTTTTTGTCTCTGCGAAGAAGAAAAAAGGCAATTATATCCATTCGTGTACCGACGGTCGTAAGACCTGATCGGTTTCGGCATCCCGACCGAAGCCCCCGCCAAGGCGGGGGTTTAGGGGTGGGTCAAACCTGCATACGCGGCCAAAGGCCGCGAAAAACAGCGGTCGGATTGGAAAACAGGGTCGAAAAACGTTGGTACATGAAAATATATAATCGCGATACAAAAACAGTTACTCAATCCATGTCTCGATTCCGATTCTGCTTCATCGGGGTGCTCGCATGCCTGTCGTCCGGATGCGGGAAGCACCGCCCCGCACAAGAAGCTCCCCTGCTTACGGTCGAAACGGTGCAGGCCGTCGCCGACCGGGTGCCGCTCCGCATGCGGTTCATCGGCACGCTCGCCAGCAACTTCGACGCCGTGATCCAACCGCGGGTCAACGGTTATCTGCTCTCCACGGCCTACGAGAGCGGCTCCCCCGTCCGGAAAGGGCAGCTGCTCTTCACCATCGACCCCGCACAGCTCTCCACCTCAATGCTTGAAGCGCAGGCCTCGCTCGAATCGGCCCGGGCACAGCTCGCTGAAGCCCGCAACAACTATGAACGGGCCGTGCCGCTGGCCAAGATAGATGCCATCAGCGCCGCACAGCTCGATCAATATACGGCCCGCTACAAGGCAGCCGAAGCCTCCGTCCGTTCGATGGAACAAGCCTTGCGCTCCGCCGAAATGAACGTGGGTTACACCGAATTGCGCTCGCCCATCGACGGCATCGCAGCCAATACACAGGCCCACATCGGCGACTATGTCGGCCCGGGCACGCAATTCGAGATTCTGACGACCGTTTCGAACATCGACACGCTGACCGTCGACCTCGCCATTCCGGTGGCGCAGTACCTCGAAGCCGCAGGCCGCGACAAGCCGGTCTATGACAACGACGGACTGCTGACGGACATCCGGCTGACTCTCTCCGACGGCGAAGTTTATTCCCAAGCGGGCCGTTACGGCTACACCCGCAAAGACATCTCCTCGACGACCGGCACGATCGTCGTCGTCGTCCGATTCGCCAACCCCGGGCAGCGGCTCAAACCCGGCGAGTTCGCTCGGGTCGATGCCCAAGTCGGGCCGTCGCGACCGACGATCGTCGTCCCGAGCCGCTGCATCGACCAGACGCAAGATATTTATTCGGTATGGGTCGTCGGCCCGGACAGCACGGTGAGCTATCGCCGCGTAACATTGGGCGAAACCATCGGCGAACGGCAGTGTATCGACGAAGGGCTCGCCGCGGGCGAATGGGTCGTCCTGACGGGCAGCCAGAAGCTCCGCAACGGGGCCAAAGTCGTACCCGTCGAACAACCGTCCGATGCCGGCGGGCCGCAAACCACTCCGATACAGCAATAAAAGCAGGCCCATGGAAAAATTCTTCGTTTCGCGTCCGGTTTTCGCCATTTCGCTGGCCATCGCCCTCGTGCTGCTCGGATTGAGTTCCATCGTGCGGCTGCCCGTCGAACAGTATCCGGACATCACGCCGCCGGTCGTCGAGGTTTCGGCCTCCTACGTGGGAGCCGATGCCGAAACGGTCGATAATGCGGTCGCCACCCCCGTCGGACAGGCCATCATGGGGGTCAACGATATGCTCTACATGCAATCGACGAGCGCCAACGACGGTTCGATGACCATCCAAGTAACATTCGATATCGGTTCCGACCCCGATCTGGATGCGATTTTCACCCAGAACAACGTCGCCACGGCCACCCCGCAACTACCGCAAGCCGTTACGCAACAAGGCGTAACTACCCGCAAAACCATGTCGGGATTCCTGCTGGTCTACGCGCTGCACAGCGACGGCCGCTACGACGACGAATTTCTGTCGAACTACGCCTACATCAACCTGCAGGACGAGTTGCTGAAGATCAACGGCGTCGGCAAGGTCGACATCATGGGGGCCGGCGAATACGCCATGCGCATCTGGCTGCGGCCCGACCTGTTGAAGTATTACGGCATTCCGGTTTCGGAAATCATCCAGGCCATCGACCAGCAGGCAAGCATCTATCCGGCGGGCAAGCTCGGTGCGGAACCGGCCCCCGAAGGGACGAGCCGCACCTATACCGTAACGCTGCCGCCGCAACTCGCCACCGCCGAACAGTTCGGCGACATCGTGCTGCGCACCACCGCCACGGGCGAACAGGTCCGGCTGCGGGACGTGGCCGACGTCTCGTTAGGCAGTCAGACCTACGGGATGAGTTCGGTCTTCGAGAGCCGGCCGACCGCCCTGTTAGTGGTCTATCAGCAGCCCGGCAGCAACGCCATGGAAGTGGGACAACAGGTGAAAGCCGCGATGCAGCGGCTCGAAAAGCGCTTTCCGGACGGCATCGAGGCCACTTCGATCGTCGATGCGACGTCCAGCATCCGAGCGGGCATCAAGGACATTTTCCGCACGCTTTTCATCGCCTTGGGGTTGGTCATTCTCATCATCTATCTGTTCATCCAAGACTGGCGGGCCACCGTCATCCCGCTCGTGGCGATTCCCGTATCGCTGATCGGCGCATTCGCCGTATTCCCGCTGTTAGGACTGACCCTGAACATCATTTCGTTGTTGGGGTTGGTGCTGGCCATCGGATTGGTGGTCGACGACGCCATCATCGTCGTCGAAGCAGCGCAGGTCAACATCGCAGCAGGCCTGACCCCGCGCGAGGCAGCGCTGCAAGCCATGCGCAACGTCGCATCGCCCATCGTCGCCACGACGGTCGTCCTGCTGGCCGTCTTTCTGCCGGTCTCGTTCACGGGCGGCATCACGGGACGGCTTTTCCAGCAATTCTCGATTACGATCGCCGTGTCGATCGTCCTCTCGGCCTTCAATGCACTGACTCTTTCGCCGGCGCTCTGCGCCCTGATGCTGCGCAAGCGGGAGGCTCCGCAACGGGGCCCCTTCGCTGCATTCAACCGCTGGTTCGACCGGAAAATGGCCCGATACAGTTCGTTCACCGCGACGCTCGTCAAACATACGACGCGCACGGCCGTTTTCGTCGGCATCGTCATCGCGGCGATCGTCCTCATCTGGAACCGGCTGCCGTCGGGATTCCTCCCCGAAGAAGACCAGGGGTACGTCATGGTGATGGTCTCGACGCCCGAGGCCTCCTCGTTGCAGGTAACGCGCGAAACCATGCTGCAAGCCGAACGCTTCATCCGCCGGATGCCCGAGGTCGCCTCGACGTCGTTCGCCGCCGGATTCAACATGATGGCCGGCATCGCATCGACCGACAGCGGCATCATCTTCGTTTCGCTCGTCGACTACGACAAACGCAAGCTGACGGCTGCCGAAATCGCCCGAAAGCTCACCGAGGAGCTCTATTTCGCCGTACCCGGGGCGGAGTGCTACGCATTCATTCCGCCGTCGATTCCCGGGTTGGGCGTCGCGTCGGGCGTATCGGCCGAAGTGCTCGACCTCGAAGGACGCGGCACGCAATATCTGCTGCAACACACCGAAACGCTCATCGACTCGCTGAAAAAACGGCCGTCGATCGCCTCGGTAACGACCCCGTTCGACGCAGGCGTTCCCCAACGGCGATTGCTGATCGACAAAGAACGCATGCTGGCCGCCGGCATCGAACCCGCCGCGTTCTATAACGAGTTGAGCGCGCTGCTCGGAGGCACCTACATCAACAATTTCAACCGTTTCGGCAAGCTCTATCAGACCTATCTGCAAGCGGCGCCCGCCTACAGGGCCGACGAGCGGGCCTTCGAAAGCTACTACGTCTCCTCCGCCTCGGGCGAAAGCGTGCCGGTTACGACCTTCGTCGAAGTGAAAGACACCGTCGGCGCGGAATACGTCTCGCAGTTCAATCTCTACCGTTCCATCTCGCTGACCGTTACGCCGGCGGCGGGCGCATCGACCGCAACCGTCATGCAGGAGATCGAACGCACGGCCGCCGACGTCCTGCCCGAAGATGTGGGCACAGCCTGGAGCGGAATCACCTACCAGGAGGCGCAGGCCTCGAAATCGGGCAGCGTGGTCTATCTGCTGGCGCTGGTTTTCGTCTTTCTGTCGCTGGCCGCGCTCTACGAATCGTGGGGGCTGCCGATGGCCATTCTGTTGAGCGTGCCGGTCGCCGTGCTCGGTGCGCTGCTCGCCACGAGCGGGATGCACTTGGCGAATGCCCTCTATGTCAATGATATTTATATGCAAATTTCGATTGTTATGCTGATCGGACTGGCAGCCAAAAATGCCATTTTAGTCGTCGAATACGCCCACCGCATCTTCCAGGAGAACGGCACCTCGTTGGACGAAGCGGCTGTCGGCGCCGCCCGACAGCGCGTGCGCCCCATCCTCATGACCGCTTTCGCCTTCGTGTTGGGCGTCATGCCGCTCGTATTCGCCACGGGGGTCTATGCCACCGCGCGGAACATCATGGGCGTAGCCTTGGTCGGCGGCATGCTGCTCGCCACGCTCGCGGGCATTTTCCTCTATCCATCGCTCTACTATCTGATCGGACGCATCGGCCGGTTCGAACGCCGCCGTGCCCAAAAACAACCGCATGCATGAAACGATTTCTCCTACTCGTCGGCATATTGACCAGCGCCTGCGCGCCCCGATTCTACCCGCCGCAGACCGCCCTACCGGCCCGCTATGCAAACGACACGGCAGCCGGTCCGGCCATGACGGAACTCGACAGCTGCTGGTGGCGGATGTTCGGCGACACGACCCTCAACCGGCTGATCGAACGAGCACTAACTAATAACCGCGACTTGGCGGCAGCCGCAACCCGCATCGAGGAGGCACGGGCCAACCTCGGCATCGTACGAGCGCAATATCTGCCGCAGCTCGGCGCAGGCGTCGCAGCCGGCGGAAGCTACACCGATGCCACGGGAATCGTGCAATCCTATGCCGTCGAGCCGTCGCTCACGTGGGAAGTGTCGCTGTTCGGGGCCCTGCGCAACACCCGTCGGTCGGCCCGTGCGCAGATCGCGGCCTCGCTGTGGGCCTACACCGGCGTGCGACTCTCGTTAGCCGCCCAGGTCGCAACGGCCTATTTCGAACTGTTGGAGTACCAGCATGCGCTGTCGATCGCCCGTCGCAGCTGCGAACTCCGCCGCGAATCGGCCGTGCTGATCGACTCGATGCACCGATACGGCATGTCGAACGGCGTGGCCCTCGCACAAGCCCGCAGCTTAGTCTATGAGGCGGAAGCCGACATTCCGCGTTACGAACGGGCCGTCGAGGAGACCCGTTTGTCGCTCGGTCTGTTGCTGGGCGAGGCCCGGCCACAACCCGCAGCGACCGGCACCGCAATCCGGCTGGAAGCGATCGCGCAACCGGTAGACATACCGGTCGGATTGCCCTCCGAACTGCTCGCACGACGGCCGGATCTGATGGAAAACCGCTACACGCTGCTCGCCGCAGCCGCCGAAGTCGGCGTGGCCCGAAGCGCCCGCTTTCCGTCGATCGGGCTAACGGCCAAAGGGGGCATCGCTTCGGCGTCGCTCAAAGGGTTGACCCGCTCCGATCCGTGGGTTTGGAGTGCAACGGGCTCGATCACCGCCCCGATTTTCGCATTCGGAAAACTGAAGCGTTCGGAACAGGCGGCGATGGCCCGCTACGAACAAGCGGCCCGACAATACGAGCAGGCTGTATTGAGTGCCTTTTCGGAGGTCGAGACCGTCCTCGACGCCATCGAGACCTATCGACGCCAGACTGCGCGCTATAGCGAATTAGTCGCCGTCAACGAACGCATCGACCAAATGACGCAAGCCCTCTACCGCAGCGGATTAGCCGATTATTTCGATGTGCTGAACACGCAGCGCGACCTCTACAATTCACAGATGCAGCTGGCCAATCTCGTCGCCCAGCAATACATCAACTACGTCGATCTGTGCAAAGCGTTGGGCGGCGGCTTCCGCGTGTCGGAGGTGCAAAACGTGCAATGAAAAGGGTCTAATCTGCAAACGCGGCCCAAGGCCGCGAGCAACAGCGGTCGGATTTGAATATCCGAGCCCAAAAACACGAGCACACCAAAAACGTCTCAAAATATACCTATAAATTGCGATTGACGGTTTCATCCGAAAATCGTATCTTCGTCGCCGATTTGGTAAACGAAGTTTTCGACCATGCGTCTTTCCGAACTGAAAACCGGTGAATCGGCCACGATACTGAAAGTCCTGGGCCACGGCGGATTCCGCCGCCGCATCATGGAAATGGGATTCGTCCGCGGGCAGCGCGTCGAGGTGGTGCTCAACGCCCCGCTGGAAGACCCCATCGAATATAAAATCATGGGCTACGACATCTCGTTGCGGCGCAGCGAAGCCGACATGATCGTCGTACTCTCCGATGCCGAAGTGCAACAACTGATCGAAGAAGAGCAACATTCCGGCAACCGACGGAACGGTCTTCACCGAATCTCCGAAAAAGACCGCCACCATCATTCTCCGTTCGGAACAGCCTTCGCCGAATATCCCGGAGAGAACGATTCCTGTCGCCAGGCCGACGAAATCATCATCCGCCAAAGCCGCACCATCACGGTCGCCTTGGTCGGGAACCCCAACAGCGGCAAAACGTCGCTTTTCAACGCCATCTCGGGCGGACGCGAACACGTGGGCAATTACAGCGGCGTAACCGTGGGCGCCAAAATCGGTTACCGCAGCTATCGGGGCTACCGGTTCGAAATCACCGATCTGCCGGGCACCTATGCGCTGTCGGCCTATACGCCCGAAGAACGCTTCGTGCGCACCCACATCGCCGAAAAGACCCCCGACGTCATCATCAATTCGGTCGTGGCGTCCAATCTCGAGCGCAACCTTTATCTGACGACCGAGCTCATCGACATCAATCCCCGCATGGTCGTGGCACTGAACATGTTCGACGAACTGACCGCCAGCGGAGCGAAGCTCGACTACGACCATCTGGGCCGGATGCTGGGCGTGCCGATGATCCCCGTCGAGGCCCGCAACAACAAAGGCATCGGCGAACTGCTCGACACGGTCATCGCCGTCTATGAAAACCAGGACGCACGCGTACGCCACATCCATATCAACCAGGGGCCGGTCATCGAGGAGGGCCTGCAGAAACTCAACGGTGCCATCGGAGCCTGCCGCGACGAACTGCCCAAAGCCTTTCCACCCCGCTATTTCGCCATGAAGCTATTAGAGGGAGACAAGCAGGTCGAAGCGCAACTCCGATCCTGCGCCCACTATGCCGAATGGACGGAAATCCGCGACCGCGAAGCCAAACGAATCACCGAAGCACTGGATGAAGATGTCGAAACCGCCTTCGCCAACCAGAAATACGGATTCATTTCGGGGGCGCTCAAAGAGACCTACACCGCCGGCCAACGCGAAGAAGCGACGACGACGGCTCTGATCGACACATTCGTTACCCATAAGTTGTGGGGATTCCCGATCTTTTTCCTGCTGATGGGCTTCATGTTCTGGTGCACGTTCCGGCTGGGGGCCTATCCGCAGGGGTGGATCGAGACGCTGGTCGGCTGGCTGAGCGAGGCGCTGAATACCCTGCTGCCCGAAGGCACCCTGCGCGACCTGCTTTGCGACGGCATCATCGGCGGCGTGGGTTCGGTCATCGTCTTCCTGCCGAACATCATGATCCTCTATCTGTTCATCTCGTTCATGGAGGATTCGGGCTATCTGGCCCGCGCAGCGTTCATCATGGATCGCGTCATGCACCGCCTCGGTCTGCACGGCAAATCGTTCATCCCGCTGATTATGGGTTTCGGCTGCAACGTGCCGGCCATCATGGCCTGCCGGACGATCGAAAGCCGCAGCAGCCGGCTGATTACCATTCTGATCACCCCGTTCATGTCGTGCAGCGCACGCATCCCGATCTATCTGCTGCTGACCGGTACGTTCTTCGCAGCCGAAGCCGTATGGGTGATGACGGGCCTCTATCTGACCGGCGTACTGGCGGCCATCCTGACCGCCCGACTGATGCGCCGCTTCCTCTTTCCCGTGGATGAAACGCCCTTCGTCATGGAACTGCCCCCCTACCGACTCCCGACGTGGAAAACGACCCTCTCGCACATGTGGGACAAATGCGCCCAATACCTGCGCAAGATGGGCGGCATGATTCTCGTGGCGTCGATCATCGTCTGGTTCCTGAGCTACTATCCGCAGCCCGACCGCGATGCCCGTCTCTCCGACGAACAGCCCTATACGTCGCAAAACCATTACGAACACTCCTATTTAGGCCGGATCGGCAAAACCTGCGAACCGGTATTCCGTCCGTTGGGTCTCGACTGGAAGGCCAGCGTCGCCCTGTTGTCGGGTTTTCCAGCCAAAGAGATCGTCGTAAGCACCCTCGGCGTGCTCTATGCCGAAACCGATGTGCCGAAAGTCCAGTCGGTCGAGGCGGATTCCGAAATCGCAATCATCGGCGGAATCGACGGCGTGGCGGAGGTGCTCGTTTCACCGGACGAACCTTCGGACACAATGTCGAACGACGAAACCGCCTCGCTTTCGCGACGGTTGATCGCCAGCGGCGACTTCACGACCGCATCGGTGCTCGCCTTTCTGGTATTCATCTTGCTTTACATCCCCTGCATCGCCACGGTAACGGCCATCGGCACGGAAGCGGGTTGGAAATGGGCCGGCCTCTCCCTGATCTACAACACGGGGCTGGCATGGGCAGTCGCCTGGGTAGTCTATCGGCTCGTTCTGTGGCTGTAAACGAAACCGCACAAGACACCATACACAATGGATTGGCAAACGATCATCGCAGGCATCATCGGGTTCGCCGCATTCGGCTTGCTCGGACGATGGCTGTATCGCCTCCTCACCGGCCACGACCGAGGAGGTTGCGCGGCTTGCGACGATCTGAACTGTCCGCTCCGGAATCGCCCGTCCCGAAGCCGGAAATCCGCTTGTCCGGAATCCGGGAAAAGGCCACCGGCGAACAATGACGGCATCGAGACCGCACGCCGACGGAAAAATCGCTGCGACAATTTTTAATTTTCTTAAAAATATACTATTTTTGTGCGCTGAACCATCCAATCGACCCGCAACAACATGAATTGGCTCTACAACCTCTTTCTCGGCGAAGGAATCGCGCACGCCGTCATCACGTTCGCCTTGGTCATCACGCTGGGTATTCTGCTCGGCAAAATCAAGATCAAAGGGATCTCGCTCGGCATCACGTGGATCCTTTTCGTCGGTATCGCATGCAGCCATTTCGGCATGACGGTCGACAACGACATCCGACATTTCGTGCAGGAGTTCGGATTGATTCTGTTCGTCTTTTCCATCGGGTTGCAGGTGGGGCCCAGCTTCTTTTCGTCGTTCAAGCACGGAGGCATGACCCTCGTGGCATGCGCAACGGCCATCGTGCTCATAGGTGTGGCGACCGCTTACGTTCTTCATGCAGCGACCGGCACCCCGATTCCGACGATGGTCGGCATCCTTTCGGGCGCAGTAACGAATACCCCCGGATTAGGTGCGGCGCAACAGGCCTTCACCGATGCAGCCGGACAGGCGGACGAAACCATTGCCTTGGGTTACGCCGTAGCCTATCCGTTGGGCGTCGTGGGCATCATCCTCTCCATGATCTTCATCCGTTACGCCTTCCGCGTGCGGTTCGAAAAGGAGGACGAAGAACTGGCCCGTCTCTCCAATGAGCACAAACTCGCCGAAAAAATCTCCGTCGAATTCACCAATCGAATGCTCGACGGACATACGGTCGAAAACCTGCGCCAATTAATCAACCGGCAATTCGTGGTCTCGCGCATCTGGCACGACGGAACGATCGGCATGGCCGACAGCGACAGCGTCGTACGTCAGGGCGACCGCCTTCGGGTCATCTGCCAGACCGAAGACCTCGAAGCGATCGTCGCATTCCTCGGCCGCCGCACGGAGATGTCCGACGAAGAATGGGACAGCCATACACCGCAGGCGGAATTGGTTTCGCGCCGCATCTTGATCACCAAATCGTCGATCAACGGCAAGAAGTTCTCCGATCTGCGGCTTCGCACCAAATACGGCATCAACATCACGCGCGTGAATCGTGCGGGCGTCGATTTGATCCCCTACCAAGGGCTGGAACTCCAGGTCGGCGACCGCGTGATGGTCGTAGGCCCCGCGCAGGCGGTGGAACGAGCGGCCGACGTATTGGGCAATTCGCTCAAAAAGCTGCGACAGCCCAATTTGGTTACCTTGTTCGTCGGAATCGCTTTGGGCGTGCTGTTAGGCTCCATTCCGTTGATGAACGTCCCCCAGCCAGTGAAGTTGGGCCTTGCCGGCGGCCCGTTGATCGTCGCCATCCTGATCGGCCGCTTCGGAACGCACTTCCATTTGGTTACCTACACGACCATGAGCGCCAATCTGATGTTGCGCGAATTGGGAATCGCCCTCTTTTTGGCCGCTGTGGGCATCGGCGCGGGCGACGGATTCATCGACGCCATCGCCGACGGAGGCTATCGCTGGGTCGGCTACGGATTCATCATTACGGTCGTGCCGATTCTGCTCGTGGCGGCGGTCGCCCGCATCTGGCTGAAGATGAATTACTATACCTTAATGGGGCTGATCGCCGGCTCGACGACCGACCCGCCGGCGCTGGCCTATGCCAATGCGACTGCCGGAAACGACATGCCGGCCGTAGGCTATTCGACGGTCTATCCGGTCGTCATGTTCCTGCGCGTGCTGACGGCCCAGATTTTCATTCTATTCGCCTTGTAATCCCTCAGACCCCACTTAAAACCGCATCCCATCATGGCAAAAGCAGTAACGATCGCCCGTTCGCACCGGTTGGACGGCACAGGAGAGTATTATTTTTCGCGCCGGTTGCGTGAAATCGCCGAATTGGAAGCTGCCACGGGCCGCCGAATCGTCAAATTGGCGATGGGCAGTCCCGATCTGCCGCCTCATCCGTCGGTCATCGAACGGCTTGCGACGGAGGCCAAACGCCCCGACGTTCACAAATACATGTCCTACAAGGGCGAACCCATTCTGCGCAAGGCCTTTGCCGACTGGTACAGAAAGTGGTACCGCACGGAATTGGATGCCGATTCGGAAGTGCTGCCGCTCATCGGCTCGAAAGAGGGCATCATGCACATCTGCATGACGTTCCTCAACCAAGGCGACAAGGTGCTGGTTCCCAACCCGGGCTACCCGACCTATTCAGCTGCCGTGCGGTTAGCCGGCGGCACGATGGTTCCCTATGCGCTCAACAAACAGACGGGATTCTATCCCGATTTCGAGGCGATCGAACGGACCGGTCTCGACGGCGTGAAGATGATGCTGGTCAACTACCCCAACATGCCGACGGGGCAAACGCCGACGCCCAAACTGCTGCAAAAAGTCGTGGATTTCGGCGCGAAGCACAACATCCTGATCGTACACGACAACCCCTACAGTTTCATCCGCAATGCGGCAGCCCCGATCTCTATCATGGAGGCGGACGGCGCACGCGAAGTGGCGTTGGAACTCAATTCGCTTTCGAAAGGGCACTCGATGGCCGGCTGGCGCGTAGGAGTTGTCGTAGGTAAGAAGGAGTGGATCGACGCGATTCTGACTTTCAAATCGAACATGGATTCGGGCATGTTCTATCCCGTGCAGGCGGCTGCGGCTA
The DNA here is from genome assembly GCA_947623305.1 of uncultured Alistipes sp. GTDB lineage: Bacteria > Bacteroidota > Bacteroidia > Bacteroidales > Rikenellaceae > Alistipes. Next base: position 247,082 of record CANQGQ010000002.1, on the reverse strand, counting down.
CGGCCCTTTCGCTGGGCGACGACTGGTTCAAAGAATTGAATGCTATCTATTACGGACGGGAAAAGCAGGCATACGCGCTGCTCGATGCCCTCGGATGCACGTACCGCCCGCATCAGGCCGGTCTTTTCGTCTGGGCCGAACTGCCCGAAACGTATGCGGGCGACAGTTTCGCATTTTCGGACGAGGTGCTGGAAAAATGCGACGTCTTTCTGACGCCCGGCGGCATCTTCGGTTCGGAAGGGGCCCGCTATATCCGCATCACGCTCTGCTGTCCGGAAGAACAACTGAAACGGGCAACGGACAACGTGCGGGCAAGACTGCACGCATAAAACGCCCTCCATCCGGAACATAAAAAGAGGAGCGGACTTTTTTCACAGTCCGCTCCTCTTTACGCCCCCTTCCGGCCCGAACAACTACAATGCCAACCGTTTCCGGATTGCATTGCAGGCCCCCTCGGGGTCATGGCTGTCGAACAGATGGCCGTGAATCCCCATCGCCTCGGCTGCCTCGATGTTGACCCGACGATCGTCGATGAACAACGTCTCATCAGGTACCAACCCGTAACGTTCCAACAAAATCTGGTAAATTTGTGGTTCGGGCTTCACCGTATGCTCCTCGCACGAAACGACCTCGCCGTCGAACGACCGGTAAACCGGAAACCGGCGCAGGAAGTCGATGAACTCGCACGACATGTTCGACAGAACATAAAGCTTGTATCCGGCCTGTTTCAAATCGCCGATCAATCGCTCGGTCGCCTCGACCGGCCGCTGAAGGTCGATCGCCGTTCGCAGGTATTCCTCGCATTTCGCACGGTCGCAACCGGTACGCCGGCACAATTCCGCGATTACCTCGTCCAGCGTCGCCGTGCCGCGATCGTACTCCACCCAGAAGTGCGGAATCTCCTCCTGCCGGATGAAGGCGAAAAAGTCGATGAAATCCTGCGTGCACTCGTTGCGCCTGCGGGCGAACAAGACGCCCCCCAAATCGAAAACGATATTTTTCATTGCCACCGACCCATTTATTTCACTACGCGAATTTCGGCGGCTGCAGCCTTCACGCGCTCGCGCAGCGCATTCAAATCGCCGCCGAGCGGGGCATACCCCACAACGACGCCCATCCGCCGGTTGACGCGTGCCGACGGTTTGCCGAAAATCCGCACATCGAAATGCGGATCGACGGCCATCGCCCGTTCGACACCCTCGTAATGCGGTGCTGACGGAATCGCCTCCGGAGCGAGCACCACGGCGCTGGCCCCGATGCGTTCGAATGTGATGGCGGGAATGGGCAACCCCAGGACGGCCCGCAAATGCAACTCGAACTCGTTGAGATTCTGCGTACCGGCCAAGGTAACCATCCCCGTATCATGCGGACGGGGCGACAACTCCGAAAAATAGACGCCCTTCTCCTTGCTCAGGAAAAATTCGACGCCCCATATACCGGCGCCGGTCAACGCACCGGTAACGGCGGCCGCCATCCGCTGCGCCTCCTGCAACTGCTCGGGCGCAATCGCGGGCGACTGGAAACTTTCCCGATAATCGCCGCCCTTCTGCACATGGCCGATCGGCGGACAGAAAAGCGTCGGGCCGTTCTTTTGCGTTACGGTCAGCAACGTGATTTCGCTGTCGAAACGAATGAACTCCTCGACGATCAATTCACGGATGTCGCCTCGCGAACCCTCGCAACCGTACTGCCAAGCGTGTTCCAGCTCCTCGGGCCCCTTCACGACCGACTGCCCCTTGCCCGACGAAGACATCAACGGTTTGACCACGCACGGAAAACCGACCTCCGTCGCAGCCGCGCACAACTCCTCGTAGGTCTTGGCATAACGGTATTCGGCCGTTCGCAGGCCCAACTCCTTGGCAGCCAAATCGCGAATCGCCTTGCGGTTCATCGTGAAATTGACAGCTCGGGCGCTCGGGGTAACCTGTATGCCCTGCCGTTCGAAGTCGTAAAGCCGTTCGGTACGGATGGCCTCGATTTCAGGCACGATCAAATCGGGCCGATGACGGGCCACGGCGGCAGCCAACGCATCGCCGTCGAGCATGTCGAACACCTCGGCCTCGTCGGCCACCTGCATGGCGGGAGCCCCCGCATACGAATCGCAGGCTACGACGGTCTGTCCCAACCGCTGCGCTGCAATGACGAACTCTTTGCCCAATTCGCCGGAACCGAGCAGCATGATTTTATGTGTCATAACAAAAGTTTTTATTGGCAACTATATATAACTTTACACCGAATCGAGTTAGCGAATGGTTTTACATTGCCGTCGGTCGCACCGCTCGCGGCTTCGCCGCGTTTACAAATTTGACCCACCCCTAAGCCCCCGCCAAGGCGGGGGCTTCGACCGGAACCCGCAAGGTCATACGGTTTTGGATTACCGCCCGTATAAAATCGTATCTAATCGCCTCTTTATTAATTTCCAAACCGCACGAAACGGAAGCTCGATTCGATCCGTTTCGGCGAAGCCAAAGATACGAATAAAAAACGAAAATACCCCTAAATACCCCACACAAGATAATCCGAACAACCTTGCCCCTTATCGTTCATTTTTATCAATCAAAAAAATAAATTTAATTAAAATAAATTTTGATTTTATTGAAAATTACATTATTTTTGTTTCGTAAACAAATAAAAAAGAGCATGGAAACGAAAAAAAATCTTCCGAACGCATGTCCTTCGTGCAGCGCCCAGCTCCACGTCGCCGCACTCCACTGTCCGACTTGCGAGACCCGCATCGAAGGCGACTACCGCCTGCCGACCCTGCTGCTGCTGCCGACCGACGATCAACGATTCGTCTTAGACTTCATCCTGTGCAGCGGTTCCCTGAAAGAGATGGCTTCCCGAATGGGCCTGAGCTACCCCACCGTCCGCAATCGCCTCGACGACATCATCAACCGCTTAAAATCCTACGAACAATGAAAAAACTGCTCGATCCTTTCACCTATTTTTCGGGAGGCACGACCCTCTCCGTCGGTCTGCTCGTCATGGCCGGCATGGTCGCAATCGCCAGTGCAACCGGACAAACGTTCCGCGGCGTAATCTCCCTCGGCATCGGCGATCTTTCGTATCTGCGTCTGGCCGGACAGCTCCTTGCAAGATGGAGCATCTTCTCCGGCCTACTCTACGGTGCAGGACGCTGGTTTTCGAAATCCCGCATCCGCATCGTCGACATCGCGGGCAATCAAGCGTTGGCAAAACTTCCTTGGCTCGTTCTGCTGCTCTGCTCTCCGATCTATCCGCCCGAGCAGATCACAAGCGATGTGGAACGGTTGCAAAATACCAATCTGCTCGAACTTTCCTCCTTCGTGCCGTCGACCGCATTGTTCGTTTACACAACGATCGCGCTGATCCTGTTGGTTTGGTTCTTCGCATGGAGCTGGCGCGGATTTTCGATCGCAGCCAATCTGCGCGGCGGACGAGCCGTCGGCCTATACATCGGTTGCTATCTGCTGGCCGAAGTGCTGGCCGGTTGGTGCACGCATGCACTGGCCGGAAGCATCGGCTAATCCGATACCGAACAACCGGCCTCGCATTCATACCGGCCGTTCCGTACAAATCATTTGCACGGAACGGCCGATTTCATGGGTCGAACGGCTGATATTCGGTTAATTTTGGTATCTTTGCCTACTGATAAATCGTCCGAACGATTGTTCGGACGACAAACAAAGTTACCGAATTGAATAACCGATTTTTAATAACAGGCCTGTTGCTCGTCGCATGCTGTGCGTGCGGCCATCGCAATACCCGCACGGCCGCCGATTCCGCAACCGATTCGACCGGCTACGAAATCCGTTACGCCGAAGGGTTCGCCGTACATCGCTGCAACGGATTCAAAATTCTCGAAGTGTGCGACCCACAAAACAAACAAGGGCAACCGAGCCGTTTTGCATTGATTCCGCGCGGCGAAAAGCCGGAGATTCCCGCAGACTGCACGCCCATCGAGGTGCCGGTGCGCAACGTGATCTGCATGACGACCCTGCAACTCTCGAACTTCATCACGCTCGATCGGCTGGATGCGGTCAAGGGGGTTACTTCGACCCGCCATCTCCACAATCCGGAGATGCAGCGCCGACTTCGCGAAGGCGCTACGCAGCGTATCGGCATCGAAGGCAACTTCGATAACGAAGTGATTCTGAACATCGCGCCCGATTTGATCTTGATTTCGCCGTTCAAACGGGGCGGATACGATGCCCTGCGCGAAGCGGGCACCCCGCTCCTGCCGCATTTCGGTTACAAGGAACCCTCGCCGCTCGGACAGGCGGAATGGATTCGCTGCATCGGCCTGCTGACGGGCGACGAAGAACGGGCCGATAGCCTGTTCAATGCCATAGCGACGCGCTACAACCGATTGTGTGCGCTGACGGCCGAGGTCGAACAGCGTCCGACAGTCTTTTCGGGCGAATTGCGCGGCGGCAACTGGTACGCAGTGGGCGGCCGCAGTTTTCTGGCCCAGCTGTTCCGCGATGCAGGCGCCGACTATTTCCTGCGCAACGATCCCCGTTCGGGCGGCGTAACCCTCGACTTCGAACAAGTCTATACGGCCGCGGCAGATGCCGACTACTGGCGGATACTCAACAGCTTCGACGGCATTTTCTCCTACGATGCCCTGCGCGACGAGGACGCCCGCTACACGGATTTTCGGGCCTGGAAAAATCGGGGCGTCATCTACTGCAATCTGCGCCAGACCCCGTTCTACGAGGCAACGCCCATGCAACCCGATGTCGTATTGGCCGACCTCATCAAAGTTTTCCATCCCGAATTGGTTCCGGATCACCGCCCCGTCTATTACCGATTGCTACCCTAATCGACCGATGAAACGTCGCTGGCTCGGAATCCTGGGACTGCTGGTCGTGGCAGTCGTGCTGTTGGGGGTGTTCAACCTGTTGATCGGAACGGTCGAAATCCCGTTCCGGTCGGTCGTGCGGATTCTCTTCGGCGAAGGGGCCGAGGAGAACGAAATCCGTCGGAACATCATTCTGAAATCGAGGCTTCCGCAAGCACTCACGGCCTTGGTGGCCGGCGCCGGCCTTTCGGTCAGCGGATTGCAGATGCAAACGGTCTTCCGCAATCCGTTGGCAGGTCCTTCCGTGTTGGGCATCAGTTCGGGAGCCAGTCTCGGGGTCGCGCTCGTGGTGCTGGTTTCGGGAATCGGGGGGCATGCGTTGAGTCGCCTCGGATATGTCGGCAATCTGGCGCTGACGGTCTCCGCCATCATCGGAGCGCTGGCCGTCATGGCCTTGATCGCCTACATCTCGCAAAAGGTCAAAGGCAACGTAACCCTGCTGATTATCGGCGTGATGATCGGCTATGTGGCCAATGCCGTCATCGGCGTGCTGAAATTCTTCAGCGTCGAGGAGGACATCCGGGCCTATGTCATCTGGGGTCTCGGCAGTTTCGCGCGTGTTTCGGGCAACCAAGTAACGCTTTTCGTTTCGGTCATGGCCGTGCTGCTGCCCCTTTCGATGCTGCTCGTCAAGACACTCAACCTGTTACTGTTGGGCGACCATTATGCCCGCAACTTAGGGCTCGACATCCGTCGGGCGCGCCTGTTGACGATCGGTTCGGCCGGCGTACTGGTAGCAATCGTAACCGCCTATTGCGGGCCGATCATGTTTTTGGGGCTGGCCGTTCCGCACCTGTGCCGCGGCATCTTCAGCACCTCCGATCATCGGATTCTGATGCCCGCCTCGCTGTTGATGGGCGCCGTTTTGGCCCTGTTCTGCAATCTGATCGCCCGCATGCCCGGTTTCGAAGGCGTGTTGCCCATCAACTCGGTAACGGCTCTGATCGGCGCGCCCGTCGTGATGTGGGTGTTGTTCCGTAAACGCAAAAACGACCTGAACGAATGAAGCGGCAGGAAACCATCCGTCTCTCCGACCTGCGGATCGGCTACCGCGTACGGAACGAGGAACACGTCGTTGCCGAAGAGCTCGACGCCTCCATCTCGAACGGCGAACTGACCTGTCTTTTAGGCCGAAACGGAGCCGGAAAATCGACCCTTTTGCGCACCTTGGCGGCATTTCAACCGCCGTTGGGCGGTTCGATCCGGCTGCTCGGACGGACGTTGACGGAGTATTCCGATCGGGCGCTCTCGCATCTTCTGGGGGTCGTCTTGACCGACAAATGCGATCTGACCAACATGACTGTAACCGATTTAGTTGCCATGGGCCGAGCACCCTACACGGGTTTCTGGGGGGCGCTTACCGCTTCCGATCGCAAGGAGGTCGATCGGGCCGTGGCGGCGGTCGGTATCGAATCGCTCGCCGAGCGCAAAATCCAGACTCTTTCCGACGGCGAACGGCAAAAAGCGATGATCGCCAAAGCATTGGCTCAACAAACGCCCATCATTCTGCTCGATGAGCCGACCGCCTTTCTGGATTATCCGAGCAAGGTCGAAATCATGCAGCTCCTGCACCGACTGACGCGCGAGACGGGCAAAACCATCTTTCTGTCGACGCACGACCTCGAACTGGCGCTGCAAATCGCCGATCGGATTTGGCTGATGAAACGCGGCGAACCGTTGATTACGGGAACGCCCGAAGACCTCTCCATCGACGGCACGTTGGCCGGATTCTTTCCGCAAAAAGGCATCGCTTTCGACCCGACGACGGGCCTGTTCCGCATCCGGAACCGCTATCGAAAGCAAGTTCGGCTATCGGGCGACGGCCTACTACGGGCGATGGCCGAAAAAGCGCTCCGACGCGTGGGAATCGAACCGTCGGCTTCGAACGAGGAAGCCGAAGCCACCATCGCGGTCGCATCCGACCGCTTCACGGTTCAGCACGACGGCTCGATTGTCGCATGTCGGTCGATCGCGGAGCTGCTCGATGCGCTCGACCGGTAGGCGATTTCGCCCGTTTCCGCAATCAGCAGCACGTCGACCGCTCCTTCCGGCAACAACGGTGCACAGACGTTCCGGCAATCATCGGCGATGCGTTGCAACAACCGATCGCAATCGTCCGCATCGAGCGCCGTCCACAATTCCCGAGCAAGAACGATTCGTTCGATGATCGTTGCAACAGTGGCCGAACATCCCGCCTCTGCAGCCTCCCGTTGCAGAAACGGATGATTCAACGTTACCTTGTGGCTGTGGGTATCGAGATGACCTTCGGCCAATTTCACCGCCTTGCCCAACATGATGCCCATCGTTACCTGTCGGAATCCGCATCGGGCTGCCGCCCGCAACGCCGCTCCGATGAAATTGCCATACTGCACGAAGGCTTGAGGAGCCAGATCGGGCCGCACGCTGCGCAAGATGCGTTCGCTGTGGGCGCCGGAGTTGATGACCAATTCGCGGCAGCCGACCGCCCGGGCGACCCCGACCGACTGTTCGATCGAACGGATGAACGCCTCGTTCGAAAAGGGGCGGACGATGCCCGAGGTGCCGATAATCGAGAGGCCCCCTACGACCCCGACCCGCGGATTGAAGGTTTTTTCGGCTAAGGCCGCTCCGTTCGCCACGGAAATTTCGACATCGGCCCCCGCGACGCCCATCGCCACGAAATTCTCGACAATCATCCGTCGCGGAGCCGGATTGACGGCCGGTTCTCCGACGGCGAGCCCCAACCCGGGAAGCGTAACCGTTCCGACCCCTTCGCCCCGAAGGAATCGAATCGTCTGCAGATCGTTCAATTCGACCCGTGCCGTTACGGAGCATCCGTTCGTAACGTCGGGATCGTCGCCGGCATCCTTGATGACCGTAGCGGAGGCCCACGAACCTTCCGACGAAGTATCGGAAACGGGCAGTGCAACCCGTTCGCCGCCCGGAAGAAGGATCACCGAACGCGCTTCCGATTCGCCCGTCAACAAGAGACGGAGCGCCGCACAAGCCGCCGCACAAGCGCACGTACCGGTCGTATAGCCGCTCCGCAAAGTGAAAAACCCGGGGAACAATTCGTCGATTCGTCGCAGCAAACCCGCCTCGGTATAAACGCACTCAAACGAATCCGGAAGCACAGGCCTTTCGACGACATAAATCGACAGGCCGAACCGCCGCGCCGCCTCGATCTTGGCCGGCAGCCCGCCCGATTCGCCGCTCTCCTTGGTCAGCACGGCCGAAGGCCGCACCTGCTGCAATACGACGGATTCCGGTTCATCGGGCCTATAAAACAGAAGTTTTTCACGCGGAAAGCCAGCCGCCACAGCTTCGGCGATCGACGCTTCGCGATCGAGAATCCGGAACCGGCAATCGTGCCGCTCCCAGAACGGCCGCAATTTCCGGATCGTCCGGACACCGGTCAAAGCCAGCAGATGCTCCACGCCGTCGGCCTCCATCCGTCGCATGGCATCGGCGTAATCCGCACATCGAACGGCATATCCGTCGGGCGGAACCGGTCGCCGTTCGTAGCGGATAACGGGCAGCCGACAAACCTCGGCGACCCGCTCGACCGTGCGGTGCAACTGTTCGGCAAACGGATGTCCGGCGTCGATCAACAACCGAATCCCCTCGCGGCGGCAGAACGCAATGGCGGTATCGGCATCCATCGTACCGGTGAGCCGCTTGCCGTGCACCAGTTCGATGGATTGCGTGTCGCCCAACGTCGAATAAAAGAAAGGTTTTCCGCCCTGCTCGATCACCTTGACCGCTGAACGCCCCTCGGTCGTACCGCCGAAAACGAGAATCATGGGCGGAACAAATGTTTGAACTCCTGCGCATAAAGACGCGACAGCCCTTTGCGGTTGTCGATGGCCTCGCCGACGACGATCATGGTCGTCAACGTCAAATGGTGCGCTTCCACGATGCGCGCCAGATCGCGCAGTTCGCCGCGCCAGATGCGTTGGTCGGGCCACGTCAGATGGTGGCAGACCGCAACCGGCGTTTCGGGCGGATAATGCTCCGATAACTCCGCCTGCACCTTCGCCGCGATGCCGGCAGAGAGGAAAATGCACATAGTCGACTGCGAGCGGGCCAGTTCGCGGAGCCGTTCGCGTTCGGGCATCGGCGTTCGGCCCTCGCCGCGGGTCAGAATGATGGTCTGCACCCGTTCGGGGATGGTGAACTGCGACTTGAGTTCGGCAGCCGCCGCCTGAAACGACGAAATGCCCGGCGTGATGTGGTAACGCATCCCGTAACGGTCGAAAAAGTTCATCTGCTCTTGAATCGCGCCGTAGATGCACGGATCGCCCGTGTGTAGGCGCACAACCAGGCAACCTCGATCGTAATAGCGTTTCATCAGTTCGAACTGCTCCTCGAGGGTCAACGGAGCCGACGAACGCACCTCGGCATCGGCCCGGGCGCAATCGGTTACCTCGCGCGGCACGAGACTGCCGGCATAGAGAATCAAATCGGCCTCCTCCAGAAAACGACGGCCGCGTACGGATATCAAGTCGGGATCGCCCGGGCCCGCCCCGACGATCTCGATATGGCCGCACCGCTCGGAACGACTGTCGCAAGCCACAGCGAAGGTGAAATCGTTGTCCTCCGTCAGGCGATCCTTCTGTTTTTCCAAAACGAGCCGACCGTCGTGTGCGGCGACGATTGCAGCCGCTTCGCTAACGCTCGCCACACCGGTCGCCTCGCGCACCCGCTCCGACGGATTCGGCACGTCGATGTCCGAAAGCTCGTCGGCCGAGAAAATCCGTTTCCGGCAACCGAAATGCTCGCACAACGCCTCGACCAACGGTTCATCGCGTTTCAATTCGATCGTAGCGACCGACGCGACGGCCGAAGCGGCCCATCCGGCAGCCGTGAGCCGCTCGGCGATTCGCTCGGGAATCCCCGTCGGGTCGCAATCCTTACGGCATCCCACACCTACGCTGAGCACGCGCGGAACATAATGGATACAGAGCGAATCGAAAGGCACGATATGGGGTGTCAAAGCGATCACCAATGCGGCATCGGTCGGAACATCCGCCGCACGATAACAGATCTTGACATGCGCTGCAGCCGTCTGTTCGAGGTAGTGTGCCCCTTCGTCGCGAACATCGAGCAACAAGGCCGTCGGTCGTCCTGCGACATAGGCGGCAATCGCCTCGTTCATCGACCCGCCGGAGACCTCGCACGTCCATCCGAACCGCTCGGCGAGCGTGTCCAACGGCCAAAGGCCCGTATTGTCGCTCTGGGTGGTAACGACGGCCGAACCGCCGATCGCTTCGGCCAGCCGCTCGGCCAAGACATTGGCTCCGCCGACGTGGCCCGAAAGCAACGGAATGATCCATCGTCCGGTCGAATCGACCGCGACGACAGCCGGATCGCTGTGTTTGTCGCGCAGGTGCGGAGCGATGGCACGAACCGCGATTCCGGCGGCTCCGACGAATACCCAAGCACGATAAGCCGTGAACTCCTCCTCCAAAAACGGCTGCAAAGCATCGGCACGACGGAATCCATCGACGGCCGCGAGCGCGAACCGGTCGGCTCCGAGGATTTCGGCCGCCCGACGGGCGACCGTCTCGCCGCCAGAAGAGACGAGCAAGATAGCAATGGTCGATTTCATGAATGTTTGATCGCTTGAATCACAGTAATGGGATGATAGTTGTCGACGGCGATGCGGGTCTCAGCACCGACGAGGCATCCATGCGCCTCGACGGCCTGCACGAACGTCCGCAAACTCTCCGGCGAAACCGAATTGAAGACCAACCGTCCTCCGTCCGGCAAGAGCGGAACGACCCGATCGACGACCTCGGCGAGCCGTCCGCCATGACCGCCGATGAAAACGGCATCGGGAGCCGGCCAGGCCGTGCAGTCCGATGCAAGGAAATCGCCGCCGTGAAATACGATGCCGGGAGCTCCGAATCGACAGGCATTGACCTGCAGCAACCGTTCGCCCTCGGGACGCAGCTCGAAAGCGTGCACCTCGACGTGCGGAAACCGCAGCCGCGCCTCGATCGACACCGACCCCGTACAGCTGCCGATGTCCCAAAAGCAGCGAGCCGACTGCAACTGCAACAGGCTGACAGTCAACAGGCGGATCGGCATCTTGGTCATCATGCCGGCCCGTCCGTCGAGGTGGTCGAACGCGCTGTCGGGAATGCCGAGCGGTGCACGGCGCGGCTCCCCATGCAGGATTACGCAATTCGGCATTTCGAACGTATGGCGAGCGGCTTCGTCGAGTGTAAACTCGGCGACCCGTTCCGCCTCACGGCTCCCCAAATGCTCCCCGACCGCCATCCGATAACCCGTATAACCATACGTCAACAGGCGTTCGGCTATAGCCGCAGGCGTATGTTCGCGATCGGTCAGCACGCCGATTTTCGCACGGCCCTCGATCAATGCGCGATCCAACCCCTGCCACGGCCGACCGGTCAACGAAACGGTCGTCATATCATCGTAAGGCATCGTGAGGCGATGCGCCAACGTCTGAAGCGAATTCATCGCCGGAAAAATCCGCAACTCGGCATCGGGAAGCCGCCGTCGGATCGTAGCGCCGAATCCGAAGAAGAGCGGATCGCCCGAAGCGAAAACCGTTATTTCATCATACGGTTCGTATTGCGCGAACACCGCATCGAGCGGCACGCTGATGTCGATCCACACAGCATCCGCTGGCAACAGGTGCCGCACGAGTTCGTGATGCCGTCGACCGCCGGAAAAGACCTTTGCGGCGGCAATAACTGCCGAAACCTCCTCCGTAAAATGCGGCGCGGCCTCGTCGTTGAGACCGATCAGAACGAAGCGCTGTTTCATACGTCGCGGCCCGGGCGCAGCGCCTCGGCATCATTGAAAGTCAGAATGGCATTGACCAAGGTCGCGGCCAGATTGCTCCCGCCCTTGCGCCCCTCGATGAGAATCCGATCGACCGTCCGGAAGGGTTTGGCCATCTGTTTGGACTCCTCGACATGGACGAAACCGACCGGCGCCGCAACGATGCCTGCCGGACGGGCCTTGCCGCAATGAACATTCCGGCAAAGCTCCATCAACGCCGTAGGCGCATTTCCGAAAACATAGAGCGCTTCAGGATATTCTTCGACCGCCAAACGGATACCGGCCTGCGTGCGGGTGATGCCCTCCTGCTCGGCCAAAGCGACGGCCCGCGGATCGTGCAGATAACATTTCACCTCGACGCCCAGACGTTCCAACGCGCCGCGTCGGATGCCCGAAGCCGCCATCGTAACGTCGGTTACGATCGTACGGATTTCACCGCCCGACAAACGCCGGTAGAGCCGCTCTACGGCTCCGTCGTTCATCCACAGCAGCCGCTCCATCTCGAAATCGGCCGTCGTATGGATGGCATGCAGCAGCGCCCATTTGCGGTCGAGCGGGATATTGCGGTCGTGCAGCTCCTGTTCGATCGTGCGAAAACTCTCCATCATGATGCGCTGACCGACGCCCGCATCGGCATCGGGCCGTTCCCGATAATATCCCCGCGGGGTAATCATCCGGCGGTCGGAAAGATAGGTTTGCGAGTTGCCGATGATGACCACGGTGAACATATCGACCTGTTCGGGATCAAATTCGCCCAAGGTCGTTATCCGCACCTCCTGCTCCGCACGTCCGGCCTGCCGCACGCATCCTACGGGCGTAGCGGCATCGCGTCCCTGCAAGAAAAGCTCCTGCAAGCGGTACAACTGCCAATAACGATCGTTGCTGCGGGGGTTGTAGACCGCCGTTACGAAATCGCCGTCGACTGCCGCCCGAATGCGACGCTCGATCACGGGCCACGGTGTCATCAAATCGGACAACGAAATGAGGCACAAATCATGACCGATCGGAGCGCCGAGCAAAGCGGCAGCCTGCTGGAACGCACTGATGCCCGGCAGTACCTCGATTTCGACGGACGAATTCCGTTCGCGGGCCATCTCCCACACGAGCGGCGCCATGCCGTAGATGCCGGCATCGCCCGACGAAATGATACAGACGCATCGACCCTGCTCGGCCAAACGGAAAGCTTCCTCGACCCGTGCGCGTTCTTGCTTCATTCCCGTATCGACGCACTGCGTCGTCGGGCCGAGCAACGATTCGATGAAACGGAAATAGTATTTGTAACCCACAACGACATCGGCCGTCCGAATAGCCTCGGCGACGGCGGGCGTAATCGCATCGGGCGTTCCCGGGCCGATACCGGCCACGATGATTTTCGGTTGGTTCATGATTCGCTTCTTGTTATCCGGTGTAAAAATACGAAAAAATCCGGCATTTCGCCGGATTTTTACTAACGCGAACAGCAATCATCCTGCTTGCGAAGGTTGCAGCCGCTTCCGATTTACTTTCGTTCCGGACTGCACACCTCACTTGCTGCGCAGGCGGATGGCCAACGAGAAAAAGTACGTCCGTCCGGGCGTCAGCGTCGCATAAGGCGACATGGTCGCAGCCGCCTTGCCCGAAGCGTTGGTGTAATGGAGATAGGCAGGACGGTCGTCGCGATAATCGAACAAGTTCTCGATGCCGATGGTCGGTGTCAGAATCACCCGTCCCAACCGGAATGTATGCGTCGTAACCAAATCCCACAACGAATAAGCCGGAGCGTCGCCGATGCGCGGCGAATAGGTCGAAGAATAACGTTTGCCGCTCATCCGCCCGTTCAGCTCGACGTGCAACGTGTATTTGTTCCACGCATGTTCCCAGTCGGCCGACACATTGCCGGCATGACGGATGTTCTTGTCCAAGCGATCGTCCGTACCGTCGGGCGCCGAAAGGTTGACGCCGTCGATGAAATTATAGGCGCCGCGGACGGAGAATCCGGCACCGAGATAGGCCTGCGCGGAAATCGTTACACCGGCGATCCGAGCCTTGTCGATGTTGCTGCGTTTCTTGACGATCTGCTGTGTAACGCCGTCGCCGTAGATCGACTGATAGTGCCGCAACTCCTCGTCCGACACCTCGAACGACTCCACTTCCACCTTGTCGATCAACCGATTGTAGAATCCGGTTACCGAGAAGTTCATCCGTCCGGTGCCGTATTCCAAATTGAGCGACGCGTAATGGCTCTTTTCGGGACGGAGGTCTTCGTTGCCGATGGTCAACGCTCCGTCCTTGCTGACGTTGAACGTATAGATTTCGGACAAAGCCGGTGTCTTGTAACCCGAAGCATACGAAGCCCGCGCCTTGAATCCGCCCGCGCGGTACATCACGGAGACGTTGGGCGTCGCATGGCTGCCCATCCGTTCGTGATAAAGATAACGCAACCCGACGAGCGCCTGCCAATGGCGGTTGATCGTTACCTCGTCCTGCAAATAGGCCGACAAGGTGTAGTTGCCGACGGCCGTCGGCAACGTGGCCGAGGTCGACAGGTAGTCGTCCAAACGGTCGTCGAGGTATTCGAGCCCCGCCGAAAGCCGGTTGTGGCGATCCAGCTTGAAAATTCCCTTCAACGAAGCCTTGTAAAAGCGCGTCGCTATGCGGGTCTCCGTATCGCCCGGCCGCAAATCGCCGCTGGCGACGAAATAGTCGTAGGTCGATGTGTAATTGTCCGAATGGAAATCGGCGAAGAGCGAAACCCGATCGCCGACGATGTATTTCAGACCGGCGCCGTAGGTGTAATTTTGGTGTCCGAGGTCGTATTTGTAGCTCGTCTCCTCGTTGTCGATCGAACGCGGACGAAGCTGGTCGTAATGATAATACGAACCCTCGGCATAAACGCTCAAACCGCGGGCGAGGTCGTAAGTGAACCGCTGCGAAACAGTATTCGACGCCATAGCGAACGAGGCCATGCGTGCCGAAGGAACCAACTCGCCGGTCTTGTCCTCCTCCAACGGATTGAGCCGCCAACCGTCGGCCTGCTGGTGGACGAACGAGGTATAGATGCCCAATTTGCCCTCCTTGGCATCGAGGCCGACCGAATGTTCGTAACGACCGTGATTGCGCAACGAAGCGCGGGTCGACAATTCGACGCCCGAACGCGGATCGTCGGTGATGATGTTCACCACGCCGGCGATAGCGTCGGAACCATAGAGCATCGAAGCCGCACCGTCGAGAATCTCGATGCGTTTGACGTTAGCCATGTCGATGCGTGCGAGGTCGGGCGCCCCCGTACCGCTGCCGAGCATGCGCTGTCCGTCGACCAAAAAGAGAATATAGGTGTCGTCGAGGCCGTTCATCGTGATCGACGACCCCATCGAACCGAGCGGCGTGATGGCGAACGACGGATCGGATTTCAGCAGCGCATCTTCGAGGTTCGTCATGACGCCCTCCTGCAACTCCTTACCGGTCAGAATGGTCATGGGAACCGGCGCATCGTCGGCCCGCCGATGCGTACCGGTACCGGTTACGACGACCTGTCCGATGTTGAGCTGCGACGGCTTCAATCGGATTTCGATGCCCGACGTACGTCCATCCAATGCGACCGTCTGCGATTCATAACTCAAATGGCTCACCCGCAGCACCGCATCGGGAGCCGCATGGGCAATGCGGAATTCCCCGTTGTTGTCGGCCGTGGCGCCGGTCAGCGTTCGTTCCACGCGCACGGTCGCGCCGACGATCGGCGCACCGGTTTCGATGTCCGTAACACGGCCCGTAACGATCTGCTGCGCCTGTGCAACGAAAACGGCCGACAAAGCGGCGCAAAGCAACCCGTATTTCAGTCTCTTCATCTCTGTTTTTTCACTAAAACAAGCAATACAGGCCATTCGGGTCTGTAATGCTTGAAATCAAAAATCGACGCTTATTTTTCGGCGATCGCATCGCGCAGGTGCTGGATCCAGACGGCATTGATCTCCTTGTAATCGCCCAGACCCTTGACCGTCGGCTTCACGGTCGTCCAACCGGCTGCCTTGATCATCGAAATCCAGCTTTCATCGTCGGCTTCATCAGCCATATCGTTGTTGGCATGGTCGCCAGCGATCGACATCAACGGATGCAGGTTCACGGGCGTCGATTTCGAAACACCTTTTTCATTCATTTCGTCGATCACGTAGTCGATCAACATCGCAGGATAATCCACCGTGCCGACGAAAACATTCCCGTTTCCGTAAGCCGACTTCGCATAAGTCTGCATCGCCTTTTCGATCTTCTCGTAAGAGGCGTTGGCGTGGTCGTAGTCCGAAACGGGGTTGCCATGACCCATGAAAGCGACGGCCTCACCAGCCTGAAGTTGCGTTTTGAAAGCATCGACCAACACTTTGGCCACGTCTTCAATATCCTTGTCGCTCGTCAGCAGCGCCGCGCCGCAGCAAGCCTCCTCACGCGCCGGTTCCATGTCCTGCACGAGGAAGTTGTAATCCGATTTGACGTACTTGTCGCGCAACAACTGGAACTCCTCGCCCGGGATGACATGCAACGACTGCACGTAAACATGCTTGTAACCCTTTTCGATGAACGACCCGAGATACTTGTCGGGGGAAATGAACTGCTCGCCCGAAGCGGCGTACCAACGGTTGATGCAGGTAACCGACGTGAACGAAAAGAAAATGTCGGCATCGGGAAACTCCGCTTGGAACAGGTCCTTCTGATTTTCATAGGTGTCGTGCGGCTCGTCATAGGTCGAACCGAACGTTACGAGCAGAATCGCCGTGTCGTGCTTCTTTTCGTACTGAAGCGCAGCGGGAATCTTCTCCCCATCGTTGTCATCGTCGCAAGCCGTGAGGCTGCCGCAAACCGTTCCGATGAGTGCCATCGAAACCAACATGCTGAAAATTTTTTTCATAACCTTTCTGTTTTTTATTGGTTTTATTCACTTGCTCAATAGAAATTCTGCCGGTTTTCGGAACTATCTCTTTAACAAAAAATCACCTCTTTTTCCGGATGCTTTGCGCCTGCCCGAACCGCACGGTGATTTCACCGAAGTAGGTGCGGCCGGCGGTCGTCGTACCGTAATTGTAACCGTACGGATGCCGCTCGACGTGATCGAACAAGTTGTCGACCCCAACGGCCACCTCCAAATGCCAGCGTTTCCAATTGCCGATGCGGTGATTCGTCGTCAACCGCCACAACACATAACCCGGGGCATTGCCGTACTCCTTATAGTAGCGTTCGGTCTGCCCGCGACCGAAGAGGCCGATCGTCAGGCCGTAACGCTTCCAGTCGTGCGCCCAGTTGACGCGCAGATTGCCGCGATGTTCCGCCGTGCCGTCGATCACCCGACGCTCGATGACAGTGTAACCGGCATCCGACGAGGCCTCGTCATCGACGATATGCCCGCAAGCATCCGTATAACTATATCCGCCGCCGACCGTAAAACCGGCCCCGGGACGCCACGTGAAAGTCGCCTCGACGCACTTCACCTCGGCATCCTCCATGTTGACGTACTGCATGGCACCGTCGAACTCCGTACCCTCGTCGCTGATGAACTCGGGCGGAACGGGCACGCCGACCAAAGCAATCATCTCCTTGACGCGATTGTACGAAGCCGTAACGCTGAAAGTGAATCGGCGGCCGTGGTACTCGGGCCCGAACGAAAAGTAATCCGACCGTTGCGGGCGCAATTCGGTGTTGCCGATGTAAATCCGCAACTTGCCCATCATGGCCCGCTCATAGAAGTAGTACAACTCCTTGATGGTGGGCGTCTTGAATCCTCGGGCCCACGAAGCGCGCAGATTCCAGTCGCCGGCCTTGTACATCAACGAGATTTTCGGTGTCGCCGTCCATCCGAACTGCTCGTGGTAGACCAGCCGGCCGCCGTAAGTAATGTTGAAATAGGGAGCGATGTTCCATTCGTCCTGTGCATAGAGCGCCGCCGTATTGGCCGCCGCCCGCTCCTCCATCATGCGATGGGGCGCGATCAGCGCGTCGCGCATCCACTCCGTACCGACCGACAACCGATGCCGGTCGCCCAAATCGAATACCCCGCGCAGATGTGTCGTCCAACGGCGCTGGTCGCTTTCGGTCGAACGATCGCCCGGGAAGTAGACCGTATGGATAGGTACGTGCATCAAAATGCCGTTGACCTCGCTCAATTCGTAGAACTCGTCGATGTATTGCAGGTAATAATCGTAATAGTAGGCATGGCGGTTCCAATCGGCATCGAACAGCAGTTTCGTCCGGTCGGAGGGCTTGAACTGGGCCGAAAAGCCGTAAGCCTGATCGTGGTAAAGCGGATCGTACGACCGCCAACGAGGCCCGCCCGGCCGATGCTGCAACAATTTACGGTAGTACATGCCCGAAACGCCGAACTGCCACCGAGCATTCGGCCGGAACGAAAGCTCCTGTTCGATGCGTTCGTTGGTGTAGGCGCTCACGGTCTGCGTTGTCGAATTTTCATAAAGTTTGTCGCGATAGAGCTCCTGCGAGGAGTTCTGCCAACCGTCGGTATGCTGCAACGAGAATTTGGTCGACGAAGCGAACTTTCCAGCCGTGAAAGCGACCGCATTATGCTGGCGCAAATCGAAATAATTACCGATGCGGGTCGTGTTTTCCACGACCACGGGCCATTCGCGATGCTTGCGCGTGATGATGTTGATGACCCCCGCGATGGCATCCGACCCGTACAACGAGGACGAAGCGCCCTTGACGATCTCGATGCGTTCGATGTCAGCCGGATCAATCAGTCCCAGATCGTTCTGCCCGCCCAAATCGCCGTGCAACCGTTTGCCGTCGACGAGAATCAGAATATACGCATTACCCAATCCGTTCATCGACAGACCGGCGCCCATATCGCTCTGCGACACGTCGAACGAGGGGCTCAACGTGGCCAGAATCTCGCTGAAACTGCGTCCCGAAAAGCTGCGGAGCATCCGACCGGTGATGACCTCGGTCTGCACGGGCGCGCTTTTCAAGTAGTGTTCGGTACCCGTGCCCGTAACGACCACCTCGTCGATCGCCTGCTCGGCGTCGACCGACGCCGGTTCCTGCGCCGAAACCGCAACCGGCACGCAAACCGACGCAAACACCGCACCCCGCAGGATGCCACGCATAAATCCGTTTTTCATGTAAAAAATCCGTTCGGATGTCCGGACTTACCTCGGGCCGACGACATCGCACGCAACCGGCAAGGCAGGTTTCCTGACTCGGCCCTGCGGACGACGCCTTCCCGTGCTGCACGGAGCACAGTGGCAATCGGAATTCATCCGCCTTTCGGAGGGGCCTTACAGTAGCGAGGACTGTTCCGGCTTCGCACCGGATTCCCTTTTATGCCGCAGCGAGTGTCGCGCGGCATCACCTTGCACGGCGCAAAGATAGGGATAATTTTCGTTTTCGCCTCTTTTCCCTGCAAAATTTTGTCTCGAATCACTATCTTTGTCCGTCCGAACCTTCGCGGAACAGCATGTCGAAAAGCCAATTTCTGATCGGTGCAGCGGCCTCGGCCAGCGGGAAAACAACCCTGACATTGGGGTTGTTACGGGCTTTCGCGCGCCGCGGTCGACGGGTGCGGCCGTTCAAATGCGGGCCCGACTATATCGACCCGCAATTCCATGCTCGTGCAGCCGGTGCCGAGAGCATCAACCTCGACCCGTTCATGGCTTCGGGACGGCATCTGCAACAGCTCTACGCCCGCTACGGCGCCGGATACGACCTCTGCGTCGTCGAAGGAGCGATGGGGCTGTTCGACGGCTATGACCGCGATCGCGGATCGGCGGCAGAGGTGGCGAAACGGCTTCGTTTGCCGGTCGTGTTGGTAATCGACGCGCGAGCCACAGCCTTTTCGACGGCACCGCTGTTATATGGATTCGCCCGATTCGACCCGTCGGTCGAAATCGCCGGCGCGATTTTCAATCGGGTCGGCTCGCCCACGCACTACGCCCAACTGAAAGCCGCCGCCGAAGCGGCCGGCATCGAGCCGTTGGGCTATCTGCCGCGCAACGAACGGTTCCAGGCACCGTCGCGCCATTTGGGCTTGTCGCTCGAAACGCTGCGGACCTTCGATCCCGTTATCGACGCGGTGGCCGATACGGCGGAACGAACAATCGACCTCGACCGACTGGAAGCAAAGACCCGCCGTCCGTTTCCGACCGAACCGCCCCACGACCGCCTGCCCGACCGGAAGCTGCGAATCGCCGTAGCCCGCGACGAGGCGTTCGATTTCATCTATCGGGCCAACCTCGACCGGCTGGCCGAGACGGGCGAATTGATCTTCTTTTCGCCCTTGAACGATACGGCCTTACCGCAAGCCGATCTGGTCTATCTACCGGGCGGCTACCCCGAATTTTACCTCGAACGGTTGCAAGCCAACGCCGCCATGCGGCAAGCCATAGCCGATTACGTCGAGCACGACGGTCGTATGCTGGCCGAGTGCGGCGGCATGATGTACCTCTGCCGCGAAATCCGCGACGAAGCGGGCCGGCCGTATGCGATGTGCGGCGTATTGCCATTGACAGCCACGATGGAGGGGATGCGGTTGCATCTGGGCTTGCGCGAAGTGGCTTTCGAGGGTATGCGGCTGCGCGGCCACGAGTTCCACTATTCGCGCATCGAGGGCGACTATCCCTCCGCAGCGCAGCAATTTTCGGCTCGGGGCGAGGCCGTCGCGACGCCGGTTTACCGATACAAGCGGCTGTTGGCCGGATATACCCATCTCTATTGGGCCGAGAACGATCCGCTGAAACTTTTCGAACGATGAAAATCTATACACGCACCGGCGACGACGGCACAACGGGGATTCACGGCGGCGATCGGGTTCCCAAAGACGATCCGCGCATCGAGGCCAACGGGGCGCTCGACGAGTTGAATTGCCATTTGGGCATCGTTCGGACGCAACTTCCGGCGGACGATCCGTGGCAGGAGCGATTGCACCGTCTGCAACGGGAATTGATGGCGGCTATGAGCCTCGTCGCCACCCCGTCGGCCCGCCGCGACCGGAATCTCAACCGGCTCGACGAAACGCTGACGTCCGAATGCGAACAATGGATCGACGCGATGGCCGCCGAATGCGTCGACCGCGACTGGTTCGTGCTGCCGGGCGGCACGCCCGCGGCAGCCCACCTGCAATTGGCGCGCGCCGTAGCCCGACGGGCCGAACGCCGCTTGTGGACGCTCCATCGCCTCGATCCGCTGCCCACCGAGCTGCTGCGATTCGTCAATCGGCTCTCCGATCTGCTCTTCATTTTGGCCCGGGCCGAAATGCAACGAAGCAACCTGCCCGAAGAACGCTGGAAATCGTTCGATTACAAAAACCGCCACCGCCATGAATAAGCCGCTCCGCCCCCTCTTTTTCGCCGGCACGGGCAGCGATGTCGGCAAAAGCATCCTTGCGGCCGCCTTCTGCCGGATCTTCCGCCAGGACGGTTATGCGCCGGCTCCGTTCAAGGCGCAAAACATGGCCCTCAACTCGTTCGCCACACCCGAAGGGCTGGAAATCGGCCGTGCGCAAGCCGTACAGGCCGAAGCGGCGGGCATTCCCTGCCATACGGACATGAATCCCGTGCTGTTGAAGCCGTCGTCCGACCAGACCTCGCAGGTCATCGTCAACGGACGTCCGATCGGCAACCGCACGGCCTGGGAATACTTCCGCAACGAGGGCAAGGCCGAACTGCGCGAGGCGGCCCACGCCGCCTACGACCGATTGGCGGCCCGCTACAACCCCATCGTATTGGAGGGGGCCGGCAGCATCTCGGAGCTGAACCTGTGCGATACGGATTTCGTCAACCTGTCGATGGCCGCCTATGCGGATGCCGCCGTCCTGTTGGTTGCGGACATCGACCGAGGGGGCGTGTTCGCTTCAGTCTACGGCTCGATCATGCTGCAATCCGACGAAGACCGCAAACGAATCAAAGGCATCCTCATCAACAAATTCCGCGGCGACCTGCGCCTGTTCGACGAGGGCCGCCGAATGCTCGAAGGGTGCTGCGGCCTGCCGGTCGTAGGCGTCATCCCCTATTTCCGCGACATCCACATCGAGGAGGAGGATTCGGTATCGCTGGCCGCCAAACGGGTCGAAGCCGAAGCCGGAAAGATCAACATCGCAGTCGTGCTGCTGCGGCATCTTTCGAACTTCACCGATTTCGACGTGTTGGAACGCGACCCGCGCGTCCACCTCTATTATACGAACAACGTCGAGGAACTCCGCAAAGCGAACATCATTCTACTGCCCGGAAGCAAATCGACCCTCGACGATCTGGCGGAATTGCGCCGCAACGGGGCGGCCCAGGCTATCGTCCGGGCCCATCGCGAAGGGGCGACGGTCGTAGGCATCTGCGGCGGCTATCAAATGCTGGGGCGCGAAATCGTCGATCCCGAAGGCGTCGAAGGCGACATCCGACGGCTGCCCGGATTGGGATTGCTGCCTGTCCGCACGGAGATGACGCACGAAAAAGTAACCCGCCAGACGACGTTCCGGCTGATCGGAGACGCGACGCCCTGCCACGGTTACGAAATCCACATGGGCCGCACCGAACGGCTCGACGGCGCCCGACCGCTGGCCCGTACGGACGAGGGCGTCGAGGAGGGCTGCCTCGTCGAGCGGGCGATGGGCACCTACCTGCACGGGATTTTGGACAACAGCGCCTTCATCGAACGGCTGTTAGCCCCGTTTACCGACCGGCTGACGACCGAGCCGTTCGATTACGCCGCTTTCAAAGAGGAGCAATACGACCGGCTGGCCGACCACGTGCGCCGGCACGTCGATCTACCGACCATTTACCAATTTCTGCAACGATGATCGAGGGACACGGCGATGACCGTTATCGTTACGGTGCGATTCGGACCGATTTCAGTTCGAATGTTCCGGCCGGCGTCGACCACCGCGGGTTGTACGCCTTTCTGCGCGAACGGCTGACCGCCCTCGAGCACTATCCGGAGCCGGAACCGTTCGCCCTCGAACGGGCCTTAGCCGAACGGCACGGCATCGCCCCTGAATCGGTGCTGGCGACCAACGGAGCGACCGAAGCGATCTATTTGGCGGCTCACCTGACGGCCGGTGCGACGACGCAGATCGTGCAACCTACGTTCGCCGAATACGGCGATGCGTGCCGTCTTTACGGACATCGCGTGTCGTCGGTCGCAACGCCTTGGGCCCCGACTGGCGAGACGCTCTGGTGCTGCAACCCGAACAATCCGACCGGAACGGCGTTCGACGCCGAACGGCTGCTGCGAACGATCGACGGACATCCCGAAACGTTCTTCATCGTCGACCGATCCTATGCCGCCTTCACGCTCCAGCCGACGCTCGCGGTCGCCGAAGCCACCCGACGAAAAAACCTCATCCTGCTCCATTCGATGACCAAGCATTACGCTGTGCCCGGGTTGCGGCTCGGCTATCTGACGGCCCATCCGACACTTTGCGCGCGGCTGCGACGATTGCGTATGCCGTGGTCGGTCAACGCATTGGCCATCGAAGCGGGCCGTTATCTGCTCGAACACGGCGTAACGGCGCCTCCGCTGGCCGAACTGCTGGCCGAAACCCGACGGCTGGCCGATGCCCTGCAAGTGATGGGCCGGTTCGTCCCGCAACCGACCGACACGCATTTCATGACGGTCGAAATCCGTGCAGGCGGCACGGCCCGCGAACTGAAAGCGTGGTTGGCGACGACCCGCGGAATCTTGATCCGCGACGCCTCGAATTTCGAGGGGCTGACCGACCGACATTTCCGTGTAGCGACGCAGACGAGAGAAGCGAACGATTTACTGCTCAAAGCATTGAAAGAATGGAGTGGCCTTATCTCTTGTTGATCGGCTCGCAGCTTCCGCTGTTGGCGGGCTGGCTGCTCGACCGCCGGTTCGGCGACCCCGCAGGGTTGCCCCACCCCGTCGTGGGATTCGGCAAACTGATCGCGGCCGGCGAACGGCACTGGAACCGAGGCGCACACCGTATGCTGAAAGGCGGGCTGCTGGCTGTCGGATTGGTCGTCGGCACGTGGATAACAACGAAAGCGATCATTGGGCTGCTGTGGCTCGGAGGCTTGCTGACCCTGCTGTTCGAATGGAATCCGGGCGTCTGGATAAGTCTTGTCCTCGTATTTCTATTCGAAACGACGGCGATTTTCTATTCGTTGGCCGGCAAAACCTTGGTCGACGAAGTACGTGAGGTCTTTCGGGCAGTCGACCGTTCGACCGAAGCAGGCCGACAGCAGGTCGCCCGCATCGTGGGACGCGACACCGCCGCCCTCACGCCGCAAGAAATCCACACGGCGGCCTTGGAAACGCTGGCCGAAAATCTGAGCGACGGCGTAATCGCCCCGATTTTCTGGTATGTCCTATTAGGCGTGCCCGGCATGGCAGCCTACAAGATGGTCAACACGCTCGATTCGATGATCGGCTACCGCACCGAACGTTATCGCCGATTCGGGTGCGTTGCAGCGCGCATCGACGATGCGGCCAACTGGATTCCCGCCCGACTGACCGCCTTGTTGATGGTCGTGGCTGCCGGACGTCCGCAGTTGATGCGTTTCGTGCTGCGCTTCGGCCCGCAACATGCCAGTCCCAACTCCGGATGGCCCGAAGCGGCGTTGGCGGGCATCCTCGACTGCCGGTTCGGAGGCTCGCACAACTATTTCGGCGAAACTTTCTACAAGCCCTACATCGGGACAAACGACCGGCCGCTGACGACCGCTGACATGCAGCGGGCCATCGTCATCAACCGACGGGTGGAAATCGCCGGCATCGTGCTGGCGATCGGCTTCCGGACGCTGCTCAGCGACGGAATCTGAATTATTTAAATCGTGATTTTCAAAATACTGCCATAAGGGAGTTGGTGGCTGAACGCCTCCTCGGGCGGAAACAGGCCGGCATAGACGCCGGCGCAAAGCTGCACGCCTCCATGAACGAACAACAGCGCCCGACCGATCGGACGTCGGCGCAACTCATCCAAAAAACCGCCCACACGCACGATCTGGTCGGCAAACGATTCGCCGCCGGTGGGCCGCACGTGCAACCAATCGTCGAACCAATGCTGCAACTGCGGGTCGTCGATCTCGTCGAACCGGCGCATCTCCCAAGCCCCGAAATTCAACTCCAACAGACGCGCATCGCGCTGAGCGTCGGGGTATCCGCACGCTTCGGCCAAACGAACACAGCGGCTCAACGGGCTGCACCACACCGCGTCGAAACGGGTGTCCGCCAAAGTCTTCCGAACAGCGGCCGCCTCCTCGTCGAAGGTCGTCCGCAAAGGAACATCCGACCGTCCGTAACACGTTCCTGCGGGAACGTCGACCGACGTATGTCTAACCAACCAGACTTCCATGACCGACCACGACGGCCGCAAGATAGAAGGCCGCTTCGCTCAAAAGAAACGTCGCGCCGCAACAATCGCCCGTATAACCGCCGATGCGCCGCCGCATGAAGCCGAGCAGCAGGCCCGTAACGACGAACGGTACAACCACAATCGGCCAAAACGCAGCAGGTAACCACACGGCAGCAGGCAACAAGCCGAATGCAGCGGAAAGCAGCCACGCACCTGCGTTCATGCGACGATAAGCCGTCCCGACCTTACTCTGTGCCAGCGGACGGACATACGGCAAAACATTAATCAACTGCGAAGCGGCGAACTTCGACAAAGGATCGCCGACCGCAATCAACCGGACGGCCGTATCGACCGGCAACGCAGCGACGGAGCCCGTAAGCAGCAAAGCATAGAAAATCAATCCCAGCACACCGTATGTACCGATGTGCGAATCCTTCATGATGGCCAGCGTCTTTTCGCGGGTCGTGCCGCCACCGAACCCGTCGAAGAAGTCGGCAAGGCCATCTTCGTGCAAAGCGCCGGTCAACAAAATACGGACGCCGAAGGCGATGACGACCGCCACTGGCATGGGCAACCACGCAGCGGCTCCCCACAACACGAGCGCCGTCGCGCCGCCCGTCAACCATCCGACCGCCGACCACCAATCGGTCGTATGGGCGAATGCCTCGGACGGAACGCGGCGCAACCGCCCGAAAGGCAACCGCGTCAACAGCATCAGAGCAGCGAACAAACGATCCAACATGCGCATGCCGATTAAAAATACTTGGTAATTTGCATGGCTTGGAACGTATCCATCTCATCGAGCATCCGCACGGCCGATTCGACGATCGGATAGGCGCAAACCGCTCCCGATCCCTCGCCGAGGCGCAGACCGAGGTGCAGAATCGGCTCGGCGTCCATCGCCTCCAACAGACGGCGGTGGCCCTGCTCGTCTCCGACGTGGCCGAACAGCGCATAATCCAACACTTCGGGATGCAGTTTCGAAGCGGCCAACATGCAGGCCGACATGATGAACCCGTCGACCAGAATCGTAATTTTCCGCTCCGCCGCCCGCAACATGCCGCCCACAGCCATCGCCATCTCGAACCCGCCGAACCACCGGATCAAGTCGGCCGGCGAACCGTCGCCCGTGTAACGGGCCACGGCCCGACGCAAGACCTCGTATTTGTGGCGGATTCCCGCGTCGTCCAATCCGCTGCCCGCGCCGATGCACTCCTCCAACGGGATGCCGGTGAAAAAGTGCATCCAAATAGACGAGGACGACGTATTGGTAATCCCCATTTCGCCGAAAGAGAGGATATTGCTGCCCTCCTCAATGGCCCGATCGACCATTTCGGCGCCGACGTCGAGGCATCGGTCGAATTCTTCGGTCGTCATGGCCGCACCGTGCAGATAATTCGACGTTCCCTTGCGGATTTTGCGGTCGATGATGCCGCAGCCGTCCGGAAAATCGAAATCGACGCCGGCGTCGATCACCTTGAGCCGAAAGCCGTGCTGACGGCACAGAAAACCGATGCCCGTACCGCCGCTCCGCACGAAATGAAGTGTCTGCTGCCAGGTGATCTCTTTCGGCGATAGGCTGATGCCTTCGTCGACGATGCCGTGGTCGGCAGCGAAAAGCAAATTCTGCGGAACGTGCAACTCGGGCGTCAACGTCTGCTGGATCATCCCGATCCGCAAGGCAATCCGCTCCAACTGGCCCAACGAGCCTTTCGGCTTGGTCAGATTATCAATTTTCTGTTGCAGCAGCGGCCGCAAGGCCTCGTCGGGCCGCTCGATTCGAAAGTTTCTCATAGCTTTATTTGACGGTTACGGGCAGGCCGCTGACCATCAGGATGACCCGATCGGCACGCGCGGCGATGTATTGATTGACCATTCCCTGCAAATCGGTGAAACGGCGTTGCGTCGCATGTTCCGCCACACCGCCTAAGCCGATTTCGTTCGTTACGAAAATATAGGTGGCCTCGCGGGACGTCAGGGCGTCGAACTCCCGCTCGACCGCTTCGGCTGCCGCATCGACCGCCTCACCGAGGTCGAAGAAGAAATTCGTACACCACAACGTTACGCAATCGACGAGCACCGTCCGGCCCGCGAAATCGAGCCGTCCCAAGAATTTTTCCTCCTCGATATTCGTCCATTCGGGGCCCCGCCGCTCCCGATGGAGCCGAACCCGCTCGCGGAATTCATCGTCGAAGATGCGGGCCGTAGCGACATAGACCGGATTCACCGCCGACTGCAAAGCCAGCATTTCGGCATAACGGCTTTTTCCGGAGCGCTGACCGCCCGTTATCAGAATGATGCGTTTCATGTTCATTTGCGACCTCGGAACATACCGACATACGACGGTCGGAATCCGATTTATCCCGACAAAGATAACGGATTCTTTTCAAAAAGAACGCTTTTCGGGCGAATCTTCGCACTTCCGCCTCGACAAAAACAGGTTGTCGGGAGCGACCGGCAAAAGCAAGACGGCAGCTCACTTCGCTACGGAAGCGGCCACGACCAGCGAAAGCGTAACGAACATTCATCGCGCTAATAAAAAATTGCTTATTTTTGTTGCATGAAATTTCGAACCGAAATCGAAATCGCTCCGCTCAACGAACGCATCGGCTATCGACACCGGCTGCTGGCTATCGGCTCGTGCTTCGCCGAGCACATCGCCGGCAAACTGGCGGATGCGAAATTCGACATCGAAACCAATCCCACGGGCATCCTATTCAATCCGCTGTCGATCGTCGAAGCGCTGCGAAGCTATCGGGTCGGCAAGCCCGTGAAGGCGGACGAATTGCTCTACGACGGCGAACGGTGGTTCCATTACGATTTTCATGGATCGTTCTCGGATGCCGATGCCGCACAAGCCTTGAAGCAGATGAACACAGGGCGGGCAATCGGAGCCGCCGCACTCAAAAAGTCCGATTTCGTGCTGCTCACGTTCGGCACGGCCTGGGTCTACGAACGTCAAGGCCGACCGGTCGCCAACTGCCATCGGCAACCGGCCTCGAAGTTCGTCCGGCGCAGACTGTCGGTCGAAGAGATCGTCGCGGCATTCGACGAATGGTTCCGCACCCGACCGGATGAAAACAATTTTCTTGGGGGATCGCTCACTGAGAAGCAGATCATCCTGACGGTCAGCCCCGTACGGCACCTTGGCGACGGTCTGGAAGGCAATACGCTTTCGAAAGCGGTGCTGCGCATGGCCGCCGCCGAACTGGCGGAACGCCATCCCAACGTACACTATTTTCCGGCCTACGAAATCGTTCTGGACGATCTGCGCGATTATCGGTTCTATGCCGACGACCTCGTTCATCCCGCGCCGCAAGCAATCGAATACATTTGGGAAAAATTCGTAGCCGCAGCGCTCGACGATGAAGCGCAACGCCTGCTGCCCGAGGTCGAAGCAATCGTGTCGGCCGCACGCCACCGTCCCCGCAATCCGCAAGGCGAAACTCATGCCGCATTCTGTCGGCGCTGCATGGAACGAATCGCAGCCTTGCCGCAAATTGATTTCTCCGCCGAAAAGCGCTATTTCGAACAATTTACACACTGAATCCGAAGCCGAAACCGGCCGTCTATCCAATTTTAGCCCCGTCCAAGGAAAACTTTGGCCAAAAATCCGAAGAATCAATTTTTTGCACGGTCGGCAGTCATTGCCCCGCGCAAAATAACCGGCAGCCGAACCGTCGTATCGAAATAATTTCGTAAATTTGTCCGTTTTATCGGAAACATGGGACGCAAATTCATCACACTTTGCCTGACAGCGCTCGGGTTGTTCGCCGTTGACCGTACTTCGGCTGCCGAACCGCGGCTGATCGTCAACATCGTCGTCGGTTCGATGCGGGCCGAGGACATCGACCGCTACGCTGCGAACTTCGGTGCAGGAGGCATCCGACGCCTCGTCGAAGAGGGCACTGTCTACACCGACAGCCGTTACGACTACCAACAGACCACGACCCCCGTGTCGTTGGCAACGCTCACCACGGGAGCCATGCCCTCGACCCACGGCGTAATCGGCACCCGCTGGATGGATTACACCTCCAACCAGCCCATTTTACTGCTCGGCGATGCGGAACAGCCGAACCCCGAACAATTGATCGCCCCGACCCTCGGAGAGACACTGTTGCAACAGGCCCCGGGCAGCAATGCCGTAACGATCGCCGCCGAACCGGTTTCGGCCGTCGTGATGAGCGGACGCAGCGGAATCGCCTACTGGCTCGACGAAGCCTGCAACTGGGCATCGTCGCCTGCCTACATCGAAACGCTTCCCGACTGGGTAAGCCGCAGCAACCGCGAACACTACAACACCTCGTACGTCGCATCCGAATGGCGCACGCTGCTCGGAAGCGACCGATACCGCAACACGCGCCATTGGGATGTCGCCCTTTCGGGCAAAGGCCGGCGGACAAAGGGCCAAAAAGGCAAACTGAATCTGACTTCGGACTACGAAAAACTGCTCTACACGCCGGCCGGTAATACGGCACTGTTGGGATTCGCCAAGCAAGCCATTGCGCAATATCGGTTAGGGAAAGACGCGACGCCCGATCTGCTGAACATCTATCTCGACCCGTCGCGCCGCATCGCAGAGGCTTACGGCCCCGAGTCGATCGAGGTCGAAGACATGTACTACCAACTCGACCGCGATCTGGAGGACTTCTTGACCTTCGTCTTCGCGCAGGTCAAAAACGAGGAGGTCGTGGTGGTCTTCACCTCCGACCACGGCACCAGCCCCTCGTACGACTACGGACCCCACGCGACCGACCGATTCAACAACCGGCAATTCGAGGTCATCGTCAACGGATTTCTGAACGTGCGTTACGGCACCGGCGACTGGATTCTGGCCTGTGAGGACAAATGTCTGTGGCTCAACCATAACCTGATCTACGAACGCGGGCTGAATCTCTCGGAGGTACAGAACGAAGTGGCGATTTTCGCCATGCAATTCAGCGGCGTATCGCACGCGCTGGCCGCCACGGCCATGCGCACGAGCTACTTCGGCAGCGGCTATGCCCGCAAGATGCAGAACGGATTCTATCCGCGCCGCTCGGGCGATGTCATTTTGAATTTCGTACCCGGGTACATCGAGGAACACGACCGGTGCGTGTCGTCGTCGGGATCGCTCTACGGCTACGATACGCAGGTGCCGCTGATCTTCTATGGTCCGGGCATCGGTGCGCAACGCATCGGCCGACGGGTCGATATGACCTCCGTGGCGCCGACGCTGGCCCATGTCGCGGGCATCGCCGAACCGGCGGCCTCGGAAGGTGAAGTGCTGAAAGAGATTGTCGATTTATAACGAACTATGGACAAGATTCAAGAGGAAATCATCGAGGAGTTCTCGGTTTTCGATGACTGGCTCGACAAATACGATTACCTGATCGGGCTGGCCGACACGCTGCCCGCCATCGAACCGGCGCACCGCACGGAACAATATCTGATTCAAGGCTGCCAGTCGCGCGTGTGGGTGGATGCCCGCATGGACGACGGCAAAGTCCGCTACGCAGCCGACAGCGATGCCATCATCACCAAAGGCATCATCGCCCTGCTGATTCGGGTGCTCGACGGCCGCACGCCGCGCGAAATACTCGACACGGAACTCTATTTCATCGACGCCATCGGTTTGAGCGCCAACCTTTCGCCCACCCGATCGAACGGGCTGGCCGCCATGGTCAAACAGATGCGCCTCTATGCGCTTGCCTTCGCCAGCAAAGAGGCAGCGGCGGAATAAAACGAAACGACACATGACACCGGAAGAGATACTACAGGTCGAAAAGGAGATCGTAATGACACTCAAAAATATCTACGATCCCGAAATACCGGTCAACATCTACGATCTCGGACTGATCTACGAAATCGACTACACGCCCGACGGCACGGCGAATATCCGCATGACACTCACGGCGCCCAACTGTCCGATGGCCGACATGCTGGTCGAGGACGTCAATCAACAAGTCGCCAAAATCAAGGGCGTACAGGCGGTGAACGTCATTCTGACCTTCGATCCCGTGTGGGACAAGAGCATGATGAGCGAAGAGGCGTTGATCGAACTCAATCTGTTGTAGCGATGTCGGAGCAGGAAAACCGGATGATCGAACGGTTGCAGCAGGATAGCACGAGAGAGGCTTGCGCCAACTATCTTGCCGGAGCGGATCCGCTGCACCGCCACGAAATCCTCACGAACTTGGCTTTCGACCGGCTCCGTTACAAAATGAGGCTCGTCGACGAACTCCGCGAAAGCTGTTCGGGCGACTGGAACCAGACTTTTTACCAGCTCTATTTCCGCACCTTGGGCGATAGCACTAATCAGCAGGCTTATCTCACGTTGGCCCAGCGCGTCCCGTACAAAATCGTGTTGCGCGAACGGACGACACCCCATGCCGTCGAAGCAATGTTGCTGGGCGTATCGGGGTTGCTGACCCTCTACGAACACGACACTTACCTGCTCGACCTGCTGCGATTGTTCGAACACCTCGCCGCCAAATATACGCTCGAGCCGATGGAGGCCGCGGCATGGAATCTGACGGACATCCGTCCGGCCAACCATCCACTGCTGCGGATCGTGCAGGCGGCCCGCTTCTTCGCACAGGACGATTTCGTCATGAACCGCACGATGGAATGCCGGAACATCGACGAAATCCAACAACTTTTCTGCGTCGAAGCGCCCGACTACTGGAACACCCACTACACGCCCAATGCGGAGCACGAATGGCATCCCAAACGCATCGGAAAATTCAAGGCCGACATCATCGGCATCAATTTGGTCGCCGTGTTGCAATTCGCCTACGGCAGCTACATGGGCGACGAACAACTGCACGAGAATGCGTTGAGACTGTTGGAGTTGATCCGGCCGGAAAACAACCGTTTCATCCGGACCTGGTGCGACGCCGGCGTTCCGGCTCCGGCAAACGCATTCGAATCGCAGGCGCTGCTGCAACTCGCCAAAGTCTATTGCTCGGACAATCGCTGTGCCGCCTGTCCCGTCGGCCGACGGATTTTAGATAAAATTCGCCGCCGCTTTTAAAAGCCGCTTTCGAAAGCGGCTCCTTATGCGATAGAGCGTTACGATGCTTGGCAAGGCATTCTTCGCTGCCCATCATTTATCCGAAAGCGGGCCGATCCATGCCAGTTAATAAAAAAATTCGTATCTTTGACTGCGTCGAAGATACTCTGTCTCGGCATAATCAAGCTAACGCTTGCTTCTGCGCTCGACTTTTCGTATCTTTGGCGAAAAGAACCAAAAACTGACCCGAATCATGCCTACGATTACACCGCTTACCATATATTGTGCAACCACCATGCTGATTATCGCCTATCTGCTGGGCTCGATTCCGAGCGCCGTGTGGATCGGCAAAAAATACTACGGTATCGACATCCGCGAATACGGCTCGAAAAATGCCGGAACGACCAACATGCTGCGCATTCTGGGCCGCAGAGCCACCGGTCCGGTCTTCGCACTCGACTTTCTGAAGGGATTCGTCGCCGTAACCATCATCCAGATGCTCCACTACGACGACATCGTAGGCAGCAACGACATCATCAACCTGAAAATCGCCGCCCTTTTCGCTGCCGTGCTGGGCCACATCTTCCCGATCTTCGCAGGATTCCGCGGCGGCAAGGGCGTCGCAACGCTGGTCGGCGCCGTAACGGGCATCGTCCCCTCCATCGCCCTGCTCTGTTTCGGTGTATGGTTCGTCGTACTGATTATTACGCACTATGTCTCTCTCGGTTCGATCATCGCCGGATGCTGCTTCCCGATCTTCACGATCCTCTCGCCCCGAGCCACCAAAATCAACACGTCGTTCATCGTCTTTTCGTTCGTCATCGCCATCCTCTTGGTGATCACCCATCGCAAAAACATCAAACGGCTGCTTTCGCATACGGAATCGAAAACCTATATCTGGCATCCGCGAAAAATTGTCCCGCCGGTCGGTAAAGATGACGAGCCGAAAACCGGTGAACCCCAAAAGTAAATCACCTGCGAGCTGAACATCCGCCCATGTTACAAGAAAATCTGATCCGCATCTACGAAAAAAGTTTCCGCGAAAATCGCGAAAAATCGGCATTGACCGACTATTTCAAGAATGAGGTCTTCTCCTATTACGAAATGGCCAAGGAGATTGCCAAACTCCACCTGTTGTTCAAGAAAGCGGGCATCGGCCAAGGCGAAAAAATCGCCCTCATCGGCCGGAACAATCCGCGCTGGTGCATCACCTATCTGGCAACCATCACCTACGGGGCGGTCATCGTTCCGATTCTGCAAGACTTCACGGCACCGGACATCATCCACGTCATCAACCACTCGGAAAGCCGGCTGCTCTTCTTGGGCGACAACTTCTGGGATCTGATCGAGGAGGATCAGATCAAACGGGTGGACGCCGTGTTCTCGCTGACCGACTTCCATGTTCTCTACGAACGCGACGGCCAGACGCTGACCAAATTCCAACGGGATATTCTGAAACACTACCGCTCGAAATATCCCCGCGGATTCAGCATCAACGACATCCGATACGCCGACATCCCCAACGACCGGGTCGTGCTGCTCAACTACACATCGGGCACGACGGGCCATTCGAAAGGCGTGATGCTCACGGTGAACAACCTCACGGGCAACGTGGTCTTCGCCATAAACACCTGCAACAAACAGACCGGACAACACTATTTCCAACAGGGAGGCCGCACGCTTTCGTTCCTGCCGCTGGCCCATGCCTACGGTTGCGCGATCGACTTTCTGACGCCGCTGGCTGTCGGAGGACACATCACGTTGCTGGGCCGCATCCCCTCACCGAAAATCCTGGTCGAAGCGCTGTCGGTCGTGAAACCGACCGTCATCTGCTGCGTGCCGCTGATCCTCGAAAAAATCTACCGCAAACAGATCATGCCCCTGCTCGAAAAGGGCGCCATGTCGATCGCCATGAAGATTCCGCTGCTCAACTCGGCCATCCATTCGGTCATCCGCAAGAAGTTGGTGGATGCCTTCGGCGGCAACATCGCGCTGGTCATCGTCGGCGGCGCCCCGATGAACCAGGAGACGGAAGCCTTTTTGCTGAAAATCCGATTCCCGATCACGGTCGGATACGGCATGACCGAATGCGCTCCGCTCATCAGTTTTTCGTCGGACGACGAGTTCAAGCAGGGGTCGGTCGGCCGCTATCTGAAGGATTATCTCGAAATCCGAATCAATTCCGACGACCCCGAGCATGTGGCGGGCGAAATCCTCGTACGCGGCGAAAACGTCATGCCGGGTTACTACAAGAACGAACAGGATACCCGCCAGGTGCTCGAACCGGACGGCTGGATGCACACGGGCGATATAGGCACGCTCGACCCCGACGGAACGCTCTACATCCGCGGACGGTCGAAAACCATGATCCTCTCCAGCAACGGACAGAACATCTATCCCGAAGAGATCGAGGACAAACTCAACAACATGTATTTGGTGCTCGAGTCGCTCATCGTGGACAACGGCAACGGGCATCTGCGGGCGCTGGTCGTCCCCGACTACGAACAGGCCGAAAACGAAGGCGTGCGGGGCGAGCTGTCGGAGATCATGCAACGCAACATGCAGGAGCTCAACAAACAATTAGCTGCCTACGAACAAATCGGCGAAATCGTGCTCTACCCCTCCGAATTCGAAAAGACGCCCAAACGCAGCATCAAGCGTTACCTTTACACCCCTTCCCTGCTGGAACCGATGAAGCCGAAAGCCCGACATGAAGATCACTAAAAAACAAGCCATCGGCGAGAACCTGCTCTACGTGATGGTCTGGTTAGCCATCATTCTGGTGCCGGTGCTCAACTCGAAGATGATGTCGGAGCTGCACGTGAGCTTGGAAAACGTGCTGACGACCTGGCGGAAAATCTTCCCCTATCTGACCATCTTCCTCGTCCACAACGCCGTCATCGCCCGACGCTATCTGATCCGCCACCAATACTGGAAATATCTTTTCTGCGATCTGCTGCTCATCATCAGCGTATTCTGGATCGTCGACCTCTACGAACAACACTACGTTGCGGAGGTCGCCCAGACCGATCTGACCGACCCGACCGCCCGGCACAAGGCCTCGTTCACCGACCTCGAAATGTACTGGAACGTCATCCTTGGCCTCTTTATGACCGGAGCCAACTCGGGCATCAAACTGATGTACCAGTCGATCCGCGACGAACAACAGATGAAGGAGCTCCAAGAGCAGAACATGCAGGTACAAATGGATTATCTGAAGTATCAGATCAATCCGCACTTCTTCATGAACACGCTGAATAACATCCACGCATTGATCGACATCGACACGGAATCGGCCAAAAACGCCGTCATCGAACTTTCGAAAATGATGCGTTATGTGCTGTACGATTCGGAACGGGAGACCATTTCGCTGGATCGCGACATCCAGTTCCTGAAGAACTACATCGAGCTGATGCGCATCCGCTACACCGATGCCGTCGACATCCGTATCGAACAACCGTCCGTCCTGCCGACCCGCATCACCATTCCGCCGCTGTTGCTCATCGTCTTCGTCGAAAACGCCTTCAAACACGGCGTAAGTTCGACCAAAGCCTCGTTCATCCATATCCGCATCGGTTGCAGCGACGACAAAGTAACGGCGATCATCAGCAACAGCCGGAACCGTTCCGCTGCGGACGGAAGCGGCTCCTCCGCAGACGGAATCGGATTGAAAAACGTCCGCAAACGGCTGGAGCTCATCTACGGCGAAAAGAACTACCTGCTCCGTGTCCACGAAACGCCGAACACCTACACCGTCAAACTCGAAATCCCGACCCTCCATGCTTAAATGTATCGCCATCGACGACGAACCGCTGGCTCTGCGCCAGTTGTCCTCCTACATCGCGAAACTCCCCTATCTGGAGTTGGTCGCCACCTGCAGCAATGCCATCGACGCCCAACAGCTGTTGGGACGTCAGGCGGTCGATCTGA
This sequence comes from uncultured Alistipes sp., assembly GCA_947623305.1. Lineage (GTDB taxonomy): Bacteria > Bacteroidota > Bacteroidia > Bacteroidales > Rikenellaceae > Alistipes. The sequence goes on along the minus strand of CANQGQ010000002.1, from coordinate 211,238 downwards.
TCTTCGTGGACATCAACATGCCCGATCTGAACGGCGTGGATTTCGTGCGCTCGCTGATCGACCGGCCGATGATCGTCTTCACGACCGCCTATTCGGAATACGCCATCGAGGGATTCAAACTCGACGCGGTGGATTATCTGCTCAAGCCCTTCGATTTCGCCGACTTCAGCCGTGCGGCCGCCAAAGCCCATTCGCTCTACGAGCTGCTGCAAAAACGACAGGCACCCTCTTCCGAGGCGCCTGTGCCCGAAGCCGAACCGAAAGACAAGGAGTACATCTCGGTGAAAGCCGATTACAAGGTTTCGTTGGTGAAAATCAGCGACATCATCTATTTGGAGAGCGAGGGCGAATACGTACGGATGCACCTGACGAACGGGACATGCATCACGACCCTTTTCCGGCTGAAAAACATGGAGACCGCCCTTCCGGCAGAACATTTCATGCGGATACACCGCTCTTATATCGTCAATCTCGACTACATCCGCTCCTACGTGCGCGGGCGGGTCTATATTTCGGAGACGGAGTATCTTCCCATCGGCGAAATCTACAAGGAGACGTTCCAGCACTACATCGACTCCCATTTTCGCAATCTGTCCGAATAACAGCGCTCGACTTCGGGCTGCCATCCGATCGGAGTTTCAAGTCGCGCACAGACCTCAAAGTGCGATTATTTTTGTGAAAAATCCGGAAAGCCGGTCATCGGAACGTACTTATCGCCGCGCCGCTCGCAGCAATAGTGTTTCATACCGTTGGTCAACACGACGTAGCGCGCTCCGAGCACCGAATTGTAGCGCACGGCCTGCCCGAAGGTCGATCGGTCGATCGCGACATCGGGGGCCTTGCATTCGGCCAGCAGCAGCGGTTTCGCCGCATCGTCCACCACCACCACATCGGCCCGTTGCGGCTGCCCGTTGAGCGGTACGGGATACTCCTGCACAATGCGCAAGGCCAATACACCGCAATGCGAAACCAAATAGGCGATCAGATGCTGCCGCACCCACTCCTCGGGCGTCAGTACGAGATAGGTGTTCCGCAAGGCATCCCATATTTCGACCTGTCCGCCCTGCTCACGGGCGCGCAAACGAATGGGCGGAAAACGAAGTTCGGGCAATCGGTGCATGCGGATCGGAAAATTTTATGTAACTTTATGGCAACAAATATACGGAATTATGCGAAGGATTTCGGTCTTCATCCTCCTTTTTTCATGCGTCATAGCGTGCGCTCCGACCCTGCAAGCCCAACCGGCCCGCTCCATCGGACGCGAACGCCCCCGTGGCGAACTGCGCATCTACCCTACCCAGGAAGAGGCGACGGCCGCCGCAACGACCGACAACCGCTATCTGCGGCATCTGACCGAATGGTCGCACGAAGGCGAATCGTTCAGCACTCCGTTCACCGTACCGTTCAATTGGATCAATCGGCAGGTCTATTTCCACCTCGATGCGGCCTCTGCGGCCTATGAAGTCCACGTCAACGGGCGACAGGCGGCTGTCAACAACGATCCGTGTCTGCCTGCGGAGTTCAACATCACCCGATGGACGCACGAGGGGCGCAACACGATCGAAATCCGGTTGAAAAAAGCCTCCGAAACGGCTCCGGCGGAGAGTTGGCGCACCGATACGGAACCGCAAATCGGACGGGCATGGGTGATAACCCAACCGACCCTGCATATCCGCGACGTCGTCGCCCGCACGAAACTGAACGAAACCGGCGCGGCAATTGCGGAAATCGGCCTCGTCATAAAGAGCGGCGCCCTCAACCCGCGCACCTCGCAAATCCACTACGAATTGCTGAATCCGGCCGGCGGACGCATCGCCGGCGGCAAGCAGTCGATTACGCTCGACATGCGTCGGGAGGACACGATCCGCTTCCTCGCCACCCTGCCCGACACTCTGCTATGGAGCCCGACGCATCCCGTTCTGTGCACGCTGCGGCTGAAAACCCAGCACGAAGGACGCTACGTCGAATACATAGAACTGCCGATGGGATTCCGCGAAATCGCCGTCGATCGGGAGGGTCGGATGCGACTCAACGGAGCAGAAACGACGCTGCGGGCCTGCGAAGCATCGCCTACGATCGGAACGGACGAAATCGCCGCATTGCGCGAAAAAGGGTACAACGTGCTGAAACTGAAAGCGGGGACCGTGCGCCCGGGATTCTACGACGATTGCGACCGCATGGGGATGCTCGTCATAGCGCAAGCCCCCATCGACACGAGCAAAAGCGGCCCATCGCGCCGAAAGGGCGAAAACCCGTCGAACGACCCGCAATGGCGCCCCTGTTTCATCGAACGGATCGAAGACAGCTACCACACTTCGAAACGCCATCCGTCGGTCATCGCATTCAGCTTGGCCGAACGCTCTGCAAACGGCATTTGCCTCTACGACGGTTATTTGGTGGCCAAGCAATTCGGCGATCCCCGTCCGTTCATCTATCGCGACGGCGGCAACGAATGGAACAATGATCCGCTGCAAATGCAAATGGATTGATCGCACCCCGCTTTTTGAGCGGTTTTAAATCAAAAGAGGGGGCCTTGCGTGGTCCCCTCGATCTTATCTCTCTCAACTATATTCATGTGCTGGTGTTCTTCGACCCGAATTTTCAAATCCGACCGCCGTTCCTCGCGGCCATTGGCCGCGTATGCAGGTTTGACCCACCCCCAAACCCCCGCCTTGGCGGGGGCTTCTGTCGGGTAATCGAAACAATCCGATTTTTCGGACCGTCTGTACATGGAAATATAAAATTGACCTATTCCTTCAAAGCCTCGTCGGCTCCGTGTCGGTTCAGAAAACACTCGATCGTATTCTCCATCAGGCAGCAGATGGTCATCGGCCCGACGCCGCCCGGCACCGGTGTAATAACGGACGCCTTGGGTTCCACCGCCGCAAAATCCACGTCGCCGCACAACCGGCCCGTCTCGGGATCGCGATTGACCCCCACGTCGATCACGACGGCACCTTCGCGCACCATGTCGCCCTTGATGAATTTCGGACGCCCGACAGCCACGACCAGAATATCCGCCTGCCGCGTTACGGCACCGAGGTCGGACGTGCGGCTGTGGGCCATCGTAACCGTCGCATTCGCATCCAACAGCAACTTCGACACGGGCAATCCCACGATGTTGCTGCGGCCGACCACCACGGCCTGCCGCCCTTCGAGTTCGACGCCCGCCGTCCGCAATATCCGCAAAATTCCTTTCGGCGTGCAAGGCAGCGTGCAGGGCTGTTTTTGCCACAAAGCCGCGACATTCAACGGATGGAATCCATCGACATCCTTCGACCGGTCGATCGCGGCAATCACTCGATCCGCGTCGATGTGCTTCGGCAAAGGCAGCTGCACCAAGATGCCGTCCACCTCCGGATCGGCATTCAGTCCGGCGATCAGTTCGAGCAATTCCGCCTCCGCCATCGTCTCGGGACGCCGGATCGTCGTATTCCGGATACCCACTTCGGCCGACGCCTTCGCCTTGCCGGTTACATAACTGACGCTCGCCGGATCGTCTCCCACGAGGATGACCGCCAAATGGGGAACCCGGCCGTATTTTTCGGGAAACGCAGCGACCTGCGTTGCCATTTCGGCCTTCAGACGAGCCGATAACTCCTTACCGCTGATGATTTTCGCCATATATCGCTTGTTTGATTCGTTCGAAAGGTATATAAAAATGCAAAGCACAAAACCCGACTGTCCATAATCCGCCCATACTCAACGCTTGATTGGGAACGATGAGCGTCGGTCCCTCTTCGACACAAAGCTCTCCCGCACCGATATGGAACGACGAAACGCACATGGCCAGCCCTGCCAGAATTCCGCACGGAGCAAGCCACCACCGCCGACGCCACCGATCGTTCAACCGGTAGACGAACCGCAACGGCAGACCGACCACACCCAGCAAAACAACCGTTACGACAGCAAAAACATCCAAGCCGTATTGAAAGCAAAAGCAAACAGCCCCTCCACGCCGCTCCAATCCCACCAAACCGTTACCGCAAGATTCAGCGCAGAGATGATCCCCACAGCCAGCGGAAACTGGTAAACGACATGCCACTCGCGGCGTATCAAACTCGGAATGCTCATCTATCTATCCTCAAAAGCCCAATGACCGATGTCGGTGCGGTGGAACAGATGCCCGCAATCAATGCGCCCGACATCGCGCAAAGCCGCCGCACGAGCTTCGGCGAGAGTGTTGCCGCACCCGAGAACGAACAACACGCGACCGCCGGCGGTCAACACGCGGTCGCCGTCGGCACGGGTTCCCATGTGATAGATCGTCCCTTCAACGGCATCCAAACCCTTGATTTCGAAGCCTTTTTCGTAAGCGTTCGGATAGCCCTCCGAAGCAAGCACAATGCCCAACGTCGCGCAATCGTGCCACCGCAACGTCGCATCGCCGCCGTCGGCCACAGCACAGAAAATATCCACGATGTCCGAAGCCAGCCGCGGCAAGACGACCTCGGTCTCGGGATCGCCGAAGCGGGCGTTGAACTCGATCACCTTGATGCCCTGCGGCGTCTTCATCAACCCGCCGTAAAGCACCCCCGTAAAGGGCGTCCCCTCGGCGACCATCGCCGCGGCCGTCGGCTGCATGATCCGCTCCAAGGCGAAGCGTTCGTCCTCGGGCGTGATGAACGGTAGCGGCGAATAGGCGCCCATACCGCCCGTATTGGGCCCCTCGTCGCCGTCGTAGGCCCGTTTGTGATCCTGCGCCAAGACCATCGGCCACACGTTGCTGCCGGAGACGAAGCACATGAACGAAAATTCGGGGCCGGTCAGACACTCCTCGACGACCACGCGCCCCGCACCGTATTTGTCATCCAACAGCATGTCGCGCAAGGCGGCATCGGCCTCCTCCAACGTCCGAGCGACCACGACCCCTTTGCCGGCAGCCAGTCCGTCGTACTTCAACACGATCGGAGTCCCCTGCTCGACGACATAGGCGTGCGCCTGTTCGTAATCGCCGAAGCTGCGATACGCCGCTGTCGGGATTCCGTAACGGGTCATCAACTCCTTGGCGAACTCCTTGGAGGTCTCGATACGGGCGGCGGCCTTCGTCGGGCCGAAAATCCGCAATCCGGCCGACCGGAACGCATCGACGATGCCCACAGCCAAAGCCGCCTCGGGCCCCACGACCGTCAAACCGATCCGCTTCGTCCGAGCGAAATCGAGCAGCCGATCGACCTCGGTTTCGCGAATCGCCACGCATTCGGCCTGCCGCGCGATGCCGGCATTGCCCGGGGCACAATAGATTTTTTCGACCTGCGCCGACCGCGTCAAGGCGTCGACAATGGCATGTTCGCGGCCGCCCGACCCCACTACCAAAACGTTCATACGCATCCTATTCGATCAATGTTTGAAATGACGTTCGCCCGTGAACAACATGGCGATCCCCAACTCGTTGGCCTTACGGATCGAATCCTCGTCGCGCACCGAGCCGCCCGGCTGAACGATCGCCGTAACGCCGAACTCGCCGGCCAGCGTTACGCAGTCGTCGAACGGGAAAAATCCGTCCGAAGCCAGCACCAATCCCTCGGTATGACCGGACAGATGGGCTTGACGCAGCGCGATCTCGGCCGAACCGATGCGGTTCATCTGACCGGCACCGACGCCCAACGTCCGACCCTCTTTCACGACGACGATCGCGTTCGATTTCACGTGTTTCACGATGCGCCAGCCGAAATTCAGATCGTCCATCGCCTGTGCGGCAGGTCGTCGCTCCGTAACGCACATATCGGCCGAAACGGGGCGCGTCGTCGTGTCCAGATCCTGCACCAACAGACCGCCGTTGACGCTCACGTACTGCCGCACGTCGCCCGCCGCATCGTCCATCGGCACCTCCAACAATCGCAGGTTCTTCTTGGTGCGCAGCACCTCCAATGCCTCTGCGTCGAACCTCGGCGCCATGATGATCTCCAGGAAGATGGGCTTCATCAACTCGGCCGCTTCGCGGGTTACGGTGCAGTTGGTCGCCACGATACCACCGAAAATCGACACCTTGTCGGCCTCGTAAGCCTTGGTCCATGCCTCGACGACATCCCGACCGACGGCCGCACCGCACGGATTCATGTGTTTCAACCCCACGCAGAACGGCTGCCGGAACTCGCGCACGATGCACAAAGCGGCATTCGCATCCTGTATATTGTTGTACGACAGCTCCTTGCCGTTCAGCTGGCGAGCGAACGCCAGCGAATAAGGCACGGGCTGCTGCTCGCGGTAGAATTTGGCCGACTGGTGCGGATTTTCGCCGTAGCGCAGCGGCTGCGCGAGCGTATATTCGAGGAACAATTTCTCCTCCAAGCCGGCCTGGGCCCGCATATAGGTGGCAATCATCGTGTCGTATTCAGCCGTATGGGTATAGGCCTTGGCCGAAAGTTGCAGACGGGTTTCGCGCTTCGTGTCGCCCTCCGCACGGATTTCGTCGAGCACGCGGCCGTAATCCGCCGGATCGCAGACGACCGTTACGCTGGCCCAGTTCTTGGCTGCCGAACGCAACATCGACGGGCCGCCGATGTCGATGTTTTCGACCGCCTCGTCCATCGTTACGCCGTCGCGCGCGATCGTCTGCCGGAACGGATAAAGGTTCACGCAAACCAGGTCGATGAATTCGATGCCGTTCGCGCGCAACGCCTCGACATGTTCGGGCACATCGCGGCGGGCCAGCAGACCGCCGTGCACCTTGGGATGCAAGGTCTTGACACGTCCGTCGCAAATTTCGGGGAAGCCCGTAACTTCGCTGATATTCAACACTTCGACACCGCTCTCGCGCAGCAACTTCATCGTGCCGCCCGTAGCGATGATCTCCCAACCCGCTTCGCGCAGGCCTCGGGCGAAATCGACTACGCCCGTCTTGTCGCTTACACTGACTAAAGCTCGCATTATCGTTCGATCAATTTTTTGATTGTTTCCACATAAAGCGGATGTTCCACCGCATGGATCATCGCCTCCAATTCACCGAGGTCGTTGCCCTCGTAGGGAAAGGCCTGCTGGGCGATGATCCGACCGCCGTCCAGTTCGGCATCCACATAATGGATCGTTACGCCGAAGACCTTCACACCGTACGCCAACGCCTGTTCGATGGCATGCGCTCCGCGGAACGTAGGCAGCAACGAGGGATGGACATTGATGATCCGTCCGCCGTAAGCCCGCAACAGTTCGTCGCCCACGATCCGCATGTAACCGGCCAGACAGACTAATTCCACCCTTGCCGCATCGAGCCGCGCGACGATCTCCCGTTCGTAGGCGGCCTTCGAAGCATACTGTTTCGGTGCGAAGACGAATGCTTCGATCCCATGACGGGCCGCCCGTTCGACCACCTTCGCATCAGGTTTGTCGCAGACCAGCAAAACGACTTCGGCATCCAGTACGCCCCGTTCGCAGGCATCGGCGATCGCCTCGAAGTTCGTACCGCAACCGCTGGCGAAAACAGCAAGCCGGTGCATCGGCTAACGGATTACGACCCCGGGCGTATCGGTGATCCGACCGATCACCGAAGCCCGTTCACCGGCAGCTTCCAACAACCCGATGGCCCGCTGCGCCTCGCCGGCATCCAACGCGATGACCATTCCGATGCCCATGTTGAAGATGTTGAACATCTCGCGGTGAGGCACCTTGCCGTACTTTTCAAGGAAGCGGAAAACGGGCAGAATCTCCCACGAACCCTCCTCGATTTCGATGCCCTGCCCCTCGTGCAGGATGCGGGGGATGTTCTCGTCGAACCCGCCGCCCGTGATATGGCTGATTCCGTGCACGTTGCAGTTTCGGATCACCTCGAGCACCTGTTTCACGTAGATTTTCGTCGGGGTCAGCAGCACCTCGCCCAACAACTTGTGCGACAATTCGGGATAGGAGCGATGCACGTCCAATCCGTTGTCGGCAATGATTTTACGCACCAAACTGAATCCGTTGGAGTGGACGCCGCTCGACGCGATGCCCACTAACACGTCGCCCGTGCAGACCTTCGAGCCGTCGATCAACTGCGATTTCTCGACCGCGCCGACCGTAAATCCGGCGATGTCGTATTCGCCGTCGGCATACATGCCCGGCATCTCGGCGGTCTCGCCGCCCACCAATGCGCAACCGGCCTGCCGACAGCCCTCGGCGACACCGGCGACGATGGCTTCGATTTTCTGCGGTTCGTTGCGACCGACCGCCACGTAATCGAGAAATTCGAGCGGTTCGGCCCCCTGCGCCAACACGTCGTTGACGCACATCGCCACCGCGTCGATGCCGATCGTATCGTGTTTATCGAGCGCGAAAGCTATTTTCAGTTTGGTTCCCACGCCATCCGTACCGCTCACCAGCACAGGTTCCCTGTACCCCAATGCCGAGAGGTCGAACATGCCGCCGAACGCGCCGATGTTTCCCATCACGCCCGCGCGGGCCGTCGACGCCACATGTTTCTTGATGCGTCGCACCACTTCGTATCCGGCCTCCAGATTCACGCCGGCCTTTTCATAAGATTGAGCCATAGATTGCTACCAGTTAATCCGTTACTTATCGTCTTTGTTCGCCTGCGTTACCGATTGGTACAACGCCGTCGGATAGTTGCCCGTATAGCAGGCCAGACACAGTTCGCTGCGACCGCCGGCCTGCAACAACGCCTCCTTCGACAGGAACGCCAACGAATCGCTGCCGATCTCCTGCCCGACCTCATCGACGCTCTTGCGGGCCGAAATCAGTTCGTCGTAAGTCGACGTGTCGACCCCGTAGAAACAGGGATTGGTCATCGGCGGCGAGGCGATGCGCACATGCACGGCCGTCGCACCGGCTTCGCGCAGCATCGCCACGATGCGCCGCGACGTCGTACCGCGCACGATGGAATCGTCCACCAACACAACGCGTTTGCCTCGTACGATGGTGCGCACAGCTGAAAGTTTCATCCGCACGCCCCGTTCGCGCAACTCCTGCGACGGTTGGATGAACGTCCGGCCGATATATTTGTTCTTGATGAGGCCCATTTCATAGGGCAGGCCGCTCGCTTCGGCATACCCCATCGCGGCGCTCAAGCTCGAATCTGGAACGCCGACCACAATATCCGCCTCGGCAGGTGCTTCGCGCCACAGAATCCGGCCCGTCTCCTTGCGGAAAGCGTGGACGTTGCAGCCTTCGATGTCGCTGTCCGGACGAGCGAAATAAACGTACTCCATCGCACACATTTGCCGCCGTTTGTACTGCGAATAGTCGCGGCTGCGCAGGCCGTGCGCGTCGATGGTTACGATCTCGCCCGGCTCGACGTCGCGCAGGAACTCGGCCCCCAACACGTCGAACGCACACGTCTCGCTCGACACAACGTAACCGTCGCGCAACCGCCCGATGGACAACGGACGCAATCCGTACTTGTCGCGGCAGGCGTAGATGCGGTTTGCCGTCATAATCAGAAAGGCGAAAGCGCCTTCGAGCATGTTCAGCGCGTCGATGATGGAGAAAATACGCGGACGGTCGCGATATTTGGTCTCCTTCTTAATCAGATGGGCCAGGATTTCGCTGTCCGACGTCGATTGGAACAGGCTGCCCTTATTTTCCAAATACTGCCGCAACTGATTCGAATTGACCAAATTGCCATTGTGCGCCAAAGCGAAGTCGCCCGAATTGTGTCGGAACAGAAAAGGCTGAATATTCTCGCTCGTGTTGCCGCCCGTCGTCGAATAACGCACATGGCCGATCGTCATCGAGCCAGCCAGTTCCGACAGTTTGTCGCCGCTGAAGACCTCGGTTACTAATCCGGCGCCCTTCACCCGATGGAAGCGGCCATCGGCATCGACGCTCACGATGCCGCATCCCTCCTGTCCGCGATGCTGCAACGCATGCAGTCCGTAATAGGTCAACGACGCGGCATCCGGCACCCCGAAGATGCCGAAAACCCCGCACTCCTCGTGCAACTCGCGGTCGTTCATCGCCTGTCGCAGCATGCTATTCGACTGCTTTTTTCAGACGGGCCAAAATCTCCTCATAGGCTTCGCGCACGCGGCCCAAGTCGCGACGGAAACGGTCTTTATCGAGTTTCTCGTTGGTCGAAGCGTCCCACAGGCGGCACGTATCGGGCGACACTTCGTCGGCCAAGACGATTTCGCCGTCGGAGGTCTTTCCGAACTCGATCTTGAAGTCGATGAGCCGGATGTTCATCTTGGCGAACAAGCCCTTCAGCACCTCGTTGATGCGGGCCGTCATGGCATAGATTTGCTTCAACTCGTCGTAGGTGGCTGCGCCCAACGCCACGGCATGATGGTCGTTGATAAGCGGATCGCCGAGCTCGTCCTTCTTGTAGCAGATGTCGTAGATGACATTCGAGGGCTGCGTCCCCTCCTCGATGCCCAACCGCTGCGCCATCGAACCGGCAATGACGTTGCGGACGATCACTTCGAGCGGGATGATCTTCACGCGGCGGCACAACTGATCGCGGTCGTTGAGCGTCTCGATGTAGTGGGTCTTGACGCCCGCCTTGTGCAACTCGTGGAAGATGAGGGTCGAGATGGCGTTATTCAGCACGCCCTTGTTTTCGATGGTCGCCTTCTTGATGTTGTTGAAAGCCGTCGCCGCATCCTTGTAGTGGATGATGATTTTGTCGGGGTCGTCCGTCAGGAACACCTGTTTTGCCTTGCCCTCGTAGAGCATTTCGAGCTGTTTCATACGTTTTATTTTGTTTGTTGTAATTCTTCTTTTCGTTCAATCTTTCCGTTTGCGGAAATAGTTCACGGCATTGCGGAACAACGACTGTTCCTTATTGCCCGCGATGTTGCGGAATACGTTCGGTTCCCAACGCTCCGTGTGGCCCATCTTGCCGAGAATCAGGCCGTTGCGCGAAACGATGCCCTCGATGGCATACGACGAACCGTTGGGATTCCACGGTGCCTCGGCAGTCGGCAGTCCGTCCGGTCCGGCATACTGGAATGCCACCTGCCCGTTGGCAAAGAGCTCGCGCGCCAATTCCTCACCGACGACGAACTTGCCTTCGCCATGGCTCACGGCGATCGCATGCAGGTCGCCGGGTTCGAAACCGGCCAGCCACGGCGAACAAACCGAAGCCACCCGCGTCGTAACGATCTGCGAAATATGGCGGTTGATGTCGTTGCGGAAAAGAGTTGCCGAATTTTTATTCATTAAGCCTAAACGCCCGTAAGGCAGCAGGCCCGATTTTACCAGCGCCTGAAACCCGTTGCAGATACCCAGAATCAAGCCGCCGCGGTCGAGCAGCGCATGGATTTCGTCGCGAATCGCTCGGTTGTTCAGCACATTGACAATGAATTTCGCGCTGCCGTCCGGTTCATCACCCGCCGAAAATCCGCCGCACAGCACGAAGATATGGCAGCGGCGAATCTCCTCTTTCATCGCAGCGATCGACCGCAGAATGTCGTCGCCGCCGAGGTTGCACAGCACGCCGGTACGCACCTCGGCGCCCGCGCGACGAAATGCCCGTGCCGTGTCGTAATCGCAGTTCGTACCCGGGAAGACGGGCAGATAAGCCACCGGATGTTCGACCGCTTCGCCCGGGTATTCGACGCTGCGGCGCACGGGTTCGGCGGCCATCATCGGCGCACGGTTGTCGCCCTTGTCGGAATAGACCGCCGCATAACGTTCCGTATTGGCCGCATAAAGCGTTTCGAGCGGCATCCGCACCCCGCTGACGATCACGGCCGCGTCGTCCACCGTGCGACCGACCGGCTCGGCATGGGGATAGTCCAACGCCTCCGCGCACTCGACCAGAATCGAACCGTAGGCATAATCGTAGAGTTTCGCCTCGTCGCACGTTACCTCGACGCCGATTTCGTTTCCGAAAGCCATCTTCGCCAGCCCCTCGGCCACCCCGCCGAATCCGACCGACCATCCGGCCACGATCCGGCCGTCGGCGATCGCCTCGCTCACGAAGTCGAAGTTGCGTTTCAGCTGCTCCGTGTCGGGCATCCCGTTGGCGCGGGGCGTATGACGGATCAGGTAGAGGCGGTCGCCCGCACGTTTCAGATCGGTCGAGATCACCTTGCGGGCATCGACCGTCGTAATGCCGAACGCCATCAGCATCGGCGGCACGTTAATGTCCTGGAACGTACCCGACATCGAATCCTTGCCGCCGATAGCGGGAAGTCCCAGCTCGACCTGCATCCGCAAGGCCCCGAGCAAGGCGCTCAACGGCTTGCCCCACGACGCGGCTTCGCGCGTCATCCGTTCGAAATACTCCTGGTAGGAGTAACGCATCCGGTTGTAGCGACCGCCCGCCGCCACGACCTTCGCCGCAGCTTCGACTACGGCATAGGCCGCACCGTGGTAAGGGCTCCACGACGCGATAAACGGGTTGTAGCCGAACGCCATGATGCTGGCTGTATCGGTATAGCCGTCGGTCGGCAGTTTCTGCACCGACACTTGCGTCTCGCTGCGTTGCGTGCGTCCGCCGAAAGGCATCAACACGGTCGAGGCGCCGATCGTAGCATCGAACATCTCGATCAGTCCGCGCTGCGACAGGACGTTTTTATCTTTCAGATTGTTAGCGAATCGTTCGGCAACGGTCGCACCCTCCACCTTGCGGACGAACGGATCGCGGGCCTCCACAGCGGCAACGACCGCCTCGGCACGGTGCTTGGCGCCGGCACTGTCGATGAATTTGCGCGACAGGTCGACGACCTGCCGACCGTGATAGTACATCCGCATGCGGGCCGTATCGGTTACATCGGCCACCTCCGTCGCCTCGATGTTCTCCTCGCGACAAAAGTTCAAAAACGCATCGACCTCTTTCGCCTCGACGACGACGGCCATGCGTTCCTGCGATTCGCTGATCGCCAACTCCGTAGCATTCAGACCGCTGTACTTCACCGGCACGCGGTCGAGGTAAATATCCAATCCGTCGGCCAACTCGCCAATGGCCACGCTGACGCCGCCGGCCCCGAAGTCGTTCGATTTTTTTATTAATCGGGTTACTTCCGCCCTGCGGAACAAACGTTCCAGTTTGCGCTCCTCGGGGGCATTGCCTTTCTGCACCTCGCTGCCGCAGGTTTCCAACGAATGGGCATCGTGCTCTTTCGACGAACCCGTCGCCCCGCCGATGCCGTCGCGGCCCGTACGGCCGCCCAACAACAGAATTTTATCGCCGGCGACGGGCGCTTCGCGGCGCACATCGGCCGCTTTCACGGCTCCGACCACCGCGCCGACCTCCAAACGCTTCGCCACGTAACCGTCGTGGTAGATTTCGCGCACGTGGGTCGTCGCCAGACCGATCTGGTTGCCGTAACTGGAGTATCCCGCAGCGGCCTTTTTCGAGATGACGCTCTGCGGCAGCTTGCCCGGCAGCGTATCGGCCACCGGCTGCCAGATGTCGCCCGCACCGGTTACGCGCATCGCCTGATAGACGTAGCTGCGGCCCGACAACGGGTCGCGGATCGCCCCGCCCAGACAGGTCGATGCCCCACCGAACGGTTCGATTTCGGTCGGATGGTTGTGCGTTTCGTTCTTGAATTGCAGGAGCCACCGCTCCGTCGCGCCGTCGACCTCCACGTCGACATAGATCGAGCAGGCATTGTTCTCGTCGCTCACCTCCAGGTCGTCCAATCTGCCGGTCGCCCGCAGATAACGCGCACCGATGGTCGCCATATCCATCAGACAGATGCTCTTATGTTCGCGGCCCAACTCGCGCCGGATATGCAGGTAGAGCGCCAACGATTCGTCGATATCCTCCTTAATGAAAGATTCCTCGACGGTGATGCCCTCCAACTCGGTCGTGAAGGTCGTATGGCGGCAATGATCGCTCCAATAGGTATCCAGAATGCGCAACTCCGTTTCATAGGGGTCGCGCCCCTCCTCGCGGAAATAATGCACCACCTCGCGCAGGTCGTCGGCATTCATCGCCAGGCCGTATTTCTTACAAAAAGGCTCCAACTCACTGTCCGCCAACTGCGAAAATCCGTCGAGCACCGGCACGGGCTTCACCTCGGCCTGCTCGCGGTCGGTCAGCGTATCGAGCGACTTTTCGCGCGACTCGACGCTGTTGATGCAATAATGGCGGATGCGGGCCAGTTCCTCGTCCGTAACGGCATCGTCGAAGATCAGCAACTTCGACGAACGGATGCGCACCTCGGCCGACGGGTCGATCAACCGCACGCAATCGACCGCCGAAGCGGCCCGCTGGTCGAACTGCCCGGGCAGGAACTCGATGGCGAGGTACTTGCGGCCAGCCAAGTCGCACGTATCCGACACCGTGTCGGTTACCACCTCGCCGAAGACCGCGTAACGGCTCTTTTCGAGCAACTCGGCCGTGAATCCGAACAGGTCGTAGACATTCAGCAGCCGCAACTCGGAGAGATGCAGTTTCAGACTGCTGTTCAACTCGCGGCGCAGGCTCTCGGCCTCGACGCGGTATTGCGGCAGCTTCTCGACGAAAATCCGGTAATTTTCCATATCTGTTTTGTAACTATTTCACAAATTCGTCCGCCCAACAGCGGGCATAGGTCTCGGCGGTCGCACCGACGAACGTAATGTGTCCCATCTTGCGTTTCGGACGGCTTTCCGTCTTACCGTAAAGATGAACGTGGACATCCGTTCGATTTTCGGCCGCGGCCTGCGCAGCGATCCGCTCGGCAGCAGCCAAATCCTGCCCCAAAATGTTTTTCATCACGGTCGGAGCGACCAACTCCGGTGCGTGCAACTCCTCGCCGACTAAATAACGCGCCCATTCGCGGAACTGGTTCGTCGTGGCGCCCTCGATGGTGTAGTGGCCCGAATTGTGGGGCCGCGGCGCCATCTCGTTGAAGTAAAACTCCTCGCCGCGCACGAAATACTCGATGGCCAGAATCCCCCGATAGCCGCATTCGCGCATGAAACGTTCGCTTTCCACGCGCATCCGTTCCAGCACCTCGGCATTCCGACCGGCCGGCACGAAACAGAGGTCGAGAATCCCGTCGCGATGGACGTTGCGACCGATCGGGAAACTCACCACCCGACGGTCATCGGCGACCATCACGACGCTGGCCTCGAAATCGAACGGCACGAACGCCTCCAAAATAGAGGGCACCGCCACCAAGGGCAGTGCCTTTTCGATGTCCGATTCCGTACGCAAAAGCGCCTGACCGTGGCCGTCGTAGCCCAACGTACGGGTTTTCAGCACCGCCGGCAGGCCCAATTCGGCGACTGCCCGGCGCAATGAATCCTCGTCGTCGACCGCCCGGAAATCGGGTGTCTGCAATCCGTGGTCGCGGGCGTTCTGCTTCTCCCGCAGTCGATCCTGCGAATCGTAAAGCGGCCGGTAGCCTTGCGGAATACGGTATTTTTCGCACAACGGTATCAGGATTTCTCCCGGGACGTTCTCGAACTCATAGGTAACGACATCGCTGCGGCGGCACAGCTCCTCCACGGCAACCGGGTCGTCGAATCGTCCGACGATCCGATCCTCGCACGCAGCGAACGCAGGCGCATCCGGAGCCGGATCGAGCGCGATGCACCGCACCTCCGTCTCCAAGGTCCGGGCCTGCTCCGCAAGCATCAGCCCCAACTGTCCTCCTCCTATGATGCCGATGGTCGTCATAATTCAATTTTCAGCACATCCTCGGTCTGACGTTTGCGGAAGGCTTCCAATTTAGCGGACAGTTCTTCGTCGCCCAATGCCAGAATGGAGACGGCGATCAAGGCGGCATTTTTGGCACCGTTGATAGCGGTCGTCGCCACAGGGACGCCCCCGGGCATCTGCACGATGGAGAGCAACGAATCCAAACCGTTCAAGGCACGGGATTTAACCGGCACGCCCACGACGGGCAAGGTGGTCATGGCAGCGACCATGCCCGGCAGATGGGCGGCCCCGCCTGCACCGGCGATGATGACGCCGATGCCGCGTTCCTTGGCCGTACGGGCATATTCGTAGAGCAATTCGGGCGTACGATGTGCGCTCACCACCCGCTTTTCGAAGGGAACGCCGAACGATTCCAACGTCGCGACGGCCTCGGCCATCACCTCGTAATCGCTCACGGAGCCCATAATCACACCGACTTTCATGATAAATTTTCCTGTTTTTCGAAAACGACCGGCCGCCACAACATTTTTCAGTCATGGCAGCCGCAATCTATCCGCACACGTCTCTTGAAAGGACAAAAGTAGCGTTTCCCGTTCGCCTTTTCAAAAATACGGTCGACATTCTTTCCACAAATTATCGACAATCCGACGGCGCTTTCGTTTCGCAATAGGCGCATCGGCAGATGCCGTCCTCACCGCGACGGAACAACTGATCGACATCCTCCGTCGCAGAGATGCATCGACGGTTGGCGCATTTCAATTCGTTGACGAGATAAGGTTCGTCGAAAACCGGCGTCCGGTCGAACGGGCGATTGCCGTCGGCCCATTCGAGCAGGGTCAGAATCAACGCCATACGCACGAACTTTCCGTTTTCGACCTGTCGGAAGTAGGCTGCCCGCGGATCATTGTCTACCTCGCGCGCGATTTCGTTCACGCGCGGCAGCGGATGAAGAATCACCATATCCGGTTTGGCCGTCTTCAGTTTTGCGGCATCGAGCACGAAGCTGTTCTTCACGCGGTCGAACTCCTCCTCGTCGAGGAACCGCTCTTTCTGTACGCGCGTCATGTAGAGGATGTCCAGCTCGGGCATCACCTCCTCCATCGTGCGCACTTCGCGGAAAGTCAGTCGCGAATTGGCCTGCATCTCCTGCAGCATGTAGTCGGGCAGGCGCAGCTCCTCGGGCGAAATCAGAATGACGTGAACGCCCGCATATCGCGACAGCGCCTTAATCAACGAATGCACCGTGCGTCCGAACTTCAGATCGCCGCAGAAACCGATGGTCAGATGGTCGAAGCGTCCCTTTTCGCGCTTGATGGTCAGCAGATCGGTCAACGTCTGGGTCGGATGGGCATGGCTGCCGTCGCCGGCATTGATGACCGGAATGCCGGCATACTGCGAAGCGACGAGCGGCGCCCCCTCCTTGAAATGGCGCATGGCGATGATGTCGGCGAAGCACCGGATGACCCGCACGGTATCGGCGACGGTCTCGCCCTTCGAAACCGACGACGACGCGGCATCCGAAAAGCCGATGACCTGCCCGCCCAACTCCAGCATGGCCGAGGTGAAACTCAACCGCGTACGGGTCGACGGTTCATAGAACAGTGTGGCTAATTTCTTGCCTTTGCAGGCTTCGCGATACTGCTCGCGATGAGCGATGATGCGTTCGGCCAAAGCGACGATCGCCTCGGTCTCATCGACCGTCAGGTCGGTTGGGTCTATCAAATGGCGCAACATAAGTTTTCCGTTTTTTGATTCACGTGATTCATTCAATTTTCAGGTTCCGGCGATTTTTACCCGGACTCGTCCGTCCGTCCCTCGGTGCTCGCCGCCTATGGCGGCGTATGCAGTTTTGACCCACCCCGCACCCCCCCCGCCTTGGCGGGGGCTTCGATCGGGAAGCCGAAACGAATCGAGAGGCTTCGACCCGCTCGCTATTTCATCCAGCTCTCGTCCGACGGATTGTCGCGGAACTGCAACAAACGGGCCTTGTCCTCGGAACGGATATACCCCTCCTCAGCGGCCACCTCGACCAGCGCATCGAGATTCGAAAGGCTGTAATTCACGACCTGCGCTTCGCGCATACGGTCGAGACCTTTCTTCATGCCGTAAGTGAAGATCGAAGCGACGCCCAACACCTCGGCGCCCGCCTCGCGCAACGCCTCGACCACTTCGAGGCACGAACCGGCGGTCGAAATCAGATCCTCGACGACGACGACCTTCTGCCCCTTTTCGAGTTTGCCCTCGATGCGGTTCTGCCGTCCATGATCCTTGTTTCCCGAGCGGACATAGCCCATCGGCAGGTCGAGCAGCGTGGCCGTAATGGCGGCATGGGCGATGCCGGCGGTCGACGTACCCATCAACACCTCGGCCTCGGGGAACTTCGCACGGATAATTTCGGCCAATCCGGCCTCGACCCGCTTGCGCACGTCGACCGCCGTAAGCGTCAACCGGTTATCGCAATAAATCGGGCTTTTGATGCCGCTGGCCCACGTAAAAGGCTCCTCGGGGCGCAGGAATACGGCGCCGATAGCCAACAAATCCTTCGCAATTACTTTTTTATTCATGGCTCATGATGCAAATCAATGTCATTTTTCAGATTTATCCAAACGCAAGCACTTTGTTTTGTCAAGCAGATCATCCGTTTGCGGACGCAGCCTGCGGGGCACGCTTGCGGGCCTCCGCCGCCGGAGGCTGCGGCCCGCACGGCTCTGTGAGCCGCATCAATTTAATAAAAAGTCAGCTACGCAACGGCGATACGCTGCTACGGGGTCGTCCGCCGCCGTGATGGGCCGTCCCACGACGATGAAATCCGATCCGATTTCACGCGCCCGGGCCGGTGTCGTAACCCGCACCTGATCGGCGACCTCACCGTCGGCAAATCGCACGCCGGGTGTAACGGTCAAGAAATCCCGTCCGCAGGCTTCGTGCACCATGCCCGCCTCCAACGGCGAACAAACCACACCGTCGAGCCCGGCCTCGCGCGTATTGCGGGCATACTGCACGATGGTTTCGTTCATCGAGGCGCCGATCAACAATTCGCGCTGCATCCGCTCCTCGCTCGTCGAAGTAAGCTGCGTTACGGCGATCAACAGCGGCCGCGACCCATCGGGACGGGTCAACCCCTCGCGCGCCGCCCGCATCATCTCGACGGTGCCCACCGCATGGACGTTGCACATGTCTACGTCCAGCCGCGACAAGACGGCCATCGCCTTACGCACCGTATTGGGGATGTCGTGGAGCTTCAGATCGAGGAAAATGCGGTGGCCGCGCCGCTTGATTTCGCGGACGATGGCCGGCCCTTCGGCATAGAAAAGCTCCATGCCGATTTTCAAAAAAGGTTTTCGCGATTCGGATGCGAACCGATCGAGGAACCGGAAAGTATCCTCGGCCGACTGGAAATCGCAGGCGATGATTACGTCGTTTTGCATGATTTTTATTCGATTATACCGATGATGTCGCTCAATTTTTCGATGCCGAGCCGCTCCATCTCCGCAGGCAGCGCCTCGATAATCTCCTTGCAGGCATACGGATTCACCAAATTGGCCGCACCGACCTCGACGGCCGTGGCACCGGCCATCATCATCTCGATGACGTCGCGGGCCGACTGCACGCCGCCGCAACCGATGACGGGCACCGCACAGGCCTTGGCCACCTGATAGACCATCCGCACGGCCAACGGAAAGATGGCCGGGCCGGAAAATCCGCCCATCGTATTGGCGACGACCGCCTGCCGCCGCTGCACGTCGATCCGCATGCCGAGCACCGTATTGATGAGGCACAGCCCGTCGGCACCGGTCTCCACGCAAGCGTGAGCGATGGCCACGATGTCCGAAACATTGGGCGAAAGCTTCATATAGACGGGTTTGGTCGTTACAGTCTTCACCGCACGGGTTACCTCGGCAGCCGATTCGGGCGAAGTGCCGAACGACATGCCGCCGTGCCGCACGTTGGGGCACGAGATATTCACCTCGATGAGCCCCACCTGCTCCGCGCGGTCGATGCGCTCGCAACAATAGGCGTATTCGTCGACCGAAAAGCCCGAGATATTAGCGATGACTTTTTTATTAAAATAGCCTTTCAGGCGAGGCAACTCGTCGGAGATAACGGCGTCGATGCCCGGGTTCTGCAACCCCACGGCGTTGATCATGCCGGCCGTGCATTCGGCGATGCGGGGGGTCGGATTGCCGTAACGCGGTTCGCGCGTCGTGCCCTTGAACGAAAAGGTGCCCAGGATATTGATGTCGTAGAAGTCCTTGAACTCGTTGCCGTAACCGAACGTGCCGCTGGCCGGAACAACCGGATTATCCAGCCGCCAACCGCTCAACTCAACCGAAGTGTCTACCATACGATCTCTCCTTTCTCCAATACGGGGCCCTCTTTGCAGATGCGTTTCGGCCCGTTTTTGGTCTTGCACGTGCAGCCCATGCAACCGCCGAAGCCGCATCCCATGCGCTCCTCGAACGAAAGCTGGCCGTCCTGCGGCACGGCGTCGCACAACGCGCGAAGCATCGGCAACGGCCCGCAAGCGTAAAAATAATCGAAATCGAGGTTCCGTTCGGCGATGGCCGTCGTTACGAACCCTCTGACGCCGGTCGAACCGTCGACCGTCGCGACCGTTACGTCGCACCCCAAAGCGCGGAACTCCGCTTCGTAGAAGCATTCAGCAGCTGTATTGAAGCCCAATACCACCTGCACGGGAAGTCCTGCCGCAAGCAACCGCTTGGCCAACAAGTAAAGCGGCGGCACCCCGACCCCGCCTCCGACGAGCAGCGGCCGCCGCAGATCGGCCCCGATCGAAAATCCGTTGCCGAGACCGGTCAACAGATCGAGTTCGTCGCCGGCCTTCATGCGGCTCATGCGCTCCGTGCCCTCGCCCACGACCTTGTAAATCAACGTCAGCCGATCGGGTTCGCAGTCGCACACGGAGATCGGCCGCCGCAAGAACAGTCCGTCGATGGCGATGTCGACGAACTGCCCGGGCGCAGTGATCGCCTGCGTATCGCCCGCCAGCGTCATCCGCCACACCGAAGCCGTCAACGGCTCGTTCGACCGGATTTTATAAATCGCTTTTTTCATACTCTCTTTTCATTCCGTTCGGAGCGCACGGCAGCCCTCCGAATTCTCCGTTTCACCGACATCAAGCGTCGATCGTCGATACGCGCAACGTGATCTCCTCGAGCACATCCAACAGCACCTTCACGGTCTCCAACGCGGTGAAAACCGTTACGTTGTTCTCCACTGCCGTGCGACGGATTTCGTAACCGTCCAACCGCGTATTGTGCTGATTGATGTCGATCGTGTTGATGACGTAGCTGACATGGCCCTGCCGCAATGAGTCGATGATTTCGCTGCTGCCCTCGCTCAATTTGCGCCGCGTGCGCGTGCGGATGCCCTGCCGACGCAGGAACTCCGCCGTACCGGTCGTGGCTTCGATGTTGAATCCGAGGTCGTAGAAGCGTTTCACCAACGGAAGGGCTGCCTCTTTGTCCTGATCGGCGATGGTTACGAAGATCGTACCGTAATTGCTGACATTCATACCCGTAGCCTGCAACGCCTTGTAGAGGGCGCGGGTCAGTTTGTCGTCGTATCCGATCGCTTCGCCCGTCGATTTCATCTCGGGCGAGAGATAGGAATCCATACCGCGGATTTTGGCGAACGAAAAGGCGGGCGCCTTGACGTACCAACGCTCCTTCTCTTTGCCGTAAACTTCGGTGATTCCCTGTTCGCGCAGGCTCTTGCCCAGAATGACCTGCGTGGCGATGTGGGCCATCTGCACGCCCGTGGATTTCGAAAGGAACGGCACGGTGCGCGACGAACGGGGATTGACTTCGATGACATAGACGCGATCGTCCGCATCGAGAATGAACTGGATGTTGTACAGTCCGATGATGCCGATCCGCAGACCCAGCCGCACCGTGTAGTCGATGATCTGTTGTTTGGCATGCTGCGAGACGCTGAACGTGGGATAGACGCTGATCGAGTCGCCCGAATGGATGCCTGTCCGTTCGACGTGTTCCATGATGCCGGGGATGAAGACCTCCTTGCCGTCGCAGATGGCGTCCACCTCCAATTCCTTGCCCATGATGTAGCGGTCGACCAACACCGGCGAATCGACGTTGACCTCGACGGCCGTCTGAAGATAGTGGCGCAGGCGTTCCTCGTTGGAGACGATCTGCATGGCGCGGCCGCCCAGCACGTAGCTCGGACGCACGAGCACCGGATAACCGATGCGCGCAGCGGCGCGGACCCCCGCTTCGATGTCGGTAACGGCTTCGGCCTCAGGCTGCGGGATGCCGAGTTCCTCCATAATCCGCTCGAAACAACCGCGATCCTCGGCATTGCGAATGGCCGCCGTGTCGGTGCCGATGATGGGCACGCCCAATTCGGCAAGGGGCTCGGCCAAGTTGATGGCCGTCTGTCCGCCGAGCGAGACGACGATGGCTTCGGGCCGCTCCAGGCGGATGACGTTCATCACGTCCTCGACCGTCAACGGTTCGAAATAAAGTTTGTCGCTTGTGGTGTAATCGGTCGAGACGGTCTCGGGATTGTTGTTGATGATGATGGCTTCGTAACCCGCCTCGCGAATCGACCAGATCGCGTGCACGGTCGAATAGTCGAATTCGACGCCCTGTCCGATACGGATCGGGCCCGAACCGAGCACGACGATTTTGCGCCGGTCGCTCACGACGGATTCGTTTTCGATCTCGTAGGTCGAATAGAAATAGGGCACGTAGGAGGCGAACTCGCTGGCGCAGGTGTCGATCATCTTGTAGACGGGGAAGATGCCGTTGCGTTCGCGCAGGCGGAACATCTCCTGTTCCGAAAGGCCCCACAGCTGACCGATATATTTGTCGCTGAAGCCCATGCGCTTGGCATCGCGCAACGTTTCGATGTCCTGCGGATGTTCGCGCACGACCCGTTCGAACTCGACGATGTTCTTGAACTTTTCGAGGAAGAAGAGGTCGATTTTCGTGTTGTTGTAGATCAGCACCAAATCGACGCCTAAGCGGATCAACTGCGCGATGGCATACAGCCGGTCGTCCGTACCCTCCTTGATATAGGTGAGGAGCTGTTCGGTCGTCCAGTGGTCGAACTTGCGGTGATAGATGTGGCAGACACCCGTTTCGAGCGAACGCACCGCCTTCAGAAGCGATTCCTCGATCGTCCGGCCCACGGCCATCACCTCGCCGGTGGCCTTCATCTGCGTGCCCAACTTGTTCGACGCATCGGTGAACTTGTCGAATGGGAAGCGGGCGATTTTGGTTACCACATAGTCCAACGTGGGCTCAAAGCTGGCGGGCGTATTGGCCAGCTGAATCTCGTCGAGGGTCATGCCCACGGCGATCTTGGCGCTGACGCGGGCGATCGGATACCCCGAAGCCTTCGAAGCGAGGGCCGACGAACGCGAAACGCGCGGATTGACCTCGATCAGATAGTATTTGAACGAAAGCGGATCCAACGCGAACTGCACGTTGCACCCGCCCTCGATTTTCAACTCGCGGATGATTTTCAAGGCCGAATCGCGCAACATCTGGTACTCGTGGTTCGTCAGCGTCTGGCTCGGCGCGACGACGATCGAGTCGCCCGTATGGATGCCCACGGGGTCGATGTTCTCCATGTTGCAGATGGCCAAGGCCGTGTCGTTGCTGTCGCGGATGACCTCGTATTCGATCTCCTTATAGCCCTTGATGCTCTTCTCGATGAGCACCTGATGCACGGGCGAAAGGAACAGGGCATTGCGCATCAACTCACGGAGTTCCTGCTCGTTGTCGGCGAAACCGCCGCCCGTGCCGCCCAACGTGAAGGCGGGACGCAGCACGACGGGATAACCGATGCGGGCCGCGACCTCGGCCCCCTCCTCGATGGAGGTGGCAATCTCTGACGGCAGCACCGGCTCGCCCAACGATTGGCAGAGTTCCTTGAACAGTTCGCGATCCTCAGCCCGCTCGATGGATTCGAACGATGTACCGAGAATCTCGACCTGACATTCGGCCAGAATCCCCTTCTTGGCGAGCTGCACGGCCAGATTCAACGCTGTCTGTCCGCCGAGGCCCGGGACAATGGCGTCGGGACGTTCGTAACGGATGATTTTAGCGACGTATTCGAGCGTCAGCGGCTCCATGTAGACCTTGTCGGCGATATGGGTGTCGGTCATGATGGTGGCCGGATTGGAGTTGACCAACACCACTTCGTACCCCTCCTCGCGAAGCGCCAGGCAGGCCTGCGTACCGGCATAGTCGAACTCGGCAGCCTGACCGATGACGATCGGGCCCGAGCCGATCACCATCACCTTGTTTATATCTTTTCTTTTAGGCATTTTTGTGTTCCTCCATCATTTGAATGAATTTGTCGAACAGGCCGGTGCTGTCCTGCGGTCCCGGGGCGCTCTCGGGGTGGTACTGCACCGAGAAAACCTTGTCGGCCTTGCATTCGATTCCTTCGGCCGTGCCGTCCAACAGATTGACGTGGGTCAGTTCGAGGCCGGTGCCCTGCAGCGAGTCGATGTCGACGGCGAAGCTGTGGTTCTGGCTCGTGATTTCGATCTTTCCGGTCGCCAGGCACTTCACGGGATGATTGCCGCCGCGGTGGCCGAACTTCATCTTGAACGTGCGGGCGCCGTAGGCCAAAGCGACCATCTGGTGGCCCATGCAGATGCCGAAGATGGGCAACTTGCCGCGCAGGCGGCGCACCTTCTCGATGACCGGTTCGACGTCCATCGGGTCGCCAGGGCCGTTCGACAGAAAGATGCCGTCGGGCCGGAACGCCAGAATCTCCTCGACCGAAGCGTCGAACGGCACGACCGTTACGTTGCATCCGCGTGCATTGAGGCAATGGATGATGTTGTATTTGATGCCGCAGTCGATCGCCACGACATCGAAACGATGGTTGGGCGTTCGCGAAAACCAACGTTTCTTGCAACTCACCCGCGACACCTGGTCATGCGGCAATTCACAGGCACGAATCCGTTCCATCGCTTCGTCGAGCGGCGTAGCGGCATCGGTAATCATCACCTTCTGACTGCCCTCGTCGCGGATGATGCGCGTCAGCGTGCGGGTGTCGATGCCCGAAATGCCCGGGATGCCCAGTTCCTCGAACACCTCGTTCAACGTGCGGGTATAGCGGAAATTCGACGGAATGTCGTTGTACTCGCGCACGATCAGACCGCCGATCGAGGGGAACTTCGACTCGTTGTCCTCCTCGGCCGTACCGTAGTTGCCGATGAGCGGATAGGTCATCACCACCATCTGGCCGGTATACGACGGGTCGGAGATGATCTCCTGGTACCCCACCATCGAGGTGTTGAAAACGATCTCGTTCACCGCCTCACGGTCGGCGCCGAAGCCGTAACCGTAAAACTCGCGGCCGTTTTCCAAGACGATTTTTTTCGTAAACGGTTTCATTAACTGCCTTTATTTTGCTAACTGACTTACCTATATGTAATATATCGACGGTTTTTACCCTTATTTGCAAGTCCGAGCCTCGGTACCCGCCGCCTGTGGCGGGCTCGCTGCTGGCCGCCTTGCGGACTCTATGCCTCCGCATCATAGACGGTACGCCCGCCCACGACCGTCCGCACGGCACGTCCCCGCACCCGCCATCCGGCGAACGGCGTCGCACGCCCCTTCGACCGGAACGTCGAAGGGGCGATGACATATTCGTCGTCGAGGTCAAGCACCGTGAAATCGGCCGCATCGCCCACATGCAATCCCCCTTCGAGACCGAAAATCCGGCGGGGATTATCCGTCATCAAAGCAATCAACCGTTCGAGCGTCAACAGTCCGGGCACCACCAATCCGGTGTACAGCACCGGAAAAGCGCACTCCAACCCTACGATTCCCATCGCGCTGCCGGCCAATCCGCGGGACTTTTCCTCGGCCGTATGCGGCGCATGGTCGGTGGCGATCACCTCGATGGTTCCGTCGCAAACGCCCGCCCGCAACGCATCGCGATCGGCCCGACTGCGCAGAGGCGGATTCATCTTGAATCGTCCGTCCTCCTGCAAATCTTCGTCGCACAACAGCAGATAGTGCGGCGCCGTCTCGCAGCTCACCCGCACACCGCGTGCCTTGGCCCGACGCACCAATTCGACGCTCTCGGCCGTCGAGACGTGGCACACATGGTATTGACAACCCGTTTTTTCGGCCAACGCAATATCGCGCTCCACCTGCCGCCACTCGCTTTCGGAACAGATGCCCCGATGTCCATGCGCACGGCAATAGCCCCCATCGTGGATATATCCGCCGCGCAGCAGTTCATCGACCTCGCAATGGGCCACAATGGGTTTCCCCACGGCCGCAGCCCCCTGCATGGCCCGTTCCATCAACTCGTCGGCCTGCACGCCGCGCCCGTCATCCGAGAAGCCGACGACCTCCGGCGCCAAAGCAGCGAAATCGACCAACTCACCGGCGCCGCGCTGCCCCATCGTGATGCAGCCGTAGGGATAGACGCGCACGACCGCATCGCGCCGGATCGCATCGAGTTCCAACGCCAACGTATCGGTCGCGTCGGGTGCCGGTCGCAGGTTGGGCATAGCGCACACGGCCGTATAACCTCCGTGAGCTGCAGCGGCCGTACCGGTAGCGATGGTCTCCTTCTGCGAAAAACCGGGCTCCCGCAGATGGACATGCACGTCGATCAACCCGGGAACGAGCCGACGCCCGCCGAGGTCGATGCACGTATCCTCCGGCGAAGGCTCGCACGGAGCGGCGATACGACCGTCCTCCACGACGATCGAACCCGATTCGAATCGCCCGTCGCGCCAGACCTGTGCATGAGTATAAAAGGTTTTCATACGATCGCAAAAAATTAGGGCAACTGAAAAACAGTTACCCTAATAAGACAAAATCGCCGGAAACGGACGGCAACGCGATAGCCGACCAATCGTGCTGTTGCCAAACAGCCTGTTTCGAAACTATGTCGGGTTGTCGCATCATGATCGTCGTGTCCGTTCCGCGTTCGGGCAAAGATACGGACTTTTCGCAACGTCTGCAAAAAATTCGCCGAATTTTTATTCATGCGATAAAAGACCGATTCGCTACCGACAGCGCCTTTTGAAAGGCGTTCCCGATGCGGTAAGCCGTTAATTGGCTTATGAACGTTATCATCGCTGCCGACCCTTTTCAAAAACGGAAGGCAGCGAAGAAAGCGTTAATCAGCACACGCAGGCTCTACCGCATGATTAAAAGAGATATTTTTCGGTTTTGACCTTGCGCACCAAACGCAAGATTTCATCCCAGCTCTCCTCGCCGAAGGTCGTGCCGACCACCTCGATGACCTTGCCCGCCGTAATGGCTCCGATGGTGCCGCACTGCCGCAACGACAAACCGTCGCACAATCCGGCCATGAATCCGGCCGCATAGAAATCGCCGGCACCCGTCGTATCGACCCGCTTCGCTGCCGCCATGATGCCCACATGCACCGCTTCGTCGCCCTGCTTGATGAGCGCACCTTTGGTTCCGATTTTTACCACGGCCAGGCGAGCCATCTCGGAAATCGCCTGCAACGCATTCAACGGTTCGGCCTCGCAGGTGAACGTCTTGGCCTCGTCCTCGTTCGCAAAGACGATGTCGACGTAATCGCGCACCAATTCGCGCAGAAACGCCCGATTCTCCGCCACGATGTTGAAGCTCGCCAAGTCGATCGCCACCTGCAACCCGCACGCTTTGGCCGTTCGGGCCGCCTTGCGGATCAGTTCGTGGTTCTGCACCAAATAGCCCTCGACATAGAGACAGTCGTATCCGTCGAACAGATCCGGTTCGATCTCCGGAGCCGACAATTCGAGCGCCGCCCCCAGATGGGTTACCATCGTCCGCTCGCCGTCGGGCGAAATGAGCGAAACGCACTTGCCCGAACGTTCCGTACCGCGGAAAACCGCCGGCTCGACATGCAGATTTTCGAGCGCCTGCACAAAAAAGTCGCCCGTCTTATCACGCCCCACCTTGCCGATGAATCCGACCTCGCACCCTAACCGAGCCATCGCCCGAATGGTGTTTCCGGCCGATCCGCCCAACGAGAGCGAATAGGGCAGTCCGGCCACCGATTTCGAAATATCCGTTTGCAAGGTGGCGTCCACTAAGCTCATCGAGCCCTTGGCCAGATCGAAGCGGGCCAAAACCGCATCGTCTTTGAGGTTGACCAGCATGTCCGTCAAGGCATTGCCGATGCCGATTACTCGTTTCATGTTATATTAAGCAGGGTATAAATATCAGCAGGTTATCTATTTGCGCTGTATCCCCTCCCTCGGGAGGGACTTACATTACAGTCGGTGCTTCGGCCGCCCGTTCGCTGCCGTCCGCCGCACTCAAATGGACAAAATTTTGACCAATTCGAGTTTGCTGCGGTTGATCTCCTTATGGTGCTTGACCGCCTTGGAGAAAGGCACGTAAACGATCCGGCCGTTTTCGATGCCGATCATCACATTCCGCTGCCCCTCCATCAACGCTTCGATGGCCCCCTCGCCCATCCGCGAAGCCAGAATGCGGTCGTATGCCGTCGGCGAACCGCCCCGCTGGATGTGGCCCAGAATCGTTACGCGGGCATCGTACTGCGGGAACTCCTTTTTCACACGCTCGGCCAAGGCCGTGGCACCGCCCGTAACGGGATTTTCGGCTACGATGACGATCGCCGAATTTTTGCTTTTGCGGAATCCGTTGTTGATCAGTTCGGCCAGCTGATCGACCTCGGTTTCCATCTCGGGGATGATGGCCGCTTCGGAACCGGAGGCCAAGGCACTGTTGAGCGCCAGATAACCGGCCGTATGGCCCATCACCTCGACGAAAAAGAGGCGTTCGTGGCTCGATGCCGTATCGCGCAATTTGTCCACCGCTTCGACGATCGTATTGAGCGCCGTATCGTAACCGATGGTCGAATCGGTGCCGCCGAGATCGTTGTCGATGGTGCCGGGCAACCCGACAATGGGCACGTTGTACTCGCTGGCGAAGATGCCCGCACCGGTCAGCGAACCGTCGCCGCCGATGACGACCAGTGCGTCGATACCGGCCGCCACCATATTGTCGTAGGCCGTTTTGCGGCCTTCAGGCGTGGTGAACTCCTTGCAGCGGGCCGTCTTGAGAATCGTCCCGCCCATCTGGATGATGTTGCTGACGCTCTGCGAGCGGAAGTCGACGATTTCGTTATATACCAATCCTTTGTACCCGCGCATGATTCCTTTCACGGCAATGCCGTTGTAGATGGCACTGCGGGTTACGGCCCGGATGGCCGCATTCATACCGGGGGCGTCTCCTCCGGAAGTCAAAATACCGATGGTTTTAATTTCTGCCATAACTCTCCATTTTTAAACACAAACCGTTCCAACCGAAAAACCGGTCAAAGGTAGGTATTTTTTCGGAAATTTCCGTTTCCGCGCCGATTTATTCAGAGCAAGTTCAACAACTCTTCCGACCGATCGATCAATGCACCGGCCCCGGCCTGCATCAACTCCTCGCGCGAACGGAATCCCCAGGTAACCCCGACCGACCGCACGCCGGCGGCAGCAGCCGTCTGCATGTCGATGCCCGAATCTCCCGCGTAAAGCACCCGCTCGCGCGAAACCCCTGCAAGGTCGAGAATCTCCGCTACAATCGCCGGATCGGGCTTCAACGCCACCCCCCGGACGCTGGCCCAACACCGCCACGAACGGCACTTCGGGAAAGAAGCGCCGGATGAGCTTTTCCGTTCCCTGCTGGAACTTGTTCGAGGCCACGGCCAGCCGAGCACCCTTGCGGGTCAACGCGTCGAGCAACTCGGGAATTCCGGCATACGGCTTTGTGTGCAGGTCGATGTGAGCGGTGTAATAAGCCACGAAATCGGCCCGGGCCGCCGCGACGTAATCCGCCGAACGCAACTCCTCGGGCAAAGCCCGTTCCACCAATCGCAAAATGCCGTTGCCGACGAAACCGCGATAATCCGCATAAGTGTGTTCGGGCAACCCGCGCCGCGCCAACATCGCATTGCACGCGACCGCCAGATCGCCGACAGTATCAAGCAGTGTGCCGTCCAAATCGAAGATGACCAAATCCGTTCGCATACCTTCTTTTTTATCGTATTCTCGGGTGCGGCATCCTCCGGCTCACCTCTTGCACCTCACCCTCTGCGCGCCGAATGCCGAACAAGCCGCCACGAGCGGCAAAATTAACAAAAAAAGAGCATCGCCGCTCCCATCCGGCAAACAAACGGTTCCCACGTGTAGGATTCACGTGCCCTGCCGCTAAGCACGCTAACAAAAAGCTCGTAAGCACAGGAGACGTTCCGAAACGGATAGACGACCGACCGCACTAATAAAAATTTTCGTATCTTGGGGCTCCGAAACCCAAACGATTGCAACAAGATGAATGAAAAATCGGTCGTGCGTCTGATCGGAGCCGTGCCTCCCGATCGCTTCGGGAAGCATCTTGCAGCCGTGTGCGCCGCACAACAGACCGCGGTCGTACAATCCGATGCGGCCGGCTGGGCGCTCGACGGCCCGATCGACCCCTATCTTCTGCTGCACGAGTTGCTGCCCTGGACGCGGAACGAAGGGGCGACCCTTCTTTTTTCGCAATCGAAACGGCCGGTACGAGCCTTTCTGTTCGATTTGGACGCAACGCTGACCGCCTGCGAATTTCTCGATACGCTGGCCGATGAGCTCGGTCTCAGCGACCGGATCCGGCAACTGACGCGAGCGGCGATGGACGGGAAAATGGATTTCGCCGCAAGCTATCGGGCACGGCTGCAACTGCTGGCAGATACGCCTATTGACCGAATCGACGCGATCATCGCACGACTGCAACTGACCGAAGGCGCCGAACGATTGTGCGAGGCCCTGCATCGTCAAGGAATCGCAACGGCCATCGTAACAGGCGGATACGCCCGCGTCGGGCGAGCCGTACAACAACGGCTCGGCATCCGGACGCTCTATGCCACCGAACTCGAAGAACGCGCCGGCAAGCTGACAGGACAGCTGGCCGGAAAGTTGATCAATGAAACGGAAAAGGTATGCGCCCTCGATGATTTTTGTCTGCAAAACGGTTGTCAACGAACCGATTGCGCTGTGGTAGGCGATGGCGCCAACGACCTGCGCATGCTGGCTGCGGCCGGTCGGGCCGTTCTCTACTCCGCCCTCCCAGCAAAAACGTCGAACGCAATGGCCATCGACCGATTGCTCGATTTTCCGGAACTTTCCGCAGCCGAATAATCCGCGTAGCCCGGCCGCTGCCCGACTACTTTACGGAAAACAGCCCCTTTTCGTTGGCCCCTTGCGAATCCAGACGAACGGAAACCTTATGCTTCGGATCGTACCGATCGGCCCACGCTTCGTACAACGGATAAAGCTCGGTCGGACGGCTGTTGTACCAACTGTATCCGTTCCGGCGCTCCGAACCGATTTCGTCCAACCGCCGCCGCGGCAATCCGTCGCGGTCGCAAACGAACGGTTCGCAATGCTCCAAATCATAAAAACGCGCCCAAATCGGGAGGGCTCCGGGTGCGGCGACCAGACGTGCATTTCCGTCCCGAATGATGCGCAGACCGGTAATTTTATAGGTATCGAACCACTTCATCGCACCGTGTACGGCCCGTTTCACCCGAGCATCGGGATGCGGCAACTCCATCAACAACCGGACGATCGCAGCGCTCTCCTGCGAGCCGAAAGAAGCCGGCGACCGAAAAGCGAAGTTTTCATCAATCGAATCAGTAGTTTCGAGCGGCCGTATCGCAACGGCCGTCATAAATCGTGGAGGTGGCGGGAGTCGAACCCGCGTCCAAACAGGGAACCCGAAAGCTTTCTACACGTTTAGTCGCCGTTTCGTCCTTCTATCCGCGTCTGGCAGGCGACGACCTAACGCGAATCCCAGTTCCTTGAATTTCGCGCACCGGCCGGAACCCTCCGATACACTATCTCTAAATGAATGATACCCCGTATGAAAAGCCGTTAAAGAGAGGAACAGCTCTTCGGGATACTCGTCGTCCGACCGCCTGGGGCCGGTCGATTAAGCCAATTTTCCTTGAAAATCAGGCAGCGAGTGCATAGCTGTTATTGCCATTTGATTTTCGAGCGTCGGGATTTACGAGCCGCCGCACAGTGCTCGACGTGCTTACAATCAAACTCTGCCTGCTGTCAAAACCGGGGCACCCCCGAAATCGCATGCAGCGATGAGTTCGTTTGCGAACGCTACAAAGATAATGCTTTTTTCGCAAATTCGGACGATCTTTTCAAGGAATCGCCCTACCGCATGAACGACGCCCGATGAAAAACGCTCCGCAACCTTATCGGCCGCGGAGCGAATCATCGTCTCGATCGAATGCATCACCTCTTTCCGAAGCCCCATCCGAACGTATGGGTAAAGCCTAATTTGAAGAGCAAACCCGAGAGATTTTTCTCGTATTCGTATTTTCCGGTGAGTCCTTCTTCAATTGGGTGCTCCTTGTCGAACCCGCCGATTCCGAAGGTATATCCGACTTTCAAATTCAAATAGGAATTGGAGCCCATGCGCAGCGAACCGCCGACTGCCGGTGCAACGAAAAACTGCGTACTGGAGGGAAGCGCCCCGGTATCTTCTTCGTAGCCTAACCAGTCGATGAAACGGATACCGGCATCGCACACGACAAGCGGCGAAAAACGTTTCTTGCTGAACCGGTAGGCCCCCCTTACAAAGACCTTGTAAGCTTGTTGCAAATGGTAATAATCGACAATATCATCGCTTCCTGCTTCGTAAATGGCCGCTTCATTGGTGAACGCTCCGCCGATGTCGAGACCGAATCCCAAACCGACAGCGAGATGAGGGTTGAACTGGTAGGAAGCCGTAAACCCGATATCCATTGCAGCATAGTTTTTATCCGAACCGAGGCCCGTTCCGCCCATATCCAAAGCCAATTGAATTCCGCGATCGAGGATCGGTTTTTTCGGTTTCGGGTCCTTGGGCGCTTTCGATGCTTGGACCAACGACATCGGCCTTCCGAAATTGAAACCGGCGCTGATGGTAAACGCGCCATTGCCCGAACCGCCGCCTGTCGCGATAAAATGCGTGTAACCGATGCCGACATTGAAATCCGTCCGACGGGAAATCGGAACGGTCAAAGTCGGGAGCACCTGAATCATCACGTAATTAGGCATTTCGATCGTCTGTTGGCGTTTACCGGAACCGATCGTTATATCGTCGGCCATGTTGAGCGCGTAACCCAACCGCATAGTGCCGCCCAACACCAATTTCGAAGAATGAAAAGGGAAATAGAGTCGGAAATCGGACGTTACGGGAATGATCGGGTCGCTCTTGCCCGAAGTCGGCAACATGACACCTGTACCGAGGCCCCAATAGAAGTTTGATTTGAAACGTTTGCCCAGCCCCAGTTGCGTAAAGAACATACCGGAACCGCCCGCCGTAGCGATATGATAACCAAGGTCCACATTGAAATCGAGACCGCGATGCCGTTCCTGCAATAATGCATAATCGGTCGAACCGACATTCGCATTTCGTTGCCGAGCGGGCTGTTGAGCCAGTTGCTGAACCTGCTGTTGAGCCGGTTCTTTTTCCTTGGCTACGCGCTCGACCTCGCTCATCGGATAGACGTAGATGCTGCCATCTTGCGTCTGCACTTTGATGGATTTTCCGATTTCCTGTTCAAGCACCGAACCCCGGATCATGCTGCCGTTCCGCAGATAGACCAAATCCTGCGCCGAAACCTCGCCACCGAGCAGAAACGAACCGAGGGTGAACAATAAAAATTTTTTCATGTGTCAATGTATTGCGAATCCGAAAATTCGGATTCCGTCCAGCCGTGTCCCCGCGGCCGATGGGTTTGAGTTAGGCACATAAAAAACGTGGGACAATATTTTTGTCTTCGGTCGCTAAGGTCTTCCACAACCCAAACCCCAAATGAAAGAATAAAGCCCACGTCGGAGACGTGAGCGTCAAACTTTATTCCTTGGGGTCTTATAAAAGTGGAAGTTTTAGCGACCAGAAATAAAAATAACGCTTTTTATGTTATGGCGCCGGAACGCTCTGCGCTGCGGCACGGGTCCTTTCGGAGAAAATCTTTACAGTTTATTCATAGGCAAATGCAGTTTCATGCGTTAAACGATTCCGGGTCGGATTCCGGCCCGTCCGCCCTGCGGCAACAATGCCGTATGCGGACGCAACAAAGATAATACAATATTTTCATTCCCGTAAATTTTTATTAATTTTGCTTTTTATTAACTTTGTTTTGCAGGGAAGACCGTCGAGGGTATACTGTCAGGAAATACCATGAGAGAATACCGGAATCGAGCGGGCGAAAACAGGCCCGCAGGACACGGCCCTCTTGCGGAAACCGTCCGCTCCGCGAAAAAGGCTGCCGAAGGGGAAATCCCAAGGTAAAACCATCGACCCAATGCAAAAAAGTGCATGCCCATGAAAGAGGAATACGTCGTCAAACTCAAAAACGTCGCTATCTACCACGCTGACGATCCGTTCGGCAGCTGCTCCCCGTCCAAGTTGATGAAACGGGGCGAATTGGTGCTTTCGGATGTCGATCTGCAAGTCGCACCCGGCGAATTCGTCTATCTGCTGGGGCGTGTCGGGAGCGGCAAAAGCACGCTCATCAAAACACTGTATGCCGAAATGCCGCTGCTCGCCGGAGAAGGCGTCGTCGCGGGGTTCGATCTGCGGCGGCTGCGACGCAAGGATATTCCCTATCTGCGCCGGCGCATCGGCATCGTCTTTCAAGATTATCAACTGCTGACCGACCGCAACGTCTTCATGAACCTCTACTACGTCATGAAAGCCACGGGCTGGAAAAACGAGACGCAAATCCGCGAACGGATCGACAAAGTGCTGGGGTTGGTCGATCTCCGGACCAAAAACTACAAAATGCCGTTCGAACTTTCGGGCGGCGAGCAACAACGGTTGGTCATTGCCCGGGCCCTGCTGAACGAGCCCAAAGTCCTGCTCGCCGATGAACCGACGGGCAATCTCGATCCCGTAACGGCCGAGGACATCATGCAACTGTTCCGCAAAATCGCCTCCCGCGGATGCGCTGTCGTGATGTCGACCCACAACACCTCCCTGCTCGAAAACCATCCGGCCCGCTCTTTCCTCTTCGCACAGGGGAAAATCCGCGAAATCAACCTCGAAGAAAAGCTATCTTGACTTTCGGCCCGCAAACCAAGAAAACATCTCGTTCCGCTCGAAAATTCGCAAAGGCGATTAGATACAATTTTACATGAACGGTATTCCAAAGCCGTGTAACCTTTCGGGTTCCGACCTAAGTCCCCGCCAAGGCGGGGGTTTAGGGGTGGGTCCAATCTGTAAACGCGGCTTCGCCGCGAGAATCACGACCGACGACAATGTAAATCCATTCGCCAACTTGGTTCAATGCAAAGTCGTATAGAGTTGCCTTCGCAAAAAAAGGGGCGCGAAACGACGAATCCGTATTGCACAATCCGGAAAAAATGCCTATTTTTGTACGTTATTTAATGATTCGAAATGAGTACCGAACAAGTGAACATCAAGAAACAGGAAGAAGAATACTCCGCCTCGAATATCCAAGTGCTCGAAGGACTGGAAGCCGTCCGCAAACGTCCCGCCATGTACATCGGCGACATCGGCGAAAAGGGGCTCCACCACTTGGTTTACGAGGTAGTCGATAACTCCATCGACGAAGCGTTGGCCGGCTATTGCACCGAAATCGACGTAACGATCAACGAGGATAATTCCATCACCGTCAAGGACAACGGCCGAGGCATCCCGACCGGATTGCACGAAAAAGAGGGCAAATCGGCGCTCGAGGTCGTACTGACCGTCCTGCATGCCGGCGGCAAGTTCGACAAGGGCAGCTACAAGGTTTCGGGCGGTCTGCACGGTGTGGGCGTATCGTGTGTGAATGCGCTCTCGACCAAACTGATCGCCGAAATCCACCGCGACGGCAAAATTTTCCGCCAAACCTACAGCAAGGGTGCTCCGACCTCCGAGGTCGAAGTGATCGGCGAATGCTCCGACCGCGGTACGACGATCACGTTCAAGCCCGACGCCGAGATTTTCACCCATACGACCGAATACAAATACGACATTCTGGCCAACCGCCTGCGCGAACTGGCCTTTCTGAACAAGGGCATCCGTTTGAATCTCTGCGACAAACGTCCCGACGAGGAGGGCAAGACCCGCGAAGACCATTTTTATTCGGAGGAGGGGTTGAAGGAGTTCGTAACCTATCTGGATGCGACGCGCGGCACCCCGATCATCGACCAAATCATCTATTTGGACACGGAGAAGAACGGCGTGCCGGTCGAAGTGGCCATGCAATACAACGATTCGTTCTCGGAGAACGTCCACTCATACGTCAACAACATCAACACCATCGAGGGCGGTACGCACCTGACGGGTTTCCGTCGCGCGCTGACCCGCACGCTCAAGAAATACGCCGAAGATTCGGGGATGCTTTCGAAACTGAAGTTCGAAATCAACGGCGATGACTTCCGCGAAGGTTTGACGGCGGTCGTTTCGGTGAAGGTCGCCGAACCGCAGTTCGAGGGACAGACCAAAACCAAGTTGGGCAACGACGAGGTTGCGGCCGCTGTCGATCAGGCGATGGCCGCGGCTTTGGGGCACTATCTGGAAGAAAATCCGAAAGATGCCAAAGCGATCGTACAGAAAGTCATCTTAGCAGCGACGGCACGCCACGCCGCCCGCAAAGCCCGCGAAGCCGTACAGCGCAAAACGCCGCTGTCGGGTTCCGGTTTGCCGGGTAAGTTGGCCGACTGTTCGAGCCGAGACCGTTCGATCGCCGAAATTTTCTTCGTCGAAGGCGACTCGGCAGGCGGAACGGCCAAGTCGGGCCGCGACCGCAACTTCCAAGCCATCATGCCGTTGCGCGGTAAAATTCTGAACATCGAAAAGGCCCAGGAACATAAGATGTGGGAGAACGAGGAGATTAAGAATATGTTCATCGCCCTGGGTGTTTCGATCGGCACGGAGGAGGACAGCAAAGCGCTGAACCTCGAGAAGTTGCGCTACGACAAAATCATCATCATGACCGATGCCGATGTCGACGGCAGCCATATCGCCACGCTGATGCTGACCTTCTTCTTCCGCAAGATGAAAGAGTTGATCGAAAACGGCCACGTCTACATCGCTACCCCGCCCCTCTATTTGGTGAAGAAAGGCAAGCAGGAGCGTTACTGCTGGACGGAAAAGGAGCGCGATGCGATCACCGAGGAGTTCGGCAAGGGCACGCACGTACAACGCTACAAAGGTCTGGGCGAGATGAATGCCCACCAGTTGTGGGAGACGACCATGAACCCCGACACGCGGATTTTGCGCCACGTAACCATCGAAAATGCGGCCGAAGCCGACCGAATCTTCTCGATGTTGATGGGCGACGACGTGCCGCCCCGCCGCGAGTTTATCGAACAAAATGCCCACTACGCCAACATCGACGCATAGCATATAGGAATGAAAGTAACCGTAATCGGAGTAGCCGGCGGCACGGGGTCCGGCAAATCGACGCTCGTCAAACGTCTGCAAGAGGCATTCAAGGAGGAGGATGTCGCGACGCTCTGCCACGACTATTACTACAAAGCCCATCCCGAACTGACCTACGAGGAACGCACGAAACTGAACTACGATCATCCGCAAGCCTTCGACACGCAGATGATGGTGGAACACATCAAAGCACTGAAAGAGAACGTGCCCATCGAACATCCGGTCTATTCGTTCGTGGAGCATGCCCGCATGAAGGAGACGGTCTGCGTCAAGCCCTCGAAGGTAATCATCGTCGACGGTATCCTGATTTTCGAAAACAAGGAACTGCGCGACATGATGGACATCAAGGTATTCGTCGATACGGATGCCGACATCCGACTGGCCCGCCGTATTCTGCGCGATGTTTGCGACCGAGGCCGCACGATGCAATCGGTGATCGCGCAATACACCTCGACCGTGAAACCGATGCACGAAGAGTTCGTCGAACCGTCGAAAAAATATGCGGACGTCATCATTCCCGAAGGCGGCTTCAACTCCGTGGCGGTCGAGATGCTGATCCAGAACATCCGGTCGCTCATCGAACACAAAGACTGACAACGGTCCCGTCGAAGGGGTCGGCAGCGCGAAAAGTTGCGCGAAAATTGCGGTTTCGGCATTCATTATCCTCTTTGTCGCATGAACTTCAACCTCGTATCGGATTATGCCCCCATGGGCGATCAGCCGGAAGCCATCGAGCAATTGGTCGGGGCCATCCGCCACGGGTCGAAACACAACACGCTGCTCGGGGTAACCGGTTCGGGCAAGACCTTCACGGTGGCCAACGTCATCGCGCAACTGAATCGCCCGACCCTCGTTCTGAGCCATAACAAGACGCTTGCGGCCCAACTCTACGGCGAATTCAAGAACTTTTTTCCGGAAAACGCCGTCGAATACTTCGTCTCCTACTACGACTATTACCAGCCGGAAGCCTATCTGCCGAGCACCGATACCTACATCGAAAAAGACCTGTCGATCAACGCCGACATCGAAAAAATGCGGTTGAGCGCCGTAGCGACCCTGCTTTCGGGGCGTCGCGACGTGATCGTCGTATCGAGCGTATCGTGCCTTTACGGTGCCGGCAATCCGGCGGATTTCCATGCTACGGCCATCCGCATCAAGGTCGGGCAGGTCGTCAGCTACAAACATTTTCTCTATCAGCTCGTCGAAGCGCTCTATACACGCACGGAGCGGGAGCTGGAACCGGCTACTTTCCGCATAAACGGCGATACGGTCGACATCATGGCCGCATTCGGAGAGTTCGGCAACCAGTGTTTCCGTGTGATGTTCTTCGACAACGAGATCGAGGCGATCCAGACCGTCGACCCGGCAACGGGACAACGCATCCACTCGCTGGACGAACTGACCCTCTATCCGACGAGCCTGTTCGTAACGACCAAGGCTCGAATCAACAACGCCGTACAGCAAATCTACCTCGACCTCGGCAAACAAATCGAATTTTTCGAGCGCGAAGGGCGCATGACGGAGGCGCAACGCATCAAACAACGCGTAGAATACGACCTCGAAATGATTAAGGAGCTGGGCTACTGCCCCGGCATCGAGAATTATTCGCGTTATTTCGACGGCCGTGCCGCCGGCACCCGTCCGTTCTGCCTGATCGACTACTTCCCGAAAGACTATCTGTTGGTCGTGGACGAAAGCCACGTTACGCTGCCCCAGGTTCACGCCATGTACGGCGGAGACCGCGCCCGCAAAGAAAATTTGGTCGAATACGGATTCCGGCTGCCGGCAGCGAGGGACAACCGGCCGCTGACCTTTGCGGAATTCGAGCAGCTGCAAGGCCCGTCCATCTACGTGAGCGCCACACCGGCCGACTGGGAGCTGACGAAAAGCGAAGGAGTCGTCGTCGAACAGTTGATTCGTCCGACGGGGTTGGTCGATCCGCCGTTGGAGGTGCGCGTTACGCTCAACCAAATCGACGACCTGATCGAGGAGATCGACAAACGGGTGAAAAACGACGACAAAATCCTGGTTACGACCATCACCAAGCGCATGGCCGAGGAGTTGTCGAAATATTTCGATCGGGTCGGCGTGCGCAATCGCTACATCCACTCCGATGTAGATACATTGGAACGCATCCAGATTCTGGAAGACCTGCGGGCGGGGCTATTCGACGTACTGGTCGGCGTGAATCTGCTGCGCGAAGGGCTCGACCTGCCCGAAGTCGCCTTGGTCGCCATTTTGGATGCCGACAAGGAGGGCTTTTTGCGCAACGTACGTTCCATTACGCAGATTGCCGGACGAGCCGCCCGCCACTCGCAAGGCAATGTCATTCTCTATGCAGACAGCTGCACCGAGTCGATGCGCTACGCCATCGAACAGAGCAACCGCCGTCGTGAGAAGCAGGTACGGTACAACAGGGAACATACCATGCTGCCCCGCCGTGCGCAAAAGAGCGGCACGGGGCAAAGCACGCTGCTGGCGAACCGCACCTCGACGGAACCGAACCCCGTTCTTTATCCTGTAGCGGAGGAACGGATGTTGACGGCGGCGGACATCACGAAGACCTACATCGCAAGCGAAAATCTGGACGAACTGATTACACGAGCCCGCGAAGATATGGAACGAGCCGCCAAAGCGCTGGATTTCCTTGCCGCCGCACGCTATCGGGATCGCATGTACGAACTGCAAAAGCTCAAAAAAGAGAATCTCCGTTAAGTGCGAACAAAGCCTAACCGGAGCGTTTTCCTAACAAAGTCCCAGTTGCTTCGATCGAAATAGAGCGAGGCTGTAAACAAAGCGGATCGAACGAACGAGCGGGGAGCTGCCGAAACAACTCCCCGCTCATTGCGTAATCGCAAGGCGGATCGACTATTCGTCTTTCAACTGGTTGTACAGCGCATTGTACTTCTCGTACTTGGCCATCACACCCTCTTCGTCGCGCAGACGGAAGCAGAGCTGCTTCAGATTGAAGACCGTATCCTTGTCGTTCGGTTTCAGTTCGAGCGCCTTTTCCAACACGGGCAAAGCCTGCATATAGATCGCGTTCACCTCTTTCAAAGCGGCTTCGTAGTCGGCCGTACTGTAGCTGGAATACTTCTGGTTGAACTGCTCGTTCGCATCGTCGCCCTTGAAGATGAAGAACAGGCCCAAATAGTAATGACCTTCGAACAGATCGGGCTGCAACTCGGTAACCTTGCGGAACGAAGCGATGCTCTCGTCGAAGTTCTTCAATGCATAGAAAATCCGGCCGCGACCGAACCACAGGTCGATATTCGTCGGATCGGATGCGATCGCATTGTCGACCAACGTAATCAACTCGGCAGGATCACCCACGTTCTTCTCGCTCGTGTAAAGCTGCATCAAACCTTGAAGAATCAGATCGTTTTTCGGATACTTCTCGACCCCTTTCAACAACGTTTCCTTGGCTTTCATCACCAAGTCGGGATTCTCCTCCCGCTGGCCGTAATAGCAGTGGAACAGATAGTAATAGATACGACCTTCGGAATCGTTGTAACCGGCGTCGAGCGCGCGAGTCAGATAACCTTCGCCCGCCTTGAACGATTCGGGATGATCCGAACCGTCGATCGTCATCGAAACACCGGCATTGTAAAGCAACATAGGCTCCGGATTGTTGTAGGCCGGATGCAATTCCATGTCATAAGCCTGCGCAAAAGCCTTGCCGGCCCCCGTGAAATCACGAACCGTATAGCTCACGTCGCCGAGCTGTTTGCAATAATTGATCAACTGTTCCAAACCGGCCTTTACCTTCGGGGCGGTCTTGGGATCGAGTTCGTAAGCCTTGCCGTAAGCCTCGAACGCCTGGGCGATACCGTTGTCGATCACCTTGTCGGTCTCTTTCCAAGCAACCAACTTGCCGTCCTGGAAATAGGCCGTAAAATAGGGATAAACCCACGATTCATAGGTCGTACTACCGAACGTCTCAGTACCTTGCGACTCGGGAGCGCCGACCGCCAACGTTACCATAGCCGACTCCATATTGCCGAACAGATTTTTGGTCGGCTCGATCGTCGCTTCGTAAAAAGCCTTACCGCGGTTCAACCACGTAGCAGCCTTGGCGGCTTTCTTTGCGTCGGCGATTTCAGCGTCGCTTTTCTCGATCTTCGAGAGCAGCGCGCTCTTGTTCACTTTCTGGGCCTGAAGTGTCGGAACTGCCAACAGCAGCACCGCAAAGGCCGACATAATCATTTTTTTCATAATCAAAAGTATTAAGGTTTTATTAACTTGTTTCGGTTCTAATCGACCTACTATTAACTGGTTACCGTGCTAATCAAGTCCTTTATTAACTGGTTACCGTTCTAATCGAGGTATTGCTAACTTTGTCTCGGCTCTAATCGAAGTCTACAAGACCTCGTTCCGCTCGGATCACTCCTGTCCTTCGGGATCGCCCGTTGCATCGCCTTCCGAAGATTGCATCGGTTGCGTTTCCGCATCGGCCTCCGAAGATGCGTTTTCGGTAACCGCAGGCGTCTCCTCCTCCTCGACGTGAGGCACCGCCATAACCGAAGCGATCGCATCGCTTTCGCGCAAGTTGATAATCCGCACGCCCTGCGTAGCCCGTCCGGCGACGCGAATCTGCGACACGGCCGTGCGAATCGTCAGGCCCGAACGATTGATGATCATCAAATCGTTTTCGTCCGTAACCGCCTGGATCGAAATCAGTTTACCGGTCTTTTCCGTTACGTTGATCGTCTTGACCCCCTT
Source organism: uncultured Alistipes sp. (assembly GCA_947623305.1). Lineage (GTDB taxonomy): Bacteria > Bacteroidota > Bacteroidia > Bacteroidales > Rikenellaceae > Alistipes. The sequence continues at coordinate 169,610 of CANQGQ010000002.1, read as the reverse complement.
GCCGCCACGGTTCGTAATGCGATATTCATCCAGATCCGTCCGTTTGCCGTAACCGTTCTCGCTCAATACCAGCACATCCTGTTTCGAATCGGGTTCGATGCAGATCATGCCGACCACTTCGTCGCCCTCCTCGATGGAGATGCCGCGCACACCGGCGCCGACACGTCCGATCGGACGCACGGTCGATTCGTTGAAACGAATCGCCTTACCGGCCTTGGCGGCAATCAACACCTCGGCCCGACCGCTGGTGAGTTTGGCCTCCAGAAGCTGGTCGCCCTCGCGGATGACGATGGCGTTGACACCGCTCTGACGCGGACGCGAATAGGCTTCGAGCTTCGTCTTCTTGATGGTGCCGTCCTTGGTGCACAGGATGATATAATTGCTGTTCACGTACTCGGCATTATCCAACCGTTTCACGTTGATATAAGCACGCACCTTGTCGTCCGGCTCGATCTGAATGACGTTCTGAATGGCACGTCCTTTCGAAGAGCGCGTACCCTCCGGAATTTCGTAAACCTTGAGCCAATAGCAACGCCCTTTCTCCGTGAAGAAAAGCATCGTATTGTGCATCGACGCGACATAGATATGTTCGATGAAGTCCTCGTCGCGCGTCGCACTGCCCTTGACCCCGACACCGCCACGATTCTGCGTGCGGTACTCGGTCAACGGCGTACGCTTGATGTAGCCCATGTGCGAAATGGTGATGACCACGTCTTCGTCGGCATAGAAATCCTCCGGATTGAACTCTTCCGAAGCATAGACGATCTCCGTGCGGCGGGCATCGCCGTACTTCTCCTTCACCTCCAACAATTCGTTCTTGACGACCTGCATTTGAAGAGTTTCGCTGTCCAAAATCTCCTGCAAATGGGCGATCTGCTTCAAGAGTTCGTCCCGTTCGGCGATCAACTTGCCGTGTTCCAGGCCAGTCAATGCACGCAGACGCATCTCGATGATGGCCGAAGCCTGCAAGTCGCTCAACGAGAAACGTTCCATCATGGTCTGTTTGGCGAGGTCGGGCGTCTGCGACGAACGGATGATCCGGACGATTTCGTCGATGTTGTCCTGTGCGATCAACAGGCCCAACACGATATGCAACCGCTCCTCGGCCTTGCGTTTGTCGAAGCGTGTGCGACGCACGACGACATCGTGGCGATGATCGACGAAGTGCCGAATCAGATCGCGCATCGGCAGCAACTGCGGCCGGCCGTTGACCAACGCGATGTTGTTGACTGCGAACGACGACTGCAGCGGCGTATTCTTGAACAAGGTGTTCAATACCACGCTCGCCACGGCATCATGCTTCAAAATCACGATGATACGCAGGCCGTTGCGGTCGGATTCGTCGTTGATGTAAGAAATGCCGTCGAGTTTCTTCTCGTTGATCATGTCGGCGATCTTCTTGATCATCTCGGCTTTGTTGATCATGTAGGGAATTTCCGTAATCACGATGCACTCGCGACCGCTCGGCGTATGTTCGATTTCGGTTTTGGCACGCATGATGACGCGCCCGCGGCCCGTCAACATCGCCTCCTTCACCCCTTCGTAACCGTAGATGATGCCGCCCGTCGGAAAGTCGGGGCCTTTGACATAATGCAGCAGCTCTTCGCCCGTAACCTCGGGATTGTCCACATACGCGCAGCAGGCATCGACCACCTCGCCCAGGTTGTGCGGAGCCATATTGGTCGCCATGCCGACGGCGATACCGCTCGCACCGTTGACGATCAGCAGCGGAATTTTGGTCGGGAGCACCGTCGGTTCGGGAATGGTATCGTCGAAATTCAGCGTCCAGTCGACGGTCTCCTTGTCGATGTCTGCCATCACCTCGTCGGTGATTTTCTTCATACGGGCCTCGGTGTAACGCATGGCGGCCGCCGAGTCGCCGTCCATCGACCCGAAGTTGCCCTGGCCGTCGACCAGCGGATAACGCATAGCCCAATCTTGTGCCAGACGCACCATCGCATCATAGACCGAGATGTCGCCATGGGGGTGGAACTTACCGAGCACGTCGCCGACGATACGGGCGGATTTACGGGTGGGTTTATCGGAATAGAGGTTGAGTTCGGCGCTCATATCGTAAAGAATACGGCGATGCACGGGTTTCAGACCGTCGCGCACGTCGGGCAGGGCGCGCGAAACGATCACCGACATCGAATAGTCGATGTACGCCGTCTTCATTTGTTCTTCGATATTGATGGGAATGATGCGGCCCACCAAACCGGCATTTTTTTCTTCTTCCGTTAGCATTTTCTAACTTTGGGTTTACATCTGTTTAACGAACAAAAATACGATTTATTTCCGATTCGGGCAACTCCGGAGCCGGAAAAACGCAACGATCGGCGCAACATTTTTCGATAGCGGGTCGTTTTTCCCCTTTTTCGGGCGATTTCGCGGCACGAAAAAAATCGCCCGCCTACTGGTCGGGTGATTTTTCAGGATTTCGGTCGGAATCCGCAAGGATCGGCAACCGTCCGCCTCATCGGAAATCAATCCACTCGTAACCGGCGAAATCCATCCGTCGGAACGCCGGAAACTCCGTCGTCGACTTTTCGAACGAAACGATCTTCACCCGAATCTGCAAATCTTCAGCACCGTAAACGACCGATACGGGCAATGCCGAACGTTTGTCCAACGTCAATTCGATCGTCGTAAGCCCCCCGCCGTCGCGCGGCGTCAGCCGGAGCGTGATCCGATCGGCCAGGTCCGCAACCGTCCGTACATCGAACCGTTCGCCGACGAAATCGAACGCCCGAACGGGGTTGTCCAACAGATTGTGCGACGTTGTATCGACCGCGTCGATCACCACCTCGCGCGTAGCATCGTTGACTTCGTAACGGGCCCGACCATCGCAATAGACGCGTCCTTGCGGCATCGAAATCAGATAACGGTCGTCTGCCACGCGATAAGAACCCGTCGCGGCATAATCATCCGTCGTCGCGAGTTCGAAACGCACTTCGTACTTTCCGAGCGATCCGACAGCCATCCGCAGCCGCTCCAACCACGAAGCGCCGCTGTCGGCCCCGCGGACAGGCGCAGCCAACAGGCAACAGACCAATAAAAAAAGACGCGTCATGCTATGGTTAAAAAATTCCCAATTCCTGCAATTTCGCCTCCAACGACGGCGAATCGTGAAAAAGTATTTCGCGCGGTTTGGCACCCTGCTGCCGTCCGACGATGCCGGCCCGCTCCAACTGCATCATGATCCGTCCGGCGCGGTTGAATCCCACCTCGTAATTGCGCTGAATCATCGACGTGGAGATCGACTGCGACGAGACCGCCTCCCGCGCAATTTCGGCAAACAGAGCATCGAATTTTTGCGGAGCCGAATCCTCGCTGCTGCCCATGCCGGCATCGCCCGCATCGGGCGTGTAATCGGGCAAAGCATACGCCGAAGCATAGCCTTGCTGTTTGGAAATGTAATCGACGATCCGTTCCACCTCGGGCGTATCGACCAAAGCGCATTGGATACGGGTCAATTCACCGTCTTTGGAGATCAACATGTCGCCGCGACCGATCAACTGGTCGGCGCCCGGACGGTCGAGAATCGTTCGGGAGTCGATCATCTGCATGACGCGGAAAGCGATGCGGGCCGGAAAATTGGCCTTGATTTTGCCCGTGATGACATCTACCGACGGACGTTGCGTGGCGATAATCAAGTGGATGCCCACGGCCCGCGCCTTTTGAGCCAGACGCGTTACGGGCATCTCGACCTCCTTGGCCGTCATAATCAGATCGGCGAATTCGTCGATAACGACCACGATGTAAGGCAGGTAACGATGACCGTGCATCGGGTTGAGCCGCCGCGCCGTGAATTTTTCGTTATATTCGGCGATGTTGCGCACGCCCGCCTTCTTGCAGAGTTCCAAACGGTTGTCCATCTCCGTACACAGCGCATTCAGCGTATAGACCGCCTTGCGCGGATCGGTAACGATGGCTTCGTCCTCCGATTCCATCTTCGCTAAGAAGTGGCGTTCGATTTTGGCATAGAGCGAGAATTCGACCATCTTGGGATCGATCATCACGAACTTCAACTGGGCGGGGTGCATCTTGTAGAGCAGCGACGTGATGATGGCATTCAACCCGACCGACTTGCCCATGCCCGTCGCACCGGCCACCAACAGGTGCGGCATCTTGGCCAGGTCGAACAGATAATTTTCGTTCTGAATCGTCCGGCCGATCACCACCGGAAGCATCGCCTTCGACTCCTGGAACCGCAGCGAACGGATGGCCGAATACATCGACACGATCTGTTTGTGCCGGTTGGGGACTTCGATACCGATGGTGCCGCGCCCCGGAATGGGCGCAATGATCCGGATGCCCGATTCGGCCTTGAGACTCTGGGCAATGTCGTTCTGCAAACCCTGAATCTTCGAAATTTTGACTCCCTGCGCCTGCACGATTTCGTAAAGCGTAACCGTCGGGCCGACCGTCGCACGAATGCGTTGAATCGGTATCCCGAAATATTTGAGCGTCTCCTCGATTTTGGTCTTATTCTCGAAAATTTCTTCGTCCGTTACCTCCGAATCCGAATGATAGTCCTCCAGCAGATTGACGGGCGGTTTGCGATAATTCACCAAATCTTTCAGCGGGTCGTAGCTTTCGGTCGGAATCCGGCTTTCATCGACCATACGGGCTTCGTTCGCCTCGACCGTAACGACCACCCCTTCGGGTTCGGAACTGTCAGCAATCGAAGGCCTTCGAGTCGGTTCGGATGCTTGCGCCGAATCGCCGTTCGGGATCGGTTCGGGCCGAGCAACCGGCTCCTCGACGAACGGGCTATCCTGAGCCGAATTCTCCTCAACGAAAGAGACGTCCCCGATCGGTTCTTCCAATGCCGACACTTCCGAATCCGGATTCGCCACCTCGACGAAAGGACTATCCGCTGCCGCCGGTCGATTCAGCCGCGGCTTCGGGCGTTCCAACTCGACCAGACCGCCGCGCCCCATCACGATACGGGCTTTCGCATCGGCCGTCAAATCCACTTCGGGGAAAAGCTCGGTCGTCGCCGGCTCGGCCTCGATTGCCGGTTCCTCGATCGGGGCGTCGAGCGGCTCGCCCGACACGGAGACTTCTTCGAAGAACGGGCGTTCCGGTTCGGCATCGACTACAGGCTCGACCGGACGCCGGATTACGGTCGGTTCGCGGTCGAAAGCCGCCGAAGCGGCCCGAACGCTCGTCGAAGCCGAAGCCGAAGCGGGCGTAGCGAACGACTCCGGAACCGGCTCTTCCGAGACGTCAGACGGACATCGCGGCACGAAACCGCCGTCAGCGGCAGGGGGTGCGAAAGGCGCGGAGGTAGCAGCATTCGCAACCGTTGCTGGGCGTTGCGGACGATCGGCATCCTCCGTATCGGGTCGCTCCAGTGAATGGGCATGCACCATCCGGTCGACGATTTTGCCGCTTTGGTCCACCATGACATTCCCCGCCGCGTTGACCGTGTTAATAAAATTGCGATTGATGAAAACGCCGGTCAGTATCCACCCGACCACCAACAGAATAATCGTACCGACGGCCCCGATGTGAAGATGCAACAATTCGGAAGCCTGCACGCCAAATGCGCCGCCCATACCGGTCGACGAGCCGAGCAGAATTTTGTCGCCGAAGACGGATCCCAACGTCAACGAACCGAGAATCATCACGAGCACGAGCGACAGAAACGAATGATTGAGCAGCAGCGGCCGCTGACGAATGATGCGCAGCCCCAGCAGCATAATCATCACCGGAATCAGGATTCCGAACAGGCCGAACGACAGGTCGACGAACCATCGGCCCACCCGGGCACCGGCCCAGCCGCAGAAATTTTGCGGTTCGATGCCGAGCGCGGCTCGGTCGGCCGCAACCGTGCGCAATCCGCTCTGGTCATCGGCCCAGCAGAAATAGGAGAAAAGCACCGCCGCAGCCGCGAACAAGCCGATGAACAGCAATACGATGCCGCACACCCAGCGCAGGCTGTCGCTATTGGTTCGCTGGATGGTTTGCGGGCCGTTCGACGGAGCGGATTTATGATTTACCGGTGCCATTTTCCCATAGAGGATTCGATGGGCGAAGATAGGGAAAATTTACGACTTTTGAAAGTCCGGAGGCCGCAAAGCGCCGCCGCCGAAACAAAAACGCAAGGCTGCGCGAGCCTTGCGTTTCCTGCATGCGGAGCCGTCGTGCGTCAATCGGCCTTGCGATAGTCGATCCGCACGGTTTGGCCGTTGTAGTACCAGCTTCCGGTCGTAAATTTCGAACTCGGAATGCTGTTGTTATCGAACCAGGCCGTAACCGGAAATACGGAGCCATCGCCCGGGTTGCTTGGTTGTCATGAAAGTGTCGAAGTTTCAAGAACCAGAATACAAGCTAAACGCTTTTTCCGATAGGTCTAAAATGTATGCGCCTGATTACGCTTTATCCCATAGGTAACTGTATTTTCGATGCAAATATAACGAATTATTCAGATAACAAGCCTCGTTTGCCGCCGATTTTCAAAACAGGCGTTCGGCTTTGGCAATCAACCGCTGGCGGTACGATTCGTCGGCAAAGGTCAGAAAACGGTATTCGGGCCGATGACCTGCCTCGGCCCGCAACCGACCGGCATCGAGCAACTGCACCGCCCGACGGGCGACGGCAGGCGACGGATCGACGATCGCGACGTCGCGGCCCGTTCGGTCGGTATGTTCGGCGAGCACCCGCTGAAGCACCGGCAACAAAAACGGATAATGCGTACACCCCAACACGATCTGGTCGGCCCCACGAGCGAGCATTTCGGCCACGACCTCGCGCACGCACGCTTCGGCCTCGGGTGTATCCTCGCGGTCGGCCTCGACCAACTCGACGAATCCCCGTCCGGCAGCCGTAACCACCTCGATGCCTTCGCCGTAACGGGCCGCCGTACGCCGGAACAGATCGCCGTCCAAGCTGCGTTCGGTGGCCAAGACCCCGACGACGCCGCTCCGCGTAGCTAAACAAGCCGGTTTCACGGCCGGTTCCATGCCGACGAGCGGCATCGGCGCATATTTCGCCCGCAGCTGGTCGATAGCGGCAGCCGTAGCGGTATTGCAGGCCACGACGACCATTTTGCACCCCTCCTCCTCGACGAGACGGGCAACCGCAGCATCGGCCAGACGTCGAATCTCCTCGCGCGTACGGGAGCCGTAAGGGCAATTTTTCCCGTCGCCCAAAAAGACCAGCGACTCCTCGGGCAACGCCCGCCGCACCTCGCGCCAGACGGTCAATCCGCCCATGCCGGAGTCATAAATACCTATCGGAGCATTCGACATATTCAACAATTCTGCATGATCCACTCGACCAATTCGGCATCCGACTTTCCCGCGCAGTCGATCGTCCATCGGGCCTGTGCATAATAAGGTTCGCGGTCGGCCATATCCCGGCGCATGAATTCCACTAATTCGTCGTCGGACAGGCCGCGCAAACGAGGCCGTTTCTGCCGTCCGTAAGGGCTCATCCGGCGAACGATCTGTTCGACCGGACGCCGCAGATAGACAGTCGTTCCGGCTGCATTCATGCGAGCCATGTTGTCGCTCCAGACGGGCAATCCCCCGCCGGTCGAAACAACGGTATCGCGCCCCGAAGCAATCAGTTCGTCGAGCACGGCCCGCTCGGCCTTGCGGAAATAGTCCGCCCCCGCCAATTCGTAAATCTCGGCGACGGAGGCCCCCTCGCGCTGCTCAATCAACGCATCGGTATCGGCGAAACCGACGTCCAACCGACGCGCCAGCTTGCGGCCCAGCGTGCTCTTTCCGCACCCCATGTATCCGACCAGAAAAAGCCGTTTCATCCCGTCAGAACAAATTCAACTGTTCGGGGTCGATCATCTGGTCGGCATCGCCGCGCGGCCGCTCGATCTCCAATTCGGCGGCGCCGGCCACCACGACGCCCGACGCATCGCCCGTTTCGGTCGTCTCGATCGTTCCGGCTGTTCCGGCCGACGATCCGTTCGGCTGTTCGGCGCCTTCGTCCGCCGATTCCGGAGCCTCGGGCGTCTCGGTCGTCTCGGGTTCTTCCGGCTCGATGAAACGCAAGGTCGCCACGTCGTAGGTCGTCAACCGTTTGCCCTTCGCACGGTGGCTCTTGACGCCCACGAATCCGTCGACATCCAACAAGTCGGCCGGACGAGCCGCCTGAGCCCCTTTATAGGTGATCTCCAACTGCGCACCGCGCCGGTCGGTCAGGCAGATGAAATCGGACTGCCCCTCCTCGTCAAGGAACGACTGCATCTTGTCGGTCTGCTCCGCCGTGAAGCGTTTCATATAATAATAGTTCTGCTCACGGTCGAAATAACAGATGCTGTACACGCGTCCCGTCTCGTAACGGCCCACGTGAATGGTATCGTCGGGGAAATGCTGTCCCAAATCGAAATTGGTGGTGTAATACTGGTTCTTAGCCGTCCAGACGATCAGTTTGTCCTCGCCCTTGAACTCGCCCAGCAACACGCCCCGACCGTCGGCATTCAACCGCCGGACATCCTCGTCGAACCAGATGTTCTGCCCGCCGAGCGTCGACGTGCCGCGTTCCTTCAACACGATTTTGTGGATGCCGTAACGCGAGAAGAGGTTGCCCTGGCTCTGGCGTCCTTTGATGGCCAACTCTGAAAAATCGAGATCGACGATGACTTTTTTCAGGCGCGGACGCGGTTTGAAATAGACCTTCAACACCTCGGCCTCACCGTTCGGATTGACCGACATGTAGAGCAATTCGCTTTTGGGCGTGCCGTTGGTCATGTTGTACTCCTTGTCGCGCGTGATACCCTTGATGGCGCAGCGCTTCATCTTGATCGGGCCGTTCTTGCCGTCGCGATAGAGCACGTTGTAGATCGTCCGCTCGTCGTTGCGCTTGAAGACGCCGATATAATAGATGCCCTTGTCGAAAAAGGCCTTGTCCGAAACCTTCGTGATGATGTAACGTCCGTCGCGCGTGAAAACGATCACATCGTCGATGTCCGAGCAGTCGCAGACGAACTCGGCGTCCTTCATCGACTTGCCGATACCGAAGAACCCTTCGGCCCGGTCGACGTAAAGTTTGGCATTCGTAACGGCGACCTTCGTCGCTTCGATGCTGTCGAATTCGCGCAACTCCGTGCGACGTTCGCGGCCCTTGCCGTACTTGGTCCGGATGCGCTCGTAATAGGCCACGGCGTATTCGGTCAGATGTTCCAGATCGAAGCGGGTCTGCTCGATGTCCTGCTCGATTTGCTTGATTTCGTTGTCGGCCTTCTCGACGTCGTAACGCGTGATGCGGATGAACTGCAACTCGGTCAGATGCTTCACATCGTCGAGCGTTACCGGCTGCCGCAGCAATTTCTTGAAAGGTTCCAACCCCTTGTCGACCGCAGCGTAACCCTCCTCGCGCGTACAGCCCTCCAAGAGTTGGTACAGCTTATTCTGAATGAATATCCGTTCGAGCGACGCCCGATGCCAAGCGGCATTCAACTCGTCGAGGCGGATTTCCAGTTCGCGGCCCAACAGCCATCGGGTATGGTCGGCCGACCGGCGCAGAATCTCCGAAACGCCGAGAAAATGGGGCTTCTCCTCCCAGATGACACAGGCGTTCGGCGCGATCGACACCTCGCAATCGGTGAAAGCATAGAGCGCGTCGATGGTCTTGTCGGACGATTCGTCGGGCGAGACCTGGATGACGATCTCCACCTTGTCGGCCGTGTTGTCATCGACCCGTCGGATTTTGATTTTGCCCTTTTCGTTCGCCTTGATGATCGACTCCTTGATCGATTCGGTCGTCGTCGTGAAGGGGATTTCGGTAATGGCCAACGTGCGTTTGTCGATTTTCGAAATGCGGGCGCGCACCTTCACCGTACCGCCACGCAATCCGTCGTTGTAACGGCTCACATCGGCCAAACCGCCCGTCGGGAAGTCGGGATAAAGTTGGAACGGCCGGCCTTGCAGATGGGCGATGCAGGCGTCGATCAGCTCCACGAAGTTGTGGGGCAGAATCTTCGACGCCAACCCCACGGCGATGCCGTCCGACCCCTGCGCCAACAGGAGCGGGAACTTGATGGGCAGCGTAACCGGTTCTTCGTTGCGACCGTCGTAGGAACGCATCCACTCCGTCGTCTTCTTGTTGAAGACCACCTCATTGGCGAATTTCGACAGGCGCGCCTCGATATAACGGCCCGCAGCCGCTTCATCGCCCGTGAGGATGTTGCCCCAATTGCCCTGGCAATCGATCAGCAACTCCTTCTGCCCCAACTGCACCAGCGCATCCTTGATGGAGGCGTCGCCGTGCGGATGGTATTGCATAGTCTGGCCCACGATGTTGGCCACCTTGTTGAAGCGGCCGTCGTCCACCGCCTTCATGGCGTGGAGGATGCGGCGCTGCACCGGTTTCAACCCGTCCTCGACGTGCGGCACGGCGCGCTCCAGAATCACGTAAGAGGCATAATCCAAGAACCAGTTCTTGTACATGCCCGTGAGTTTGCGCACGCCTCCCTCGACCTGGGTCAACCGGTCGAACTTGCCCGGACGCTGCGTCTCCTCGCCGACCGGTTCGTCGTCCGAATCCGCCGCAACCGCCGTTTCGGTTTCAGGGGCCGCCGGCTCCTCGTCGAACCGCTCCTCGTCTGCGTGTATCTCCTTATCTTTCGACATAACTCAATCTCAACTTATCATCAAATCCTCTTCGACCAAATCCTCCTCGATACGCAGGTTGTCGATGATGAATCCCTGCCGTTCATAGGTGTTCTTGCCCATGTAGAACTCCAGCAGATCGTGGATCGGATCGTCCTTCGTGATGCGCACCTTATCCAACCGCATGCGGTCGCCGATGAACTCGCGGAACTCGTCGGGCGAAATCTCGCCGAGACCTTTGAATCGCGTGATTTCGGCATTCACGCCGCACTTGGCGATCGCCTTGAGGCGTTCTTCGTCCGAATAGCAGTAATGCGTCTCCTTCTTGTTGCGCACGCGGAACAGCGGCGTCTGAAGCACGTAGAGATGCCCCTGCCGGATGACGTCAGGGAAGAACTGCAGAAAGAACGTCAACATCAACAGCCGGATGTGCATGCCGTCGACATCGGCATCGGTCGCGATGATGACCTTCTCGTAACGGAGGTTGTCCATCGTCTCCTCGATGTTCAACGCAGCCTGCAACAGGTTGAACTCCTCGTTCTGATAGACCACCTTTTTCGTCAGTCCGAAGCAGTTCAGCGGCTTGCCGCGCAACGAAAAGACCGCCTGCGTCTTGACGTCGCGGCTCTTCGTAATGGAACCCGAAGCCGAGTTGCCCTCCGTGATGAAAATCATCGACTGGGCGGCCAGTTCGCTCTTGTCCGTGCGGTGGATTTTGCAGTCGCGCAGCTTGCGGTTGTTCAACGAGACCTTTTTGGCCGTTTCGCGGGCCTTCTTCTGGATGCCCGAAATGGCCTTGCGCTCCTTTTCGTTCTCGACGATCTTCCGCTGGAGAATCTGCGCCGTTTCGGGGCTCTTGTGCAGATAATCGTCGAGGTGTTTGCCCAAAAAGTCCACCACGAAATTGCGGATCGTCGGGCCCTCTTTGGCCATCTCCTTCGAACCGAGCTTCGTTTTGGTCTGCGACTCGAAGATCGGCTCCGAAACGCGCAGCGAAATCGCGGCGATCAACGACGTACGGATGTCCGACGGATCGTAATCCTTGTGGTAAAACTCCTTGACCGTCTTGGCGATCGCCTCGCGGAAAGCCGCCTGGTGCGTACCGCCCTGCGAGGTGTACTGTCCGTTGACGAACGAATAACAACTCTCGCCGTAACCCGTACCGTGGGCGATGACCACCTCGATGTCGTCGCCCGACAAATGGATGGGCGGATAGAGCGGCTCCTCGGTCATGTTTTCGTTCAACAGGTCGAGCAGGCCGTTTTTCGAGACATAGACATTGCCGTTGAGCTTCAGCGTAAGGCCTCGGTTCAGGTAGGAATAATTTTTGACCAACTGCTCGACATATTCCATATTGTAGGAATAGGGGCCGAAAACCTCCTCATCGACCCGGAACGAGATGAACGTACCGTCTTTTTCATCGACGTTGCTTTCCCAACGGTCGCTCTGCTCCAGTCCCTGGGCGAAGACGACCGTATGCGCCTCGCCGCCGCGCACCGACCGCGCCGTGAACTCGCTCGACAACATGTTGACGGCCTTGACGCCCACGCCGTTCAAACCCACGGTTTTTTTGAAGGCCTTGCCCTCCTCGTATTTGCCGCCGGTGTTCATCACACTGACGGCCGGCCCGAGCATCTTCAACGGAATGCCACGCCCGAAGTCGCGCACGGTTACGACCTCGTTTTCGATCGTGATGTCGATTTCATGGCCGAAGCCGTTCATGAATTCGTCGATGGAGTTATCGACCACCTCCTTGATCAACACGTAGATACCGTCGTCCGACTGCGAACCGTCTCCCAGCTTGCCGATGTACATGCCCGGACGCAGCCGGATGTGTTCGCGCGGCGAGAGGGTTACGATGGTATCGTCGCCGTAATTCGTATTCGATTCGTTATTGAGTAAATCTGCCATAATTGTCTAACGCGATCCTATACTTTCATGTATCCGCATTTTCGGCCCTGTTTTTCAACTCCGACCGCCTTTGTTCACGGCCTTGGACCGCATATTTAAGTTTCGGGGCAGCCTCGGCGTTCAATGCTTCGTCTGCCGGATTTCGGCCAAGGCCCTGCACATCGCATCGTGCACCTCGTCCATCAATACGTGCACGTCGGTCGAAGCGACCCGCTCCGCCGAAACGGGTGGCAACACGCGCAACGTGATGCGATTGCCCCAGTTGAACGCCAGATTGCGCCTGATGAGCGTCCGCGTTCCGTCCAGCACCACAGGCAGGATCGCCACGCCGGCCTCTTTCGCCAACGAGAAAGCGCCGGCCTTGAAACGATGGATTTCGCCATCCTTCGATCGGGTGCCCTCGGGGAAGACGGCGATGGAGGCCCCGCGCGCAATCCACGACTTGCCCTTGCGCAGCAGCTGTTCCATCGCTTCGGCTGCCCGCCCGCGATCAATGCAGATGTCGCCGTGCAAGATCAGATACTGACCGAAAAAGGGGGTTTTGAAGACTTCGCGCTTCGAAACCCACCGAAAATTAAGCGGCACGTAATAGAGCGCCGGAATGTCGATGACCGTATTGTGATTCAACACGATGACATACTGTTTGCGCCGGTCGACATGTTCCAGCCCGATGACCGTCTGCCGCCACCGCAAGGGAACGAAAAAGAAGATGCGAACCAATACGCGCGACAATTCGTGCACCGTGCGCCGCCCCTTGTCGAACGGCCAGCAAAGCACCAAAGCCGCCGCCGACAGAATCATGAACACCGTGCAAAGAAGAATCAAAAAGAGGTAATAAACGACACTCAGCATAATCCGCATTCCTTATCAATTTGCAAATTTAACAATTATTTCCGGATTTTTCCGCGCGGCTGCGGTCTGTTTTTTTTCATCGGGCTGCCTCGGCGACCGCCGGCTCCCGAAAAAAACGGCGCTTCGAACCGCGCGAGAACGGTCTGTAAAGCCCCCTTTTTCAAATTTTCCTTAATTTTTCAATACCTTGTATTGCAAAGTAGAAATAAAATTACATATCTTTGCAATCGAAAATAAAATGTAAAACGGATTATTTCATCAAACATTATATTATAAAAATAAAATGAAAAAGTTCCTCCTTCTTTCGATTTTGGCCTGCGCCACCCTGGCGACACAGGCCGCCCGCATCGCTCCGGTCGCCATTACCGGACACATTATCGACGACCAAAACCGCCCCGTAGCCTATGCGACGGTCGTTCTGCTGCACGATGCGCAGCAAGCGGCGGGTCAGGCGACCGACACCGAAGGCCGTTTCCAGCTGAAACTGCTGCCGGGCGACTATACCCTTTCGGTGCAGTCGCTCGGTTACGAATCCGTCGACGAAGCGATCCGGATAACCGGCGCCACCGATCTGGGCGACATCCGGATACGGAGCGCCGCCACCGAAATCGAAGGGGTCGTTGTAACGGGACAGATCGTCCGGCGCGAGGCCGACCGCTTCGTGGTCGACGTCGCCAATGCCCCCTCGTCCATCGGCAAAGACGGCATCGAGCTGCTCGAACTCTCGCCGGGCGTCTGGATCGACAACGAAAAAATCACCGTCAACGGCAAAAGCGGCACGAAAGTCTACGTCAACGACCGCGAACTGCGTCTGCCGAGCGACCAGTTGCTCACCTATCTGCGTTCGCTGCGGGCCGAAGAGATTCGGAAAATCGAGGTGGTTCCGATCACGGGAGCCGACTACGATGCGGATTCGTCGGGCGGCGCGATCCTCATCACGCTGAAAAAGCGGCGCGACAACGGCATGACCGGCTCGCTGTCGATGAACACCTACCAAGGCCACGACCGGCACAATTACAACCCGAACGGCAGCCTCAACCTCCACACGGGCCGGCTCGATCTCTCGCTTTCGGCATGGGGTTCCTTCGGGCGGAGCGGCTTCCATTCCGACGAGGAGACAGAATACACCACGAGCGACGCCCAGCTCACCGCCCGCTCAGACATGCAAATGCGCAGCAAGAATTTCGGCGGCAAAATCGGAAGCGTTTACGAACTGTCGGCGAACCACAGCATAGGAGCCCAGTTCGACTACTGGCGCAACGACCAAAACGAGCCCAACTCGACCCTCACCGATTTCCGAAGCAGCGAAAGCCTGACCCGCACGACCAGCACTTACGATCATCGACAGCTCCACGACAATTATGCGGCGACGTTCAACTACATCTGGAAAATCGACACGTTGGGTTCGAAATTCAAGGTGCTGGCCGACTACACCCATCGCGAATCAGGCGACCGCAACGACAACCGGAGCCGCATCGAATCGCCGCAGACGACCGTCGATTCGATCTACCGCAACCGTCTGACGAGCCGCTACGACATCGCCACGGCGACCCTCGCATTAGAGAAAAATTTCACGCCCAAATGGACACTCAAGGCCGGTGCGAAATATACCTATAACCGCATGGACAACGACGCCCTCTACGAATACCTGAAAACGGACGAATGGCTGCGCAATGACCGGCAGAGCTTCGCGATCGACTACACGGAACAGATCGCCGCGGCCTACGGAGTCGTTTCGGCGAACCTCGGACGGTGGAACCTCGTTGCGGGGGTGCGCGGCGAGTTCACCCATACCTCTGGCAAGCAGGTCGAACAGAACTACGGTTCGCTCTTCCCGAACGCCAACCTCTCTTATGCGCTGACGAGCGACGGAAGCTATTCGCTCATCGCCCAATACGCCCGCACCATTTCGCGGCCCAATTTCTGGTGCCTGCTGCCGCAGCGCATGCAGATTTCGGACTACACCTATCAGACGGGCAACCCGCTGCTCGAACCCTCCTATACGCACGACGTAAGCCTGACCCTCGTGATGAAGCACAAATACACGCTGACCGCCGGACTGAACATCAACACGGACGAAATCGAACAGATTCTCCGCTCCGATCCGGAGCAGCCCGACATCCTCTATCTGACGTGGATCAACTACGACCGGATGACGAACTATTACGTTACGGCCAATCTGCCGTTCCAGCCGACGAAATGGTGGCAGCTGAACCTCAACGCCTACTACGGTCGCCTCGGCCAGCGGGAATCGGCCGTAGCTCCGCTGCGTTACCAAAATTATGTGCAGGGCAATGCGTCGATGACCTTCACGCTGCCGGCGAAATTCTATATCGACCTTTCCTATCGCTACCAAGGCAGCATCGAGCTGGGCAATATCGCCATCAACGCGCTGCATTTCGTGAATGCCGGCATCAAGAAACGGTTCGGCGAGCGCTTCACCTTGAGCTGCAAGGTCATCAATCTCGTCGAAAACACGCAGCACGTCATCACCCGCAACGAGCAGTTCGTCCGTCGCATCGCGCTCAAGCAAGCGTGGACGAACCGGTGTTGGCAGTTCGGGCTCACCTATAACTTCCAGTCGGGCAAGGCCTTCAAGCAAAAGAGCGTCGAGAGCGATTCCGCCGCCGAAAAAAGCCGGTTGTAATCGCAGGCGTCGACCGACGAGACGAAAGCATCGCAGCCGCATTTTATTAAGTGCGGCTGCGATGCTTTCGATCGTCTATGTCTGTCGTCGTCAGAAATTCACGACGGGAGCCGTTTCAGCCCCTTCGAGCGCATCGAAATAGGGTTTCTGTTCGAATCCGAACAGACCGGCGACCAAATTGCTCGGGAAGCGGCGCACCGCAACATTGTAAGTCCGAGCCACCTCGTTGAAATCCTGACGGGCTACGGTAATCCGATTCTCCGTCCCCTCCAACTGGGCCTGCAACTCCATGAAATTCTGATTGGCCTTGAGGTCGGGATAACGCTCCGACACGGCGATCAACCGTCCGAGAGCCGACTGCAATTGCGACTGCGCCTGCTGGAACTCGGCCATGCGTTCGGGGGTCAGCTCGTCCACCGAGAGATGGATGGACGTGGCATTGGCCCGAGCGGCCGTTACGGACTCCAACGTCTGCGATTCGTGCGCCGCATAGCCCTTGACCGTATTGACCAAATTGGGTATCAGATCGGCCCGCCGTTGATACTGCGTTTCGACATTCGACCAGGCGGTTTTCACCGCTTCGTCCTTGTTCACCAATCCGTTGTAGGTCGTATAGCAATAGAATGCCGCTATGACCAGCAAAACCACGACGACCACCGCCGCCATCAAACCTGTTCGTCTCTTCATAATTGATTCGTTTTTATTCATTTTTCGTCTGTTTTCAAATCTTGTCAATCCTATCGCATCGGCTACCACTTCGAACCGGCACCTCCGCCTCCGAAAGAACCTCCGCCGAACGATCCGCCTCCGGAACTTCCGCCACGGAATATTCCACCGCCATGCAGCGTGCCGCCCAGGAATCCGCCGCCCGTAGCGCCCGTATCGTTATGATCCTTGTAGTGCCGCGAACGCCGCTTGAGCACGTGCCCGCAATGCGAACAGACGTAAGTATACTCCATCTCGCAATAATTCGCCGTTTCGCGGATTCGATGCGAAGCCTGCTGCCGCAACGTCAACCGATGACACTTCGGACAATAGGATTTCAGACAATAAACCAACCAAACGACGAAGAGCGGACAGCCGACGAGCAAAAGGATAATCAACAGGATTTCCCAGCCCGTGAGGTCTTCTTCGGAGGTCGTATCTTCGGGCAGCGCCTCGCCGCCTTTTTCGAGCACGACGGCCACCGCTTCGACGCCGGCCGTCATGCCGAGGTCGTAATCACCGTTCTGAAAGGCCGGCACCATGAACTGCATCTGAATCCGTTTGCAGATCGCATCGGGGAGCACGCCCTCCAAACCGCCGCCCGTAACGAAGCGGATTTCATGCAACTCCTCGACCAACAGAATGCCCAGTCCGTTGTCGTTGCGGGCATCGCCAACGCCCCAACTGCGGAACAACTCGATAGCGAAGGCGAAGGCGTCGTCCCCCTCGATGGCATCGACCGCCACGACCGCAATCTGTGCCAGTCCCTTTTCCCGCACCGAGGCACAAATCGAGTCGATACGGGCGACCGCATCGTCGGAAAGAATCCCGTCCGGATTCGACACGTAACGCTCCTTGTTAGCGAGCTGCACGTTCGGCACCTCATCGGGGCGATACGTATCGGCCGCGACGAACGACGCGCAGCACAACAACCAACCCGTTATGAGCCATTTCCGTAACATAGATGTCTATTTTTGTACCAACACCCGATAACTCCAGGGTGCCATATCCTCCTCGACCTGTTCGGGCAACAACCGTTCCTCGCCCGTCATCGCATCGGTGTAGAAACCGGTATAGATGCCCGTCCGGTAATCGGCATGAATGGCATACGGCGACAGGTTCATGATGGCAATGACCCGATTTCCGTCCTTTTCGCGCACGAGAATCATCAGACAGTCTTCGGCATTGTTGCGGATTTCCAACAGTCCGCCACCGCGTCCGCCCGAAGCCAAAGCCGGATTGGCATGCCGCAAGGCAATCAACCGACGATAAAAATCGGTGATGCCGTTCGCTTCGTAACAGGGGATCGGATCCCGATCGAAAAAGGCGAACGCATGGTCGTAACCCACCTCCTGCCCCGTGTAAATCAACGGCAATCCGCGCGGCACGACGAACGTGAAGAGCGTCATCACCTCGCGGGCATCGCCGAAACGGGCGAACTCGGAGCCCGACCACGAATTTTCATCGTGATTGGAGGTGAAAACCAACCGCATGGCCTCCTCGGGATAACGTCCGAGATCGGCATAGAGGTAGTCGCGCAAAGCCGTAACACGCACCCGCTGCTGGGCGACGTCCTCCATCAGATGGCCCATCTGCCAGGCATAGCAACCATCGAAAGCGCCCTGTTCGAAGAGATTCGGCTCCTCGGCCTCGGCCAACAGAAACAGATCGGGTTTCACGCTCCGAAGGCGCCGCGCCGTCTCATTCCAAAAGTCGACGGGCACCAACATCGCCATATCGCAACGGAATCCGTCGATCGCATGTTCGCGCAGCCAGAACTCCATAGCCTCGGCCTGCGCGTCCCACACCTCGGGATTCGCATAATTCAGTTTGGCCGTATCCGTCCAGTCCCACGGCACGACGGGCACGCCCTGTTCGTCGCGCTCGTACCACGAAGCGGGCCGTTCGCTAATCCACCGTGCGTCGCGTGCGGTATGGTTGGCGACCCAATCCAGAATCACCTTCATCCCCAACGCATGAGCGATGGCGACGAAGCGGTCGAGGTCGTCCATCGTTCCCAATTCAGGATTGACGGCGCAATAATCGCGCACGGAATAATAGGAGCCGAGCGACCCTTTGCGCCCTTCGCATCCGATAGGATAAATCGGCATCAACCACACGATGTCGATTCCCAGTTCGTGCAGGAAAGCGAGCCGTCCGGACGCAGCCTGCAAGGTACCTTCGGGCGTCAACTGACGCACATTCATTTCATAAACTACGGCTCGATAACTCCACTCGGTATGTTCCAACATTTTTATTAACTCGGTTCGAATGCTAACTAACTTAGTTAGAATGATAAGACACGTTATTTATTAAGACACGCTATTCCTTGCGACGGCCGACCCCTCATTCCTATTTTCAGATGCCGTCGCGTTCGACCTTCGCTGAATACGGTTTCAAAATTAACAAAAAAATCCGGATTTTCAACGCCCGCCGCCGATTCGGACGATTTTATTGCAGAATCCGAAACAATTGATTAATTTTGCGGTCGAATGGATGCGCTGTCGCAAAACGAACCGGCACCTGCACCCGATTAGGTACCCGCATAACCGATATTCGCATCGTTTTTTTTAATTATTAGGTATTTAGCATTCACAACAAACTTAATAAAAATGGCTAATTTAAGAGAACTCAAAAAGGAGATCGACTACCGGCTCGAAGAGATCGTGTTCGACTGCGATATGGCGATCTGCTATCAACCGTCGAAAGAGCAAGAAATCTTCGCCATCATGCAAGAAGCCGTAGCGTTGCGCAACGCACTTTTCGCCAAAGCAATGCACCCGGCCGAGCCGCACAACCGCTCGCTCGTGCGCAAACATTACGCCGCACTGCGCAAAGAGATCGTCGAATCGTTCGTTGCGCTTTTCGAAAAGCTGAGCAAAATCAACGGCGCGAAATAACCGATTTGCCCGACGGCTCCTCGAAGCATTTCGAAACACGAAGGAAGGCGGACTACTGCAAAGTAGTCCGCCTTCCTTCTGTCTTTCGGCCGCACGCAACCATCTGTATCAACGCATGCCGCGTTCCAGTTCCTTATAGGATTTCTTGGCGGCTTTCGCTTCGGCCTTCGCCATCTTGCGAGCGATACGAGCCTCCCTGCGGGCCAACTTACGGGCTTCGCGGCTCTCTTTACCAGCCAATTGCTCCACCGTACGCCCCTCTTCGCGACCGACCCGCTCCATCCGTCTGTCGGCATGCCGATAAGCACGTTCCGTGCGGTCGGCCTCCCGCCGAAGTTCGCGTTCGTATTCGTCGAAATCGCGTCCGACAACCGGCATCTCGACGATGATTCCCGTAGCCGAATCGTCGACCACCACGCAACAACACCGCTCTTTCGGTTTCGGAGCAGGTGCCGGAGCCGGCCGTACGATCCGCCGGCGCAACTCGACGATGGTACCTTCCCCATAATCAATCGTTATCTCGACGCGGCGCAACGGCGGCAGAATGTGTCGTTTCATATAGCTCCACACAGGCGGCAACTTCTTCAGCGCCTGTTCCTTCGATTCGATCGGACGGCTGCTGTCGATGATATTCAGCACGGTCTGTTTGTCGGGGATGTCCGACTGCGCGACCAGGGCGCGACACATCTCCCAATCCTCCGCCACGGAGTGCAGCGTAATGTCGTAATGCTTCGAAAGGTCGTATTTCCGATCGACATAATTGCGAAAATCCTGCGCACGCTTCTGCGCCAACGCTTCATTGAAAGCGACCGGGCCGTCGGGCGACGAATAACCCGTGATGGTTACCGACTTGACCCGCATGGTCGTATCGCGCACCAAGCGGTCGATGAAATAACCCAGCCGGTCGAGCTGGTTCGTATTGTTGTCCAACGCCGGAGCGAGTTGGGCCAGATTGATTTGGTAGCGCACCGTGTAATCGGCATCGCCTTGATTCCGGACCAGATATCTGCGTACGAGGTAATCGCCGTCGGTCGTCTCCGACAACAACACGGAATCGGCCGCAGATGTCGATGCCGCGCTCCAGCGCTGCGCCGACACTCCGACGGCGGCGAACAACGCAAGAGAAAGAGCTAAAGTGGATACCAATGTTTTCACGCTAAAAGAGTGTTAGTTAACTTGCACTCCCTCGTCGCAACATTCGTACCACACCGCGACCGGCGGGCCGCGAGATTACATCCGTTCGGGCACGTCGATGCCGAGCAGCGCCATGCCGCTGCGAATGATACGCGCCACCTGTCCAGCAAGTTGCAATCGCATCCTCCGAACCTCGGCCCGCTCCTCGCGGAGAATCGCATGGTCGTGATAATAACCGTTGAACTGCTTGGCCAATTCATAGACGTACGCGCCGATGACGGACGGCGCAAAATCCGCTCCCGCAGCGGCCACTGTTGCGGGATAATCGGTCAAGAGTTTGACCAAGGCGATCTCCTCGGGCAGATACTCCGCCGCTGCGTCGCCCTGCAACTCGAAGCCGGCCTCCGCCGCCTTGCGCAACAGCGACCGGATACGGGCATGGGTGTATTGGATGAACGGCCCCGTGTTGCCATTGAAGTCGATGGATTCGCGCGGGTCGAAAAGCATCGTCTTCTTGGGATCGACCTTCAAGATGAAGTATTTCAAAGCCCCCAGACCGACCATCGTCGAAACGGCATCGGCTTCGGCCGCCGAACAATCCGCCAGTTTGCCCAATTCGGCCGACATCTCGCGGGCCGTGGCGACCATATCAGCGATCAGATCGTCGGCATCGACCACCGTTCCCTCGCGCGATTTCATCTTGCCCTCGGGCAGCTCCACCATCCCGTAGGAGAGGTGCGTGATGTGGTCGCTCCACTCGGAATAGCCCAATTTCTTGAGCACCAATTTCAACACTTGGAAGTGATAGTTCTGTTCGTTGCCGACGACGTAGATCATGTCGTCGAGCCGGTTATCCTCGAAACGCCGATAGGCCGTTCCCAGATCCTGCGTCATGTAGACCGATGTGCCGTCGCCGCGCAAAAGCAGTTTTTCATCGAGCCCGTCGTTCCGCAAGTCGATCCATACCGAATTGTCCTCCCGCCGATAGAAGACCCCTTTGCGGAGACCCTCCTCGACGAGCGATTTGCCCAACAGATAGGTCTGCGATTCGTAATAAACCTTGTCGAAATCGACGCCCAAGGCCTTGTAGGTTACGTCGAAACCGGCATAGACCCAACCGTTCATCCGCTTCCACAGGGCATACACTTCGGGGTCTTTGGCCTCCCACTTGCGGAGCATCTCCTGCGCCTCGCGCAAGATGGGCGCCTGCTTTTTGGCTTCGTCCTCGCTCAGACCCTGAGCCATCAACTCCTTGACCTGCGCTTTGTAGTGCTTATCGAACTCGACGTAGTATTTGCCGACCAGATGGTCGCCTTTCATACCGGTGCTTTCGGGCGTTTCGCCGTTGCCGTAGAGTTTCCAGGCCAGCATCGACTTGCAGATGTGAATGCCGCGGTCGTTCACCAAATTGACCTTGATGACCTTGTGGCCGTTGGCTTTGAGAATCTGCGCAACGGAATAACCCAACAAATTGTTGCGGATATGTCCCAAATGGAGCGGTTTGTTCGTGTTGGGCGACGAGTATTCGATCATCACCGTCCGGCCCGTCGCCGGAGCCTCGCCGAAATGGTCGTCGGCGACGATTTCCGCGAACCTTTCTTGCCAAAA
This sequence comes from uncultured Alistipes sp., assembly GCA_947623305.1. GTDB lineage: Bacteria > Bacteroidota > Bacteroidia > Bacteroidales > Rikenellaceae > Alistipes. Next base: position 147,273 of record CANQGQ010000002.1, on the reverse strand, counting down.
CGAGCCATCCAATGTCAAGTTAAGAAAACCTTTGATGACGTTGAACGATCGGATTTCGGATACATGCGTCTGCAAGTATTCGCCGATTTCGGTCGCCGTCGCTTCGGGCGACTTGCGGCTGCGCCGCAGCAGCGGAAAGACCACGAGGGTGTAATCGCCCTCGAACTCCCGACGGGTTTTCTGAATCTGCAACTGTTCGTCGGCCAACGGGCCGTACAACGATTCGACGGCACTGCGAACCGCTTGCGCGATATAGGTTTCGATATGCTTCATGGTCGAAAAAAAGAGTTTCGGGGTACAAATTTAGCGTTTTATTGCGGAATAACAACTACCTTTGTGCAACTATTCACGTTCGCGACCCGATGAAAATCGCAGAGATGGATTTGGGGGCCCGGCCGCTCTTTCTGGCCCCGATGGAGGATGTTACCGACCCCTCGTTCCGCTACATGTGCAAGCGGTTCGGCGCCGATGTGGTCTACACGGAGTTCATACCGGCCGACGGATTGATCCGCGATGCGGCGAAAGCGCTCAAAAAACTGGAAATCGACGAAGCCGAACGACCCGTGGGCATCCAATTGTACGGCCATCTGATCGAACCGATGGTCGAAGCAGCCCGCATGGCCGAGGCAGCAGGGCCCGACCTCATCGACATCAATTTCGGCTGTCCGGTCAAGAAGATCGCGGGACGGGGTGCCGGCTCGGGCATGATGCGCGACGTACCGCGGATGGTCGAAATGACCCGCCGCATCGTCGAAGCAGTGCACAAGCCCGTAACGGTTAAAACGCGGTTGGGTTGGGACGATGCGTCGAAAAACATCGAAGAGATCGCGCTCCGGCTGCAGGATGTCGGCATCGCGGCGCTGACGATCCACGGCCGCACGCGGGCACAGATGTATCGCGGAGAGGCCGACTGGACGCTGATCGGTCAGGTCAAAAACAATCCGCAAATCCGCATCCCGATCATCGGCAACGGCGATGTGGACAGCGGCCCGAAAGCGGCCGAAATGTTCGATCGCTACAGGGTCGACGGCGTGATGATCGGTCGGGCGACCTACGGACGTCCGTGGATTTTCCGCGAGGTGAAACATTTTATCGAGACGGGGGAAATACTGCCGCAGCCGTCGGTAACCGAACGGGTCGAAATAGCCAAAACCCATTTAAGGAAATCATTGGAAATCAAAGGCGATTATGTCGGCGTCCTCGAAATGCGCCGCCACTTGACGAACTATTTCAAGGGGCTGCCCGATTTCAAGGCGACGCGGCTGAAACTCGTTACGACGCTCGACACGGACGAACTTTTCGCCACGCTGGACTACATCGGCGACCGCTGGGGCGATTACGATTTGAGCGAAGCTGTTCCGGCCCCGCTGTCGCACGAATTGTAAAAGAAAAAGGAGTGCTTTCGTGCACTCCTTTCGTTTCGTTGCGAACGATCGGGACTCCTATTTCAGCACCCGTTCGACGTAATCGCGATAATCCTTCACGACCGGCGTATAATCGTCATCCTCGAACAACGGCGAGGAGATGATGAAATCGGCGGTCGCTCGATTGACGGCCGTCGGCACATTGTACAACGCCGCCAGACGCAACAGCGCCTTGACATCGACATCGTGCGGCTGGGCCGACATCGGATCGCAGAAGAAAATCAAGGCGTTGATTTCACCGTCGGCGATCTTCGAACCCAACTGCTGGTCGCCGCCCAACGGGCCCGATTTCAACAACGTGATTTCCAATTCGGGCATCGTTTTGGTCGCGCCGTCCTCAGCCCGATGACTGCGCAACGTCTTTTCGACCATCTTGCCGGTCGTACCGGTACAGATCAAGTGGTGGCAGCTCAATTTGTCCGAATTCCAATCCACCCATTCGGCCAGGTCGCGTTTCATGTTATCGTGGGCGACCAGCGCCAATACTTTTTTCTTTTCCATAACGATTCGATTCTAAATTACGAGCATTCGGCGCAAAGATACGACTTATTCCGCAAATGCAACGCTTTCAGAACCGAATATTTACCGATGCGCCCGAAACGGGGCCTCGAAGCAGACGCCGATTCGACCGCCATAACGCATCGTTACGGAGGGTGTTATCAGCGTCAGGGTCGTTTCGCCCGTGGCCGTCGAAACGGAAAAGCAGGCATGGTAATGCGTATCGCGATCGGCGATGTCGAACGAAATCATCCAACCGCACTGCACGCGCGAAACCTGATAATTGCTGATCGCCATCGAATCGAAATTGAGGCGTTCGAGGTACTGCGACCCGCCGCGCACGACCGGCAGATGCACCTCGACGTGATCGACGAACAGCCCGAAAAAGAAATAATCGGCATAGATCGTCCGCACGACGCCGTCGGGCATCTCCTGCATGGTCGCTGGATAGAACATGTAATTGTGCGACTGCACCAGCGAATCAATGCAAGCCGCATAGTTTTTCGCACGCAAAGCCCGTCGCTCGACCCGGTTCAGGCCCTCGCCGGCCGCTTCGTAAACGGTCGTATACTCGGTCATCCGAACGGGCTGCTGCTGTACGGGAACAATCGCCGTTTGCGGCACGCTGTCGACCGAAGAGCGGATATCCGCCACCTGGGCCGATGCGGCATGCGTCCGAGCCGCCTGAGCTGCCGCACGCGTCTGAGCGGAAAGGGAAGAAACGGCGCAGACCATCGACAGGGCCGCGCCGCACAAAACAATAGAAGAAAGTCGTTTCATATAAGACAGTTAACGAATAATCTCAATACAACTGCGTGATGCTGCCCGAATACTGCACGGGATTGTACCACGGATTGGTGATGGTCAATGTCGCGCCGCCCGTACGCGAATAGATCTCGAACGTGAACGTATAGTCCGAGGCAGAGAACAACGGCGTGGTGAAGGTAATCATCCACCCTTCGTGGGTCTGCTCGGTGGTGTAACCTTGCAGATTGCCGACCGTGTAATTCAACATGGTAACATAATAAGGAGGCACGTATCCCTTGACATAAGGCAGACAAATATCGGCCGTACCGTCCCAGATACCGACGTTGAACGCAGGATTCATGATCTGGCGCATCGGCCCGGCCGGCTGACGCTGCATGGTCTGGGGATTGAACTGGAAATTGCGCGACAACACGATGGAATCCATCGTCTTTTCGAAATTGGCGATCCGCTCGGCACGGCGCTTTTCACGCACCTCGCGACGCTCCTCTTTGGGCGACAGGATTTTTTTCTGGCCGATGACCGTTACGGCTGCCGCACACAGCACAAGAGACGCAATAAGAACAAAGATGACTGATCTTTTCATAACGCATAGGTTTTATTCCCCATGCGCATGCAAATATGACGCCAGAAGCGGCTGTTCTCTGTCGGGGAGACTGGATTCGAACCAGCGACCCCCTGCTCCCAAAGCAGGTGCGCTAACCGGACTGCGCTACACCCCGTTCCGACGTGCAAAGATAAACTCTTTTTTCATTCCGGCAAACATTTTCCGGAAACACGATTAGCTATTTGAATGTACCGATCCTTTTTCACCCTCGATTTCCAATCCTCCCCTCGGTGCTCGCCGCCTGCGGCGCCGTATGCAGATCGGACCCACCCCTAAACCCCCGCCTTGGCGGGGGCTTGAGTCAAGATGCCGAAACATCCGAATAAAATCACAGCATTTTCATCAACAACGAGTCCGAAAAAAGTTCCGACCCGCTGCACGCCGATCTATTTCTGGAATTGCATCGTATAGCGCCGCAGCGGGCGCAACATCCACATGGGCAACACTTTGCAAATCGGGATGAACAGCCGATTCCACCAATCGGGCACGATGCACCGCCGACCCCGCCACAGAGCACGCAGACCGCGCCGTGCGCAACTGTCCGCCGAAATGAGCGCCCCGATCCGCAACCCGATTTGCTGCCAATAGGGCGTCAATCCGTACAGATCGGTCGCCACACCAGCCGGGCAGACCGCCGTAACGCGAATATGCCGATCGGCGACCTCGCGGGCGAACGCGATCGAAAAACTTTTCAAATAGGCTTTTGATGCACTGTATACCGAAAGGCCCGGAAACGGCATCCACAAGGAGTACGACGACATATTGAGGATACGCCCCCGCACCTCGCGCCGGATCATCTCACCGACGAAAAGCCGGCAAAGCTGCGTCGCCGTCAGGTCGTGCAACAAGATGATGCGTTCGATCCGTTCGGGCGGCGTGGCCAGCACGTCGCAAAACGAAAAGATACCGGCATTGTTCACGAGCACGTCGATGTCGATTCCCTGCGCCCGCGTCCAGTCGAACAGCTCCTGCGCCGCAGTCGTGCGAGCCAGATCGAGCGGACAGATACGGACTTCGACGCCTCCCGCTGCCTCGATTTCCAGTCCGACCGTTTCGAGCGGCTCGGCACGCTCCCCGACCAACACGAGCCGATAACCCAACGCCGCCAATCGCAGCGCGTAACAGCGTCCGATTCCCGACCCGGCACCGGTAACCAAAGCCCATGCCGTACCCCGCTTGATTTCACCCCGTTGTTTCATCGCTTACGGAAGTTTAGCCAGCTCCTCGCGTATCTTGCGCGGCAGGTCGGGACAATGTTTGCAACACTTCATGTCGACGGAATACATGCGGGCGATGCAGTAATTGCGATGGTCGCACTCGCTGCGGGTCGACGCATCGCCTTCACGAAGTTTATTGACGAATGCAGGGTCGTTGACCAAAGCACGAGCCATCTGCACCAAATCGAAACCGGCATCCAATGCGCGGTCGATGCCCTGTCGGCTGACCAGTCCGCCCACATAGACCAACGGCCCTTTCAATGCGGCGCGGAACTTCTTGGCATCCTCCAAGAAATAGCACTCCTCGAACGGGAACTGCTTGATCATGTAGGGGCCGCACCAACGGATGAAATAACGCAGCCACCACGGCGAATAATAACTCATGGTGTAGAGCGGGATCAGTCCGCGCATGACGGCCATCGGCGCCTTGGAGACGAAACCGGCCGAAAGGACGATGCCGTCGACCTGATAGGATTCGATCGTACGGGCGATCTCGATGCTTTCGGGAATCTGGATGCCGCTCGGGAAACCGTCGTACATGTTGTGCTTGACCAGCACGGCCATACGACGCTGCGCGGCAGCCTCCATCACCTCCTCGAGGCACATGCGCATGAAACGCATCCGGTTGTCGAGCGATCCGCCGTATTCGTCGCGGCGATGGTTGGTATAGGGCGACAAAAATTGCGAAATCAGATAACCGTGGCCGGCGTGCATCTCCACCGAATCGAATCCGGCCTCGCTGGCCGTATGCACGGCGCGGCCGAAATCCTTGGCGACCTGCACGATCTCGCTCTTGCGCATCCCGCGCACGGGGGTATAGGCATAGAGGTTGAAACCGGTCGACGCACCGATGGGAATCTGTCCGGCCGTCGTGAAGTGGGTCATGTTACCGCAATGCCCGATCTGGATGCCGACGGCCGCTCCCTCCTTGTGCACGGCATCGGTCAGGTCGCGCAATCCGGGCATGATTTCGGGGCGCAGCCAAAGCTGCTTGCGGAACGAAAGTCCGCTGCGGCACACGGCAGCGTAGGCCACGGTCGTCATGCCGACACCGCCGCGCGCGACCGAAACATGGTAATCCTTGAGCTGCTGCGAAGGGCCGAAGTCCTCCCCCATCGACTCGAATGCCGCCGACCGGATGACCCGATTGCGCAAGGTTACGGGGCCCAGCTGATAGGGCGTAAATAGTTCGGACATAAACTAATAGATGAATGGAATGATTTTTTTTCGTTTCAGTTCGGTGAACTCGGCGCCGAACTCCTTTTCGTAACGTCCGTAGAGCGACGCGGCTCGAGGTGCGAGATTGGCGAACGTCCACCACGCAAAAACAGCTCCCGCCCACGACCATGAAGCGATGGCGAAGCCCACCCATTCGGTGAACTCACCGAAATAGTTGGCCGACGAGACGTAACGGAACATTCCGCCGCGCGGAATGTAGTGGCGCGTATCGCCCGGCTTGCGCAGATGGCGGATGATATGATCGGAGTGCAGATTGATGATCATTCCCGCCAGGAACAACGCCCCGCCGATGTAGATATAAGGTTTCGCGAACCAGTCGTCGTAAAATCCGGCCGGCGAGACGTAGAAAATCCAACCGCCCTGCATCAACGCATTCAACGTATTGAACACCATGCCCATGACGACGATTCCCAACGGCATTTTCGAATGGCCGCGCATCAGCAGCGGAAAGATGAACGCCCGCTGGAGATAGTGGGACTGGAACAACAGGAACAATGCCAACGGAGCGCATGCCCACATGCGATCGGAACAGGCCCAGAGGATGCACATGAAGATGAATACAGGGGCTTCCATGACGATCCACCCCACTTTATTGGGGACGGGCGGGCCGTAACGCCGATCGAACAGATAGCCGTAACCGGCCTCGAAAAAGTGCAGCGCGACGAAGACGCCGAACGCCAGGACGGCCATCACGATCAAAAAAATATCGAAAGTCTCTTTCATTGCATTCGGGCTTGAAAAACAGCGGTAAATGTAAGAAAAATTCCCGAATTTCGCAAATTCAGGCGCTCGCAGCCGGCAATCCCCAAGTAGCCCTATGGGCTTCGCGGGGCGCCACTTTTGAAAGCAGTTCGTGATGCGGTGGAGCGTTTCGGTGCTTTTCAACGCATTCTTCGCTCCCAACCCGTTTGAATGAACCAACTTAACAAAAAAGCGGCTTTGTGAGCCGCGCGGGCCGAAGCCTCCGCCCGCGGAGTTTTTTTGTTAGCGGCACCGAAACTCATTTCGCTTTCGTAGGTGTTCTTGCCTCCCAATTTCTTCCTCCACAGTCTTCGCCCCGCGCCGGTTCCTTCCCGACCTTGCGATGTCCTTATCGAAACCAGCGGAAGCGAAGAAAGCCATCCAAAGCAAAACAACGGTCTCTCGCGCTAATAAAAAATTTTATATCTTTGTGGCATGTCTATCGTACGCAATACCGAGAGCGATCTCGAATTCGAAAATAAAATCCGTCCGCAGGAGCTCGGCAATTTCGCCGGACAGGACAAAATCGTCGAAAATCTCCGCATCTTCATCAAGGCGGCCTTGATGCGCGGCGATTCGCTCGACCACGTGCTGCTTCACGGCCCCCCGGGCTTGGGCAAGACCACGCTGGCCAACATCATCGCCAACGAGATGGGCGCCCAACTGCGCGTTACTTCCGGTCCCGTGCTCGACAAACCCGGCGACCTGGCGGGCCTGCTCACCGGTCTGAACCCGGGCGACGTGCTCTTCATCGACGAAATCCACCGATTGAGCCCCATCGTCGAGGAGTACCTCTACTCGGCCATGGAAGACTACAAGATCGACATCGTATTGGACAAAGGCCCTTCGGCCCGGTCGATCCAGATCGAACTGGCTCCGTTCACGCTCGTGGGCGCCACGACGCGCAGCGGCCTACTGACCTCGCCGTTGCGGGCGCGGTTCGGCATCCAGTGCCATCTGGAGTATTACGACGCATCGGTGCTGTCCGGCATCGTCAAACGATCGGCCCGCATCCTCGACGTATCCATCGACGACGATGCCGCCCAGGAAGTGGCCCTCCGGTCGCGCGGCACGCCGCGTATCGCCAATGCCCTGCTGCGCCGTGTCCGCGACTTCGCAATGGTCAAGGGCGAAGGCCATATCGACCTTGAAATCACGCGCATCGCCTTGCAGGCGCTGAACATCGACTCGCGCGGATTGGACAGCATGGACAACAAAATCCTGTCGACCATCATCGAAAAATTCAAGGGCGGGCCAGTCGGACTGAACACCGTGGCGACCGCCGTCGGCGAAGAGGCCGGAACGATCGAGGAGGTTTACGAACCGTTCCTGATAAAGGAGGGATTTCTGAAGCGCACGCCGCGCGGACGGGAGGTAACGGAATTGGCGTACAGCCATTTGCATTATTCGCGCACCGACAACGAGATCGGGACGCTCTTTTAGTCGACCGCACGGAACAGAATTTGCATCCGAAAAACGCAGTGCAGCACGTAAGCACTGCGTTTTTTGCTTATGGAAACGAACGAACTTTCGGCTTCGCTGCGTTATCACAGCGAGCCCCGTCCGGGTAAAATCGAGGTCGTACCCACCAAACCCCACCATACGCAGGCGGAACTCTCGCTGGCCTATTCGCCCGGGGTTGCGGAACCGGCATGCGCCATAGCCGACGACCCCGAGGCAGTCTATCGCTACACGAACAAAGGCAACACCGTGGCCGTCATCTCGAACGGTTCGGCCGTGCTGGGGCTGGGCGACATCGGGCCGCTCGCCGCGAAGCCGGTCATGGAGGGCAAAAGCATGTTGTTCAAGCTGTTCGGAGGAATCGACGCATTCGACATCGAGGTGGATGCCACCGACCCCGAAACATTCGTCCGCACGGTTCGAGCCATCGCGCCGACCTTCGGAGGAATCAATTTGGAGGACATCAAAGCACCCGAATGTTTCGAAATCGACCGGCGTTTGCAGGAAGAACTCGACATTCCGGTCATGCACGACGACCAGCACGGTACGGCCGTCATCGTTGCCGCCGCCCTTGTCAACGCCCTGCGAATCACGGGTCGCGAAGCAGCGCGGCAACGGGTCGTCATCAACGGGGCAGGTGCGGCGGCCCTCGCCTGTGCCCGGATGCTGACGCAGCTCGGCATCCGACCGGAACAGGTCGTTTTGTGCGACAGCCGAGGGGTCGTAACCCGCTATCGCACTGATCTCAATGTTTATAAACAGAAGTTCGCCACGACCCGCCGCATCGCGACGCTGGCCGAAGCGATCGACGGCGCCGACATCTTCATCGGCGTATCGACAGCCGACGTACTGACCCCGCAGATGCTGCGCACGATGGCCGACAGCCCCATCGTACTGGCGTTAGCCAATCCCGACCCCGAGATCGCCTACGACCAAGCGCTGGCATCGCGTCCCGACCTGCTTTTCGCCACGGGACGATCGGATCTGCCCAATCAGGTGAACAATGTATTGGGATTTCCCTACATTTTCCGCGGTGCGCTCGACGTGCGGGCCCGCTGCATCAACGACGCCATGAAGCTCGCCGCAGCCCATGCGCTGGCAGAACTGGCCCGTCAACCGGTGCCGACCTCCGTACTGCGTGCCTACGAACTGGAACGGCTGGAATTCGGACGCGATTATCTGATTCCGAAACCGTTCGACCCACGGCTGCGTTGTTCAGTGTCCGCTGCGGTCGCCCGGGCGGCGATGGATTCGGGCGTCGCCCGCAATCCGATAACAGACTGGGAGCATTATCGCGAGAACCTGCAAGCAGATTCGCTGCATGACCGTTAAGAAAGCAATTAGATGACACCTCCAATATCCCGAACATAAGCCCCCGCCAAGGCGGGGGTTTAGGGGTGGGTCAAATCTGCATACGCCGCCGCAAGCGGCGAGCACCGAGGGCCGGATCAGCGCATTCGGATAAAGATCGTCGATCCATTTATCCGATCGCCGTCAATGCGTCGAACCGTGCGACAGCGGATGCTCCGGCTTGCGGTGCACGGAGTAGGAACGCAAGACCAACCCCACGCCGGCGAAAAGCAGCAGCGCAAAGAGCACCGTATCGAAGTGGAGTTTGTCCAATCCCATCGCCACGGAGACGGCAATGGCCAACACGGGTTGCAGATAGGTGTAGATGCTCGTTACGGTGGGCGCGACGTACTTCAAACCGTAATTCAATAACAGATTCGGGAAAAACGTCGGAACGATCAACACGAAGAGCGTCGGGAATAGCGCATGATGGGCGATGTTCGCATAATCGGCATGCACGATGTCGGGCAATCCGAACGGCAAGGCGATGACGGCCGCCACGCAATAGATCCAGCGAATGACCGTAATGGGCTGGTATTTGGAGACCAACCGTTTGAATAGCACCATGTAGAGGGCCGAGACACATGCGCTCAGGAAAATCAACACGTTGCCCAACAATTCCGCCTTTTCGTGCACCGACGAGGCACCCGAAAGCACGACGCATACGGCACCGGCCAAGCCCATCGTCAAACCGACGACCTTCAAACGCGAAAAGCGGTCGATTCCCAACAATACCGAGACGACCAACACCAAAATCGGGATGATCGTGTCGATGATCGAGCCGTCGATCGGCGACGTACGCGAAAGTCCGAACATCAGAAAGGACTTGCGCAAAACGCCGATCAACAGCGCTGCCCCGATCAACTTCCGGATGTCGGCCCGCGAGACTTTCTCGGCGCGGGGCCGTTCCGAACGGTCGGCGACCGGCAGATGCCGGTTGTCCGCATACCATCGCGCCCACCGCCACCCCAACGGGACGAGCGAAAACAGCGCCGCGACGAACAACGAAGCGGCGACCATACCCATCGCCCCGAAATAACGGGGCAAAACGATCGAATAGAACGGGAAATCCATCGCCCAGATGGCGTTGCACAAGAACAGTGCGAGATGAGGTCGTAATTTTTCCATGATGCGGCACACCGCTGCAAGAACCGTGCAGCGCCGACGTTTCGCACGGCGAAAAATCAGAATTGGAAATAGATGAACGGTTGGATGTCGCTCGATTTGATTTGCATCACGCACCAGATGAGCGCCGCCGCCATGACCACCTGCAACAGCATCGGCGCAGCCGTAACGCGACGCTGCACGACGGCATCGAGCCGATCGGGCATCAGATGCAGGGCGTAGCCGATCGCCATCAAACCGAAAACGCCGGCGTATCCGCTCAACACCTGCGGAATCATCGTGCCCTGGAAATCGAAGGCGATCTGATGAAGCATCAACGAGACGGTCTGCATCGACTCGGCCCGAAACATCAACCATCCGAAGCAAACCAAATTGAAGGTAAAGAAGATGCCTGCGGCGCGGCTCCATCGGCCCATCTGCGCGCCGGAAACTTGCGCACCCGGGACAACGGCCAACCAAACCTTGTGCAAGGCCAGAGCGACCCCGTGCAAAGCGCCCCACAGAATGAACCGGAAGGCGGCCCCGTGCCACAGTCCGCCTAAAAGCATCGTAAGCAACAAATTGACGTACCTGCGGAAACGGCCCTTCCGGTTGCCGCCCAGCGAAATATAGACGTAATCGCGCAACCACGACGAAAGCGAAATATGCCACCGCCGCCAAAACTCGGTGATGGTCGCCGATTTATACGGAGCGTCGAAATTCTTGGGGAATCGGAATCCGAGCAGCAGCGCGATTCCGATGGCCATGTCCGAATAGCCCGAAAAATCGCAATAGATTTGCAAGGAGTATCCATAGATGCCCATCAGGCATTCGAAGCCGGTGTAGAGCAACGGTTCGTCGAAAATCCGGTCGACGAAATTGAGCGAAATGTAGTCCGAAACGACCGCTTTTTTGAAAAGGCCCGTCAGAATCAAGAAGACGCCCATGCCGAACATTTCGCGCGTAACGACCGGTTTGCGCCGAATCTGCGGAATGAAATCGCGCGCCCGAACGATCGGTCCGGCGACCAACTGCGGAAAAAACGAAAGATAGAAAAGATAGTCTAACCAACTGTTCAACGGCCGGAGCTGCCGGCGGTAGATGTCGATCGTGTAGCTCATCGACTGAAAGACGAAAAACGAAATGCCGACCGGCAGAAAAATGTTGCGGAACTGGAGAAATCCGGCGCCGAAAAGATCGTTGGCGATGCCGATCAGGAAGTTGGTGTATTTGAAATAGGCCAGCATGCCGAGGTTGACCGCCACGCTCAATGCCACCCACCAGCGGCGGGCACCGGCCCGCTCCGTACGGAAAAGCGCGCGGGCGATTAGAAAATCGCTCGTCGCCGCGAAAAGCAGCAACAGGAAATAAAGTCCGCTCGACTTATAATAGAAATAGAGCGAAAAGAGGACGACGTAGAGGATACGGGCCGTCGTCGTATTGCGCAGCGAATTATAGATCAACAGAAAAGCAGCGAAAAGGAACAGAAACAGCCCGCTGCTGAAAATCAACGGCGAAGTCGCGTCGTAGGTCAACAACGACTGCAATTTGAGCATCATATCGTCCGCTGCCGCCGTCATGTCATTCAAGTCCTACGGTCGGTTCCGGTACGAGGTCTGGCAGCAGCGTATGCCGAATCCGCCCGTACTGCAGGGAATCGAGCACATTCTCTTGGGCAATCGTATGGCTTCGGCGTTCTTCCTCTCGCTCGAAAGCCGCCCAAGCGCCGGCATGGAACGCATCGGCGAGCGACCAGGCGACCCGCCGACCGCCGGCATAATTGATATGGGTGTAATCCTTACCGGCCCAACCGTTCTTGACGAAGGTCTCCATACCGCCCCATGTCTGCATGGCGGCAGCCACCGACCAGAAAGCCGTACCGGCCCGCTCGGCGGCCGCGCGCTGGCAAGCCGTCAGATACGGGATGGCATCCATCGGTTCGAATCCGTTTTCGGTCTTCACCGAACGATCGCTCACGCCCAACAGCAACACGGCGGCCCCCGGAAAACATTCGTGCACGAACGCGATCATCTGATCGAGTTGAGCGCCGTATTTGCCATAAACGTAGACGCCCTGTTGCATGATATTGAGCCCATATTGCAGAACGACCAAATCGTATTGCAGGAAGGCATGTATCTGGGCATCGACCGAAGGGTTGGTCCAAAAAAGCGCCCGACCGTTGTTGCTGCGGATCGAGTAATTGTCCACCGAAACGCCCTGACCTTCGAACAAGGCGCCGTAACCGACGAAATCGCTGCTGCCCTCCGCCACCCGGAACGACAACGTGCGTATCTGCGGAGCCGACACCACGATCTCCCGCACGACTTCATCGCCCTCGACGGCGAAGCTGTTGTGGAGCGAATCGTTGAGCGTCAGCTCGATGCGGCTGTCGGAAGGACTGATGAAGAACATCCGCGCCACGTTGCTGCTGTCGAGGTGTTCACGGAAGTCGGTGCAAGTCCACGAAGTGGAAGCCCCCGCCGAGGCCTGGCAGACCCATCCCGAAACAAAAAAACGGCTGCGCAAGGCTTCGGGGGTATTCTTGCGCTGCATGATGTTGTAGGAAGTCCACCCTTTCGACTGCGTTTTGACGGAGCGTCGGAAAGCGGTCAAAGGCGAGGCCATCGGAGCGAAGCCCGTCCCGCCTCCGCCGTAGGTCTGCTGCAGGCATTCGCGCAAGTCGGCCGTCAAAATATCACCCTCGACGAACGAATCGCCTAAGAAAGCGATCCGCACGGGACGACGTGCGGAAAGCAGCGTATCGAAAAAAGCCGCCATCCGCCCATCGCTGAAATCTTCGATCGGCACCAACGCAGGGCTCCGCCGAACGCTGTCGGGCACGACGGGTAATTCGCGCACCACGGTATCCGACGCCGTACGCCACTCGTAGACGATCTGTGCCGCCCGCTGTATCGTATCGACCGCCACGATACATCCGGCCACAGAGTCCATGTCGATGCGGAACACCTCGTCGTCGGAAGGTTCGAAGACCGTATTCGCGACCGGTGCATCGTCGAACGACACGAGATCCGACAGGATATTGGCCCGTCGCAGCTTGACGCCGCCGATACTTTGCGGAGGGATGAAACCGACGGCCACGAGCACCGCGATAAGTGCCATGACCGCCAGCCAGCTTTTGGAAGTGTAGTCTTCGCCGAGTTTATTCATCAATCACGCCGACTTCCCAGAACGATGAAGACATAATAGAGCACCGAAGCAATGGCGCCCAATGCCGCCACGAGATAAGTGCGGGCCGCCCATCCGAGCGCCACGCGCGCCTGCGACAATTGCGCTTCGGGCATCGTGCGGCTGGTCTTCAGCCATTCGAGCGCCCGGGCCGACGCATTGTACTCGACGGGCAGCGTTACCAGCGAGAACAAGGCCGACATAGCGATCATGCCGATGCCGATCCAACAAACCAGTTCGTTCTGCGTCGTGGCGAGCAGCACCAATCCCAACAGAATGACCCACGTAGCGGCCGATGAGGCGAACTGCACGACCGGCACCAACTGCGACCGCATGACCAACGGCGCATAGCCCTGGGCATGTTGCACGGCATGTCCGCACTCGTGAGCGGCCACGGCGGCTGCCGCGACGCTCGAAGACGAATAGACCGAATCGCTCAAGTTGACGGTCATGGTCTGCGGATTGAAATGATCGGTCAGATGGCCTTTGACGTGGGTTACCTGCACGTTGTGGATGTGGTTGTCGCTCAACATCTTCTCGGCGACCTCGGCACCGGTCAGTCCACCCGGGAACTCCACCTTGGAGTATTTGCGAAAGACCGTCTGCAAACGGGCCTGCACGAGGTAACCGGCAATACCGATAGCGATAATCAACAGGAACATACCCGATTGCGCCCACTCGAAGTTGGTCTCCGAAGCGGTTCGGTAACCGACCTGCAACAGGACGGCCAACGAAGGAATCTGTACTAACATTTTTTTATTAAATAAGTTTTCACGCTTTTCATGCTTCAAAAAACAGCGGACAGCGACACTTCCGATGGATTTTGGGCAAAAATACGAATAAGTCGTGCGCAAAAAGCAAACTTGTTTGTATTTTTGCCGCGACGGAGTATTTTCGGCGGAGCCAAAGATACGAATAAGCGAGAGCAATGCCAAATTTATTTGAACATTGCCGAGCGGGAGTATCTTCGGCGAAGCCAAAGGTACGAAATTTATGGGTTACTTTGCATCAAATTTCACGAAAAACACGCGACATTGGATCTCTCCCTTTTCATAGCCCGCCGGACGGCCCGATCCGGCTCCGGTAAGGATGCCGGCGTCATGGGACGCATCGCCGTCATCTCGGTGGCATTGAGCATCGCCGTGATGCTCGTATCCATCGCGGTGATGATGGGATTCAAGCGCGAAATCGCCGACAAAATAGCCGGATTCGCCGGCCATGTCCTCCTGACCGACATCCGAGCCGTCCAATCGCTCGACGCCATGCCCGTCCGCCGCACGGAGCACCTCGAATCGCTCATCGGATCGGTTCCGGGGGTCGTGGCCGCAACTCCGTATGCCCTCAAAGGCGGCATCATCCGCACTGACGACACGGTCGAGGGCATCACCCTCAAAGGGGTCGATGCGGACTACGACTGGCGCCACTATCGCGAATGGCTCGTCGAAGGCGATCTGCCCCGCATCGGCGACAGCCTCCGCACCAAAGACCTGTTGATTTCGCGCACGCTCGCCCGACGGCTTCGGACGGGCATCGGCGACAAAATCGAGATGCTGTTCGTCGAGGAGGACCGACAGCCCCATCGCGACCGGTTCAAGATCACAGGCATCTATGCGTCGGGCATGGACGAAATGGACGGTAGCCTCGTGCTCACCGATCTGCGCAACGTGCAACGGCTCGCCCGCTGGCAGCCCGATCAGGTATCGGGCTACGAAATCGTAACGGCGAACCTCGCCGAGGCGGATGCCGTCGCCGAAACGCTGAACGATCGGCTGTTCAATGATGATGCCGACGAAACGATCAATCTGATCGCCGACAGCGTCCGGCAACGCTATCCCAATGTTTTCGACTGGCTCAAAGCGCACGATGTCAATACGGCTGTAATTCTCATCATCATGCTGGCGGTCTCCTTTTTCAACATGGCCACAGTGCTCTTGATCTTGGTGCTCGGCCACACGCGCACGATCGGTCTGCTGAAGGCATTCGGTATGCGCAACGGCCCACTGCGCCGCATTTTCCTCTACCGAGCCGGATTCGTCGCACTGCGCGGATTAGCCTGGGGCAATGCGATCGGTTTGGGAATCTGTCTGTTGCAATCTTCGACGCACCTCGTCAAACTCGATCCCGAAGGCTACCTGCTCTCCGAAGTGCCCGTTGCATTGAGTTGGGGCCAATGGGCATTGCTCAACCTCGGATTTTCAGTCGCCATCGTGGCGCTGCTCGTCCTGCCGGCCTCCATCGTGTCGACCGTCAAACCCGAAGAAACCATTCGCTACGAATGAGTATGAAACCCTATAACGCACACGAAACCCAAAAGTCGCAGATCCGCACGATGTTCAACCGCATCGCGCCCAACTACGACCGGCTCAATCATCTGCTGTCGCTGAACGTCGATCGGCTCTGGCGACGGCATGTCGTGCAAATCGTGCGCCGAAAATCGCCGGAAACGCTGCTCGATGCGGCGACCGGAACGGGCGATTTGGCCATCGACTTGGCCCGCGGCATTCCGGACGTGCGGATTCGGGCCACCGACCTGTCGGAACAGATGCTCGAAGTCGCCCGCAAGAAGGTCGCAGCCCGCAAACTCGACGGACGGATCGGACTCGCCGTCGAAGATGCCGAGCATCTTTCGCTCGCAAACGGATCGGTCGAGGCAGTAACGGTCGCATTCGGCGTCCGCAATTTCGAAAACGCAGAGGCCGGCCTCCGCGAATTTTTCCGCGTTCTGAGGCCGGGCGGTCAGCTCGTCGTTCTCGAGCTGTCGAGACCGCACAACCGGCTGTTCCGCAAGCTCTTCGAATATTATTTCCACCGATTGCTGCCCCGCATCGGGGGCTTCGTGTCGCACGACCGCCGGGCCTACGAATACCTGCCCGCTTCGGTAAAGGCGTTCCCCGAACCGGAACGATTCCGAAAGATGATGGAGCAGGTCGGGTTCCGGAACTGCCAGGCCCGAAGCCAGAGTTTCGGCATCGCTCAAATCTATACCGGTGAAAAGCCATGAAAAAGAACGTTTTACTCTCGATTTTGCTCATCTTGCTCGCTCTGACATTCGGTTCCTGCCGGCGCATGGCGGAGAAAGCGGCTCGAAAAGTCCGCATCGAAGCCGTCGAGGAGTTCCGGCTCCGCGGACTGACCGGTGCCGAAATGGTGCTGCGCATCGCCAACGACACAAGGTACAACATCGAACTCGACCAAGTGGAACTGACGCTCCACTACAAAGAGAATCCGGCAATCACGCTCCGGTTGCACGAAAGCATCGAAATCGACAAACGCTCGACCGAATCAATCGCGACCCGCTGGAAACTGAAAGCCGAAGGGTTGGCCATGATGCTGGTCGCGCGCGACCTCTACAACGACGATTCGTCGCAGATTCGGGTCTCCTTCCGCATCGAGGGACACGGCGGGCCGGCCCGCATTGATATTGCCCAAGAGAAGATGCTGCTTTCGGATTTTTTGTCTATCTTTGGCATCACGTTACAAGAGTTGAAAAATCAAATCCGATCCTATTCCGACGGAGTGAAAAACACCTTCCCGCAATGAATCATCGACCTTTTCTCCTGCTTTTCGCCCTTGCGCTGACGGCCTTTTCGACGCCGACCCACACGCAAACACTCGAACTGTTCAAACAACGCCTCGCCCAGCCGACTGCAACGGATGGCGCTCGCGTTACGGCGACCGAATGGGGCGATGCGGCCGAAGCCACAGCCCGTGTCGAACGGAACCCGACACGCCTGACTTTCCGCGGGTACCGGATCTGCCTCTTTTTGGACAACGGACAGAATGCCCGAGCCGAGGCCGTGCGAGCGAAAACGCTCTTCGAAGAGACTTTTCCCGATACGAAAGTCTATCTCTCTTACGACAACCCCTATTGGCGCGTAACAGCCGGCAACTGTCTGACAGCAGAGGAAGCCATCATACTGAGAGGCAGAGTTTTATCGACTTTCCCGAGAACCTTTCTCAAAAACGAGGAGTTGTCGTTATCCGATCTGTTGGAATAGCGGCGACCGAAATTATTAAAATTTTTCATTTTTTTCTTGCATAATTCTACCGATTACCTATCTTTGCAACGTTAAAAACAACTCACTTAAACGTTTAAAGTTATGAAAAAAATTTTCTCTTTCGCAATCGTACTGGCTGCTGCCGCTATGATCAGCTGCGGTGGCAATGCCAACAAGCAGGCCGCTGCCGAGGCTGAGGCCGAAGCCAATGTAGAATGCACGGAATGCGAGAAAACCGATTCGTGCTGCTGCTGCTGCGAGAAAGCCGATTCGACGGCTGCCGAAGCAACCGAAGCTCCCGCTGAAGCGACCAAATAAGGTTCGACTCACTGAAACGAACGACGGCCCGAATGATTCGGGCCGTTTTTTATCGGTAACTATATACAACGCTGCTGCTTGTCAAGTTAGCGAATGTATGTACATCGTCGTCGGTGTGGCTCTCGCGGCTATAGGCCGCGCATGTAGTTTTGACTCACCCCCACCCCCCCCCGCCTTGGCGGAGGCTTCGGTCGAAACCCGCAAGGTCTAACGGTTTTGGATTAACGTCGATGTAAATTTGTATCTAATCGCCTTATTTATCCTTTTTCAGCCGCAAGCGAAAAACAGAGTGTTATTGTCTTAAGAACCGGAGGCCGTCGCTCCATCGAAAAAACGTTGTTCACTGCTTGCGTCCGGCTATCGGACGACCTGCCCGTCGGAAAGGACGATCCGACGATCGGACATAGCGGCCAGATGTTCATCGTGGGTTACGATAACGACCGTTTGTCCCAATCGGTCGCGCAACTCGAAAAACAACCGATGGATTTCCTCGCGCGTCCTGGTATCGAGATTGCCGGACGGTTCGTCCGCCAGCAACACCGCAGGCGAATTGATCAATGCCCGTGCGATAGCGACCCGTTGCTGCTCGCCGCCCGACAACTGCGCAGGTTTGTGCTCGCTGCGGTCGGCCAAGCCCATCAATCCGAGCAACTCGCGAGCTCGGCTCTCGACCTCGGCTTTCGGACGACGCCCGATCCATGCGGGGATACAAACGTTCTCGAAAGCAGTGAATTCGGGCAACAAATGATGGAACTGAAAGACGAACCCGATCCGTTCATTCCGGAATCGCGACAACGTCCGGTCATCCAAAGAGAAAACATCCCGATCGTCGATCCGCACGAGCCCTTCGTCCGGACGCGAAAGCGTGCCGATGATCTGCAGCAAGGTCGTCTTGCCGGCTCCGCTGGCCCCGACGATCGCCACGACCTCCCGATCGGCCACCTCGAGCGAAATGCCCTTCAGTACCTCCAACGTACCGAAGCGTTTGTGGATATTTTCGATCTGTATCATTTTCCGTTCCGTTTATAGATTTCGAACAACCGAACCACATCGACCGCTTCGCGAACGTCATGCGCACGCAAAACGGTCGCCCCCTGACACAGGCACTCCCATTCCAGCACCACCGTGCCGGCGAGCGATTCGGCCGGCGTCGTATCCAATGCTTTCCAAATCATCGACTTGCGCGATACGCCGGCCAATACCGGATAGCCCGTTTCGCACAACCGATGCAAACCGCTCAACAGTTCGTAATTCTGCTCCAACGTCTTGGCGAAGCCGAATCCGGGATCCAAAACGATCTGTTCGCGTCGAACACCCACGGCCTGCAAAAAAGCGATACGCCGCTGAAAATAGGCCGCCACCTCGTCGACGATCCCGCCGCGATAATCGGTCATCGACTGCATGGTTCGGGGCGTCCCCTTCATGTGCATGGCAATATATGGCAGCCCGTAATGCGCTACCGTCGGAATCATCCGATCATCCAGCTCGCCGGTCGATATGTCGTTGACGATCACCTCGCCGAAACGTTCGACCGCCCGCACGACGATCTCGCTGCGGAACGTATCGACCGACACGGGCACCTCGGGCGCCACCCGTCGCACGACTTCCAACCCCATCGTCACACGGCGCCACTCCTCCTCGAGCGGCACCTCGTCGGCCCCAGATCGTGAAGAATATCCGCCGATGTCGATCATCGTCGCCCCCTCGGCAAGCACGGTTTCGACACGACGCGCGACCGCATCGGCATCGAATGTGCGGCTGTCGGCGAAAAACGAATCGGGCGTAACGTTCACGATCGCCATCACCTGCGGAACGGATAAATCGAGTTTCATCTTTTCGCTGCCGCTTGTTGTCTGAAAAGTCCGTCGAGATAGGCCACCGACGGTTCCAAATCCGTCTCGAGGATATTCACCATCGTGTAATCGGCCAAACGACACAAATCGTCATCGGTCATTTGGGCCGCGATTCGTTCGCGAATACGCGCTTCGTCGCAGCCGTCGCGGCGACACGCCCGCTGAATGCGCAACTCCACGGGAGCCAGCACAGCAATGCTCCGGTCGACCGAGCCCTGCAATCCGGCTTCGAACAAAATGGCGCTCTCCAAAATCACGTAGGGTCCCTCCTGCCGCTCGGCCCACGCCTCGAAATCGCGAATGACGACGGGATGCACCAAAGCATTCAGATCGGCAAGCGCCCGGGTATCGGAAAAGGCGCAGGCGGCAAGCCGTGAGCGGTCGAGCCGTCCATCGGGATAAGTATCGGCGCCGAAACGAGCGATGACGGCCGATCGCAAATCCGCATCGTCCGACATCAATCGCTTGGCCTCGCTGTCCGAATCGTAGACCGCAATACCGCGCTGTGCGAAAAGGCGGCAAACCGTACTTTTTCCGCTGCCGATGCCTCCCGTAATACCGACCTTCATCATGGCTCCGCCGCGGGTTCGATTTCGGGAACTTCCCCGATGGAAATGATTTTTATATCGCTGTAACGCAACGAAATGGCGCTCTGCAAGGATTGCGGATCAATCCGAATCCTTCCTTCATGCCCTTCCTCCTGCGCGACTTCGTAACGAAGTTCGGTCAACGGAATCCGCAAAGTTTTGTTCGAATAGACCTTGTAGCCGAACAGATTGGTACCGAGCCCCTCGACCAGGCAGGTTACCTCGATTGGCCGGCCGTCGATGAGCAACTGCACCTTCTGTTCGGTCATGTAGGTATAGTTCAACTTGGCGATAAACCACAGGATGAACGACGCAACGAGCATCACCAAAAAAATCGGAGAGACATAACGGCGCATCCATTTCCAGAAATTTTCCATAACCGTCCGATAATCGTTTTCAAAGTTAATGAATAATCCGTTGAATTACAAATCGGCCGCAAAACCTTCGAAACTGCGTAATCCGTAGGGCGCCCTCTACCAGCCACCGGCCCTCGACGAACCACCTTCGCCACCCGTAGACTGAAAAGGAGACGGATCGCCGTACGACCGACGATCCGTCTCCTCCTTTATCGAACTGGCTCCAAGCGATCTATTCCCGATCAATTTTGGCCCGTTTGGTCATCAAATCGAAAGCAATCGGCGTCGCAATGAAAATGGTTGCAATGGTACCGACGATGACACCGACAATCAACGCGAAGATGAAAGCGCGAATCGACTCACCGCCGAAGAAGAAGATCGCCAACAACGTAACGAGCGTCGTACCCGACGTATTGATGGTACGCGACAACGTCGAATTGATTGCATTGTTGACATTCTCTTTCAGATTGCGTTTCGGATAAAGCACCAAGTATTCGCGGATACGGTCGAAGACCACCACGGTATCGTTGATCGCGTAACCGATAATCGTCAGAATGGCAGCGATGAAAGCCTGGTTCACCTCCAAGTTGAAAGGCATGATCTTGTAGAACAACGAGAAGATGCCGATGATGAAGAGCGCATTGATAGCCAAGGCCATCGTGGCGCCCGAAGCCCACTGCCAGCGTTTGAACCGGAACGTAATGTACAGACCGATAGCGATCAACGAGAAGAGTACCGAATAGACGGCATTCCACGTCATGTCGCTCGCGATCGACGGACCGATTTTATCGGCGGTGAGGATACCGTTCTCGTCGTTCTGCGTATTGCTGAAGTTCTCGAAAGTAATATCGTACGAATAGAGCGGTTTCAAAGCCTCGTAGAGAAGCTGTTCGACTTCGGCCGTCGCAGTATCCGACGTATCGTCGTACTTGTACTGCGTAACGATCCGCATCTGACGTTCGTTGCCATACTGTTTCACCTCGTAGCTGGTCTTCGAAGCATCGGCATCCACCACCTCGCTGAAGACCCCTTGCAGGCTGGCACGCACATCCTCGGCCAAAACCGGCTTGTCGAAGCGAATGACGTAGGCACGACCGCCCGTGAACTCCGCACCGAGATTCAACCCCTGCACGGCGAACGAGATGCACGATACGACGATCACTGCAGCAGCGACGATATAGGAGATTTTACGCTTGCTCAAGAAATCGACATGCGTATGATTGAGGAATCCCTCCGACCACTTGCGCGAGAACGAGATGGTACCCCACTTCGCAGCGACCCAATCAATCAACAGACGCGTGATGAACACGGCGCTGAAGAACGAAGTAATGATACCGATGATCAACGTCGTAGCGAAACCGCGCACGGGGCCGTTACCGAAGATCATCAAGACGATACCGGTGATGATGGTCGTCAAGTTACCGTCGATGATGGCCGAATAGGCCTTCGAGAAACCGTCCTTGATTGCCAGCGACAAGCCCTTGCCGCCGCGCAGCTCCTCCTTGATACGTTCGTAGATAATCACGTTGGCATCGACCGCCATACCCATCGTCAGGACGATACCGGCGATACCCGGCAGGGTCAGCACGGCACCGAACGAGACGAGAATGCCCATCAACAGGAAGACGTTGGTCAACAAGGCAATGTCGGACATCCAACCGGCCGTTTTGTAGAACAGGCCCATGTACAGCAGTACGAGGATGAACGCGATGACGAACGACAATAGACCTGCATTGATGGATTCCTGTCCCAACGACGGGCCGACCACGGTATCCTGGATGATTTTCGCGGGAGCCGGCACCTTACCGGATTCCAGCACGTTGGCCAAGTCCTTGGCCTCCTGGATGGTGAAGTCGCCCGAAATCGACGAAATGCCCTTGTCGATCTTCGTCCGGACGACCGGAGCCGAATAGACGGCACCGTCCAAGACGATAGCGACGCATTTGCCGATGTTCTCGCCCGTCAGACGGGCCCAGCGCTGCGCTCCCTCGGAATTCATCGCCATCGAGACCTCAGCCGTAGCACCATGCTGCTGGTACTGTTCCGAGGCTTCGGTTACGACCGAACCGTCGAGCGGCGCCTTGCCGCCCTGCGCCTTGATGGCATAGAGGTAGTAACGTCCGTCGATCTTGTCGTCGCCCTTGACGCTCCACATGAAGCGGACATCGGCGGGGAACAACTGTTTGATGTCGGGCCGCGACAGATATTCGTTCACGGCTGCCATGTCGGATTTGTAAACGGCACCCATGACTGCACCGCCGGCGAAACTGGGGTCGAGCAAAGCGAAGAGCGGATTGCGTGCCCGATCGAAACGACCCGTATGGGCGGGTTCGGCCGCTTCATCGGATGCGATCTCCGAGAGCAAACCGGAAGCAGCGACCGAATCGGTTTGAGCGACCGGCTCGGTTGCTTCGGCAACCGTTTCGGATGCTTCGGTCGAAGCGTTCGCTTCGCGCCCCAGCAAGGCATCGGCCTCTTGGAGCGGCCGCCAAAGTTCGTTGGCGTCGTAGGTCAACCAGAACTCCAACTGCGCCGTCCGCTGCAACAGATCGCGCACACGCTGCGGTTCCTTCACGCCCGGCAACTCGACCAGAATGCGGTGCGAATTGGGCAGACGCATGATATTCGGCTGCATGACGCCGAAGTTGTCGATACGGCTTCGCAACACATTGAACGAAGCGTCGATCGCCTTTTCGACATCGGCTTTCAATACTTTGGCGACATCGTTGTCGGAGCTTTCGAGCGTAATATCGCTGCGGTCGGGGCTGACGAAAATGGCAGCCAACGGACGATTGTCGGAAACCTGCCGATAGGTCTCGACAAACACATCGACATAATCTTTCGACGAACCCTCCTTGAGCGCCCGATTCGCCTCGTCGATCGCGGCGATGAATGCAGGATCGTTCTGACTGTCGCCGGCCAATGCCTTGATTACGCCGTCGACCTGCACCTCCATCATGACGTTCATACCGCCCTTGAGGTCCAGACCCAGATTCAATTCGTTGCTCTTGCAATCCTTGTACGTGAACGTGCGGAACCCGAGGTTATAGACCGGCAGGTTCTGCACCGAATCGAGGTAGTGCTGTTCCGCAGCAGCCTGCTGTTCGGCAGGGAACTGCGCGGCATACCGCACCGCTTTCTTCTCTACGCTCCGTGTCTTGAACGTAAACGAGAATTGATAAACGCACGCGATCGCCAGCAGCGCCGCGATGAGTTTAATGAAACCTTTGCTTTGCATTTTTATTAACTGTTATGTTTGTTTTCTTAATCAACGTTCGTTTCAATATCCGTCGTTTTTCCATCGCCGTTCCTAATTATCCTAATTATATCGTCCGGTTGCGGCCGACAGCTTCCGCCGTTGCGCTTTTCAATCGAAAAGTAGGCATAATAGCGCACAAAGATACGAAAAGTCGAGCGCAATGCCAAATTTATTTGCGCATTGCCGAGACGGAGTATCTTCGGCGGAGCCAGAGATACGAAAAGTCGAGCGCAAGCCCAAATTTATTTGAGGTTTGCCGATACGGAGTATCTAAGGCGGAGCCAAAGATAGAAAAAAAGAATGAATAATAAACGAATCGCCCGCAAGAATTGCATCAGCGGCGACAAAAAAATCCCGCCACGGATTTTTCTGTGGCGGATAAAATCCTCAACAGCTGAATGCGCTTACTGCGAAATGCCTTTCCGATGATAGAACCAAATGACGACGGCATAAACGACCGAGGCAGCTGCCATCGCGATGGTCTGAATCTGCAACTGCTGCGGCATCGCTTCATGCGGATCGGCTCCGTCCATAATCCGATAAAAAACACCTACGCCGTATCCGAACATCAAGACATAAGTAACGATGCAGTAACACAATGAAAAGTTTTCCCGTTTTCGGGCGATTCGCTGTCGTTCGGCCGAAGCCGAAATTGCATGCAGATGATTCTTTCTGGCCCGTTCGTAAGCCCAAAACAGAAAGCACGGGCCGAGCAATCCGGTCAAAAACCATCCGATGTGCATCTTGTAACGTCGATAAGCCCGAAAAGCGAGTGTCAGTCCGATAACGTACAATAAAAGATTCAACAGTTTCGCAAAAAGTATCATAAATATCTATTTAAGGAATCATTTATTTAGCACACCGAATCCCGCACGAACTGCGACTTCCGTTCCGCGCTCACGCGTGTCCGAGTCGTCGAGAACAGCAATTTCCGATTTCGAGTTGGCTGGGCTTGGAATCTATTTGCATTACAAATATACAAAAATTATTTACGCTATATCAATAAAATAAAAAGAGTTCGCCGCGGAAATCCGCGGCGAACTCGATATGCGATCGGCTTGCGCCGAACAGGCTATTTTACCTCCTCGAACTCGACGTCTTCGGGCTGCGACTTGCCGTCGCCGGTCGAACCGCCGGCATTCTGCGACTGCTGTCCACCAGCCTGCTGCTGAGCACTCTGTTGAGCCTGCTGCTGCGCGTAGATGTCCTGCGAAGCGGCCTGCCAAGCGGCGTTCAACTCGTTGATCGCCGTGTCGATGGCTGCGACATCGGCATTCTTGTGGGCCTCCTTCAGCTTGGCGAGCGCCCCTTCGATCGCCGATTTCTTGTCGGCGGGAAGTTTGTCGCCGTACTCCTTCAACTGCTTCTCGGTGGCAAAGATGTTCGAATCGGCAGCATTGATCTTGTCGATGCGCTCTTTCTCGGCCTTGTCCTTCTCCTCGTTGGCCTTGGCCTCGTCGCGCATCCGCTGGATCTCCTGTTCGGTGAGGCCCGACGATGCTTCGATCCGGATCTTCTGCTCCTTGCCGGTACCCTTGTCCTTGGCCGAAACGTTCAGAATGCCGTTGGCGTCGATGTCGAACGTTACCTCGATCTGCGGCACACCGCGCGGAGCGGCCGGAATGCCGTCGAGGTGGAAGCGGCCGATGGATTTGTTGTCGCGGGCCATCGGACGTTCGCCCTGGCAGACGTTGATTTCGACCGAAGGCTGGTTGTCGGCCGCCGTCGAGAATACCTCCGACTTGCGGGTCGGGATGGTGGTGTTGGCGTCGATGAGCTTCGTCATCACGCCGCCGAGCGTCTCGATACCCAGCGAAAGCGGCGTAACGTCCAGCAACAGGACATCTTTCACTTCACCGGTCAAGACACCGCCTTGGATGGCTGCACCGATCGCAACGACCTCATCGGGGTTCACGCTCTTGTTGGGCGTCTTGCCGAAGAACTCCTCGACGATCTTCTGGATGGCCGGAATACGGGTCGAACCGCCCACGAGAATCACCTCGTCGATTTGCGAAGCCTGCAAGCCTGCATCGCGCAAGGCCAGTTTGCACGGTTCGACGGTTTTGCGGATCAGATGGTCGCACAACTGCTCGAATTTGGCACGGGTCAACGTCATTACCAGGTGCTGCGGAATCCCGTTGACCGGCATGATATAAGGCAGATTGATTTCGGTGGTCGTCGAGCTCGAAAGTTCGATTTTGGCCTTCTCGGCAGCCTCTTTCAGACGCTGCAGCGCCATCGGATCCTGACGCAGGTCGATCTGATGTTCGGCCTTGAACGCCTCGGCCATGTAGTCGATCAACACGTGGTCGAAGTCATCGCCGCCGAGATGCGTATCGCCGTTGGTCGACTTCACTTCGAACACGCCGTCGCCCAACTCCAGGATCGAAATATCGAACGTACCGCCGCCCAAGTCGTAAACGGCGATCTTCATGTCGTTGTTTTTCTTGTCGAGGCCGTAGGCCAGCGCGGCAGCCGTAGGCTCGTTGATGATACGGCGCACTTTCAGACCGGCGATTTCGCCTGCCTCTTTGGTTGCCTGGCGCTGCGAGTCGGAGAAATAGGCCGGCACGGTGATGACCGCTTCCGAAACCTCTTGACCGAGGTAATCTTCGGCCGTTTTCTTCATTTTCTGGAGAATGATGGCCGAAATCTCCTGCGGCGTATATTGGCGTCCGTCGATGTCGACACGAGGCGTATTGTTGTCGCCCCGCACGATGGCATACGGCGCCCGCTCGATGTCGGCCGTAACCTTATCGTAAGTCTCGCCCATGAAACGCTTGATCGAGAAGACCGTACGTTTGGGATTGGTGATGGCCTGACGTTTGGCCGGATCGCCGACCTTGCGTTCGCCTTCGCCCGTGAACGCCACGACCGACGGTGTGGTACGGTGGCCTTCACTGTTGGGGATAACCACGGGCTCGCTGCCCTCCATGACTGCGACGCAGGAATTCGTTGTTCCCAAGTCGATACCGATAATCTTTGACATGACTTTTATTAATTTGTTGTTTTTTATTAACTTGTCGTTTGCTAATCGGACTCGTTTTAGCTCGAACGAGACTTCCGATCAATCTTTCTTTTCGTCCGAACTCGATTCCCGATCGAACAAAGGTCATACCAATCGACGAAGTCTGCCATTTTGGCAGAGCATTGGCAGGCAGGCCCCTTTCATCACCGACCCGTCATGCAATTTTGTCAGACAATTTTATTAGCGGCACCGCAACTTCACTTGCTTTCGAGCGCATTCTTGCCTTCCGAGTTCCGACAGAAGCCCCCGCCAAGGCGGGGGGTTGGGAGTGGGTCAAGCCTGCAAACGCGGCATCGCCGCGAGTAACAGTATCCAGATTTGAAAAACAGCATCGAAAAAACACGCAAAGGCAGATAAGCAGCAAAACAAAAAGGTATGCCTGCCGCAGCAGACACACCCCGAAACATTTCGCACGAACACGCAACCGACTACTGCTGCTCGCTCAAAATACGCATGGCGACATCCAGAATCTTCGGATCATCGAGCGTAACCACACCGCCGTCCGGCCCCGATTCGTAGTGGACCCCCACGCACTCCTTGGCCTGGTGGTTTCCGCCGAAATAGTTGCGAACCGTTTCCACATCTATTCCCAATTCATCTGCAATGCGCTGCGAGCTGCCGCTCGGCAATCTGTCCTTGATACGGCGCAGTTCGTTAAAGGTAATAATCATATCTTTTGATTTAAGGTTGTATTTCTTGCCAACTAAAATAATACAATTTTGCGAGACCGCAAAATTTACGCGCGAAAAACTGCAAAAAAACGAAAAAGCGTGTCGAACCGTCTCATTCGACACGCTTTCCGCAACCGTCGCACCGATTTATTCCGGTTCGACATAAATCTGGAAAATCAACGGCGTGAACGGCGGGATTTCGGTCGTTACGGTCGTGGTGGTGGTCGTCGTCGACGTGTCCGACGAATAATCGCCATAATAATTTCCGTAATAACCGCCGTAGTAACCCCCGTAATAATTATTGTAGTAACCGCCGTAATAGCTATTGTAATAGCTGTTCACGTAGTTCATGTAATTCAGATAATCGTAATAGCTCGACGTATTGCCGCCCGTGGTGGTCGTGGTCGATGAACCGTTCTGTCCCGACGAACCATAAGCGTTGGTCGAAACGGTAATCAACGAAGCCCATTGCCCGTACTTCAGACGTGGCACGGTGTAATAGAACGCCTGGATCAGTCCGCCGTCTTCCGGCGTATAGGAGAGTTCGGAACCGGCGCTGTACCCGGGCCCGTAGATCAACTCCTTCACCTCGTCGATGTTCGTATCGAAGATGAACCCGTCGAGGAAACGGCCGATGTACCAGATTTTGGCCGAACCGTCCAATCCGACCGAATCGGCCTGCAAATTCGCCACGCCGACATACTGGTCGGTATCGAAGCGTTTTATTAAAGCGTCGTTGATCTTACGCTGTAAATCGGGATCGTTATAAGGGGCATAATCGCTCTTGTAAGGAGCCGGATAAGTCCACACGTCGCCCACCTCCGTGGAGGAGGGGTTGTAACGATAGTCGACATAGAGCTGCGCCACCGAATCGCAGGCCGATACCCAACGCGGCGTTGCCGGATTGTAGGGGTGATTCGGCTGATTCGCAGGGTTGTCCGACGGTTCGGGGATCGTTACGGCGCCGGACGAAAGTTCCGAAGAACCCGCCTTGACGTACCGCAACAAACCGCCATTGAGTCGGCAAAAGTCATCGACATCGTCGCCCTCGCGGCTGAGCGGATTGGCCACCGTATCGGTAATCTCCATGTGCAGAATCACCGGACGATTGCCCGACAGCGTGGTTTCGCCCTCGTAACCGCCCGATCCCGAAATGCTTCCGAATAGGATCGAAGGCAGGTAAAGATCGACTTTCGCATTGATGCGCAACCGCACCTCGCGAGCCCCGCCGTCCAACGACAACGGCTGCCGCATGGCCAACCAGACGCCCTCGAGCAGCCCCGAGTTCTCCTCGCCGCAATAACGGTAGAAAGGCACGTAGCGCGTATATCGGGTGAACGTGTTGAGCAATTTGGCATCGGCGGCATTGCGGGTCAGCACGAGGTTGCCATCGAGGTCGCGGGCCGTGGCATTGAAACGCACCCATTGAGCTTTTTCGCTGATGGGTGCGGCATCGGCATCGCCCTCGTCGATCACATCGACGTAGTAGCCCGAATCGCCCGCCGCCTGAAAATTGTCCAGCAAATCCTTACGATGCTGAGTGATCCAAGCCTGAAGCGCCTTGTTTTCGTACTGCGAAGTCTCCTCCACCGGATCCTCGGCGCAGGAGACCAACATCAGAACACCGGCCAATGCGGCGAACCACCTTCGTTGGGTCGATTTCATATCGTCATGCTTTTTCATTCCACTTTGTCGATCGTAAAAAATACAGCCACGGGACTTTCCTTGGGGATCACCGAAAAATAGTCGTCGCCATACGCCTCGTTGTAGGTCATGTAGGCTTCCACCTCGTCCCCGCCGCGACAACCTATTAACGCAAGCCGCAAGCCGTTTAGTATGCGGTCGGCAGCCAGGTCGATCGTTACGGGCGTGAACGACCAGACGCCCGGCGTCAGTCCGAGCTCCTCGTAAAACAGATATTCGTACAACGGATCGTTGGTATAGATCGGTATGGTGGCGTCGGTAATGGCCGCATAGCCGCCGAACTCGTAAAAACGGAACGTAAGGGTTACCTTCGAGGTCGGAGTAACCTCGGGCCAGCCGCTTCGGTCGGGATTGTAGTAACTGACGATATAGCGGTAGACGCTTCCGCCGGAGACGGTATAGAACGGCAGTTGGCTGTCCTCCTCCAACTCATCCACCGACACCAAACGCGGCGTATGGGTGGAGGTCAGAAACGAGACGATTCGCTGCTGCTGATTGGAGAGTATATCCTCATCCTCGCTGCACGCCGCAAACGGCAGGGGCAGCAGAAACAGAAGCAGCCGAAAAAACGTATCGAATTTTTTCATAGCCATAGTATCGTGCAAAAGTACAAAAACAATCCGATATATTCCAAAAGCGTTCCGGATTATTATTCGCGCAAGGGGCGGAATCGTTGCTACCGACGCTTCCGCCGGCCAAAACGCCCATACTATTGATAAAAACCGGTCGATCAAAACCGTTTCAAGGACATGCGCACCAGCTCTTCGACCGAAACCGACGGATTTTCGCGCACGACGGCCCGCACCACCTTTTCGGCTGCCCCCTTGGCGAACCCGAGCATCACCAACGCCTCGACCGCTTCGTCGGCATTACCGCCCGCCGCGACCGAATCGGCGGCATCCGCGCCGAGGGCGGTCAGCTTGCCGGTCAGTTCGACGATGATTTTCTGGGCCGTCTTGAGCCCCAGCCCCTTGACGTTCTTCAGCAGAACGGCATTTCCGGCCGTAATGATCCCCTGCAACTCAGCGGGCGAATAGGTCGAAAGAATCATGCGGGCCGTATTGCCGCCCACGCCCGAAACGCTGATCAACAACCGGAACAACTCCCGTTCGACCTTCGTCGCGAAACCGTAGAGCAACTGCGCATCTTCGCGCACGACGTAATGGGTGTAGAGCATCGCCTCGCCGGCATGCTCGATCGCCGTGAAGGTTTCCAGCGAGATTTGAAGGTGATACCCCACCCCGCCGACGTCGATGACCGCATAAGTCGGAGCCGCTTCGGCCACTTTGCCGCGAATGTATTCGTACATAAAATTTCGTCTATTTTTTCACAGATCAAACACTTGTTTTTGGCGCTGTTTTCAAATCCGAGTGTCGTTGCTCGCGGCCCATGGCCGCGTATTCAGTTTTGACCCACCCCCGCACCCCCGCCTTGGCGGGGGCTCGATCGTGAGACCGAAACGAATTGAGTTTCTCCGCTCTCCGAAAGCTGCAAAAACAGCAACCGACACCGGAAAGCAAACACGACAGCGGATTTTTTGACTGCCATACGACAAAAGTAAAGTTTTTTTTCTACCTTTGTATTTCAAATGCAGAAAATAAACTAACGAACAAACGAGCTATTTTTATGAAAAAAACGCTTTTCACGATCGTCGCTGCATGCTGCATGATGGCCTGCGGCACGAAATCCGCGGAAACGACGGCTGAAAACGCCGATGTGGCGAATCCCGTACAATCGGGAGCGGGCGAAATCGCTTACGTACAGGTCGAAGCCGTGCTGGCCCAGTGCGATCTCTACAAGAACGAAGGCGCCGCCTTGCAGGAAAAGACGCAAAAGGCCCAAAAGAGCTGGGCGCAACGCGAAAAAAGCCTGCAAGCCGAAGCCGCCCAGTTGCAGGAAAAATACCAGAAAGGACTGATTACGACCAACGACGCACAAGCTCAGCAGCAAAGCATCGAAAAACGGGTGGCCGCTTACCAGAGCTCGGCCCAAAAGGAGGCTCAGACGCTCGACGAGGAGAACTTCGTATTCACCAATCGGGCGCAAGACCTGCTCCAGCGTGCCGTGGAGGCGATCAACGCCGACAAAAAGTACAAGATGATCGTCAATGCTTCGGCGCTGATCGATGCCGACACGACGCTCAACATCACCCCGATCGTGCTGGCGAAAGTCAACGAACTCTACGCCGCCGATCAGAAAGAAGCGAAAAAATAGCGCGATTTTCCATCGCATCGACAACCGTTCCGGCTTCCGGTGTTTCCGGAGCCGGAATTTTTCACTACTTTTGCATCCGAAAGCTAAACGCACAACACGACCATGGGTTTCGTACCGTTCACGTTCATCGACCTGCTCGACATCCTCCTGGTGGCCGTCATCATGTACTGGATCTACCGCATGACGAAGGGCACCAACGCACCTTATATTTTATCGGGCATCATCGCCGTCTACCTGCTGTGGGTGGTCGTGCGGACGTTGAACATGGAGTTGCTGTCGAGCATCCTCGGGCAGTTGATCTCCGTGGGCGCCATCGCGCTGTTGATTGTCTTCCAGCCCGAATTGCGCCGGTTCCTCCAGATGATCGGCATGCGGCAGAAACAGTTCAATTTCATCACCCGTTTCTTTTCGACCGGCGAAGACCGCGTGAAAACGAACATCAGTCCGATCGTTACGGCCTGCAGCGAGATGGCCGACGAACGCACCGGCGCGCTCATCATCATCGGCCAGCAGAGCGACCTGCGGCTGATTGCCGAAGGCGGCATTCCGATCGACGCCAAAGTCTCCGTCCCGCTGCTCAAAAACATCTTTTTCAAGAACGCCCCGCTGCACGACGGAGCCATCATCATCGAAGGCGACCGCATCGTCGCCGCGAAGTGCATACTGCCCGTAACGCAAAGCGACGTGCCCAAATCCTACGGCACCCGTCATCGCGCCGCCATCGGCATGAGCGAGATTTCGGATGCCATCATCATCGTCGTCTCCGAGGAGACGGGACATATTTCGGTGGCACAGGGCGGCACGCTGCACCGCAACATCGACGCGGCCCGCCTGCAGCAGCTGCTGCAACGTTATTTGGTCATCAATACCCGCAAACAATCGAAAAAGGAGGTGGCGGAATAGCCCGTGGGCCCGCCCTATTTATTATTATATTTATTATATTGAACTGACAAGACCCCTCTTAATAAAAATTTCCGAGCCAATCGGTTCGGGGTTCCGGATAAAGTCCCTCCCGAGGGAGGGGTTTAGGGTGGGGTCAGAACTGCATACGACGCCGCAGGCGGCGAGCGACGACGTTCGGATGATAAAACAACGTAGAAAAACGTCGGTACCGGTTAATAAAATGCGAAACAAAACATGCTGAAAGCAGGACATAGTTGTAAATTGACGGTCAGCCGTCTTTCCGAACACGGCGTCTACCTTGCGGACGACGAAGGGAACGAAGTGCTGTTGCCGAACCGATACGCCTCGCTCGCCGACCGAACGGGCGACGAAAAAGAGGTTTTTCTCTATCACGACTCCGAAGACCGGTTGGTCGCCACCACCGAAACGCCCCTGCTGCAAGCCGGCGAGGCGGGTTATTTGGAAGTAGTCGATAAAACGGCGCACGGGGCTTTCCTCGACTGGGGACTGCACGGCAAGGATTTGTTCCTCCCCAACCGCAATCAACAGGGCGGCATACTCGTCGGACGCCGGTACATCGTCTACCTCTACGAAGACAACATCACGGGCCGCTGCGTCGCGACCTGCAAACTCAAATCGTTCATCAACAACGACCTCATTACGGTCAAACCGCGCCAGCAGGTGCAGCTGCTCGTCGCATCGGAAAGTCCGATCGGTTACCGCGTCATCATCGGCAACCGCCATTGGGGAATGCTCTACCGCAACCAGTTGTTCCGTCCGATCGCAATCGGCGACCGGTTGACCGGTTACGTGCGTCGCATCACCGAGGACAACCGCATCGACGTCAGTCTGCAACAAGAGGGTTATGCCCAGGTGCAGGCATCGGCCGAACAGCTGCGTCGGCTGTTGCACGAAAACGGCGGGCACCTGGCGCTCAACGACGACAGCACGCCCGAGGAGATCGCCCGCCGCACGGGAATGAGCAAAAAGGTATTCAAACGTTCGTTGGGCATGCTGCTGAAAAGCGGCTCGATAACGATGGACGAAAACGGTATCCAAATTCACGAATAACCTATGACCGATCTGCATACGGCCGAGCGGGTCTCGACGGAAGCCTCCGACAATTTCGTATTCCAGCGTTCGCTGCTGGCCTACTGCGCCGCCGCGGAACGGTTATCGGGCAAGGTGTTGGAAATCGGCACCGGAACCGGCTACGGCATCCGGGTCGTGGCGCCGCATGCCGAACGGTTCGTTACGCTCGACAAGCATCGTCCGGTGAATCTGCCGGAGCTGCAACGCGAGGCTCCGAACGTCGAATTCCGCACGGCGACGGTTCCACCCCTGCCTTTCGACGATAGCATGTTCGACTTCGTAATCTCGTTCCAAGTCATCGAACACATCGAACAGGATGCCCGATTCGTACAGGAAGTCCATCGGGTATTGCGTCCGGGCGGCCGATTCATCGTAACGACGCCCAACGCC
The DNA here is from genome assembly GCA_947623305.1 of uncultured Alistipes sp. Lineage (GTDB taxonomy): Bacteria > Bacteroidota > Bacteroidia > Bacteroidales > Rikenellaceae > Alistipes. The sequence continues at coordinate 113,308 of CANQGQ010000002.1, read as the reverse complement.
CCGATGTCGCTCACACGCAATCCGTGGCACGTGCGGGAATATCGGGCCGAAGAGCTCCGGACGTTGCTGCAAGGGCCGTTCACGCAGGTCGAAATGCTCGGCGTAACAGGCAACGACCGTGTGATGGATTATTACGAGCGCAACCGCGAAGGGGTGCGGCGCATCACTCGATTCGACCTGTTCGACCTGCAACATCGGCTGCCCCGTCGGCTGCTGCAATTTCCGTATGACCTGTTCAACCGACTGAACCGCCGCAAGCTGCTGAACCGGAATCGGGAATTGACGACCGCCATCCGCATGGAAGATTACCGGATCGTTCCGGTCGACGACCGGTGTTTCGATCTTTTTTTCGTGGCGGAGAAAAAGGCCTGATCGAAAAAAATTTGTGCGGAACATAAAATTTACTTACTTTTGCGTCTCGGGTGAGTCTTATACGACCAGCTCCCGCAGAATCCCCCAGGCGAGGAATCGAGCAAGGGTATGCGGTCGTAGCGGTGCGATATAAGGAGCTCACCCTTTTTTCGTGGCCGTACCCGAACGAGTTCCGTCCTAACCCCTTTTTCATTTTGCTACTTTACAAAAAATCACTATTTTTGTAAGAATTATCTTTCGAGCTTCCGAAAGGAAGTCCGATGCAACTGAAAAAAATAAAGCGATCGGATACATCGGTGTACCAACGGTCGTAAAACCTGATCGGTTTCGGCAACCCAATCGAAGCTCCCGCCAAGGCGGGGGTGCGGGGGGGGGCAAAACTGCATACGCTGCCAAAGGCCGCGAGGAACGGCGGTCGGATTCGAACAAAAGGGTCGAAAAACGAGGGTACAAAAAAACATATTGATTACGGAAAATAAAAACGGAACATCATGGACATACTTGCCAGTTTAATCAAAGCCGTGTTCGGCTCCAAAGCCGACAAAGACCGCAAGGAGATCGAACCTTACGTTCTGAAAATCAAGGAAGTCTATCCGACCATCGAGGCGCTTTCGAACGATGGGTTGCGCGCCCGCAGCGAAGGGCTCAAAAAACAGATCGCCGATTTCATCGCTCCCGACGAAAACCGGATCGTCGAACTGAAGGCCACCCTCGAAAAGCCCGAAACTTCGCTCGACGAGAAGGAACGCGTCTCCAAAGAGATCGACGAAACGACGAAACACATCGACGAGAAAATCGAGGAAAAACTCGATCAGTTGCTGCCCGAGGCGTTCGCCATCATGAAGGATACGGCCCGCCGCTTCGCCCAGAACGACGAAGTGGTCGTTACGGCGAACGACTTCGACCGAAACCTCGCCGCAACGAAAGATTTCGTCCGCATCGAAGGCGACAAGGCCATCTATTCGACCCATTGGACAGCCGGCGGCAACGACATCAAATGGGACATGATCCACTACGACGTGCAGTTGTTCGGCGGCGTGGTGCTCCACAAAGGCAAAATCGCCGAAATGGCCACCGGCGAAGGCAAAACCCTCGTGGCGACCCTTCCGGTCTTCCTCAATGCACTGGCCAAGAAGGGCGTGCACCTCGTTACGGTCAACAACTACTTGGCCAAGCGCGACTCGGAATGGATGGGTCCGATGTACGAATTCCACGGTCTTTCGGTCGCCTGCATCGACGACACGCAACCCAACTCCGAAGCGCGCCGCCAAGCCTACATGGCCGACATCACGTTCGGCACGAACAACGAATACGGCTTCGATTATCTGCGCGACAACATGGCTTCGTCGCCCAAAGACCTCGTGCAGCGCAAGCACCATTTCGCCATCGTCGACGAGGTGGACTCGGTGCTGATCGACGATGCCCGTACGCCGCTCATCATCTCGGGTCCCGTCCCCAAGGGCGACGACCAACTGTTCGAACAGTATCGGCCCGCCATCGAGCACCTCTACAACCTCCAGAAAGGATTGGTTACGTCGCTGTTGGCCGAGGCGCGTCAGCTCATCAATGAGAACAAAACCGACGAGGGCGGCGTGAAGCTCTACCGCACCCACAAGGGTCTGCCGAAATACAAACCCTTAATCAAATATCTGTCCGAAACGGGAGTCAAGGCGCTGATGCAGAAGACCGAAAACACCTACATGCAGGACAACAACCGCCGGATGCCCGAAATCACGGACGACCTCTATTTCGTCATCGACGAAAAACTGAATTCGGTGGAACTCACCGACAAGGGCCACGAGGCACTGTCGAAATACTTCAACGAAGACGGATTTTTCGTGCTGCCCGACATCGGCGCCGAAGTGGCCGAATTGGAGAAAAGCGGACTTTCGGCCGAAGAACGGGCACAGAAACGCGACGAAATCATCAACGAATACGCAATCAAGTCGGAACGTGTCCACACGGTCATCCAGCTGTTGAAAGCCTATGCGATGTTCGAAAAGGACATCGAGTATGTGGTGATGGACAACAAGGTGAAGATCGTCGACGAACAGACGGGCCGTATCCTCGAAGGCCGCCGCTATTCGGACGGACTGCACCAGGCCATCGAAGCCAAAGAGCACGTCAAGGTCGAGGCGGCGACGCAGACGTTCGCCACCATCACGCTGCAGAACTACTTCCGCATGTATCACAAACTGGCCGGTATGACCGGTACGGCCGAGACGGAGGCATCGGAGTTCTGGAGCATCTACAAACTCGACGTCGTGGTCATCCCGACCAACCGTCCGGTCATCCGCGATGACCGTCAGGACTTGATCTACAAGACCAAACGCGAAAAATACAACGCCGTGATCGAAGAGATCGTGCGGTTAGTCGGCGAAGGCCGGCCTGTGTTGGTGGGTACGACCTCGGTCGAAATATCCGAGCTGTTGAGCCGCATGCTGAAGCTACGCGGCATCAAACATAATGTGCTGAATGCCAAGCAGCACCAACTGGAAGCCCAGATCGTGGCCGAAGCAGGTCGTTCGGGACAGGTAACCATTGCGACCAACATGGCCGGACGCGGTACCGACATCAAGCTGACGCCCGAAGTACGCGAAGCGGGCGGTCTGGCCATCATCGGCACGGAACGCCACGAAAGCCGACGGGTCGACCGCCAGTTGCGCGGCCGTGCCGGACGCCAGGGCGACCCGGGTTCATCGCAGTTCTTCGTCTCGCTCGAGGACAATCTGATGCGTCTGTTCGGTTCGGGCCGGATCGCCACGATGATGGATCGCATGGGGCTGAAAGAGGGCGAGGTCATCCAGGCGAAGATGATGACCCGCGCCATCGAACGGGCCCAGAAGAAGGTCGAAGAGAACAACTTCGGCATCCGCAAACGGCTGCTGGAGTACGATGACGTGATGAACTCGCAGCGCGAAGTGATCTACACGCGCCGCCGCCATGCCCTCTACGGCGAACGCATCGAGATCGACCTCAACAACATCATGTACGACTATGCGGACAACTTCGTCGAGACCCACCGCGGCATCGACTTCGAAGATTTCCGCTTCGAACTGATCCGCGAAGTCGCCATCGAACCGACGTTCGACCAGACGACCTACGAAGATGCCAAACCCGAAGAACTGGCCGACTGGATCGTCAAAGACCTGAAAGCGATCTATGCCCGACGTGCGAAAGCCGTTGCGGATACGGTGCGTCCGGTCATGCAACGCGTCTACGAAGACCGGAAAGACCAGCTGGATTCGAACATTTACATTCCGGTAACGGACGGCCACTTGGGTTACAACATTCCGGTCAATCTGCAGAAGTGCAAAGACACGGACGGTGCCGAAATCTTCCGTGTATTCTCCAAGGTGGTGATGTTCACCTCGATAGACGACGCCTGGCGCGAACATCTACGCGAAATGGACGACCTGCGTCAGAGCGTGCAGAACGCCACCTACGAGCAGAAAGACCCGCTGCTGATTTACAAATTCGAATCGTTCGGGCTGTTCTCGAAGATGCTCGTCAAGGTCAATCGCGAGGTGCTCTCGATTCTCAATCGGGCGTTCGTTCCCGTACGCGAGCAGGGCGCCGAAACTGCGCAACGTCAGCAACAGCAGCGCGACCGTGCGAAGGTAGATGTTAACAAGCTACAGGCTTCGCGCATGCAGGCCGCCGCGCAGGCGGGCCAGCAAGACCGTCAAAAGACGATGCCCATCCAGGCCGAAAAGAAGATCGGACGCAACGACCCGTGTCCCTGCGGTTCGGGCAAAAAATACAAGAACTGCCACGGAAAAGGCTTGTAACCGATGGGCTACCAAGAGGAAAAACAGCGGCAATTGGACTTACGCTATCTGCGCATGGCGCGCATTTGGGCGGAAAACTCCTATTGCATGCGGCGAAAGGTCGGGGCATTGATCGTCAAGGACAAGATGATTATTTCGGACGGCTACAACGGCACGCCGTCGGGCTTCGAAAACATCTGCGAAGACGAAGCGGGCCATACGAAGTCTTATGTGCTTCATGCCGAGGCCAATGCCATCACCAAAGTGGCGAAGTCGGCGAACAACTGCGACGGTTCGACGCTCTACATTACGGCTGCCCCCTGCATCGAATGCTCGAAATTGATTATTCAGGCCGGCATCAAACGAGTCGTCTACTCCGAGGAATACCGTTCGGAGGAGGGACTGGCCCTTTTGCGCCGTGTCGGCATCGAATGTATCAAATACGACCTCGACGAGGCAGCGATTTGACGGCCGAACCGATTACGGTCATACAAAGGAGCGAGCGTTGCACAAATCGTGTAACGCCCGCTCCTATCTTATCAATTAACGTCGATGCAAGCCCGAAGATACCCCGACAAATCGGCACAACACCTGCGATGAACGAATCAGAACGGCAAATCATCGGGATCATCGGCCGGAACCGACGGAGCGGCGGCAGACGACGGTCGTTCGGCAGCGGGACGCGGAGCCTGATAAGCAGGCTGCGAACCGTAACCGCTCTGGGTCTGCGGCGAAGCTGCACCCTGCGAACCTTGCGAAGCGTTCCCCGCCGGTGCACTACCGTAATTGCGTCCGCCACCCTGCGGCTGACCGTAACCGGCACCGTCGGACGGTGCGGCCGCATTGTTGTCGCCGCGACGCCCCAACAAATTCATCGTATCGGCGAGAATCTCCGTCGTATAACGCTTGTTTCCGTCCTTGTCCGTCCATTCGCGCGTACGCAAGCGGCCCTCGACATAGATCTGCGAACCCTTGTGCACGTAACGGTCGACGACATCGGCCAATCCGCGCCACAACGTAATCGAATGCCATTCGGTATGTTCTTTCGTCTCGTTCGTCTGTCGGTCGAATATCCGTTCGGTCGTCGCCAAACGCACCCGAGCCACTTTCGTTCCGTTTTCGAGCGCCCGCACTTCGGGGTCGAGCCCCACATTACCGATCAATATCACCTTGTTAACCATATATTTCCCTTATTTGAGATTTTCGATCATCTTACAGAACAGGGTCTCCATCCGCACACCGGCCTTACGCCCCTGCAACTGGACATCCTCGTGATCGCCCACATCGTCCGACAGCCCGCAGTTGGTAATGACCGACACGCCGAATACCGGTATCGACATGTGGCGGGCTACGATCACCTCGGGCACGGTGGACATGCCGGCCGCATCGCCGCCGATGACCTTGAAATAACGATACTCGGCCTGCGTTTCGAAAGTCGGGCCCGTACCGCCGACGTAAACGCCGTATTGCAGTTTGATGCGTTCGTCCTCGGCGATCTTCGTCGCCAAAGCGATCAGCTCCTTGTCATAGCAGTTGTGCATATCCGGAAAACGCGGTCCCAACTCTTCCAGATTCGGCCCGATCAACGGATTGGGCAACAGATTGATATGGTCGGTGATAATCATCAAATCACCCACGCGGAAGGTCGGATTGATTCCGCCCGAAGCGTTCGACACGAAGAGGTAACGGATGCCGAGCTGCGCCATCACGCGCACGGGCAACGTAACCTGCGACATGGCATACCCTTCGTAATAATGGAACCGCCCCTGCATGGCCACGACGCGTCGACCGGCGATCGTTCCGAAAATCATCCGACCAGCATGGCCCTTGACGGTCGACTGCGGAAATTCGGGAATCTCCTTGTAATCGACGACTGCCTCCGCTGCGATCTTATCGGCGAAACCGCCCAATCCCGTACCCAGAATAATGCCCACCTCGGGCTGAAAACCTGCAATGCGGCCGCGAAGATACTCCGCCGCCCGATTAATCTTTTCTAACATCTTTTTCCAATTTTTGCAGAAAATCTGCTGCCGAATCCTCTATGAACGAAATATTGATCGGTTGATAATACAATCGGCTGCGCACCTCGGGCGGGATGCGATCGGGACGGAGCATCTTCACGGCATCCTTCTCGGTCGTTACGATCACGGCATCGGGATAACGGGCCAACAGTTCGGACAGACGGTGCATGTCGCCGACCCGATAGACGTGATGATCCTCTACAGTTACGGCCTCCACCAACTTGTATTGTTCGCGCAACGTATCGAGAAAGGGCTTCGGATTGCCGATGCCCGACAGCGCGATCACCTTCCGATCCGCGTCCAGCGCCTCGTGCGGCGCTTCGGCCGGATAGACCGGCTGGGGCTGAAAACTCTCGAAACGGGTATAATAGATACGCTGATAGGCGTATTGAATCAAAACCTTGTGGAACAAACGCCGTTCGAGCGGCGTCATGTTGGAGGGACACTTCGTAACGACGAAATAGTGGGCCCGGTGCAACGATTCGGGCACATCGCGCAGAGAGCCGAGCGGCAGCATCTTATCGTACTGGATGGGGCGCGAAGCATCGACCATCACGATATTGATCTTCGCCTCGACATAGCGATGCTGGAAGCCGTCGTCCATGATAATCAGATCGACTTCGGGATGCTCCGCCCGCAGCCGGCGGATACCGTCCGACCGTTTTTCGCATACAACAACCACCGTTTCGGGGAACTTGCGCTTGATTTGCAACGGTTCGTCGCCCACATCGCGATAGTGCGAATCGACGGCGACCTCGCGATAGCCTTTGGTTCGGCGGCCGTAACCGCGCGACAGCAAAGCCACATTGTGCATCTGGGACATGTAGTCGATAACGAGCTCGGCCATCGGAGTTTTTCCTGTCCCACCGACGGTGATGTTACCGATGCAGACGATCGGAATATCGAAACGCTCGCTCTTGAGCAGTCCCTTATCGAAAAGGGTGTTGCGAAACCTGACCCCCATCTTGTACAAGGCGGCTGCCGGCGCAAGCAGTATATCCAACATGATGTATCCGTTTTATCCCATAACCTGCGACCGGATTCCCCGAACGAAACGGACCGTTTTCCACCCGAAGCGCATCCGGTCGCGACCTTTACTGTACGTTTTCTACAAAAGTAATCATAATGATCGGAAAATCAAAACGAAAAGCGACAAATTTCGGGCCGGTGGGACAAAAAGGCGAAAGAGTTACCGATTTTCCGCATTTTTTTGCGTAAATTTGTCTCCGGTTATGAAAAATTCGAACATACTGATTTGCGCCCTGCTGTGGATGGGCTTGGCGTGTCCGTCGTGCACGCCGAAAAACGGAGAAGACGAAGAGACTCCCCACAACATCGTATACGGCATCGTGGCCGACGACTACCGGCTGGAAACGGGCGAAGTGGCCCACGGCGAAACGATGAGCAAGCTGTTAGGCAATTTCGGCATCACACCGGCGACCGTCGACCGACTCGATCGGGCGTCGAAAGAGGTGTTCCCGCTCCGCAACATCCGCGCCGGACACAAATACACTGCTTTCATCCACGAAGATTCACTCCATGCTCCCCACCTCGACCACTTGGTCTATGAATGCAACCGCACCGATTACGTCGTTTTCAGTTTCATCGACGACTCGATCGCCGTGCATCAAGAGACGAAGCCCTACACGCTGCGACGCACCAAAAAGAGCGCCGTGATCAACTCGTCGCTCTGGGGCGCCATCATGGAACAAAACCTCCCCTACGCGCTCGCCGCTGAAATGGAAGATGTCTATCAATGGACGATCGACTTCTTCGGCATCCAGAAAGGCGACAGCTTCACGGTCATCTACGACGAACGCTTCATCGACGACACGGTATCGGTGGGCATCGGACAAATCTGGGGCGCGCGATTCACCCAGAACGGCAAAGACTATTATGCCATCCCGTTCCACCAGGACGGCAAGGTGCGCTACTGGGAGGCCGACGGCAACAGCCTGCGCAAACAACTGCTCAAGGCACCGCTGAAATACACGCGCATCAGCTCCCGCTTCTCCTACGCCCGCAAACATCCGATTTATAAGGTTTACCGGCCTCATACGGGCGTGGACTACGCCGCACCGAAAGGCACGCCCGTACGGGCCGTAGCCGACGGCGTGGTGATCTTCAAAGGCTGGGGCGGCGGAGGCGGCAACACGCTGAAGATCAAACATGCAGGCAACCTGCAAACCGGCTATCTCCACTTGAGCGGCTATGCCAAGGGAATCGCCAAAGGCAAACGGGTCGTCCAGGGACAGTTGATCGGTTATGTGGGTTCGACGGGCGCATCTACCGGGCCGCATCTCGACTACCGCATCTGGAAGAACGGTACTCCCATCGACCCGCTGAAGATTCCGCAGGAACCGGCAGAGCCTATTGCGAAAGAACAGCGCGCCGCTTTCGAATTCGTCCGTGACCGCGTCATGGCCGAATTGAACGGCGAAGTACCGGACGAACAGCGCATCACCCGACTGGATTCGCTGGAGTTGCTCGGATTCGACCCTGCTGCGGCGAATGCCAAGGCGACAGTATCGGTGGCTGCGGACAAAGCGCCCGATGCGCAAGCGGCTAATAAAGCCTCGTCGAAAAACGAAGCACAGCCCGCAGCGCAGCAGAAACAACCCGAAACAGCGAAGAAAAAATAACGGCACAACGAGCATGGAACGGCGTACGGCGGTCATCATCGTCGCAGGCGGCAGCGGAACACGCTGCGGCGGCAGTCTGCCCAAACAATTCCGGTTGTTGGGCAATCGACCCGTGCTGGCCCGCACGATCGACCTGTTCGCCACAACCCTCCGCGGAACGGAAATCGTCGTTGTCCTTCCGGCCCGATACATCGACTTTTGGAAAGACTTTTCCGCCCGTTTCGAGGTGCCGACCCACACCACCGTCGCCGGAGGCGAGGAGCGTTTCCATTCGGTGAAAAACGGCTTGGCAGTCCTCCGCACCGATCCCGAATTCATCGCCGTACACGATGCCGTGCGCCCGTTCGCAACGCCGGAAATGCTTCGCCGCGTCATCGCCGAAGCCGAGGCGACCGGTGCCGCCATTCCGGCAGTCGCACCCGTCGATTCGTTCCGGGCCATCGACGCATACGGAACCGCTCCGCAGGAGACCGACTGCCGCTCGCACGTCATCGACCGGAGCCGCCTGCGTATCATCCAAACGCCGCAAGTTTTCCGCGCCGACTGGCTGACGGAAGCCTATCGGGCCGAGTTCGACCCGCGATTCACCGACGATGCTTCGGTCGTCGAAGCCGCCGGCCATCCCGTGCGACTGGTCGAAGGCGAACGAACGAACCTCAAACTCACCACATCCGAGGATTTCGCTCTGGCCGAGGCCCTGCTCGCGATGCAAGCCGATCGAGAGGCAACCGACCCGGACGAAGCGCACTCGCAACAGGCGGACGCCGAATAAAAGCTACCATGATAACCGTCTACAAATACCGGTTCGATCGCCGGACGCTCTACTGGACGCTCGCTCACTTGGTCGTCTTCACGCTGATGGGCGTCGGACTGTACTATCTCTACGAAGGCGGTTATTTTTCGGCGTGGTTCACGTCGTTCATCGTCGCTGCGGTCGCACTGATGGCGCTTTCGATTCCCCGCAAAATCATCGTCAAGGACGATTCGGTCGAAATCCGCTGCCTGCTCGACATCACCGAAATCCAACGCGCGGACATCAAGGCCGTCCACCCGATCACAGACCTGCGGCGCATGAAATGGATGATTCCGCTCTTCGGCGGATGCGGATTTTTCGGTTATTACGGCTACTTCCTCGACTTGCGCCGGTTCGAGCGGGTGCGGATTTACGCTTCGGTCTGGCGCAATTTCGTCGAAATCGAGGATCGTTACGACGAACGGATCATCGTCTCGTGCCCCGACGTCGAACGGTTGGTCGCAGAGCTGACCCCCGCGGACACTCCTGCCAGCGACGAATCCGAATAAAAGCACGCCGATTCAGTATGTACTGAATCGGCGTGCTTTTATTGGCTGTGCTCGCTATTTAATTGCGGTTCGGCAGGAACGAATACTCCTTCGCATAACCGAGCATCTGTTCGACGTAGTTCGCCGGATAAGCGATCTTCACATCGACGATCCGCCCGTCCTGCACAACCAACTCGTATTCCGGATTGACGAACCCGCCGTAAGGCTCGATGCCCAAAGCGGAGTAACGTTCGAGCACCTCGGCATGCACGGCTGGATCGACCTTCACGGCATACCGCTCGACCAACTCTTTGCCGGCTTCGTAGTCGCCCTCCGACTTGATGCGCTGCACCTCGTGCAGCAACTCGCCGAACAACGCGCGCAATTTCTCGAAATCGTTCACGACGACGTAACGTTTGCCCTCCTGCACGACCCATTCGATCACCTTGTCAGCCTGGCCGTGTTCGTAACACCATTCGGCGATCAACTTGCGGTTGCGCATGTGCGACTCCTCGACCTGCTTGCCGGGCTCGATGCGCGCCAGCTGAGTCATCAGCCCGTTCATGATGTAGTTGGCATACCCCGCCTTAGCTACATCGAACGACGGTACCAGTCCCAGCTCTACCAGCTTGGGATCGCCCAGATAATACAATCCGAAGAGGTCGGCGCGAGCCTCCTCCAACGTAGAACCGTAGCTTTTCAGTTCGCCGCCCTTGACCCCGGGCGCCAACTGGCCGGAACCGTGGCCCAGACATTCGTGCAGATCGGTGTGCAGGTCGTCGGCCAGTTTGCCGTATCTTTCCATCCGCTCGCGATCCTCGGCCCGCAAAACGAACTCCTCGTCGAAGCCGTTGCCGTGCGCCGCCTTGTCATACGCATAGGTGATGTTGTCGATGGTTACCGACTTCGAACCGTACTCCTTGCGAATCCAGTCCGCATTGGGCAGGTTGATGCCGATGGGGGTCGCCGGATAGCAATCGCCGCCCAACATCGCCACGGTGATGACCTTCGCCGAGACGCCCTTGACCTTCTCCTTGCGATATTCGGGCGCCACGGGCGAGTGGTCTTCGAACCACTGGGCATTTTCGGAAATTACCTCCGTACGGTGGCAGGCCTCCCGATCCATGAAGTTGACATTGGCCTCCCACGACGCCTTGCGGCCCATCGGATCGCCGTAATCCTCAATGAATCCATTCACAAAATCGACATTCGAGACGGTATCCTTCACCCAACCGATGTTGTAACGGTCGAACTCCTTCAAATCGCCCGTCTCGTAATAGGCGATCAACGCCTCGATATTGGTCTTTTGCGGCTCCTCGGCCACCGTCGCGGCTTTCTTCAGCCAATAGACGATCTTTTCGATGGCCGGCGAATACATACCGCCGATCTTCCAGACCCGTTCCTGCAATCGGCCGTCCACCTTCGCCAACTGCGAGTTCAGACCGTAGGAAACCGGTTCGGGATTGCCCGCATCGGCCGCGGCCATGTCGGCATAGAAACGCTCGGCTTCGGATTGCGTAACACCGCCGGCGTAATAGTTGTTCGACGAAGTGGCGATCAGGTCGTCGCCCGCCGCCTGGTTGAGCCGCGTTTTGTAAAGCGTCGGATCGAAAATCGCGGTGCAAACCTCCTCGAAAAGGCCGTTCAGCTCGCCGAACCGTTCATCGGGAATGGTCGATGCCACGGTGCGGAAATACGCCTCGCTAAACTCGGGCACGAACTTGTCGTTGGAGTAATGATGATGGATGCCGTTGGCGAACCACACCTTTTTCAGGTATTTCTCCAACGCCGCCCACTCGGGCACCGTGCGGTCGCCCTCGTAGTGCTCGTAGATGGTTTCGAGCGTCCGGCGAATGGCGAGATTGTACTTAAAATTCTGGTCGAAAAGGATGTCCCGGCCGCATTTGGCCGCTTCGGAGAGGTAATAGATCAACACTTTCTCCTGCAACGGCAACTGTTCGAAGCCCGGCACCTCGTAACGGATGACCTTGATGTCGTCGAACCGATCGACGATCCACGACGCTTCGTTTTCCGCTTCCGAACGGCGGCCGCAAGCGACCGCAACAGCAGCAATCACACACATGACTGAAAGAATACGCATTGTTTTCATTTATCGGGTTACTATTATGATGCCAAGTTATGCGATTATAAATCTTCTTGTTTCTGCGTTTTTAACGCCGGATTTTCAAATCCGCCCCTCGGTGTTCGCCGCCTCCGGCGTCGTTTGCAGATTGGACCCCACCCCAAACCCCTCCCTTGGGAGGGGCTTCGGTCGAGATACCTCGAGCCCCCTGCCATCCGCTTCACGCTTTATAAATCAGCGCCACGGCCGAAACCGAGACGCCCTCCTCGCGGCCCTCGAATCCGAGCCGTTCGGTCGTCGTCGCCTTGACCGACACGCGGTCGACCTCCACGTCCATGGCTGCAGCCATCGCCGCACGCATCGCATCGACATACGGACGCAACTTCGGCTGCTGCATCCGGATCGTGCAGTCCACGTTCCCGATAGCATAGCCCCGTTCGCGCAAGAGCGACACAACGCGTTGCAGCAGGATTTTCGAGTCGATGCCTGCAAAATCGTCCGACGTATCGGGGAAATGCTGTCCGATGTCGCCCAACGCAGCGGCACCCAACAAGGCATCGCACACAGCATGAATGGCCACATCGCCGTCCGAATGGGCGACGAACCCTTTCTCATACGGAATTCGCACGCCGCCCAACACCAACGGCAGCCCCTCAGCCAAGACGTGCACGTCGTATCCGTGTCCTATTCTGAAATCCATGAACAATCGGTATATATATTGCCAAAGTTAGGAAAAATCCCTATTTTTGCAAAAAATAATTTCTTTTTATGTCAGCTATCACCGCTTTGAATCCCCGCATCGTGTGGGAATTGTTCGATGCCATTACGCAAGTGCCCCGTCCGTCGAAAAAAGAGGGACGCATCATCGAATACCTCGTCGATTTCGCCCAGTCGCACCAGATCGAATACCGGAAAGACGCTATCGGCAACGTCGTGATGCGCAAACCCGCCACCGCCGGATTCGAAGCGCATCCGACCATCGTTTTGCAGGCGCACATGGACATGGTGTGCGAGAAAAATTCCGACGTGGAGTTCGATTTCGAACACGACGCCATCCGGACCCGCATCGACGGCGAATGGGTCAAGGCCGAAGGGACGACGCTCGGCGCGGACTGCGGCATCGGCATGGCTGCGGCGCTGGCTGTGCTGATCGACCCCGACGTACAACACGGCCCCGTCGAAGCGCTCTTCACCGTCGATGAGGAGACGGGTCTGACCGGCGCCTTCGAATTAGGCGAAGAAATGCTGACCGGAAAATACCTCATCAACCTCGACTCCGAAGACGAAGGCGAACTCTTCATCGGCTGCGCAGGCGGCATCGACACCCTCGCGACGTTCCGCTACACGATGGAACCGGCGCCGAAAAACTACGCCTTCTTCCGCGTGGACGTCTCCGATCTGCTCGGCGGCCATTCGGGCGACGACATCGACAAAGGACGCGTCAATTCCAACAAGACCGTAGCCCGTTTGTTGTGGGACGGCATGCAATCGTGCGAACTGCGGTTGAGCTACTTCTCGGGCGGCAACCTGCGCAACGCCATTCCGCGCGAAGCCTACGCGATCTTCGGCGTGCCCGAACGCTACAAAACCGAGTTTCTGAAACGTTACCGGCTTTTTGCGGCCGATCTCGAAAACGAATTCCGTTTCCGCGAGCCGAATTTCAAAATCACACTCAACGAAATGCCCTCGGTCGACGAGGTGCTGGATGCCAAAACGCAATTCGGGCTGATCTATTCGCTGGTCGGCGTGCCCAACGGCGTGATCGCCATGTCGTTCGCCGTGCCGGGTTTGGTCGAGACCTCGACCAACCTCGCATCGGTCAAGTTCGAGGGAGACGACCGCATCGTCGTTACGTCGTCGCAACGCTCGTCGGTCGAGAGCGCCAAGACCTATGTCATGCAGATGGTCGAATCGGTCTTCGCACTGGCCGGCGCCGACGTCGCCCATTCGGACGGCTACCCGGGCTGGACACCGAATCCGCAATCGAAGCTGTTGGAAGTAACGGCCGAAAGCTACAAACGGCTTTTCGGCACGGAACCGAAAGTGCGCGCCATCCACGCCGGTTTGGAGTGCGGCTTGTTCTTGGAAAAATATCCCGATTTGGAGATGGTGTCGTTCGGGCCCACGCTGCGCGGCGTCCACTCGCCCGATGAACGGCTCGAAATCGCCACCGTCGACAAATTCTGGCGTCTGTTGCTGGAGGTTCTCCGTACGCTCTAATCCATCCACTCATCGGGTCATGCGGTATTTTTCGGATCGGGGATTCGGTCGCAGCCTGTTGCTTGCGTCGATCCTCGTCGGCGGGCCGACCGGTGCAGCCGCACAGGAGTACGTTCGGGAATTCTACCCCTACCAGCGCGATGCCGAAGCCTATGCCCCGATGCTCGAAACCGATACGACACTCTTTTATCGGGCCGTGCAGGTCGCACCCGACCTCTACGGCGAATGCACGGATTACAACCTGCCGATGGTCGCCCAGGGTCGTCGTGGACGAAGCTACCGCGACGAACGCACCCTGCTGAACAGCATGTCCGTCGACAACTACCGCACCCGCTCGCTGCTGCGGATTCTCGGTGCCGACGAAACATTCCATGCAGGTGCCGCGGCTCCCGACGGCTATTCCGGAGCGGTCGACGGCATTCGGTTATTGCAATTCGACGATGCCGTCCGTTTACGTCCCTACTACACAGCCCTTTCGTTGTCCGATCGGAACTATCGTTTCGGGCTGCGGGCCGGATGGTCGGGTTCGCTCGGCAAGGGTTGGTACGGTTCGGCGGCAGTCGATGCCCGAACGGGCCGAGACCTGCACATCGAAGGAGTCTTCACCGATGCCGTAACGGCCGGTGTGCGATTCGCCAAACGATTTTCGGATAACCGACGTATCGAAATCAGCCTTGTCGTTCCTTTTTCGATCCGCGGCGGACGTTCGGCCTCGACCGAAGAGGCCTTCCTGCTGACGGGCGACCGGTTCTACAATCCGGCCTGGGGCTTCCAGAACGGCAAAGTCCGCAATGCCCGTGTCCGTCGCGAACAGCTGCCGATGGCGCAGATAGCCGGACAATGGAAGATCGCCCCCTCGACCGAAATCGCAGCGACGGCCGGTCTCGAAGCGGGCATGCGGTCGTACAGCGGACTGAACTGGTACGACGCGCGCACGCCGCTGCCCGACAACTACCGTTACCTGCCGAGCTACACCGAAGACCGCGCCACGGAGGAGGCCTGGCGTAACAACGATCCGCACTACACCCAGATCGACTGGGATCGGATGATCGCCTGCAACCGGCTGGCCGGAGGGCCAGCCGTCTATACGCTCGAAGACCAGATCGAACAACTTTACCGCATTTATGCCGGACTGCGCTTCACAACCCAAGCGGCCGACAACCTGCAAATCCGCTACGGCGCCGAATGGCAATACCGCAATGTCCGCCGGTTCAAACAGATGAACGATCTGTTGGGGTCGGACTACGTGATCGACATCGACCAGTATTTGGTGGACGACGACACCTACGGCAATCTGCTTCAGAACAACCTGCGCAATCCCGACCGCCGCATCGGCGAAGGCGACCGCTTCGGTTACGACTATTCGCTCTGCGAGAGCGAGATACGGGCCTACGTGCAAGTCGCATGGCGGTCCGACCGTTTTCGGGCCGGTGCCACGGCCGGATTCGGCAGCGCCCTCCGCTATCGGAACGGACACTACGAAAAAGAACTTTTCCCGGGTGAAAATTCCTACGGTCATTCGCGTCGGATAACCTTCGCTCCGTGGTCGATCCGCGCTTATGCCGGATGGTCGATTTCCACCCGCAACTATTTGGAAATCGCGGCAATGGCGGCCACTTCGGCGCCCGATGCGGAGGGACTTTTCTATCAACCGCTCTACAACAACCGCACGGTGGATGCGCCCCGCCTCGAACGTCGCTTCGCGGCCGATGCGACGTGGCGAACGACCGGCGAACGGATCCGCTGGCAGGCGACGGCTTTCATTGCTGCCTCCGAGGACATCGGCTACACGTCTCGTTACTACGACGATCTGGCTGGCGTCTATTCCGACCTGTCGGTGAGCGGCATGGGCATCTGTACATTCGGCATCGAGGCGGCGATCCTCGTACGGCTCGGCAGCCGCTGGCAGCTGACGGCGGCAGGCTCGGCCCTGCAAAGCCTTTATATCCATAATCCGACGGTAACGGTCATTTCGGACGTGGACAATTCGCCGGTCGATAGCGGTTCCGAGAGCTACATGGGCGATTGCCGGCCCGGAGGCGTCCCGCAGTGGTCGGCCTGCGCCGAAGCGGGCTATTACGGTCCCCGAGGATGGGGATTCCGACTGTCGACTGGCTATGTCGGCGGCCGTTACGTCGATCCGGAACCCCTTCGGCGGACGCAGCGCATCGCACGACAAGCCGGCACGACCCCCGAAGCCTTTGCGGCATTCGTAAGTCAGGAACGATTGGACGACGCCTTTACGCTCGATGCCGCGCTGTTCAAGAGCTTCCGCATAGGGGAAGATGCCCGACTGACGATTTCGCTGATGGCCCGCAACCTGACCGACGACGTATCGGTCTACGACGGTTACGAATCGAAGCGCATCCGCCGCAGCTATGCAGGCGACGTGCAATATCGCGAACCGCAAGCCTCGCACTACACCTATGTCTATCCCCGTTCGTTCTATCTTTCGGTCTCGTGCCGATTCTGAAATCAATCGCTAAAACCAAACGCACCATGGCAAACTCCAATTTCGTAGATTACGTCAAGATATTCGCCCGCTCGGGGCACGGCGGCGCCGGTTCCGCCCACTTCCGCCGCGAAAAGTTCGTCGCATTCGGCGGCCCCGACGGCGGCGACGGCGGCAAGGGCGGCAGCATCGTACTGGTGGGCGACCGCCAATACTGGACGCTCATCCACCTCAAATACCAACGTCATCAATTCGCCGAAGACGGGCAGAACGGCTCGGGCGCCCGTTCGTCGGGCAAGGATGCGCGCGACATCGTGATTCCCGTACCCTTGGGCACGGTGGCGAAACGGCTCGTCGAAGACCCCGAAAGCGGCGAACAAACCTACGAAACGGTCGGCGAGGTAACCGCCCACGGCGAACGGCTGGTGCTGCTCAAAGGCGGTCGCGGCGGCCTCGGCAACTGGCACTTCAAAAGCGCGACGAACCAGACCCCGCGCTATGCGCAACCCGGCGAGGAGGGCGACGAGGGTGCGTTCGTTCTCGAGCTGAAGGTGCTGGCCGATGTCGGGCTGGTCGGGTTCCCGAATGCGGGCAAATCGACCCTGCTGTCGGTCGTCTCGGCTGCCAAGCCGAAGATTGCCGACTACGCATTCACGACGTTAGAGCCTAATTTGGGCATCGTCGAGGTGCGCGACGGCAAATCGTTCGTCATGGCCGACATCCCGGGCATCATCGAGGGGGCCCACGAAGGCAAGGGATTAGGAACCCGCTTCCTGCGCCATATCGAACGCAATTCGGTGCTGCTCTTCATGATTCCGGCCGACAGCGACGACCTCCGCAACGATTACGAGATTCTGTTAGGCGAGCTGACGCAATACAATCCCGAGCTGTTGGACAAACGGCGGCTGTTGGCCATCACGAAGTGCGACCTGCTCGACGACGCGCTGATGGAGGAGATGCGGGCGCACCTGCCCGAGGGGTTGCCGACGGTATTCATTTCGTCGGTTTCGGGGCTGCATATCGCCGAGCTGAAAGACCGGCTCTGGGAGGCGCTGCAAGCGGAATAAGCTGCCGCCGACTACCTACCATTGACGGAGCGGCTGCCGCCGACGGGCGGATTCAGGGCCGTTCCGAATCGAAATTGATTTCGCGATTGACCACCCGCAGGGTGTATTTGCCGTTGAAGCAGTCGACGACCCCGCAAATCGAACCCTTGCCTTCGGGCAGGGGTTCTTTCGCATAGGAGCAGCCGCCCGAAGTCCGGACGAGGAACGTATGCCCCGCCTCATCGACGATCGTCCGCTCGGTATCGACATACCGGCCGGTCTCCGGATCCCGATCGCACCAACTCCCCCGCTCACGGAAGCGCACATTCTTCACTTGCACGTAAGTATCGACCTGCTCGGCCCCAATGCCGTCGAGCGAAACAACGCGCGGTTCCGGAGCCGACGGGCGATCCTCGCCCCGATGCAGATACGAGGCAATCGCCTCCTTGTTGATGCCGAATCCGTAGGCCGACGGTTCAGCGCCGACCACGATCTTTCCGCCGTAATCGTACAACCGTAACCCGTTGCAATAGAGCACCACCGTAGCGCCGAACGGATAGCGGTCGGCCAACCGCGCGGCATCGGCGAAAATCGTGATGCCGCCGGTTTCATCCTCGATGACGAGCGAGCGGCTCCATTCGCTGTAACGGTCGTTCGCGACAACGCGGCCCCGCACGACGATCGCTTCGGTCAGCAAACGGCTCTCTCCCTCGCCCTGCGATTTCAGCCAGGCGATGCTGTACGCCTCGGATTCCTCCTTCTCGGGATAATTCCATCCGTCCGAACGGCTGCAACCGACCGCCCAACCGAGCGTTGCGACCAACAACAGGTTAATGAATGCAATCGGTTTCATCGCGCAATTTAATCAGATAACGGCCGCCCGCCTGCTCCTCGCGCTGCAAAATGCCCACGAGCGAACAACGGCCGGCGGGAATTTCCGCGTCGGCGAAATCCGCACCGGCCCGGACATAACTGTAAACGAATGCGCCCGAAGCATCCCGAAAACGCCGGATTCCGGCCCAGTTGCGATCGGTTTCATTTTCAGGGGCATGGATAAGGCCGTCGATCCGCACCAACGTGCCGCACGCTTCAGCCGTCAATTCCCGAATCGACCGACAGGTCGGCACAACGAGCTGCACCGTTTCGGATAACCGGATGAGGTGAGCAGCGACAGCCGCCGGCGAAACGAGGAAACCCGTAGGAAAGAAACTTCCGGCATCGGGTCTCGTACCGGCTTGGAGCACACCGCGATAGGTGCCGACGGTCAACCCTTCCAATAACAACGTAACCCGACAACCGACCGGATAATCGACATGCAGCCGGTCGATACCGGCCATGACCTCCATGCCCGCACCGTCCGATTCGATGCAGAGTGTGCGGTAGAAGCCGAAACTGCGGTCGGAAGTGGTTACGATGCCGCTGACGACCAGATCGCCCGTAACGTACACCGACGAGCCGTCGGCCGGATGCGGCAAATCGGCGATGGTCGTCGTAGCCGGAGCGAACGGCGTTTCGGGCGGCGTTTCATCGAACGGGCCGTCGTGGCAGGCGGCGAGCAGAGCGGCGGCCGCTGCCATGCTTGCAGCGAATCGGCCGTATTGACGCAAAAAATCCATCTCCGAGAAGAATTTTGGGCAGCTATATACAATTTTAAGTTGGCGGCTCCTTGGAGCCGCTGCGGGCCGCCGCCTCCGCCCGCGGAGGCCCGCCTAATCGGCGTTCACTCCGCAGTCTTCGTCCCGCAATTTGCCAGCCCGAAACAGCTATTTCCCTATATAATCGCCAAAAACAAAAAAAGCCCTCGGCTTGTCAAAGAGCATCTTACCTCTACTTTAACATAAAGAAATACGTTGCCGCATAACCGCTACCGAGGGCTAAAACCCTTGCACGGTTACACGACAACGATAAAACTTGTTCGCAAAGAATACTTTGCGTAGAGGTAAGATGCAACAAATATACGAAAAAAATCCGATAAGCGCTTTTCGGGCCGTCGAAAAGCGGAGAATTAGGAATTTTTCGTTACTTTTGTCCCCGCAAACAGCGTGTAACAATGAATTTCAACTGGTTATCTTTTCTGATCGAAGAACCTGCCGCGCCGGTGATTCTTCCCGACAGCGTGCAAAAAGCCAAATTCGCAGAGACTGTCGATAAACTCATGCACCTCGATGTCGAACAGGTGCTCTCCAATTTAGTCAGCCAGACGATGTGGATTTTAGTGAAACTGCTGATCGCTCTGGCCATCTATTTCGTCGGTCGCTGGATCGTCCGCCGCATCGTGCGCCTGCTCGACCTTGCCTTCGAAAAACGGAACGTCGACATTTCGCTGCGTTCGTTCGCCCGCAACACCGTACAGGCCGTATTCGTCATCATCCTGTTGATGATCGTCGTACAGACACTCGGCGTGAACGTTACCTCGCTGATCGCCATCTTCTCGGCCGCCACGCTGGCCATCGGTATGGCGTTGAGCGGCACAGCCCAGAACTTCGCGGGCGGCGTGATGATTCTGCTGATGAAACCCTATCGGGTCGGCGACTTCATCTCGGCGCAGGGCCAATCGGGCACGGTACGCGAAATCAAACTCTTCTCGACGGTCATCACCACTGGCGACAACCGAACCATCTACATTCCCAACAACATGATCGCCACGGCCATCGTCGACAACTATTCGACCGCCGATCTGCGACGGGTCGACTGGTCGGTCGGCGTTTCGTACGGCGATGACATCGAGGGGATTCGGGCCGCTATTCTCGCCCAGCTCGCCGCCGACGGGCGGGTGTTGAAAGATCCGGCCGCCGTAGTATGGATTTCCGCTCTGGCCGACAGCGCCGTTACGCTGACCGTACGCGCGTGGGTGAAGAACGCCGATTATTGGGACGTATTCTTCGAACACAACGAGAAATTCTACAAACAACTGCCGGACAAGGGCGCACACTTCCCCTTCCCGCAGATGGATGTGCATGTCAAACACGAATAGTCTATGGAACTGAAAGAGATTCTGGCCATTTCGGGCCAACCCGGATTGTACAAATACGTGGCCCAGTCGGTGCGCGGCGTAATCGTGGAGTCGCTGACCGACGGACGTCGCATGAACGCTTCGGCGAATGCGAAAGTCAGTGCGCTGACCGAAATTTCGATGTTCACCGAGGGCGACGACATTCCGCTGGCCGACGTATTCACCAAAATTTACGCTCACACGGGCGGCAAAGAGGCGATCAGCCACAAAGAGGCGCCCGAAAAGCTGAAAGCAGCATTCGCCGATGTGCTGCCCGAATACGACCGCGAACGGGTGCATGTATCGGACATCAAAAAGTGCTTCATGTGGTACAACACTTTGGTACAGGCCGGCTTCACGAAGTTCGAGTTGCCGAGCGAAGCGCCCGAGGAGGCAGAAAAATAGCAGGCTGAAAAGGTTCAGCGCGGTTTAGCGCCGGACAACCGGACAACCGGACAACCGGACAACCGGACAACCGGACAACCGGACAACCGGACAACCGGACAACCGGACAACCGGACGGATTCGACGGATTCGGGCCGCCGGTCATTTTGGCGCGAACGATTCTTTCCGACACAAATTTGTTCCGACACGAACAAAGCGGGCCGTGGATTTCAGAAATCCACGGCCTGCTTTGTTGTAAATCATTCACTTCGGCCCCGTTTAATCGGCTACGGAACAAAAAGCGGGCCCCGCGACGTATGCGTCGCGGGGCCCGCTAACAAATTCGATCGAACCGAATCAATATTTCAACTCGGACAGACGACGGTAACCGTTGTACCGCCATTGAGCATTCTTCTCGGCAGCCTGGAAAAGCTCCTCGGCCTCGGTCGGGAACATCTTCTGGAGCGAAGTGTAACGCACTTCCTTCTTCAGGAAATCCTGGAACTTCGACCAATCGGGCTCTTTCGAATCGAGCACGAACGGATTCTTACCCTCGGCCTCCAACTGCGGGTTGAAGTGCCACAGGTGCCAGTAACCGCATGCGACGGCCTCTTTGCCGACGGTCTGCGTACGCGTCATGCCACCCTTGATACCGTGGTTGATACACGGAGCGTAGGCAATAATCAACGACGGGCCCGGATAAGCCTCGGCCTCTTTCAGCACGTTGAACAACTGCTGCTGCGAAGCACCGATCGAAACCTGAGCGACATAGACATAACCGTAGGTCATAGCCATCGCGCCGAGGTCTTTCTTACGGATGCGCTTGCCGCCCGAAGCGAACTTGGCAACGGCACCTACCGGCGTCGATTTCGACGACTGGCCGCCCGTATTGGAGTAAACCTCGGTGTCGACCACGAGGATGTTGACGTCGGCACCCGATGCGAGAACGTGATCCACGCCGCCATAACCGATGTCGTAACCCCAACCGTCGCCGCCGATGATCCACTGCGATTTCTTGACGAGCCAATCCTTGTGTTCCAGAATCTGTTTGCAGTAGTCGCAGCCGCAAGCCTCCATCATTGGAACCAGGCGGGCCGTAACCTCGGCCGAACGAGCCGACGAACCGCGGTTGGCGATCCACTCCTTCATGACGCCCTTCAACTCGTCGGAGCACTTTTCGCAATTCGCGATGGCAGCTTCCATCGTGGCCTGGATGCGGTCGCGGAGCTTCTCGATACCGATGTGCATACCGAGACCGAACTCGGCGTTATCCTCGAAGAGCGAGTTGGCCCAAGCCGGACCCTGCCCCTTGGCGTTGGTGCAATAGGGGGTCGACGGAGCCGAACCGGAATAAATCGAGGTACACCCCGTAGCGTTGGCCACCATCATCTTGTCGCCGAAGAGTTGCGAAATCGCCTTGATATAGGGCGTTTCGCCGCAACCGGCGCAGGCACCCGAGAACTCGAACAACGGCTGAGCGAATTGCAGGTTCTTAACCGATTTGGTCTTGTCGACCACCTCCTTGTAACCGATGTTCTTGGTGATGTAATCCCAGTTGGCAGCCTGTTTCTGCTGCTCCTCGAGCGGACGCATGACGAGCGCCTTCTCCTTGGCGGGGCAGACATCGACGCAGTTGTTGCAGCCCGTACAATCGAGCGGCGACACCTGAATACGGAACTTGTACTCCTTCGTCTCGCCGAGACCCTGTTTCCATTCCGCACCCGAAGCGGCGGCTTCCGCCTCGGTCGCAAGGAACGGACGGATGGCAGCATGCGGGCAGACGTAGGCGCACTGGTTGCACTGGATACAGTTCTCGATCTTCCACTCGGGCACATTCACGGCGATGCCGCGCTTTTCCCAAGCGGCCGTGCCGTTCTCCCACGTACCGTCCTCACGGCCGTTGAATGCCGATACGGGCAGCTGATCGCCTTTAAGCGCGTTGATCGGATCGACGATGTTGCGGACGAACTCCGGACGGGCGGCATCCACCGCAGCGGCAGCCGCCTTGACCTCGATATGGGCCCATTCGGCAGGCACCTCGATCTTCTCGACTGCATTGCCGCCGGCATCGACCGCCGCATAGTTCATGTTGACGATGTCCTCGCCCTTCTTGCCGTAAGACTTCAGAATGGCGTGCTTCATCTCCTCGACGGCCTTCTCGAACGGAATGACGTTCGCGATTTTGAAGAATGCCGACTGCATAATGGTGTTCGTGCGCGAACCTAAGCCCAACTCGGCGGCGATCTTCGTCGCGTTGATGATATAGAAATTGATGTTGTTCTTGGCCAGATAGACCTTCATGTGGTCGGGCAGCGTCGCGCAGGTCGTAGCAGCATCGTGCACCGAGTTCAAGAGGAACGAACCGCCCTTTTTGAGGCCTTTCAGCACGTCGTATTTGTCAACGTACGACGGA
This sequence comes from uncultured Alistipes sp., assembly GCA_947623305.1. Lineage (GTDB taxonomy): Bacteria > Bacteroidota > Bacteroidia > Bacteroidales > Rikenellaceae > Alistipes. The sequence goes on along the minus strand of CANQGQ010000002.1, from coordinate 89,632 downwards.
ACGTGGCAAGCCACGAAGTCGGGCGTCGTAACCAGATAGGGCGAGGTGATGGGCAGGTCGCCGAAACGCAGGTGCGACGAGGTGTAACCGCCCGACTTCTTCGAGTCGTAGGAGAAATAAGCCTGACAATACTTGTTCGTCGAACCGCCGATGATTTTGATGGAGTTCTTGTTGGCGCCCACCGTACCGTCGGCGCCCAAACCGAAGAACAACGCTTCGAACGTACCCGGTTTAGCGAGCGAAATCTCCTCGCCGACGGGCAGCGAACGGAACGTAACGTCGTCGACGATACCCACCGTGAACTGATTTTTCGGTTCGTTGGCCTTCAGGTTCTCGAATACGGCCAGCATCTGCGCCGGCGTGGTATCTTTCGACGAAAGGCCGTAGCGACCACCGATGATAAGGGGTTTCTTGTCGATGCTCGTTGCGAAAGCCTCCACCACGTCGAGGTAGAGCGGTTCGCCGTTGGCACCGGGCTCCTTCGTACGGTCGAGCACGCAGATGCGTTTCACGCTGTCGGGCACAACGGCGGCCAGATACTTGGCCGAGAAGGGACGATAGAGGTGCACCGTAACGACGCCGACCTTCTCGCCCTTGGCCATCAGGTAATCAACCGTCTCCTTGATGGTCTCCGTAACGGAGCCCATGGCGATGATGATGTTTTCGGCATCCTTGGCACCGTAATAAACGAACGGTTTGTATTCGCGGCCCGTGATCTTCGAAATCTCCTTCATCGTGTCGGCCACCATGTCGGGCACCGCATTATAGAACTTGTTGGATGCCTCGCGGGTCTGGAAGTAAATGTCGGGGTTCTGGGCCGTACCGCGCGTTACGGGGTGTTCAGGATTCAAGGCGCGTGCGCGGAATGCTTTCAGCGCGTCGCGGTCGAGCAACGAAGTCAGCGCAGCCTCGTCGATGAGTTCGATTTTCTGAATCTCGTGCGAGGTGCGGAACCCGTCGAAGAAGTGCACGAACGGCACGCGGGCCTTCAATGCAACGAGGTGAGCGATACCGGCCAAATCCATGACCTCCTGCACCGACGACGAAACCAGCATGGCGAAACCGGTCTGACGGGTCGCCATGACGTCCTGATGATCGCCGAAGATCGACAACGACTGCGCAGCCAAAGCACGGGCCGAGACGTGGAAGACGCCCGGGAGCAATTCGCCGGAGATCTTGTACATGTTGGGGATCATCAGCAACAGGCCCTGCGAAGCGGTGAACGTCGTAGTCAGCGCACCGCTCTGCAACGAGCCGTGCACGGCACCGGCGGCACCGGCTTCCGATTGCATTTCGATCACCTTGACGGTCTCGCCGAAGATGTTCTTGCGACCCTGCGCAGCCCACTCGTCGACGAGTTCGGCCATGGTCGAAGAGGGCGTGATGGGATAGATGGCTGCGACTTCGGAGAACATGTAAGCCACATGCGCCGCAGCGTAGTTACCATCACAGGTAATGAATTTCTTTTCTGCCATTTTTGTTTTATTGTTAAGATAGTCAATGTGTTCGGATTCTTCTCCGGATTGCACGGAATGCGCCGCATCGACGGATTCCGCATTCCGTAATGCAAAGATAGAAAATTCGGCGGAAAAATTGCATATCGGGTTCGAATAAATAGCCCTAATTTTTTGTCTTTTTTATTTTGCATCCGTTTTCGGCGGCACGTATCGAAAATTGTTTAATTTTGTCGCGAGCAAACGAAAAGGTTGGGCAAGCATCCCGAGCCGAACGTGGCCGCCCCGCCGTCCTTCGGGAGACAAGAGGACTTACAAAAGAAAGATAAAGCTACCAAGCCGCTAATAAAAAAATGCCAATAAAATATAGGAAACGCACGTTGAAAAACGGATTGTCGGTCATCGTCAATCGCGACCGCACGTCGAAACTCGCTGCTGTGAACCTCCTTTACAAGGTCGGAGCCCGCAACGAATCGCCGAGCCGCACCGGCTTCGCCCACCTCTTCGAGCACCTGATGTTCCGCGGCACGCACGAAGTGCCCGTCTTCGATCTGCCGGTGCAGATGGCTTCGGGCGACAACAACGCCTTCACGAACAACGATTACACCGATTTCTACATCACGCTGCCGTACGAGAACCTCGAAACGGCGCTCTGGCTCGAAAGCAATCGCATGGAGGGGCTCGACATTACGGCCGAAAAGCTCGCCACCGAGCAGAAGGTGGTCATCGAGGAGTTCCGCCAGCGTTATCTGAACCAGCCCTACGGCGACCGGACGCTGCTTATGCGCGATCTGGCCTACAAGACGCATCCCTATCGGTGGTCGGCCATCGGATCGACGCCCGACCACATCGCGGCGGCCACGCTCGACGACGTACAGACCTTCTACCGGCTCCACTACCATCCGTCGAACGCCGTGCTCTCGCTCTCCGCCGACATTGACGAAGAACGGATGCTCGACCTGGCCGAAAAGTGGTTCAGCCCGCTCCCCGACCGCGGAACGGCCGCCGCCGTCATCCCGCAGGAACCCGCACAAACGGCCCCGCGGCGATTGGAAGTGGAACGCGAGGTGCCGGCTACGATGCTCACCATCGCCTATCACATGGACGACCGCCTGTCGCCGGACTTCTACACGGCCGATCTGGTCTCCGACCTGCTTTCGGGCGGCGACTCGTCGCGGCTCTATCGGCGGTTGGTGCGCGAACGGCGCCTGTTGTCGCAGGTCAATGCCTACATCACGGGCGACATCGACCCGGGGCTCTTCATCTTCACGGGACAGCTGCTTCCGGAGACCACGGTCGAGGAGGCCGAAGCCGCCTTCATGGAGGAGATCGCCTCGCTGCAAAACGCCGAAGTGCCCCTCCGCGAGTTGGAAAAGGTGAAAAACAAATTCGAAGCCAACACCCTTTTCGGCGAACTGAACGTCATGAACAAGGCCCTGAATCTGGGTTTCTACGAGATGCTGGGCGACCTCGATCTGATCAATCGCGAAGTATCGCTCTACCGAGCTATCGACGCAGAACGCATCCGGACATGCTGCCGGCGCCTCTTCCGTCCGGAGAACAGTTCCACTCTGGTCTATCGGGCCGCCGGAACGGCCCAATCCCGCCAGCAAACCTCCGAACCGAACAAAGCCACCGAATCATGAAACAACCGCCCATCACCCTGCCGGCCTCGATCGAACTGGCCGAACCCGCCGTGCAGACGCTCCGCAACGGAGTGAAACTCTATACGCTGACCACCGACGATTTCGACGTCCTGCGCGTAACGTTCGTATTCGCAGCCGGATCATCGGTGCAGCGCGTGCCGTTCTCGGCATCGGCCACCGCCAATCTGCTGTCCGAAGGGACGCAGGCCTACACGGCGCAGGAGGTCGCCGAACGGTTGGACTACTACGGCTCCTATTTCGACATCAACATCGACCGCGACGTCGCCTACGTCAGTTTCTGCATGCTCTCGAAGTTCTTCGGCCCGACCTGCGACGTGATCGAACAGATTCTGCTGCATCCGCTTTTTCCCGACGAGGAGGTCGCCGTCTACTGCGCCAAACGCCGCCAGCAACTCGCCATCGAACGCACCAAAGTCGACACGCAGGCGCGCGAAGCATTCGCCCAGGCTCTTTTCGGGCCCAGCCACCCCTACGGCATCTCCTCCGACGAACGCGCCTACGACCGGCTGACCCGCGACGATTTAGTCGCCTTCTACGAACGGCACTATACGGCCGAAAACTGTTTCGTCGTTTGCAGCGGGCGCATCGGCGAGGCGGAACGGTCGGCGATTGCAGCGATTGCCGAACGGCTGCCATCGAACGGCGCCCCGTTCCGACCCGCATTTCCGGCACCCGAGACCCGTCGCGAAACGTTCGTATCGCATCCGGGCGCCGTACAATCGTCCATCCGAATCGGACGGTTGCTCTTTCCGCGCCGGCATCCCGATTTTTTGGGCATGCAGGTCGTGGCGACGGCCCTGGGCGGCTATTTCGGCGCCCGCCTGATGCAGAACCTGCGCGAAGAACACGGCTACACTTACGGAGCCGTAGCGGCGATGGTCAATTTTCAACAGGCGGGCTATTTCGCTATTGCCGTGCAAGTCGGCACGGAGGTAACCCGCGCGGCGCTGAACGAAATCGACGCCGAGATCGAAAAACTCCGCAACGAACCGATGCCCGAAGCGGAGCTGGATATAGTGAAAAACATGATGGCGGGCGAAATGATGCGCATTCTCGACGGACCGTTCGGCATCGCCGACGTTACGATCGAGAACCTGCTTTGCGGCACGAACAACCGGATCATCGGCGACAACCTCCGCCGCATTCGGGAGACGACGCCGGCCGACGTACAACGGTTGGCCCGCCGCTATCTGGCCCGCGAAGATTTGATTACGGTCGTAGCGGGCGACGAGCGAGCCTACGACCATTGATCGCACATTGCAAAGGCAACGGATCTATCAGCGTTTTCTGGATTTCGATTTGCGGGCAGCGGCCCGATTGCGTTGCCGAGCGGCTATTCGATTGCGCTGCCGGACGACGCGGAACGAATAGAGCAGCCCGACGAATCCGATTCCCAACAAGGCGACCCAAAACCACACGGCGATGCCGCGCGGCACGTACTCGATCGCGTAGATGATGCCGGCGATGGCCAACACCATGCCGATCAACCGGACGGCCTGCATGACGAATGTCGATTTCATAACGGTTACGTATTTATATACTTTAATGTAGCCGCATTTTTGCCCCGGATTTTCAAATCCGACCGCTGTTCCTCACAGCCTTTGGCCGTGTATTCAGTTTTGACCCCACCCTAAGCCCCCTCCCTTGGGAGGGGCTTCAATCGCGAAACCGAAACGAATCAAAACGAATCGAGATTTATTACGATTGTTCGCGCATGGAGGTATTTAATTGCTGACGACGTGTCAATTCCCTTGTTCGCAGATGAATTTGATACGCACCAGACGAATTTCCTCCTCCGTGTAATCGGAGCCTAATTCCTCGACGGCGGCATCGAGCGAATCGCTCTCGGCATCCTCCTTGAAATAGAGGTAAATATCCTCCATCTTCTCCTCGTCCATAAACTCCTTGAGGTAGTACGAGATGTCGAGTTTCGTACCCGAATTGACGATTCCTTCGATTTCGGTCAGCAGTTCGTCGAAATCGAGATTTTTCGTTCGGGCAATGTCCTCGAAATCCATCTTGCGGTCGATCGCCTGGATGATGAATATCTTGATGCCCGACTTGTTCGCCACCGCCTTGACGATCATATCCTGCGGACGGACGATCTCCTTTTCCTCGACGTACGCCTTGATCAGTTCGACGAACTCCGCGCCGAATCGGCGGGCCTTGCCCGCACCCACGCCCGTGATGTTCTGCAACTCCTCGATCGTAACGGGATACTGGATCGACATGTCCTCCAACGACGGATCCTGGAAGATGACGAACGGCGGCAGCCCCTGCCGTTTGGCCACCTTCTTGCACAAATCCTTCAGCATAGCAAAGAGCTCCTCGTCGGCAACACCTCCGCGCCCCATCGGAGCGACGGCTTCGGCCTCTTTCTCCTCTTCGTCGTAGTCGTGGTCGAGCGTGATCGTTACCGGCGTCGGCAGGGCGATGTACTGCTCGCCTTTCTTGTTGATGGACAACAGTCCGTAATTCTCGATATTTTTGTCGATCAACCCGAGAATCAACCCCTGACGCAACACGGCACCCCAATAACGGGCATCGTGCGCCTCACCGGCTCCGAACCATTTCGATTTGTTGTGCCCATAGCTCTTGACCAATGCCGTATTCTTGCCGGTCAGAACGTGGATCAGATAGTCGGACTTGAATTTGTCGCCGATTTCGCGCAACGCTTCGAGCGCCATTTTCAACGAGGCTTTCGCGTCGATCGCAGGTTTAGGATGGCGGCAGTTGTCGCAGTTGCCGCAATTTTCCTCGGGGTACTCCTCGCCGAAGTAGTGCAGCAGCGTCTTGCGGCGGCACATCGAACTTTCGGCATAGGAGACCGTCTCCTGCAAAAGCAGCTTGCCGATCTCCTGCTCGGCCACCGGCTTGCCCTGCATGAATTTTTCGAGTTTCTGAATATCCTTGTAGCTGTAAAAGGTCAGACAATAGCCCTCGCCGCCGTCCCGACCGGCACGACCCGTCTCCTGGTAGTACCCCTCGAGCGATTTCGGAATGTCGTAATGGATGACGTAACGCACGTCGGGCTTGTCGATGCCCATCCCGAACGCAATGGTCGCCACAATGACCTCGACGCGCTCCATCAAAAAGTCGTCCTGGTTGGCGGCGCGTGTCGCCGCATCCATGCCGGCATGATAGGCATGGGCCCGTATGCCGTTGGCAGTCAACAGTTCGGCGAGCTCCTCCACCTTCTTGCGGCTCAAACAGTAAATGATTCCGCTCTTTCCTTCGTTCTGCTTGATGAAACGGATGATTTCCCGGTCGGCATCGTGTTTGGGCCGGATTTCGTAGTAGAGGTTCGGCCGATTGAACGACGACTTGAAGACCGCCGCTTCCGACATGCCGAGGTTTTTCTGAATATCCAATTGCACTTTAGGCGTAGCCGTAGCCGTGAGCGCGATCAACGGAGCGGTTCCTATATCGTTGATGATCGGTCGGATACGCCGATACTCCGGCCGGAAGTCGTGGCCCCACTCCGAAATACAGTGCGCCTCGTCGATCGCATAGAACGAAATCTTGATTTTGCGCAGAAACGCCACATTGTCCTCTTTGGTCAGGGATTCGGGCGCGAAATAGAGCAGTTTGGTCTTTCCGGCCAGCACGTCGGCCCGCACTTGGGCGACGGCCGTCTTGTTGAGCGACGAGTTCAGGAAATGGGCGATGCCCGAATCGGCCGAAAACATCCGCATGGCATCGACCTGATTCTTCATGAGCGCGATCAACGGCGAAATGACGATCGCCACCCCCTCCATCAACAGAGCCGGCAACTGATAGCATAACGATTTACCGCCGCCCGTAGGCATTAAAACAAAGGTATCCCGACCGGCCAACACGTTCCGAATAACAGCCTCCTGGTTCCCTTTAAAGGAATCGAAACCGAAATAGGTTTTCAGTTTCTCATGCAACAAGGATGATTCGTTTCGTTTCATTGGGTCGTACGTAAGCCGTAAATCGTAAAATTCAATGTAAAGATAAGAAAATTTTCGGAAAAAAACATAACTTTGTAGGAAATTATGCAAAAAAGCCATGCGTCTCTACACGAACGAACTGATCAAGAAATACAAGTCCCGTACGGTGGTCAATCATGTCTCGATCGACGTCCGGCAGGGCGAGATCGTCGGACTGTTGGGCCCTAACGGAGCCGGCAAGACGACCACCTTTTATATGATCGTGGGGTTGATCAAGCCGAACGAAGGTCGCATTTTTCTCGAAAACGACGAAGGCCAGGTCTCGGAACTCACCGATCTGCCGGTCTATCGACGGGCGCAGTTGGGCGTGGGCTATCTGGCGCAGGAGGCGTCGGTATTCCGTCGGCTGACAGTCGAGGAGAACATCCGTTCGGTGCTCGAAATGACCGCCTACACGAAAGAATACCAGGCCGAACGGGTCGAAGCGCTGATCGAGGAGTTCCGGTTGCAGAAGGTGCGCAAGAGCTACGGCATCCAGTTGTCGGGCGGCGAACGGCGGCGCACCGAAATCGCGCGGGCCGTCGCCATCAATCCGGCCTTCATCCTGCTCGACGAACCCTTCGCGGGCGTCGACCCTATCGCCGTAGAGGACATCCAGTCCATCGTGGCAACGCTCAAGCACAAGAATATCGGCGTCATCATCACCGACCACAACGTCGACGAGACGCTCGCCATCACCGACCGCACCTACCTGCTCTATGAAGGCAGGATTCTGAAAACCGGTTCGGCCGAGGAACTGGCCGCCGACCCGATGGTGCGCAAGGTCTATTTGGGCCAGCACTTCGAGCTGAAAAAGAGCCACCAGCTCACACAGGAGATGATCAACAATCCGGATGCCGTCCGGAAATAACGCCGCCGCGCATGGAAACGATCCTGACGTCGGGGCGTATCGGAGGCCGGATCAGCCCCCCTTGTTCGAAAAGCTATGCACAGCGTGCTTTGGCAGCCTCGCTGTTGGCCGAAGGGCGATCGGTGTTGCACAACCTCGAATTTTGCGACGACACGCTATCGGCCATGCGGTGCATCGAAACGCTCGGCGCCCGCATCGCGCAGCTCGATGAAGAGACACTCGCCATCGACGGCGGACTGCATCTGAAAAGCGACACGCTGCACACGGGCGAATCGGGCTTGGCGACACGCCTGTTCACACCGATCGCCGCGCTCGCCGACCGGCCGATGCGGATCGTCGGCGAGGGTTCGCTGCTGCACCGCCCGATGGAGCCGATGCTCGCGGCCCTGCGCAATCTGGGCGTCCGCACGACCGACACCGACGGACGATTGCCGATCACGGTTTGCGGGCCGCTCGGAGGCGGAGAGACGGTCATCGACGGTTCGATTTCGTCGCAATTCATCACGGGGCTGCTTTTGGCGCTTCCCTTGGCACGGGAAGATACCATCCTGCACGTCTCGAATCCCGTCTCCCTACCTTATATAGATATAACGCTCGACACGGCGGCCCGCTTCGGCATCGAAATCGACCACCGCGACTACGAGGAATTTTACATACGGGGCGGGCAGCACTATCGCCCCACTGAAATCGCCATCGAAGGAGACTGGAGCGCGGCGGCCATGCTGCTCGTTGCAGGCGCCCTGGCCGGCGAAATTACAGTCGAGAACGTGCGGATGCTCTCGAAGCAGGCCGACACGGCCATCTGTTCGGCCCTCGTCCGGGCCGGCGCTTCGGTCATCAGCGAACCCGATTCGGTAACGGTCGGCGCACGCCCGTTGCAGGCGTTCGAGTTCGACGCCACCCAATGTCCCGATCTTTTTCCCGCTTTGGCCGCTTTGGCAGCATCGGCCGAAGGGACGAGCACGCTGTACGGCACCTCACGCTTGGTTCACAAGGAGTGCGACCGCGCATCGGCCATCCGCGAGGAGTACGGCAAATTAGGCATCGAGGTCGACCTCACGCAACCCGACACGATGCGCATCCGCGGCGGAGCGATCCACGGCGCACGTGTCGACAGCCACAGCGACCACCGCATGGCCATGTCGCTGGCTGTAGCGGCTCTGCGCGCCGACGGAGAAGTGATCCTCAAAGGAGCCGAATGCGTCGCCAAAAGCTATCCGACCTTCTTCGACGAACTCGAAAAACTGAAAACAACGCGATGAACCGTTTCGGACACCACTTTCGGATCGCTCTCTGGGGCGAATCGCACGGCCCGCAAATCGGGGTCGTCATCGACGGTGTGCCCGCGGGCATCGCGCTCGCAGCCGAAAATTTCGCAACCGACCTCGCCCGACGCCGCAGCGGTCCGACGGGCACCACCGCGCGGCGGGAACCGGATGTCCCGCAACTCGTTTCGGGTATCTATCAGGGTCGTACGACCGGCGCCCCCATTACCATCGCATTCGCCAATACGGACACGCGTCCGCAGGATTACGCCGCAACGGAGGGCCACGACCGCCCCTCGCATGCCGACCGGACGGCCTATCGAAAATTCGACGGATACAACGATCCGCGCGGCGGCGGACACTTTTCGGGTCGGCTGACGGTGGCACTCGTAGCGGCCGGCGTCGTCGCTAAAAAGCTGTTGCCTGCTGAAATCGCATTCGAAACCCGTCTCGTTGAAATCGGCGGATGCACGGAACCGGATCGCTTCGACGACCTGCTGCGCGACGCAGCCGCACGGAAAGATTCGGTCGGCGGCATCGTCGAGTGCCGCGTGCAAGGCGTTCCGGCCGGATGGGGCGACCCCTTCTTCGATTCGGCGGAGAGCGTCATCGCCCACCTGCTTTTCTCCATCCCGGGCATCAAGGGTGCGGAGTTCGGCAGCGGATTCGCAGGCTCGCGCCTGCACGGCTCGGAAAACAACGACCCGATCGTCGATGCCGACGGACACACGGCGACCAACCATGCGGGCGGCATCGACGGCGGCATCACCAACGGCAACGAACTCGTCGTGCGGGCAGCCTTCAAACCGACGGCCAGCATCGGTCGGCCGCAAACCACGTTCAACCGCGCCACCGGACGGATGGAACCGCTCGTAACGACCGGTCGCCACGACGTCTGCATCGCGCTGCGCGGGGCGGTCGTCGTCGAAGCCGCCATCGCCATAGCCTTAGCCGATCTGCGCGACCGATGACGACCCGCCGAGACATACTCCGACGCATCGCGACGCCCCTCGTGCCGCTCTACGGCGAACGCGAGGCCCGCAGCATCGCCCTGTTGGCCGCTGCGGAATCGAGCGGGCTTCCGGAAGCGGCCTTTCTGACCGACCCGCAGGCGGAAATCAACCTCGACGGAATCGACGCCGTCATCGAACAATTAGCGGCGGGCCGTCCCGTGCAATACGTTACAGGAACGGCCTCGTTCCTCGGCCGACGGTTCGCCGTGCGGGAGGGCGTATTGATTCCCCGTCCCGAAACCGAGGAGCTCACGGCCTGGATCCTCTGCGAAGAACGAAACGCATCGGCGATCCTGGATGTCGGCACGGGCAGCGGCTGCATCGCAGCGACCTTGGCGGCCGAACTGCCCCATGCGACCGTCGTCGCCGCCGATTTGTCGGAAGCGGCCCTCGCCGTAGCGGCGGAAAACTGCCGCGCACTCGGTGTGCGGGTCGATCTGCGACGGGCCGATGCCCTGCATGACCTGGCGGAGGTCTTTCCGGAGCCGTTCGACGTCATCGTATCGAATCCACCCTACGTTCCGCAGCGCGACCGCGCGTCGATGCACCCCAATGTCCGCGAATACGAACCGGCCGAAGCCCTTTTCGTACCGGACGACGATCCGTTGTGCTTCTATCGCGCCATCGCCCGAGCCGGCCGACGGATGTTGCGTCCACAGGGCCGCCTCTACTTCGAAATCTATCATCTGTATGCCGATACGCTGCGCACGCTGCTCGCAGCGGAAGGCTATACCGACATCCGAATCAGAAACGACCTTTTCGAAAGACGCCGCATGCTATGCTGCCGAATGAATTGACCAAAAAACGCCGCTCGGCCGAGGAACGCCGTCCGAAAGAGCGTCGCGCCAAGACGCCCGAACAGGCGCTGTCGGCCCTGATGCGGCTCTGCGCCCGAGCCGAAAAGTCGGAAGGCGACGCCCGCCGGCTTATGCGCGGCTGGGGCGTGCCGGAAGCCGATGCCGAAAAGGTGCTCGCGCGGTTGATCCGCGACCGGTTCATCGACGATGCACGCTATGCCGATGCGTTCGTCCGCGAGAAGCTGCGGTTGAGCGGCTGGGGCGAATACAAACTGCGGACGGCGCTCCAACGCAAGGGCATCGCCCGCGAAACCATCGACGCTGCGCTGCGGCAAATCGACCGTACGGGGATGACCGACCGGCTGGCGGAACAACTCGTCCGCAAAGCGCGCAACACACGGGCGACGACCGCCTACGAACTGAAAACCAAGTTGATCCGATACGGCCTATCGCTCGGATACGACTACGAGACGGTGCTCGACACCGTTTCGCAATTTGTAAAGGAGACCGAACCATGCGACGATTTTTAATAACTACATCGGCTGCTCTGACTCTGTTCGCTGCCGCGGCGCAGCCCCGCGACACCATTCGTTACGTCTTTCCCGTGCGGCAGGTCGCAGGCAACTTTGCGGCGAACTTCGGCGAAATACGCAGCGGCCATTTCCATGCCGGCGTGGACATCAAGACCGACGGCGTCGAAGGGAAACCGCTCGTCGCAACGGCCGACGGCCATATCTCGCGCGTCGTGGTTACGACCTACGGCTACGGCAAGGCGATCTACCTGACATTGGCCGACGGCACGACAGCCGTTTACGGCCATCTGCAACGTTTTCGCGACGACTTAGCCGCTTGCGTGCAGGCGGAACGCTACCGCACCCGTTCGAACGAGGTCGACCTCTGGTTCCCGGCCGACCGATGGCCGGTGAAGCAGGGCGAGACGATCGGTTACTCGGGGAACAGCGGTTCGTCGATGGGGCCGCATCTCCATTTCGAACTGCGCGAAGCCGGTACTGGCCGCCGGCTGAACACGGTTCGGCAAGGCATTTTCCGACCCGAAGACCATCTGCCGCCACGCATCCTGAGGCTCCACTACGTCGAGGTCGATACGATACGGGGCGTCTGCCTGCGCTCGCGGCCCACGAGCTACAACGTCGTGCGCGAAGCCGAGGGCCGATACAAATTGATGCGTCCGGATCCGGTACCCGTCGGACGCAAGGGTTATTTCATCGTCGAAGCCTCCGACCGGCGCAACGGGGTCAACAACACGTTCGGCATCTGGCGGTTGAGCGCATCGGTCGACGGCGAGCCCCGCTTCGAATACCGCATGGACGGATTCCTGCCCGACCAATCTGCCTGCAGCGATGCGGTGAGCTGGTATGCGCAGCAACGCCGCTCGCGGAACGAGGTCATCCGCGTAGCCCGACTGACGGGCGCCCCCGAAGCATTCTACCCCGTGTTGCGGGAACAAGGCATCGTCCGCACCGAGGCGGGCCAAACACGCTCCGTCCGTATCGAAGCGGAAGACGATCGCGGCAACTGCTCGACTCTGGCTTTCACCGTCTGCGGCGCGTCGGACGAATTTCATGCGCAAGCCGACACCACGGCGCTCGTCCTCCGTCCCGACCGGAACAATCCGGTGGCATTCGGGCGGATTCTGACCGCACGCATTCCGGCAGGAGCCCTCTACGAAGCCTGTTTCTGCCGCCCCGACACGCTGCCTGCACCGCCATCCGATACGGGCCTCGTGGTACTTTCGCCGGCCGTACGGATGCTGGATGCCGACGTCCCGCTGCGCAAGGAGGCGACCGTTATGCTGCACACCGCTATTCCCCGAACGCTCCAACTCCATGCAGCGCTGGCGAGCTACACCCCGGGCAAACCGCTCACCCATGCGGGCGGCACCTGCACGGGCAGCACGGTTACGGCCCGCACACGCAAAACGGGCTGGTTCGTAGCAGTGGCGGATACGCTGGCCCCGCACATCCGTCCGCTGTTCGCTGCGGGGGCCGACCTCACCCAGGCCGAATCGCTGCGATTCAAAGTCGCGGACAACTTTTCGGGCGTAGTCGCGGCGACGCTCCGAATCGACGGACGCTGGGTGCCCTGCGACCGGCTGCCGATGCGCGGGCTCATCTTCCACCGCTTCGACGCGCCGCCCGAACGAACGCCCCATCAAGCCCGCTTCACGGCGACCGATGCGACGGGCAACACGGCGGTCTGGGAAGGCGAATTCTTTCGATAACCGGCCCGACGCATGACGAATCCGGATTTATCAATCGCTTTTTCAGACCGACACGCAAGGCAACGGACACGTTTCGAAAAATAATTCGTATCTTCGCCACGCCTACACAAACAAAACTATGCACATGAAAACCAGTTTTGCAATGCTCGCCCTGCTGTTGGGCATGGTCTCCTGCGGAGGATCGAAAACCGAATCGCTCGGCGGAACCGCCTGGAAACTCGTCTCCATGGAGAACATCCCCGACAAAGCCATCACGATCGAACCGGATGCCTTCACCATCGAGTTCGACGCAACGGATACGATGGCCTACGGCCGCACGAACTGCAACCGCTTTTTCGGAAAATACGAAGAGACGGCCGACGGCAGCCTGCGCTTCGGCAACATCGGCTCGACGCGAATGGCCTGCCCCGACATGGAATACGAATTCGATTTCCTGCAAATGCTCAATTCGGTCGACCGATACACCGTTCGCGACGGGGAGTTGACTTTCTACAGCAACAGCGTGCCGCTCGCGACCTTCCATCCGATCGAATCCACGTCGGAAGCCGACTGACCGAGCCTCCGTTCCGACACCCGAACATGACGGAAGTAAGAGCGAAAAAGGCGCTGGGGCAACATTTTCTGGTCGACCTCAACATCGCCCGCAAAATCTGCGACGCCCTTTCGGGCGGCACGGCCGAAGCGCCGTGCGACGTGCTCGAAGTGGGCTGCGGCATGGGCGTGTTGACGCAATTTCTGCTGCAACGCAACGACCTGACGACCTACGGCGCCGAAATCGACGCGGAAAGCGTCGCCTATCTCCACGATCGTTTTCCGGAATTCGCCCCGCGATTGCTCGCGGGCGATTTTCTGCAAATGAATCTGCGCGAACGTTTTCCGAACGGGCTGCGGCTGATCGGCAATTTTCCCTATAACATTTCGTCTCAGATTTTTTTCAAGTTGTTGGAATATCGGAATCTGGTTCCGGAGTGCGTCGGCATGATCCAGAAAGAGGTGGCCGTACGGTTGGCCGAACCGCCCGGGTCGAAGGAGTACGGCATCCTCTCGGTGCTGCTGCAGACGTGGTACGATATCGAATACCTTTTCACGGTCAACGAAACGGTTTTCAACCCGCCGCCCAAAGTCAAAAGCGCCGTCATCCGGCTGCGGCGCAATGCGGTCGAACGTCTCGACTGCGACGAAAAACTGTTCGTGCGGGTCGTAAAGGCGTCGTTCGGGCAGCGGCGCAAGATGCTGCGCAACTCACTGCGGACTGCATTCGGCGATTTCGGCGGTGCCGAACATCCGTTCTTCACGCAACGGGCCGAACGACTCTCCGTAGCCGATTTCGTCGCGCTCACGAACTGGGTTGCCGCACACGCCGCCGAATAACGCCGTTCAGTTCGTATCGGCCATCGGCGGTCAAGCCGGATTTTCGACCGTCAAATCGAAAATCGCATGACGGTCGAACTCCGACCAATACCGCAAAGCCAACCGACGGATATACTGCCAATAGGCTTCGCTGTCGGGGCCGTAAAGCGCCACGCCGCGCTGCACGTCCCCGCGAATGCGGGCCGCATATTCGGGCTTGAGCTTCAAGCGGATTACCCGATTCTTGAACCGGAACACCGCCTCGGGACGCGGTGCATCGACCGCCGCGACGGTCATCAATCCATGCCCCACCGTGCTACCCGTTCCGACCTGCAATCCATCGTTCATGCAGCTCACCGGCGGACGACTTCCCGCAAAAGTCGTTACGGCGATGTCATCCACTCCGACTGCAAAATACTCGCGAGCGCGAAGCCCCATCTTCACCCCGATCGTCGCATAGATGCCCAAATGACCATGCAGTTCGTTGGTCAGTACGGCAGCCCGCCATTCGCTGGGCCCGTAGCGCAAAAGTACCGTATCGACCATCGGTGCGACATCCTCTGCATAGAGCGACGTGTCCGACGGAAAACCGTAGAATACCCGACTTTCGGCATCGGGCTTTCCGCGCAAGACGGAAGCAATCACGCTTTCGGCCTGCGCGACGGCTGCCGCATCGGGCAAGGTGCAACCCTGCACCGAAGGAGCGAGCGGCCGGACAATGAACAACTCCGGCGCGAAAAGGCGCACGGCGACCAGATCATCCCAAGCCGCCAGATGATGCGACCGGCAAAGCGCATCGAGCGGCGAGGCGCGGTGCGTATCGACGATTTTGCGGGCATACGGATTCCCTTCGGCGGCAACGGCGGCGATCGTATCGAGCAACGGCCCGTCGAGCGGCAACGGGCAGGCGGGATTGGCCGAAACGACCTCCACGGGCACCCCGCACGTCCATATCCATCGGGCTGCGGCTCGGTCGGCCCGACCGTTGGCCCCCTCGGGCCGGTCGATGCGATCGTCGTACCAGACGATGCGTTCGATTCGGTCGGCGAACCGTGGATACGTCTGCAACAAATCGCTCCAGTTGGTCAGCGCCCCGAGCGCCACGACAACGATTCGTTCCGGCTCGCTGTCGAAGGTATTTTGCAACAGGTCGACCGCATTAGGGAACGAAGTGCGGACGAGGGTCGTATCGCCCCAATCGACCTCCGATGAATGGGAGCGCCAGGCAGGCGTCTGCCGACCGATCGGACGCCCGACCCCGACCGGAATCCCCTCGTGGTAGAAGCCGTGCAAAAGAGCCGCCACCCGCCGAGCCGTCGCATCCGGTGCCAAAGCCCCGTCGGAGGAGACGACGGCCAACACCTCGACCTCGCGGTTGCCCAAAAGCAGGCACAGCGTCCGCAAATCGTCCGCCGCCCCGTCGGTGTCGATGACGACGTGGAAGCGTGCCTTTCCGGAGTGCGCCGACGCAGGCAGCGCACCCAAGGCCAGCAACAACCAGCAACAATGCAAAAAGACCTTCATCGTTACAAATTGAGTTCGATTCCTCCCAAGAAGGTCGCCTTCGGCATGGGGAATCCGGCGTTGATTTCGTAGCGCTGCGCCAGCAGATTCTCGCCGCGCACGAAAACAGCGCATCGACGGGCCACCTGCACCCGTCCCGAAACGTTCCACAACACGAAGGCCTCCTCGGCGGTCGTCGGGTTCAACGAAGTGTACAATCCCTTGACGTACTGCACGCCCGTCGATGCACTCCATCTTCCCTTGACGAAATCGGCGCCGACGAATAATTTGTTGCGCGGTGCCGCCAAGACGGGGTACTCCATGTGCAGGTAACTGTAATTGGCCTCGATCGACCACACCGACGATACGCGCCAAGCAGCCTGCAATTCGAGACCCGTATTTTCGATGCGGCCCGTATTGACATTCAACGGCCGGCCATCGACGCGCACCGTCTGAATCAGATTTTCGCCGTCGATGTAAAACAGGTTCGCGCCATAGGAAAATTTGCCGTCGAAAAGCCGCTGCGCGAACGAAATTTCGTAATTCCACAACCGTTCGGGCCGCAAATCGGGATTCTGCGGCGGAAACATGTACATTTCGCGGATGGTCGGGAAGCGGAAACCCTTGCTGGCCGACAATTTGATCTGCGCGTCCGCCGGCAGCTGAAACGAAACGCCCGCCTGCGGCACCCACTCCGTGCCGGCATGCGAATGATGATCTACGCGCACTCCCGCGTCGAGCGTGAACCAAGCCGTCAGATTCTGACGGAAATCGACGTAAGCGGCCACCTCGTCCATCGTCTTGTCGGCCGATACCTTATCGGGATCACCGTTCAGATAACAGTTCCACGCCTTGCCGCCGAAATGCCGGTAATCGAGCCCGAACGTCGTGCGGTTGCCGCGAAAAAACGAACGATTCTGGAACCACGAAACGCCCATCATCCGGTCGTTCGACCGGAAGCGGTAATCGAGCGGCTGCTCTCCGGCCGAATAACCGTCGTCGATCTTGTGCCGGCCCCAATTATAGAAGAAGCTCAACGAACCCGAAGTGCGTTCGTAACGATTGTCCAACGTTACCGAAGCAGCCCCCCGCGTGATATGCGAGATATTGTCCAACAAAGGTTCCGAGACCGTTCCCGGGTTCTGGGCGTTGAAATGGGTGAGTTGCACATCGGCCGCCACGCTCCACGCTTTCGAAAGCTCGTAGCCCAATCGCACGCTGCCGCCGTACTGCTCGAACCCCATATCCTTGCGATGGCCGTCCGAACGGTCGTAGGAGCCGCTCACCACGCTGGAGAAACGCCCGGCACGGATGCGGTTGGTCAATTCGGTCTGCAAGGTATTGTAAGAACCGTAACCCGCCTGCAGGTCGGTTTTTACGCCTTCCTCGCGCATCTTGCGCGTAACGATGTTCACGACGCCGCCCATCGCATTCGAACCGTAGATCATCGACGCCGGCCCTCGCACAACCTCGACCCGTTCGGCCAGATTCGACCGATAGGCATCGGCGATCGGATGGCCCATCAACCCCATGTACTGCGGATGACCGTCGATCAAGACCAATAATCCGGTCGTCGGAGCGTTGCCCACACCGCGCAGGGTCATACCGCCGGCCGCACCGGTGGAGACCCCGTAACCCATGATGCCGCGGCTGGTGATGAACAGACCGGGCACCCGTTCGGTCAAGGTAGGCAGCAGCGAAGCGCGATGCGCCTCGTCCAACCGCTTGCGCCCGACGACCGACACGCTCACGGGCAATTTGCGCAGATCGGTCGCTTCGCGACTGCCCGTAACGACCACTTCGTCGATCGGATGCACCTTTTCGTTCCGCAGGGAATCCGTTTTTTCGGCCCGCACAGGCCATGCCACGACCGAGGCAGCCATGACCGTCCAACTGATCCGACTGATTTTCATTTCGAAAAAGAATTTTTCAGGTTTGTTTCCGTTTGCAAATATAAACCACAAAGCGAAACGGCCGACAAAAAACATGCCAGGAGCCCGAATCCGGCCACGACATCGAAAAGCGCGGTAACGATCTACCGCATCGGGAACCGCTTTTAAAAGCGGAAAGCGGAAACTTCCGAAATAAAAAAGGTCTGCCCAGTGCCATACCGAGCAGACCCGAACCGAGATACGTCGCGCCGAGCGAAAATCCGACCGACAAGACGTAAGGAAATTACTTCGTAGCCTTTACGAAATTTCCGTTCTTGTCGAAATCGAGGAACGTCTTGTCCGACAGCCCCAGCCGATAACCGTCGGCCGTGGTCTGGTAGATCGTTACCTGCGAACGCGGATACTGCGAAGCCACATAGCTGCGCAGACGCGGCGACATGGCGGAAGCCGGAACGGATCCGTCTTTCATGATTATCTCGGAGCAATCGCCGCTGCCTCCCTCGAAGGAGACCTGCGTACCGCTGTTGAAATAGACGGTGTACTTGTCCCACGAAGCCTCGCGATCCATCTCCACCGATTTCACCTTTTCACGCGGGAAGTTCTTCTGGATGAACTCCTGCGACGAATCGGGCAGTTTGTCGAAATCGACCTTCTGCGGAGCGGCACTTACGGAAATTGCGGTTGCCGCACAAACGAAAAGCATCAAAAATTTTTTCATAACGTAACATTTGTTTATGACGTATGCAGCCCTCCGCAAAAAACATTCCACAACTCCCGCGGCAACGGCATATTTTTTGCCCTTTCGGCAGCATTGCACAATCCTTATCCGACCATGAAGTTCAGAAAAAAACGCAATAAGCCCATCGTTTCCGCCAAAGAACGGACGATCGAACATCCTACCGCCTCGTTCCTTTATCTCATCACCGGACTGGGGGCGCTGACCACTGCCGTCGGCATGATGCTGTGCGGCAAACGGAGCCGCGCCCTGCTGATCGCCCAATGGGTCGCCCCGCTGCTGCTCACGGCCGCCGAAGAACGACGTTCGCGGCGAAAAGAATCGAAAGTCGAATCCGATAAATAACACACCACGACATGAAAAAAGTACATTACTATCTGTTACCGCTCCTGCTCTGTTTCGCACTGGGCGGGGTCGCCTCCCTGCTGCAAACCGATGCACTGCGGGATTGGTATCCCTATCTGACCAAACCGGCGCTCACGCCTCCGGCCGTCGTCTTTCCCATCGCATGGAGCCTCCTCTACGCCTGCATCGGCGTATCGGCCGGTCTGGTGCTCTCAACCTGTCTGAAGAGCCGCCATGCAGTCATGCTGATATGGTACATCCAATTGGCGCTCAATTTTCTGTGGAGCATCCTCTTTTTCACGTTCCGCAATCCGTTTCTCGCGCTGATCGACCTCGTTGCGCTCGATGCGGCGGTCATCCTCTACCTCATCTTCAGTGCACGGGTGCGCCGCGCCGCAGCCTGGCTCTTCGTACCCTATCTGTGCTGGATCCTCTTCGCGACCTATCTGAACGCCTACATCTGGGCCGCGAACTGAACGCGCTGCCATTCATTCGGTTATTGCCGAAGCATCGCAATCGACCCTTTTTCCGCACAACTTTGTACGCATTTTGCAGGGTGTACGGGACAACCATAAAAATTTTTCGATCTATGGACAACAACAACAATTTGCACGATCGGGTTCACGACAAGGCCCAGGAGCTGAAAAACGACATCAAGGAGAAGAAGGACGAAATCGTCAACAAATTCACCGGCTCGAACGTCGACACGAAACAGAACGACCAGAAGACCTACGACAAGCAGGACAACTGGAAACAGAACACCCCGCACGACAAGCAGGAGGGCTGGAACCAGAACCAGAACAAGCCCTACGGCAAAGACGATGCCGAAAAGAAACAACCGGAGCAGAGCGGTCAGTACGACCATTCGCAGCACTCGCAGAAGTAGGTTTGTCGAAGCATCCAAGAAAAGCCGTCCGAATGAATTTCGGGCGGCTTTTTCGTGTCGTTCGCAAAAAATCGGAGCGACGCATTGGGAAATACGGCGGTTTTATTATCTTTGTCCTACCAAAACGTATCGTCCCATGAAAGGAATCATATTGGCCGGAGGTTCCGGAACCCGATTGTATCCCATTACCAAAGGCGTTTCGAAACAATTGCTGCCCGTTTTCGACAAGCCGATGATCTATTATCCGCTGTCGATCCTGATGCTCGCCGGCATCCGCGAAATTCTCATCATCTCCACCCCGCAGGATCTGCCCGGTTTCAAACGGCTGTTCGGCGACGGATCGAACATCGGACTGCAACTGCAATATGCCGAACAACCCTCGCCCGACGGATTGGCCCAAGCCTTTCTCATCGGCGAACAATTCATCGGCAACGACTCCGTCTGCCTCATCCTGGGCGACAACATCTTCCACGGCAACGGCTTTTCGGTCATGCTCCACGAAGCGGTCCGCACGGCCGAAGAACAACAAAAAGCCACGGTATTCGGCTATTGGGTCAATGACCCCGAACGCTACGGCGTAGCGGAATTCGACGCCGAAGGCAACTGCCTGTCGATCGAGGAGAAACCGCAGCATCCCAAATCCAATTATGCCGTCGTCGGGCTCTATTTCTATCCCAACAAGGTGATCGAAGTCGCTAAATCAATAAAACCGTCGGCACGCGGCGAATTGGAGATCACGACCGTCAACCAGCGTTTTCTCGAAGACAAGGAGCTGAAAGTTCTGACCCTCGGTCGCGGATTCGCCTGGCTCGATACGGGTACGCACGATTCGCTTTCGGAAGCCTCGACCTACATCGAGGTCATCGAAAAACGGCAGGGCCTCAAAGTGGCCTGCGTGGAAGGCATCGCCTACCGCAAAGGCTGGATCACGCGCGAACAAATGCAGGAGCTGGCCAAACCGATGCTCAAAAATCCGTACGGCCAATATCTGCTGAAGGTCATCGACGAGATCGACCGCACGAAACAAGAAAATCCGGAATAATCATGCAAGTCATCCGAACCGAGCTACCGGGCGTGGTCATCATCGAACCGCGGCTGTTCCGCGACGACCGCGGCTACTTCTTCGAAAGCTACTCCCAACGGGAATTCGACGAAAAAATCGCACCCATCCGTTTCGTACAGGACAACGAATCGAAATCGACCTACGGCGTGCTGCGCGGGCTGCATTTCCAGAAACCGCCTCACACTCAATCCAAATTGGTGCGCGTCATCAAGGGACGGGTGCTCGACGTGGCGGTCGACGTCCGACGGGGATCGCCCACTTTCGGGCGCCATGTCGCCGTGGAACTCACCGAAGAGAATCATCGGCAGTTTTTCATTCCGCGGGGATTCGCCCACGGATTCTCGGTTCTCTCGGAGGAGGCCGTTTTCCAATACAAGTGCGACAATGCCTATGCCCCGCAGTCCGAAGGTGCACTGGCATGGGACGATCCCGATCTGGCCATCGACTGGCGGATTCCGACGGACGAAATCATCCTGTCGGAAAAAGACAGGCACCACCCGCGCCTGCACGATGCCGATGCGTGGCTGTTCGACTATGCGGAAAATTTTTATTAAGTTCCGGTGCATACGAAAATCAATGTACGGTACGCACTCGGCAACGTAGACTACCTCGCCTAAGCCCCGCCTCGGCGGGGGGCAAACCACCATACGACACCGAAGGCGGCGAGCGCCAAGGACTAAATCCGAGTATTCAAACAAAATCGTCGATCTATAAAGCAAGATCATAACCAAAAAAAATGAACATTCTCGTTACAGGAGCCAACGGACAATTGGGCAACGAAATACGCATCGTATCGGCCGGAAGCGCCGACCGATATTTCTTCACGGACGTAGCCGAATTGGACATTACCGACGCGGCTGCAGTGGAACGCATGGTCAGCGAAAACGACATTGCAGTCATCCTCAACTGCGCCGCCTATACCAACGTCGACAAGGCCGAAGAGGATCGCGAATTGGCCGAACGGCTCAATGCCACGGCAGTCGAGCACCTCGCCGCAGCCATGAAACGCCACAACGGCTGGCTCGTGCACGTCTCTACGGATTATGTTTTCGGGGGCGATCCCTACAACACCCCCTGCAAGGAGGATCAGCAAGGTACGCCGACGGGCGTCTACGGCGAAACGAAGCTGCACGGCGAACAGGCCATCGCACGGATCGGCTGCCACCACCTCATTTTCCGCACGGCGTGGCTCTACTCCGAGTTCGGCAAGAATTTCGTCAAGACGATGCTGGAGCTGACCGCCACGCGGCCGCAGCTCAACGTCGTATTCGACCAAACGGGCACGCCGACCTATGCGCGCGACCTGGCCGAGGCGATCTTCGACATCGTGGAAAACCGCAAGTACGAAGGCAACGAAGGCATCTACCACTACTCGAACGAGGGGGTCTGCTCGTGGTACGATTTCACCAAAGCGATCGCCGAACAGGCAGGCCATACGGCATGCGACATCCGGCCCTGCCATTCCGACGAGTTTCCCTCGAAAGTGAAACGTCCGGCTTACTCGGTATTGGACAAGACGAAGATCAAAACGACCTTCGGCCTCCGCATCCCCTACTGGACGGATTCGCTCAAAACGTGTCTGAAAAATCTGAAAGCGCTATGAATTATAAACGTAACTTGCTCATCACCGGCGGTGCCGGCTTCATCGGATCGCACGTCGTGCGGCTTTTCGTAACGAAATATCCCGACTACCGCATCATCAACCTCGACAAGCTGACCTATGCGGGCAACCTCGCCAATCTGAAGGACATCGAAGCATCTCCCAATTACCTCTTTGTCAAGGCCGACATCTGCGATTTCGAAAAGATTCAGGAGTTGTTAGCGCAATACCGCGTCGACGGCATCATCCATCTGGCGGCCGAAAGCCATGTCGACCGCAGCATCAAAGACCCGTTCACCTTTGCGCGGACGAATGTCATGGGAACGTTGACCCTCCTGCAAGCCGCAAAACTTTATTGGGAAAGTCTGCCGGAGGGATACGAGGGCAAGCGGTTCTACCATATTTCGACCGACGAAGTTTACGGAGCTCTGGAGTTGACGAAACCGAATGGAATCAAATCCGACATCAGCGCCCACGAGGTTTACGGCGATGAATTTTTCCGTGAAACGACGAAATACAATCCCCATTCTCCCTACTCGGCCAGCAAGGCCTCGTCCGATCACTTCGTCCGCGCGTTCCACGACACCTACGGGATGCCGACCATCGTTACGAACTGCTCGAACAACTACGGCCCTTATCAATTTCCGGAGAAGCTGATTCCGCTCTTCATCAACAACATCCGTCATCGCAAGCCGCTGCCGGTCTACGGCAAGGGCGAGAACGTTCGCGACTGGCTCTATGTCGTCGATCATGCCCGGGCGATCGACCTCATCTTCCACAAGGGGAAAATCGCCGAGACCTACAACATCGGCGGATTCAACGAGTGGAAAAACATCGACATCATCAAAGTGGTCATCCGCACGGTCGACCGGCTGCTGGGCCGCAAGGAGGGCGAAGACCTCGATCTGATCACCTACGTTACCGACCGCAAGGGCCACGACCTGCGCTACGCCATCGACAGCACAAAGCTGAAAACGGAGCTCGGGTGGGAACCCAGCCTGCAATTCGAGGAGGGCATCGAGTTGACGGTGAAATGGTATCTGGAAAATCAGGCCTGGATGGACAACATCACCAGCGGCGAGTACGAAAAATACTACGAGGAGATGTACCGGAACCGCTGATCGCGGAAATTCGATCGGCACGGTTCAACGGGCCACGCCGATTACAAAGCGAACACGTAGGGCGAAAGTCGATGCAGGCTTTCGTCTTTTTCGTGGGACACATCGGCCTCCATTACGGTTCCGGCCGCCGTTCGGCCATCGAACAGCCCGAAGACCGCCGAACCGGAACCCGACATCGCGGCATAGACCGCACCGGTTGCAAGCAACCGTTCCTTGGCCGCCCGGATTGCCGGATGAGCCGCAAATATCGACGCCTCGAAAGCATTTTCAATCGACCGCTGCCATTCGGACACCGGACGGCGCAAGCGTTCGGAGAGCGGCACCGCAGGGACACAGGGAGAAATTCCTGCATACGCCTCGCGGGTCGAGACCCCCTCGTCGGGTTTAACGATGACGAGTGTCATGCCGGACAAATCAATCGGATACGGCGTCATCACCTCCCCGCGACCGGAACACAACTGGGGCGTATTACGCACGAAAAAAGCCGTATCGCTGCCCAACGCCGCAGCACAAGCGATCAACTCCGCTTCGTCGAGATGCAGTTCGAACAAAGCGTCGATCGCCCGAATGACCGCCGTGGCATCCGACGAGCCGCCGCCCAAACCGGCACCGAACGGCACCCGCTTATCCAAACGAATCCGGACGCCATCCACACCATAGCGGTCGTGCATCGTCCGAAAGGCTTTCAGACAGAGATTGTCCGCCGGATCGCAATCGACCGCCAACCCTTCGGCCCGAAATTCTGCTCCCGAGGAGGTCGTCCGTTCCACCTCCACCACGTCGAAAAGCCCCCGCACGGGATACATCACGGTTTCCACGTCGTGATAACCGTCCGGTCGTCGACGCAGGACGTCCAATCCGAGATTGATCTTGCAATTCGCTTCGATAATCATACGACAAAAATACACAAAACGGCTTATCGCGCCAATAAAAACTTCGCATTTTCAGTTTTTGCAGAAAATACTTCTTCTCGGCAAAAGGTCGGATGTGCAGATATGGTTTTGAATCGGAAAGGATATATCGCACTAATAAAAATTTCGTATCTTTGACTGCGTCGAAGATACGGCGCCTCGGCAAAAAATGCAAACAAGTTTGCTTTTTTGCTCTCGGCTTTTCGTATCTTTGTCCTTGACAAGGTAAATCATCGACGAACAAAAACATCCGACCGACATGTATCCTCTCCTTTTCAATTTGGGTATGACCGAAATCATCGTCATCCTGTTGATTATCGTACTGCTTTTCGGCGGGAAAAAGATTCCCGAACTGATGCGCGGCATGGGCCGCGGCGTACGCGAATTCAAAGACGCAATGGAAAAACCGACCTCCGAAACGCCGTCCGAAGAACCGGAGACGCCGAAAGCCCCGGCCACATCCGATCGTAAAGAACCGGCGAAGACCTCGACCAAATCGACAAGCTCCTCCCGCCGCTCGCCCCGCAAAAAGAGCACCTCGGCGGTATCGGGCGACCCGACGCCCACGGTGCGTAAACCGCGAAAACCGGCAGCGACCAAAGACAAGGAGCCACGTACCGATACGCTCAAGGCAACTGCCGGCACAACCCACACCTCGCGAAAACCGTCGCAAAGGCGAAAGAAAAGCGCGTCGACCGACAAAACTGAATAGCCGATGAACTGGCAATCGGGAAACCGTACCGCCGATACGGGAAACGGCGTCGATCAGGTAAAAAATTCTGCCGACACCTCCGAAC
This sequence comes from uncultured Alistipes sp., assembly GCA_947623305.1. Classification (GTDB taxonomy): domain Bacteria; phylum Bacteroidota; class Bacteroidia; order Bacteroidales; family Rikenellaceae; genus Alistipes. Next base: position 64,166 of record CANQGQ010000002.1, on the reverse strand, counting down.
ATCGCGCGACCGATTTCGGAAACCGCGCCGACGAAATGTCTTTCGGCGAACATCTTCATGCGCTCCGGCCTCATTTGATGCGAAGTGCAGGAGCGATTCTATTGCTTGCTATTGCGGCTTTCTGCTGCAAAAATTTTCTGATAGACGGTTTGCTTTTCGGCCCGCTGCAGCCCGATTTTCCGACCAACCGACTGATCGCATGGTTAGGAACCTACTCGCAAATCGACCCTTTGAATCTATCCCCAGCAAACCTCCGATTGATAAATACCACCGTGGCAGGCCAATTCAATCTCCATCTCACGATCTCGTTCGCCACAGCCTGCACGATCGGATTTCCCTATCTGCTCTGGGAGTTGTGGCGATTCGTCCGGCCCGCCCTCACCGACCGCGAACAGCATGCGTGCCGACGTTTCGTAGGCTATGTATCGGCAGGATTTTTCGTCGGGTTGGCTTTCGGTTATCTGCTCATCGCTCCGTTGAGCATCGCCTTTCTGACGCAATACACGGTCAGCGACCGCGTCGCCAATCTGATCGACGTACACTCCTATCTCGCAACCGTGCTCAACGTATCGCTGGCATGCGCCCTCGTCTTTCAATTGCCGCTGTTGGTTTGGTTCCTGACCCGCATGGGGCTACTTTCGGCCGAATGGCTGCGCCGTTACCGGCGCCACGCCGTCGTCGTGCTGGCCCTGCTCGCAGCCATCATCACCCCGCCCGATGCCTTCAGCATGATGCTGGTGCTGCTGCCCCTCTACGGGCTCTATGAGGCAAGCATCCGAATCGCCGAACACACGGCCAGCCGGACTCACTTCAACGGCGAATCGGGCTCCTTGGACATCACCCAATAGAACATCCGGTCGAGAAAGGCCGGTGCGAATTTCTTCACGAAATGCGTGGCGCGTCCTTCGATCTCCATCAGACACAATCGTTTACGGCGCAGTATGCCGCGAGCGACGATGTGGGCGACCTGCTCGGGGGTCATCATCTTCGCCTCGTCGCGCGGAGTTTCGCCCTGCTGCGATCCGTCGGCCGTCAGCGCAGCGAATCGCACGTTCGAAGCCGTGAACCCCGGGCAAGCGACCATCACGTGCAAACCCTTTTTCAGATTCTCGATGCGCAACGTCTCCAAGAATCCCGTCATCGCATATTTCGAGGCCGAATAGCCCGTACGCCCAGGCAGCCCGTGCAGACCGGCCACGGACGAAATGCCCACAATCGAACCGTGCGACGCCTGCACGTAAGGCAATGCGTATTTGCAACAGTTGACCGTGCCCCAGAAGTTGACATCCATCAACCGGTGGAGCACCGAGAGATCGACCTCGTCGAACAACGCCCGCATCGAAATGCCGGCATTGCAGATCAACACGTCGATACCGCCGAACGTCGTTACGGCCGTATCAATCAATGCCTTGCACTGTTCGGGAACGGTAACGTCCACAGCACACCAGGCTGCCTCGCCGCCAGCCGACTGAATTTCGGCAGTCAATTGTTGGAGCCGTTCCGCACTGCGGGCCCCGAGCACCACGCGCGCCCCTTGAGCCGCATAGACCCGAGCCATCGCCTCGCCGATTCCCGACGAAGCGCCCGTGATGACGATCGTTTTATTTTCGAGCGTTTTCATATCCTAACCAATTTTACGAATTTCCAATCGCGACCGTCAAGCCGTCGTAAGCCAATTGAACCCCATGCGGAAGTTTCGGTTCCGTCGCGGCATGCAATCCGATTTCATGCGACATGTGCGTCAGATAAGCCTTGCGCGGCCGGACGCGGTCGATCAAGGCTACAGCTTCCGCTACATTGAAATGCGAATCGTGCGGCGCGAACCGCAACGCGTTGACGACCAACACGTCGACGCCCATCAGCTTTTCGATTTCAGGCTCCTCGATCGTCTTGAAATCGGTCAGATAGCCCAACGGGCCGATCCGGTAACCCGTAACTTCGAAGCGGTCGGAGTGGTGTCCCGACACGGGAACGACCTCGATGCCGGCCACCGAAAAAGGCTGCGAAACATTGATTTCATGCAAGGCCATTTCGGGCACTCCGCGATATTTGTCCTGTTCGAAAGCGTAATCGAAATCCTTGCGCACGCAAGCCGCAACCTGCGGAGTCGCGTAAATGTCGACCCGATGGATCGTCGGCGGATAATCCACGAAATTGAAAGCCCGCACGTCGTCCAAACCGCCCGTATGGTCTTTGTGTTCGTGGGTCAACAGGATGGCGTCGATGTGCCGCACGCCGGCACGCAACATTTGGTACCGGAAATCCGGCCCTGCGTCGATGACGAAGCGCCGGCCCTGTGTCTCGACCATCGCCGAAGTGCGCAACCGTCGGTCGCGCGGGTCCGCAGAGGTACACACCGCACACCGGCAACCGATGACCGGCACCCCCTGCGAAGTTCCCGTACCCAGGAAAGTGAGTTTCATGGAGCGCGTTCAGGCTACTTCGTAACCCGTTCGAGCCACTTGACCATCGCGAGCATGACGCCCATCGAAATCAAGCACACCGAAAGGAACACTGTCCAACACTCCCAAATCGGCCATTTATTGTACATCAACGGGCCGATCCAAAGCAGCAGGTTGCCGACGGCCGTAGCACCGAGCCACAACCCTTGGCAAAGTCCCTGCAAATGCTTGGGAGCCACTTTCGAAACGAATGAAAGGCCGAGCGGCGAGATGAACAGTTCGGCGATCGTGAGAAAGAAGTAGAGCATGATCAGCACCCACGGGCCCGCTTTCAACCCCTCCTTGGCCACAGCGGCCATTTCGCGAAATTCCGTACCCGATGGATACCCCTGGACGAGCGAATAGATGGCCAAGAAGAGGTAGGCCAATCCGGCCAGGCCCATGCCGATGGCGATTTTGCGCGGCGTCGAAATCTCCTTTCCGCGTTTTGCCAGCGATCCGAAGAACAGCATGATCAACGGGGTCAGGACGATGACGAAGAAGGGATTGACCGCCTGCCAGATCTCGGGCGCGATCATATCGGTCCGCACGAAGTCGCGCGCGAAAATCGAAAGCGAAGTCCCGTTCTGGTGGAACGAGAACCAGAAAAAGATTGCGATACCCAGCACGGCGAAAAGAGCGTACATGCGCTGTCTGATCTCTTGAGCCATCCGTTTCTTCTCCTCGGCGGTATAGCTGACGGCCTCCTCCTGCTCCTTTTTGCTCGGATTGGGAAGGCCTTTTTTGCTCGCCACAAAGATAAAGAGCGAAATGAGCATGGCGGCCACCGACGCGATGAACGAATAGTGGATACCCGTATTGAAAACTTCGAGATATTGCTGGCAGAAGGCGCTCAGATTGTCCGAAACCGTGCCGCCCACCTGCGTAACGAGGGCATAGAAGTTGTCGATCATCTCGCCCGACATGCTGTCGGAGGCGTTCAGATACTGGTGGCAGAGCGCCGGAAAATCGGCGTTGTAGCTCAGATTGTGAACGTTGAGCCACCAACTGCGCAGCATCGGTGCGACGAACGGAGCGACCAACCCACCGATGTTGATGAAGACGTAGAATATCTGGAAACCCGAATCGCGCTGCGCGGCATAGCGCGGATTGTCGTAAAGCTGACCGACGATCGCCTGGAGGTTGCCCTTGAAAAGGCCGTTACCGAACGCGATGAAGAAAAGTGCGCAACACGTCAGCGTCAACAGCCAGCTCGTATTCTGCGGCGTGGCCAGAATCGGAACGGAGAGCACGCAATAACCGAGCGTCATGACGATCAGACCGCTGATGATCGTCCGCTTGTAATTCTGGGTGCGGTCGGCGATCAGACCGCCGACCAAGCTGAGCACATAGATACCGGCGTAGAAGAAAGAGTAGATCAGCGTACTTTTCTCTTCGCTCAAACCGAACTTCGAACAGAGGAAGAGCACCAGCACCGCATTCATGATGTAGTAGCCGAAACGCTCGCCCATGTTGCTCAAGGCAGCGGGAATCAACCCTTTGGGATGGTTTTTGAACATAGTCCGTTATGTATTGGATGAATAATTCGTTCGTGTCGGAGACAAAGATAGAAAAATTTTCCGTATATTTGTATAAACCGTTTCCCGCCATGACAAAATCGAACCGCCGTCTGCCCATCGTCGAACGCGACACGTGGCTGCAACCCGTAGAAACTCTCGTCGAAGCCCGCCACGACCGTTATCTGCAAAAACTCCGCGAAACGACCGGCGGCGGCTCGCTCGTCGACTATGCCAACGGCTACCGCTACTTCGGCTGGCAGTGGGACGAGACGCTCGACGGCTGGTGGCTGCGCGAGTGGCTGCCCGGCGCGCACGATGTCTATGTTTTCGGCGATTTCAACAACTGGCAACGCACCGAAATCCGGATGCAAAAAGATGCTTCGGGCGTGTGGAGCGCCTTTTTTCCGGCGGCGATGTACCGCGACCGGCTCACGCACGGTTCGCTCTACAAACTCCACGTTCACGGCGACAACGGCTGGCTCGACCGCATACCGGCTTACGCCACGCGCGTCGTACAAGATGATGCGACGAAAAATTTCACAGCGCAGTTCTGGGCGCCGGAGCCGTTCGACTGGCAAGGCGATGCGTTCGACGCTTCGAAATTAGGCAGCCTGCTGATCTACGAAGCGCACGTCGGCATGGCGCAGGAGAAAGAGGGCGTCGGTTCGTACGCCGAGTTCACGAAAAAGGTGCTTCCCATCATCAAACGCGACGGCTACAACGCCGTGCAGCTCATGGCCATCGCCGAACACCCCTACTACGGATCGTTCGGCTACCACGTGTCGAGTTTCTTCGCCCCGACCTCGCGCTGCGGCACGCCCGAAGAACTCAAAGAGTTGATCCGCCGCGCGCATGAACTCGGGCTGGCGGTCATCATGGACTTGGTGCACGCCCACTACGTCAAGAACCTCAACGAGGGCATCAACGAACTCGACGGCACGGATCATCTCTATTCGCGGGCGGGCGAAGCGGGCTATCAACCCTACTGGGATTCGAAACTGTTCGACTACGGCAAGCGCGAGGTGCAGCACTTCCTGCTGTCGAACGTCAAATACTGGCTCGACGAGTTCCATTTCGACGGATTCCGGTTCGACGGCGTAACGTCGATGATCTACCACCATCACGGCTACACCGAATTCGACAGCCGCGACAAGTTCTTCGACGCCGGCGTCAACGAAGATGCCATCACCTACCTGACCCTCGCGAACCGGTTGGTGCACGAATTCCGGCCCGATGCGGTAACCATTGCTGAGGACGTGAGCGGGATGCCGGGCATGTGCATCCCGATCGACGACGGCGGCATCGGATTCGACTACCGGCTGGGGATGGCGATTCCCGACTTCTGGATCAAGCTGCTGAAGGACGTGCCCGACGAGGAGTGGAACATCTGGGAGATGTGGTCGGTGATGACCGGACGGCTGCCGGAGGTGAAGACCGTGGCCTATGCCGAATCGCACGACCAAGCGCTGGTCGGCGACAAGACCATTGCTTTCCGGTTGATGGACAAAGAGATGTATTTCCACATGGATCGTGCGTCGGAGAGCCTCATCATCGACCGCGGCATGGCGCTGCACAAAATGATCCGGCTGATGACCATCGCCACCGGCGGACAGGCCTATCTAAACTTCATGGGCAACGAGTTCGGCCATCCCGAATGGATCGACTTCCCGCGCGAGGGCAACGGCTGGAGCTATGCCCATGCACGGCGGCAGTGGTCGCTGGCGAAGAACGGATTCCTGCGCTACTCGTGGTTGGGCGACTTCGACCGTGCGATGCTGCGGGTCATCAAGAAATACAAGGTGCTGGCGGACGGTTATCCGTGGAATCTGTTGATGGACGAACAGAATAAAACCATCGTCTTCTCGCACGGCAAGCTGTTGTTCGTCTTCAACTGGCACCCCACGGCCTCCATACCGGACTACGAACTGCCGGTACAGGGACCCGGCAAGTACGTGCCGATTCTGTCGACGGACGAAAAACGGTTCGGCGGTCAGGAGCGGCAGGCGATGGATGCCGAACACTTCTCGTTCGACGTCGCGGGCGGGGACGGCAAACGCTATCCGCGCATCCGCATCTACAACACCTCGCGCACGGCGACCGTCTACCTCTGCAAACGGTAATTTTTATTCTTCGAAGGTATCATTAGCGGCTCTTCGAGCCGCGCGAGCCGCAGCCTTCGGGCGGCGGAGGCTCGCCACAGCTCACCTCCGCAGGCTGCGGCGACCAATTTTACAAAGCTAAAAGTTGATTATCCAAAAATAATTCGTATCTTTGTCGCAGACATATTGAGAGCGCATCAGCTTTTCTTCTGTAATCGAAACTTAGACACTTTTGACGTAAAGAAGGATTCAAGTTGGTGCTCGCGCTGTTTTCAGCGTGGGCATTTCTTCGATCTTCTTTGCGGGCAGTCTAAGGCCTCGATTACGGGTCGAGTGATTTGCCCGCTTTTTTTATGCCTAAATAATAAGACGGATGTTTACAAAAAGAAAGCGTGGTGCCGAAACCTATTTCAGTCAGACTGGTCGTAGGAAACCTTGAGAAGATAAAATAAGCAACAGCCCCACGCCTGTACACCCGACAGAACGCCGGATATACGACGCGGCAAAATGTTCGCCAATTCTCTCTTCTTTCGAATTTCCTACGTTCGTCTGACGAGAACAAGCTACACTTTCCGTGTAATCGATATGTCTATGCAAAGATAGACATATTTGGGGAAAATGCAAAAACATTCAGCCGGAAAAACGGGGCTGCTGCTGTATTTATGTTGCAAATTTCCGAAAAACAAAAATTTTCTGCAATAGGCAGCCGCATGGAAACGAATTTTTGTTATTCGTAACTTGGGGCACAAGATTCCGCCGCTGGATCCGGATCGATTCCACGTTGTAGAGCAGGGTCACGGGAGTATCCACAGGTCGGAGCCGGCGAAACGCATCACCGTAACGTTCCATCACGGATGCCACCTCCGCAGCGGCCCGCAGCCGATCCGAAGGGCGCTGCTGGAAATCAAGCAAGCCCCATTCGCCGGCCTCCTGCACAGCGGCCCGCTGGTTGAGCGTCCAGAAGATCACCCCTTCAGCCCCTGCGGCAAGCGATACCCACAGATATTGCGCCGTGTGAGCCGCCGTCGGGCAATAGGGAACGGCTCCGCTGGCTGTAACATTTTCTCCTTGCAATTCGGTAACCCAAAACGGATTGCCGCAGGCGTTCGCACGGATGATATCGGCCATCAGAGAGACCCCAACGGGGTATTCCGGAGTAGTGAACATTCCGAAATGCCAACTCAGATGCATCGACACGCCAAGCGAAGTGAGGAATTCCCGATAAGCGGTGAAATCATAGTCGGGCAACGTCGACAGAATCTGATGGGGATTGATGTGGCGTCCGTGTTCGGGATCGAGACGGGTGACCAAATCCGCGATATGATGCAAATACCAGGTCGTATAATAGGTCAGGAACTCCTCCTGACGGAAGTCAGCCTTGAGATAGCTGTTGTCATATTCCGAAGGGAGGCGCGATGCTTCCCATGTAGCATACACCTCGCGGGAAAGATCGGTCTCCTTGATGCGAATACCTCCCGTACCGGGTTCATTCTGCAAGGCCCAGGCCCACAGTGCCGGGAATCTCCGAAAATGGGTCACCACCTGCGTAACATACTCGTCCACTTTGGCAAGGTGGCGTTTCGACGCCGGGAACTTGAATCCCCCGACATCGGTCAGTTCATCGGTTGGCGGGAAGAGCGTGGCGAACAACCGGATTCCATAGCGTTCCGCGGCCCGGAAAGCCGTGTCGTAAAGATCAAAATTCCACTGCCCGTCCCGATACATGTGTGCTCCGAACATCCGCACCCGCGCGACCTTCAGTCCGTTGTCGCACAGAATCCGGAAAAACCGGTCGATGTCGTCCGGCGTCTGACCGGGTTCGATGAAGACTTGTGCCCCGATCTCGGGCACGTCGCACTCCTGCGCCGAAATGCCGGTCGACAATGCAAACAGTGTCAACAGCAATATCCACTTTTTCATCATCACGATATGATTGGTTTACAAGGGTTTCCTACCAAACGCCCGAAAGGTCGGTAGCCTTTCAAGACCGATGTCACAACGTTCCTGCGTCCACCATGCAAAATTACCCCGGAATGCGCTTCCCGCTTTATACAAAACCATCAAATAGTGTCAATATTCTATCTTCGGAACGACAGAAATGTGATAGGATTTGGGAAGAAAAAGTCAATTCCCCCGGATTTTTTTGTTTACATTTGTCTTATGAAAAAGCCCCTGCTTCTAACCTTTGTGCTGGAGCTGGTTTTCACGATCCAGGCCCGGGAGCTTCGCTTTGCCGTTATCAGTGACACCCATATCGGAAAGCCCGACGCCGCACGCTCGCTTCGACAGGTCGTCCGTGCGATCAACCGCGACGATCAGATTCGTTTCGTGCTTCATCTGGGCGACGTGAGCGACAATGGTCTGCGCAACGAGTACCACAAGGCCCGCCGTATCCTTTCACGACTCAAACAGCCGCTTTACGTAACCACAGGCAACCACGACGCCAAACACCCCAACCGCTATGCAAACTTCTGCCGCACATTCGGATCCGGAGAATTCCGTTTCGAATGCGACGGCATCCGCTTTCTGGGTCTAACGACCGGACCTTTCGAGGCAAACCGCCACGCCACGATGCCCGACGACGAAATCGCGCGACTGACCCGTGCAAGCCGCGACACCCTTCCGACCGTCATTGCCGCCCACCACACCCCCGACCTCATCGCCCACAGTGAAACGATCTTTTCCCGGATTGATCCTTCGCACATCGTGCTTTGGCTGGCCGGACACCTACACTGCAACAAGACGAGTACGACAGTTCCGGGCCCCTCGGCCGTCTGCACCTCGACACTCGAACACGGCAGCTACAACATCGTGGATATCTCGGGAAACGAGTTGCGAGTCGGCGTCATTTCGCCCGAAAAGGATTCATTGATCATTTGGCACACACAAAATTTCAAATAAACGAATCAGACTATGAAACGCACTTTACCCATTCTGCTGTCCACCCTGCTGATGCTGAGACTGTCCACGGCGGCACAACCGGCAGATACCGCCGAAGCCCCTGTCCGCAACGTCATTCTGATGATTGGCGACGGTATGGGGCTGGCACAGGTCGCCGCATGGATGATCGAAAACCGCTACGAGCCAATAGCTTTCGACCGGGCGCAATACACGGCCCTTTGCAAGACGTATTCGGCCAACAACCGGATCACCGACTCGGGAGCTTCTGCCACAGCCATGGCCACGGGTGTCAAGACCCGGAACAGCTGGATCGGTACGGATCCCGCAGGCAACAGCCGGGAGAACCTCACCGAACTGGCCAAGGCCAAGGGGTTGGCTACAGGCATCGTCGTCACCTCGTATCTGGCCGACGCCACGCCTGCGGCATTCACCGCCCATACCAACGACCGCCACAACACCTCGGCTATCGTTCAGGGAATCGTTAGACTGAAGCCCGACGTCATTGCCGGAGGCGGACTCAGTTATTTCGAACGGCAGGAAGACGGCAGCTACCCGCTCGAGGAGCTCCAAAAAGCTGGATACAGTTATGTGGCAACCCCCGAGGAGTTCTATGCCATCGACCGTACGCCGCTGATCGGGCTCTTTGCGGAAAAATACATGCCGGAGGCCTCCCGACGCGATTCGGCCTACCTTGCCCGTACCACGGCCCACACGCTGGAGCTGCTCGGCAAGCATTCCGCAGGCTTCTTCGCCATGATCGAGGGATCACAGATCGACGGCGCCTGCCATGAGAACAACGCCTCGCGGATGATCGACGAAATGCGCGACTTTGACCGGGCGGTAAACGTCGCTTTCGACTTCGCCGACACCCACCCCGGAACCTTGGTTTTGGTCGTCGCCGACCATGAAACGGGAGGTCTCACCATTATTTCGAACGACCGTGATTTCACCGCCTCGGAGAGCGGCATCCAGTACAATTACAGCACCACAAGCCACTCGGGCTCCCCGGTCATCCTCTATGCCTACGGAACGGGAGCCGCGAACTTCAGCGGCGTGCTCGAGAACACCGACATCTTCCGGCGCGTCAAGGCGCTGCTCATCGACGCCAATTAATCTGCGAAACGTTCCTCAATAAAAACGCCGGCACATTTTAAGTGCCGGCGTTTTTTGGCTTCCGTCCTGCGGATGCTACTTCCGGACGATCTTCCGGTAAAATTTCCGCACTTGCCGCCAGTCGTAATAAGGAGCTGTCGAGCGGCAGGGTTACCTCCCGCTCGTTGAGCAGCACCTTGACCAGCACCTGATTTTTCGCATTCCGATAGAATATCCACTGGATGTTCCCGGCCATCGGGGTGACACGAAAATCCAGCCATACCTGCTCGATCCGATCGGGATCGGATTCGGCGGTACTGGCCCCGAACAACCGCATGAGCGCCGCCAGCGGCATCAGACCCTCGCCGTGCCCGAAACGGAAATCGGCAGCCAACGGCCCACCCGCCACGGCTACGTCAGCACACTCCAAGAAATCGCGCAGCAACGGTTCGGCAATCGACGCCGCCAGATCCCCGGCCAAGGCCGAAGGTCCCTTGCGCAGGTATTGATTGATGTTCTGGAGCCGCCAGAGTGAATAGATATCCTCGTCGGTGAACAGGTCGTAAAGCGTCACGTCGAGCGGAGCATCTTGCAGAATGGAAGCCACGGCAAAGAGTTCCGTCATAAAGTTCTTGCGGCTCGAAATGTGGTCCCGAACAAATTCATCGCTGAACAACAACGCCATAAGTCGTTCGGGATGCACCCATTCATCGCGCTTGGCTCCGTAAATCGGGCGCCACGGGCCCTCCTTGTAATACGTCTTGTATTCCGGGGTATAGTGGTTGAGATAGCTGTTGTATTCGCCTCCCGGCGCCTCTTCTGCCTCTAGGCGAGGTTCACAGGTGGCCAACGCGGCATCAAAGGCCTGCATGCTTTTCACCACGCGATCGACCGGCGTCGAACGTGAAAAGACTCGGACGGTGGACTGCCCCTTTTTCGGGCAAAAGACCTCGGGATAATTCGTATGCATACGCATGGCGATGTTGCGGTGTTCGGCTACTCCGACAGGGGTGAGTTCTCCGGCATGGCCGTCACATACGGTGGAGATGGTGTCAATACGCTGTTTCACCTCCCGGCCGAAGGGCGTCAAGGCATCCGCGGCAGCAGCCTCGGAGAAGATGTCGTAAAACTTCCGGTAGATATTTTCGGTGGTGTGGTAGCGGAAACCGTGACGCCCGAAATGGCTGATGTAAAAGGGAACAAACCCTTCGGGTGCCGGCGAGACGGTTTCAGGTTCATAGCGGTAGGCCATCGACGATCCGGCGCTGTGCTCTACGGGATTGAGCACCCGGTCGCGTACCGACTGATCGTTCACCGGTATCTGCACCGTCGCGGCAAGCAGCAGAAGCGCCGCAAAAATGATTTTTCTCTTCATATCATAGGCTATTATAGTTTCTTGGGGGGGGTTACTCACCCAGGCGGACAACGGTCACCGAGAGCGGCGGAAGGTCGAGTCGCAGGCTCTGCCCGTCGCAACGGCCCTTGCGGAGAGGCTGCATCCGGAAATCCCGCGCTTCGGGCCTGTCGGCCCAGATACCCGACGTACGGAAACGGGCATCGGCAGCGTAGCCTGCTATTTCCACGTCGCACGTTACCGCATGGTCGAGGCGGTTAACCACAAATAACACGAGGCGTTGCCCTGCGCTGTCCGTCGACGCATAACAACGCACGTCGGTCGAATGCAGGTCGGCCTTCCAGAGGTTCGACAGCAGGTTGTCGTTCCAGAGTTTGATGCCCCACCCCATCGGAGCCAGGCAGTTGTCCATCTTCAAAGCCGACCAGTAGGTTTTGTCGTCGGTCCAGTGCGTTACCCAAAAATCGACGAACTCCACCTTCGGGGCAGATAGGATATAACCCAGATGTTCGAAGTTGGCCAACGACACCCAGGCCACGTTGTCGACCAGATGCGCCTGCTGCCCGGGCATGAACGACGAGGCTTCGGTTACCTGTATCTTCAATCGGCTGCGTTGCATGGCATCGGGCGCATCCGCACGGGCAAGGAACTTCACCACCTCGTCGACCTCGTGCAACGGATACTCGACTGAGCGGCGGTACAATGCATAGTCTCCGATCAACTCCGCCTTGGCATACTGGTGCGGCACAATGTTGTCGACATAATCGATCAGGCGGTCTCCTTCGTCATCGGCATAGGTAAGCATCGTCTCGAGCCATGGGGGCGGTGAATCCGTTGATCCCCACCTCGATTGTCGTATCTTCGGCCTTCATGGCACGAGCCATCTCCAACACGAGCGAGGCGCATTTGGCCGCCCATACTGTATCGCAGGCATCGTTGCGGTTCTCCCAATAGTGCTCGTTACCGATCTCCCAGTAGCGAATCGGCCTGCCACACACCCTGTTCGCATAATGCACCATTCCGGCTGCAAGCCGCACCAGGTCGCGACGCGAGGAGTAGAAGGGCTTGGACTTGCCCCAATCCACCGGAAGGGTGGGAATGATAATCGTAGGTTCATCGACCCCAGCCTTGCGACAGAGTATAAGGAAAGCATTGAAATCGATCGTCGGGCGGTATCTCTTCCCGTTGAGCGGATACCCCGCATAACCGGGCAAGGCATCTGCGTCAGTCAGTTTGGAGTCTATCCCCCGCGACTTGATATCAATCAGGCGCGGATAGAGCGGAGCTTCGAGTTTTGTGAGCAGGCCCAGCGAATCGGGATGGGTGAAAATATACCAGTCTCCGTATTCGCCCTCGTTGAAACGCACCGACCGCACATTCAAATCACGCAGGGCTCGCCACATGGGTCGTGTACGATCGGCCGCACGGTCGTCATCCATCAACATGAAGAGGTTGACACCTACGGGTCGTACAGGCACTTCTTTCTTTGCGGCGTCCATCTCTACCCGCAGCCTGTACTGTCCGAGCGCGGGGAACGCCGCGGCGAGCAACAGCCCAGCCAAGAACATATTCCGGAGATTGTTTCGCATCATAGAGGATATTTTAACACGACAAAGATAATCCGAGGAGGCAGGGCGAAATATTAAAAAAACGACATTGATTATAACAGATATTACAAAAACGGGCTCTCTGCGAAACAGGTGTTTCACCGCCATGACAGATTGCCTCCGCATTAGCCCGCCATGCGGAGGGCTTGACAGGCCCGTGCCAGCGTCAACAAACCGTTGCCGCGCCGCCACGGCAATCCGCCTCATGACAGATCTGTGATAGTTTTTCATACAATACTTCTAAAAAGGCTGAAACGGTCTCCGTAACTTTGCTTACCAAACTCAAACAACAAACTGAATGAAACAAATCAACCATTCTGACACTCGGACATTCCGCCGGATCGCAGCGTTCTGCACGGCGACAGTCTGTATGTTGTTCGCCGGAACGGGGTCCCAAGCACAGACCCCGAAAGAGGCGACGTATGATGTTTCGCTGGGTAATCCCGGAGCAGGAGGTACCACATCAAGCACCGTCCTGTCCCCGAAGAAAGGAAACCTTGCCCCTGATGAGACAGCATCGAATATCGAAGATCTCTTCATGGGTGCGGGAGAGGCCGGCGTATTTGTCCGACCGACCGACGGAACTCCCGGCAGTGCCTTCAGCATGATTATCCGCGGCGTCAAGAACTTCCGCGGCACGGCCGAACCTCTTTATATCTGCTCAACCCCACCACCACGGATGCCGCCCAAGCGTTCCAGAATGACCCGAGCGACTATCAGTTGGATCAGAACACCCTGGCATCGATCAACCCTAACGACATCGAGAAGATCGAGGTGCTCAAGGATGCGGCAGCCACGGCCATCTACGGATCTCAGGGCGCCAACGGTGTTGTCATCATCACCACCAAAATGGGGACCAACCGCCAGGAGGATATCCATTACCATTCGAATATAGGTATCTCCACCATGGGGCATACCCCGGAGATACTATCAGGAGCGGAATACATCACCATGATGAAACAGGCGAATCCCGACGTAAATCTTTCAGACGCCCCCGTTGACTGGAGCGACGCCGCCACACGCACGGCGCTGATTCATAGCCACTACGTAAGCTCAACGGGATCGAACGGCCGCACACGACACCACCTATCGATGGGTTACAGCGACGAACAGGGCACCATCAAACGCACCGGTGTCAGCACGATGAACTTCAAGGTGAACATCGAGCGGACGTTCAAGGACAACAGCCTGTTCGGCGTACGCGGCAACTTTGGGCACATCCGTTACAACATGACCCAGGGAACACCCCCCCCCATCGGCTCGATGAGTACCATCAAGGCTATGACCGAAGCAATCCCCCTGCGCAATGCTGGTACCCCCTTCGGCTCGCAACTCGATGACACGTCGGAAGGATGGCTCGCCGGATACGACGACATCACCGGACAATATTTCATCCAGCAAGCCGCCTATGTGAAAGCCGTGCTGGCACGAGGGCTCGTGCTCAACGTCGAGGGAGGTCTCGACTACCGCAGCAAGGAACGCAAGCGGTGGGTCGGAAGCGAAATCTGGCGCGGTGCCGTCGAACAGGGACGGGCCGCCGAGAGCAACGACCGGGCATTAGCCTACAACGCCTCGCTGCAACTCGTCTACGACCGGGTGTTCGACAACAGGCACCATCTGACGGCCACGCTCGGCACGACGTTCAACGGCAACAACAACACCAACGAAATCATCGAGGGGTACAAGTTCTTCAAGGAGGATCTCCGGGCCGAGGGCATCGAGCTGGCCGAAAACCGCCAGCCGTCACACGTCATCCGTACCCGGAACTAGCAGACCGCCTGCCACCTCTCATCCTGCTACACGTACGACAAACGCTACACGATCCACGCGGGTCTGCGCGGCGACTATACGTTCCGTTACGATAACAGCCTTGACGACACGGCGCTCTATCCGTGGGTTTCGGCGGCGTGGGACATTGCCTCGGAGCCCTTCCTCGCCCAGGTCGAGGTCATTTCGCAGATTAGGCTGCGCGGCGGCTGGGGCCGCTCCGGACGGCAGGTATTCAATCCCTACCAGTTCGACCAGAGCAACATCACGGGCATTGACCCGCAGATCGAGCCTGAAAACGGCATTACCAACTATTACGACGCCCGCTGGACGAGTCTGAACGACGAATGGAATCTCGGACTCGATTTCGGGCTGGCACACGACCGCCTGCTGCTTTCAGTCAACTACTACGACTCAAAGACCACCGACAAGCTGCGTTACTACTACCACCGCCGTCTGGGCGACTACCGCGAGATCTACGCCAACAGCACACGGGTTTCGAATCGCGGTGTCGAGGTCGGTATCCAGAGTCGGATTCTTGACGGCAAGAAGTGGAAATGGACGCTCGGCGCGTCGTTCAACTACAACCGCAATCGCATCGAAGAGACGGGGGCAGTTGACAACGCCGATGTTTTCGGCAATTCGACGGGCTCGTGGAACGGGCGTGACGTAACGGTCAGCGTCAACCGCAAGGGCGAAAGTGTCGGAGCGTTCTACGGCTATGAAAGCCAGGGCATCGTCAGTGAACGCCACCTGCTCTTCATTCCGCCGTTCCTCGGCACGCGGCTGCAGGAGGGAGACATCAAGTTCATCGACCAGAACGGCGACAGCCGCGTGGATGAAGCGGACATGACCGTCATTGGAAATCCCAACCCGACCTGTTGCTACGGACTGAACAACCGCCTTACATGGCGCAATCTAAGCCTCATCGTTACCTTGGACGGCGCCGCCGACTTCGACATCTTGAACCTCAACCTGCTCAATACGGCCACCTATCGCACGGGCAACTATTCGAACCTTCGCAGCGAGAGCTTCCGCGAGGCCTCGTCAAACGGAGGCCAGCCGCGGCTGAATGCCGTAGGATCGGACGTCATCAGCTCCCGCTTCGTCGAGGACGGCTCCTACCTGCGACTGTCGAACATCCAGATCAACTACCGCATCGACATCGGCAAGAAGTGGCTCCGAAACATCGACCTCGCTTTCACGGCGAAAAACCTCTGCACGCTGACCGGATATTCGGGCTATTCGCCTCTGGTCAACAGCTACAGCTACGACCTGAGCCGATATGGGCTCGACAACGGTTCCTATCCGCTGGCACGGACCTTCCTTTTCAGCGTGAAAGCAACTTTCTAACCCTTCAAAAACACATCGCCATGAAACATATAAAACATATTCTCTGCCTGGTATTCGCGTTGCTGCTTACGGCAGACCTGTTCGCACAGGTCTCCGTCAGCGGGCGCATTACCGATTCCGACGGACAGGCCATCGTCGGAGCCACCGTGCTCGTCAAGGGAACCACTACGGGCACCAGTAGTGACGCTGATGGCCGTTACAAATTGGCCATCCCATCAAACGTTAGCGACAAGACACTACAATTCAGCTACATAGGCTACAAGAATCAGGAGATTGCGATCGGTTCGAAGACTCGGATTGACGTCCGGCTCGAAAGCGAAGAGGCACAGATCGACGAAGTGGTGGTCGTAGGTTACGGTACGTTGCGCAAAAGCGACGTAACGGGAGCCGTCTCATCGGTGAATATCAACAACCGCGAAGCCGCACAGGTGGGCTCGTTCGACAAACTCCTCCAGGGTCATGTGGCCGGCGTGCAGGTCACCACGGGAAATGCCGCTCCGGGCGGTGCAGTGAGCGTAAAGATCCGCGGTACGAGCTCCTTCAACGGCACGGGTGAACCGCTCTATGTCGTCGACGGCATCATCCTCAACCCTTCGTCCCAGGATGTGGAGAATCCGCTGGGTAGCACCGGGCAGGAGTCGCAGAACGCCCTGGCGTCGATCAACCCGCAGGACATTGCCAGCATGGAGATTCTCAAGGATGCCTCGGCCACGGCCATCTACGGTTCGATGGGTGCCAACGGCGTGGTGCTGATTACCACCAAGCAGGGCTCCTCGGACAAGCCCCGCATTGAGTTCTCCACGATGGTCGACGTCTCCACCCCGCGCAAACACATTGACGTACTCAACCTCGACCAGTTCCTTGCCTATGCCAAAGACCTGAACTTCGACCTCGACATCGAAGAGGGCGAGGTGCTTACCGATCGCGACTGGCAGGACTACACGCTCTACAACGCCGTGAGTGTCAACTCTCGCGTAAGCGTGAGCGGCCGTAACGACAAGTCGAACTACTACTTTGCCGGAGGTTACCTGCGCAACAACGGTATCATCCGCAACACCAACGTCAAGCAATACGACTTCCGTGCGAATTTCGACCACAAGGTGGCCAAATTCATCAAGATCGGCACCAAGACGACCGTCTCCAACCGCAAGAACATGATGACTCATGGCACCGAGCCGGGCGGCACGCAGAATGCCACACGCGCTACGAGCATGATCCGCCAGATGCTGGGGTCGAAACCCTATGTCTCGTCCATCGAGGGGGACCTGAGCGACGATGAGGACTATCGCGGTACGGACCTTTGGCTTGAGAACTACGACGACAGCAGCGACGAGTTCCGTATGAGCGGAAGCCTCTACGCCGATATCCGGCTGACCAAGTGGCTGTCGTTCAAGACCACCTTCGGCACCGACTACCGCAACAAGAACCGTACGCGTTTCTACGGTCAGTACCTCGATAACGGTCTGAACGGCCGAGCTGGATTCCCTGAACTGATCGCTTTCCGCTACAACGTCGACAATATGTTCAACATTAACAAGAGTTTCAGCGGCGGGCATCGCATCGACGCTGTTGTGGGAGTCTCGTTCAACAGCGCAGAGAACCACAACACGACCATCAGCGCCCAGGACGTCCCCGACTACCCGACGCTCGAATTCCGCACGGATGCCATTCGCTATGCCCGTACACAGGAGACCGGATACTCCGAGGATGCCAATACGCTGATGTCCTATATCGCCCGTGCGGTCTACAACTACAAGGAACGCTACGTCGTGACAGCCACGTTCCGCGCCGACGGCAGCAGCAAGTTCTCGAAGAAGAACCGCTTCAGCTACTTTCCCTCCTTCTCGCTGGCCTGGCGCATCAATGAGGAACAGTTTATGAAAAATGCGGAATTCGTTTCGAACCTCAAGTTCCGAGCCGGTTGGGGACAGGTCGGCAACCAGGGTCTGATCCCCTATCAGACGCTCACGATCTACAACTCGATGTATACGGCCGACCCCAATTCGGACTACACGAAGTATCCCAACGGACAGTTCGTCATCGGCATCAAGCCGAGCCTCATGTCAAACCGCGAGCTGAAATGGGAGACCACCGAGCAGTATAACGTCGGTCTGGACATGGGCCTGTTCGACAGCCGTTTCAACCTCACGCTCGACCTCTACTATAAAAATACAAAAGACCTGCTGCAAAAGATCTCGATTCCTCCCTCGACGGGATTCTCGTCGATGTGGATCAACCGGGGCAGCATTCAGAACCGGGGTCTCGAGATTTCGGTCGACGCCTACCCGATCGACAACCGGGATTTCACGTGGAATATCAACGCCAATATCTCGTTCAACCGCAACAAGATCGGCGACATCGGACTTCCTGAATCGCAACACGGCAATATCTTCGCCTCAGCCTTCGAGGACGAGGATATCTCGAACACCTCTGACTACTTCAAAATGCCGGCCAATATCTTTATCAAGGGCCGTCCGTCGGGACTCTTCTACGGATTCCGCACCAACGGACTGGTGACGCAGGAGGCTATCGACTATGGGCTGGTTCCCACCTATCGCGGAGCCGTGCTCGAACCGGGTGACGTCTGGTATGTCGACACCGACGGGAACGGCAACGTCGACGACACGGACAAGGACATCATCGGAAACCCCAACCCCTCGTTCACCTATGGATTCAGCACCTCGCTGCGGTGGAAGAATCTTACCCTCGCGCTGATGTTCGACGGCGTCTACGGCAATCAGATCGCCAACGGCAACCTGCTGCCCGAGACTAACACGGCGCCGCTCGGCAACAACCTCCACAACGTGCGTACCGAAGCCTATCTCGACGCCTGGAGCGAAACGAATCCCGACGGACGCTACCCGCGGCTGAACCGAGCCGCCGGTCAAAGCAAGGACTTCACTGACCGTATCGTCGAGGACGGCAGCTACATGCGCCTTTCGTCTGCATCACTCATCTACCAGTTCAACTTCAAGAAGAGCTCCTTCATCAAGGGACTCAACCTGAGTTTCACGGTGCGTAATGCGCTTCTCTGGACCTCGTACAGCGGCTGGGACCCCGAAGTGAACAGTTTCACCAACGATGCCCTCAAGGTCGGAGTGGACTGGAGCTCCTACCCCTCGGCACGCTCTTACGTATGCGGCATCTCAATGACTTTCTAAACCGGACAACAACAAAACCAACCATGAAAAAGATACTTCTTCCGTTACTGATGATGGGTATCGCGCTGACCGGCAGTTCGTGCGACGATTACCTTACGGAACACCCCTCCACCCAATTCAGTCCCGAGGCCGTCTACTCCTCGGCATCGGGTGTCCGGGCCGTGCTGAACGCCTGCTACGGATACATTTCGGGCTACAACGGCTATGGCAACTACCTGCACATGATGCTTTCGTGGAATGCCCCGACCATGCAGCTGCAGAACCGTAGTTCGACCTACATGGTCGAATTGGCTACGATGAACGTCGCCACGGACAACTCCACAGTCGAATACGTCTACTCGGGCATGTATCAGACGATCAACACGGTCAACGACCTGCTCACGAACATCGGGCTTTGCGACGGCCTCTCCGAGGCGGAACACAACCGGATCATCGGCGAAGCGCGGTTGCTGCGCGCGCTGGCCTACTTCAACCTCGTGCGCACGATCGGCCCCGTGCCCTACATCGAGCTGGCGGCCAGTTCGATCGACGAGAGCCATCGCCCCCGCACGTCGATCGACCAGATCTACCGGCTCATCATCGACGACCTCGAACAGGCATGGACGTTGCTTCCTGAAAAGGGGCAGCACGCCCACGGGCGCCCCCACAAGTGGGCGGCCAAGGCCATGCTGGCTAAAGTCTACACTGCACTGGCATGCATCAAGGAGCATCCCGGAGAGCCCTTCGACGCCGATCTCTTCACGCCTTCGGCCCGCGACTACTGGCAGTTGGCCTACGACAGTGCCAAGGCCGTTTACGACGAACATGCCTACTCGCTGGTACCCGACTTCGCCGACCTGTGGGTATACACCAACAAGCACACCGAAGAGTCGATTCTCGAACTGGAGATGAACTATGCGACGGGCGACTGTCCGTTCATGTACCGCTATCTGCCGGGATACTGGGAGGAGCTTCCGTTGACCAACTCGTCGAATAACTACGGGCAGATCCGTCCCTCGCGCGAGGCTTGGGACGAGCACAACGACCGCTACCCGGGAGATTGGCGCGAAGAGTGCACCTACCTCGACTACAAGTACAAATGCAACACAACGGTTGACAAGGATGAGTACAACGGGCGCCAATACTACCTCTACCCCTATACCAAGAAGAACTATCCCGATCAGGAGACCGCCAAGTACGAATCGCTGCCCTACCTGCGCAAATGGGTCGACCCGACCTTCACGGCCGGCAATGCCAACTGCAATTTCATCGTCTACAGCTATGCCGACCTGCTGCTCGTACTGGCCGAGGCGGCCAACGAATTGGGCGGGGAGCATACCCACGAGGCCATCGGCTACGTCAACGAGATGCTGGCCCGCGCCCGTCATACCGCAAACGGTGACCGCAGCGAACCGGCCGACTGGCCGACTGGCCGACAAGCCTTACGCAGGAGCAGGTACGCGATGACCTGCGCATCGAACGCCGCTGCGAACTGAAGGACGAGCTGCACGAGTGGTTTGACAGCCGTCGTTTCGGGGTGGAGTACCTGACCGAACTGGTCAAGATCCACAACGCACGGATCCAGGCGCTTGAATCGACCACTGATTTCGACTATATCTTGCCCGAAGACTATAACTCCGTCAAACGGAACCTGCTCCTGCCGTTCCCCCGTGCGGATATCTCTTCGAACTACAACATTTCCGATGCCGACCAAAACTTCGGATACTGATGAAACGGCTCGTATTGATTCTTTTGAACGAAGAACTGCGCATGCGCCATGTCGACGACCCGCCCATGCGGTCGCGGATCGTCAAGCAGACGCACCGCGGAATCACCGACAAACTCAACAAGGCCTACAACCGCGAGACAAGCAACAGAATTGAAGTCTGGAATAACAACTACACAAATAAAAACAAACCGACTGAACTATGGAAACAAAAGCGATACTTTTCGGTTGTCTGTCGGGGAAGCTGCTGTTTGCAGCCGCCTGCTCCGACAATGATCTCTACAGCCGAGACGAAACCTCCCCAACGGTGGGCATCGACGACACGAGCCTCACTTTCGAAGGCAAGACCGAAGAGGCAAAAATCCTCATCAAGACAAATATCTGGTGGAAGGCCCACGTCGAATACGACGGGGGGGGGAGAGGAGTGGCTCACCATCACGCCATCAGAAGGGTTCGGCAATATCGAGATCACGGTCTCGACGGAGCGCAACTGCGACCTGACAAAGACCAAGACCGCGCGACTGGTGATCGAGAGCGACGATGACAGAAGTTCGTTCCGCAAGGAGTTCGACGTTAAGCAGAACCCCAGCGAGCCCTACATCGAACTATCAGGTCTCGAGGAAAATCGGCTTGCGACAAGCGTTACGCGCAGTGAAACGGAGCTCACGCTCTACACCAATGATTCATGGGAAGCTGAAACGGCTGATAAGGCGTGGTGTTCAGTCGTGAGCGACGGCACCGAAAAGGGCAAGCAGACCGTTAAACTCGTCTGCGAACTCAATGCAACCCATGTCGAGCGGAGCACCCGCGTGACGTTCCGCTCAAAAAGCGACGCTTCGGTAAGCTACGCTTTCGACGTGATCCAGAGCGGGACCTTCAACGCCCCGGAATCACATTGCAGAAGGATAACCAGGGACAGATACTCCTTTCCTGGAATGCCATCATGGGCGCAATGAAATACACCATCGTACTCGTCAACGACAAAAATCGCATTGCGGAGATCGACAACGGCACGAAACTGACCTGCAATCTCTCAACCAATGAGGTATTCGCCAAGCCGCTCTATGCAGGGGAATTCGAGGTTTACATCCATGCAGCCTCGGACGACCCGACGATCTATTCGGAGAGCAACCGCGAAAAGGCCAACAGCCACTTCGCATCGGGAAGCGGCACCCGGGAGTATCCCTTCGTTGTCGATGCCGACCACTACCTGCGCAACATTGCGCTGGTCAACGACATCGCCGGGAACTGCTGCTACCGCCTCGACTACACGCCGCTACCGGGCGAGGATTTCGAACCGCTCTGCACGCCGTCATCGCCCTTCAAGGGAATCTTCGACGGCAACGGCAAGACCATCTCGGACTGGAGCATCCGTCCCATGGCCACCGACCGCAACTACTTCGGATTGTTCGGCGGTATTGCCGAGGGTGGCGAAGTTTCGAATCTCACCTTCAGCGGCTGCTCCCTCTACATCACCACGGCCGGAGGCCAGGTCAATAAGGAGAACAACGGTTTTGCCTGGGTCGCAGCGGTCAACAACGGCTCGATCCACGACATTACGGTTTCGAACTGCACCATCGGATGCGAGACGGGCGCCTCACCGCTGAACGTCGGCGGAATTGCAGCCGTCAACAACGGCACAATCGCCAAGTGCCACACCTCGGGAGCCATCTCGGCGGCTGCTGACCGCAACAAGACAGACGTCTTCGACTGCGGCGGCATCGCAGCCTACAACAATCCCTCGGCCGTCATCGAGAACTGCATCAACGATGCCTCGATCACGGCGATGAACCAGGTCGGCGGCATTGTCGGCATGAACGGCGGATCGATCTACGGATCGGTGAACAACGGCGCCATCACGGCCAACTACTACTTCGGCGGCGTGGTGGGCCATACCACCTCGTCGAGCGCCACCTGTTTCATCGAACGGTGCGGCAACACCGGAACACTCACCATGTCGGAGCCCTCGGGACAGGGCCGCGGCGCCGCCTACATTGGAGGGATCATCAGCCGTATCTATTCGGCCAATACGACCATTTCAAAGTGCTACAATACAGGTGACCTCATCGTCGGTACGAGCGTTTCGAGTTCGAGCATGCGCATCGGCGGGCTCGTCGGGCAAACCGACAAGGCAGGCAAACTCCTCGACAGCTACAACACGGGCAGCGCCACGATCAACGGAAAAGCCAACTATGGCGGTATCATGGGCGAAATGGCCGACCAGGTCGTGACGGTCTCGCACTGCTACTCCTCGGGCAGCGTCACGGCAGACGGCGGAAGCGGCAATCTCTGCCTGGCCTTCGGCAAGGCGAGCGGCAGCGCTACCGTATCGGGATGCTACGCCCTCGACACGGGGGCAGACACCGAATTCGCCGGAGGCACCACCTCTGGAATTGTCGGGAGCGGCATACTGTCTGATGTTCAAATGAGGAAACAGGAATCGTTTGTCGGATGGGATTTCTCGACCATTTGGCAGATCACCTCCGGCGGTTATACCACACTTCGATAATCCGCTCGGAGGAACCATTTCAGAGAATCATATGCCGGTGCATTTCCATACATCGGCATTTTGATTTTACAGCACGAACCACTATATTTGTAAAGTATAGGGCACAATTCGTATAGCCAAAACACGGTTTTCATTTGTCTCTATCCTCTCCTTTCACTATAATTGTCGTATGTCAAGATGCCTCATTCTGCTTCTCGCACTATTGCTACCAGGATGGCTACCCGCAAAGAGCAGCGGAGAGATAAAGCTCTATTTCCGAAACAAGGATCTTCACCAAGGGCTTTCGCACCAGTTAGTCAACGCCCTGGCGAAAGACTCCCTGGGATTCGTATGGGTCGGTACAGCAGAGGGCCTCAACCGTTATGACGGCACCCGGTTCCAAACCTTCCGTCACGAGCCCGGAAATCCCAGAACGCTTTCAACTTCTTGGATCAACAGCCTCTATATCACATGTGACGGCAGCATGCTCGTCGGTACCGAAAAGGGAGTCAACGTCTACGATCCCGAGCGGGAGAACTTTTCGCTTCTGAAGGCCGACAACGACACCCACAACCTTCTGAGCACCGCCCGCATCCGATGTTTCTGCGAGGGTTCGGATGGCTTGCTCTGCCTGGATCGCTCGAAGTCGAGGATCACCTTCCACAAACTCAATCCCTACGATCCGGACAAGATGCACAACGAAATCCGCAGCTTGTGCGAGGATGCACACGGCGGCCTTTGGGTCGGCACTTTCGACGGACTTTACCACCGGGATAGCAACAAGAAACTTTTCGAACGCATCGAACTGCCCTTCGGAGGATCGAAACATGATAACCTCCTCATCGCCGGACTCTGTATCTCCAAAGCGACCCCGCACATACTCTACATCGCTTCATCGTCGGGTCTCTATGCCCTCGACATGCAGACCCGGCAAAGTAAATACTATGGTCCTTCGTTCACCGGCGGCGAGATTCTCTCCCTGCGGGCCGTCATCCCTTACGACGACGGGCATCTGCTTTTGGCCGGTAGCACAGGGCTCTCAATATTCGATACCCGGACAAAGGACTTCAAGAACTACTCCAACTCGCTCATAGACCCCGCATCCCTGCCTGCCCAAACGATTACAGCCCTACTTCAAGACGAGAAAGGCATGATCTGGATCGGTACAACCCACGGTCTCACCTGTTGCAATCGCAACCGTCGGCCGATCGACATCTCCTATGTCAATACGACGGACAAGTTCGGGAACACGATCCGCGAGAACGTGACCGATCTGGTGGTCCTCCCCGAGGAAATTTGGATCGGTACCGACAACGGTCTGCGACTCTACACAGCCGACATGCAGCTCCGCAGGATCTTTACAACCGCCAACTCGCCGTTACCGCACAACAATATCAAACGTCTGCTGCTCGACCGGTACGGAACCATGTGGATTGGCACCAATAACGGCGTCGTCTACCTTGACCATGCACGCCGCAACTTCCATAAGGTTGAGACAGGCGACCGTAACTTTTCGTTCAAGTACATCTACGATATCAAGGAGGACAACGACGGGGAAATCGTGGTCAACATCAGCAGCGGAGTTTGTTTCATTCGAGCCGAGCGGGACACCGCGGGTGAGATCCAGCAGCTTCATTTCCGGCCGATGTACATCGACAACCTCGGGTCGTCTGACAACAGCGACGTTCCCTATTTCGAGCCCGACAAACAGGGAAATCTGTGGATAGGCTCAATCAGCGACGGAATTTTTCGCTACGACAAGGCCCGACGGACCTTTGTACAGTACAAGAACGACCCCGACAATCCGACAAGTATAGTCAGCGATCGTATATACACGATCCACACCGATCGGCTCAACCGTACGTGGATCGGCACCGATGCCGGACTGTGCCGATACGACCCTCATACCGACGGATTCGAGCGCATCGAGACTAATACGCCGCTGTCGGTTCGGACGATCATCTCAGACGACAACAACAGGTTGTGGATCGCCACAGGTTCGCAACTCGTAATGTTCGACTACGAACTCAATTATAAGATCACCTATGACATTTCACAGGAACTGACGATGACCGATATCGAATACAACAGTGCCTGCACGGCAAACGGGCGTATATATATGGGAGGCTACGGCGGATATATCAACTTCAGCCCTCGGGAAATCAAGGTCGACGTCACCAAATACCCAATTCGTCTCACGTCTCTCGAGATTCACAATGCCCGGATCTCCCCCGGGGAAAAGGTTGACAACCACGTCATCCTCGACCATTCGATCACGCTCTGCGACCAACTCCGACTGCGCCACGATGAAAACTTCTTCCGGATCAATTTCGCTCTGCTCAACTACGCCCCCAAAAGCGAAAACCGCTACGTCTACAAACTCGAGGGATACGACAAGGAATGGATTGTCACCGACGGAGAACACAATTACGCCTTCTATTCGCACATTCCGCCTGGCAAGTACACCTTTTTGGTCAAAGCCGTCAACTCAGACGAGATCTGGAGCGAGAACCAAGAGCGCGTTGAAATCGCCATCACTCCAGCATGGTACCGCAGTGATCTGGCCTACATTCTCTACATGCTGCTCATCGCCGGACTTTGCGGTTGGGGCGCCTATCTGGTACGGATCCGGATGCGACTGTCTCGGGAACTGAAGTTCGAAATCATGCGTCGCGAGAACGACCGGCTGCTCAACCAGGCCAAAACGACCTTCTTCACCAATATTTCCCACGAGTTCAAGACGCCGCTGTCACTGATCCTCGGGCCCATCGAACAATTGCTCGACGGATCCAACGAACGGCAGCGCGCCCTGTTACTGACCATCCGTCAGAATGCCGAGCGGTTGCTGCGGCTCATCAACCAGATCATGGACATGCGGAAAATCGACAATCACATGATGAAGGTCAACCTGAGTATGGGCGATCTGGCCGCCTTCTGCGAGGAGATATTCGACTCGTTCCGCGAGCACGCCCGGGAGCGGAGAATCGGCTACACGTTCACGTCGCATCCCTTCTGCATCAACATGCTTTTCGACCGCGACAAGGTCGAAAAGATGATTTATAATCTGCTCTCCAACGCCTTCAAATTCACACCCGACGGCGGATGCATCTCGCTGGAGATAGATATGCCCGAAATCGAAAAAAAGTCTGTTGTTTGCATCTCGGTCAGCGATACAGGTTGCGGCATTGCACCCGAAGATCAGAACCGGATTTTCGACCGCTACTACCAGACATCCAACACCCCTCACGAACAGACCGAGGGGTCGGGAATCGGCTTGGCACTCACTCGCAACTATGCCGAGTTGCTCGGTGGTAGCATCCGGGTTGACAGCGCTCCGGGAAAAGGCAGTCGGTTCACTGTCACACTTCCTTGCCAGAACGATATTTCGAGGTTGGAACCCTCCGAAGACATGGCCCATAATCTCGAAACGTCAGGTAACGGAGAGGGTGGCAGACCGAAAATCGTACTCGTCGAAGACAACCAACAGATGCTCGAATTCCTATGCAGCTCACTTGCAGACCGTTATTAGGTCTACGCAGCCAAAGATGGCAAACAGGGTCTCGAAGAAATTCGGCGCGTCTATCCCGATCTGATCGTCTCTGACTTGATGATGCCCCGTATGGACGGATTCGAAATGTGCCGGCAAGTCCGCGAGGAGAGCTTGACCAGCCACATTCCGTTCATCATGCTAACGGCCAAGAGTGACGAAGCTGACAGGGCCATGAGTTATAACTGCGGGGCCGACGCATTTCTGTCGAAGCCTTTCAGTATCAAGACTCTGACAACACGTATAGAGGGGCTCATCGCCTCACGGGCCAAGTTGCAGGAGCTCTACCGGAAGAAGATGCTCTCCGACCCGTCGGAGATCAAGGTTGAATCGGGAAACGACAAATTCATCCTCCACATAGTGCAGATCGTTGAAGCCAACTTCCAGAACCCCGACTTCAATATCCAGACGCTGTGCGATGCGCTCTGTTGCTCGTATCAATACGTTTACCGCAAGGTCAAGGCGCTAATCGGAGAAACTGTCAACGACTTCATCCGCACGATCAAACTCAAACGTGCAGCGCAATACCTCTGCGCTGGAGAGTTGCGCATATCAGAAATTCTCTATAAGTCAGGCTTCAACAGCCATTCCTACTTCACGAAGTGTTTCAAAAAGCACTTCGGAATGACGCCACGCGAGTACGTTGAACATTACCACACGACAAACGAGCAAACAACAGCAAGTGCAGGAAACAGTACGCAGGAGGCATTATCTGCAGAAAATAGCGAATGAGAAAAGGCAGTCTTTGGGTTGAAGGAGCAACATCTGAAGAAAAATCGTTACAACGTCCAGTTGCCAAAGAAATGAACAACTGAAATAGGACGATCGAGCTGGAGGATAATGCCCCCTTACTTTCATTGGTAGAGTAAATAGGATCGTGCCAATTAAAAGACATCAATAAAATCATAATAGTTTTTGATGTATTTACGATAATTGCGAGTATGAATCGTTGTTAAATTTGTAACATTGATTCAGACTTGCCATTCTAACAAACCGACTAAAACTATGAATAAGGTTGCTTTGCTAACCATCGCATTGCTTTTCCCCGGATCGCAATTTCTCCAAGCTCGTCAGGCCGAACCGTGGGAGAATCCGCTCGTCAACGGTATCGATCGGCTTCCGGCCCGAGCTACCTCCTATTCTTATGCTACGGAGACGGAGGCGCTTGCCGGTGATCGGACCAAGGCGCGGATTCAACTGCTCAACGGTGTCTGGAAATTCCATTTCTCGGAGGAAGCGACGAATCGCCTCCAAGGATTCCAGTCGGAGGGATTCGATCCTTCGGGATGGGCCGATCTTCCGGTTCCCTCCTGTTGGAAGATGCAGGGATACGGATACCCGATCTATACGAATATCATCTATCCCTTCCCGTTCGATCCCCCGTTCATCACCCGGGACAATCCGGTAGGGAGTTATGTGCGGGATTTCACGTTGCCGGCGGCTTGGAAGGAGATGCGTATCCTGCTCCATTTCGGGGGGGGGAGTCTATTCGGGCTTCAACGTGTGGGTCAACGGTCAGCCGGCAGGTTATTCCGAGGACAGTTGCCTGCCTGCCGAATTCGATATTACGGATATTGTCCATCCGGGCAACAACCGTCTGGCCGTCGAAGTCTTCAAGTGGACGGACGGCAGCTATCTTGAAGATGCCGACCATTGGCGGATGGGAGGCATACACCGGGAAGTCTATCTTGCCGCCAGCCCGAAAATTGCCATTGAGGATTTCGGCGTAAGAACGCTTTTCGATGGGGAGATGGAGGATGCCCGTCTCCAAATACGTCCGGTCGTTCACGTGGCGGAAGCCATTGAAACCCGCGGGTTCAACGTTGTAGCGAAACTTTTCTCACCAGACGGACAACGGGTCATGGCCTCAATGACGCTTCCTGTTGATGATATTCTCAACGAAGAGTATCCACCCTTCGACAACGTGTATTATCCCCTCCTCGAGGCTTGGGTGGAGGCGCCCAGGAAATGGAGTGCCGAGGAGCCCGCTCTGCATACGCTTGTCCTTTCGCTCGACGACCCGGCCCGCCGGGTCGTCGAATCGCGTAGCTGCAAGGTAGGATTCCGCGACGTGAAGATCGCAGGACAGCAACTTCTGATCAACGGCGTACCGGTCAAACTGATGGGTGTCAATCGGCACGATCATAACCAGAAAACAGGGAAAGCGCTTTCACGGGAGGATATGGAACGAGATATTCGCATGGTCAAGCAATTCAATTTCAACTCGATCCGCACTTCGCACTATCCCAACGACCCCTATATCTACGAACTGTGCGACCGTTATGGCGTGTATGTCATTGATGAAGCAAATCTCGAATCACACGGAGCCGGAAGCCTTTTCAGCAATACTCCGATCTGGAATGCAGCCTTTCAGGAGCGTATCATACGGATGGTTCTCCGGGACCGCAACCACCCCAGTATCATCGCCTGGTCGCTCGGCAACGAATCGGGATGCGGACCCAACCACGCGGCGGCAGCCGGTTGGATCAAGGATTTCGACCCGACGCGGTTCATCCATTATGAAGGAGCCCGGGGACTTCCGATGTCGGAGGAGTACATCCCGCTCGCACGCTCGAAGGCGGCTCCATATATCAGTCGGAACGGGGAACCGGAGTCGGTCCGGAGTTTCCGGGGTTCGGCCAATCCGAACGACCCGCCCTATGTGGATGTCATCAGCCGGATGTATCCCCGGGTAGACCGGTTGCGAGATCTGGCCGGGAATCCGAGACTCGATCGTCCGATATTCATGTGCGAGTATGCCAACTCGATGGGAAACTCCACCGGAGGCCTGTCCGATTATTGGGATATGATACGTTCGCACGACAATCTTCTCGGTGGTCATATCTGGGATTGGATTGACCAGGGGATACTCCGGACCGACAGCGCGGGTCGGCAATATTGGGCCTATGGCGGGGATTTCGAGCGTCCGACCGACCATAACGACGCCAATTTCTGTATCAACGGAATCCTCCATGCCGATCGTACCCCGAAGCCGGCCTTGTGGGAGTGCAAACATGTCTTCCAGCCGCTGGAATTCACGGCCGTCGGGGCGGATCCCTATACGGTGCGTATCCGGAACCGGAATTTCTTTATCTCGACTGCACGGTATTTCTTCACCTGGGAGCTTGTCTCGGATCGGGGCCTTGTGCAATCCGGCGAGTTGTCGGTTCCCGAAACGAAAGCAGGAGAGGCCTCGCAGATTCGGATTCCGGTAAAACCGTTCCGACAGGAGCCCGGAGCGGCCTATTATCTCAATATCCACGCACATGAAAAAGCATATCTTCCGTATGCCGAGGCCGGATTTACGGCTGCTTCGGGGCAGATCGGCATCCCTGTTGTCCCGGCCATTCCGGCGCGAATGGAAAGGCGAGCTGCGATCGAGGATGATGGAACGCGAATCACCCTTGAAGCAGCCGGCTGCCGGGCCGTCATTGACCGTACGAGCGGATATCTTGTTTCGTATGTCTCGGGGGCGCAAAATCTCCTCACGACTCCGCTAAAACCGAACTTTTGGCGGGCTTCGACCGATAACGACCGGCGGGGCTGGGAAACGGAGGAGCTGTTCGGTTTCTGGAAAGAGGCTCCCGAGCGGTTGCTGACCGAGCGAGTTTCGACGGAGGACGGACTTGTGAAGGTGACGAAACGAATCGGTCGGGAAGTTATGCTCACGTTGGAGTATACCATGTCAGCCGATGGCAGCCTTGAGGTCGGATACGACCTTACCATCGGCAAGGAGGTTCCCGAATTACTTCGTGTCGGTATGACGACTACGGATCCCAATACGTTTGCAACGGCCACCTGGTTCGGACGCGGACCTCATGAGAACTATTCGGACCGCAAAACCGGAGCCTTGGTCGGGCTTTATACGCTTCCGGTTCCTGCGATGTCCGTACAATACGTCTATCCGCAGGAGAACGGTAATCGCTGCGATGTGCATTGGCTTGCGCTCACTGCCGGGGATTCCCACTGCCTGGGATTTGTGGGCTCCCGACCCTTGCAGATATCCTTGTGGAACACGACGCAGCAGGAACTGGACCGGGCCCGCCATATCGGGGAGGCCAAGGAGCTGCAAGGAGCTTTTACCGTCAATATTGACTTCGTACAGGCCGGCGTTGGAGGGTCCGACTCCTGGAGCCAGAGTGCAGCTCCCAGTTCTCAATATCGGCTTCCGGATAAACACTACGACTATCGTTTCCGGATCGTTCCTGCCCGGAGAATGGATCAGATACGCACATGGACACGACATACGAAATAAGGACTGGTTATAGCACACTTCACAGACCGACAATGGACTGTTTCTCATGCTCAACCGAAAGTTAACTTCAAATATTGCGGTTACAGATGGACCACTCGCAGAAATTATTCGCGAATATAGGCACTGTACAAGAACAGCCATATTTATTATGGAGCCTCAATTTACCACGCATTACGGAAAAAATTACTAATAAAGATAACGACACCTGCCCACCCCTCTTGAAATTCGAGGTAGCGGGCCCGTACGAACTCGTTGGTGTGGAAAGCGGGATGAACAAGTCTTGAACTCTATCCATCATGAAATAGTGATGCCAAGAAATCAATAGGGATCGAAGTCTTGACATATTGATCTCCGGATATCATGAATCCCTGATATCATGGAATCTGAATACTATATCTCACGCAATCTTGAGCTCATGGCTTCTTAATCTATTAGAGCCATATTCTCTTGATCTAAAAAGCCCTTAACATCTTGTTTTTGGAGGCCAGATGCCCCGATCTCACGATCTCTTGCTTTATTGATATCAGTAGGGATGTCTTTATGTTGGGGTGTGTAGATATCGGACCATTCAGACAAATTCTATATCAAGCGGACAATCTATCACTTCTTTCTGCTCAATTGCAGGTCACTATGGCGTATTGTTCTATGCCTCAAAAATCAATTGAAATACTCCGTTTGGGCCTGTACTCGACGCCAACCACTGCCATGGGAATAGTCAATGTAGAATCCCGAACCTTTGAACGGATGCTGGAGGAGGGTTATCGCAACGAGTTTCGGTAGACGGGGGAGGGCAGAATGAGGATGCAAGACAATACAGACATAGAGCAGAATGGGAACGCGAGCCATCGCGTCTTTACGGGGTGTAGCCGTTCATGGTTTTTCTCCTTTTCATCGGTAGCATCTTCCCAAACGGGCCGGAGCGAATACGACAATCTTTTTCCCGGGGGAGCATCTCCATCTGCGGAGGCTCCTGCCGGGAGAACTCTTCGGGCATGAGGTTGGCATTTTGCTCCGGCCCATTAGCTTGCTGTCAGATGAACAGGGAGCCGGGACAAAAACAACGGCCGACCTCGGGCTATTCGGGAGCCTTGTAGTCGGTCTTCTTCCTCCGGAACTTGAGCCACAGGATGCCCGATTCGTCCGTATAGAGGTTCTCCCCGGTCAGGCGCGCGACATCCGCATAGGAGGGGCCCGTATAGCAGGCGAAGGAGTGGCATGCGGATCTCCAGACTGCTTTGGTACTGGCATTTGACCGCCTCGGCATCGACCCTTCCCGGGCGGGACGAGAGGCTTTTGACAGTCTCATGGATTCCCAGCAGCAGCTTCTCGATCCGCGCATTGGTCTCCACGGCTTCGCGGCTCTTGCCGATGAGACGACGCTCGCGGACATTCCACAGCGCGGGCGTACGGGTGAGCTTGCTGCTGAGCTGCACCATCGATCGGCCGACCGTCACGCGGCACATGATCGGGGCCTGACCAAATGCGGTCAGGGAGCTCCTTTTCAGGTAGAGCAAAACCTTGCAACTGACTTCTTTCATAACGACTGGTTTTTAAGGTTCCCTGCTTTGGGCAAAGATACCGTGAATCGAAGCGTTCGTCGTTATGCAAAATCTGGTGATTCAGAGAATAAAACGCTGTGCGGAGTGCCGCTGATCGCTACCGGTTACCTGTGGACACCGAGGTAACGATACGGGTAACGATCTGGTAACGGTTGGATCGCTGCGAAGTGCGGTTGACTATTTCCTCGAAAATGGGAAATCATCTCATTCCAAACCGATTACGTTTCTGTTGCCGTCAACTGCAAAATGCCGTCAGGACACGTTTTTCACATACGGCGCGGCATACGTTTGCCACGATGATGCTGACGTTGGAAGCCAATCTCTATACGACCTCGAAACTGCTCGGGCATTCCGATGTGCAGGTAACGCAGGTATATGCGAAAATCGTCAATCGGAAGAAAGACGAGGCGGTCAATCTCGTGAACGGGTTGTTCGGTTAGCGACCTCTGAAAAATGGTTCCAAAAAGAGTTTAGTTTACAAGGGTGGGCATATATAGGCAACAAACTAATCTAAACCGATTTTTGCAAACAAATGAAAAAGCCGTCGAATCTCTTTGACGGCTATGTTTGCTACGGCATCGGTGGACATTGCAAGGATAAAGGAGCGCAAAAAGACAGTCGTAAGACCGGCAATCACATGGTCGTATAAGTGGCAGATGATACCACCTCCGCAAGCCGAGATAGCAGTCGTTTTCGGTGGCGTATTGCATATCCGTGATTCGTCTGTGATAGGCAATGGCAGTATACGACCATCGGCACGATATTGGGGCGACAAAATAGGTAACAAATTAGCACGCCTTTGTCATACGCCCGAAGTCATCATATCGTGCATTGCAGCCCACTTTGTTTGCAGATTATGTGGACATTCCCATACAAGCGACAATGTGTATGGGGCCATAGAGCCATATAATAGTCGTATTTATATTGTATATCAGTTGAATATATCTGTTATAATAGACTTTGAGCAACAAAGAAGTAACAAATATTTTTCAACTTTGCAGGCCACTGAAAAAATCCGCAAAAATCAGTCAACATAATATAAAAATAGCAGTACATTTATATACTACTATGGAATGATATTATAATTTCCCATAGGTTCCAATCTCATGCCAAAACACTAAATTGGTCTAACTGATGTTATAATGCAATGCGTTTAGACTGTTTTTAGTGTAATTTTATTTGTTGGTTCAAATAAAAGCATTATCTTTACACTCGTAATAAGAAGCCGGGATATAGGTTGTATCAAATAAAAGATTAGACGATTATGGGAAAAATTTCGGGCGAGAAAAGGAACAGCAGCAACTATAAGATTATATCAACTCTGAACAGTCGGAATTTATCGCCGTGTATGGTCGCAGGCGTGTCGGCAAGACATTCTTGATACAGCAGGTCATTGGCGATGATTATGTCTTCTATGTCGCCGGTGTGAACAACGTCAGTCTACGCATTCAGTTGAGTTACTTTATGCAGGGCATACGAAAGAAGTGCCCCGATGTTCGCCCCGTGAAAGCTTGGCTCGATGCATTTATTGCACTGGAAACATACCTCGAATCGCTGCCCAATGGTCGCAAAATTATCTTCGTTGATGAAATGCCTTGGATGGATACGCCGCGTTCTAATTTCATTAGTGGCTTGGAGCGTTTCTGGAACTCGTGGGCTTCATGGCGCAGCGACATAAAACTGATTGTATGCGGCAGTGCAACTTCGTGGATAATCAACAACCTCATCAAGAATCGCGGAGGTCTGCACAATCGTGTAACGCACAAAATCCCGCTCAAACTATTTACGCTGAAAGAGTGCCAGCAGTATTTTATGGCACGGGGATTTCGTCTGTCCACAAAACAGATAGCCGAGTGTTATATGGTGCTGGGTGGTGTGCCGTTCTACATTAAGATAGTAACGGCACTTGCGGCGAAAGGAAAAGGATTGACACGCGGAGATATTGTCAAACAGACAAAATTGGCCAGCAACGGAAAACTTACTTTAATGTTGGACGAGTTGGAGAGTTGTGGGTTTATTCGCCGTTATGAACCGTTTTCAGCAAATGTGTCGAGGGCTCGCAATCGAGTGGTCAACGGATACCAAAGTCCGGATACACTGTATCAACTTGCCGACCACTTTACGCTGTTCCACTTCCAGATAATGAAGAAGGCAGCGGCGCACGACCCGACTTATTGGTCAAACAGTCAAAACTCACACGTTTACGGTATTTGGAGTGGATTATCGTTTGAGATGCTGTGGCTGAATCACGCAGAGCAGATAAAAATGGCATTGGGGATATCGGGCATTATGTCGAATGTCTTTTCGTGGTTCGGCAAGGGCGATGAGCGGAAAGCGCAGATAGATAGGCTTATCGACCGTGCAGATAAGACGATCAATGTATGTGAAATGAAGTTTTACAATCATCCATATGCAATGACCGCAAAGGACGAAACAGATATCGAGCGCAAAGTTTCATCTTTCATCGAGGCGACTAATACCGACAAGAATGTTATCGTTACGATGATAACCGCCAAAGGCATCGAACAAATGAGCATTCTGGCTGCATACAAAAAGAGTTGATACTTGATACGCTTGCGCTCCGCCCGGGCATTGTCTTTCTATACTCCCGACCCTGTTATAAGATAAGGACAAGCATATGATTGCCGGTCTATGGTACGGTCTGTAACAGGCTTGATACGCCGGACAGCCCGCAAGGATGTCGGGCCTCATGTCGGTGCCCCTTGCATGCAGGTTCTCCGCTGCCTGGCGCCGACCCTTTTTCCTGTCGGGATGTCGTATCTGGCTTCAGCACATGGATGGGCTTACGCTTCCGTCATGCTCCCGGCTTTCTTAATCTGCGCCCGCAGTCGCTTGAGTTTGGCCTGAAGTTCCAGGACGCTCTTCGGGAACTCTGTCCGGGACTCCGCAGAAGGTCCGGAGGCTTTTCTGACTTCCTTGACTCTTTTCATGGATGCCTTTTGCGGGGTGTGTCCTGCAAAGACAGCAATCCATTTGTAAAGGATCGCACAGGAGACGGGAAGCGTCCGGCTTGTCCGCGTCCCATCCAGTCCGTCTTGAAAGTACGGTTCCGTCGCTTGCTCATAGTAGAGTCCGCGCCTGCCTGAAAACTTAAAGTCCATGTGCTGATCGCTTTTGCGAGTCAACTTTTTTCAGGGGAATGCAGATTTTCTATTTTGGGAAGAAATGTTTGACTAAAAAATTTCGTGTCTGCTTTTCAAGCTGCTACATTGGAGTCCGTGTATATAAAAGAAATGTCGGATTTTTATATCAAAATAGTACAAAGAACGAAAATATAATACAGTAGGTACGATTGGTCGCAATCGAAAAAGAATTGTAATAATCGCCCCTTTTATCTTTGTTTACGGGAACAACCACCCTAAATTTTGTTTAACTAACCTATAATTTTATGGTATGATTTCCTCAATCCACCTATGCAAGAAAGCAATACTTACGGTTGCGGCGTTGCTCTCCGCATCCTGGCTTTTTGCACAAACACCAATTTCGGGCAAAGTGCTCGATGAAGCAGGGGAACCGCTGATTGGAGCGACCGTTGCGGTAAAGGGTACAACCATCGCGACGATTGCGACAGTTGATGGCGCGTTCAAGCTCAATGCCCCCGAAAATTCGACTCTTGTGGTATCTTTCGTGGGGTACAAAACAGAACAGGTAACGCTTGAGTCCGGGATGACGGCAGTTACCATTACGATGGAACCGGAAACGACCGGAATTGAATCGGTATCCGTCGTTTCGGTGGGCTACGGCGTCCAAAAGAAGGAATCCGTGGTGGGAGCCATTTCCTCTGTCCGCCCGGCAGACCTTCAGATTCCCGTGCGTTCATTGAGCCAGACATTGGCTGGAAACGTTACGGGTATCGTTGCCTTGCAGTCCTCCGGCGAGCCGGGCAAGGACGATGCGCAATTCTGGATTCGCGGTATCGCGACATTTACCGGCGACCCCAACCCGCTGATTCTGGTTGATGGCATCGAGCGCCCGCTGAATAATGTGGACCCGCTCGAAATCGAATCTTTCAGCGTATTGCGGGATGCCAGCGCAACGGCCGTTTACGGTGTGCGCGGTGCCAATGGCGTTATCCTTATTAATACGCGTAAAGGATTCGACGGCCCGGCGAAAATCGACCTCCGCTACGAACAGGGCATATCATTCCCGAGCAAACGTCTCTCTTTCGTCGATGCGGCGACACGTTCCGAGCTGATGAACGAAGCCATCGATGCCATGGGAGGCAGTATCGGCGAGTCGTACAAGTACCGGCCCGAGGAGATTGAAGCCATGCGCACACAATCCGACCCGCTGCTGTATCCCGACATCGACTGGCAGGATGTGCTCATGAAATCGGCGACGTTGTCCGAAAAGGTCAGCGCGAACATCTCCGGCGGCGGCAAGTTCGCCCGTTATTTTACGGCACTTTCATTTTACAATCAGGAAGGCCAGTATCATATCAATCCCGGGAAATACTACTGGGTCAATGATGGGATCGGGCGTTTCGGTGCGAACGTAAACTATCGCCGTTACAATTTCCGCACGAATGTCGATATGGATATAACTCCGACGACTGTGGTAAGCATCGGTTTGCAGGGTAATGTCTCCGAGAACGTCGAGCCGGTTTCCGATAACAGTAACAGCGGCAGCGATGCCATTTACCGCGATATCATCAATGCGGCTCCGAATGCGTTCCCGATTATCTATCCGGACGGGAAACTGGCCGGCACCATCGGTCTGAACAACCCGTACAACGTACTCTCCCAGCGCGGCTGGATGAAGACTACGGAAAATGTTTTGCGTGCCAACCTCTCCATCAATCAGGATTTCTCGTTCATCACGCCCGGCTTGTCGGCGAAGATCGTATATGCTTACGACTTTGCCAATACCAACGTCGAGACGCGCTCCCGTGGAATCAGCTATTTCCAGGCCAACGGCCGGGACTCGGAGGGTAATCTGGAATTGCAGGAACAGGATGCCGACCAGCATCAGGACTATTTGGGATACGGTCAGGTGGGAACCGGTGTCCGCAATCAGTATGCGGAGGTTTCGGTTACTTACGACCGCACGTTCGGCCGTCATGAAGTGGGCGCATTGGTGATGGGATATGCCAAGGACAACCGGAATCTGTCGAACGGTTTGAACTATATCTCGGCGCTGCCTTATCGTTCACTGGGCTTGGCCGGACGTATCACCTATGCTTATGACAAGCGTTATCTCATCGAGGCGAACGTCGGGTTCAACGGTTCGGAGAACTTCGCTGCCGGACACCGCATGGGTGTATTCCCTGCCGTGGCCTTGGGCTGGGTGGCTTCCGAGGAGTCGTTCCTGCGCAACAACGAGATACTGACGTGGTTGAAAGTCCGTGCATCGGTCGGACAGGTCGGCAACGACCAGATCGGTTCGAGCCGCTTCGGGTATTTGGCGACCGTCAATTCGAGTGCAGCCGGCTATTCGGGTTACGGTAAAGAATTCAACCAGAGTATGGGTGGCGTCGGTGAAGGACGCATGGCTAACCCCGGCATCACGTGGGAGGTGGCGACCAAGTACAATCTGGGTCTTGAAGTCGGCTTCCTCAACGCACTGAAATTAACCGGCGATTTCTTCTTCGAGCGTCGTGAGAACATCTTCCTGCAACCGCAGACTTCGGAGGTAACGGGTCTCCCGAGCGGCCAGACGATGTATGCGAACCTCGGTGTCATGGAGAACCGCGGATTCGAGGTTTCGGCCGAGTACAGCAAGCAAATCAATCACGATCTGTTCGTTTCGGCCCGCGGCAACTTCACGTTCACGCGCAACAAGGTCATCGACGACGGACAGTCCTACGCCTATCCGTGGCAGGATCGTCGCGGCGTGCGCTACGGTTTGTACAAGGGATACAAGGCGCTGCATCTCTTCTCGGAAGAGGAGATCGCCGCTCTGCCTGATTACTACAACCAGTTCAACCTCGACAAGGAGCGTCTGCGCCCGGGCGACATTCGCTACGAAGATATCAACGACGACGGGGTCATCAACGATGCCGACCGCACATGGATCGGTCATCCGTCGATGCCGGAGATCGTCTACGGTTTCGGTGCCTCGTTGAAGTGGAAAGGGTTCGACTGCTCGTTCCTGTTCCAGGGTGCGGCGAACCGTTCGACCTATTTGGAAGGAGGCTGGTATTTCTTCCCGTTCCAGGCGGACCGCAACCCCAAGCTCATGGGTAACGTGATGACGATGTTCCTTGACCGCTGGACACCGGAGAACCCCGATCCGCACGCATTCTCGCCCCGATTGAGCTACGGTTCGAATGCCAACAACTACCAGACCTCCACGTGGTGGCTTCGCAACAGCGGCTATCTGCGTCTGAAGAACCTCGAACTCGGCTATACGCTGCCGTCGACATGGACGAGCAAGATCCATTGCAACATGGTTCGGTTCTACGTTCAAGGTGTTAACCTGCTTACTATCAGTAAATTCTATTCGGATTTCTGGGACCCGGAGACGGGAGCTGGTGCTTATCCCATGCAGCGTCAGATATTCATTGGAGTTAATTTAACATTCTAACACTTCAAAAGCGAACGCATTATGAAAAAAATTCTTGTATATAGCATATTCGCTGCAGCATTGCTTGCATACGGGTGCGACTCCTACTTGGAGCAAGACCCGGAGGAGATGAACTCCTTGGAGAAGATTTTCAGTTCCGATACGGAAACCCGAAAATGGCACGCGCGGATGTTCAGCGATGGCGAGTCCGGGTTCATGGTTCAGGAGATGCACCATAGCGGTCAGATTCCCTATTTCTGGTGCACGGACGAAGCTGCCTATACCATGGAGCCGTTTATCCGCAACGTTTCGGAGGGTTTGATGACGCCCGACAATTATTACGGAAGTAGCTACAACCTGTATTTCTTTGTCCGTTACTACCAGGCCATCCGCCACTGCAACATGTTCCTCGACCATGTCGACGAGTGCTCGGCGCTCGGCGAGGAGGAGCGTCGGCGCATGAAGGCGGAGGCGCACTTCATGCGGGCCTACTACCACTGGCTGCTGCTGCGTCTTTACGGGCCGATACCCATTATGACGGAGACGCGCGATGCTTCGCACATGATGGATTTCTCGGCGCGGGTACCTTTCATGGATTGCGTCAAATGGATTGCCGACGAAATCGACTGGTCGATCGCCAACGGTCTGCCCGATTCGCGTGTCGACGACCAGTTGGGCTTGCCGGACAAGGGGGCTGCGCTGGCGATCAAGTCGCGCATGTACCTGCTGGCCGCCAGCCCGCTGATCAACGGCAATGCGGTCTACGCCAACTGGCATAATAACGACGGTACGGCCCTGCTGCCGGCCCGCTACGACCGCGAGCTGTGGAAACAGGCCGCCGATGCCGCCAAGGAGGTCATCGATATGGGCAGATACGAACTGCTGACTTGCAGCGAGGCGGATCTCGACAAGTGGTTCGCATCGGACGACCCCGCCGACCATGTGAAGTTCATCTACGCGATCGAGGAGAACTACCGGCAGGTAACGACCGTGTGGAGCAAAGAGCTCATCTGGGCGCATCCCAACTCCGTGCAGTGGTATGCACAATGCGCCGTGCCGGGGCCGCGCTGGGCCGGGTGGAACGGCCGTTATGCCCTCAATCTCGACATGGCGAACGACTATTTCATGGAGGACGGCACGCAGGCTCCCGAACTGGACCACTGGTTCAACCTGCCGCAGAGCGAGATGTTCGAGACCGAGGATACGGGTGTCTTCACGCCGGCCAACACGTTCAAGATGTTCGTCGGCCGTGAGCCGCGCTTCTACGCCTCGATGCACTTCCCCAACATGCGTGTAACCTATTTCCGTCTGAACTACAAGGACGACAACAATACCATAGTGTACAATGGAGTGGACGACAAGATTCACGGCAATGAGCACTACGGCATCTGCGATTTCTGGATCAAGGGCAAGTGCGGCGTTACCTC
This sequence comes from uncultured Alistipes sp., assembly GCA_947623305.1. Classification (GTDB taxonomy): domain Bacteria; phylum Bacteroidota; class Bacteroidia; order Bacteroidales; family Rikenellaceae; genus Alistipes. The sequence goes on along the minus strand of CANQGQ010000002.1, from coordinate 23,365 downwards.
GGGCGACCACAACACGTCGGGTCTGTCGGTTCGCAAGAATGTCCCCGTCGACTACTGGACGCTGGGTTCCGATGGCAGCTATTATTGGCAACGCAATGTTGCTTTCCCGATTATCCGGTTGGGCGAAGTTTACCTGAACTATATCGAGGCGCTCAACGAGTACGACGCGTCGGCCAACCAGACCGAAGTGTTGAAATACCTCAACCTGATTCGCGAGCGTGCCGGTATCCCGGGCTACGGCAGCGACGGCAACAAGTGGGGCAAGGTCGAGGGCAGCAAGTCCAGCTACTCGCAGGAGGAGATGCGCGAGCTGATCCACCACGAGCGCAAGATCGAGCTGGCCTACGAGTGCAACCGCTTCTTCGACGTGCGGCGCTGGTTCGAGGCGCACGGCCCCAACGGCAAGTTCAACCACAACGAATGGGGATTCGATGTCTCGGTGGGCGAGAATGCCACCGATCCGGCCTTCTTCAAGAAGACGCAGGCCGCTGTCAAGCATTTCGACATCCAGCACTATTTCCTGCCTATCCGGGCTACGGAGGTTACGTTGAACCGCGACCTGGTGCAGGCTCCGTTCTATTGATTTCGTGCGGACAATGCGATGAAGAATTCAAGAACTTAAAATGTCAATGCAAATGAAAAAGATAAAATTGTTTTCGACGGTCGTCGCGGGAGCGGTGCTGCTGTCAGCCTGCGACGTGGAATACCCGGAGGTGAAAATCATGACCGACCCGGGATTCGAAAGCTCGCAGTTGCAGGAGGTGCGGACCGTGTCCATTTACGATACGTGCGAAGCCACGTTCGACGTCTCCCGCACGGAGGGGCTTTCGCAAGAGATGGAGCTGACGCTGGCGGTCGACCCCGCGCTGCTCGAGGAGTACAACCTGATTAACGGCACCTCCTACGAGCTGCTCGATGCCTCCTGCTACGAGATGCCCGAGAAGCTCGAGTTCAAGACACTGACCAAGAGCCTGCCTTTCATCGTCAAGTTGCAGCCCGCTGCGCTGGTTGCGAAGGTGGGGTTGGACAAGGCGAACAACATGGTGCTGCCCGTGCGCATCGTTTCGACCTCGGCGCCCGCCGCCGAAGGCGCCTCGATGTCGCTGCTGGTGCATCCCGACATCGCCGCACCCTCTATCATGGCCGAAGTCCCCGAAACGGAGCCCGAAATCTCGTTCATCTCGATCTCCCCGGCACCGCAAACCTATACGGTTACGGCCCGCATCAACTTCAATACGGCCGATTTGAACAAGGTGAATTTCGCCGTTCCGGCGGATGCCCAGCAGTTAGTGGACGACTACAATGCGGCGCATCCCGAAGACCCTGACTGTCTGCTCCTGCCGGAGAGCGTCTACACGCTCGGCACGCCGGCCGACGGCACCTACACCTTCTCGGAGGAGGAGATGACCCTCACTAACCAAATCAAGTTCCAGTATGCCGATATCGACGATGCGCAGCCCTATCTGCTGCCGTTGGTGGTCGAAGGCCCCGCAGAGTACGGCATCGAGAAAACCGACCCGATCTACGTGAAAGTCTCCATTACGGAACTGCGGATCAGTGTGTCGCAGACTGCCAGCGAAGCGATAACAGGAAAAGACAGCTTCAAAGGCAGCGTCAAGGTGCGTATCAATGCGAAAATCGATCAGGATTTGACCGTTGCGCTGAAATACGACCAGGCGAAAATCGCGGGTTACGGCGGCTCTTATTATGGAGCGTTCGACGAGTCGGTCCTCACCCTGGAGCCGGCTACGCTCCTCGCAGGCCAGACCTCGGTGGATGTGCCGTACACGGCCGATTTGACCTCCTGCGACCAGCTCGAAGAGGTCTATCTGGCGCCGCTGTCGATCGATATCGCCTCCCTTCCCGAAGGGACGAAAATCGTCGAAGACAGTGGAACGAATTATGTTTCCCTCCAACACACGTTGGGCGGCAGCTATGTAAAGACCATTTGGGGAAAGGAATATAGTAGTGGCAGACCACAAGATCTCCCTGCAGTACTTCCCCCAGCCAGTTATTATAGGTATTTAGCCCCTGCCGGTGAAGGCGGCACCACCACTATTTTAGTGGCAGGAAGAACCGGTGCGCTTCCAAAAGAAGGCGACTATGACGACATGAATCTGAAATATATTTTGCAGAGCTACAATGGCTATGCCACCATGGATATGTTCTTTGCCGTGGAAGAGTCGGAAGACCCGAATATTTTGAAATGTGTTAATTTCTATGACCGAGCCGCAACCACGGGCATAGGGAAGGGCGATAGAATTGAAAACGACAATTCTTATTACGACAAGAGTACGAAAACATTCCATCTCAATTTGACTGTTTTTGATTCGAAATGGTTCAATTTTGGAGGTTTCCCGATACAAGTCGATTTGAAGAACGTTGGGGATTAGTGAAAGAGGCCGGACGTCCGCGGGCGGGTGTGGAACAGACAATGCCCGCGGACGCAGCCGACCATTGAAGAACGATTTATTACCTTGATTGTATGAAAACACGATTTATCCTGTATCCGTTGCTTGTAGCCGCCTGTCTCGCCACCGCCTGTGGCGGCGACGACGAAAAGGCGCTCGTGCTTCCCGGTCCCGATACGGCCACGCCCGATCCCTATGTGATGAAACTCTCCAACAGCACTTTCGAGGACGGACTGACGGACTGGGTGGTCGATTCCGATGCAGCAGGCAAGTCGGCGATCGTCGAGGTCGTCGAAAAAGAGGGCGTCGACGGCTCCAAATGTCTCAAAGTCCAGCAGTACGCCGAAAATGGCAAATGCTATGCCGGTGTGAAACGAACCATCACCGGACTGAAAGCCGACGCCATGTACCGTCTCTCCGCCCGCGTGAAGTACTCCGACATCGCCGCAGGCTGCGGCGCCTGCGTCTATCCCCAGTCCGCCAAACAGTACTGGAACTGCTCCAAATTCACCTCGGGAACCCACACCGACTGGACGACGCTGACCTGCGACTTCATGACCGACGACAACGGATCGGCCGTCATCTGCTGCTCGCTCGGCTTCTGGCAGGGCGGCCGCGCCAACGGCGGCAAATCGACTGGAACCGCCTATTTCGACAACGTTACCGTGCGCGAGGTTACCGACGAACTCTACATGCGCGAGAGCAAGCACATCCGTCTCTTCCTCGACCCCTCGAAAGTGGCCGCTTCCAACGATACGGTCGACAAGTGGCTCGCCAACCTCGACAAAATCTACGAAGCCTATGCCGACCTCGTCGGCGGCACCCCCCACGAAGGCCGCAAACTGGCTATCGTCTCCACCGAGGCGCGCGAATACTGGGCGGTGGCGGGCTATCCCATCATCTGGGTTGTCGACTACGTCGAAAGCACCCTCAAAGATGTGCAGGATAAGGACGACTGGTGCTTCGGCCTGATGCACGAAATCGGCCACGTATTCAATATCGGCAACGCCTCGTGGGACTGGAACGACGAAATGTTCGCCAATTTCCGCATGCACTACGGTCTCGAGGCCGCCAACGGCAAGACCATGCAGACCCCCGCCGGCGAAAGCCAGCCGCGAATCTACCAAGGCGCCGAGATACGCGACTTCTACAAAGGGTATCTCTACGAGACGAAGAACGGCAGCAAGGTGATGTCGGACAACGGCATCCACTGGGAGCTGGTCAACCTGACCACCTATCCCGTCGACGGACACGAGATGGGCTGGGAACCCTTCAAAAAGGCTTTCGCCGCCCTCAACAGCGACCTCGTCTCGATTCCGAGCGGAGGTTTCGAAAAGTTCAAGACACTCGTCAACACCGTGCAGAAATACGCCAGAGAAATCTACGACCGCGACGACATCGACCTCATGAGCTATTACTCGGAGGATACGCTCGCCGATATCAAGAAGAAAATGGACGAATACCGATAAACCGCACGCCGCTCCCGTCCCTTTGCCGGCGCGGGCCGACTTCCGCACCGGCAAACGGACGAGAGTTTCTTATCCCTGTAATTTTTTAACAATCGAATCCATGAAAAAGAACTTTTCGTATGTCGCGTTACTTGCGGCATCGCTCTTGTCGAGCCCTGCCGAAGCGAAAAAACCGCTTTTCGCCGACAACTTCAACTCGAAGAAAACCTATGAGGCCAACTGGACGACCGACACCCCCGGAAACCTCGGAACCATCGTCTACCGCAAGGACGGCGGCATCGGCGGCTCGCCCTGCATCGAAATATCCTCGGCCGAGAGAAGCTCCACCACCATCCGCCACGCCCTCGCCGGCCTCGTCCCCGGAAAACTCTACCGCTTCTCCGCCATGCTCAAATGCGAAGAGGTCAAGGACGGCCGCGGCGCCGTGCTCTTCATCCGTCCCGACGGAAGCGAACAGGCTTGGAACGCCTCGGAGTTCGCCTACGGCACCTCCGACTGGAACCCCGTCTACATGGACTTCATCGCCGACCAGAAGGGCGAGGCCGTCATCTGCTGCGGCCTCGGATTTCCGTGGGGTACGGTCAACGGCGGCAAGGCCTCGGGCAAGGCGTGGTATGACAACATCTCCGTGCGCCCCGTAGACGATGAGGCGGACAATATCTATACCCGCGAAAGCAAGCACATCATCCTCAAACTTGACCGCGACAAGGTCGCTATCTCCGACGAAGCGGTCGACCGCTGGCTGGCCAAGCTCGACCGTATCTACGAAGCCTATAACGACCTTGTCGGCGACGTGCCTTTCGACGGACGCAAAATCATGGTGCTCAACACCCCCGGCATCGAACCCGGATACTGGGCCCTTGCCGGAAACCCCATCCTCTGGAACAACCACGTTGCCGTGAAATCGGTCGTCGACCGCACCGAATCGCACGATGACTGGGGCTTCGGCATCATGCACGAAATCGGCCACACGTTCTCGGCAGGCAACATCAAGCACTACGGCAGCTGGAACTGGAACGATGAGATTTTCGCCAACTTCCGCATGTCCTACGCGCTCGAGGCCTGCGACGGCACCATGTCGCAGCGGAATACGCTCTACAAGGGCGACGGTGTCCGCGATTACTACAAGATCTTTTACGACGAAACCATCGGCGCGGGCATTCCCAAGAACAACGGCGATGCGCTGCACTACACCTTCCTCCGCATCAAGGACCGCTATGGCTGGGACGTCTATAAAAAGGCGTTCAGGGCGCTGTACGCAGTCGACGAACAACATCTGCCCAAATTCAGGAGCAACTATGAAAAAATGCTGTTCTTCCTCTCCTACGTCTCGATAGCCGCAGGAGAAGATGTCGTCGCGGCCACCTACACACCCGAAGAGCTGGCCTTGATCAGAAAATCACTTGAAAACTGACAACCCTTTGATGAAAATCCTGCGAATCCTTCTGTCGGCGGCGTTCGCCCTTTCCATGGGCCGGGCCGTGTCCCAGCCGGTTCATACTTTCCGCGTGAAAATCGGCATCGACCGCGAATCGGTCGATTCATTGGGCGGACGTGAACGGGTTGTACGGCATATCGAGGATATGTTCCGCCGTATCAATCGGGCTTTCAACTACGATGCGCGTTTACGCGCCGTTTATGATTTCGTCGTGGACTGGGACGCTTTCTACATTTATGACGGCGTCTCTGCTGATGAGGTGAGAAAACCGCATCCCGACCACGACTATCTGGTGGTGATGGACGGCTACAAGTCCGATCCCCGCGAGACCGGCGGAGGCTGGTACGGCGATTCGACCCAGACCATTTATCATGCGCGGACGCACAACGACCGTTTTAACAGCCCATTCAAGCCCGAAGCCGTGGACGGCATCATCCACGAATTCGGCCATGCGCGCGGTGTCCCCGACATCTACGCGATGAAGGTCGATGCGGACAAGAATCCGGTCAACGGCAGGGACTTCCAGGCCGTGCGCTGCATGATGACCTATCCTTATGGCGAAACCCATTGGAGCGACTATGCCGTGCATATGATCAATATGGCCGGAGGCCGGAATGTCGAAATCGACGATCTGGTGGTCAGTGCGCTGCCCGAAAATATCCGGATTGAAGTCGTTGACGACCGGGATGCACCGGTCAGGGATGCGGCCGTGCGCTTCTACCCCGTGCGGTGGTACACCTATGCTGTCATTCCCGAGCCCTGCACTGTTTCGACAACCGACCGGAAGGGACGCTGCACGCTCCCCGTGCCGCGGGTTTTCCCGCCCGAAAAGGAGTTCGGCGTCCGTTATTGCAACTGTCTGGTCGAGGTGGAATCCGAAGGGGTGAAAACGTATGGCTGGCTGCCGCTCTATGAATTGCAGAACACCCGTTTCGACGGGAAGAAATGCCATACGCTGCAACTGACGTTAAAGCGAAGCCGGGCCTTGGTCCGTCAGTTCGATCCGGACCGTTAACAGAAAACCGACCCGAAACCATGATCCGAAGGACTTTTTTCATTTGGCTGTTCCTGCTCGCCGCCGCCCCCGTATGGGGCCAGCGATGGGAAATCGTTCCGAACGCGGGCATCGTCTGGGCCCCCGGGGACGACATTCCGTATGCCGACCATATCGAAATGAGCGGAGAACGCATGGCGTTCGTGCTGCGCTGGGGCGTCGGCGGCGATGCCGCTTTCAGCGAAGAACGTTCGCTCGTATTCCCGATGCTGCGCACGATACCCAACGATACCCACGCCAGTCTGATGTACCGAATGGCGACGGACATCCCGTCGCTGCTGGGGGTCAACGGCCTCGTGCTGAAAGACGAACGGGTGGACAGCGTGAGAATCAATGGCGCCCTGACGGTGTGGAGCTCATGGGCTGTGGGCCGCAACAATGTCGGGGCCGCCCGCAAAACGGCCCCGCAGCCCGTCGTGTCCATGGTCCGCACGATCTTCCCGTCGCGTCGGCTGCCTGCCATGTTTGAAAGGTATCTCCTCCGCAATATCTCCGACAAGCCCATAGAGGTGTCTGTTCCCGAATTCGTGCAGGCCGTAACTACGGATGCCGCAAAAGGTGTGGACGGGAGCTATGTCATCCGCGCTTCCTTGAATCGGAGCGGGACGTTTCGGCTCGCTCCGTCGGATTCGCTGCGTTTCGATGCCGTGTTCCAGGCGTTGCACGCCGGAGAGGCTCCCCGGACTCCCGACGTGGCGCGGGAGTATGAACAGCGCATGGCGCTTGCCAAATACGTAATGGATGAAAACCTCGTTCTTGAAACACCGGACCGATTCATTGACAGCGAGTTCCGTTTGGCAAAACTCCGCGCTTCGGAAAGTGTCTGCAACACGAAAGGCGGATACATGCACGCTCCGGGCGGCGAATCCTACTATGCCGCGATTTGGGCCAACGACCAAGCGGAGTACGTCAATCCTTTCTTTCCCTATCTCGGATATGACATCGGCAATGCCTCGGCGCTCAACGCTTTCCGCCATTTCGCGCGTTTCATGAACGCCGAATATCGGCCGCTGCCCAGCTCCATAATTGCAGAAGGCCTCGATATTTGGGATGGTGCGGGCGACAGGGGGGATGCCGCCATGATCGCCTACGGTGCCGCCCGTTATGCGCTGGCCCGGGGCTCGAAAGCCGAGGCCGACGAGTTGTGGCCGCTGGTTGCGTGGTGTTTGGAGTACTGCCGGCGGAACCTGTCGCCCGACGGTGTCGTTTGTTCCGATACGGACGAGCTGGAAGGCCGTTTCCCGGCCGGAAATGCCAATCTGTGTACCTCGGCCCTCTATTACGATGCGCTTATCTCTGCGGCTTGCCTCTGCCGTGAGATGGGCCGCGACAGATTGGCGGCGCAATATCGTTCCCGGGCCAGACAATTGGCCGGGGCCGTCGAGTCGTTCTTCGGTGCGGATATTTGCGGGTATCACACGTTCCGCTATTACGAGGAGAACACCTTGCTGCGGTCGTGGATCTGCATGCCGCTCATCGTGGGCATCGGCTCTGCGACGCGTCGTGAAGGGACTGTCGCCGCTTTGACGGGGCCCGAACTGCTTACGCCGGACGGCCTGCTGACCGAACAGGGCAGCGCCACATTCTGGGATCGTTCGACTCTCTATGCGTTGCGCGGCATCTTCGCCGCCGGATATGCGGATCGCGCGGCCTCCTTCCTCCATGATTATTCGCGGCGGCGGCTTACGGGCGATCATGTGCCCTATCCGATAGAGGCGTGGCCGGAGGGTTCGCAAAGGCATTTGTCGGCCGAAAGCGGTCTCTACTGCCGGGTGATCACCGAGGGGCTTTTCGGAATACGTCCCACCGGATTGCACGCATTCGATTTGGCGCCTTCGATGCCCTCGAATTGGGAACGCATAGCGCTTCGGCACATACGTGCCTTCGACTCGGATTTCGATATTGTCGTGGAGCGCCGGAAAGACCGCTCGCTCGACGTGCAGGTCATCGTGCACGGCGGCCGGACATGGAAAGGCCGCATCCGCGAAAACAGTGCGGCATCCGTAGTGATTAGAAAATGATTTGTTAACCATTTGAACCTTTTTTGTAAGTGAAATCTCATCACATTCTGTTGACGACTTTTTGCTCCCTGATGCTCCTCGGATGTACGGGGCAGGAGGAATCTTTTCGCATCACCTCGCCGAATGGCAGGCTTGTCGTGGAAATTCACACACGGGATTCGTTGTCCTATACATTGCGGCGGGATAATGCCGAGCTGCTCGCTCCGGCCCGCATCGGCATGACTTTTTCCAACGGACTGACCCTTGGGGAATCCGTGCGGGCAGGAAAGGCCATACACGAACATGTCAGCCGGACCATCACGGCCCCGTTCTACCGGCAGGCCGAATTTACCGAAGAATTCAACCAGCTGCATATCAGGCTCAATGACAGTTGTGCCGTAACGTTTCGCCTTTATGACGACGGATGCGCCTATCGCTTCGAGACGGATTTCAAGTGCAACAGCATGGTGATGGATGAATCCGCCGGTTTCGCCATACCGCACGATGCGTCCTGTTTCGTCGCCTATTCCGACGGTCTGTGCAATGCTTTCCAGTTCCCCTATGACCGGTGTGCCGCGGACAGCCTCTGTGCCGACAGGCCCATCATGCTGCCCATGGTGGCCGATTGCGGAAGTGCGGGTGCGCTTCTCATCGGCGAATCCGATCTGGAGTCGTACCCGGGAATGTTCCTCTCCTCCGCATCCGGCGGGAGGCTGCATGGAACCTTCGCCGGCGTTCCCGACAGCTGCTATTTCCACAAGACGCGGTGCCAGAAAAAGATCGTCTCCCGTAAGGATTATATCGCTGCCGTGCAGGGCACGCGAACCTATCCGTGGCGAATCATTGCTGTGGCGGATACGCCGTCGCAATTCCCCATGAACAACATGGTGTATGCACTGGCTGCCGAAAGCCGCATCGACGATCTTTCGTGGATAAAACCGGGCAAGGCCGCATGGGAGTGGTGGAATCATTGGGGCCTGACCGATACCGATTTCAGACCCGGCATCAATACGCGGACTTATAAGGAATACATCGATTTCGCCTCGAAATACGGACTCGAATACGTCATTGTCGACGAGGGGTGGTATTCTCCCGCTGGCGGTGATGTCATGGCTCCGGTGCCGGAGGTCGACCTTCCTGCACTGGTCGGCTATGCCGCGGCCAAGAATGTCGGTATCATACTGTGGGTCGTGGCCAATTCCCTCGACGAAAAGCTCGAGGAGGCCTGTGCCTACTATGCGGCATTGGGTGTCAAGGGATTCAAGGTCGATTTCATCGACCGTGATGACCAGACGGCGGTCGATTTGGTGTACCGCCTGGCCGAGGCGACGGCTGCCCATCGTTTGATTCTCGACCTGCACGGCATCTACAAGCCTACCGGCCTGAACAGAACCTATCCCCATATCCTGAATTTCGAGGGCGTATACGGCCTCGAGGAGCTGAAGTGGAGCAATCCCGACATGCCGGGGTACGACGTAACGTTCCCGTTCATCCGTATGGTGCAGGGCCCGGCAGACTATACCCCCGGGGCTTTCCGCAATGCGTCGCGTGAGGCGTTCAAAATAGATTACTACCGCCCGATGAGCCAAGGGACACGCGCTCATCAGGTTGCTGCCTATATCGTTTTCGACGCACCGCTCACCACGCTGTGCGATTCGCCTTCGCTGTATGACGCCGAAAGTGCCTGCACGCGGTTCATCGCCTCACTGCCCACCGTGTACGACCGCATGATGATCCTGGCGGGCGAACCCGGAGAATACATCGTTACGGCACGGAAGCGCGGCGAGCAGTGGTTCATCGGCGCCATGACGGATTGGAAGGCTCGGAACCTGGACGTCGGCTTGCCGTTCCTGGACGATGGACGAACCTACACCGCCAGTATCCTTTCCGATGCGGATCCCACCGGGAAGGAGGCACAATCCTATACGATCGGTACCGGTACGGTAGATAAAGGCTCTATCCTGTCGCTCTGCTTGGCACCCGGAGGCGGCATGGCCGCGGTGTTGACCCCCGAATCATAACCAATCCAACCTATCCATATCATGAAAAGAATATTGTATGCGTTTGTTCTGGCAGGAGGTGCATGGCTCGCGTCCTGCACCTCCCCGGAAGAGGGCGCGACCCTCTATCTGACTGACTTTCTCTCCGGAGCCGACAGCATGGATGCCACACCCGCCATACGGAAAGCACTGAAACAATGCGCCGAGACGGGGGCTTCGCGGCTCGTGTTGCCGGGCGGCACCCTGCGCATGAGACCTGACCGTGCCGTCGAGAAGTACCTTTTCATCAGCAACAACGACGAAGGGCTGAAACGCATCGCCTTCGACCTTTCGGGCGTACATGACCTGACCATCGACGGGAACGGCACGAAGCTGCTCTTTACGGGATTCGTATCGCCGTTCTATCTCAACAACTGCCGCAATATCCTCGTCGAGAACCTCTCCGTCGATTACACGCGGACCTTCCACTCCGAAGGGACCATTGTCGCCAAAGGAGCGGACTGGCTGGATGTCGTCTTCCCCGAGGACTATGTAACCGACACTAAAAACGGGCTGTTGCGGTTCCGCGATGCCGAAGGCACGGTCTATCCTTATGCCAGTATGCTGGAATTCGATGCCGTGCGGCGCGAGCCCGCTTTCCACGCCAACGACTTTTGGCTGTGGGACGGAGGTGTCTCCGCTGAAAAAACGGCCGGCGCGGCCTGGCGCATAAGACATAAGGGACTTGTCGGAACGGTCGGCAACGTGTTGGTTTTCGGTGCGGCCGCCCGTCTGAACCCCTGTTTCACCCTCGACCGTGCGGCGGACATAACCATTCGCAACGTAGATATTTACCATTGCGGCGGGATGGGCGTCATCGCACAGTGCAGCCGGAATATCGAACTCGACAGCGTCCGCGTAACTCCTGCTCCGGGGGGAGGCAGAATCATCAGCATCACGGCGGATGCCACGCATTTCTCGAATTGCAGCGGCTACATTCGTATGTGCGGATGCCTGTTCGAGAACCAGAAGGACGATGCCACCAATATCCACGGACTCTATATGCCCGTCGCCCGGGTCGAAGGCCCTGACAAACTGCTGCTATGCTGGCGGAATTCGGGACAGTACGGAGTCGATTTCCTCGATGAAGGCATGCGTGTAGAGCTTGTGGACAACGATTCTCTCGGAGCCTACGCGCACCGTATCGTGAAAAGCGTCGAACGGTTGAACAAACGGTACACCGAGGTAACCTTTACGGAACCGCTGCCCGAAGGGGTGAAGGAAAAGCACCTCGTGGCGGCGGATGACTGCTATCCCGAAGTGCTGATTCAGGGATGCGTCATACGGAGCAACCGTGCCAGAGGGCTGCTGCTCGGCTCACGTGCGAAGATGCGCATCGACAGCAACTATTTCCATTGTGCGGGAGCCGCCATACTCTTCCAGGGCGACGGAAACTACTGGTTCGAACAGGCGGGTGTGCGCGACGTCGTGATATGCAACAACGTTTTCGAAAATGGGAACTACGGCTGTTTGGGCTGGGGAAATGCCTGTATTGCCGTGGATAGCGGCATTCCGAACAGAAAGGATTCCCGCTATAACCGTAATATCCGCGTCGAGAACAACCGGTTCCGGGTGTTCGACCCCCGTATCATCAACCTCTACTGTGTAGACGGGTTCACTTTCACGGCCGACAATGAAATCGAAATGACCGACGATTATCCGTATACGCTCAATGAATCGCGCAGATTCGTTTTTGAAGATTGCGACCGCATAAATATCGAGAACGAACAACCTTTATAAAAATCTTTATAACAACCGCATTATGAAAAAACTGTTTTTACTGGCGCTCGCATGGACCCTGTCCGTGCAGTCGAAAGCGGAAGTCAAACTTCCGGCCGTTTTGGGCAGCAATATGGTATTGCAGCGCAACACGCAGGTGAACTTTTGGGGGCAGGCTACGCCCAACAGTACGGTACGCATTGCCACTTCGTGGAACGATGCCACCTATGAAGTGCGTGCCGACAAGGACGGAAACTGGAAAACCAAACTGACGACCGGCGAAGCCGGCGGCCCCTACACGATTCGGGTAAGCGACGGCAAGGAGAAGGTGCTCGAGAACGTTTTGCTGGGCGAGGTGTGGATTTGCAGCGGACAGTCGAATATGGAAATGCCCGTTTTCGGATTCATGTATCAGCCTGTCGAAGGGTGTGTAGACGCCATTGTCGAGGCGAACGACTATCCCGGAATCCGGATGTTCACCGTGCCGCAGGTGTCGTCGAAAACCCCGATGACGGATTGCGAGGCGGAGTGGAAAACCTCGACGCCGGAATCCGTCGGACGGTTCAGTGCCGTAGGCTATTTCTTCGGCCGGACGCTCTATCAGGTGCTCGGCATTCCCATCGGATTGGTTACGCCCAACTGGGGCGGTTCGACCATCGAGGCTTGGATGACCGAGGAGTCTATTGACAATCTGGAGGGCATCGACCACGATCTGGCCAAATCGGGCATCTATGCCAACAGCATACCACAGCGTCTTTACAACGGCATGATTCTTCCGGTTTGCAATTTCACCGCTAAAGGATTCATCTGGTATCAAGGTGAATCGAACCGCAAGAACTGGTTCGATTACTGCGCTTTGCAGGTTCGGCTCGTGGATCTGTGGCGCTCGTTGTGGGGCGATGACTCGATGCCGTTCTACATGGTACAGCTGGCCCCCTATCATTACGAGGGCGAGAATCTCCGTTCCTTGCCCCTTACCATCGAGGCGCAATACAAGGCTGCCGCACAAATTCCGCACTCGGGCATAGCCGCCACGACCGATCTGGGCAATCGCACCTGCATCCATCCGCAGAAGAAACTCGAAGTGGGGCGCAGACTGGCCTTTTTGGCTCTGGCCAACGACTACGGCATCAAGGGGCTGCCCCGGCCCGCCCCGACGTTCAAATCCATGGAGCGCGATGGGAACAAGCTGATCTTGAGCTTCAACAACCTGTCGGAGCGCAACGCATGGAGCGAGGCGGACAGCTTCTGCGGATTCCTGCCCGACGGATATACCCGTCCGGATGGATTTGAGATTGCCGGCGAAGACCGCGTATTCTATCCTGCGAAAGGCAACTACAAGTGGTGGGAGAACCAAATCGAGGTGAGCGCCGAGCAGGTTCCCGAACCCGTTGCCGTGCGTTATGCCTTCAAGAACTGGTGTCCAGAGGCGAACGTCATCACGACGATGGGACAACCTCTCGTGCCGTTCCGCACGGACGACTGGCCGCTGGATGACATCGGAGAGATCAAATAGGTCATGACTTTTTTGATGACTTCGGCAATGAAAGGGTGGGCCAACATAAGCAGATTGCGGGGCGTCCTTTGCATCGCAGTACTTTTTGCCGGCGGTTGCGACCGCCGGCAAAAAGTGGTCGATGTCGCGGACTTCCTCGCAGAGTACACCTTCGACGGTGATGCCACGCTCGCATTCCGCAGGGCCGTAGAGCAGTGCCGCAAGGTCGGTGCGTCGGAACTGGTCGTTCCGCCCGGCACCTACCATCTCTATCCGCAACTGGCTTTCGAAAAATACAGTTACGTAAGCAACAACAGCGCCGATTTGAAACGGTTCGCTTTCGACCTGACCGGGCTGAAAGGGATTACTGTCGACGGGCAGCATGCCAAGCTGATCTTTCACGGCTACATCTCACCCTTCTCTATTGACAGCTGTTCCGACGTTACGGTTTGCAATCTGACAATCGATTATGCGAGGACTTTCCATTCCGAAGGGCGGATCGTGCGTTCCGGTGAAGGATGGGTCGACTTGAAATTCCCAGACAGCTACCGGTACTCTCTGCGCAATGGCGATCTCCATTTCTCGGACGACGAAGGCAACCGGTATCCCTTTTCTCATCTGCTGGAGTTCAACGCCGAACGCAGGGAGCCGGAGCTCATGGCCGACGACTACTGGCTTTGGGACAAAACCATTCCGGCAGAGGTGCAGGAAGACGGCTCGGTCCGTATTTTCAAGGAACGTCTGACCGGCAAGGTCGGAAACATCATGGTGCTCGGACCGGCGCACAGGCTCTGCCCTGCGTTTGCCATAAACGCAAGCCGCAACGTGAATTTGCACGACATCACCATTCACCATTGCGGCGGGATGGGCGTCGTGGCGCAACACAGCAGCGATATCGAACTCTTGCGCGTCAACATCGAACCCGACAGCACTTCGGATCGCGTAGTCAGCATTACGGCCGATGCCACGCATTTTTCCTTGTGCGACGGTTATGTCCGCATGATTGACTGCCGTTTCTACAACCAGCTCGACGACGCCACCAATATCCACGGTATGTACGGCATTGTCAAGCATATCCTGTCGCCTAATCGCATCCTGGTGCACTTCCCGCACGACCAGCAATACGGGCTGGATGTTATCCGGGCCGGAGAGCCGGTGGAGATGCTTAGGCCGATGAGCCTCGAGACCTACGATGTGCAGGGAGTCAGCAAAGTCATCCGCCTCAACAAGGAATGGTATGAGGTGTCGCTCGACAGAAACCTTGCCGATTCGGTGGCCGAAGGCGATCTGATCACCTCCATGCACTATCCGGAGGTCCTGATCAAGGGATGCCGCATGGGCAATAACCGGGCACGCGGCCTGCTGCTCGGCTCGCGGAAACTTACGGTTATCGATTCGTGCTATTTCCATACGCCCGGTTCACCCATCTATTTCGAGGGCGACGGCTATTATTGGTATGAACAGGCCGGCGTTCGCGGCGTGGTGATTCGCAACAGTGTCTTCGAGAACTGCAACTATGGGAAATACGGATGCACCGCCTGCATCGCCGCAGGTTCGGGGCCCAAGGAAAATCGGGCCCAAAGCCGGTACAACCGGGATATAACCATTGAAGACAATCTCTTCCGTGTGTTCGATCCGCGCATCCTGAATCTGTACAGCGTCGATGGCTGCACCTTCCGGAACAACCGTATCGAACTTTCCGATGATTATGCCTATACGCTTGATGAGACGCGGGAATTCGTTACGGAGGATTGTGCGAATGTGAATATTGAACCGTGGATTACGGCCACGGGGGAGGAAACCTCAAAATAACATAAGGAGATGCCGGACACGAAACGCATTTTCAGACGGGCCCTGTGCCTGACAGCGGCTTGTGCGTGGGCCGTTACAGCGACGGTCGCCCGCAGCTACGAATTGACCAGTCCCGACGGACGGCTGCATCTTGCAGTCTCCGTCGGAGACACTACGACCTATTCCCTGCTGGTAGCGGGGCAGTGTGTCATAAAGCCTTCCAGAATATCCATGCGCCTGGCCGACGGCCGAATCCTCGGCGACGGTGTCCGTGTCAGGAAGAGCCTTACGGAACATCGCACGGAAACGATCCCCGCGCCGCTATACCGGCAGAGAACGGTGCACAGCGAATACAACGCCCTGAATCTTCGGATGGAGGGGGATTACGGACTTGAATTTCGTGCCTACGACGACGGGGTGGCCTACCGGTTCTACACTACGGGACGCGATTCGCTGACTGTGGCGGAGGAGTGCGTGGAGTTCGAAATGGCCGCAAACTACCCGATGGTCATACCCTATGCCGACCGCCGGGCCGATATCTACGAAAGTTCGTTCGAAAGCCAGTACACTTTCGAGCCCGTCGCCGATGCCGCGTCGCACGTCGACCGTCTGGCGTTCATGCCCGTCGTCATTCAGGCGGGGCCGGCCGGCCGGCTGCTGCTTACCGAGTCGGATGTTGAGGATTATCCGGGCCTGTTTCTCGTTGCAGGAGATGCAGGATACGCGCTGAAAGGGGTGCATCCGCCTGTTCCTGCCGAGGTGAAGATTACGGGAAGCGGCTCCAAGCGGCCGGTGCGTTATGCCGATTATGTGGCCCGTACCGCAGGAAACAGGACTTTCCCGTGGCGGGTTATCGGCTATTCACCCGATGATGCCGGCCTGCCCGTGAACGATATGGTCTACAAGCTCGCCGCGCCGGATCGGCTGGACGATGTCTCGTGGATTCGGGGCGGCCGTGCCACATGGGACTGGTGGAACGGAGTACGTCTCACGGGGGTCGATTTCCGTGCAGGCATCAATACGCAGACCTACATGTACCATATCGACTTCGCGGCGCGTTACGGATTGGAATACGTCCTCATCGACGACGGCTGGTACCGGCGCGCGGCCGATACGGCCTTCGAACCTGTCGGGGGTCTGGATATTCCGGCCCTGTGCCGCTATGCGGAGCAAAAGGGGGTACGCATCCTGCTGTGGGCTGTGGGAAACGCGCTGTTGCAGGAGGCCGAGTCCGTATGTGCCCGCTATGCCGCCATGGGTGTCGCCGGATTCAAGGTGGATTTCTTCGATGCGCAGGATCAGTATCTGGTACGCGACATCTACGCGTTGTCCGCTGTTACGGCAAGACACCGTCTGCTGATCGATTTTCACGGCATGTACAAACCGACGGGGTTGAGCCGCACCTATCCGAATGTCGTCAACTATGAAGGCGTCTTCGGCCTCGAACAGATGAAATGGACGGATCGTGATCGTGCCGATATGCCGCTGAATGATGTAACGATTCCGTTTGTCCGCATGGCCGCAGGGCCCATGGACTATACACAGGGGGCCATGCTCAATGCGACGAAAGCGGATTTCCGGGCCATCGACAAACGTCCGATGAGCCAGGGTACGAGGGCGCATCAAGTCGCCATGTACGTGGTTTACGACTCGCCGCTCGTCATGTTGTGCGATTCGCCGTCGCATTATATGAAAGAGGAGGAGACGACCCGATTCATCGCCTCGATTCCCTCGGTATGGGATCGCACGGATGTGCTGGATGGGAAACTGGGCGAGTACATCATCACAGCCCGTGAGAAAGAGGGTATATGGTATGTCGGAGGGCTGACCTCATGGCAGGCACGGACGTATGCACTCGACTGTTCGTTCCTCGGCGGCGGAAAGTGGTCGGCACGCATCTTCAAGGATGGCGTGAACAGCGACCTTACGGCGGACGATTACCGTTTGGAGAGCCGGACTGTCGTGTCCGGAGATGTACTGTATCTCCAAATGGCGCCCGGAGGCGGATTTGCCGTCATTTTTGAAAGACTCGAGTAATTGATTTCGGAACTGCCCGATTTAGGCTTGTTGGGAAAATAAAAAATGTATTTTTAGCATATTATTGTTTATCTTTGTCATATCACCCCGAGGAGCGGGGCGCGTGGAATCGCTGGGTTGCCTGGACGTCGAAGCGCGAAGATCAACGGAGGCAAGCCTTAAATAGGTAATCCCGATTAATTTTGCGGAAAAGGGGATGCGTCGGGTACACCGGATTCGGATTTTCGCTATTTTTGGATTCGAACTATGGGCCGGAAGCTAAAATACGGATGCTGTATCGGAATCTTGCTCCTCGCATGGGGCAGAGCCTTGTCGGAGGAGTACAGATTCCGATACTATACCGATATCAATGGCTTGCCATCCAATACGGTACAGTGCCTTTTTCAGGATACGGGGGGTTATCTGTGGATAGGAACCCATGACGGTCTGTGCCGATTCAACTCGAGCGATTTCACGGTTTTCCAGGCCTCGGATGCCCGAAATGCTTTCGACAACGATTGCGTATATTCCTTATGCGGCGAAACGAGTACGGGACACGAACGCATCTGGGTGGGCACGAACGACGGAATATATGTTTTCGATACCGCCACGGAATCATTCGCCCCGCTTCCGGTTGTCGTGGATGGCAGGGTGTACCGCAATTTGCTGGTATGGAAACTCGTTGCTGACCGATATGGGGGGATATGGATCGGTACCATCGGGAACGGTGCGTTCCGCTGCGACCTTGCCACCGGCCTCTTTACCCATTTCGACTCCTATTCGCACCCGCAGGCTTTCACATCGGATTTCATCGCCCATATCCTGTCCGACAAGGACGATCACATCTGGCTGGCCTGTGATAGGAGCCTGTTGCGGTACAATCCTGAAAACCATGCGTTCGATGCATTCGAGGTCAGCGACTATCGGCAGCATACCGCCATATCGCGCATCAGTTGCATGGCACAGGATTCCTTCGGCAACATCTGGATCGCCGGATACGGCTCCGAGATATACCGGTTCGATGTCCCCCAGCTCACTTTTACCGCCAATCGCCCTGCCGGATACGGGTTCGGCCGTATCCGGAGCCTTGCGGAGTACGCTCCGGGCGTGCTCCTGCTCGGCACCGATTCCGGACTGGTGAATTTCGAAGTGGCGAGCCGGACATTCCGGCTTGTCGATAACGGGAACAGCAACCGTGAAGGGCGTCTCAATGACAAATTCGTCCATTCGATTATCAAGGATTGCGACGGCGGCATCTGGATCGGAACCTATTTCGGGGGCGTGAATTACCTTTCACCGTACAGCACCTTGTTTTCGACACTGGAAAGAGAGCGGGACTGCGGCCACATCATCAGCAAATTCTGCGAGGACAATGACGGAAATATATGGATTGGCAGCGATGACGGCGGATTGAGCCGCTATAATCCCCGCACGAACCGCTGTGTCCGCGAAGAGCTGGATCCGGACAATCCCGCCCTGAATATCCATGCCCTGGCAGCCGACGGGCATTCTCTGTGGGTCGGCACCTATGGAGACGGGCTGTACCGTATGGATTTGCGGAGCAGGCGGACAGACCATTTCACCGCACGGCAGATGGGGCTGGATAACCTGGACGTTTACTCCCTGTTCCGCGATTCGCAGGGAATACTGTGGATAGGCACGAAGAATGGAATATGCCGTTTCGATGATGCCACGGAGACCATTTCCTGCCTTTACGAGGTGGGGTACAGCAACGATGTCGTGGATATCCGCGAAGATATGACCGGCAGGGTGTGGTTCGCCTCGCTTGGCCACGGATTAATCGTATACGATCGTAACAGCGGTGTGTTCAGCAAGTTGCAGGTGGGGGGGGATTTTTTGAGCCCGACTTTATAGGATGCCTGTCTATCGGCGGGGACAATGTCTGGATCGGGACGCATGGGGACGGGCTGTACCGTTACGACGTGCAGACCGGAGAGATGGTTCATGAAATGTCCGATACGATTTATGCCCACAGCTCCATCTTCCAAATCATCCAGAACGGCGAAGAACTGTGGCTTACGACCAATCACGGACTGCTGCAGTACAAATACAGGGTTCCCAGGATATACGTGTATACGTCCGATGATGGGTTGCTGGCCAATATCTTCAATGCCAATTCGGGCTTCAAGTCCCTTTCCGGGCACATTTATCTCGGGTGCAACAAGGGGGTCAACCGGTTTTATCCCTATGATTTCGTCGATTTGAAGCGTTCCGCCCGACAAAAGGTCGTTTTCAGCAACATCCGGTTGTACGGTCAGGGCAATGCGGGCGACAGAGCGTCCGGAACGGAGGCGATAGATTATGTACGAAAGGTACGGATTCGCGGGAGCCGAATATCGTTCAGCCTCGATTTTACGGCACTCAATTACGCTTCTCCGACAAGGACGGTTTACCGTTACAGGCTGGAGAATTTCGATGAGACATGGAAAACCTCGGAAGTCGAGATACATTCGGGGAGACAGCATGTATTCTACGCAAATCTTTCGCCGGGACATTACCGCTTTACCGTGTGCGCCTCGGATACAGGGGAGGAGTTCGGCGAGGAGTCGCATTTGGATCTTGAGATCAGGGCTCCGTGGTGGCTGGCACGGAGCATGAAAATACTCTATGGTATTTTGCTTTCACTGGGGATTTGTGCGGCCGTCTATCGCGTGCGACGGCGGATGCTCCTGCGGCATCGCCAGCAGATCGAGGCCTTGATGCGCCAAAATGATATGGAGCACATGCAAAGCAGAATGAATTTCATGGTCGCAAGTGCGAATGCCATTCGCCCGCTGCTGTCGCTGATATCGAATCTTACATCGGACGTGCAGAACCGGGCCCGGAACCCCGATCTGTTCACCCGAGATATGGAGCAGCTGCATCGCAACAGCGTGAAACTACTCTCTGCCATTCACGAATTTTCCGCCACCGGAGCTTCGGGGATTCTTCCCGACACGGAGCCTGCCGCTGCGGGCGGGCCGAAAGGGCAGCAGGAGAGCGCTCCCGAGGCCTCTGCGGGAAAGATGTTCCGGCCCCAAGAGACAGGCAAGGATATCGCCGGTTCCAGAGAGCCGCAAGTCTCAATCCTGCTGGTCGAAAACGACGATGAATATGCCGCATATTGCATGCGTTATCTCTCGCGGCATTATGCCGTAACCCGTTTGTCCGAGGAGTCCCGGGTAATGGAGCTGTTGCTCACCTCGTCTTATTCCGCGGTTGTCGCGGAGATAGAGGGTCTGGGCATAGATGGCCTCGCCCTTTGCAAAGCCGTCAAGGCAGACGGCAATACGGCGGATATTCCGGTCATCATGCTCACCTCGAACCATTCGCTGGAATCCCGTATGCAGGCTTTGCGGGCGGGGGCGGATGCCTGTGTGGAGAGGAGTTTCGGCATGACGTATCTGGAAACACAAATACGGACACTGGTCGACAGCCGCAAGGGTCTGCTCTTCCGTTACTCCCGACAACCCTATTTGGCATCGGAGGAACCGCGCGGCGGGCTGTCCAATAGTTTCATGGAGCGCTTCATGAATTATATCACGCATCACATCTCGGAGAACCTGAATACGGATGACCTCGCCGATGCGATGAATGTGAGCAGAACCCAATTATTTACGAGAATCAGAAACTTCGCCGGCACGACGCCCAATGATTTTCTACGGGGTGTGAGACTGAAGACAGCCGCGGAGTTGCTGGCCCAGCAGAATGGCATGCGTATATCGGAGATCTGCTATAAGACGGGATTCTCCTCGACCTCGTATTTTGCCAAGTGTTTCAAGGAGCAGTTCGGAATGTCTCCAAACGAGTATATGCGCCTGCATCGGGGTGAAAAATGACGCTCATGAGCCCTATGAACAAAAATAGAATCCTAATCGGCGGATTCCATTGGAACGGCACGTGGGCTGGATAGACCTGCTGTGTGTACTTGCCTGCTTTTTGGTGATCCTTTCACATTGCTGCGACCCGTTTGTCGCGGTGTTCGACAACGACCGTCCGGTCTTCCTGCAAGGTGTGATGGCCGGCAGTCTCGTGTGCGCCTGCGTACCGCTGTTCGTCATGATGACCGCAGTGCTGCTGCTCCCTGTACGCATGGATCTCGGGAGTTTCTATCGCAGGCGTCTCGGGCGCATCCTGCCGGCACTGGTCTTTTGGTCGCTGCTGCTTCCGGTGCTCTACTACCTCTATTATATGTCTTGGATTGGAACATCAAGTCCGTCGATCGACCCTGCGCTATTCACCGGCGAGGCGACGCTACGCAAGCTGTGGACGTTCGTCTTTAACTTCACCTACGATACCACGCCCCTGTGGTACCTCTATATGCTGGCAGGGCTTTATTTCATCATGCCGATTATCAGCCCGTGGCTTGAACGTGTCCCGAAGCGCGACCTGCACCTCGTGCTGGCGATATGGGGCTTTACGCTGCTGCTTCCCTATGTGCGGATGGCCGCCCCTCTGCTCGGCTATGCGGGCAACTCCGGCAACATGGGGCTCTATGGTGAGTGTGATTGGAACATCTACGGGACCTTTTACTATGTCTCGGGATTTGCCGGATATATCGTGCTGGCCTTCTATCTTGTGAAATTCCCGTTGGAATGGAGCTGGCGCTGTCTGCTTGCTGTCTGCATACCTTCGTTTGCGGTCGGGTATCTTATCACCTTGATAGGATTCGTTGAGATGCAACGCCATTTTCCGGGCGACTATGCCTGTCTGGAAACCATTTGGTACTTTGCCGGCATCAACGTCTTCCTGATGACCGTTCCGGTGTTCCTCATCGTACAGAAGGCGGCTGTACGCGCACGGCTGTGGCTGGCACGTCTGGCCGGTGCGACTTTCGGCATCTACCTCTGCCATTTCATCTTCGTGCAGGGGGCATATGACCTTGTCGTGCAGATTCCCGGCATGCCAACGATAGCGCGCATCCTGCTGATGGCCCCCATGGCTTTCGCAGTGAGCTATGTCGTGGTGTGGACGATGCGGAGCTGGCGCGTAACACGACGTTTTGTGGAGTGAATATCCACTGTGTGCCACCGCTGGCCGGTGTTCAGTATTTCGCAGCAGGCAGCGATAGGTCTGTTATAATCTTTCGGCACGGATTCGAACACACAATCATCGCCCGACTTCTCGCCTTGCTCCGGCATCCAAATCCCCGCCCGGCTTTTCACTCCGCTCCGGCATCCATTTCATCGCCCGACTTGCCGTCTCGCTCCGGCATCCACTTCAACGCCTGATTCGACAACGGCAGATAGAGCGGCGCCGAGGTCTTGCGCATGACGATACACGCCCGCCACTGCCCGCCGTCTTTCGAGAAGCCTTCCCATCGCCCCCCCCCGCAATCGCCTAACCGCAGTCCCGTAAAACAGGTGAACAGAAACACCTGTCGTAGCGCTTCGGCACGGCGCATTGTCGCGGCATTCGCCCGCCTGGAGCGCACGGTGGACTCCGCTTCGAGATAGAGCGAGAGGGACTCGCGTCGGTGCCTGCCCTCCTCGAAACAGTCGATATAAAGGGATTGCCTGCCGCCGGCAAGTGCCTTGCTGCGCAGCGTCATCGTGCCAGAGAGCAATACTTCGTTTTCACGCACCTTTTCTCGCATCAGCATAGCCCGAACAGGTTCGGCTCTGCGTTCGGCTTATCGAAAAGGTTCGTTTTTCTTTATCCCTTTTTTCGCATTGTTTCACAACCGATTCATCTGCTGCAAAGGCATGAATAATTTTCCGAAACGAGCGACAAAACGAGTAACAAAAATAGATCCGAAATGTGATTTTTAAGGAAACAGACCGAAAACACCCTGTTTCTATAAACGCCGAAATAACACAATATTACCTGTTTTATTTTCATTTGTTTGGCTCTTGGTTTCATGGTAATGGTTATTAGGCAATCTCGGTTAGTTGGGAACCGTACAACAAGCAAGCCTGCACAAGTTCTACAAC
>CANQGQ010000001.1 GCA_947623305.1 uncultured Alistipes sp. | reverse complement strand
ATTTTGCCGGTCATATCTGCTTTCGACTGTTTTCTTTGAACGGGCTTTCCGATGCGAGGGGCTTAAAGGATTTTTGACGCGACGGTTATGGGGCACTTTTTCATTGCAACGGTAGCGTGGCTGCGTTTTTCACTGGCATGATTTGATTCTTTGATATAATCGGTAAAGCTGAAAAAAGGGTCGGGAGGCCGTAAGGCGTTTGAACTCGAATTGAAATTGCTGAGTTATTAATAAAAATCGGCGATCATATACGATTTTACACGAACGGTAATCCAAAGCCGTAAGACCTTGCGGGTTCCGACCGAAGCCCCCGCCGAGGCGGGGGGGGTTAGGGGTGGGTCAAATTTGTAAACGCGGCAAAGCCGCGAGCAGTACGACCGACGGCAATGTCAATACATTCGCCTACCTGATTCGGTGGAAAATTGTATATTGTTACCTAAAATTCAATGAATTTCCCGTTCGGGATGGGCATGCAGAAACTGCTCCCAGCTTTGCGAACCGTTTTTAGAAGCCGCTTTTTTCCCGCCGCCGAGCCCCTTTACCCGTTCGTCGCCCAACGCTGCATTCAACGGACTGGCGGTAGCGAAATAGTGGCACAAGGCCGCGGCCATACCGTCCGTCGCATCGTATTTGGACGGGGTGTCGATAGCCAGTAACCGACAAATGACGCTTGCGACCTGCTCTTTCGTGGCGGCACCGCGTCCCGTGATGGACTGTTTGATTCGCAACGGCGCGTATTCCGCTACTGTGATGCCGCGACTGAGCGCCGCAGCCATCGCCACGCCTTGCGCACGTCCCAATTTCAACATCGACTGTACGTTGGCTCCGAAAAAAGGCGATTCGAGCGCCGCCTCACGGGGTCGATATTCATCGACGAGCGTCCCGACCCGTTCGAAAATGTAACGCAGCTTGGCATAGGGATCGGTCATCTTATGCAGGTCGATCGCTCCTAACACGACCGAACGCAGCGTACGACCTTCGACCTCCAACACGCCGTAACCCATGTAGTTCGTACCCGGGTCGATGCCCAGAATGCGGTATTTTTCAGGAGAATCGGTTTTCATGTTCCGGGTTGATTTATCGAAAGATTCGAAAAAAATCGGCCGTTTTACATCAGCGGCGCGAAAAGGCGCATGAACGATTCGGCGATGCGCTGCCGGCGCGGTCGGTGGAACCATTCATTCGGCGTTACGACGTGGCATCGTTGGGCGTCCTGTTCGAAAATCGCGCTCATGCGGGCGTTGAAATCGCGGTCGTAGACGAACGCATTGACTTCGAAATTGTGTTCGAAACTGCGGAAATCCATGTTCGCCGAGCCGATGACGCACAGATCGTCGTCGATAATCAACCCTTTGGCATGGAGGAATCCGGGCCGGTAGAAGAGAATCTGCACACCGGCTTTCATCATGTCGTCCAAAAACGAATGCGACGCCAGATTGACGATGCGGGCATCCGATCGTTCGGGCAGCATCAGCCGCACATCGCGTCCAGCTAATGCGGCCGCTTGCAAGGCTGTGTTCAACACCTCCGAGGGAAGGTAGTAGGGCGTTTGTATCCAAATGCGTTGACGAGCGTTGGCGATTGCATAGCTTTCGCCTTGCAGCAGCGCCCGCCATTTCCCGAACGGTCCGCTCGGAACGAGCTGCATGGCGGCTCCGTCGGAAAAGTGCGGTATGGCGGGATAATAGACAGCGTCGGTGAGAGGCTGTTTGGTCGTGGCCGACCAATCGCTCAAAAACGAGGCCTGCAATCCGGTAACGCCGCCGCCCTCGATGCGGAAATGGGTGTCGCGCCACGTTCCCCATCCGGTGCCGTCGACGTAGCGGTCGGCGATGTTCATTCCGCCGAGGAATCCTATGCGGCCGTCGATCACGGCGAGTTTGCGGTGGTTGCGATAGTTGACCTTGCTGGTGAAGAGCGGGAACTGCACGTGCAGAAAGGCCCGCACGTCGATGCCGTTGCGGCGCATCTCCTTGAAAAATCGTTTTTTGACGCGTGCACAGCCCACGTCGTCGTAGAGGATGCGCACCTCGACGCCTTCGCGGGCTTTGCGGATGAGCAGTTCGCGCAATTCACGGCCGGTGCGGTCGTCGCAGAAGATGTAGTATTGCAGATGGATGTGGTGGCGGGCAGCGGCGATGGCTTCGCGCAAGGCCTTCATTTTACTTTGTCCGTCGGTGTAGGGCGTGAGGTGGCTCCCGTAGAGCGGCACGGCCTGGATGGTATTGACGAGCAATTCCGAAAGCGGCTGCCATTTGTCCGGTATGCGAGGACATTCGGCCGATCCGGCCGCTTCGAGGCGGGTATGGATGCGTTTGCGGGTGCGGCGCGAGATGATGCGTTGTTTCGAGAGGTTCTGCCCGAAAAAGAAGTAAAAGACCAACCCGACGACCGGTGCGAGTAACAGGACGACGATCCACGGCACCGTCTTCAACGGATTCCGGTTGTCGGTGATGATGACCAGAATGACGCCGAGGATGGCTAACGAGTAGATAATCAAAAAGAAAAGTCCTAATAGTTGCATTTTGTCAGTGGGTCGGCCCGTTTGAACGGGCTTCTCTTTTATCGGCAACTCGACCGAGTCCCCCAAACGGTGCGATCCGTGTCAGTTCATAAGACAATCGGCAGCGAAGATAACCTTGCCAAGCATCGGAACCTTCCACCGCAATAGGGAACCCCGTTCAAACGGGGCTTTTAAAAGCGGCGGCGGTTAATCGAAATGGACTTGGTAGAGCAAGTGTTCTACGCCTCGTACGAAGTTGCGTTTGTGCAGCTTCGGCGAAAAAATGTAGCAGTCGAGCGTGAATACGCGGTTCGTCTTCGTGTCCACCGTCGTGAAGCTCACGAACGGGCCGCCCATGAAACCGCCTGCGAGATCCCAGAACCCGCGCAGCTCGCACCACAAACGTCCCTCCAACCGGAACATCCGATAGCTCGGTTCGATGACGTCCGAGGTAGTCATGTGAGAGCCGGCGGTCTCGCCCGGGATGCGGGCGACGAACCGGTTGCGGGCTGCGAGCAAGGCTTCCGGCGAGAGCGATTCGGGCCCTTCGTAGGGATAGGAGTAGATGATAAATCCCTGTTCGGCCTCCGGATACTCGTAACGGGCCCACAGAAAATCGGGTTGCGACGCCGCCACGATGTAGCCGCGCGGCACTTTCATTCGAACACCGAACCGTGCTTCGATGGCCTTGCTTACCTCCGGTGCGAAATATCGCTCCGCGTAGCGGATGGCGCGGTCGCGCTCGGCCTGCTCGAAAGCCTGCACCAACTCCGTCCGATGGGCGGCGAGGTATTCGGTCAGCGCCTCTTGCGTAGGGCCTTGCAACGTAACGATGATCTGCGGTTCGGCCGTAACGTCATATTGCACGCCCGCCTCGGTCTGTTGCAGCGTCGGATCGACGACTAATTTCAGAATGTTGCGGTGCTGGGCGACGGTGCCCGTATAGCCCTGTTCGGTAATGCGCAGGACATCGAAAATCGGTTCGATCCGATCAATATAGGGCACCGGCGCAGTGAAAACGGAGCGGAGCGAATCGCCTAATTCGCCGTTCCAGGCTTCGTGCCCGCAGACGATGATGAGTTCGTAAGGGCGCCCTTGAGCGGTCATGCCGTTCGAATCGCGCAGATTGCGGAATGCGTCGCAACTTACGGTGGCGACCGCGAAAAGAAGCACGGCAACGAGCCGCACCGCCCGAAGCGAGGAGAAATGTTTCATCTTCGTAAACGATTGGTTGGTTTTCGATACAAATATAGATTAAAAATTTAGAAAACGGCAGGCCCGTTGCAGGTTTCTTCGACCGGTCGCCCGAATTGCGAGAAAATTCATTAAATTTGTCGGAACGTTTGCGACAACGGCGTTTTCCGCTATGCGACTGAAACCTCCGAAAATAATCCGTCGATTGATGCCCGACCTGATCTGGGAGATCGACGATGACGAAGGGGTCTTCCTCACCTTCGACGACGGCCCGACGCCCGGGATCACCGAGTGGATTCTCGCCACGTTGGACAAGTACGATGCCAAAGCGACCTTTTTCGTCCTGGGGAAGAATATCGAGATGTATCCCGATCTGTATCAGCGGATTCTCGATGCGGGCCATCGCGTCGGCAACCACACCTATTCGCATCAGAAGGGATGGGGCATGAGCCTCGAACGCTATACGGAAGATGTCGATTTCGCCAACGACTTTATTAACAGCGCGTTGTTTAGGCCTCCGTATGCACAGATCACGCCCGCGCAGACCCGTTTGTTGGCGCAGCGTTACAAGTTGGTGATGTGGGACATCCTTTCGCGCGACTACAATCGGCGGCTGTCGCCGCGTACTTGTCTGAAAAACGTTACGAAATACCTCGAGCCCGGCTCCATCGTCGTCTTCCATGATAGCGTCAAGGCCTTTCGCAACATGCGTTATGCGTTGCCGCGCACGTTGGAACGGATCCGGCAGATGGGGCTGAAATGCAAATCCATTCCGCTTTGATCCGATAGTTGCCGTTATGAATTTTTTTGATTTGCTCGTTTGTGTCGTGCTTGCGCTCGCTGTGTGGAACGGTTGGCGGCGGGGGTGCATCGTGCAGTTGTGCAGTCTGATCGGATTGTTCATCGCCGTATGGTTCGCCGCGCGGTTCGGTGTCGAGGTCGGCCGGTTCGTCGGGTTCGAAGGCGAGGTCGTCGCTCCGGGCGGATTCGTCATTGTGTTGTTGGCGGCCTTGTGCGCTGCGGCCGTGGTCGGTCGCATGTTGCGCAAGTTGTTGCATTTCGCCGGTTTGGGGTTCGTCGATGTTTTGTTGGGCATCGCCGTGGCCGTCGTGAAATATGTGCTTTTGCTGAGCGTGCTTTTCACGGCGTTCGAACGGATGAATGCCCAATGGCAGCTCGTTGAGCCGCAGACGATCGAACGTTCGAAAACCTATCGTCCGATGTCGGAGGTCGCCGATCGGGTTTTCCCGTTCGTCGAGCAGTTGTGGCAAGAGGCGTCGGAGCGGCTTCCCGCACTTCGCCCCGCAGAAAAGGCTGAACCGCAATCCGAACCGAATCCCGAAGCGTTCGCGCTTTGAAACAAGCTCTTTCTTAGAAAAATATTTTCTTTTTCGCAAAAAGTTTTTTACCTTTGCAACCCCCGAGTGGGAAAATGGACGATCGAGGTCGGGCTGCATGATGCGGAACTTCCTCCCCATAAGGTTGGATAGCATCGACCACTTAATTAATAAAAAAATAAAAATGAACAATTACGAAACCGTTTTCATTGTTACGCCCGTCCTTTCGGACCAGCAGGTCAAGGAGGTCGCTGACAAATTCCAGGGTGTCATCACCGAGAACGGCGGTCAGATCGTGAACATGGAGGCGTGGGGCCTGAAAAAACTCGCCTACTCCATTCAGAAAAAGACCACCGGTTTCTACTTCCTGAT
Source organism: uncultured Alistipes sp. (assembly GCA_947623305.1). Taxonomy (GTDB): domain Bacteria; phylum Bacteroidota; class Bacteroidia; order Bacteroidales; family Rikenellaceae; genus Alistipes. The sequence continues at coordinate 416,816 of CANQGQ010000001.1, read as the reverse complement.
GGAGTTCACGGGCGAGGGCAGCCTCATCGAAACGCTCGAAACGCAGTATCGTCGCGACGAGCGGATCATCCGTTTCTTAACTTTCAAGCAGGACAAGTTCGCCGTGGAGTATTCGGAGAAACGTCGTGCGAAACTTTCTAACAAACAGGAGGAGTAACCATGGCACAGGAAAACAAAGCTGCACAATCCGAAATCCGGTATCTCAATCCGGTGTCCGTCGATGTCAAGAAGAAAAAGTATTGCCGTTTCAAGAAACTCGGTATCAAATACGTGGATTACAAGGACGGCGAATTCTTGAAGAAATTCCTCAATGAGCAGGGAAAAATTCTGCCCCGCCGTCTGACCGGCACGTCGCAGAAGTTCCAGAAGAAGGTCGCTCAGGCCGTGAAGCGTGCTCGCCACCTCGCCATCCTGCCCTTCGTAACCGATTGCATGAAATAATTAAAGAGGAGGAGACGACAATGCAAGTGATATTACTCAAGGATATGGACAAGCTGGGTTACACGAACGACATCGTGAATGTAAAACCCGGTTATGCGAACAACTACCTCATTCCCCAAGGCTATGCGAAGGTCGCTACGGCTGCCGCGAAGAAAGTGTTGGCCGAAAATCTGAAACAGCGTGCGCACAAGGATGCTAAGATTCTGGCCGATGCGCAGACTTTGGCCGAGACGATCGCCAATCTGCCGTTAACGCTCAGCGTGAAGGCCGAGGAGGGCAAATTGTTCGGTACGATTACGGCCACCGACCTGGCCGAGGCTTTGGCTGCGAAAGGCATTTCGCTCGATCGCAAGGCGATTGCCGTCGATGCTATCAAAACGGTGGGCGAGTATGAAGCTACCGCCAAGTTGCATCGCGAGGTGAAGGCGACCATCAAGTTCTCGGTGGTGGCTGCAGCCGAATAAGGTTTATTTTTATCGGCGCAAGAGCTGTCGGTATGGGTCGGGAAGCCATTGGCTTCCCGACTTTATTATTAACTGGCACGGGCCTGCTCGTTTTCGAGTAAAAGGGAAAGCGGTGGATAGCGAAGAAAGCCTTGCCAAGCACAGCGCAGGGGCTACTGCATGAATAAGATATTGATTTTCGATATATATTTTTTGATTTTCAAATTTTTTGTCTATCTTTGCGGACATCGAAAACCCCATTTCACAAGAGACGATTATGGATTTACTTACCGTAAAAAACGTCAGTAAGCAATATGTAGGGCACAAGGCGCTCGACGACGTGTCGCTCGCTATTCCGCGCGGGTCGGTCTATGGATTGCTCGGCCCTAACGGCGCCGGAAAAACGACGTTGATCCGCATCATCAACCGGATTACGGCCCCCGATTCCGGTCAGGTTTTTTTCGGCGACCGCGAGCTTTCGCCCGACGATGTTTATCGGATCGGCTACCTGCCCGAGGAGCGCGGCCTTTACAAGAAGATGAAAGTCGGCGAACAGGCCGTGTTCTTCGCCCGTTTGAAGGGCCTTTCGCGCCGCGACGCTATCGCCCAGTTGAAGGGCTGGTTCATCAAGTTCGGTATCCAGGATTGGTGGAACAAGAAGGTCGAGGAGCTTTCGAAGGGCATGGCTCAGAAGGTGCAGTTCATCGTTACGGTGTTGCACAAGCCCGAATTGTTGATCTTCGACGAGCCGTTTTCCGGTTTCGACCCCATCAATGCCAATCTGCTGAAAGAGGAGATTTTGTCGTTGCGCGACCAGGGGGCTACAGTCATCTTTTCGACGCACAACATGGCTTCGGTCGAGGAGATCTGCGACCATATCACGTTGATTAACAAGTCGCATAACATTCTCTCCGGCAACGTGGATGAAATCCGGCGCCGTTACGGGGCCAACGTCTTCGAAGTGGCTTATCGGGGCGAGGAGGAGGCTTTGCACAAGGCCGTCGGCGAGCGTTGCGAGTGGATCGACGGTTCGCAGAGCGAATCCGTCTACCGCACGGTGAAGCTCCACGTGCGCAACGATGCCGATGTACGGGCCGTCATCGCTGCTGCGAACGAAGCGGTCGAGCTGCGCTCGTTCCACGAGATTATTCCTTCGATGAACGATATTTTTATCCGCGCCGTTAACGGAAAACTCTGATGCAATGAAAATGCAACGCTGGGTTTATGGGCTCAACTTCTTGATGGGCATCGCCATGTTGTTTTGTTGGCGCCATTACGACCGAATCGGCTTTTTAACACTGGCCTGCTGTAATTTTATGCTTGCAGCACGCGGAGCCGGACGAATGAAAAAAACGAAAGACCAAGAAAAAATAATCCGTTACCATGTCCAATACCTTCATTATCATTCAGCGCGAGTTCAACGAGCGCGTGCGTAAAAAGTCCTTCATCATCACCACGTTGCTGATGCCCGTGTTGATGATCATCCTCATGGTCGCTCCGGCGCTCATCATGCAGTATTCGGGCGGCGAGGAGAAACGGATCGCTGTCATCGACGAAAGCGGCATCGTCGCTTCGCAGCTTCAGAGCAACGACGAGCTGATTTTCGAGCCGACCGACCTTTCGGTCGACGAGGCCCGCAAGGAGCTGACCGACCATTATGCCGTGTTGTGCATCGGCAGCGACGTCGTCGCCAATCCGTCGGACGTGAAATTCTATGTCAATTCGTCGTCGTCGATCTCCGTCGAGGAGGCTATCTCGAACCAGCTCGAACACCTCATCGAAACCGAGAAACTGAAACAGTACAACATCGACAATTTGCAGCAGATTCTCGACGAGGTGCAGACTTCGGTTTCGATGCAGACTTTCCGCAACGACAAGTCGCAGGAGGGCGAGACCGAGGCTCAGTCGTCGATCGCCGCCACGGCCATCGGTTACGTGCTCGGGTTCATCCTCTACATGTTCCTGCTGATTTACGGGGCGATGGTGATGCAGTCGGTCATCGAGGAGAAAAATTCGCGCGTTCTGGAGGTGATGGTCTCGTCCGTGCGGCCGTTCCAGTTGATGATGGGCAAAATTTTCGGCATCGCCTCGGTGGCTGTCGTGCAGATCGTGATTTGGGGCGTGCTTATCGGTGGCGTCGGGGCGGCGGTATTGCCCCAGTTGATGCCCGAACAGATGGCTGCCGGCGTCGAAGCGATGCAGGAGGGCGCTCCGCAGGCTGCCGAAGTGGCCGCTGCGTCCGATTTCGATCCCGAGATGGTGCAGGCTGTGGCGTCGATTACGGATGCGGGTTATGTAACGAAGATTTTCGTCTGCCTGTTATTGTTTGTCTTGGGCGGGTATCTGCTCTACTCGGCGATGTTCGCCGCCGTGGGTTCCGCCGTCGACAGCGTGCAGGATGCCCAGCAGTTGCAAACGCCCATCATGGTGCCGATCATTCTCGCGCTGTTAATGATGCTGGCCGTCATCAAGGATCCCAATTCGCAGTTGGCGTTCTGGTTCTCGATGATTCCGCTCACGTCGCCCGTCGTCATGATCGCGCGCATTCCGTACGATATTCCGATGTGGGAGATCGTCTTGTCGCTGGTTCTGCTCTACGCATCGTTCATCGGGATGGTGTGGGTCGCTGCGAAGATTTACCGCGTGGGCATCTTCATGTACGGGAAGAAACCCGACCTCAAAGAGCTTTGGAAGTGGGTGCGTTATCCCTTTTAGGTTAGCGATAGTAGACCGAATTAAAAAGGCGGCGAAGAACTTAAAATCTCTTCTCCGCCTTTTTAACCATTACAGCCGATCGAGACACGTCCGAATCAGACGGGCGCTGTCGCGCACCTCGTCGTCGGTGATGGTCAGCGGCGGCGAGATGCGGAAAGCCGTGTCGCAATAGAGGAACCAATCGCTCAGGATGCCGACCTCCTTGAACAATTCCATGATACGGTAGAGTTTATCCGATTCGCCTAATTCGACCGCCAGGAGCAGGCCGCTGCGCCGAATTTCGCGAACGGCCGGATGATCGCGCAATAGTTCTTCGTAGAGGGCTCCCTTGCGTTCCACTTGCTCGACGACGCGATGATCCAGCAGATAGTTCAGCGCCGCCAGCCCCGCCGCACAGCAGACCGGATGTCCGCCGAACGTCGTGATATGGCCCAGCGTCGGATTGGTTTGCAGCGTGTCCATGATTTCGTGCCGCGCGATGAAGGCTCCCAGCGGCATACCGCCTCCGAGCGCCTTCGCCAAGCAGACGATGTCGGGCGTTACGCCGTATTTTTGCATCGCGAAAAGTTCGCCCGTGCGGCCGAATCCGGTTTGTATTTCGTCGAAAATCAGTAGTGCACCTGTTTCGTCGCAGCGCTTGCGCAGCGCTTGCAAATAACCCGTCGCCGGCGTACGCACGCCCGCTTCGCCCTGCACCGGTTCGATTACCACGCAGGCGGTGCGGTTCGTGATTCGTTCCAACTGGGCGAAATCGTTGAATTCGATCGCCTCGAAGTCGGGCAGCAACGGTCGGAACGCATTTTTCCACTCTTCGCCTTCGGGCGTGCCCATCAACGCCATCGCTGCGTGCGTCGAACCATGGTAGGCGCGGCGCATGGAGAGGATGCCTGTGCGATGGGTGTATCGTTTGGCCAATTTGAGGGCCCCCTCGATTGCCTCGGCGCCCGAATTGACGAAATAGACGCATTCCAGACTTTCCGGCAGCAGCTCGACCAGTCGGGTGGCGTAACCGACCTGCGGTTTTTCGACCAATTCGCCATAAACCATCACGTGCATGTAATGGGCGGCCTGTTCCTGTACGGCCCTTACGACGTCGGGATTGGCGTGCCCCACGTTGCTGACCGAGACACCGGCCACCAAGTCGTAATAGCGTCTGCCCTCGGGCGTGTAGAAGAACGAACCCTCGGCCCGTTCCACCTCGACCAGCATCGGCGAAGGCGAAGTCTGGGCCACATGATGCAAAAACTGTTTTCTTAAATTATTATTAACTGGTACGGATCGGGTTGCTTCCTTTTTCATTGATTTATTATTAATTGATACGGATTTTTATTAACTGGCACGAATCGGGATACTTTCTTGCTTGGATCTATGACCGTTTTATTGACTGTCGGATAATGTCTTGCGATCCTTCCCAGTTAATAAAAGAATCTGGGCGGAATCCTTGACGCTCCGACACATCCAGCGATAGAGCAATTCGGTGCGGGTCGGTTCGTCGAGCCGCCAGTCGGCGACCGTGCGGCGCATTCGTTCCGCAAGTTGGTAAATCGTTATCGCCGCCGAAGCCGATACGTTGAGGCTCTCGACCATGCCGCACATCGGAATCCGCAGAAATTCATCGGCCGCCGCGATCACCTCGTCCGAAATGCCGGCATGTTCCGTCCCGAAAACCAGCACGAACGGGCCTCGCGCAACATCGAACGTCTCGGGTGTCGTGTCCTCGCGATGGGGCGTCGTCGCTACGATGCGATAGCCGGCGGCTTTCAGCGAACGGAGCGCTTCGACCGTCGACTCGTGCCGGATGAGGTCGACCCATTGTTCCGTCCCGCGGGTAATCATGGGATTGGGCTCGAACGGACAGACCGTTTCGATCGTGTGGAGCCGCTGCACACCGAATGCTTCGCAATGACGCATCAACGCAGCGGCATTCTGCCCGTGGAACAGATTTTCGGCCAGCACCGTCAGGTAGTTCGTCCGAAATTCGGCCGCGCGGCACAGCGTCGCGTACCGTTCGGGGGTCATGAACTCGGCCAGTCGGTCGATGCGCTCCCGATACCAGGCAAGGGGCCTATTTTCGGTATTTTTCATCTTCGTCGAGCATTTTCAGATAGCTTTCGTAGCGGGCCGCTGCGATCGCGCCGTTGCGAACGGCTTCGATAACGGCGCAGCCGGGTTCGTGGGTGTGCGTGCAGTTGTAAAAGCGGCAACCCGGAGCGATCCGCATCATCTCCGGAAAGTAATGCCATAACTCTGTATCGTCGATGTCGATCAGTCCGAATCCCTTGATGCCCGGCGTGTCGATGACTGCCCCGCCGCCCGCAAGCGGATACATCGTCGAAAAGGTCGTCGTGTGGCGTCCCTTGTGGTGGCTTTGCGAGAGTTCGCCCGTGCGGATGTCCAATTGCGGGTCGATGGTTCCGATGAGGGTCGATTTGCCCACGCCCGAGTTGCCCGATAGCAGGGTCGTCCCCTCGGCGAGCAGTTCCCGAATCGGTTCGATGCCGGCGCCCGTCTTGGCCGAAACCTCTAATACTTCGTATCCGATCGCTCGGTAAATGGCGGAGAACGCCGCTACGGCCGTATCGTCTTGCAGGTCGCGCTTCGAAAGGACGATGGCGACCGGTATTTTGTAGGCTTCGCAGGTAACCAGGAAGCGGTCGATGAACTCCGTGGGGGTCGTCGGAGCCTGCAACGTAACTAACAACAGCGCTCGATCGACGTTCGCCGCGATGATATGCGACTCCTTCGAGAGGTTCGACGCCCGGCGGATGACGTAGTTCGTTCGCGGCGCGATGTCGACGATGGTCCAGTCGCCCGCCTCGTCGGCCTCGCAGACGACCCGATCGCCCACGACCACCGGATTGGTCGACCGTGCACCGCGCAAACGCAGCCGTCCGCGGATGCGGCAACGCACGACGGTGTCGCCGTGCCGTACTTCGTACCAACTGCCGGTCGCCCGTACGACCGTTCCGGTGCAGGTCGGCGTCGCCATAACGGTTAACGGATTTTGAGCGTTACGAGCGTAATCGACGCCAGCAGCAACGAGATGATCCAGAATCGGGTTACGATTTTCGTCTCGAACATGCCCTTTTTCTGGTAGTGGTGATGGACGGGGGCCATCAACAGCAGGCGGCGTCCTTCGCCGTACTTGCGGCGCGTGTGCTTGAACCATCCGACTTGCAGCATCACCGAGAGGCTTTCGAGCAGGAAGATGCCGCACAGCAAGGGCAGCAGCAGCTCCTTGCGGATGCAGAGCGCGAAGACCGCGATGATGCCGCCGATAGCCAGCGACCCCGTATCGCCCATGAAAATCTGGGCCGGAAACGAATTGTACCACAGGAAGCCGACCAATGCGCCGGCCATCGCGGCAGCGAATACGACCAATTCGCCCGCGTTGGGGATATACATGATGTTGAGGTAGTCGGCATAGACGATGTGTCCCGACAGATAGGCCAGCACGCCCAACACGGCGACGATCGGTACCGAGACACCCGTTACCAATCCGTCGAGCCCGTCGGTGAGGTTGGCGCCGTTCGAGACGGCCGTAACGACCAGAATCGCCACGACGACATACAACAACCACGTGGCGATGCGGTGGTTGTGCGTGAGCCACCCGTAGTCGAACTCGTTGTCCTTGATGAACGGGATGGTCGTCTGCGTGGTTTTGGTGCTCTCCGAGTTGAGCACGACCCGTTGCTGGATGCTTTCGATGGGGGTTCCGTCGACGTCGACGAAAACGGTCTGTACGGGCTGCGTGATCTTTTCGCGGATGACGATGTCGGGCGAAAGCCACATGGTCGTCCCGACGATGATGCCCAATCCGACCTGTCCCACGATTTTGAACCGGCCGTTGAGCCCCTCCTTGCGATGGCGGAAGACCTTGATGTAGTCGTCCAACCCGCCGATGAATCCCAACCAAACGGTCGACACGAGCAGCAGCTGCACGTAGATGTTGTCCAGTTTGCCGAGGAGCAGCATCGGCACCAAGATGGCCAGCAGGATGATGATGCCGCCCATCGTGGGCGTACCGCGTTTCTGGAGCTGGCCTTCGAGCCCGAGGTCGCGGATCTCCTCGCCGATCTGCTTGCGGCGCAGGAAGTCGATGACCGACCTTCCGAAGACGATGACGATCAGCAGCGCCAGAATGACGGCCAACACCGATCGGAACGAAATATACTGGAACATCCCCGACCCGGGAATGTTATAGGCTTCATCCAAATACTTAAACAGGTGGTAAAACATTTTTATTAATGCGTTTGAGTGTTACTGAGCTTTCGCCCCGTTTGGACGGCCGCTTTTGAAAGCGGTTCCCGATGTGGTAGATCGTTGCCATGCTTTTCAATGCTTTCTTTGCTGCCGACCCATTTCAAAGATGGCCCTTATATTGGCGGCCCGATGGGCCGCGCGGGCCGAAGCCTCCGCCCGCGGAGGCCCGCCTATCGGCGTTCACTCCGCAGTCTTCGTCCCGCATTTTTATCCGTGTTTCCGTCGCTCGCACATGCTTACTTACCGGTTTTTCAATCGCTCGAAGGCTGCGCGTACCTCTTCACGGTCATCGAAGTGCCGTTTTTCATCGCCGATGATCTGATAGGTTTCGTGTCCTTTGCCCGCAATCAACAGCAAGTCGCCGGCTCGGGCGAGCATCGCTGCCGTGCGGATGGCTTCGCGCCGGTCGGCGATGCGTAGATAGCGCGCCCCCTCCGGAACACCTGCCACCATATCGTCCAAAATGGCTTCGGGCTGCTCGTGCCGCGGATTGTCCGAGGTGAAAATCACCGTATCGGCATATCTCACGGCTATTTGCGCCATTTCGGGCCGCTTCGTCCGGTCGCGGTTCCCGCCGCAGCCGCAGACGACCAATAACTGTTGTTGAGGCGTGCGGATTTCGTCGATGGTGCGGAGGACGTTCTCCAGCGCATCGGGCGTATGGGCGTAATCGACGATGGCCGTCGTGCCGTTGTCGGCCCGCACGACCTCGAACCGTCCGTCGACCGGATGCAGCATACTCAAAATACGCAGCACCTCCTCGGAAGCGAAGCCCAACTCCACAGCGGCGGCATATACGGCCAGCAGGTTGTAGGCATTGAACCGTCCGAGCAGTCCGACCCACACCTCGCGGCCGTCGATGCGCAGCGACATGCCGTCGAGGTGCATCTCGATGATTTTGCACCGATAGTCGGCCATCGTCCGCAGCGAATAGCTTTTCACCGTCGCCGCCGTGTTCTGCACCATGACCCGACCGTTGCGGTCGTCGTCGTTGATGAGCGCGAAGGCTCCGGCCGGCAGGTCGTCGAAAAAGAGTTTTTTGGCCCGAATGTACTCCGCAAAGGTCTTATGATAGTCCAAATGATCGTGCGTGATGTTCGTGAAGATGCCACCGGCGAAATAGAGCCCGCGCGTGCGTTGCTGTACGATGGCGTGCGACGAACACTCCATGAAGCAATACTTGCAACCCGCATCGACCATCTCGCGCATCATCGCATTGAGCCGGATAGGGTCGGGCGTCGTGTGGGTCGCTTCGATCGTGCGGTCGTCGATTTTGTAGACGACGGTCGAAATCAACCCCGCTTTATGACCTGCAGCCCGCACCAAGTCGTAGAGCAGCGTCGCGGTAGTCGTCTTGCCGTTGGTGCCGGTTACGCCCACCAACCGCAGCGAGCGGCTCGGGTCGTCGTAAAAAGCTGCCGCCATGTCAGCCATTGCCGCGTGGGTATCGGCCACGACGACGTAGGCGACCCCGTCGGCCGGTTCTGCGGGCAGCGCTTCGCAGACCACGGCGGAGGCTCCCGACGCAATCGCCGCGGGGATGAATGCGTGTCCGTCGCACTGGGTGCCCCGCACGGCGAAGAAACAGTCGCCCGCATGGACGTTGCGCGAATCATAGGTCAACCCCTTGACGACCGTGGCGGCATCGCCGTGCAACGACGCCCCGTCGACACGGCGCAACAAATCGAAAAGCGTATGCGTCATGGTCTTCTATGCTTCGTTTTTGCAACAGAGGTTGCGGTCGCCGTAGCCGTTGTCGATCTTCGCAACGTAGGGGAACACCTTCGCTTCGCGAATCCAAGCCAGCGGGAAAGCGGCCTGCTCGCGCGTATAGGGATGCGTCCACTTGCCGCAGAGTTCCTGCGCCGTGTGCGGCGCGTTGGCAACGAGGTTGTCGGGCTGGCCGACAGCCGCTTCGCATTCGCGTTTGATGGCGGTCAACGCCTCGATGAACCGGTCCATTTCCTCTTTCGGCTCCGATTCGGTCGGCTCGACCATCAACGTCTCGTGCACGGGGAACGAGAGCGTCGGGGCATGGAATCCGTAATCCATCAACCGATGGGCGATGTCGCCGCAGTCGATGTCGTAATCCTTCTTGAAATGGGTCAGGTCGAGGATCATTTCGTGCGCCACGCGGCCCGTTTCGCCCGTGTAGTAGGTGCGGAACTCCTTGCGCAGGGCCGAAGCCATGTAGTTGGCATTGACGATCGCCATTTCGGTTACGTGCCGTAGCCCCTCTTCGCCCAGCAGCTTGATGTAGCCGTAGGTGATGGGCAGCAGCATCGCCGAGCCCCACGGAGCCGAGGCGACCGCCGTGATGCCCTCTTCGCCGCCCGTCGAGGCCAGCGGATGCGACGGCAGGAATCGCCGCAGATGTTCGGCCGCACAAATGGGGCCCACGCCCGGGCCGCCGCCGCCGTGCGGCATGGCGAAGGTCTTGTGCAGATTGAGGTGGCAGATGTCCGCGCCGATGTAGCCCGGGTTGGTCAGTCCGACCTGGGCGTTCATGTTCGCACCGTCCATATAGACCTGCCCGCCCGCGTCGTGCACGATGTCGACGATCTCGCGGATGCGGCTCTCGAACACGCCGTGCGTCGAGGGATAGGTAACCATCAGTCCGCACAATTCCGAGGCGTACTCTTTCGCCTTCGCTTCGAGGTCGGCGACGTCGATGTTGCCCTGCTCATCGCAGGCGACGGTTACGATCTTCATGCCCGCCATGGCGGCCGATGCCGGATTGGTGCCGTGGGCCGATGCCGGAATCAACACCACGTTGCGATACCCCTGTCCGCGGCTTTGGTGATAGGCGCGGATGACCATCAGACCGGAGTATTCGCCCGCGGCGCCCGAATTGGGTTGCAACGAACATCCGGCCATGCCGGTGATCGTGGCGAGGTCGTGTTCCAGTTCGGCGATCAGTTCCGAATAGCCGGCGGCCTGGTCGGCCGGTGCGAAGGGGTGCATGTTCTGGAATCCGGCCAACGACAGCGGCTGCATCAACACGGCCGCGTTGAGTTTCATGGTGCACGAGCCGAGCGAAATCATCGAGTTGGCCAACGAAATGTCGCGCAATTCGAGTTTCTTGATGTAACGCATCAGGGCGCTTTCCGAACGATAGCGGTTGAAGATCGGTTCGGTCAGGAAAGCCGACCGGCGCAACAGTCCGTCGGGAATCGTTTCGACCGTCTTTTTGACGGCTTTCGGTTTGCGGCCCTTGGCGGCGGCGAAGATGCCGATGACCGTTTCGATTTCTGCGGGGGTCGTTACCTCGTCGAACGAGAGCCGAACCCGCTCCTCGGACGGATAGAAGAAGTTGATCCCCTCTTCGAGGGCCAGCGACTGCACGACGGAGGCTTCGGCCTGCACTTCGAGCGTGTCGAAGAATGCCGGCGCGGTCAGCTTGTAGTCGAGCGCTTCGAGCGCCGCAGCGACTTTGCACGCAGCGTCATGCGCATTGCTTGCGGCCCTTAATAATCCTTCGGGGCCGTTGTAGACGCAGTAGAAGCCTACCATCGAGGCCATCAGCGCCGATGCGGTGCAGATGTTCGACGTGGCTTTTTCGCGTTTGATGTGCTGCTCGCGCATCTGCAATGACATGCGCAATGCGCGATTGCCCAGTCGATCGACCGACACGCCGATGATGCGGCCCGGGAGGTTGCGTTTGAACGATTCGCGGGCGGTCATGTAGCCGGCGCTCGGGCCGCCGAATCCCATCGGGGTGCCGAGCCGCTGGGTGGAACCCACGGCGATGTCGGCGCCCCATTCGCCCGGCGCTTTGAGCAAAGCCAGAGCCAACAAGTCGGCGACGGCGGTTACCGTAACGCCTTTTGCGTGAGCGGCCTCCGCGAATCCGGCGTAATTGCGCACGGCTCCGTCGGCGGCTGGATACTGCACGATGGCGCCGAACTCCTTGCCCGTAAATTCGTATTCGTCGTATTCGTCGATGATGAGCTCGATGCCGTAGGGCTCGCTGCGGGTGAGCAGCACGTCGAGCGTTTGCGGGAAGAGGTTGCGGTCGACGAAAAGCTGGTTGCGGCCCTCTTTGACCGCCTCGCGCGAGCGGCTGTTGAACATCATCAACATGGCCTCGGCAGCGGCCGTACCTTCGTCCAACAACGAGCAGTTGCCGATTTCCATGCCGGTCAGCGAGATGACGGCGGTCTGGAAGTTGAGCAACGCCTCCAACCGGCCCTGCGAAATTTCGGCCTGGTAGGGCGTGTAGGAGGTGTACCACGCCGGATTTTCGAGGACGTTGCGCGAGACGGCGGCGGGCACGGCGCACGGATAATACCCCATGCCGATGAACGACCGCAGAGTGCGGTTCTTGTCGGCCAAGGCGCGGATATGGGCGGCGAACTCGTATTCGCTCATCCCCTCGGCGGGCAAAGCGAGCGGTTTCTTTAAACGGATGGAGTGCGGGATGACCTGTGAAATCAACTCCTCGACCGAGCCGACGCCGATGGTGTCGAGCATCTCTTTGAGCTCGCCGGTGCGGCTGACACCGATGTGTCGTTCAACAAATTTCTCAAACATTTTTATTAACGGCTTTGTATGTTATTTTTCTTTTCATCGCTTTCTTGCCTCCCGACCGGCCCTTCAAGGTCGTGGTCGCCCCGACCGTTTTTTATTCAGCGTGGGCAACTCTTACCTCCTGTTGCGAGAGTTTCCTTGTTAACGTTCGGAATGACATCGCTCTGGCGGCGAGCTCGCCCCCAAAGAGCGCGACATCCGCAGGTTGGCGTATATCAATAAAAGGCGCTGCCACCGATGAACTCGCGCAGGAGCGAGGTCGGCGGAACGGTTTCGGGCGTGATCGGACTGAAGTTGTCCAAGAACTTCAGCAACCGACGCGCTTCGTCGTATTCCGGTACGGTGTTCGGCACCTCGCGCAGCAGCTTTTCGGCATAGGGCCGCAGTACGGCGATCTCGTACGGCAGCGACGAGTTGAACATCACATCGGCATTCTCCTGATAGGGGAAGATGTGCCGTTCTTCGCCGCGGCGCACCGACGGCCAACGCGTCAGCGTGTTCAGTGCATCCGATCCGCGCTGCGTGTTGTCGCGGGTCAGCCGGCGCAGCAGCCGGTTGTCCGTGGTGGAGATGCGCGACAGGTTGTCCATCGCCACCGACGTGAAACACGAAATGTAAATCTTGAACTTCTGCTCGTCCGGAATGCCCGGCGTCAGCCGCGGATTGAGACCGTGGATGCCTTCGATAATCAGAATCGAACGTTCGTCCAATTGCAGCGGGGCGTTGTGCCACGTGCGGCGTCCCGTGATGAAGTCGTAGCGCGGGATGTCGACGCTTTCGCCGCGCATCAGCCGTTGCAGATGATCGTTGAACAGCGGCAGGTCGATGGCTTCGAGCGCTTCGTAGTCGTATTCGCCGTTTTCGTCCCGCGGGGTCTTTTCGCGGTCGACGAAGTAGTCGTCCAACGAAATCAGCACCGGATGCAGCCCCAACACGCCCAACTGGATGGCCAATCGTTTCGCCGAAGTGGTCTTGCCGCTCGACGACGGGCCCGAAATCAAGACCGTGCGGGTGCCGTTCGTACGGTTTGCCTCTTCGATGCGGTCGGCGACCTCGGCGAATTTCCGTTCGTGGAAGGCCTCGGCCACCAAAATCAATCCGCCCGCATTGCCGGCCAGCACCTCGGCGTTGAGCCGTCCGACGGTCGGAACGCCCATCAACTCGACCCACGACTGATATTCGCGGAAGATACCGAACATCTTTTCCTGTTCGACGCCGGTGTCGAGTGTTTCGGGCGCCGTGCGGCGGGGCAGCGAAAGGTAGAATCCGTTGTAGTAGGGTTCGATTTCGAACCGGTCGAGATAGCCCGTCGAGGGGGCCAGCGATCCGTAGAAATAGCCCGCCGTGTCGTCGAGCGTATAGAGACAGCTGTACAACCGCGGACGGGTATCCAACAAGGCGATTTTGTCCTCGGCGTGCTGGGCGGCGTAGATTCCGCGCACCTGCGAGGTGAGCAGTTTGTGCCGCACGATGGGCAGGTCGGCCGCGACGAGTTCGCGCATCCGCTTGCGAAGCGCGTCGGCTTCCGTGCGGTCGAACTCCGCGATGCCCTCCACTTCGCAGTAAAAGCCGCTCGGCCCCATCGAATGCCGGATATGCAGTTTGCAGTCGGGATGGAGGTCGTGCACCGCTTTCTGGAGCAGGAACCACGCGGTGCGCTGGTAGACGCGGATGCCCTCGAACGATGTGATGTCGATGAATCGCACCGAAACGGGCGTGTAGATGCGGTAGTTCAGCTCCTTGATGCGGTTGTCGACCAAGGCAGCCAGAAAGGGGCGGGGCGCGTCGGCTCCGATGCGCCGGGCAAGTTCCGACAACGGGGTGCCCATCGCCACGTCGAGCGTTCGCCCGAGGTTTTCGCACACGACTTGAATGGGTTCGGTCATATCGGAAAGATTCGCATGAAAAGATGGGTAAAGATAGGAATTATTTGTAATTTTGACAAACGCTAATCGAATAAACAGATGCTTATGAAGAGACGATTTTTCCGGTTTGCGGTTGCCGTTTCGGTTCTCGTCGCGGTTGCGGCTTGTTCACCGCGCGAACGAACCCTCGTGCTGTTGTCGACCAACGACATCCATGCGCAAATCGACCGCTTCCCGCAGCTCGCAGCCGCCGTTAAGGCCTGTCGCGACACGACGGACAACGTGGTGCTCGTCGATGCGGGCGACCGCTGGACGGGCAATCCCTACGTCGATCGCACGTCGACCCCCGGGATGCCGATCATCCGGCTGATGAACCGCTTGGGCTACGATGCGGCGACCCTTGGCAATCACGAATTCGATCACGGGCAGGCCCATTTGGGCAGGCTCATCGACAGCATGGAGTTCGCCGTCGTGTGCGCCAACCTCAAAAGCGACACCTGCACGTTCCCGCAACTGCCGCCATACGTGATACTCGAACGGGATGGTATCCGCATCGGCCTGGTCGGCGTGGTAACCAACTACGAGGGGCCCGGCCATCCGGCGGGTCATGCGTCGAGTTTCGCGGGGCTGGAATTTCCCGATCCGCAGGCGATGGCGGCGAAATATGCCGAAGAACTCCGCTCGCAGGTCGATGTCCTGGTGCTCGTTTCGCACATGGGCGATGACCGCGACGAAGAATATTTATTAAGTTCGGTGGATAATGCTAACGAGGGCAGGAAGGAAAAAGAAAAAAATGCAGGCAGTCCCTATGATGTCGTGATTGGCGGCCACACCCACGAAGTCCGCAACTCGGTGATCGGTGGCACGCTGCTGACCCAGACGGGCAAGTATCTGAACAACGTGGGCGCGACGATCATCCGGCTGCGCGGGCGGAAGGTGGTCGATTGTTCGTTCCGGTTGGTCGATCTTTCGACCTATGACGCGGTGGAACCCTATGCCGCCGAGGTCGTGGCCTATCAGGCCGATCCCGAACTCAACCGGCCGGCGGGCCGATTCGCGAACGGAGCCGGCAAACTGGGCATTGCCCGCTGGATGGCGCACAGCATCGCGGCGGCGACCCGTTCGGAGCTGGGCATCTATCATCGCGGCGGCGTCCGGCTGGATACGATTCCGGCCGGCGAGGTGAGCCGCGCGCAGATTTATGCGCTGGAGCCGTTCGATACGGAGGTCGTCGTGTCGCGGATGACGCCCGAGGAGTTGCGCCGCATCATTCTGGCGAAGTACAACGATTCGTGCAATCTCAAGGAGGCGCATCGGCTCGACCTGGTTGCGACGACGCCTTATACGATCGTAACCGATGCCGAGGATCGGGCCGTCGACGTGCGGTTCCCGCAGTTGCAGGAGGGGCGGGCCTACCGGATCGCCTTCAACGATTATATCTTCAAGAATTATGCGGCGGTCGATCGGGCCAACGGCCGAGTGCTCGATGGCGTGCGGGTCAACGAGTTGTTGTTGAAAGCGTTGGAAGGCGACCGGCCGGTTGCGGTCGATAATCGTCCGATCCAGACGATCGAAGTTTCGGATCGGCCTTGAAAAGACTGTTCGTCGATTTCGCAGACAAAGGGGGCGTCCTGCATGCAGGACGCCCCCTTTCAGTCGGCATTGATTCCGAATGCGGTTACCAGATGATGACGCGCTCGTCTTCCGGCAGGAACATCGCGCCGTCCTGGATGCCGAACGCATCGTAGAATGTTTGCAGGTTGCGCACCGTGGCGTCGACGCGCCATTTGCCCAACGAGTGGACGTCCTGTTTGGTCAGTCGGGCGATCTCCTCGTCGCGGATGTTCTGCGCCCACAGCGTTGCATAGGCCAAATAGAATCGTTGTGCGGCCGTAAAGTTGTCGATCGGCTTCGGCTCGACGCCTGCTTGAGCGTTCTTCATGGCCGTGTAGGCTACGCGCAGACCGCCCTGGTCGGCGATGTTCTCGCCCAAGGATAACGACCCGTTGGCGTGGATGGCCGGTTGGTCGCCCTGTGCGGGCAGCACCTCGATTGCATCGAATTGTTTTACTAAGATGGCGGTTTTTGCTTTGAAAGATTCGGCGTCGGCCTCCGTCCACCAATTGTTCATGTTGCCGTCCTTGTCGAAGTTGCGGCCCTGGTCGTCGAATCCGTGGGTCATCTCGTGGCCGATCACCACACCGATGGCTCCGTAGTTCACGGCATCGTCGGCATCGGGGTTGTAGAACGGCGGTTGCAGGATGGCGGCCGGGAAGCAAATCTCATTGGTCGTCGGATTGTAGTAAGCGTTGACCATCTGCGGCGGCATGTGCCATTTCGCCCGATCGACGGGTTTGCCCAATTCGGCGATGTTGTCGGCCGTGTACCAGACATTGGCCGCAACGACATTTTCCCAATAGCTCTTCTGCGGGTCGACCGTCAGCGTCGTGTAGTCCTTCCATTTGTCCGGATAGCCGATTTTCACCGTGAAGGCCGCCAGTTTTTCCTGGGCTTTGGCCTTGGTCTCGTCGGACATCCAGTCGAGGGCGGCGATGTGTTGCGACAGCGCCGTTTGCAGATTTTTTACGATACCGAGCATACGCTCTTTGTCCTTCTCGGGAAAATATTTGGCCACGTACATCTCGCCGACGGCTTCGGACAGCACGCTGTTAGGCACGGCCATCGCGCGTTTCCAGCGGGGTTTCTGCTCCTGACGGCCCGACATCGTGCGGCCGAAGAATTCGAACGAGGCATCGCCGAACGCGTCGCTCAGATAGGAGGCCGCCGAATTGATGTATTCTGCCGCAAGGTAGTAGCGAACCTTTTCGAGCGGGGTGTTTTTCATGAGTTCGTTGGCATTGGCCAGTGCCGACGGCGTGGTAACGATGATCGTCTCGAAATCGCCGATGCCCAGCGTTTCGTAGTAGGTCGCCCAGTCGATCGCATCGTAGCTCTTTTCGAAATCGGCCTTCTTCATCGGATTGTATTGGGCCGCGATGTCGCGCAACTGCACGCTCGACCAGTTTTTCTCGGCCAGAGCGGTCTCGATCTCCAACACGCTGGCTACGGCCGCTTCGATTTCCGCTTCGGGAATGCCTGCGAGCGCGAAAATCCGACCCAAATAGGTCTTGTACGCCTCGCGTTTCGGGGCGTTCTCCTCATCGAGATAGTAGTCGCGGTCGCCCATCATCAAGCCCGATTGCGACGCATAGAGGGCATTCCTATCGCTGTTCATCAGATCGGCTTCGACCCCGATGCTGAAGAACGGATTGGCCACCGTGCGGTGGAATTCGGCAATCAACGGCGTCAGTTCGGCACGGTCGTCGACGGCGAGAATCCGCTCGACCATCGGCCGGATGGGGGCGGCACCTTCGGCGTTGAGACGGGCCGAATCGAGCCCCATTTTGTAAAGGTCGGAGATTTTCTGCTCGACGCTGCCGGTCTCGGCCTTCGTCTCGGTCATCGCGGCGAAAAGGTCGTTGATGCGGATTTCGTTGTTCTCGCGCAGGATGTCGAACGACCCGTAACGCGAAAATTCGGGTTTCAGCGGATTGCGCTGCTGCCAGCCACCCGTGGCATATTGGTAGAAATCGGCGTTCGGCGCTACCGACGGGTCGAGATTCGCCAAGTCGATGGCCGGAACTTTCGAGGCATTGTTCGGTCCGGCTGCCATAAGCAAAAAAACGGATGAAAGAATAAGCAGTTTTTTCATGTTTTTATTAACAACTGGTACTTCTGATTAAGTTTGGTGCGGGGCGTTCACGAACGCCCCGCTCGAGGATTAGTCGCGGATGGCCGCTACACCGGGCAGGTCGCCGAACTCGATGTATTCCAGCAGCGCGCCGCCGCCGGTCGAGATGTACGACACCTTGTCGGCCAGTCCGAATTTGTTGATGCAGGCCACCGAGTCGCCGCCGCCGATGAGCGAATAGGCTCCTTTCGAAGTCGCTTCGGCGATCGCTTCGGCCACTTCGCGCGAACCGGTTGCGAACTTGTCGATCTCGAAAACGCCGACGGGCCCGTTCCAAAGGATCGTCTTGCAGCCGAGGATGTGCTCGCGGAAGGCCTTTTTGCCCTGCTCGGCGATATCGACACCCTCCCAACCATCGGGGATGTTGTCGGCCGGAGCATCCTTCGTATTGGCATCCTGCGCGAACTTGTCGGCAATCAGTGCGTCGGGCGACATGACCAACTCAACACCCTTCTTTTTGGCCAGTTCCAGAATTTCGAGCGCCACGGGGAACATGTCGGGTTCGCAGATCGAGTTGCCGACCTTGCCGCCCTGTGCGGCAGCGAACGTGTAGGTCATGCCGCCGCCGATGACGATCGAATCGACCTTCTCGATGAGGGCCTTGATGACGCCGATCTTGGTCGAGACCTTCGACCCGCCGATGATGGCGCAGAACGGATGGGCGGGCTTTTCCATCAACGACGAAATCGCCTTCACCTCTTTCTCCATCAGATAACCGAACATCTTGTCGTGCGGGAAGAACTCGGCGATGACGTAGGTCGATGCGTGTTTGCGGTGCGCCGTGCCGAATGCGTCGTTAATGTAACAGTCGGCATACGATGCCAGCTTCTTGGCGAATTCTTTTTGTGGGCCCTTTTTGAAAGCCGCTTTCGCCGCCTTCTCCTCCTCTTTCGAGAGGCCTTCTTTCAGGTCGCGGGGTTTGCCCTCCTCCTCGGCGTAGAAACGCAGGTTCTCGAGCAGCATCACCTCGCCGGGCTTCAGATTCTTGGCCATTTCGGCGGCTTTCTCGCCCATGCAGTCGCCTGCGAAAGCGACCTTCGTGCCGAGCGCCTCCTCGACGGCCCCGACGATCTGGCTCAACGAGTATTTCGGATCGGGATTCTTTTTGGGACGACCGAGGTGCGACATGAGAATCGCCGAACCGCCGGCTGCAAGCACCTTCTTGATGGTGGGAACGGCTGCCCGGATGCGGGTGTTGTCCGTTACGACGCCCTGTTCGTTGAGGGGCACATTGAAATCCACGCGGATGATGGCGCGTTTGCCCTTGAAATCATAATTTTCGATTGTTGCCATACACTTATTAATTTTGTTGAATTTCTATTGAGCGTTGGTGATTGACTATTGTCGAACTCCATGCTGCAAAGTACATGCTTCGACCGACAAAGTTACAAAAAATTTGTTTTTACGCTCGATTTTTCCTATCTTTAGCTACGCCGAAGATACTTCGCCTCGGCAAAAATTGCAAACAAGTTTGCATTTTTGCGCTCGATTTTCGTATCTTTGTCCCAGACATATTGAAAGCGCATCAGCTTTTCTTCTGCAATCGAAACTTGGACATTTCGAGCCGGTAAGAAGAAAAAGGTTGATGCTCGCGCTGTTTTTCAGCGCGGGCATTTCTTCAATCTTCTTACAGGGCAGTCCAAGGCCTCGATTGCGGGTTGAGTGATTTGCCCGCTTTTTTTATGCCTGAATAATAAGGATGTTTACAAAAAGAAAGCGTGGTGCCGAAAACTTATTCAATGAATACAGGTCGTAGGATACCCTTAACAGCTTAAATAAGCAACAGCCCCACGCCCAAAAAAGTACCTTTGTTGCCCAAAGGTACTTTTTTATTAACTGGGCCCGCCGCTTTCAAAAGCGGCCCCGTTCAAACGGGCCGGCAGCGAAAATGACGGTTGTAAGCTCAACGACGGTCTACCGCACTAATAAAAAGTTGGTCGCCACGACGAACCAATTCGTGGGTGCGGATGGCGCAGCGTTGGCCTTGCACGACGCTGGCAACTTCGGCGCCGTCGGGGCCGTGCAGCTCTTCCAGCTGTTGTTCGACGACCCCCGTCGTGGGGCCCATGAAGAAAATCGCATCGCCCACAGCCAGCGGAGCCGCTTCGACCGACACTTCGGCGACCGAAATTTTTTTGTAGAAATTCGTTACCTTGCCGACATAGACTTTGCGCCGCGTGGCCGACGAACCGTAGCCCGGACTGTGCTCCACGACCGGACGTCCGGCATAGTAGCCCTCCCAAAATCCGCGATTGAAAACCGTTCGCAGCCGTTCTTTGTATCCGGCAGCTGCTTCGGGCGTATAGGTGCCCGCTTCGATGGCTCGCAGGGCTTCGTCGTAGGTTTCGACGACCCGTTTCACGTACTCCGCACCGCGGGCGCGCCCCTCGATTTTCAGCACCCGGACGCCGGCGGCGATCATCTTGTCGAGAAAGTCGATCGTGCATAAGTCTTTGGGCGACAGGACGTATTGCCCATCGACGTCGAGTTCGGCCCCCGTCTCCTTGTCGCGCACGGTGTATTTGCGGCGGCAGAGCTGGCGGCAGGCACCGCGGTTGGCCGAGCAGTTGGTCTCGTACAACGAAAGGTAACATTTGCCCGAAATGGACATGCAGAGTGCGCCGTGGGCGAACATCTCGATTTCGACCAACTCGCCGCGCGGCCCGCGGATGTCGTTCTCGACGATTTCGCGATGGATGGCGGCGACCTGCTCGAGGGTCAGTTCGCGGGCCAGCACGACCGTATCGGCCCACTGGGCGAAGAAGCGCACGGCTTCGGAGTTGGAGATGTTGCTTTGGGTCGAGATGTGCACCTCCTGTCCGATGCGGCGGGCGTAGAGGATGGCCGCCAAGTCGGTGGCGATGATGGCGTCGACCCCTTCGCGACGGGCGCAGTCGATGATCTCGTGCACGGTGGCCATTTCGTCCTCGTAGACGATGGTGTTGACCGTGAGGTAGGCTTTGATGCCTGCGTCATGGGCGGTGCGGACGATGCGGGCGAGGTCGTCGAGTGTGAAGTTGGCTGCCGACGCCGAACGCATGTTCAGCTTGCCGACGCCGAAATAGACCGAATCGGCTCCGGCCTGAATGGCCGCCGCCAGCGCCTCGTAAGACCCGACGGGCGCCATGATTTCGATATCTTTGCGTTGCATTTTTCGTGTTGTATTTTTCCGCCCCAACTATTTTCGGGCCGAAGACTGCGGTCCGCGCGGCTCGAAGAATCACTGCCTAATTTTGAATTAGGTCGGGGCGCTTCCTCTTCGTCCGAATCCCGATGACCGCCCGTAGCCCTAATAAAAACGCCCTAACAGGCTTTTGGAAAACTCTTTGAGCTGGCGGACGCGCTGCGGATCGGCTGTCAGCGTGTCCAGCAAGGCCAAGGCTCGATCGAACCGCACCGAAATCTGCTGTTCGGTCAGACGCGGAATGTCGTATCGGTCGTATACGGCTTTGACCGCGGCGATCTTTTCGGCGTCGGTCAGTTTCGGGTTCTTCGCCGTCGAACGCAGCACTTCGCGATCGGGTTCGTCGGCATGGCTCATGGCTGTAATCATCAGATAGGTCTTTTTGCCTTCGAGGATGTCGCCGCCGATGGCCTTGCCCAAGCGTTCGTCGCCGTAGCTGTCCAACAGATCGTCCTGCAACTGGAAAGCTAACCCCAGTTCGGTGGCGAACCGGCGCAGCTTGCGCAGATCCTCCTCCGGCGCTCCGCCCAGCAGGGCCCCGATGACCGTCGATCCGGCCAGCAAGACCGATGTTTTCAGTTCGATCATGTGCATGTATTCGACCACCGAGACCTTCGGTTTGCTTTCGAAATCCATGTCGTACTGCTGCCCCTCGCACACCTGGAGGGCCATTTCGTTGAAGACTTTCAGCAATTCGGGGAGTTGCGTTTCGGGACTTTGGGTCAATAGCCGATAGGCGCAGATGAGCATGGCATCGCCCGAGAGAATGGCGGCGTTTTGGCCCCATTTGGCGAATACTGAGGGCTTGCCGCGGCGCATGGCGGCATGATCCATGATGTCGTCGTGCAACAGGGTGAAGTTGTGGAACGTCTCCACGGCAGCGGCCGCAGGCAGTGCCGGCCGGATGTCGTCGGTGTAGAGCCCGCAGGCCAGCAGCACGAGCATCGGCCGCAGGCGTTTGCCGCCGCCGGCCATCGAATAGGTGATCGGAGCATAGAGCCGTTCGGGTTCGGCCGGCGATTCGCATTGGGCCAGGTAATTCTCGATGGCCGCAAGCAGTTGTTCGTTGGTTTGCATGACGGGAATGGGTTATGGAAAGCCTAATCGCCCTCAAAAATAGGAAAAAATTTCGGTGTAGCCGAATTTTTATTAACTTTGGCAAGAATATGTATCCTTGCGGCAGGAATGTCCGGCGGAAAGTTCGCTCGGAGGCCCTATTTCGATAACACACATAAGAACAACAACATAATTAATAAAAGAATGAAAAAGCTCGCGCTCGGTGTCGACATTGGCGGCATCAACACGGCCTTCGGTCTCGTGGACGAAAACGGCGATCTCTATGCCGAATCGGTCATCTCGACCAAGAAGTATCCCTATGTGGAAGATTATCCCGCTTATGTGGAGGATTTGTGCCGGTCGATGCACACGTTGGCCGACAGTCTGTCGTTCGATTACGAATTGGCCGGCATCGGCATCGGCGCCCCCAACGCCAATTATCACAACGGGACGATCGAAACCCCGCCCAATCTGTGGAAGCTCCACGAAGGGGATTCCGACAGCGGGGAGACCCGTCGGTTGTTTCATTTGGCCGATGATATTTCGAAACGTTTCGATGGGGTGAAGACCCTCATCACCAACGACGCCAATGCCGCTACGCTCGGCGAAATGATCTTCGGCAATGCCAAGGGCATGCGTGATTTCATTATGATTACGCTCGGCACGGGGCTCGGATCGGGATTCGTGGCCAACGGCGAAATGATCTACGGACACGACGGTTTCGCGGGCGAGTTGGGCCATATCTGCGTGGAGCGGAACGGCCGCGAATGCGGTTGCGGACGGCGCGGCTGCCTGGAAGCCTATGTCTCGGCCACGGGCATCAAACGCACGGCTTTCGAGCTGATGGCGACCATGACGGCGCCCAGCAAACTGCGCGACATCCCCTTCGCCGATTTCGATTCCTCGATGATTTCGGTCGCTGCCGAGCAGGGCGATCCCGTCGCCAAGGAAGCGTTCCGCTATACGGGCGAAATGTTGGGACGCGCTTTGGCCAATGTGGTTACGGTAACGTCGCCCGAGGCGATTTTCCTCTTCGGCGGTCTGTCGAAGGCGGGCAAGCTCCTTTTCGAACCGACGCAGTGGTACATGGAAGAGAACATGCTGTTCCTTTTCAAGAACAAGGTAAAATTGTTGCCGAGCGGTATCCAGGGTAAGAATGCCGCGATTCTCGGCGCTTCGGCGTTGATCTGGCAGTCGGCCGAGGTCTGAATTTGAACGTTGGAGCGGGAGGAGTTCGATACGTTGCTGCTGCCGGAGGTGCGGCGGGCGATCGACGCGGCGTGCGGACGCGATCCGTTGGAAGTGGCGCTCGACAGCCACATTCCTCATGCCCGTTCCGTTGCCACGCAGGTCAAGTATCTGGAACGGGCGCGGCATAAGCTGCCGACGTTCGCCGCCGCACGGTGCATCCTGCCGCCCCGCGCTTTCGAACAGGCTTCGAGCGAAGGGTGCGCGCTCTGCAAACGCATCGAAGGCGATCGGGTACTCGACCTTACGTGCGGATTGGGCGTCGACGCTTGGGCGTTGAGCCGGCGGTTCCATCGCGTAACGACCCTCGAACGCGACCCCGTGCTGGTAGCGGTCGCAACGGAGAATTTTTCCCGATTGGGCGTCGCGAACATCGAGGTGGTCAACAGTTCGGCCGAGGAGTTCCTGCAGCGCGAGGGCCTGCATTTCGATTGGATTTATGCCGATCCCGACCGGCGCGGCGCCGACGGACGGAAGTTGGTGCGAATGGAGGATTGTTCGCCCGACGTGGTGGCGCTGCTGCCCCGATTGCGCGACGTGGCGCCGCGGCTGTGCGTGAAAAATTCGCCGTTGTTCGATGTCGACGAGGCGTTTCGCATCTTCGGGCCGTGCCGTGTGGAGGTGCTCTCGGTCGGCGACGAATGCAAAGAGGTGGTGGTCTATGCCGACGGGGCGGAACCGGAAATCGTTGCCGAGGCAGTCGGCCGCGGCCGTTTTGCGGTACCGTACGGCATCCCTTCGCCGGCTTTGCCCGAGCGGTTCGAACCGGCGCGTTACCGTTGGCTCGCGTTGCCCGATGTCGCCTTGCGCAAGGCTCGGTTGGCCCGTCTGCGATTGGCGGGCAAGGCAGACATCTGGAGCGAAAACGGCTTCGGGTTCGCGGCCGATGCGTTCGAGGATCCGTTGGTGCGTCTGCTGCCCGTCGAACGCATCGAACCGTTCGATCCGCGGCGGCTGAAACGCGAACTGAAAGGCCGTCGCGTTGAAATCCTCAAACGCGATTTCCCGCTCGGTCAGGAGGAGTTGATGCGTCGTCTGGGCGTGCGCTCGGGCGATGATCTGCGGCTGGCATTCACCCGAATCGGCAACGATTATTGGGTACTATTTATTAGCAAGTCTGGCGAGTAGGGTTGAAAGGGTGCATACGCGGCCAAAAGCCGCGAAGAACAGCGGCCGGATTCGGAAAACGCTGGTACAAGAAAGTATACAATCGCGAATAAAAAATTATGGAGCTGAAAAAATTATGGGTCTATTTCACCGACACGATTTTCAAACTCGACCTGCGCGAGTGGCATAATCCGGTGGCCCGCTGGTTGGTGCGTCAGTATCGGCTGTGGTTCTATACGGCCCGCGGACTGGTCGAGCACGGTACGATGGTGCGGTCGGCGGCCCTTACTTATTATACGTTGATGTCGTTGGTGCCCATCATCGCCGTGGTGTTCGCCATCGTCAAGGGGTTCGGGTTGGCCGACCGGTTGATCGGCAACCTCTACGGCCTCTTTCCGCAGAATCCCGAGATCATCGACTACGTG
Source organism: uncultured Alistipes sp. (assembly GCA_947623305.1). Classification (GTDB taxonomy): domain Bacteria; phylum Bacteroidota; class Bacteroidia; order Bacteroidales; family Rikenellaceae; genus Alistipes. The sequence goes on along the minus strand of CANQGQ010000001.1, from coordinate 391,788 downwards.
GTCGGATTCGCCGAACGGGCGCTCGCCCGTACGCAGGGCGGTATCGTGGCGGCCGTGGCTCTGTTGATGCTCTTTTGGGCCGTCATCAAGGTCTTCAGCTCCATCGAAAATGCCTTCAACAACATCTGGGAGGTCAAGGTCGAACGCAGCATCGCCCGTCAGTATACCGATTACCTTGCGGTGGTGTTGATCGTGCCGATCCTTTGGATCATCGCCAATGCCGTGGGCAGCTATGCGCAGGAGCTGTTCGGGATGGACGGGCGGTGGTATCATACGCTTTTGCTGCGGTCGGCTTCGCTGCTGGTATTCTGGGTGATGTTCACGCTGCTCTACTTGATTATTCCCAACGCCAAGGTGCGCATCGGCAGTGCGATGATGGCCGGCATCGTCGCCGGAACGTTCTTCCTGCTGTTCCAGTGGGGCTATGTCTATCTGCAACGCTGGATGACCTCCTACAATGCCATTTACGGCAGTTTCGTCGCGCTGCCGTTGCTGTTGATCTGGTTGCAGACGTCGTGGCAGATTCTGCTGTTCGGCGGCGAATTGTCGTTCGCCTATCAGAATGTCGCCCGTTTCGGCGAGGAACGCGAATCGCTGCTCGTCAGCTACGACCAGCGGCGGAAAATCCTTTTGGCGACGATGGTGCTCGTGGTGCGGAATTTTCGGGACCAGGGCGGAGCCTATCCGGCCGATGCCATTCGCGAACGGCTCGGGCTGCCGACCCGTATCGTGAACGATGTGCTGTTCCAATTGGTGCAGGCCGGACAGTTGATCGCCGTGCGGGACGGAGATGACGAGCGGGAAGTAGCCTATATGCCGGCGCACGAGATTTCGAAGTTGACCGTCTACGGCATCTTGGAGGCGGTGGAGCATTGCGGACAGATGCGTTTCGATTTCGCGACGACACCCGATCTGGCGCGGGTCGATTGCGAATTGGAGCGGTTGAAAGAGGGGGCTCGCGAATCGCAAGAGAATGTGCGTTTAGTGGATCTTCTTTAATTGCGAAGGTTTCGGGTCGTCAGTAGAATGTGGGCCTTGTGTCGCTTCCAACGGTTCACGATGAATCAGCAAGATGACATTCAAAAATTCTTCTTACATTTGTACCCGTACCAGTTAATAAAAAAATGGAAGTAAAGATAGCGGAGGATTGGAAGGAGTTGTTGGCTCCGGAGTTCGAAAAACCCTATTTCGAGACGCTCGTGCGTTTCGTCCGTGAGGAATATGCCACACGGCGGATTTATCCGCGCGGCAGCAACATCTTCCGGGCTTTCGACAAGTGCCCGTTCGACGCATTGAAAGTCGTCATCATCGGACAAGACCCGTATCATGGCCCCGGACAGGCCAACGGCCTTTGCTTCTCGGTCGGTGACGGGGTGCCGTTTCCGCCCTCGTTGCAGAACATCTTCCAGGAGGTGCACGACGATACCGGTACGCCGATTCCTCCGACGGGCAACCTCGACCGGTGGGCCGAGCAGGGCGTGCTGTTGTTGAACGCCGTGTTGACCGTGCGGGCCCACGAGGCCGCTTCGCACGCCGGACACGGCTGGGAGACCTTCACCGATGCCGTCGTGCGGGCCATCGCCGAACGGAAAGAGGGCATCGTCTACATGTTGTGGGGCTCGTATGCCCAGCGCAAGGGCGCTATTGCCGACCCGCGTCGCAACTGCATTTTGAAAGCCGTTCACCCTTCGCCGCTCTCGGTTTACCGCGGATTCTTCGGGTGCCGCCACTTCTCGCAGGCCAACGACTATCTCCGCAGTGTCGGCAAGGAGCCCATCGTGTGGTGATGCCGCTTTTGAAAGAGGTTCCCGATGCGCCCCGTTTGAACGGGGCTCCCGATGCGGTGGGGCGGGTTCGGTGCTTTTCAACGCTTTCTTCGCTGCCGACTGTTTTATCCGCAATGTCAGCGACGCTTTGCGTCGCGCGGGCCGAAGCCTTCGCCCGCGAAGGCCCGCCCTTGGCGTACCTCCGCAGTCTTCGTCCCGCTGCCGGTTCCTTTTTGAGCTTGCGGGCTTTGGCGGCACGACCGACAATAATGTAAAAACATCCACTAACTCGATTCGGTGTAGAATGATATATAGTTACCAAAAATTTTCGTATCTTTACGGCCGCGAATAACTAAATAACATTGCGATATTATGACTATTACTGCTGCTGACATCAAAATCGGCATGTGCATCGAAATGGACGGCAAGACCTTTTTGGTCGTCGATTTCCAGCACTGCAAACCGGGCAAAGGCCCCGCATTCGTCCGTTCGAAGTTGAAGAATCTCGAAAACGGCCGCGTCATTGAAAACACCTTCTCGTCGGTGAGCCAGAAGATCGAACAGGTGCGCGTAGAGCGCCGCCCCTATCAGTTCACCTACGAGGACGACCTCGGTGCGCACTTCATGCACACGGAGACCTTCGAGGAGATCAACATCGACAAGAACCTCATCAACAACTACGACCTCATTACCGACGGTCAGGTCGTCGAGGTGATGTTCCACACCGAGAAGGAGACCGTTCTGTCGGCCGAACTTCCGCCGATCGTCGACATGGAGGTGATCTACACCGAGCCGGGCATCAAGGGCGATACGGCATCGACCAACTCGCTGAAACCCGCTACGGTCAACTCGGCAACGGCCAAGGACGGTGCGACGATTCGCGTACCGCTGTTCATCAACACGGGCGACAAAATCCGCGTCGACACCCGCACGCGCGAATACTACGAGCGAATCAAGTAGGTTTTACTATATACGCACCGAATCAAGTCGGCAGAATGTTTTTACATTGCCGTCGGTCGTGTTCTCGCGGCGAAGCCGCGTATGCAGGCTTGACCCACCCCCAAACCCCCGCCTTGGCGGGGGCTTCTGTCGGAGCCCGCGGCCCTTATAAAAGGGCCTCCTGTTGCCGACCGCTTTCCCCAAAAACGGTGTGATCCGTACCAGTTAATAAAACTCCCGCACCTTTTTTATATAAGGTGCGGGAGATTTTTGATTGGTCGCATTCGGAAGGCCCCTTGTCAAGGCCGGATGGAGGCGATGCGGCCTACTTCGTGCAGGTCGAACGACCCGAAGATATGCACGACCGCCGTTTCATCCTTGCTGCGCGTAATCACAACCAGCTCTTTGTTTGGGCTCAGTTTCGTTTCGTTCAAATAGACCTGTGTGGTTCGGCCGTCTGCGCTGGTCGAGGTGAGCCGCTCGAAATGTTTGCTCGCCTTGACGATCCGTTCGGCATGGACGGCCAAACCGATCTGGTCGCTCGTCGTCAACACGCGGATGAAGACGATTTCGTCGAGCAGTCGGGCCAGCTCCTCGTCGCCCCGTTGTGCCGCCTGCATGCTCATCATGTGCATCATTTTGCGCTCGAATGCGACGGTCGTAAAGCCTTCGGCTGCGCCGTAGCGGTCGAAAAGTGCTTCCAATGCCGAGCTCTGTGCCCTCGACAGCATTGGCAGCAGCATGAACAATCCTATGATAATCAAACGTTTCATCGTAATTTCGTTTTTAATACCGGATCATTAGAAACCGATCGTAACGCCATAAGAGAGGGTCTGCGCCCGCAGGCCGGACGACGATTTGAAGAGCGACGTCGGCGAATATCGCACGAAAAGGCCGAGGAACCGGTAGCTGACCGAGGCTCCGACGCCGAAACGGAACGTCGAAAATCCTGACAGATCGGTTTTTTCCTTGGGCTTTTTGGTGATGGAGCAGGCGTTCATCAGAAAATCGTAGTGGGTCGATAAGCCGAGATAGAGTTTGTTGTTCGGAGTCCATTCGTATCGGAGGTCGATGCCCAGCGAGGTGTAGCGGAGTTTCGATTTTTTGGCGGGTTCGTCGAGCGCGATCGGTACGAGCAGTTGCCCGTCGTTCCGCACGGCGAGGGCCGGATTCGTCAGTCGGATGTTATCTACGGAGTAGTTCATGCCTAATTGGAGATGGGAGCGGCCTTTCCGATCGAGGCGCATCCAGATGCCGATGGGCGTGAAACCGAAGTGGAACGAGCTGCCGAGCGTCTGGTCGAGGAAATCGGGCAGGGCCTCGTGGGGGTGGTCGTAGGTTACGCCCGTAAGCGTTGTGAATCCGAGTTCGATGTCGCTGGCAAAAGTCAGGCCGAAGCGGCTTTTCCTCAGTTCGTCCCAGGTTTTCGATTCGTAGGAGCGGCCCAACTTCAAGCCCAATCCGTTTACCTCTAATAATAGGCCGTCTTTTCCGTCGGTTTCGTGCAGCCGCACGGTTTCGCTGTCTGACGGGTCGATCCGGCGCAGTGTGTCGATGCTTTTTTCGTCGGTACGAACGACCGTGGTTGCGGTTCGTTGTTCGGCTTTGTCAGGCGTGTTGATGTAAATTTGGGCGTGGGCGGCGACGCTGAACAGAACGGCCGCTGCAAAGGCCAATGAATAAGAAACAAGGTTTTTCATTCGATTGCGATTTTTGTTCATTTTTCCAATAGTTGATCCAGCACCCGATCGGGGAGTTCGAGGACCGAGAGCGAGTTCAGACAGTCGGTGGCGGCGAGGGCCGTCTCCTTGTCGTAGACGGCTACGCCGTCGATGTAACAGTAGGGCGTGCGGAGTTGCAGCCCCAGGATGATGCCGATGGCTACGGCGGCGGCAATGGCGGCCGACCTCCATACGATGCGCAGGACGGGCCGGCGATTCGAACGGTGCGCGGGGGCGGGCATTCGTTCGTCGGACAGCGCCCGAAACCCCGCGAACAGCAGCGCGTCGATGTCGCGGTCGTCTTTTGTGGGATTCAGCCCTTGGGACGGACGGTCGTCGTCGGCGAACCGTTCGCGGAGGCTTGCCTCTTCGGCGTCGGTCGTCTCGCCGGTGTACCAGCGTGCCAGCAGGGCATCGGTCTTTTCATTTCGTTCCATGATCCATCAGTTTTTCGACCTCCGTGCGCAAGCGGCAACGTGCGCGGGAGAGTATTACACGGACTTGAGCTTCGTCGGTCGCGAACATCGCGGCGATCTCTTTGGTGGCGAATCCCTCGATCTCCTTCAGATGGAGCGCTTCGCGCTGTCGGTGCGGCAGTTTGGCCAGGGCTTGCCGCACCAATTCGCGAGCCTCCCATCGTTCGACGGTATTCGCCGCCACGGGATCCGTGAAGGCGGTCAGTGCGTCGGCCCGTCGGGTTTCGGCCTGCCGCTGCCGCAGCAGGTCGTAACACCGATTCCGCACGGCCGTCATCGCGAACGACCGCATGTCGCGACATGCGGTCATTCGTTCGGCGCTCCGCAACAGCCGGGCCACGACGTCGGCGACGGCGTCTTCGGCCTCGTCCCGCCGCAGGAGCAGCGTGCGGGCGAAGCGGAACATCGGGTCGCGCAAGGCGATGATCTGTCGAGTGAGCTCTTGTTCGGTCATGACATGGATAAGACGTACCAACCTCCGAATTCGCAACAAAAAAGGTCGGAATCTCACGACTCTGACCTTTTTTTCAAGGGGAACCACCCCCTCTTGCGAGGTTGACCGGAGGTATTCGACCCGTAAACGAGCACCGTTTGCCGGATTATAGCAGCGGGAAAATCCCGTTGCAACCTGCCGATCTCCTCAACCAACCTAAAACTACTAACCTAAATGAACCTTAAAACTTCACCGGCAAAGATAAGGCCTTTTTCTGAATTATGCAAATTTTTTACGAATATTTTAATAAATTTAATGAAATAGCTCGGGCGGCCTTAGCCGCTAAATCCTTTAATAACGGCACGAACACTTTGGAAACGTGCGGAATCGGATAAAAATTCGGGAAAATATAATATATTTGCATGTTTTTCGTTCGAATGAGAAAAGAGGGGTGGCCTTCGTGCTTTTTCGAACGGACGCGGCGCGAAGCCGAAGACCCGCCGCTGCACCTGCGAATAGAAGGAAAAAACGATAAACAGGGTCGGCCCCGTACCAGCTAATAAAATATGGGAAAACTTGATTCCCTATCAGTTAATGAGGGGTCGGAACCGTACCAGTTAATAAAAATATGAGTGAAGTCATCAACATCAAGGAACTCAACGAACGCATCGAACGCGAATCGGTCTTCGTTGACACGCTCCGCACCGAAATGGGCAAGGTCATCGTCGGGCAGAGCCATTTGGTCGATACGTTGCTGATCGGTCTGCTGTCGAACGGCCACATTCTGCTCGAAGGCGTGCCGGGTCTGGCCAAAACGTTGGCCATCACGACCCTGGCCAAGGCTGTGGATGCCGGATTTTCGCGTATCCAGTTCACGCCCGACCTGTTGCCGGCCGACCTGCTCGGTACGCTGATCTATTCGCAGAAAAGCGAGGATTTCATCGTCAAGAAGGGCCCCGTGTTCGCCAATTTCGTGCTGGCCGACGAGATCAACCGTTCGCCGGCCAAGGTGCAGTCGGCTCTGCTCGAAGCGATGCAGGAACGGCAGGTTACCATCGGCGACGAGACCTATCCGCTGCCGCAGCCGTTCTTGGTGCTCGCCACGCAGAACCCCCTCGAACAGGAGGGTACCTATCCGCTGCCCGAGGCGCAGGTCGACCGTTTCATGCTGAAAGCCAAAATCTCCTATCCGCACAAGCAGGAGGAGCGCGACATCATGCGGTTGAACCTTTCGGGCGCCGGTATGCCTGCGGTCGACAAGGTCATCTCGCCCGAAGACATCGTCAAGGCCCGCAAGGTGGTCGAGGACGTTTACATGGACGAGAAGATCGAAAAATACATCATCGACATCATCTTCGCCACGCGCGAACCGGCTGAATACAACCTCTCGAAGTTGCAGAATCTGATCGCTTACGGCGGTTCGCCCCGTGCGTCGATCTCGTTAGCCAAGGCGGCCCGCGCCTACGCTTTCATCCGCCGTCGCGGATACGTCATCCCCGAGGACGTGCGCGCCGTCTGCCACGACGTACTGCGCCACCGCATCGGCCTGACCTACGAGGCCGAAGCCGAAAACATCACGACCGAAGAGCTGATTACCGATATTCTCAACAACGTAATCGTACCTTGATGATCGAGTCCGAGAACGATATTCTGAAGCGCGTCCGCAAGATCGAGATCAAGACCCGCGGTCTGTCGAACGAGATTTTCGCCGGACGGTACCACACGGCATTCCGCGGTCGCGGCATGTCGTTTTCCGAGGTGCGGGAGTATCGCGCGGGCGACGACGTGCGCGATATCGATTGGAACGTTACGGCCCGTTCGAACAAGCCCCATATCAAGGTCTACGAGGAGGAACGCGAACTGACCATGATGTTGTTGGTCGACGTTTCGGGTTCGCGGATGTTCGGCACGACCGACCGGCTGAAAAAGAACATCATCACCGAGATCGCCGCCGTGCTGGCCTTTTCCGCTGCGCAGAACAACGACAAGGTGGGGTGCATCTTCTTTTCCGACCGCATCGAAAAATTCATCCCGCCGAAAAAGGGCCGCAGCCACATTTTGATGATTATCCGCGAGTTGATCGGTTTTCGGCCGCAGTCGTCCGGCACGCGGCTTTCGGAGCCCGTGCGGTTTCTGACCAACGTCAACAAAAAGCGTTGCACGACCTTCATCCTGTCGGATTTTTTAGACGATCCTGCCGATCGCACGGCGTGGGACGATGCGCTGAAAATCGCCCGCGGAAAGCATGACCTGGTCGGTATCCGCGTCTACGACCCTCGCGAAACGGAACTTCCGGATGTGGGCATCGTCGCGCTGCAGGATGCCGAGAGCGGCCGCAAGGTGTGGCTCGACACCTCGTCGCGGGCCGTGCGGCAGCATTATGCCGAGGCCTGGGAGCGTCGTAGCGCTGCAATCGACGAGACGTTGCGGCATCATCGCATCGACACGGCCTGCATTGCGACCGACGGCGATTATGTAACCGAACTCATCAAACTGTTTATTAACAGGTAGGGGAGCGATGACGGTTTTATTAACCGGGAATGCCGCAGAAGTTGATGCAATTTATCGAAAAGGAGTGCCGAAATCGTTTTTTTGTAAAAAACGAAGGATTGAATCAAACCGAATGTTATTAAAATGCTGCGAAGTGAACGTATGAAGAAAATACTGACGATGTGCGCGGGGGTCGCCATTGCGTTGGGCGGGCTGTGGAACACGGCATCGGCCCAGTCGCGGCAGCCGGTCGTAACGGCTCGCATCGAACCCGACAGCATCGGCATCGGCGACCGCTTCGATTACATCATCGAGGTAGAGAAAGACCAAGTGCAGGTGGTGCAGTTCCCGGTCTATGAGGCGGACGATACCAAAATCGAATTGGTCGAGGATGCTCCCGTCGATACCCTTTTGCGGGAGGGCCGCCGGCAGAAACTGCGCAAACGCTATCGGTTGGCCGCTTTCGAGGAGGGCCGCTACAACATGGGCCTCGCGCAGGTGCTCTATGCCGATAAGAACATCGTCGATACGTTGTACAGTACGGGCGATTCGCTGCGGTTGGAGGTCGGAACCTTCCGGATCGACTCCACGTCGCAGTCGATTTACGACATCAAGCCGCAGAAGACCCTGCCGTTCCGGTTCGGCGAAATCAGCGGGTACCTCACGTGGACGTTCGTAATTCTGTTGTTGCTCGGGGTCGGCGTCTATGCGTTGGTGCGTTGGTTGCGGGCCCGCGGCAAGCACCTCGGCGATCTGTTCCGTCCGGCACCGCCCCAACCGCCTCACGTGGTGGCCATTCGGGCGTTGGAAGCCCTTCATCACCAAAAGCTCTGGCAGAACAATCGCCACAAACAATACTATTCGGGCTTGACGGATATCCTGCGTACTTACATTTCGGGCCGTTGGGGCATCGGGGCGATGGAGATGACGACCGACGAAATCGTGGCGGCGATGCGCGACATCGAACTGCCCGACAAGGCAGCGCTGGATTTGGTCGCTATTCTTCGCGACGGCGACTTGGTAAAATTCGCCAAGGATACGCCCGATGCCGAACAGAACGAGGCCGATTATCTGAAAACCTACTACTTCGTCGAGGAGACGAAACCGGCCGAGGAGGTCGAAGCGGCCGATCCCGACGAGGAGTTGAAAATGCAAAACTGACACGCATGCACCGATTTTTTTATATTTTGGTTTTCGCCTTGTGTGCAGGGTGGGGCGGAACGGCATCGGCTCAGCGGATGCCCGAACGGTCGGCTGTGCGCAGCGGCAACCGACAGTTCAACAAGGGAAATTACGAGGAGAGCATCGAACGGTACGGGAAGGCGTTGAATTTTGCACCCGGGTCGTTCGAGGCGACTTACGATCTCGGCAATGCCCTCTACAAGGCCGAGCGTTACGACCAGGCGGAACAGACGATGCGGCAGGCGGCGGCCGATACGCTGCGTAACGAGAAGGAGCGTGCCGAAGCGTTTTACAATCTGGGCAATGCGCAGTTCCGGCAGAAGAAGTACAAGGAGGCGCTCGAAAGTTACAAACAGTCGTTGCGGCTCGATCCGTCGGACATGGAGGCGAAGTACAACTACGCTTATACCAAGAAGTTGTTGGACGACCAGCAGAACGGCGGCGGCGGGCAGGATCAGCAGCAAGACCAGGACCAGCAAAATCAACAGAACCAGCAGAACAACGAAAATTCGGATAACCAGAAGAACGAGGACGACGGTCGGCAGGATTCGCAGCAGAACGATCCGCAGCAGCAGCCGTCCGAGCCGCAACAGGGCGACGATGACGAACGGCAAGGCGAACCGCAGCCGGTTCCGGCGGGTATTTCCGAACAGGAACAGGAGCAGATACTCGACGCTATCCAGGCCCAGGAAGACCGGACGCAGGAGAAGCTGAAAGAGAAACAGGGAGTGGTCGTTCGCGGCGGCAAGAACTGGTAGCCGGTCGCGCGCATCGTGCGGAATCCGGAAAAGGAAAATTTCGGGACGGTTTCGAAATGTGCCGAATACTTCCGAATATTTCAAACCACTTCCCGACTTACCGAAGCATGAATAGATGGTTGCTTAATAAAATTGTTTAATAATAATATGAGTTTCGCATCGCCTCATTATTTGTGGTTGTTCGTCGCTTTGCCGTTGCTTGTCGCCTACTATGTTTGGCAGACGCGGCGGGGCGGCGCTTCGATCCGGATTTCGTCGGTCGACGGGGCTGTGGGCGCTCCGAAAACCGTGCGCTACTGGTTGCGACACGTGCCATTCGCGTTGCGCATCGTGGCGTTGGGACTGTTGATCGTGGCATTGGCTCGTCCGCAGGGCATCGAGGAGAACTCGCGCACGAATACCGAGGGCATCGACATCGTGTTGGCCATCGACGTTTCGGGCTCGATGCTGGCCCGCGACTTCAAACCCGATCGAATCACGGCTGCCAAGGAGGTGGCCGGCGACTTCATTGCCGACCGTGTGGGCGACCGGCTCGGGTTGGTCGTCTTTGCCGGCGAAGCCTTTACGCAAAGCCCGTTGACCACCGACCAGGGTACGCTCCAGACCTTGCTGGGCCGCATCCGCAGCGGGTTGATCGAGGACGGTACAGCTATCGGCAACGGGCTGGCTACAGCCATCAACCGGCTGCGCGAAAGCGAGGCCAAATCGAAGGTCATCATCCTGCTGACCGACGGCGTGAACAATCGCGGCGAAATCGCACCGTTGACAGCTGCCGAAATCGCTCGGGCACAGGGCATTCGAGTCTATACCATCGGCGTCGGCACGCAGGGGATGGCGCCATATCCGGCGGTCGACATGTTCGGCAACATGACCTTTGTGCAGCAACAGGTCGAAATCGACGAAAAGACGTTGGGCGAAATCGCCGGACTGACCGGCGGCAAGTATTTCCGTGCGACGGACAAGGCCAAGTTGGAGGCCATCTACGACGAAATCAACCGGCTGGAAAAGAGTAAAATCGAGGTGTTTTCCCACATAACCCATCACGAACTTTATTTGGAGTGGGTGCTGGCGGCGATGGCCTTGCTGCTCGTGGAGTTTCTCTTGACGCACCTCGTTCTGAAACGTATTCCGTAAAATCGTAAAAAGCCATGTTCCGTTTTGCAAATCCGCAATATATTTGGTTGACGCTCTTCGTGCCGATCTTCGTCGTGCTTTTTCTCTACGTTTCATACTGTCGGAAGCGGCGGCTTGCCCGCTTCGGAAATCCCGCGACGCTGGAGCAGTTGATGTCCGAAACTTCGGAAGGTCTCATCGTGTTGAAATTCATTCTGTTTTGCGGGGTGTGGACACTGTTGGCATTCGTCGCGGCCCGTCCGCAGTTGGGCTCCCGTCTGCGCGAGCAGAAAGCCCGGGGAATCGAAATGATGCTGGCGGTCGATGTGTCGAATTCGATGCTGGCCGAGGATTTCGAACCCAACCGTCTCGAGCGAACCAAATACGCCATCGACAAACTGTTCGACGGCTTGCACCAGGATCGGGTCGGGTTGATCGTCTTTGCGGGCGAACCCAAGGTGCAGCTGCCCATCACTTCGGATTACCGGATGGCGAAGGCGTTCGCTCGTCGGATTGATCCGGCATTGGTGTCGGTGCAGGGCACGGCCATCGGCAAGGCGTTGGAACAGGCGCTGCTGGCCTTTTCGGGCGATACGGAGCAGCCCCACAGTCGGGTGATCGTGCTGATTACCGACGGTGAGGATCACGAAGGTGGTGCGCTGGAGGTGGCTGAACGGGCCAAGGAGGCCGGCATCCGCATCTATACGATCGGCATCGGCACGCCGGAGGGCGCCCCGATTCGGATCGACGGCGAATTTATTCGGGACGACAAGGGCGATATGGTGGTGTCGAAGCTCGACGAAGCGATGCTGTCGCAAATCGCCGAGATGACGGGCGGCGCCTATGTCCGTTCGTCGAAGCAATCCATCGGGCTGGATGAAATCGTCAAGAGCATCGACGAGATGGAACAGACGGAACTTTCGACCGTGCGGTTCGAGGAGTTCAACGAACAATATCAATATCTGCTGCTTGCGGCGATCGTGCTGCTGTTGCTGGAACTGTTGCTTCCGGTCGGTATGCAGAAGCGTTTCGGGGCATGGCTGCCGCCGCTTTTGAAAGCGACCCCCGATGCGGCAGATCGTTGATTCGCGTATAAACGCCATCTTCGCTGCCGACCGTTCCGATTAAGGAGTCGCAAAGTTGGGAAGGAAAAAGCGGGACGAAGACTGCGGAGGACGCCGATAGGCGGGCCTCCGCGGGCGGAGGCTTCGGCCCGCGCAGCCCATCGGGCTGCTTTTTTTATAAACAAATACGGGCTGCATCGGTTTCAGGCAAAATGGTCGGAAGCGAAGAAAGTCTTGCCAAGCACGAATAACGACCAATCGCATAAGGAACCCGTTCAAATGGGGCGGTGGGCAGCGATGAAAGCCTGCCGAAGCCTTGTAGCGCTCTACCGCATGAATAAATTTTTTGGAATTGTTGATAGTTATTCGTATTTTTGCATCAATTGGGAAATTAGTGAACTTTAATGCCGAAGTTGTATGATCCGGTCGATGCGCAACGCAAACCCGATTGGTTGAAAATCCGGCTTCACCGCTCCGCCGACTATGCCGATGTGCGGCATATCGTCGAAGAACACGGTCTGCATACGATTTGCAGCAGCGGACGTTGTCCGAATCAATCCGAATGTTGGAGCCGTCGAACCGCGACTTTCATGATTCTGGGCGATGTCTGCACACGTGGTTGCCGATTTTGCGCGACCCGTACCGGATATCCGTTGCCGCCGGATTCCGACGAACCCCGTCGTGTGGCCGAAAGCGTCGCTCTGATGAAACTGAGGTATGTCGTCGTAACATCCGTTACGCGGGATGATCTTCCGGACGGCGGTGCGCATCAGTGGGCCGCCACGGTCGAAGCGATTCGCTCCGACAATCCCGATACGGCTATCGAGCTCCTTATTCCCGATTTGGATGCGCGACCCGAGTTGTTGGCAACGGTCGTCGCATCGCAGCCCGACATCATCGGACATAATATCGAAACCGTCGAACGACTGACTCCCGAGGTCCGGTCGCGTGCGAAATACCGCACCAGTCTGTCGACGTTGCGGCTGCTCGCCGAGCAGGGCGCAACGACCAAAAGCGGATTGATGGTCGGTTTGGGCGAAACCGAGGAGGAGGTTTTGCAGACACTTCGCGATTTGCGCGAGGCGGGGGTGAAGATCGTAACGATCGGACAGTATCTTCGGCCTACGCTGGAGCATTATCCCGTTGCGGCGTACGTCGCTCCCGAGCAGTTCGAACGTTACCGGCAACAGGCGCTGGATATGGGATTCAGCTATTGCGCGAGTGCACCGTTGGTGCGGTCGTCGTATTTGGCGGAAGAGGCCTTGAAGAGCGTCGAAAACGTGCGGCGATGAAGATCGTGTGCCGCGACCTCGGTCGGATGGACTATGCCGATTGCTGGAAATTGCAGCAGCGGCTGTTCGATGAACTATTAGCACGCAAGCGAACCGATCGCGAAGCCGGAGCGGCAGATGATACGCGGCAGCCGGAGGTCGAAAAGGTTTGTACAGCCGAAACGGCCGATGCCGATCAGACGGTCGGAACGGTTTTGTCGGTCGAACATCCGCCGGTTTATACGCTGGGCAAAAGCGGCCATGCCGAGAATCTGCTGGTCGATCCGGCACGACTTTCCGAGTTGGGCGCAACGTTCTTTCATATCGACCGGGGTGGCGATATCACATTCCACGGCCCCGGGCAGTTGGTTTGCTATCCGATCCTCGATCTGGAACCGCTCGGTATCGGTCTGCGCGATTATATCGGTGCGTTGGAGGAGTGCGTGATTCGGACGGTCGTCCGTTACGGAATCGTCGCCAGCCGTATCGCAGGTGCTTCGGGCGTTTGGCTCGATGTGCAGAGCGCTCATCCGCGCAAACTATGCGCTATAGGGGTGCGTTCGTCGCGATTCGTAACCATGCACGGTTTTGCGCTCAATGTTACGACCGATCTTGCATGGTTTTCGCGTATCCATCCTTGCGGATTCACCGATCGCGGGGTGGCGTCGATTGCTTCGGAAACGGGGCGCCGGCCGCCGATGGCGGAGGTGAAACGTACGGTCGTCGAACAATTGGGCGAGGTGCTGGGTTGTTCGGCCGAGTGGCTATAGAGACCGTTTGTCTCAGTATGCGTTTAAGCCCTTTTATTAAATAAGGGCGATTATATACTTTACATCGACGGTCCTCTAAAACCGTATTGCCTTGCGGGTTCCGACGGAAGCCCCCGCCAAGGCGGAGGTTTAGGGGTGGGTCAAGCCTGCATACGCGGCGAAGCCGCGAGCGACACGACCGACGGCCATGTAACCACTTTCGCCGACGCGAATCGGTGTAAAGTAGTTGTAGTTACTTAAATAAGAATATGAAATTAATAAGATATATAAAAAACAGTTCGTATGCCTATAGAAAAACGCTGGGTAGTGAAGGCGCAAGGCGACCCCGCGACGGTAGCTGCATTGGCTGCCGGTCTGCGGATCTCGCCCGTATTGGCCAACCTGCTCGTACAGAGAGGCATAGACACGGTGGAGAAGGCGGAGAAGTTTTTTAATCCCCGTTTGGCCGACTTGCATGATCCCTTCCTAATGAAGGACATGGACAAGGCGGTCGAACGGATCGAGCGGGCCGTCCGCGACCAGGAGAAGATCATGGTCTACGGCGACTACGATGTCGACGGTTGTACGGCCGTTGCACTCGTCTATAAATTCCTGCGCCACATCGGGCACAAAAACCTGATGTTCTACATCCCCGACCGTTATACCGAGGGTTACGGCATTTCGGTCAAAGGAATCGACCTCGCTTCCCATAAGGGCGTGGGGTTGATCATCGCCTTGGACTGCGGCATCAAAGCCACGGAAAAGGTCGTCTATGCGAAGAACAAGGGCGTGGATTTCATCATCTGCGACCACCATCTGCCGGCCGAGGAGATTCCGCAAGCCGTAGCCGTCCTCGACCCCAAACGGGTCGATTGCACCTATCCTTTCGATGAGTTGTCGGGTTGCGGGGTGGGGTTCAAACTCGTGCAGGCCTATGCGCAGAAAAACGGCATGCCGTTCGATGAAATCACGCCGCTGCTCGACCTGTTGGTCGTCAGCATCGCGTCGGACATTGTGCCGCTCACGGGCGAAAACCGCATTCTGGCCCATTACGGCTTGGTGCGGCTCAATCGCGAACCGTCGAAAGGGCTGTTGTCCATCATCAAAATCTGCGGGTTGGACAAACACAGCATCACCATCGACGACATCGTTTTCAAAATCGGGCCGCGCATCAACGCCGCAGGTCGCATGCGCATGGACGAAAACGACGAGAATGCCTCACCCTCGGGCGGACATGCTGCCGTGGAGCTGCTCATTGAGGGCAACGAGGCGGTCGCCGCGCACTTCGGACAGGTGATCGACGACTACAATCGCGACCGCAAGTCCATCGACCGCTCGGTAACGCAGGAGGCGCATGCCTATATCGAATGCAATCCCGAGCTGAAGAGCCGCAAGAGCACGGTGGTTTACAATCCGAAGTGGATGAAGGGAATCGTCGGCATCGTGGCTTCGCGTCTGATCGAGACCTATTACCGGCCTACGGTCGTGCTGACGATGAGCAACGGGTTCGTAACGGGTTCAGCCCGCAGCGTACCCGGATTCGATCTTTACCAAGCTGTGGAATCCTGCTCCGACCTGTTGGAAAACTTCGGCGGGCACATGTATGCTGCGGGGCTGACCATGCGGCCGGAGCATGTCGAGGAGTTCACCCGTCGGTTCAATGCTTTCGTCGAGGAGAACATCGACCCGCAGATGCTGGTGCCGCAAGTGGACATCGACAGTGAACTGCTTTTTTCGGACATTACGCCGGCTTTCCGGCATGACCTGAATCGTTTTCAACCGTTCGGGCCCGGAAACGGGGCGCCGGTATTCGTTACCTATGGCGTGAGCAATCACGGCGAGGCGAAGTTGGTGGGGGCGGAGTGCGAACATCTGCGGATGGACTTGATGCAACGTCAGAAACCCAATACGCGGATGCCGGCGATTGCTTTCCAACAACCGACGCATTACGAATGGGTGCGTTCGGGACGGCCCATCGACGTTTGCTATCAGATCGTCGAGAATCACTATCGCGGCATGGTGTCGACCCAGCTGCGAGTGAAAGACCTCAAGCCGGTGCTGAATCGCTGATAGTTAGTTGGGCCAATAATCGACGAATAAAAAGAGAGCCTGCAGATTGTGCAGGCTCTCTTTTTGAAATAGATTCCGGAACGGAGGATCAATAACCCAGCGACTTCGAAGCCGCATAGGAAATTTTCAGTGCGTTCGCACGGCGAAGCTCCTGCTTCACCTCCGTAACGATACCCATCTTCGTATTGGCATCGGCCTTCAACACGACGGTCATCGAAGCACGGTCGGCCTCGTTCAACTTGTCGCGCTCGGCGGCGATGAAATCCAAGATGTCTTTCGTCGTCCGGTAGGAATCGTTCAACTGGATTTTCGGAGCCGTACCGAACTGCGCCTGCATCGCCAGCGAGGGCTGACCGATGTGGATGTAGCTGGCCAACGACTTTTTCTCCAGTTTCTGGACCTCGGTCGCTTCGGGCAGTTTGTAACGCACGAGCAACTCCTGGTCGCGCATCGTCGTCGATACCATGAAGAAGAAAAGGATCATGAAGATAACGTCCGGAAGCGATGCTGTCGAGATCGGGGGCAACCCTTTGTTGCCCTTCTTTTTCATTACTGCCATAGTCCTTACTTCTTAATGTTACGCGGTTCCGCTTCGGATATCTTCAAAGGAACGGCCTTCGACACGGCGTCGCGGTCTGCCTTTTCCAATTCCGAGAACTTTTTACCGAATTTCTGCATGGAT
This sequence comes from uncultured Alistipes sp., assembly GCA_947623305.1. Classification (GTDB taxonomy): domain Bacteria; phylum Bacteroidota; class Bacteroidia; order Bacteroidales; family Rikenellaceae; genus Alistipes. The sequence goes on along the minus strand of CANQGQ010000001.1, from coordinate 375,074 downwards.
ACTTCGTCGCGCACTTCGTTGAACGCGCGGGTCAATTCGTTCTGCACCATGATGTAGGTCTGATAATCCGTTTCGAGGGTCGTCTGGAGCGAAACGACGCCCTGGCTCTCGGGATAAACCCATTTGGAACCATCGGCGAGTTCGATCTCCTTCTCGGTCTTCTCGGGCAGATTCTCGTCGTCCATCGGATTCAGAATGAACTCTTTCGTCCGGTCCTTGATCTGGCGCAAATCGGTGAATTCCTGGTTGTTGGGAGTTCCGACCATGATGTTGCCGCTACCCGACACGAGGACCAGGAAGAGGTTGCGCTCCTTGACCTTGATGTCCTCCTGCTTTTGGTTCTCGGGGGGCATCGGCGGCAGCACGCGCACCAGACCGGTATCGACGTTCATCGTAGTGGCCACGAGGAAGAAAATCAGCAACAGGAACGCGATGTCGGCCATGGAACCGGCGTTGATTTCCTGAACTTTTCTTTTATCTACTGGCATTGTTGTTCGTTTCGATTATTTGAACGCGCTCCAGATCTCCGTAGCGATCGCCGTTACGAAGGCAACGGCCATAGCGACGTAGGTTACGAGGATGCTCGTTTCGGTAATTACGGTTTCGCCGTGTCCGAAGAAGCCGTTGTTCTGCAAGTCGATGATCTGCACGTCATGGCTGGCCGACAGGAAGTACGACACGCCCACGACGACGACGATCAACACCAGCGAGAGAATGGTTCCTTTGATACCCGACGGATTTTTGACCATCCCAACGATTGCACACACGATCGCGGCAGCGATGGCGGCAACGAAGAGGATATAACCCCACCACAGATTCAGGCTCACCGAAGCATCGAATTCGGCGGGGTTTTCGGGATGAGCCGAGGCCATTGCGTAGGCTAAAAGCGCGAACGTAATCACCAGCAGCACGCCCAACAGAATATTCAATATTTTTTTCATGATTGTTTACGGATCTTTTGACTGGGAATTATTTCTTGTTGTAAGCCGTCAGGAAGTCCATCAGCGTGATGGAAGCGTCCTCCATATCGTTCACGAGCGAGTCGATCTTCGAAACGATATAGTTGTAGAACAACTGAAGAATAACCGCAGCGATCAGACCCATCAAGGTGGTCAACAGGGCGACTTTGATACCGCCGGCAACCAACGTCGGGCTGATATCGCCGGCAGCCTGGATGGCATCGAATGCACCGATCATACCGACAACGGTACCCATGAAGCCCAACATAGGCGACAGCGCGATGAACAGACCGATCCACGACAGACCCGATTCCATCTGGCCCGTCTGAACCGAACCGTAGGAAACGACCGCTTTTTCAACTGCGTCGAGACCCTGTGCATAACGGTCGAGACCCTGGTAGTAGATCGAAGCGATCGGGCCTTTGGTGTTGCGGCAAACCTCCTTGGCAGCCTCGATGCCGCCGTTGTTCAGCGCCTCTTCGACTTTAGCGACGAACTTCTTGGTGTTGATCGTCGAAAGCGTCAGGTAGAGGATGCGCTCGATGGCTACGGCCAGACCGATCACCAAGCAGAGCAATACGGGAAGCATCCAGCCCCAACCGCCTTCGAGGAACTTCTGCATCAAGACGTGGTGCATGCTGTCGCCTGCGACGGCCGTTTCCAAGGCGGATTCCTCAGCTGCGACAGCTGCATCCTGCGCGAACACGGCTACCGTACCGAACAGGGCAACCGTCAGAATCAAAAAGAATTTTTTCATAGTTGTTTTAGATAAATTAGTTTTTGATAGTTTTTATTAAGTAAGTTTTTGGTTCTGTCCACCGTTTTATTAAGTAAGTTTGGGTTCTGTCGACCGTTTTATTAAGATGAGTCTCGGTTCTGCTCATCGTTTTACTTATAATTTTTATTCTTCTTACCGTTTTGCGTTTGACCGCTTCGGTGTATTCGCTGTTTTCCTATTTTTGCGTCTCTCCCGTTCGTCGTTGTCGCTTTCGGTCGTTTCGTCGGCTGCATTCCTTCGCATCCTGCGGCTTTTCGTTCTTTCTCCGCCGAGCTTTTTCGGCTTCGTCCCGCGCGCTTCGGAAACCGTCCCTTTCCGGATCATTCCGGACGCTGAAAAAAACGAAATTTTTTCGGCGCAGGAGTCTTTTTATCGTTCCGATCGGCCTTTTTTTGACTTCTCAATCATCGGCCCGCATCATTTGCCATTCGCTCGTCCAAAACTCGCTAATAAGCTATAATTCAGCTCATTGTCTATCAATAGGCCCCGCCGTCCCTACCGTCCGGCGGCCACTACGGGCATGTTAGCAGTGCGAAATATAGAAAAAAAATTCGATCCGTGCAACGTTTCAGACGGTAATTTCTCCGCGCAACGATTTTCGCATGGCTTCGCGCAGCGATTCGGCCGGCAGTTCTTTGCCCAACAGATACATCAATTTCGTTACGGCGGCCTCGGTCGTCAGGTCGTAGCCGCAGAGCACGCCGATCTTCTGAAGTCGCAGTCCGGTTTCGTAGAGCTCCATCGAGACGCTGCCGCCGTCGCATTGGGTGATGTTCACGATGTGGATGCCGCGAGCGATGGCCTCCTCCAACAACCGGATGAACCACTCCGAGGTCGGAGCGTTGCCTGCGCCGAAGGTCTCCAACACGACGGCCCGCAATCCGGGAGCCGCGAGCATGGCCCGCAGAACGGCTTCTTCGATCCCCGGAAACAATTTTATTAAGGCAAGGCCGTTACCGAGCTTCGTAGCGATTCGAAGTGAATCGGACTGGCCTCCGAGCTTCGTTGCGTTTCGAAGTGCATCGGGCGGGTTGCCGAGCTTGGTGGCGATACCTAACCCGTCCGCAAACCCGTCGGACTGGCGGATGGCCGTCAAATTGTAAGAGATGTTGACGCCGACTTCGGCCAAGGGCGGATAATTGTACGACCGGAAGGCGTTCAACGCTTCGGCACTCCGTTTGGTGGTGCGGTTGGCGCGGAACAACCGATTCTGGAAGTAGAGCGACACTTCGGGCACGACGGGCCGTCCGTCGCGCTGGGCGCCGGCGATTTCGATGGCCGTAATCAGATTCTCGCGCCCGTCGGTGCGCAACACGCCGATCGGAATCTGGCTGCCGGTGAAGACGACCGGTTTTCGTAAGTTTTCCAGTAAGAAACTCAAGGCCGAAGCGGTGTAGGACATCGTATCGGTGCCGTGCAGGACGACGAACCCGTCGTAACGGGCATAATTGTCGCGGATGAGCCGCGCGAGTTCGAGCCAGTTGTCGGGGCTGACGTTCGACGAGTCGATGACGGGCGACAGCGAGAGCACTTCGATGTCGACGTTGAGCCGTTTCAACGAAGGGAATTCGTCGTAGATGCCGCTGAAATCGAACGGCACGAGCGCACCGGTTTCGGCGTCGGTCTTCATGCCGATCGTGCCGCCCGTGTAGATGATCAGAATGGATGAACGCATATCGTATTCGTTTATTTTGCTTCGTCGGAGGGTCGCAGGAACATCCGTTGCGCCGTAGCCGTCGTTGTGGCCGCTACCTCGTCGGGGTCGAGCCCTTTCAATTCGGCGATCTTCTCGCAGACGAACCGCACGTAGGCCGATTCGTTGCGTTCGCCGCGATGGGGCACGGGCGTCAGATAGGGGCAGTCGGTCTCTAAAACGATCTCCGCGAGCGGCATTTCGCGAACGACCTCGGCCACGCGGCTCTTTTTGTAGGTAACCGTTCCGCCGACCCCGAACCGGAAGTCGCCCAGTTCGCGCAGTTCGCGATAGGTCTCCATCGTGTCGGAAAAGGCGTGGAACACGCCCCGCACGCCGCGACCGCGATAAGAGCGCATCACCTCCAACGTCTCGGCCCACGCATCGCGCACGTGCACGGCGATGGGCAGTCCGTAATGCAGCGAAAGTTCGATCTGGCGGCGGAAGGCTTCCGTCTGTTCCTCCTGCGCGTCGCGGCTCCAGTAAAGGTCGAGGCCGATTTCGCCGACGGCGCACCAGCGGGCGATGCCTTCGGGCGGCGCGGCCAAATACTGTTCGACGAGCGCCAACTCCTCGCGCCAGCGGGGATTGTCATTAATAGAGGTGGGGTGCAGACCCATCATCGGGATGCACCGGTCGGGATGCTGTCGGCAAAAGTCGAACATCCGCGCGTGGCTCTCCGAATCAATAGCGGGGATCAGCAAACGTTCGACGCTGGCGTCGACGGCCCGTGCGAAGGTGGCTTCGCGGTCGGCGTCGAATGCCTCGTCGTAGAGGTGCGAATGGGTGTCGATCAATCGCATGGCGGACGGAGTTTGAGGTAACGGTTGCCGGGCAACTGGCGCACGGCGCCCGATAGTTCGAGCCCGATCAACAGGGCGGTCAGCGCACCGGTGTCGATGCCGGCGGTGCGGGCCAACTCCTCGATGGCCACCGGATCGGCGTCGGGGAAGGCGCTCAACAACCGTTCTTCTTCGGGGGTGAGCGGTTCGGCGAAGGTTTGCGGGCGGAGAGCCGCCGCGTCGGGCCCGATGTCCCACAACAATTCGCGGATGATGTCGCCCGCCGACTGGACGAGCTGCGCCTTATGACTGTATATCAAATGATTGGTTCCACGCGATGCGGTATCGGTGATGCGGCCCGGGACGGCCATTACCACCCGATGATAATCGTCGGCGCAAGCGGCCGTATGGAGCGATCCGCCGTTTTCGGGCGATTCGACCACGACGCATCCCGCACTCAATCCGGCGATGATGCGGTTGCGGGCCAAATAACCGGTTCCTTTCTGCGGCATCTGGGAATGGGTCTCGCTGATGAGGGCGCCGCCGTGGGCCAGTAGATCGCGGGCCAAGGTCGTATGCTGTGCGGGTGTAACGTCGGGAAGCGCATTGGCCAGGACGCCGACGGTCGGAATCCCCGCCGCGAGTGCCGCCCGATGGGCTGCGGCGTCGATGCCGAAGGCCAATCCGCTGACGATGCAGAGGTCGGGAACCCGTTCGGCAAGTCCCTCGACTAACCGGCTGCAAACGATTTGTCCGTAGTCGGTCGCTTTGCGGGTGCCGACCATCGACAAGCAGCGGCGGGTGAGTGCGGCGGGGTCGCCAAGCACGTAGAGCACGGGCGGATAATCGGGTATCTCGCGCAGGAGCGGCGGATAGGCCGGATCGGTCGAGACGATGACGGTCAATCCGTTGCGTTCGCAGTAGCGGAGCTCTTTTTCGGCTTGGGAGAATCCTTTGCGCTGCACGATGGCACGGGCGAGGTCGGGTCGCAGCTCGGCTCGTTCGATCAATTCGTCGGTCGAAGCCTCGAACACGCTGCGGGCGTCGCCGAACGTCTCCAACAGATGCACGGCGCCTTTGATTCCGATTCCCGGAACCATTTGAAGCGCGATGGCCTCCACACGTATATCGTTCTGTTTCATCCTTTTTTGATGGTTGTCTTCATTCCGCTCCTTTCCTTTCCAGCTCCGCAACCCTTTTAATTAGGGGGAGGTAGCAAAGATGACGTTCATAAGCGAATCAACGATCTGACGCATAGGGAACCGCTTTCAAAAGCGGCGCATAAGGAACCCCGTTCAAACGGGGCAGTTAGCGCGCTAATAAAATGCCGCTGCGATAGGCCGTCAACAGCCGTTTCAGATCGTCGATTTGCACCAATAGCTCTTTGCCCACCGTCGTGTCGCGTACGGTCAGCCGCGTGGCGGTCGCTTCGACGACGAACTTCGTCGACAGAATATCCAACCCCTCCTCGATGGCTCGCCGTCGCGATTCGAACGGTTGATGCTGCACCAATTGCAGGCCGTGGGAGTTGTAGATCAGCGTGTAACCTGCGATGCCCGTCTCGGCCTGATAGGCTTTCGAGAATCCGCCGTCGATCATCAGCAGCCGTCCGCCCGCCTTGATGGGACTTTCGCCCTTGCCGCTCTTCACCGGAATGTGGCCCGAAATGATGTGCGACGTCGCCGGATCGAGCCCGAACGACCGGAGAATCATCGCACAGACCGCCGGGTCTTCCATACGGTTGTAGTAGGCTCCCTTGTGTTCGGCACGGGGCTTTTTGTCGTCGATGAAGTAGGATTCGAATACGGCCATCTTGTCTTTGTCGAACAGCGGCGAATCGGGGCCGCACCAGAGGTACCACATGTAGTCCAACGCCTGACGGCGGGTCTCGGAACCCTTGCGGCCGAAATAGGCTTCGCGGGCCAGCCGGTCGACGCGGTCGAGCAGGTCGCGTCCGCCGAGCGTCTTGCCGCAAATCTCCACCTGTTTGAATGCGCCCGCGTCGGTCATCGGAATCGACGCATGGTAGAGCAGGTTGGAGTTGAGCACCAAATAGAGGCTGCCTTTGCTGTAAAGCAATCGGATGTGTTTCTGCAATTTCTCGCTGTTGCGGAAGGCCATGCGCAGTTGTTGCACCACTTCGTTCTCGTCCTCGGTCAGCCGATAGGGGTCGGTCGGGTCGATGGTCGGGAAGAAGGTGTCGTTCAACGGATAAACTTCGTCGCCGATGCGCACGGTGCCGGCCGCCAGATCCATCTTGTCCAACAGCAGCCGGTCTTCCATGCGGTACTCCGGATGACGGAGAATCAGTTGCCCCTCCAATTTGAACTGGAGCACGGTGATGGCCTTGTGCATCTGGGCCGTCAGACGGGCGTCGCGTTCGTTGAGGCGGCAATCCTGCAACATGCGCGGAGCGAAACGGGTGCAAGGGTCGTCGCCGTAGACGTCCATCGCCAAACGGGCCAGCGGCAACAGATTGATGCCGTAACCGTTTTCGAGCACGTCGAGGTTGGCGTAACGCGCCGAGATGCGCACGACGTTGGCCAATGAGGCTTCGTTTCCGGCAGCGGCTCCCATCCATAAAATATCGTGGTTGCCCCACTGGATGTCGACCTTGTGGTAATCCGATAAGGTGTCGAGGATGATGTGCGGGCCCGGGCCGCGGTCGAAGATGTCGCCGATGATGTGCAGCCGGTCGATGGTCAACTGCTGGATGACGTGGCTGATGGCCGCGATGAACTCGTCGGCCCGATCGACCTCGATGATCGAATTGAGGATAGCGTTGAAGTAGTCCTGTTTGTTGGGCATGTCGCGCGAGCCCGATTCGTGCAACAACTCCTGGATGATGTAGGAGAAGTCGGCGGGCAGCGCCTTGTAGACCTTCGAACGGGTGTATTTGGTCGAGACGTAACGGCACACTTCGACCAACTGGTTGAGCGTGATGCGGTACCAGTCGTCGAGTTCGGTTTCGTAGCGTTTCACCCGTTCGAGTTTCTCCTCAGGGTAATAGATCAGCGTGCAAAGGTCGCGTTTTTCGGCCTCGCGCAACGTGTGGCCGAAAAGTTCGTCGATTTTCTGACGGATGACCCCCGAAGCGTTTTTCAATACGTGGCGGAAGGCCTCGGCCTCTCCGTGGAGGTCGGTCAGAAAGTGTTCCGTCCCTTTCGGCAGGTTGAGGATGGCTTCGAGGTTGATGATTTCCGTGGCGGCGTCGGCGATGGTGGGGAACTGTCGCGCGAGCAGCTCGAGGTATTTCAACTCTTCGGCCGTACAGTTTTCGTTATTTTTCGGATTCGAGGAGGTCATTGTTTTATTGATTGCCCTTTTTTTGAACGGAAAAACGATCGCAGATCGCTTCAACCAGCTAAATTAATAAAAATTCGTCAACCTCCCAAATTTATTAGCGCGTGAGACTCTTATTTCGCTTTCGATCGCTTTCTTCGCTTCCGACCGTTTTTGGAAAGGGTTGGTAGCGAAGATAACTGCTGAAAGAACGAAAACAGTCTACCGCGCTAATAAGGCCCTTTTATAAGGGCCGCGGGCCGAAGCCTCCGCCCGCGGAGGCCCGCCTATCGGCGTTCACTCCGCAGTCTTCGCCCCGCTGCTTTTAAAAGCAGTTCCCGATGCGGTAGCGCGTTTCGACGCTTTTTATCGCTTTCTTCGCTGCCAGCCCTTCCCTATGCAATAACCGCCACTTTCGGAAATAAAGGCTATATTTGCGAGCGAAGTGCGTCGTTCGACGCCCCCTTATTATAATAATTAGTCTATGGCGACGATCATCAGAAAAGAAGAACGCGATTTTCAACCGAATTCCGGCAAAATCGACCGGTTCCGCTTATTCACGGACATTTCCCGAGCGACGAAAGGCATCCGTCCGCAGTATCTGAATTTCGACCTGCGGCGGCTCGATCCGTATCAATACAATGCGCCTTACCATTTTCATCGTTATGCGGAAGAACTGTTCCTCATTTTGTCCGGCTCTGCAACCTTGCGCACGTCTGCGGGGCTTGAAACCGTGTACGAAGGCGATCTTCTGTTTTTCGAAGCGGGCGAGTCCGGCGCCCATCAACTTTACAACCCTTCGGAAACGCCTTGCACTTACTTGGATATGCGTTCATCCATCGGGCAGGATGTGTGCGAATACCCCGATTCCGATAAAATCATTCTTATCCCGGGCGGAGAGACGTTCCGGCGGAGCGAGCAGCATCCGTATTTCGATGGGGAGACCGAAACGGATCGGATTTGGGAGCGATTGAAGCGGTGAAACCGGTCCCGAGCATGGGCATAGGGTTGCCCGTTCAAACGGGTGGGCAGCGAAGAAGGTTTACTTAAACACGGTGTAGGGCTTTTTGAAGCCCCCGCCAAGGCGGGGGTTTAGGGGTGGGTCAAATTTGTAAACGCGGCAAAGCCGCGAGCGGCACGACCGTCGGCCATGTAAATACATTTGCCGACTTGATTCTGTGGAAAATAGGAATAGTTACCTAAAAATATTCGGGGCGATAGGGATAGTCGTTGCGCATCGCTTCGAAAGTCTCGGGATGGACTTTGAGCTGACGGCTTTGCGCTTCGATGTCGAAATAATCGCCGATCGTGTCGCACAGCTCCTGCCACGAAATGGGGCGGGGCATCGACGGCCGCACCTCCGGCGGATACCAACCCGCAAGCGGCCATCCGAAATGACGCGCGACGGCAGCGACCGACAGCGCGGTCGCATTGGCTTTACCCTGTTCCGAATAGCCGGCGATGTGGGGCGTGGCGAGCAGGGCCCGATCGAGCAGCCGGCGGTCGATCTGCGGTTCGTGCTCCCAAACGTCCAAAACGCAGGGATGACCGCTGGCGAGCAGAGCTGCGGTGTCGACCACTTCGCCCCGCGAGGAGTTTATTAATTGGGTCGTCGGAGGCAGGGAACTCAGGAATCGGGTATCGACCAGGTGCCGCGTCGACCGGTCGAGCGGCGTGTGGAACGTGAGCAGATCGGCTTGTCGGGCGACCTCCTCCAGCGACAGGAATCCGAGGTGTTCGCGGGCTTCGCGCGGCGGATCGCAGCAGAGCACGCGGAATCCCCATGCGGCGGCGTAGGCCGCGACGAGCGACCCGACATGACCGACGCCGATGACCCCTAAAGTCTTGTCGGCGGGACGCCAGCCTTGTCGGCGTGAAAGCCGCACCAGGACGGCGGCGATCCATTGCAGCACGCCGCGGGCATTGCATCCGACGGCTGTGTTTACCTCGATGCCGTGGGCTGCGCACCACGCAGTGTCGATGTGGTCGAACCCGATGGTCGCGGTGGCGATGAACCGGACGCGCGAACCGTCGAGCAGCCGTTCGTCGCAACGGGTGCGGGTGCGGATAATCAGGGCGTCGGCATCGCGTACCTCTTCGGGGCCGATGGCGTCGCCCGACAGGTAAACCGTCGTAGCCCAGGGCTCCAACACACCGCGCAGAAACGGAATGGCCCGATCAATGAGGATTTTCATGGTGCGGATCGACAAAAAGTAATCGGGGCAAAGATAGCGAGAAAAACAAAATTTTCGTACCTTTGAAGGCTGAAACAGAACGATGGAACAGCAACTTTTCGATCCCGATGGCGTAGGTGTCGCCAATGGCGCTTATTTCGGTCTGCCGTTCGCGCCCGATGACGCCGAATTAGTGCTCGTGTCGGTCCCGTGGGACGTTACGGTCTCCTACGGGGCCGGAACGGTCTATGCGCCCGATGCGATCATCGAGGCTTCGACCCAGCTCGATTTTTATGACCCGATGGCACCCGGCGCCTGGCGCCTGGGAATCGCCACGGCCGACATCGACTACTCGCTGCAAGAACTTTCGCAGCGGCTGCGGGCCGATGCCGCGCGGGTCATCGAACATCTCGAAAACGGCGGAGCGCCCGATGACGAATCCGTCGCTCGCAAGCTCCGGCGTGTGAACGAAGGGTGCGCGACGATGAACGCCAAGGTCGAAGCGCAGGTGGTCCGTTGGCTGGATGCCGGCAAGAAGGTCGGACTGGTCGGCGGCGATCATTCGACCCCTTACGGAGCGATCCGTGCGCTCGGGGCGCGTCATGCGGCGTTCGGCATCCTGCATGTCGATGCCCATCGCGACCTGCGCGAAGCCTACGAAGGTTTTCATTATTCGCATGCTTCCATTATGTTCAATGTTCTGCGCGACGTGCCGCAGGTGAAGAAGCTCGTGCAGGTCGGTGTGCGCGACTATTCGGAGCAGGAGGCGGCGCTGGCCGAAGCTTCGGAACGGGTCGTCTCGTTCGAAGATTTCGCGCTGGCCGAAGCGGCGTTCGGCGGTGCGACGTGGGACGAACAGTGCCGGCGGATCGTGGATGCGCTGCCCGAAGCGGTTTATGTCAGTTTCGACATCGACGGATTGAGCTTCGAAAACTGTCCGCATACGGGCACGCCCGTGTCGGGCGGCTTGAGTTTCAATCAGGCAGTGTGGTTGCTCCGGACGTTGGCGCGATCGGGCCGCCGCATCATCGGGTTCGATTTGGTGGAGGTTTGTCCGGCGGCAGGCGACCGGCTGGATGCCATCACCGGCGCCCGCATGCTGTGGAAATTGTGCGGAGCGACACTCTCCGCCGCGAAATGAAAGAATACGCAAAACAAAATCAATAAGTAATGAGACTTTTTTCCGCTTATCGTTGGACGCGTTCGTTCCATCGGCTGGGAACGCGCGGCCGCAGTTTCATCGAGGCTCCGTGGGCCGGCGGCGTCGTGCTGCTCGTGTGCGTCGTCATCGCCATGTTGCTGGCCAATCTGCCCCTGACCTCGGATTTCTATCACCATTTCCTCGAAACCGAGCTTTCGTTGTCGATCAAGAGCCCCGACGGCTCCATCGACTGGCTCTTCCCCGAAGGAATGACCGTCGAAAAGTTCGTCAACGACGGACTGATGGTGGTCTTTTTCTTCACCGTCGGGTTGGAGATCAAGCGCGAGGTGGTTTGCGGCCAGCTGTCGTCGGTCAAACGGGCGATTCTGCCCGTCGTGGCGGCGGGCGGCGGTATGTTGATGCCGGCGTTGATCTACCTCTGCTTCAATTCCGGCACTTTGTCGGCCAACGGCTGGGGAATCCCGACAGCGACCGACATCGCCTTTGCGATCGGCATTCTGTCGATGCTGGGCGACCGGGTGCCCGTCTCGCTGAAAATTTTCCTCACGGCGCTGGCCATTGCCGATGATCTGGGCGCCATACTGGTCATTGCTCTTTTCTATGGCGGCAAGGTGCAGATTTTCTGCCTGCTCGGGGCGTTTCTCGTCATGGCGGGCGTCCTGTTCATGAATCGCATGGGCGAAAAACGCATGTTCTATTATTTCGTGCCGGCCGTCGTCGTTTGGACGCTGTTCTACTATTCGGGCATCCATTCGACCCTGTCCGGCGTGGCCATGGCGATGCTGATTCCGATGACGCCCCGCTACAATAAGGAATACTTCTTGCACAAGATGCAGAACATGAACCAGGTGATCGACGAAATCGACTGTTCGGAGGGGGAGTTCCCCAACGAGGAGCATCGCGAATGTCTGCGCTACATGAGCCGGCTCTCGTCCCGCTCGGTGGGCATGAGCTACCGGCTGGAGCATGCCTTGTCGCCGTATGTAACTTTTCTGATCATGCCCATTTTCGCGTTGGCGAACGCCGGCGTGCATATTTCGTCGGCGGAGTACCTCAATATCTTCCACTATTCGTCGGAGATCGGTTCCGTCGGCATGGGCGTCTTCTTCGGCCTGTTGATCGGCAAGCCGCTGGGCATTTTCACGGCGAGCTACTGCGCCGTGAAGGCTCGTGTCGCCGAGATGCCGCAGGGCGCTTCGTGGTTGATGTTGTTGGCCGTAGCCTGCTTGGGCGGTATCGGGTTCACGATGTCGTTGTTCGTCGATTCGCTCGCTTTCACCGATGACGGGCTGATCGACCGCGGCAAAATCGCCATCCTCATGGGGTCGACGGCTGCCGCCATCGTGGGGGCTGTCTTCATCTTCCTGCTGACTCGTAAAAAACACCGCGGATGAAACAGATTGCTTCGGGATTGTTGATTGTCGCGTTGCTGGCCTGCGCCTGCTCCCGAAAGAGCGGAGGCGGCGTCAAGCTGCGCACCGATGTCGATTCGGTGGCCTACGTGCTCGGCATGAACGTGGGCGTGAATCTGTTGCGGATGGATTCGACTCTCAATATCGAGGCGGTGTGCCGCGGAATCCGCGACGCGGCGGCGGGCAATCCGCAGCTCACGATGGACGAAGCGCAGGCCTTCTATCTGCGTTACGTCAACTATCTGCTGCCCGAAAAGGCGCTGGCCTACGAGGAACAATTCCTGGCCGACATCGCCAAGTCGAACCGAGCCTATGCCCGCACGTCGTCGGGCGTAACCTATACGGTCGATGAACTCGGCGACCAGGATCCGCAGTCGATTCCGTCGTCCGATCGCGACAGCGTGTCGTTGCGGTGGGTCATCCGCACGGCGGACGGCGTGGATCGCTACTCCTCCTACGAGCGCGGCGATACGATTCGTGCGGCGCTTTCGGAGCTGCGCCCGGGGGTGCGGGAGAGCGTGAAACTGATCGGCAAGGGCGGACGCATCGACGCCTGGCTGCCGGCGAAGGAGGCCTATGGTGCGTCGGGCGACGAGAAACTCGGTATCGGCCCCAATGCGACGCTTTACTACGAAATCGAACTCGTTGATGTCGACAAATGGGGTGTCCGTCGATAAACGATTCTGAATTAAAGATTAGCTATCCGATTTTTTTACTACCTTTGCCCCTGTATTTTTATTAACTCGGTCGGAATGTTTTTATTAATGGGTCGGAATGCTGCTGACGGTCGTTTATTAACGGGTCGGAGCGTGGCGGAACCGAATCGAAAAAGCCTGCGAAGCATGAATGACCGAATGGTTGGATGAGAAAACAAACACAATTGATAAACCAGATGAAAAAAATCTTTTTTGTAGCGGCACTGGCCGGTGCTGCGATGATGGCCGCTTGTTGCGGAAATAAGGGCGGCCTGCGGATGGGCTCCCTTTCGGAATTCGACTCGTTGTCCTATGCGCTGGGCGCCAATATCGCTTACAGCATGAGCCACGAACTGAACGATATTCCGTTCGACTACAAGGCGATGGACAAGGCGATCGGCGAAGGAGCCCTCGACAAGGCTTCCGAATCGCACGACGAATCAATCGAAAAATTGCGTACCTATTTCATGACCAAGCGCGGCGAACGTGCGCAGGCTATTGCAGCTTCGCGTGCCGAGGCCGACAGCATCCGGCTGGCCGGCGGCGACAGCACCAAAGTAGAATATCCGGCCGCTGATCCCGCCATGTTCGAGACCGAGGAGGAGCGCACGGAGCTCTCCTATGCTTTCGGTAACGACATCGGATTCAACCTTGCGCAGAGCGGTTTGCCGTTGCAGGTCGCATGGGTTACGGAAGCCATGCAGAACGTGCGCGACAACAACGCGAAGATGTCGCAAGACGAGGTGTACGCCTATCTGCAATACTATTTCACGGTGAAACGTCCGGCCGAAAACGCAGAGGCTTCGAAGGCGTGGTTGGAGAAGATCGAGAAGAAATCGGGCGTGAAAAAGACCGAATCGGGCCTGCTCTACAAGGTCTCGAAGATGGGCGACGAAAGGGTTATGGCAGTCGATTCGCGCGACGTGGTGAAGGTACACTACACGGGCCGTACGCGCGATGGCAAGGTTTTCGACAGTTCGTTGTTCAAAAACCGTCCGAAGGAGCAGCAGGAGATGCTCAAGCAGCAGAATCCGGAGGGCTACGACAAAGACGAACCGATCGAATTCCCGCTGAATCGCGTCATCCCGGGCTGGACCGAGGGCATGAAGTTGGTCGGCAAAGGGGGTAAAATTACGTTGTGGATTCCGTCCGAACTGGCTTACGGTTCGCGCGGCGCCGGTCGCGACATCGGCCCCAACGAAGCGTTGGAATTCGAGGTCGAGTTGATCGACGTAACGCCGTTCGAGGCCCCCGAACCCGAAGGGGCCGATTCGACGGCTATCAACGCTTTCGCTGAACCCGAGCAGAAATAAGGTTGCAGGTAACGAAACGGGGGGCCGTCCGACTTATTGTCGGACGGCCCCCGTTTCGTTTATCCTCTCGTTTGATGGCGGTGCTCAATGCTAAGGCTTTTTTTGCTCCCAATATAAGGGTCGGCAGCGAAGAAAGCCTTGCCAAACACTGGACCTTCCACCGCATAGGGAAGCCCGTTAAACGGGCCGCTTTTAAAAGAGGCGTATCATTTAATAAAAAACGCGCTGCAATTTTGCAAGCCTGAAATAGATAATTTCCTAAATAATCGGGTTGCCGCGACGAAATGCGGCAACCCATCGAATGTTCCGGAGCTTTGCACGAATCGGATCGTCAGAAATGCAGCCCGATGCCGATCGAAAAGGCATTGGCGTGCAACTTGTAATTGCCCGAAAAAACTTCGGTCAGTTGGCCGTCGGGATAACTGTAAATCGGATAGGACCCCGTCCGTTCGGGGTCGGCCGCCGAGATGAAGCAGTAGGCCAGATCGAGTGTCATCCGTTTCGCCGGACGCAACGTAAGTCCCAACGTATAGGTTACTTTCGTCATCGACGGGGTTTCCGGATTGAGGTAATCGCTGCTTACGGGGCTCTCGTCGACATACATGCCCACGCGTGCCGTTACGAACCGGCAGGCCCGATATTGGCCGCCGAACCGGAATGCTAACGTGTTGGAATAATTTTTCACCGAGTAGATCGGTTCGAGCCCCAATTCGGGGTCGTTGAACGCGACCGTCAGCGACTTGTAGGCCGACCAGCCGACCCATTGCAGATCGACGCCGAACTCCCATTTGGGCGTCGGGCGGAACGACACGCCCCACGTTACCGACGTCGGCAACGGCAGTTCGGCGTGGAACGAACCGCGGTCGAGCCCCGGAATCACGGTATCCCGTCCGGCCAATGCCATCGCCTGATTCAGAAAAGCGAGGTATTGCTGTGCTTCGGGCGAGCCGTAGTTCATCGTGGCGTGTCCTGCGCCTACTTTCATGTCCACCCGCGACCGCCAGGTCATGCCGACCGACCATTCGTCGTTGATGTGGAACAACAGACCGGCGTTGACGCCGATTGCCACGTCGGCCGAACCCTTCAACTTGGTCGAAACGATCGGCGCATCGTTCAGATTGTTCGCGAAATAGTCCGCGCCGGCTTGTGCCTGGGCCTGGTAGGCGGCGATCTGTTCGGGGCTGAGACCGAGCTGTCCGCCGGCCGCTCCGAGCAGGCCGCCCAATTGTGTGAATCCGGCCGTGAGGCTCTGGTTGCCGCTGCCGATGGGCAACATCGACCGCGACAGGTCGAAATTCCCCCACGTGAGGGTCATGCCCGCCCCGATGGACAGCCGGTCGCAGATTTTGAACGATACGGTCGGCTGGAACGTATAGGCCGCCAGGCTGATTTTCTGCACGAGGTGGGCCCCCGACCAATTGTCGTCCCACTCGACCACCGAACCGTCGGGCGTATAGAAGCCCAGACCGACGGCCCAACGATCCGACGGTTTGTAATTGAAATAGATGTGCAGCGGCGTAGCGAAGTTGTGGGATTTCTCGACGGGGCCGGGCTGATAGCCGTTTTCGACCGTCGGCAGGCGCTGGAAGTGGCAGTTCGAGGCGATGCCGGTCAGGCCGGCCGAGAAATCGAAGTGCGATTGCTGGAAGGCGGTCGCCGCCGGATTGAAAAAGATGGATTCGGAACCGAGCTGCATGGCGGTGCCGACGTGTCCCATACCGGCCTGTCGGGCCGACATGTTGTTCACCTGATAACCTTCGGCCCATGCACCGGTGCAATAGCCTATCAACCAAATGAATAATAACGATTTTTTCATAACGGAACGATTTGGGTCAATAAAACGCATCCTTGCGGATCCGGCAACCTTTCGTCGAGGTCGTGCCGGTCGCGAACCTGGTCGGACGATGTCCGGATCGATCGGAATACCACGCACCCAAGGAAAAGAAAACGTCGCAAAGGTAGGAAAACAAAATCCATCGGCCAAATATTTTGGTCGAAAATTCCGAAAAAGTGTACCGAATGGCTTCCTGCCGGTCGCTTGGAGCGCGTTTGAATGAAAAAAAGAGGCGGCAACATTTGTATGCTGCCGCCCCGAATTAAATAAAGGAAATAATTACAATCCGAACTCTTTCCGGATAAGGTCTACGGCGTCGAGTTTCTCCCAACCGAAAAATTCGATTTCGCGTTCCACCTCGCGACCGTTCTCCCACACCTTTTCCGTGCGGGTGAAGGGGCGGTTGCCGAAGTGTCCGTAGGAGGCCGTCGCTTCGAAAATCGGATTTTTCAATCCGAACCGCCGCACGATGGCCGCCGGCCGCAGGTCGAAAAGTTTGTCGATGCGACGGGCGATCTCGCCGTCGGTCATGCCCGCCAAGGCTTTCGGACGCGGCGAACGGCCGGTATCGACGTAGATCGACAACGGTTCGGCGATGCCGATGGCATAGGACAATTCGACCAATACCTCCTCGGCAATGCCTGCCGCAACCAAATTCTTAGCGATATGCCGTGCTGCGTAGGCGGCCGACCGGTCGACTTTCGAGGCATCTTTGCCCGAGAAAGCGCCGCCGCCGTGCGCCCCGCGGCCGCCGTAGGTGTCGACGATGATTTTACGGCCCGTGAGCCCCGTATCGCCGTGCGGGCCGCCGATGACGAACTTGCCCGTCGGATTGACGTGCAGGATGTAATCGTCGCCGATCAACTCGGCGAGCTGGTCGTTCGCCCGTTCGAGGCGGGCCTTGACCCGCGGAATCAGAATCGTCCGCACGTCTTCGCGAATCTGCTGCTGCATCCGTTGTTCGGCCTCCTTCTCGGACAGACCGTTTCCCGGCCGGATGAATTCGTCGTGCTGCGTCGACACGACGATCGTATGCACCCGTTTCGGATGGTTGGTCTGTTCGTCGTACTCGATCGTAACCTGCGACTTGGAATCCGGACGCAGGTAGGTCATCACCTTCCCTTCGCGGCGGATGGCGGCTAACTCTTTGAGAATCACATGCGAGAGAATCAACGTCGCGGGCATCAATTCACGCGTCTCGTTGCAGGCGTAACCGAACATGATGCCCTGGTCGCCGGCGCCCTGCTGCTCCTCGGTCTCGCGCACGACGCCCTGGTTGATGTCGGACGACTGGCCGTGAATGGCCGACAGAATGCCGCACGAATTGCAGTCGAACTGGTACTCGCTTTTGGTGTAACCGATCCGGCCGATCACGCGGCGGGCGACCTCCTGCACGTCGACGGAAGCCTGAGAGTGCACCTCGCCGGAGACGACGACCAACCCGGTGGTGCAGAGCGTCTCGCAAGCGACTTTGGAATCGGGATCGCGACGAAGATATTCGTCGAGAATGGCATCGGAAATCTGATCCGCTACCTTGTCGGGATGTCCCTCGGACACCGACTCGGATGTAAATAAAAAGCCCATTTTTTATTAATTTTTTCATGCGATACGCACGCTTTCGGGCATGATTTGAAAAGTCCACGAAATGTGCGGAATCGCTCGGTTAGTTAATAAAAATGGGGAAAAATCGGCTGACGATGAATAAAAAGGGCTGTTTTAGCGATTTTTTATTGTGGTTTGCAATCAGTCAAATCTTTCCACATTTCCCGCTTGACAGACGGGACGACAAAGATACGGCTTTTTTCGGAAAAACAAAAATTTTCCACTAAATGCGTGCGGCCGGAAAAATCGTACAAATAGGACAATGAAAACGCCATTCCGGCAGCATCGGGAACCGGTAAATTGCTTAACTTTGCCCGCGGGCGGCGGTCGTGCGGACGCCGCAAAACGATCGGGACAAAATAAGAAAAAGGAAAAAAGACGATGATGCGAACACGAACTTTCGTTTGGGTGTTGTTGGCGGCGGTCGGATGCTCCGGCCCGCAGAAGCAGGGCGAACGACTGCCGAGCGTGCAGACCGGCACGGTCGAAGCCTACGGAGAATCTCGGATGCTCGAATTTCCCGGGCGGGTCAAGGCGGCCCAGGAGGTCAATTTGGGCTTCAAGGTCGCCGGAACGCTGCAACGCTTTCTGGTTGCAGAGGGGGAGGCTGTCCGGCAGGGGCAGGTGCTCGTCGAGCTGGATCCGCGCGACTATCGGTTGCAGCTGGAGGCGGTCGAGGCCGAATACCGCCGGATTAAGGCGCAGGCCGAACGAATCATGGCGCTCCATGCCGACGGTGCGGCGACCGATGACGATTACGACAAGGCCCGTTACGGTTTGCAGCAAATCGAAGCGAAATACCGGAACTGCAAGAACCAGTTGGCCGATACCGAGTTGCGGGCTCCGTTCGACGGATTCGTGCAGCGTCATCTGCTCGACCGCGGCACGGTCGTCGGGGCCGGCATGCCCGTCGTGAGCCTCATCTCGGGCGGCGCTCCGGAGGTCGAAATCAACATCCCGGGCTCGGAATACATCCGGCGCGACGAGTTCGCCGGTTTCGAAGGAACGTTCGATTTCTGGCCCGACCGCAGGATTCCGCTCACGCTGTTGAGCATCAGCCCCAAAGCCAATGCGAACCAGCTTTATACGGTGCGGCTCGGCATCGCCCCGCACACCGACCCGATGCCTGCCCCGGGCATGAACACGATGGTCGGCATCACGTTCCGCCCGTCGGAGGAGAGCCGCAACGGCATCCCCGCGACGGCGCTTTTCGCCGACGGAGCGCAAAGCTGCGTCTGGATGCTCAACGCCGACAGTACGGTCAGCAAACGGGCTGTGCAGGTCTTGCATCTGCATTCCGATGGCACGGCGGTCGTGGGGCCGCAGCTCACTGCCGGTGAACGGATCGTTACGGCCGGCGTACACAGCCTGTACGAAGGACAAAAGGTGGCGCCGATGGCCGACGCATCGACAACCAATGTGGGAGGATTGCTATGATGGACTTCGGTGCATGGGCCTTTGCTAATAAAAAGCTCATCTATTTTCTGCTCGCCGTGTTGGTGGGCGGCGGCCTGCTGTCGATCTACGACATGAGCAAGCTCGAAGACCCCGAAATCAAGGTCAAACAGGCGATGGTCGTGGCCGTCTATCCGGGTGCTTCGGCGCACGAGATCGAAATGGAGGTTACCGACCCGCTCGAAAAGAGTATCCGCACCATCGGCGAGGTGCACGAAGTGTCCAGCTGGTCGTACAACGATCTGGCCATCCTCCAGGTGGAAATGAACACCACCGTGCCAGACAGTCAAATCGAACAATGCTGGGACTTGTTGCGCCGCAAGGTGAACGATACCCGTCCGCAGCTCCCTTCGGGGGCATCGGTTTCGGTGCGCGACGATTTTGGACTGGTCTATGGCATGCTCTATGCGCTCACGGGCGACGGACTGACCGAACGTCAGTTGCAGGACTACGCCGAATTGGTGAGACGCGAACTGGGCGACCTCGACGGCGTGGCCCGCGTGGAGATTTACGGCGAACAGCCCGATTGCATTGACATTTCGATCCAGCCCGAGAAGATGGCGACGCTGGGCATTTCGCCGGCCGAAGTGCTGTCGACCCTCAAAGGGCAGAACGACACCTACTATGCCGGTTACTACGACAACGGCCCCGATCGCATCCGCGTAACCGTAACGGACAAGTTCCGCACCGTGGAACAGATCAAAGGGATGGTCATCCAGGGCCATGAGGACGACCAGTTGCGGCTGGGCGACATCGCCACCGTGGAATCGGGCTTCGAGGAGCCGGTCCGCAACGAGCTGTTCTACGACGGCAAACATGCGCTGGGCATCGCCGTGGCCGCCGCTTCGGGCAGCGACATCGTGAAGGTGGGCGTCGAGGTGGAACGCAAGCTGCAAACGTTGCAGGAGACCCGTTTCCCGACCGGCGTCGAATATCATAAGGTGTTCTATCAACCGGAGCGCGTAACCGATGCGCTGCTGACCTTTTTTATTAATTTGTTGGAGTCCGTAGTGATTGTCGTAGGGATATTGATGCTCACGATGGGCTTCCGCAGCGGATTGGTCATCGGCATCAGTTTGGTGATGATCGTCGTCGGGTCGTTCCTCGTGCTGGGGATCACCGACGGTACGATGCAGCGCGTGTCGTTAGGCGCTTTCATTCTGGCGATGGGCATGCTGGTCGATAACGCCATCGTCATCGTCGACGGCATTCTGGTGGATATGCAGGCCGGCAAACCGCGCCGCGAAGCTCTCACGGCCATTGGCCGCAAGACGGCGATGCCGTTGTTGGGCGCGACGTTGATCGCCATTCTGGCCTTCTTTCCGGTCTATCTGTCGCCCGATACCGCCGGTGTTTATGTGCGCGACCTTTTCATCGTGTTGGCCGTCTCGTTGTTGTTGAGCTGGATTCTCGCCCTCGTGCACGTGCCGTTGATGTGCGACCACTGGTTGAAATGGCCCGCTCCCGCAGCCGCCGCTCCGATTGCCGAAAATAATGCGCTGTCTGCCGAAAGCACTTCCCCAACTTCCATTAGCACTCCCCAGCTAATTAATAATAATGTATTTTATCGGTGGTTGCGAGCCGCGCTCGGATTCGGATTGCGCCATCGGGTGAGTTGCCTCGCGGTGGCGGTTGCGTTGGTCGGATTGAGCGCGTGGGGCTACCGGTTCATGCGCCACGGATTCTTCCCCGACATGGTTTACGACCAGCTCTACATGGAGTACAAACTCCCCGAAGGCACCCACTCCGCACGGGTGCGTTCCGACCTTGCCGACATCGAAGCCTATCTTAAAACCCGCCCCGAAATCACCCACGTTACCGCCTCGACGGGCGGCACGCCGGCGCGTTACAATTTGGTGCGCAGCATCGCCACCCCCTCGCTCTCCTACGGTGAACTGATTATCGACTTCGAATCGCCCAAAGCGCTCGAAAAGAACATCGACGCCATTCAGCGCGAACTCACGGCCCGTTATCCGGATGCCTACGTCAAGCTGAAGCGTTACAACCTGATGTTTAAGAAATATCCCATCGAAGTGCTGTTTACCGGCCCCGATCCTGCCGTCCTGCACCGGCTGGCCGACAGCGCCCGCCGCATCATGGAGACGACGCCCGAGGTCGAATTGATCACGACCGACTGGGAGCCGCGCATTCCGGTGTTGCGCATCGACTACGAACAGTCGTCGGCCCGCCGCATGGGGCTCGGACGGCAGAACGTCGCGATGTCGATGCTCTCGGCAGCCGGCGGCATCCCCGTGGGAACGTTCTACGAAGGTATCCACAAAAATACGATTTATTTGAAATGCGCCGATACGGACGGTCGGCCGTTGGATAATCTGGAGAACGTGCCGATCTTCTCGACGCTGCCCGCGCTTTCGACCCTGCTCGACGAAGAGACGCTCGTGCAGTTGCGTTCGGGGGCCGTCGATCGCGACGAGTTGGTTGCCCGATTGATGCAGACCGTGCCGCTGAAACAGATCAGCCGCGGCATCGAAATCGCCTGGGAAGACCCCGTCGTGCCGCGTTTCAACGGACAGCGGGCCCAGCGCATGATGTGTTCGCCGGTGCCGGGCATCGAGACCGAGGCAGCTCGTCGGGCTTTGGCCGAACGCATCGAGGCCGTTCCGCTGCCGGCGGGCTATGCGCTGAAGTGGCAGGGCGAAAAGGGCGCCAGCGACCAGACGATGCGCTATTTGTTCAAAAACGTGCCGCTGGGCATCGTGCTGATGATCGCCATCCTCATCTTCCTTTTCGGCGACTACCGCAAGCCTGCCATCATCCTGTGCGGCATTCCGTTGATCGCCATCGGCGTCGTGGCCGCCATGCTCATCACGGGGCAGACCTTCACTTTCTGCGCCATCGTCGGCGTGCTGGGGCTGATCGGCATGATGATGAAGAACTGCATCGTGCTGATGGACGAAATCGGCGACCAGATCGCTGCCGGAAAAGAACCCGCCGAAGCCCTCATCGCCAGCTCCGAAAGCCGGCTGCGGCCCGTGATGATGGCTTCGCTGACCACGATTCTCGGCATGATTCCGCTGTTGAGCGACGCGATGTTCGGTTCGATGGCCGCCACCATCATGGGCGGTCTGTTGTTCAGCACCTTCGCCACGCTCTTCTTCGTGCCGATTCTCTATGCCGTATTCTTCAAAATCAAGCAACTGCGATGAATCTTATTATGAAGCATACCGTTGGCAGGCTGTCGAAGGCTGTCGAATCGACGACCTCCGTTCTGCTGCCGAAGCACACCCGAAAGGCCGTTCACGGCCGGAGCTTTTCGCGGCGGTGGCCTGCGCTTTTCCTCTTTTGGGCCCTTTTCGTCTGCCCGAACGCATCATTGCGGGCGCAGCCGGCGACCGAAGCGCAAACCGTCGTCCGTCTGACGCTCGACGAGTGCATCGAACAAGCCAAAGCCAACAACCGTTCGCTGGCCGCCGCCGAAAAACAGCTGTCGGCCGCCCGATTCGAGCTGCGCAGCATGAAAGCCAACTTTCTGCCCTCGGTTTCAGCTACGGGCATGGCCCTCTACTCCAACGCTTCGGGCGGACTGCACATCGCGGGCGGCATGCTGCCGGTCTTTACGGCCGAAATGGCTCCTACGGGTCATTCGGCGTTCTTCCCGGGCGTCGACCTCGATTATAAACTCGGCTGGATTTACGGCGGCGGCGTACAGCTCGAACAACCGATCTATGCGGGTGGCAAGGTGCGGGCCGGCTTCCGGATGGCCCGCATCGGCAGCGAACTGGCGACCCAATACCGGCGCCTGACCGAACAGGAGGTAGTCATCGAAACGTCGCGGGCCTATGCCGATGTCCTGCGGGCTCGCGAACTGCGCGAGGTTGCCGAACGGTATCATGCGCTGCTCGCCGAGTTGTTGCGCAACGTCGAGAGCGCCCGCAAAAACGGACTGAAACCGCAGAACGACGTACTGCGCGTGCAGGTCAAGGTGAACGAAAGCGAACTCAACCTGCGTCGGGCCGAAAACGGACTGCGGTTGGCGACGATGAACCTGTGTCATCTGACGGGCCATCGGCTGACCGACCGGCTCGAGGTAACCGATGAACTGCCTGCCTATCCGGCAGCGGTGCCGTCGGCCGATCTGGAAGCCCGCCCCGAATTTCGGATGCTCGATCGCAAAAGCGAATTGGCCCGTCAGCAGCTGTTGCTGGCCCGCAGCGAGCGGCTGCCGCAGGTCGGGTTGGTGGGCCGCTACGGCTATACGCACGGTTTCGAACTGAACGACGATTATCTGTTGGACAAGGCGAGTTTCGCGGCGGGCGTGCAGGTTTCGATTCCGATTTTCCACTTCGGCGGACGCTCGAACAAGATGCGGTCGGCCCGTGCGAAGTATGAACAGGCCCGTTTGGAGCAGGAGGACGGCAATGAACGGATGCAACTCGAACTGACGCGCGCGGCGAACAACCTCGATGAATCGGAGTTGGAGTTGCGGCTGGCTGAATCGTCGTTGGCTGCGGCGGACGAGAATCTGCGATTGAGCGAGTTGCGCTACAAGGCCGGCACGGAGATGCTTACGGATTTTCTCGAAGCGCAGGCCCTCTGGCAGCAGGCCCATGAGACTCATGTGCAAGCACGAGTGAACCGTTATCTCTGCTGGCTGGAAT
Source organism: uncultured Alistipes sp. (assembly GCA_947623305.1). Classification (GTDB taxonomy): domain Bacteria; phylum Bacteroidota; class Bacteroidia; order Bacteroidales; family Rikenellaceae; genus Alistipes. The sequence continues at coordinate 351,314 of CANQGQ010000001.1, read as the reverse complement.
ATCGCAAAGCCGCCGGTTTGTTCTCCGAATAATCGGTTGATTTTCGGTCTGACTCGCGCTCCGATGTTCCTCGCGACCGTTTCGACGCTCCCGAACCGACCGAATCGCAACGAAAAAGAGGCCTTCCGTTATCGGAAAGACCTCTCTTTTCACCCTATACTCCTTTTGCAAGGGGGGGGTGGAAGATGGGATTCGAACCCACGACACCTGGAACCACAATCCAGTGCTCTAACCAGCTGAGCTACATCCACCATTTGATACGTACTCCGTCGTATCGAGATGCAAAGATAATATACTTTTTCGGTACCGCCAAAAAAATTGCTCCGATTTTTTCGGTCGGCGGAGCGGCGTACCGGTCGACGAGGCGACAGCGGTACGGTTTCCGGCGCTGTGCAGACTCGAAAAATGACAAAATGGCAGTCGCCATATGACAAAGCAACAGCTTGAACCTGTCAAATCGGGGTTGGCATACCGATTGTTGGTTCCAAAAATGCAAACGGAAAAAGCCTCCCGAACCAGGCGATCCGTAAAACAAAACGGTAATAGGCAACCGAGCTGGCCAATAGCGCAGCAAACTGTAAAACCGGTTAAAAAGACGGTTGTTAGCCGCAAAACCAATTAACGAGGGTAAAAAGCAGTAAAACCAATTAATAAAAAAATGAACGTAAAACCATTATCGGATCGTGTGCTGATCCTCCCCAATCCCGCGGAGGAGAAGACCGTCGGCGGATTGATCATCCCCGACACCGCCAAGGAAAAACCGCTCGCTGGCAAAGTCGTTGCCGTGGGCCCCGGGACTTCGGATGTCAAGATGGAGGTCAAGGTCGGCGACCAGGTGCTCTACGGCAAATATGCCGGTCAGGAGATTTCGATCGACGGAACGGACTACCTCATCATGAAACAATCGGACATTTTCGCGATTATCTAACCAATCATTTAACCGTACGAAGAAAATTATGGCAAAGGAGATCAAATACAATGTCGAAGCCCGCGAAATGTTGAAGGAGGGCATCGACGCATTGTCGAACGCCGTGAAGGTTACGCTCGGCCCCAAGGGTCGCAACGTCATCATCGACAAGAAATTCGGCGCACCGCAGATCACGAAGGACGGCGTTACCGTAGCGAAAGAGGTCGAACTGGAGGATCCGTTCGCCAACATGGGCGCGCAGATGGTCAAGGAGGTCGCTTCGAAGACCAACGACGATGCCGGCGACGGTACGACGACCGCTACGGTGCTCGCCCAGTCGATCATCGGCGTGGGGCTGAAAAACGTTACTGCAGGCGCCAACCCGATGGATCTGAAACGCGGTATCGACAAGGCCGTCGCTACGGTGGTCGAATCGCTGCGCAAGCAGAGCCAGGAGGTCGGTTCGGACTTTGCGAAGATCGAACAGGTGGCTACCATCTCGGCCAATAACGACAGCTACATCGGCAAGTTGATCGCCGAGGCGATGGGCAAGGTCAATAAGGAGGGTGTCATCACCGTCGAGGAAGCCAAAGGGACTGAAACGCACGTCGAAGTGGTTGAGGGTATGCAGTTCGACCGCGGCTATATTTCGGCCTACTTCATCACCGACCCCGAAAAGATGGAGGCGCAGCTGGAAAAACCGTACATCTTGATTACGGATAAGAAAATTTCGACCATGAAAGAGTTGATGGGCATTCTGGAGCCGGTTGCGCAGAGTGGCCGTTCGATGCTCATCATCGCCGAAGATGTCGATGGCGAAGCCTTGTCCGCTTTGGTGGTCAACCGCCTGCGCGGCACGTTGAAAATCGCTGCTTGCAAGGCTCCGGGATTCGGCGACCGCCGCAAGGAGATGCTCGAAGACATCGCCGTGCTGACGGGTGCGACCGTCATTTCGGCCGACAAGGGCATGAAGATCGAGGACGCGACGCTCGAAATGCTGGGTACGGCCGAGAAGGTAACGCTCAATAAGGAGAACACCACGATCGTCGACGGTGCCGGCAACAAAGAGGCGATCGCCGCTCGCGTAAAACAGATTCGCGCGTCAATCGAGAAGTCGACGTCGGACTACGACAAGGAGAAGTTGCAGGAGCGTCTGGCCAAGCTCGCCGGCGGTGTTGCCGTGCTCTACGTGGGTGCCGCTACCGAGGTGGAGATGAAGGAGAAGAAAGACCGCGTAGACGATGCTTTGGCAGCGACGCGTGCCGCCGTCGAAGAGGGTATCGTACCAGGCGGCGGTGTAGCCTACATCCGTGCCACGGCAGCGCTCGAAGGTATGAAAGGCGACAACGAAGACCAGACGACGGGTATCCAGATTGTGAAACGCGCGATCGAAGAGCCGCTGCGTCAGATCGTAGCCAATGCCGGCGGCGAAGGCTCGGTCGTAGTCAACAAGGTACGTGAGGGCAAGGATGCGTTCGGTTACAATGCGCGGGACGACAAGTACGAAGACCTGCTCAAAGCGGGCATCATCGACCCGACGAAGGTGTCGCGTGTCGCTTTGGAAAATGCGGCGTCCATCGCGTCGATGTTCCTGACGACGGAGTGCGTGCTGGCCGAGAAGAAATCGGAGCAGCCGGCCGTACCGGCTATGCCCGCAGGCGGCATGGGCGGCATGATGTAATTATTAGCGCGGTGGACGGTCGCTTTGCTTTCGACCGCTTTCTGCGCTTCCTTTACTTGGTGCGATAGACGGCCGTCGTGCTTTCGACGGTCGTCAGCGCTTCCGCTACTTTTAAGAGTAAGAACCCTTATTGATGAACATTCGTCAATAAGGGTTCTTATTTTCAACGATCGGCGCAATGATGACGCTGATTAGCAGGACGAAGGATGTCCTGCACTAATAATTGGGTCTACTTGGATGGTTACGATGATCCGGTCGCCGAAACGCTGCCGCAGCCGTCGTTTGATGTCGGCGACCAATTCGTGCGACCGTTCGACCTCCATCGACCCGTCGACCCGTATGTGCACATCCACGGCCATGGCCGAGCCGATCCGGCGCGTGCGCAAAGCATGCAGGTCGTGCACCTCGGGCGAATGGACGACGATGTTGCGGATTTCCTGTTCGACGTCGGCCGGCAGCGACCGTTCGAGCAGTTCGCCGAAGCCGTCGCGAATCAGGTCGTAGGCGATTTTGAAGATGAACAGGGAGACGATCGACGCGACCACCGGATCGGCCACCCGCCACTTGTCGCCCAAGAAATAGGCGCACGCGATGCCGATGAACGTTCCGATCGACGAAAGCGCATCGCTTCGATGGTGCCAGGCGTTGGCGACAACGCTCGGGCTCTCCAATCGCCGGCCTTCGCGCACGGTGTATTGATAAAGCAACTCCTTGACAACGATGGAGACGACTGCGGCGATCAGCGCGATCAGTCCCGGGCGCGGCAGCCATTCGCCCCGCACGGCCCGAATGATGGCGCCGATGCTGTCCCATAGGATTCCGATCCCCACGCCGGCTAAAAAGAGACTGATGATGACGGTCGCTAAGGTTTCGTATTTTCCGTGGCCGAAATTGTGCGTCGCATCTTCGGGTTTGGCCGACAGCTTCGCGAAAACGAGCACCACGACGTCGGTCGCCATGTCGGAGAGCGAGTGCACGGCATCGGCGATCATGGCGCCGCTCCGGCCGACGAGGCCGGCCGCCAGTTTCCCGGCCGCCAACACGAGATTGACGACGAGCCCGATGAAGGTTACCCGATAGATGGCCCGCAGCCGTTGGTTCATATTCATGCACCTTTTCTCGCCTCGGCATAGCTCGACCGAGTTCGGCTCTGCCCTCGGCTTATCGAAAACGTTCGTTTGTTCGTACATGGTCGCTCGATCGTTTGTCCGGTGCGAATTTAGTCAAAAGCGGCGAAGAACGGAAATAAAGAACAGAAATCATCGCCATTCGACAAAACGCATTCGACAAATCTTGTTATATTTGTCGCCATAAACCGTATCATCATGGACAAGCCCGCACCGAAGCCTCCGATCAGCCAATATTCGTTGAATGAATTGATTGCCCTGTCTGGCGACGATTCGCGTCGGGGGATGCAAAGCGAATGCCTTACGGCCGACAGCCAATCCGACCTCGAAGCCTTTCATTTTCCGTGCCGCATCGACGCGCTGATCATCGGAATCGGCACCGTGGGCGAAATGACCATTTCCTACAACCTCCAGGAGTTCCGGCTGCGTAAGAATACGATGTTTTTCTGCACGCCGAATACGATTCTGCAAGTCAAGTCGATGCAGGGCTTCGAATCGCACGTCGTAGTCATCTCATCGGATTTCATGCACAGTATTCCGATCAATCTGCACGATTTGATGCCCGCCATGCTGCAACAGGTCGGCAATCCCTGCGTGCAGCTCGATGATGCGGAAAGCAGCAGTATGCGCGAAATTATCGGACTGATCGAACAGGAGGTGCGTGCACCCGAACAGCCCTATTCGCGCGAAATCGTGCGCAACCTGCTTTCGTCGATCATTTACAAGATCGCCAACATCCGGCATAACGCACTGGCCGCTCGTCCCGACGAGGCGAAAGCTCCCCGCGACCGCAGCGAGGCCTATTTCCGGCAGTTCATGGAGCTTTTAGGCGAAAACTACCGCCGCCAGCGCAGCGTACGGTTCTATGCGCAGCAGCTCTGTATCACGCCCAAATATCTGTCCACGCTGATCAAGCGGTTCAGCGGTTCGTCGGTGTCGGAGTGGATCGACCGTTATGTGATTCTCGAAGCGAAAACGCTGCTGAAACACTCGCACATGAGCATTCAGGAGATCGCCTATTCGCTCGATTTTCCGAACCAGTCGTTTTTCGGAAGCTATTTCAAGCGGGTTACCGGTATGTCGCCGACCCAATACAAGGGGAGCGACCTGTGAGACCGACCTTTTTCGAAAATCAGTCATCGAATCATAAAATGAAAAAAATCCTGTTGTTACTGGCTGTTGCGGGCACGCTCTGCACCGCACGGGCCGACGAGGGGATGTGGCTGCTGCCCTATCTCCAGAAAATGAACATCAAACAGATGAAGGCGCACGGCTGCAAACTCTCTGCCGAGGAAATTTACAGCCTCGATCGCTCGTCGCTCAAAGATGCCGTCGTCATCTTCGGCGGCGGATGCACGGGCGAAATCGTCTCGCCCGAAGGGTTGCTTTTCACCAACCACCATTGCGGTTACGGGTCGATCCAGCAGTTGTCGTCTGTCGAGCACGACTATCTGAAAAACGGATTCTGGGCCATGTCGCAGGCCGAGGAGCTGCCCGTGCCGGGGCTCAAAGTGCGTTTCGTGCGCAAGATCGCCGACGTTACCGCCGACGTGCTCGGCAATGTTCCTTCGACCGCCGGCGAACAAGAATTTTCGGAATTGGTTCGCACGAATGTCAATGGGTTGACCGAGAAATTGGAAAAGGAACACCCGGGCATGGAGATCGTCGTCAAGGACTTTTTCGAACGGAACCAGTATTTCGCCTTCGTCAACGAGGTCTATACCGATGTGCGGTTGGTCGGGGCGCCTCCCTCGTCGATCGGCAATTTCGGCGGCGATACCGACAACTGGATGTGGCCGCGCCATACGGGCGACTTCTCGATTTTCCGCGTCTACGCCGGTGCCGACAACCGGCCGGCCGACTATTCGCCCGACAACCGGCCTTATCATGCCGATCGGTTCCTGAAAATTTCGTTGCAGGGGGTCGATGAAGGCGACTTCGCCATGGTCATGGGTTTCCCGGGCTCGACCCAGCGGTACATTACCTCCGACGAAATCGGTAATATCCTGGCCGTCAGCAATCCGCAGCGCATCTTTATCCGTGGTGAACGTCAGCGGATTCTGTGGGATGCGATGATGGCCGACCCTGCCGTGCGCATTCAGTACGCCTCGAAATACCGTGGGTCGTCGAACTACTGGAAGAACTCCATCGGCATGTCGCGCGGGCTGGAAAAATTACACGTCAAGGAGCGCAAGGCCGAACAGGAAGCCGCCTTCCAACAGTGGGCCGAACAGCACACGCTGCCCGAGGAGGGATTCATCGACGCGCTGCCGAAAATTCGAACCGCGCTGGCGGGGATGGCCGGCCCCGATGCCGATTTGCAATACATTTCCGAAGCCTTTTTGCGGGGCATCGAATTGATGCGCCCCGTTACCGGTCTGCTCGACCGCTCGACCCCGAAAAAAGAGGTCGATGCGGCGAAAATCGAAGCGTGGCTGGGCGATTGGTACAAAGATTACAGTGCGGCGACCGACCGCAAGGTGGCCAAACGGATGATGGCCATCGCACGCGAGCACATGAAGACCCTGCCGTCGTTCTATGCGGAGATCGTCGACAAGGAGTTCGGCGGCGACCTCGATGCCTACGTCGATTTTATCTACGATCATTCGCAATTCACGACGCCCGAGGGATTCGCGGCCTTGCTGGCCGACTATTCGCCCGCGAAGGTCGAAGCCGATCCCGCCTATCCGTTCGTGAAATCGGTGATGGAGCAATACGCCGAACTGGCCGCGCTCCGTCGCCCCTACGTCGACGGCTACAACGAGGGGATGCGCAAATACCTGGCGGGCCGTATGCGTCGTGAACCGGCCAAAGCGTGGTCGCCCGATGCCAATTTCACCATCCGCCTGACCTATGGGCGCGTGTTGCCCTACAATCCGGCCGATGGCATCCGCTACAATCACTACACGACGCTGAAAGGGGTCATGGAGAAGGAAAATCCGCAGAATCCGGAGGAGTTCACCGTTCCCGAGAAGCTGAAAGCGCTCTATGCGGCCCGCGATTTCGGGCCCTATGCCAATGCGGCGGGTGAGTTGCCGGTGGGCTTTCTGGCCGATCTGGATATCACGGGCGGCAACTCGGGTTCGCCGGTGCTGAATGCGCGGGGCGAGCTGGTCGGTCTGGCTTTCGACGGCAACTGGGAGGCGATGTCGGGCGATGTGGCGTTCGAACCGCAACTGCAACGCTGCATTGCGGTGGACATCCGTTACGTTCTTTTCGTGATCGACAAATTCGCCGGTGCAGGCTGGCTTCTCGACGAGCTGTCATTAGCTGCTTTTTAAAGCAGTTTCCGATGCGGTAGATCGTTGATTTGCTTATGAACGTCATCGTCGCTGCCATCCGTTTTTTTCGAAAACGGTGCGCTCCGTGCCAGTAAATGAAATGCCTCTTCGCGATATTTGCGCGAGAGCTCGAACCGCTTGCCGGCAACCATGACCTGGTTGCCGGCAAGTTCTTCTACGAACGCCGAATTGACGATATAGGCCCGATGGATGCGGACGAACCGATCATCCAACAGCCGTTCCCATTGCGAGATGCGGGTTTTCGTGCGGTAGACCGCTCCGTCGGACGTATGCAGCAGCACCTCGCTGTCGTTCGATTCGACGTAAACGATCTGCGCCGTTTCGAGCGTTACCCGACGACGTTCGGAGATGAACGAGATTCGTTCCGTGTGCGGCAGCCGGCGATCGAGGTAACGTGCGAGCAGCGTCTCGGGGACGACGATGGCCGTCAGCATCAGCAACAGAAAAAACGGATTGAGAAAGAGCGTCGGAAACGGGATGTCGTCGTACCAGGGAACGACCTGCGTATAGCGGTGGGCCAGCAGCATGGCGATCCATTCGATGACCAGCGTGGCGAGCGATACGGAGATGACCGCGACGGCCCGGCGTCGGGGCGCCCGAAGCGCCTGCGGCAGGAAGACCTTGGCGCAGAACATCCCGGGCAGCATGGCCGTAGCGAGGAAGAGGGCCCGGTCGAACGAATAACCGAAGCCGGCGATTACGGTAGCCAGCATCAGCACCGCCAGCATCCAATAACCGATCGTTGCAAGATAACGCATCGCTTCCGAATTTTTCGTAAAATTAGGGAAAAAGCGGGTTTCAGCAAAATGCATCTCCCCGCAAAACGGGTTTTGCCGCCCCGACAGCGGGATTCGACGTTACATCGGGGCACGATTCCGGCGTATCTTTGCAGTGAGCTTTCGCGAAGCCCGCAACCGGATTGTCAAACCCCTAAAAAACATTTGCATCATGAAACACACGCATCGACCGACGCGATTGTTCGCAATCGCTTTGCTGCTCCTCGCCGCACCGGCGCTCTCTCCGACAACAACGACCGCACAAGAGCGCATCGAAATCCAATCCGCCCCGACGACCGCCCCGACGACCGCCGCAGCGGTCGAATCCGCCGGTGGCACCTCGCCTGCCGGTTCCGCCGCCCCTGCCGCCGCTACTGAACACGAAGTCATTCGCCGCATTCCGTATGTGAAAGGCGGCGAGATGCCCGAAGTCGGCGAAAACGAAGATGTCATCCTCAACCCCGAACGGACCGAATGGCGGGTATATCGAACCGACGACGAGGACGAAGGCCGGATGAAACACACCCTGCCGATGCTCTATTTGGAGGGCGGCAGCTCCTGGATGAATGTCATCACCCTCTGCTTGATCGGGATGCTTTTCGCGGCGTGGAAAGCCCCTCGCTGGATCAAGGAGATCGGCCTGCTGGCCATTTTCACGGGTTTCCTGTCGATGATGGTCGGGCTGTTCGGCGTTTTTGATTTCATTCAATCGACCGGCTACCCCGTTTCGTTTACGTTGCTGAGCGGCGGGCTGCGGGTCGCCCTGATCGCACCGCTCTACGGCACGATCGTCTACATGATTTCGCTCCTGCTCCGCATCGCCGTGAAACCGCGCATGTAGTTTGTTCGCAAAAAATTGTATTTTTGGGGCGTGGAAAAACGTATTATTCTGCCCCTTGCCTATCTGCCCTCCGTATCGTGGTTCGCCGCGATACGGTGCGGCGATTGCATCGTCGACACCGGCGAACATTTTATTAAGCGGTCGGAAAGGAATCGAACGTACATTTTAGCCCCCGACGGCCCGATGGCCCTGACCGTGCAGGTCGGTCATGCCGACCGCCCCCGCACCCCGATGCGCGACGTTCGCATCGACTACTCCAAACGATGGCAGCACCAACATTGGGGCGCGCTCGTCGCCTCCTACAAGGGTTCGCCCTACTTCGACTACTACGCCGACAGACTCGAACCGTTCTACCGTCGCGAATGGCGGTTTCTCGTCGATTACAATCTCGCGTTGCTGCAACAGCTCTGCGAACTGACCGGACTTCCGGTGCCGCCCGTGAGCGAACGCTACGTCGAAGCGACGCCCGATGACCTCGACCTGCGCCCCAAACGACAAAAAGACCCGGCCTTCGTGGCCGAGCCTTATGTGCAGGTCTTCGCAGACCGTATGCCGTTCGTTCCCGATCTGTCGTTCATCGACCTCCTGTTCGCAGAAGGCCCGGACGCTGTTTCGGTGCTGTCGCGTTGTCGATCCGCAGAATGACGCTGTCGCGCAGATCGCCTGCCGAAGCCCGTACGACCACCCGTCCCTGAGGCAGCGTAACTGAATCAGACTGGTATTGGCACCGTGCATATTCCCGAACCGCCACCGTATCGGCTCCGATCCGCAGCGTGGGTGTCCCCGCAGACGAATAGATGCGGAACGCCTGCCGGTCGTCGGAGCGCAGCGAGGTATGCCGACCCGTCAGATGCAGCGTCGGCGTGCGCGGGTTCCACATCGCCCGATAGAGATAGTAGGCGTCCTTGCAGGTGCGCCGGTCGAACGTAACCAACCCTTTGCCGTCGACCCCGTAGGGGTAGCGTGTCGATCCGTAATCGAACAGATTGTCGATCCATACGCCCCAGAAGAGCGAATCGTTTTGCAGGTTGCGGCTGTACTCCTCGTGGAAGCGGGTTTGCCGTTCCTCGGGCATGCAATTGGGATCGGGTACGAGCCGGTTGGGCTGTTCGCGGTGGCCCGGGATGCCCGAACCGCCGTAGGCGATCGCCGACCGCAGATGCGACCAGTCGCGCTGCATTTGGTCGCGCCAGACAGTCAGATCATCGGGCGTCCCCTTGCTCCAACCGACATCCTGCCGCCAGACGATCAGATCGGTAATGAAATTGACCTCGCCGTCCTGGTCGCTGCACGCCACCGTCGGACGCGACGGATCGAGCCGGCGGGCCGTCGCATGTAGCTCGCGCAGATAACGCACCGGATTGTCGCCGCGCATCCACAGCCGCGAGAAGATTCCCCACATCGCCACCGAGGGATGATTGATATGCTGGGCGACGATTTCGCGCAGCTGTTGCAGCCCGTTGCGTTCGAATTGCACCGTGGGATAATAGGCCACGTCGCTCAGAAAAGCGCGGTGCAACGGAACATCAATCCAGACCAACAACCCTTTTTCGTCGCAGCGGTCGTACAGATATTGCGCATGCGGCATCACGGCCGAGCGGAGTGCATTGGCCCCCAAATCCTCCAACTGACGCAAATCGGCATCCATGTCCTGGGCGGTCGGGGTACCGCCCGACAAGGCGCTGTCGTGGTAGAGCGTAACCCCGTGCACGGCGATTCTCTCGCCGTTGATGGCGAGGCCGCCCGCCGGTGTAACGTCGATGGCCCGAAAGCCCGTGCGGACTTCGGTGCGGTCGCAGATGTTGCCGTCCGCTTGGGCCAACGTTACCGCGACGGTGTAAAGCGCCGGATTCGCGGGGCTCCACAGGCGGGGACGCTCCACCGCAAAGGGAACGACGACGGGTTTGTCGTCGATGCGAACCCGCTGCCGATGGGTGTAAACCGGTTTGCCGGCCGCATCGGTGATGTCGAGGGTCAGTTGGCAATTCTCCTCCTTGAGGGCGGTCAAATGAATCTCCACCTCACCGGACGCTTTTTCGGGCGAAACCTCCTGCGGATGAACCAGCACGCCTTCGGTGCCGAGGTAAAGCGGCGATACGGCCGTCGGTGCAGTAAGAATCAACTCCGCTTCGCGATATAGACCGCCGTAACGGTTGATGTCGGTCGAAGTGGGCAATACGTCGTTGCGGACGCTGTTGTTGACCGCCACCAGCAGATAATTGTTGTCCCCGAAGCGTACCTTGTCGGTAATTTCGAATACGAATGCTGTTGCGCCGCCGCTGTGCGAACCGACGAAATGACCGTTGACGAAGAAATCGGCGACGCTTTGCGCTCCGTAGAACTTCACGAACAGCCGTTGTCCGGCCCAGGTGTCGGGAACGTGCAGTTCGTTGAGGTAACACCCCGTCGTTTCGACGAAAAACTGTCCGGCCGTGGGGTCGGTGTTCCAGCTGTGGGGCAGCGTAACCGTGCGGGCGTTATCGGAACTCTTTTCGGACTGGTAATAGAAGCGCCATCCCTCGTTGAGCGGGATTACCTCGCGGCTTTGCGCCGTCAGGCAACCGATCAGCGACAACAAAAGAACAAGGTATCGTTTCATCGTTTTCCTAATTTTCTATTGTGCAAAGATACGAAAAGTCGAGTGCAGAAGCAAGCGATAGCTTGATTATGCCGAGCGAAAGTATCTTCGACGAAGTCAAAGATACGAATTTTTATTCGTGCGGGAGAGCCTTGTTTTGCTTGGCAAGGCTTTCTTCGCTTCCTGCCGTTTTTTTGAAAAAGGTGCAACCCGCGCCTTTTGAAAGGCGTTCCTTATGCGGTGGAACCTGCATATGCTTATTAAGACTTTTTTCGCTGCCGACCGTCGAAAGAAAGATAAGGCTCTCCCGCGCGAATAAAAAATCGGTACGGTTCTTGCAAAAATCAGGCATGGTTATTCGACGGTCGGACGGAACCGGCCATGCAGAGGGGAATTTGGAACTTCGGGAAAAAGTTCGTATCTTGTTCCCGTAAACCAATGATCGAACACCATTAAAACGGATTGCCTATCGGGAAAAATTCTACTCTGAACAACCACTCAAGGAGGAAAGAGTATGAACGTGCAAGTATTGAATGACTCGGCGCTGCTCCATCAGTACCGATCGGGCGATCGGAACGCCATATCCCAGCTCATCGAGCGCCACAGCCGCCGCGTGCGGAACTACATCCGAATGATGGTCAAAGATCAGGATCTGGCCGAAGATATTTTCCAGGAAACATTTATTAAAGCCGTGCGGGTTATCGACGAAGGCCGTTATTGCGATAACGGAAAATTCCTTTCGTGGGTGTTGCGCATCGCGCACAATCAGGTGATCGACTACTTCCGCAACCAGCGTCAGAACAAATCGCTGACCGAATCGGATGCGGGTTACAACGTGTTGGGTACCTTGCAGTTCGCCGACCGGACGATCGAGGATGCCATCGTGAGCGAACAGATCGAACGCGACATCCGGTCGTTGATCGAGTTGCTGCCCGAGGAACAGCGCGAAGTGGTGCGGATGCGCTATTTCGCAGGGTTGAGTTTCAAGGAGATCGCCGAGCAGACGGGCGTGAGCATCAACACGGCGCTGGGCCGGATGCGCTATGCGCTGATCAACCTGCGCAAAATGATCAAAGAAAAAAATCTGGTTTTGTGTTGACCGCCGCACAATAAATCCGAAGGCCGGTGCGTTTGTTCTGTGAGGAAACGGAAAAACGGAGGGCGGAGCGTGCGCCTCGGACGGATGATTCTCCGGCGGATGGTTCTCCGAAAACCGTTTTTCTTGTTCCTAACTGAGTTAATAAAAAATTGCCTATGGAGGAATTGGACAAACGCGATTTTGTGAACAACGTCCTCCCCGACGAGGAAGAGCTGCTGATGAGCGAGGTGATTCAGAACGACACGGATTTGTACTATCTGCATCACTATCTGACGGAGGTTTTCCGAAAAGGGGAAATTTAAGGGTTAATTTTTGATGGGAGGGAGTCGTCTTTCGAGAAAGGCGGCTCCTTTTTTATTGGCGCGGGCCCTTTTGAAAGGGCTTCCCGATGCGCCGCTTTTGAAAGCGGTTCCTTTCCGACCTTGCGATTCCATTAACAAAACGGTCGGAAGCGAAGATGACCACTGGAAGCAAAATGAGGCTCTCCCGCGCTAATAAAAAATTTTGTATCTTTGCAAAATCTATATATAGGTATCGGAGAGATTGCAAGTGCCCATGCTTGAAAAATTGGCGAAACAGACGGCCGTTTATGGCCTCAGCACGATTGCGGTGCGGTTCCTGAGCTATCTGCTCACCCCGTACTACACCCGTGTATTCGCACCGGGCGCCTATGGTATCGTTACCGATGTCTATGCGCTTATCCCCTTCGCGCTCACGTTTTTGACGATGGGCATGGAATCGAGCTACTTCCGTTTCTCTGCCAAAGCCGAAGCGGCCGGCGGCGACGTTAAGGCCGCTAAACGACGCCTTTTCGCCACTACCTGGGGCATTACTTCGGCTGCCGCCTTGCTTTTCTTTGCGGTCGTCGTTCTGTTCCGCAGCGATTTCTCGGATTGGATGGGGCCGGCTTACGTCGCGCATCCCGATTATGTCGTTTGGGTCGGCGCGATCATCCTTTTCGACGTCTGGGGGTGCATCCCGTTCTCGCGGCTGCGCGAACAGGGAAAAGCGTTGACCTTCGTCGGGTTCAAGACGTTGAACGTCGTACTGAATGTCGGTCTCGCTTTTGCGTTCGGCGCTGCGGGGCTGTTCGCTTCGGAGTTCGGCGTAGGGTGGGTTTTCGTCGCGAATCTGGCCGCCAGCGTCATTACGTGGCTTGCCATTCTGACTACCGTCGACCGTACCGTTCCGCGCATCGACCCGAAATTGTTGCGACGCATCTTCGCTTATTCGCTGCCGCTGCTCGTCAGCGGATTGGCCGGCACGGCGAACGAGTTCCTCGACCGCCAGTTATTGAAATACCTCGTCCCGGCTGGCAGCGACCCGATGGCGCAATTAGGCGTTTACGGCGCTGTAACGAAAATCGCCGTCGTGATGATGCTCTTTTACCAGATGTATCGTCTGGCCGCCGAACCCTTCTTTCTCTCGAACTTCCGCAAGGAGGATTTCGTACAGATGAACGCCGCAGCGCTGAAATACTACGTCATGGTCTCGATGTTGATTTTTCTTGGCATCGCGCTTTTCCGCGACTTTTTCGCGTTGATTATCGGTCGCGACTTCCGCGACGGCATTTTCATTTTGCCGGTCGTGCTCGGGGCGAACGTTCTGACGGGCGTTTGGTTGAATCTGTCGTTCTGGTACAAACGCGAAGAACGCACGCCGTTGGCTATCTTGGTTACGGGTACGGGGCTGGTCGCTATGGGCTGTCTCGGTTGGTGGTTGATTCCTCGGGCGGGCTACTTCGGCGCTGCATGGGCTCGTTTGGGAAGCGAGGCCATGATGGTCGCCGTGAGCTGGTGGCTCAATCGACGTTATTTCCCGACGCCCTACGCTTGGGGCCGCATCGGGGAGTATGTCGTTACGGCCTTGGCGGTCTTCTTCCTCTGCGAGGAGGTAACGCGCGCGGTCGGAACGGAACAGGCGTGGGCCGGTTATGCTTGCAACGCCGTTGCCTTTGCTGGTTACACTTGGTACCTTGTGCGGCGGGAACACATCGACGTGCGGGGATTGATGATTCAGATTTTGAAAAAACGCCGATAACCGACTACTGTACAATATAGGGATGGCAGCGGCGATAACTTAACGAAATAAGATAACATTCCTTCGCGCTAATAAAAAAATGCGGTTTGCGGACATCATAGGACAAGACGAGCTGAAACGGCATCTGATCCAGTCGGTCGATACCGGACGGGTCGGTCATGCCCAGCTGTTCAGCGGACAGGCCGGTACGGGTGCCTTGCCGTTGGCCGTGGCCTATGCGCAATACCTTTGCTGCCGGCATCGGCACGACGGCGATTCGTGCGGCGAGTGTCCCGATTGTCAGCAAATCGCCGCATTGGCCCATCCCGACCTGCATTGGGCCTTTCCGGTCAACAAGCAGGGCAAGAAGTCGGGCGAAATCGTGTTGAGCGACCAGTTTCTGCCGCTTTTCCGCGAACTTTTCGCCGAGCGCAACGGCTATTTTTCGCCGCAGGAGTGGTACGACCGGCTCGATCTGGGTAAGACGCTCAAAGGGGCCATCGCTGCCCGCGAAGCGGAGGAGATCATCCGCAAACTGTCGTTCAAAAGTTTCGAATCGGAGTACAAGATCATGCTGATCTGGCTCCCCGAGACGATGAACGAGGAGGCGGCGAACAAACTGTTGAAGATTTTGGAGGAGCCGTGGGAGAAGACGCTCTTTCTGCTCGTCTCCGAACAGCCGACGTTGTTGCTGCCGACCATTCTTTCGCGGACGCAGGAGGTGCACGTGCCGCGCATCGCGCCGGAGGTGTTGGAGGCGGAGGCCCGCGCGCAAGGCATCGACGATCCGCTGAAAGCCCGCAACATGGCCCGATTGGCCGACGGCGATCTGCTGACGCTGCGGCGTCTGCTGGCCGGCGAGAACGATGCCGTGCAACGCGAGAATTTCTCCCTGTTCTGCACGCTGATGCGCTTGAGCTATAACGATAAACACCTCGAACTCATCGGTTGGGCCGAGGAGGTGGCCCAACTCGCGCGCGAACAACAACGGGCCTTTCTGCGCGACATGGCCCGCCTGCTGCGCGAAAGTTTTATTCTACACGCGGGGATTTCTTCGGTTTGTTATCTTTGGGGCGAGGAGCTGGCCTTCTGCACGAAATTCGCACCGTTCGTGGGAACCGACAACATCGAACCGCTCGTGGAGGAGATCGAACGCGCCATGATGCAGATTTCGCGGAACGGCAATCCGACCATCGTCTTCACGCATTTCGCGCTGACGGTGAGCAAAATGATAAAAAGATTGGGATAACAGATGGCACGTGTATTTCTTTTGACGGGCGGCAATACGGGCGACGTGAAGCGGACGCTTCAGCGGGCCCAGCAGTTGATCAACCGACACATCGGGCCGGTGCTGCACTGTTCGCACCGCTACGAGAGCGATCCGTGGGGATTCGAAGCGCCGGAACGCTTCGCCAACCAGGCATTGGAGGTCTCGACCGACCTCGCGCCCGAGGAGGTGCTCGACGCCGTGCAGGCGATCGAACGGGAGTTGGGCCGCAATCGGGCGGCCGAAGCGATCGAAAAGGCGACTACGGGAGCCCGCTACACCTCGCGGCCCATCGACATCGACCTGCTGCTCTACGACGATGCCGTCATCGAGACCGAACGGCTGACCCTGCCGCATCCGATGCTGACGGAACGGCGGTTCGCCTTGGTGCCGCTGTGCGAAATCGCCCGCTCGAAGCGTCATCCCGTAACGGGCCGGACGATCGGCGAGCTGCTCGAAAATCTGAAGGACGAAGCATGAAACGACGTTTTCCATACGGGTGGCCGCTGCTTGCGCTGTTGTTCGTCTCCTGCCTGAAGGAGGGCAAATTCGAGACGACCTACATCCTCAAGCCGAGTGTGCAGTATCAGTCGGTCGATTCCGCCGAACCGTTGGCGGGGGTCGTCGCCTATGCCTACGAAGTCGATACGCTCGACTGGGGCATCGCCTCGTATGCCGATGCTGCGGCGGGCATCATCACACGCAAGGACGATCCGTCTCAACGTCTGACCGAGCCTGCGGACATCGCCGTCCCTTATGACGGAACCGTCGGTACGGAAGGAGACGAAGGGGCCGAAGCGGGCGGCGAGGGGAGCGTCGATCGGTCTACTTGGTTGCAGATGCCGCTCAGCCGTGTGTCGCGGATGATCGTCGTCGTCGATCCGGCGACCCGTCTCTACGGCTACACGATGCAGCAGCCGCTGCTCAATCTGCCGAAGCTCTACGTTTCGGTGGTCTTTCTGCCGTGGAAAGAGGGCCATGCCTACAAAAACGGCGTCTGGAGCTTTTACAACGAGTTCTATGCGCCGCCCACCGTCCTGAAAGCCTACTACAAACCGACGTGGCAGGCCGAAGCGGACGGCGAGGAGAGCGCCTTCACGTCGTCGCAGATCAAGGCCTACGCCTACGTCGCCGATACGACCGACTGGTATATCGCCTCGTACGACGATGCCGTGGCCGGCAGGATCACGCGCAAGGATGGTTCGGAAGAACGCACGACCCCCAATTTCCAGGCCTACTACGAAGGCGACTCGGGCACCTATGGCATGGAGGTAACCGCCACGCCGCTGATGGCCGTCGTGGTCGATCGGCTCAATCGCATCTACGCCTACACGAAGTTCGTGCCCGACCTCGAAGGCCCGTCGCCGACTTGGCCCGTCGTGTTCCGGCCGTGGCGGACGGAAGGACGATACAAAGAGAACGATTGGTGCATGGTCGATGATCGCCATGCTCCGGAACCGAAAACCGAAAACCGATGAAACGACCCCACGATACGACCCGTTATCCGCTCCGATGGCTGCGTGCAGGCGCCGTCCTGCTTTTTCTGTCGGCGTTTTTGAGCCGGTGCGCCAGCATCATGACCCCGACCGGCGGGCCGCGCGACTCGCTGCCGCCGGTCGTCGTGCGCATGACGCCCGACAACTTTGCGGTCAACCGCCCGACGACGGGCCACGAAAAGATCTACATCGAGTTCGACGAGTACGTCCAACTCAAAGACCAGCAGAAAGAGTTCTTCACCTCGCCGGCCATGAAGAAGAAACCGCTCGTCTCGCTGCGCGGCAAAGGGGTCGTCGTCCAACTGCGCGATACGCTCGAACCCAATACCACCTATGCCCTCAACTTCGGCAGCATGATCCGCGACAACAACGAGGATAATCCGCGCTATTCGATGCGTTATGTCTTTTCGACCGGCCCCGAGGTCGATTCGATGGTCATGTCGGGTTACACGGCCGACGGTTATCGGGCCGATTCCGTGTCGAAAACCTTCATCTGGTTCTTTCCGGCCGATTCGGTCGAGGAGGTGCCCGAGTACGATTCGACTGTTTTCAAATACAAACCGTCGGTCATCGCACGGGCCGAAACCAACGGCATCTTCATCGCGCAGAACCTCAAACCGATCGACTATCGGGTCTACGCCTTCGAAGACAAAAACGATAACCAGATTTACGAACCCGGCAGCGACCAGATCGGATTCGTCGAGGGACGGCACAATCCGGCCCGTATGCCCGATTTCACGATCTGGTACGATTCGTTGCGCCGTTACGTTACGGCGTCGCCGCAACTCTATCTGCGCATGTTCACCGATCGGGCGTTCCGTCGGCAGATGCTCTCCGAGACCGCCCGTCCGCTGCAACACCAGGCGATGCTCTATTTCACGACGGCCAACCCGCAGATCAAAAACATCCGCTTCGACAGCATCCCCGACGATCGGGTCATCGTCGATCCGCAAACCGTAGGCCGCGATACCGTGGCGCTGTGGTTCCACGTGCCGGCCGCCGACCTGCCCGACACGATCAAAGGGTCGATCACCTACATGAAACACGATACGCTCAGCGTCCTGCAGGAGGTAACCGAACCGCTCAAATTGGCTTGGCGGTTGGTCGAAACGAAGGAGCAGGAGCGCGAACGCGAGCGCCTCGAACGCGAACGCCGCAAGGCTGAGGAGGCCGGCGAAGAGTGGAAGGAACCCGAAAAGGAGAATCCGTTCGGGTACAAACTCTCGTTGTCGGGCGACCTCAATCCCGAAGAGGGGTTGACCGTCGATTTCGATTATCCGCTCGCCCGACTGGATTCGGCCGCTGTGCAGTTGGCGGCGGTCGATGCGGAACAGCGGGAAACCCGAATTCCGGTGCACTTCGTGCGCGATACGGCCCAGTTGCGCCGTTGGTACATCCGTGCGGCTTGGACACCGAAGACCGACTACAAGCTGACCATTCCCGAAGGGGCCATCGCCGACATTGCGGGCTTCTCGAACGATTCGCTTGTCGGCAAGTACGCGACATTCGACCCTGAAAAGTTCGCCACGGTGAAAATCCATGTGAAGGCCGAAAACCCGCACAAACGCTACATCATCCAACTGCTCGATGGCAATTCGCTGAAGCAGGAGAAACGCGGCGTTACGGCGGGCGACGTCCAGTTCAACTATGTTCCGGCGGGCGAGATCAAGTTCCGCATCATCGAGGATGCCAACGGCAACGGCAAATGGGATACGGGCAACGTCGTCGAACGTCGTCAGCCCGAGCGGGCCGAATTTTACCTCAACGAGCGCGGCGAAGACACCTTTGCGACGAAGGTCAACTGGGAGGTCGAATTCACGATGGATATGGATGCGATTTTCGTCCCGATGAACATGGAAACGCTCCAGCGCCGGCTCGACGAACAGGAACTGCAACGCCTGCGCCGCGAAGCGGAAAAGGCGGCCAAGGAGGGGCCGAAAAAGCCGAACGACCGCGACCGGAATATGGGTACCGGCGCCAATTCGATGAATTCGAGTTTCAATGCCACGGGCGGCATGTTCGATCGGTTCAGATAGCCCCGCAGACAACGAAAGAAACGACAGAGAAAAATGCGACGAAAGAAAATAATCCGTCATGTGCTCATCGCGCTGCTGCTGCTGGCCGGCGGCACCGCATCGGGTCAACATACGCTGGGCGTTACGGTCGGTTACGGCATGTCGAACGGTCGTTTCCAACCGCAGCAGGAGATGAAAGCCATCTGGGGCCAGTACAGCGCCGGACTTTCGTGGCGCTACTACGGCTCGCAACGGGTCGTGGGCGGATTCGGCATCGACCTCGAATTCCTGCAACAGGGATTCTCCTATGCTACGAACGCTTCGCGGGTGGACGATCGGGCCGATTACCTTTATTATACGCGCAAGGTCAATTCGCTCATTTTGCCGATCGTGTGGCAGCCCCATGTCTATCTGTTCAACCATCGCATGCGGGTCTATTTGGAGGCGGCGGCGACCTTTTCGTACAACCTTTCGTCGACTTACGAGAACGAGCAGGCCCGTGCCGCCGGCGAGCCCGACTGGAAAGGCACCTATACCTTCACGACCGTGCGCGACAACCGGTTCGGTTACGGGTTGGCCGGCGGCGGCGGCATCGCCTTTCTCATTAAGCGGTTCGAACTCAATTTTCGGGTACGCTACTATTTCGGCTATTCGGACATCGTGCGCAACCGCAACAAATACGCCGACAATGCGACCGATGGCCCCGAAAATCCGTTCTATGCCACTCCGCTGCGCTCGCCGCTCGACAATTTGAACATCTCGATCGGCGTTTCGTACCGTTTCAACAAGGAGGGATTCGAAACGTGGAAACCCCGCCCCAAACGCGAAAAGAACAAAGAAGTATTTAAATATGCCTTTTGATGGGCCGATCGGGAGGTGTCGAGGGGAAGATAGGCAATAAGGGGGGGGCGGCCTCGTATGAAGGATGCGACCCGTAACCGTTA
The DNA here is from genome assembly GCA_947623305.1 of uncultured Alistipes sp. GTDB lineage: Bacteria > Bacteroidota > Bacteroidia > Bacteroidales > Rikenellaceae > Alistipes. The sequence continues at coordinate 331,262 of CANQGQ010000001.1, read as the reverse complement.
ATAATAGAGTAAGTGGTTGTACCGACCGTGCGACCCGTACCAGTGAATAAAAAATGGAAAATAATTCGAACAGACAACAGAAAATCGCGAAGCAGATCCAGAAGGATATGGCCGAAATCCTCCAGCAGCAGATGCCTGAGGTCGCGCTCGGTTCGCTCGTTACGGTTACGGCCGTGCGCATTTCGCCCGACTTCGCCTATGCGAAAATTTACGTCAGCATCTTCCCGTTCGCCCGCCACGAACAGGTGATGCAGTCGCTCGAACAGCATGTCCGCCCGTTGCGCGGATTGCTCGGCAACCGGCTCCGCAACCAGTTGAAGAGCATCCCCGAAATCCAGTTCTTCTTGGACGACTCGCTCGAATACATCGAGCACATCGAACGGGCGATGAAAAACTGACGCCGCCATGTTGTCGCAACTCTTCGCTCGCCGTTACCTCTTCTCTGCCCAATCGCGTTCGGTCGTCAATCTGATCGCGGGATTGAGCGTCGTGGCTGTGGCGATGCCCGTTGCGGCGATGATCATTCTGTTGTCGGTGTTCAACGGATTCGAGCGGCTGATCCATTCGACCTGCTCGGCCTTCGACGCTGAATTGACCGTCTCGCCGCGCGAGGGCCGGACGTTCGCCGTCGCCGAAATAGATACTGTCGCCCTTGCTCGGATGCCCGAAATCGCAGGCCTTTCGTTCATCCTCGAACAGAGCGCGCTGCTCCAGCACGACGGACGGCAGACTATCGCCACCGTCCGCGGGGTCGACGACGGTTACGATGCCGTGCTCGACTGGCGCGAGGCCGTGGAGGTCGGCGACGGAGCCGTGCGCATCGGCGACTTCGAACGGATGGTCATCGGTCAGTCGATGGCCGCCCAGTTGGGCATCCGTTCGTTGGCTGAAGCCGAAGTCGAGGCCTATGCCGTACGGCGGGGCGCGGTGCCGTCGCTGCTTCCGTCGGCCAACTACACGCGGCGCACGGTGCCTGTGGGCGGCGTTTTCGTGCTCGACCTGGAATCCGAACAGCGGTATGTGCTCGTCTCGCTCCGATTGGCCCGCCGGCTCTTCAATTATCCCGACCAGGCGTCGGCCATGTTGCTGCGGACGGCCGAGGGCGTCGACCCCGACCGGATGAAAAAGGCCGTTGCCGAGGTGGTCGGCGACGGATTCGAACTCCGCACCCGCCACGAGCTGCGCGCATCGTTCTACCGCATCATGACTTACGAAAAGTGGGGCATCTTTTTCATCTCGCTGCTCGTGTTGGTCATCGCCTCGTTCTCGGTCGTCGGCGCGCTGACGATGCTCATTATCGAAAAACGCGGCGACATCGAAACGCTGCGGGCGCTGGGCGCCGACAATCGGCTCGTGCGAGCCATTTTCCGTGCCGAAGGGCTGTCGATTTGCGCGCTGGGGGCCGGAATCGGTGTTTTGATAGGTGTGGCGGCGACCCTCGTGCAACAACATTTCGGCCTGATCGAGATTCCGGCCGACAGTTTTCTGACCAAAAGCTATCCCGTCGAGTTCCGGCTCGGCGATTTGTTCGCCGTAATCGCTGCATTCGCGGCCGTCGCGTTCCTGCTTTCGGACGCGACCACCCGCAATCTGATTAAAAAGTCGGGATCGCGGCGCCCTGCGAACGCGATCCCCACCCATGAATAAAAATCCGATCGTCCCATGAATCTTCGCTCGAAAATAACCGTCATTGCGCTGCTGATGCTTGCGGCTGCGGGCTGCAAACGCCATACGATCATCCCCGACGACGAGTTGGCCCGTATTTTCCACGATGCCTTTTTGGTCAACGCCTACGTCGACCACGAAGCCAAACGCGATTCGCTGAACGTTTACGAACCTATCTTCGAACGCTACGGCTACACGACGGCCGACGTGCAATACACCATCGGCAACTTCTCGAAACGCAAGAGCGCGCGGCTGGGCGATGTCGTCGAGCAGGCCATCGTCCTGTTGGAGGCGGAGGGCAAATACTACGATCGCGAGGTCGCCATCCTCGATACCATCGACCGCGTGGCCGAACGGACGCAGACGCGCCGCGTCTATTCCGATTCGTTGATTCGGGTGCGGTCGTTGAAGGATACGGCGCGGCTGCGCATCGCGGTGGATGTCGTGCCGGGCTCCTATGTCGTCGAAATGAACTACAAGGTCGATTCGCTCGACCGCAACAACCGTTTGCAGAACAAACTGTGGTTGGAAAAACAGGACAGCTCCCGCTCGTCGATCGTCTCGGCGACGATGTGGCGCAACAACGACGAACATTTCAAACGCAATTTCAAGGCCGACAGCTCCCACCGCCGTTTGCATGTCGATCTCGGCTGTTTCGACGGCACGCCCCGTCAGCCGTCGATTACGATCACCGACCTGCGGATCGACTACACGCCCGAGACCTCTGCAGCGGTCGATGCCCTCTACGACGAACAACTGAACATCCGTATCTTCGCCGACGAATTTTTATTAAATGGGAAGGATCCGAAAGGTGGTAAGGAAAAAAGTGAGGATGAAGGCTCCGGCATGGGAACGACTCCAAAACCCGCCGGTTCCGCAATGCCATCGTCCGAAAAATGACACGCGAACGCCGTATCGCATCGAATCTGTTGTGGACACCGCAGGGAGTTCTCCGTCATCCGCTCGCCGTGTTCGGGCCGGATGGCCGTCTGCTCCGCATCGAACAGTGCACGGAACCCGACCGGCAGCCGGCAACGGAATTTTATGCCGGCCTGCTCGTGCTCGATTTTCCGACGGATTACGAAACGGTCTTTTCGAAGTTGCGTGTCGAACGGGCCTCTCTGTCCGAGCGGCTGCCGGACTATGTGCCGGCCTCTCCGGGCTGTCCGGTCGTGTTGAGCGGCCTCGACTACGACACGCTTCGGCTTACGCCCCGCTCCCGCATCACCGCCTTTTTTGCAGAATAAAAAAAAGTTCGTATCTTTGCAATCCTTGCACACGCAGGGAAATAGCATAAGGCAATTCTTGTACCGACGGTCGTAAAACCCGATTGCTTCGGATTTCCCGACCGAAGTCCCCGCCAAGGTGGGGGTTGGGAGTGTGGGTCTAATCTGCATACGACGCTGAAGGCGGCGAGCGACAAGGATCGGATTCGAGTATTTGGGTCGAGAACGTGGGTACATGCAAGTAGCTGATTGCTTCGAATAAATGTTTAACTTTTTAACGAGCGATTGAATCGCAAATTTATTTCCAATTATGGAAGAGGTAAAAAACACGGTTACGAACGAGCAGTTCGACTGGAATGCGTTCGAACAGGATCTGGGCGTCTATGACCAGCCCAAAGAGCAGATTGCCGCCGCTTACGACAAAACGCTCTCGAACGTCAATGTAGGCGAAGTGGTCGAGGGTACCGTTACGGGCATCACCAAACGCGAGGTGCTGGTGAACGTCGGCTACAAGAGCGAAGGCGTCATCTCCAACTCCGAATTCCGCTACAACCCCGATCTCAAGGTCGGCGACAAGGTGGAAGTCTATGTCGAATCCGCCGAAGACAAAAACGGCCAGCTGGCGCTTTCGCACAAGAAGGCCCGTCAACTCAAATCGTGGGATCGCGTCAACGAGGCCCTCGAAAACGATGAAATCATCAAGGGTTACATTAAGTGCCGCACGAAGGGCGGTATGATCGTCGACGTGTTCGGCATCGAAGCCTTCCTGCCCGGCTCGCAGATCGACGTCAAACCCATCCGCGACTACGATATTTATGTCGACAAGACGATGGAGTTCAAGGTGGTGAAGATCAACCAGGAGTTCCGCAACGTCGTCGTATCGCACAAGGCCCTCATCGAGGCCGAACTCGAAGCCCAGAAACAGGTCATCATGTCGAAACTGGAGAAGGGCCAGATTCTGGAAGGTACCGTCAAGAACATCACCTCCTACGGCGTATTCGTCGACCTGGGCGGCGTGGACGGTCTGATCCACATCACCGACCTGTCGTGGGGCCGTGTCAACCATCCCGAAGAGGTCGTTGCGCTCGACCAAAAAATTCAGGTCGTTATCCTCGACTTCGACGAGCAGAAGAAACGCATCGCGCTGGGTCTGAAGCAGCTCACCCCGCATCCGTGGGAGGCGCTCGATGCCAACCTCAAGGTCGGCGACAAGGTCAAGGGCAAAGTGGTCGTTATGGCCGATTACGGTGCATTCGTCGAAATCGCTCCCGGGGTCGAAGGCTTGATCCACGTATCCGAAATGTCGTGGAGCCAGCATCTGCGTTCGGCGCAGGACTTCATGAAGGTCGGCGACGAGGTGGAGGCCGTCATTCTGACGCTCGACCGTGAGGAACGCAAGATGTCGTTGGGTATCAAGCAGCTGACGCCCGATCCGTGGGAGAACATCGAAACCAAATATCCCGTAGGTACGAAGTGCACGGCCAAAGTGCGCAACTTCACGAACTTCGGCGTGTTCGTCGAGATCGAGGAGGGCATCGACGGTCTGATCCACATCTCCGATCTGAGCTGGACGAAGAAGGTGAAACACCCGGGCGAGTTCACGCAGGTAGGGGCCGACATTGAGGTCATCGTGCTGGAAATCGACAAGGAGAATCGTCGCCTGTCGCTGGGCCACAAGCAGTTGGAAGAGAACCCGTGGAACGAGTTCGAGGCACAGTATCCGCTCGACAGCGTGCATGAAGCCGCCATTACGGAGGTTACCGACAAAGGTGCCGTCGTAGCATTGAGCGATTCGGTCGAGGGATTCTGCCCGACGCGCCAGCTCGTCAAGGAGGACGGTTCGATGCCGAAGGCCGGCGACAAACTGGCTTTCAAGGTGATCGAATTCTCGAAAGCCACGAAACGGATCACATTGTCGCATCTGCGCACCTACGACGATGCTCGCAAGGAGGCCGAAAAGGCTGAAAAAGCCGAAAAACGGGCTGCCGCCGATGCAACGAAATCGACCGTGAAGAAGATCAACGCATCGGTCGAGAAGACGACGCTGGGCGATGTAACGGGTCTGGCCGCGCTGAAGAGCGCAATGGAGGCTGCCGAAGCGAAGAGCGCCAAGAAAGCAGCCGCTCCGAAAGCCGAAAAGACTGAAAAAACGGAGAAAGTCGCTGAGAAAGTCGAGAAAAAGGAGACGACGAAAGACGAGGAGTAATTCATTGGCGCAATGACCCGACATCGGGTTGCGGAAGGTCATAAGCGCATTTCGTCTGAATTTGTTTATTCAAGCGGCCGCTTGCATTCGGCAAGCGGCCGCTTGTTTTTGTCTGTTCCGCAAGATGTTATCTTGTTATGGGAGTGGATATGAAAAAACCGCCTGCATGGATTTGCAAGCGGTTTTTTTGTGCTTTTTAGTGACGCCGACAGGACTCAAACCTGTAACCTTCTGATCCGTAGTCAGATGCTCTATTCAATTAAGCTACGGCGCCGAATTGCGATTGCAAATATAATCCCATTTTGCGAATCGTGCAAATTTTCATCCCGTTTTTTTCGGATTTCCGTGTGGGCGAGTTGTCCGAATAAGCGCACTCCCGTAAAAACACTCCTATAAAGATAGGTATCGAAAAAAAATCGGCCGAATTACTAATTTTTTAGCAGATTGTTTGGTTTTCTAAAAATTTAGTAGTATATTTGCAGTACGAAATCCCGCTGATGCGGGGAAGTGGAGGTGGGCCAAATTTGTAAACGCGGCGAAGCCGCGAGCGGCACGACCGACGGCATTGTAAAACCATTCGCTAACTTGATTCGATGTAAAATAGTTATATAGTTACCATTATTAAATAACAAACAAGATGAACAAAAAACCGATTCTTACGCGAGGCGAAGAGGAAATCATGCAGATTTTGTGGCGATTGGGGCAGGCTGTGGTCAGTGAAATCATCGAGCACACCTCCGAGCCGCATCCCAAGTATACGACCGTGGCGACTTTCCTCAAAATTCTGGAAAACAAAGGATTCGTCGGCCATACGTCCGAGGGAAAGAGCCATCGCTATTATCCGATCCTGGCCAAAGAGGATTATGCGCAGACGGTCATGTCGTCGATGCTGTCCAACTATTTCGACGGCTCGCTGTCGCAGATGGTATCGTTCTTCTCCGAGCGTGAAAACATCTCGGTCGAGGAGATGGACGGAATCATGGAATTGTTTCAGAAAAGCCGAAAATGAAAGAGACGTTGACCTATCTGTTCGAGTTGACCGTTTGCAGCAGCGTCTTTTTCGCTGTTTACGTTGCGTTGTTCGAACGGCGTACGCCATTCCGTTGGTGCCGCTTCTATTTGTTGGCCACCGTCGGGCTGTCGTTGGTCATCCCGCTGCTGCGGATTCCCGTCTGGCCCGGGCCGACCCTGACGATGACCCCGTACGTGCCGGTCGACTTCGCCGATATGCCCGTCGCGCTCGTCGAGGAGGAAGCTCCTACCGATTGGTGGGCCGTGGCTTTCCGGATGATTTACGGCGTCGGGATGCTCGTCGTGGCGATTCCGACGTTGCGGCAGCTGTGGACGATTCGCCGCATCCGTCGCGGGGCGCAGCTATTCCGCACGGACGAATATACGCTGGTGCGTACGCCCGAACGGATCGACGCCTGTTCGTTTTTCCGCACGATCTATATCTGGCAGGGAACTCCCGATGAGGAGTTGCCGGTCATCCTGTTGCACGAGGCGAGCCACGTTCGTCATCGCCATTCGGTCGAGCGCATCGTCATGGAGACGATGAAAGCGATCCTGTGGTGGAATCCGTTCGTCTGGCTGGCTGCGGGCCGGCTGAACGAAGTCGAGGAGTTCGAGGCCGACGGCGACGTGCTGCGTAGCGGATGCAGCGTGCGTTTCTATATGCAACTCATTCTCAAACAGCTCTTAGGTTATAGTCCGGACATAACCAACGGGCTGCGAAATTCACGAACCAAAAAACGATTTATCATGATGACAACGAACAATTCGCACAGGCACGTCCTGTTGCGTTTGGCGGGCGCTGCGCCCGCATTGATCGGGTTGCTGTGCGCTTTCTCGTTCACGACCCGGGCGGCTGAAATCATCTATCCGGACACCGAAACTTCGATTGTCGGGACGCCCGGACAACCGGAAGATACGGTCGTGCGGGCCGAGGCTGCGGCCGAGGAGGAGGCGTTTTGGAAAGCGTCGATGGCCGAGGAGAAGGCCGGTGCGGATCAGCCCTTCTTGATGGCCGAAGTGATGCCGAAGTTTCACGACGGCGATCTGAATACGTTCCGCCAGTGGGTGCAGACGCAGGTGCGAATGCCCGAAAAGGCGAAAGAGCAGATGATACAAGGGCGTGTCGTGGCGACCTTTATCATCGAGAAGGACGGTACGCTGGACGACATACAGATTCTTCAAACGCCCGACCGCGTATTTTCCGAGGAGGTCGAACGGGTGCTGAAGCTCTCCGACAAATGGACGCCCGGCACCCAGAAGGGCGAGGCCGTGCGGGTGCGATACACGCTGCCGGTCGATTTCCGTCTGGCCGGTGTTGCCCCTGATGACCAAGGTGCCGCTCCCGCCGCATCGGCCACGACGATCGACGAGTTGGTCGTGGCGGCTTATCCGGCAGCGGAGGCTCCGGCGGAGAACCCCGTAACGGTGCATGCGACGGTGCAGCTGAACGGCAAACCGTTGGCCGGTGCCATCGTGCAGGAGATGGGCTCGACGAACGGCACGGTAACCGGTGCCGACGGACGTGCCGCAATCAAGGTGATAGCAGGTCGCACGTTGAAAGTCCTCTATCCGGATTGTGCGGCTTATTACTATACGGCCGGCACGGCCGATCCGCAGGAGATCAGCATTTCGCTTACCTCGTCGACCCGAACGGTGCATTCCACAGACGGTTCGGTGGCGGTGTCGGGGCATGGCACGCAGCCGAATCCCGAAAAACCGATGCTGATCGTCGACGACAAGGAGTACGAGGGCAGCCTCGATTGCCTCAATGAACTCGATCCGAATGACATTGCGGCCATGTCGATCTACAAGGCCAATGGCGAGAATGCGATCGTCATCACCACGAAAAAGGGTGTAGCGAAAAAAGAGGCAACGATTAAATGAATCATACCATAAGCGTGGGGGTGGCGTCCGATTCCGGAAACGGGGTCGGACGCTGCCGTTTTTGGCGGGATGGTTTCACCGATACGCTTTTGCGGTCGGTTTTTCTTTCACAAAGGCTGTATCCGTGCCGGTTAATAAAAAAATGTGTATTTTTGCATGGATTTCGTGTCATTCTCTTAATAAAATACAGTACGCGCCCTCGGCCATTGATAAAAACAAGAGAGGCTTGCGGCCCGTGCCAGTTAATAAAAAAATGAAAAACCTCTTAATAAAACATCGGTCGATTCGGAAATTCCGCCCGAATCCCATCCCCGACGAGGTGTTGCGCGAACTGTTGGAAGCGGCCGTCCGCGCTTCGACCTGCGGCAACATGCAGCTCTATTCGTTCGTCGTTACGCGCGACGCCGAGTTGAAACAGCTGCTCGCGCCGTGCCACTTCAACCAACCGATGGTTACCCAGGCGCCGTGCGTCATCACCGTCTGCGCCGACATCCACCGGTTCAGCATGTGGTGCCGGCAGCGCGGCGCCGATCCCGCTTACGACAACTTCGCGTGGTTCCTCAATGCGGCGACCGACGCCCTGTTGGCCGCGCAGAATCTTTGCATCGCGGCCGAAGCCAACGATTTGGGTATCTGTTACCTCGGCACGACCCTCTACACGGCGGGCGAAATCGCCCGCGTGCTGAATCTTCCCAAAGGCGTCGTTCCGGTTACGACCATCGTCGTGGGCTATCCCGACGAAAAGCCCGAATTGACCGACCGCCTGCCGTTGGATGCTGTGGTGCATTACGAACAGTACCGCAATTACACTTCGGCCGAAATCGACGAACTGTGGGCCGAGCGCGAGGCCTCCGACCTCACGAAACGCCTCCTCGAAGAGAACGGCCTGCCCAATCTGGCGCAGATTTTCACGCAGCGCCGCTATGTTCGCGATGACAATCTGGCCATTTCGCGTTCGTATCTGGCTTTGTTGAAGGAGGCCGGATTTTTCAACCAGTAAACGGCGGAAGGGGCGATGCGGTGAAAGCGAAGGGAATCGTTCGGTGGCTTTTCTGCGGCACGTTGGGCTTTCTGTGCTCGGCGTGCAGCATTACGCGCCATATCCCCGAGGGCTCCTACCTGCTCCAAAAGGTAACTATCGAGGAGGATAAGGAGACCCCGCGTCGGGAGCGCATCACCGCCGACGAACTGGAACGCTACATCCGTCAGACTCCCAACAAACGCCTCCTGGGAACCAATTTCTACGTTTGGCTCTACGAGCAGGCCGACTCCTCGAAGCACAACGGCTGGAACAACTGGAAACGCCGCGTCGGCCAGGCTCCCGTACTCATCGACCGGTCGTTGATACGCAAGAGCGTCGAGAATCTGAAAATCTACATGAATTCGCGCGGATATTACGCTTCGCAGGCCTCCTGCGAAGTGGATACCCTCGTCCGGCGACGCCGAGCCAAGGTTACCTATCGGGTGCGGCAACATCTGCCTTATCGGATCCGTTCGGTGAGCTACGAGTTCCGCGATCGTTCGCTCGAACCCCTTGTCCTGCCCGATACGGTGCATACGCTGCTCCATCGGGGCGATGTTTTCGACATCTCGGTGCTTGACAGCGAACGCGAACGCATCACGGCTCATCTGCGCGAGCGGGGCTATTTCAACTTCACGGTCAACAACATCGAGTATGTGGCCGATACCCTCCAAAAACCTCGCGAAGTGGGCCTTCGCGTCTTAATAAAACCTTATCTTTCGGGTTACGACGCACAGGGGCAGCCCGTTGTCGAAGATAACGTCGTCTACCGCATCGACCGGATCAATGTCTTTCCGAATTACCGGCCCGATGCTTCGAACGGGGTCGATTCGACCGTATTCGCACGCCTGGATACGATCTATTACCGCGGTCTGAACATCGTTTACGAAGGGAAACCCAATCTGCGGCCCAAAATTCTGCGGCAATCCATTCCGCTGTATCCCAATTACATCTACAATTCGGCGCAGGTCGAGCGAACCTACACCGATCTGATGGCGCTCGGTTATTTCCGGTCGACCCGTCTGGCATTCGTCGAGGCGCCGCGCACGGTCGATGAAACCGATTACATCACCTATGTCGGCTCGTCGTCCGATTCGACTCGCACCGAATCCGTCCGCGAGGGCTATCTGACCTGCAACATCCTGTGCACGCCGACGCTCCGCCAGAGTTTCAAGGTCGACCTCGAAGGAAGCACGACGTCGAGTTTCTACGGACTGAAAGCGACCGTCGGCTACCAGAACCGCAACATCTTCCGCGGGGCCGAATCGTTCGACGTCTCCTTTTCGATGGGCTACGAATTCATGAAGGCGCCCGACGCCCGCAAACGACGCGCCAAGGAGTTCGGTATCTCCACAGGACTGACTTTCCCGCGCTTCTTAGTGCCGTGGCGCATCACGCGCTTCGGTTCGGTCAACCAACCCAAGACCAAACTGGAACTTTCGCTCAACTACCAGGACCGGCCCTACTACCGGCGTACGCTGACGAGTGCCGGCATGACCTATCAATGGACCAATTCGCGTTATTCGTCGTTCTCGCTGCGGCCGATCGACATCAACGTGGTCGACGTGAGCTACCTCGATCCCGATTTCCTGAGCGACACGGAGAACCTCTACCTTATCAACAGTTACAAAACGCAGTTGATCGCAGGACTGTCATTCGGCTACGGATACAATAACCAGTTGAAAAATCTCGGCCGCAATGCGACGGTGATCCGCTTCAATGCCGAGACGGCGGGCAATCTGGTCGGCGGGCTGTCGCATCTCTTTTCGTCGCCCGTGCGGACGGAGGACGAAAGCTATTACCGCATCTTGGGCATCCGTTATTCGCAGTATTTCCGTTTCGACCTGAGTTTGAGCCGCAAGATCATGCTGGGCGCGAAGACGGCGCTGGCCGGTCGGCTCTACGGCGGTCTGGCGATGGCCTACGGCAATTCGACTTCGGTGCCGTTCGACCGTCTGTTCTATGCAGGCGGCAGCAACGGCATGCGCGGCTGGACGCCCCGCACGCTCGGCCCGGGTTCGGTGCCCCGCCCGACGACGGATTATCCGTCGCAGCTGGGCGACATGAAATTGGAGGCCAATCTCGAATTCCGCTTCCCGATTTGGGGAATCATCCACGGTGCGACCTTCTTCGATGTAGGCAACATCTGGTTCCTGAAAAGCGACCCGACGCAATACTCCGACGAAGCGGTATTCTATGTGAAGGATTTCTATAAGCAGCTGGGTTTCAATACGGGGCTGGGTTTGCGTTTCGACATCAAGTTCGCCGTTCTGCGGCTGGACTGGGGCATCCAACTGCATAACCCGAACAATCCGGCGGGCGAGCGCTGGATCCACGATTTCCGTTGGAAAAATACGGCACTCAACTTCGGTGTCGGCTATCCTTTTTGAAAAGGCTTCCCGATGCGTTAGATCGTTGCCTTGCTTTTCAAGGCTTTCTTCGCTTCCGACCGTTTTTTTCGAATACAGTAGTCGGTAGCGACTGCGACCGCCGAAAGCAATATGATGGTCTATCGCATCGGGAACGCCTTTCAAAAGGCGCGGGACGAAGACTGCGGAGGACGCCAAGGGCGGGCCTCCGCGGGCGGAGGCTTCGGCCCGCGGCCCTTATGAAAGGGCCTTTTATTATCGTAATAGACAATTGATTTGCTTATAAAAGTGTGGGGATACGATAACGTCGTATCCCCGCACTTCCGTATTTGTTACAGACTTAATTAGTCGGCCTTCTCGACCTTGACCTTTTCCCACGTGAACCGTTCGACGGCCTTGCGGTTGCAGGTGGTGTCTTTCGCGCGAATGCGCAGATTCTCGAAGGTGAAATCCGACAGATGATATTGATCTTCGGCCTGTTCGACATCGAAGAACCGGTCGCAGTCGAGCCGGATGTTGCGCATCGTGATGTGCGACGAGTAGGACATCGGGATGTCCTTGCGCCCTTTCAGATCGAAGAATTGTTTCCAGGGTCGCACGTAAAGAAAGGCCCGCGCATTGCCTTCGATCTCTTCCACCGTAACGTATTCGTAGTTCTGGGGCGTGTCGGGTCGCATCTTGAGCCACAGCAGGCGCGAGGCATCGCCGATTTTGCAGCGGCGCAGCACGATGTTGCGGTCGTGGATCGACTCGCTGCCGCAGGTCAGGGCGCTGTGGCAGAATCCGAACTCGCAATCTTCGATAAGGATGTTGTAGTTGCCGCCGTTCTTCGGGTCTTGGTCGGCCCAGGGGCCTTTGCCGCCCTTGAGGGCGATGGCGTCGTCGTTCACCGACATGTAGCAGCGGCTGACGTGCAGGTCGCGGCAGGCGTCGATGTCGAGCGCATCCGAACTCGGAGCTTTGACGGGTGCCGCGGGTGCGAAGATGTGCAGACCGAGCAGCCGCACCCGTTCCGAGTTGTAGATATGGGTCGTCCAGAAAGGCGAGTTGCGCAGGGTTACGCCCTCCAACTGTACGTTCTTCGAATTGGAGATGTAGACTAATCGGGGACGCAGTTCGTCCATGTTGGTGCACTTGGGAATCACCTTGCGGCGCAGCCAGAACGAACGCCAATAGCGTTCGCCGTTGCCGTCGATAGCCCCTTCGCCCGTGATGGTGAATCCGTCGGCGTGGTCGGCATTGACCAATGCAGCGAAATAGGGCAGCGATTGCCCTTCGATGCGGGTGTCGACGATCGCGAAGTTCGAAATGTCGTCGCTCCCTTTCAGCACGCCGCCTTTACGGATGTGCAGGTGGGTGCCCGGTTTGAAAAAGAGCGACCCCGTGAGGTACACGCCTTCGGGAATGACCACCACGCCGCCCTGTTCGGCAGCTCGGTCGATGACGGCCTGGAGTGCGTCGGTCTGGACGAGGGTGCTGTCGCGCACGACGCCGTAGTCGGTTACGACGAATTGTTGTCCCAGCGAGGCGACATCGACGGGGCGGGCCTGTTCGAACCACGGGTCGATCGGCGTTCCGTCGGGGAAATGCGACGCGGCCTGCGTCGCGGGGCAGAGTAACAAAAGTGCTCCGCAGAGGGTTGCAAGGTGTTTCATCGGTTCGTTATTTTTTAGTGTTTTCGGATGCGGTTGCGGGGCCGCTTTCCCGTATCGGCGTCGTCCGGTTCATCGGAACGGAACCCGAACGGAGCGGAGAAGCGGCATCGTCTCTGCGAATATATGAATTTTTTTCGAAAAAAACGGGCGCCGAAACGGAAAATTAGACGTACCTTTGTCGGCATGGAAACAGCCGAATCGGATATTCTTCGGGGGCTCAATCCCGCCCAGCGCGAGGCCGTGGTGAATTACGACGTTCCGTCGCTCATCATCGCGGGCGCGGGATCGGGCAAAACGCGCGTGCTCACTTCGCGCATCGCCTACATGATCGAACAGGGCGTCCCGCCGTTCCGCATTCTGGCGCTCACCTTCACCAACAAGGCTGCCGATCAGATGCGCAGCCGCATCGCGGGCATGGTGCCCGGCGATCGGAGCCGCTACATCCGGATGGGCACGTTCCACTCCGTCTTTTCGCGCATCCTGCGCGAAAATGCCGAACGGATCGGCTTTCAGCCGACGTTCACCATCTACGAACCGAACGACGTCCAGCATCTGCTGAAAACCATCGTCCGCGAGCTGCATCTCGACGAAGAACACTACAAGCCCAATGTGTTGGCTTCGCGCATCTCCTTTGCGAAGAACTGTCTGGTAACGCCCGGCGCCTATCTGGCCAAGGCGGCCTATCTGGCCGAAGACCGGCAGGCGCGGAGACCCGAGTTCGGCAACATCTACAACATCTATTGCCAGCGCTGCAAGAACAACAATGCGATGGATTTCGATGATCTGCTGTTGCAGACCAACATCCTGCTGCGCGACTGTCCCGACGTGCTGGCCCGTTATCAGGAACAGTTCCAGTATATTCTGGTCGATGAGTACCAGGACACGAATTATGCGCAGTATCGGATCATCCGGCGGTTGTCGGAGCGGCATGCGCGGGTCTGCGTCGTAGGCGATGACGCCCAGTCGATCTATTCGTTCCGCGGGGCGAAAATCGAAAACATCCTCTCGTTCCAGCAGGATTTCCCCGATGCGCGGGTCTTTAAATTGGAGCGGAACTATCGTTCGACCCGTACGATCGTCGAGGCGGCCAATTCCGTCATCGCCCGCAACTCCCGCCGCATGGAGAAACATTGCTTTTCGGAGGGCGACGAGGGCGAACCCATCCGCATTCTGCGGGCCTATACCGACCGAGAGGAGGCCGAAAGGGTCGTCAGCGACCTGCGCGACAAGGTGCGCGGGGCCGGCGACGAATGGTCGGAGGCGGTGATCCTCTATCGGACGAACAAGCAGTCGAGCGCCATCGAGGACAGTCTGCGGCATCACGGAATCCCGTACCGGATCTACAAGGGCATGTCGTTCTACGACCACAAGGAGATTCGGGATATGTTGGGTTATCTGCGGTTGATCGTCAATCCGCGCGACGACGAGGCCTTCCGACGCGTCGTCAACTATCCCGCCCGCGGCATCGGCGAAACGACCGTCGAGCGCATCGCGCAACTGGCGCAGGAACGCGGCGTTTCGATGTGGAAGGCGGTCGATGCGCTGGTCTCCGAACCCGTGGCCGATGCCGTACAGAAAGCCATCGCCCGCAAGGTGGCGGAGTTCGTGCAGCTGATTCGTTCGCTGTCGTTGATGCGGGCTGAGAAGGGACTCTACGACTTCGGATTGGAGGTCGCCAGCCGCTCGGGGATTTTGGCCCTCTACCGGGCCGAGACGGGGCCTGAGGCGGCCTCGGCATTGGACAATATCGAGGAGCTGCTCAACTCGATGCAGCTCTTCAAGGAGCAGGTCGATGCGGCGATCCGCAACGACGAACGCCGGCCCGACGAGGAGGCGACCGTCGAGGAGTGGTTGCAGAACATCATGCTGCTGACCGACATGGACAAGGATGCTTCGACCGATGACAATAAAGTAACCCTGATGACCGTTCATTCAGCGAAAGGACTGGAGTACAAATACGTCTACATCGTCGGCGTCGAGGAGAATCTTTTTCCGTCGCAGCGGGCCATGGAGACGCCCGACGGCATGGAGGAGGAACGGCGTCTGTTCTATGTGGCGCTTACGCGGGCCAAGGTGGCGGCGACCATCTCTTATGCCGACATGCGGTTCAAATGGGGCAACATGGAGTTCTCGAAGCCGAGCCGGTTCCTGCGCGAGATCGACCCCCGATACGTGCAGGCCGATGCCGATCGTGAGGAGCAGCGGCCCGACGGTTTCGGCCAGGAGGACGGCGCGTCGGCGCTCGACCAGTTGCGCCGGCGGTTCGATTATCGCTTCCAGCAGCGGGGCGAGGGGAGTCCCCGCAACGGGTTTCCGCAGCGGCGTCCGGTGCAAGGCGGTTTTTCGCAACATCCGCATACGGCGCCCGATCCGGCCCTCGTGCAGACGCCGCGCACCTCGACCGAGGGGATGCGCCGGTTGGGCGTGCGTCAGAAAGAGCCCGATGTCGCACTGGCGGTCGGCGGGGCCGGTGTGTCCGGCGCGGTTGGCATAACCGGTGGCGGTTGCGCCTATCGGGAGGGCGAACGGGTCGCGCATCCGAAATTCGGCGAAGGGGTCGTGCGGCGCATCGAGACGCTGGTAGGCGATTGCAAATTGGTGATCGACTTCGGACGCGAGGGCGAAAAGACGCTGCTGGCCCGTTTCGCGAAGCTGACCAAACTGTAAGTGGGGCGCAAACTGTGCCCGCACGGCGAAACGCCGTAGAGAGAAAGAACGTATGACGACGAAACAACGATATGCAGGCATCATCGCCTGGTTCTCGGAACACATGCCGGTGGCCGAAAGCGAGTTGCATTACAAAGACCCCTATCAGCTGCTGGTGGCGGTCATCCTGTCGGCACAGTGCACCGACAAACGGGTCAACCTGACCACACCGGCGCTGTTCGAGGCGTTCCCGACCCCGCAGGCGATGGCCGAAGCGACGCCCGAGGCGATTTATTCGTATATCCGCAGCATCTCCTATCCGAACAATAAGGCGAAAAACCTTGCGGCGATGGCGCGGATGCTCTGCGCTGAGTTCGGCGGCGAGGTGCCCTCCGATCTCGAACAACTGCAACGCCTGCCCGGTGTGGGCCGCAAAACGGCCAACGTCCTGGGCGCCGTGTTGTGGAACAAGGAGGTGATGCCCGTCGATACGCACGTTTTCCGCGTGTCGGAACGCATGGGGCTCACCACCGGTTCGAAAACGCCGCTCCAAACCGAATTGGCGCTCGAAAAGGGCATTCCGTCGCACTTGCTGCCCGTGGCGCATCATTGGTTGATTCTGCACGGGCGTTACACCTGCATGGCTCGCGCTCCCAAGTGCGAGGCCTGCGGATTGACCCCCTGGTGTCGGAAGTACGCTGCAGACTGCAGAAAAGGTGCGTCGAAAACAAAAATTACCGTTAAATCGAAATAGTTATGAAACGAATCATTGCAACCTTCCGTTCGGGAATCGCTTTTGCGTTTCTCTTCGCTTTCGTCGGTACGGGGTGTTCCAAGGATGAACTCTCGCGTCCTGAGCCCGAACCATCGGAAACTTCCGATGCCGATATCGACCGGTGGATGTTCGACTATATGAAGACGCACTATTTGTGGAACAAGGCCGTGCAGCAGGTGAAACCCGATTATTCGCTCGAATACGAGAAGTTTCTCGATGACGTATTGATGAAAGTTGCCGCGCAGAACAATGTCAACCGCGACGACGGCCATTGGGCGATAAACGAAAAAACCGGCAAGTTGGAACGTTCATATTTCTATTCGAATATTTCGCGTTACAAGGCGTCGGCTGCGACGGCCGGCATCCAGACCCGCGGTACACGCGAGCAGGCCCAAGGGTTGGGGTTCGAGATGATGTTCTATGCCAGTCTTAATGAAGACGGTAAAAGTGCCCCTTATGCGTTTGTGGTTGCAGCCGTAACGCCCGATTCGCCGGCCGCCAAGAAGGGATTGAAGCGCGGCGACCTGATTGCGAAGGTCGACGGAGCTGAAATCAAAGATTCGAATCTGGATAATAACTGGAAAAAATTGATGACGACCGAATCGGGAACGGTCAAGGTGGCCCTATACGACATGAATACCGGCAAAACGGGATCCGATCTTTCGATTACGGCTGCCTCGTATGCGGACAACCCCGTCTGGTTGTCCGAAGTCCTCACGACCGACAGCGGCAAGAAAGTGGGCTACCTTTGCTACGGCAGTTTCAATTATTATTATGACGATGAACTGATTGCAGCTTTCGAGGAGTTCCGCAAGGAGAAGGTCGACGAATTGGTGCTCGACCTGCGTTACAACGGCGGCGGACACGTCGTGTCGAGTGCGGTGTTGGCGACCCTCATCGCAGGCGATGCCTACAAGGGCCAGGTCTATGCTTCCACGAAATACAACGACGATCGGTCGCGCGAAACGCCCGACATCTACAAACTGGGTGTGGCGCAGTACAATACGACCAATTCGAAATACCGGCACGACAAGATCCAGACGGCCCTCGCTTCGGCCCTCGGACTTAAACAGGTCTATGTACTTTGTACGGGCGATACGGCTTCGGCCAGCGAATTGGTGGTCAACGGACTGCGCGGACTGGATTTCGAGGTGCGGCTGGTCGGCACGACGACCAACGGCAAGAACGTCGGCATGGAGCCTTTGGAGAAAGAGTTCGGCGATTACGAATATGATTTCAGTCCCATCACTTTCTACATCGAGAATGCCAAGGGCGAGCGCGATTACGGCAACGGCTTCGAACCCGATGTGGAGGCTGTCGATAGGCCGTTTTATGAGGTTGTAGACGGGGATAACTACGAATACCATCCGCTCGAATGGGGCGATGCAGAGCATGACGAGCTGCTCTTCTATGCCATGCAATGGATCGAAACGGGGGCGAAACCCGTTCCCGCTCCCGAGAAAACGGCCGCGACCCGCGCATTCGGCAGCATGCAGCTCCGTACGCTGCGGCCGGCTCGTGTGCAGAACATGGTGCTGCTGCCCCGCTCCGAGGAGTAAGACGGGAGCGTCGATGACGGCCGAAAGCACGGTGGCTGTCTATCGCGTTAATAAAAATTTTCGTATCTTTACGCAGATTACTCTTCCTCATCATGGATAACGAACAACGACATACTGCCCGTTTCATCCCCGAGGTCGGACGCGGCTGCGGCTTCTGCAACAGCGAAGCCGAATGCCAGGCGCAGATGGCCGACGGTTGCTTCAAACTGCACGAAACTCCGTGGCTGGCGGACTATCCGGCCCAGCTGCCCGACGACATCGTCGAGGTGCGCTTCAAGAATACGCGCCGGTCGTTCTATCAGAATGCGACGAACCAGCCGCTGCGATGCGGCGACATCGTGGCGGTCGAGGCTTCGCCCGGCCACGACATCGGCATCGTTACGCTGACGGGCGATTTGGTGGCGCGTCAGATGCGCCGCACGGGATTCAATCCCTACAACGGCGAGTTCAAGAAGGTCTACCGCAAGGCCAAACCCTATGACATCGAACGCTGGCAGGAGGCCATCGCGCTGGAACACGAAACGATGATTGCCGCCCGTCAGATCGCCGCCGACATGGGGCTGAATATGAAGATCGGCGACGTCGAGTATCAAGGCGACAAAATCAAGGCGATCTTTTATTATATTGCCGACGAGCGCGTAGATTTCCGTGAATTAATCAAAGTCTTCGCCGAGCGGTTCCATATCCGCATCGAGATGAAGCAGATCGGGGCCCGTCAGGAGGCGGGCCGCATCGGCGGACTGGGGGCGTGCGGCCGCGAGCTGTGCTGTGCTTCGTGGATGTCGAGCTTCTCGAGCGTTACGACGGGCGCGGCGCGTGCGCAGGATATTTCGCTCAATCCCCAGAAACTGGCCGGCCAGTGCTCGAAGTTGAAGTGCTGCATGATGTACGAGTACGACACCTATGTCGAGGCACGCAAGAACTTCCCGCGTTTGCGCGAACCGTTGCAGACCGTCGATGGCGAATACTTCTTGGTGAAGACCGACTTGCTGAGCGGCACGATGACCTTCTCGTCGTCGAAAGAGGCGTTGGCCAATGTCGTAACGCTGCCCGTGGCGCGTGTGCAGGAGATTTTGGCCCTCAATCGGGCCGGAACCAAGGTCGAACGGTTGCAAGGTGAGGGTGTCGAGCCGGCGGTCGACCATGAACCCGAATATACGTCGGGATCGGAGGAGGACAGCATCACCCGTTTCGATTCGGCGCGTCGTCGCAGGAAGAATCGCAACAACCGATCGTCGAACCGTCGTCCGCAGCCGCAATCGGCCAATCCGAATCGCCCGCCGCAAGACGAAGTGGCTGTATCGGTTGCATCGGCTGTTGCATCGGACGAACCGGCGGAGGCGGCACAGACGGCACAAGGTGGTCAGGGCCGTCGCAATCACCGCAACATGGCGAATAACCGCAACCATGCGGACGGCCGTCGGAATAACAACAATAACCGCAACAACAATCGCCGCGGCGGAAATCCGAACAACGGAAATGGCCGGAACGGTCAGAATAATCGGAACGGGAACAGCTCGGACAACGGGGGCAACTCCAATCGTTCGGGCACAACGAACCAGAATGGAACGAACCAAGGCGGTTCGGGCGGTTCGACGCCGCAATCGGCCGATAAATAGACGGATGGCACGGACACGTTGGATGTTTTTTGCAGTCGTGGGAGGCTGGTCGCTCGTCATGGGGTGTTCGTCGCCCTATCGGTCGATCGAGGCCGATGTCGATGCAACGACGTGGGTCGATCCCGTGGAGTTGATCCTGCCCAATACCGATACGCTGGATTGCTACGATTGGCAACTTTTCGTGCGGAGCGATGACCGGATCGCTGCCGATACGTTCACGCTGCGCATTGCGGTCGTAACGCCCGATTCGCTCCGTTTCGAAGAATCGTTTCTTGTCCGGTTGCCCGCCCGACCCGTGCCGGCGGCCGTACGTTCCGAAGCGGACATCGACTATCGTCGACGGGTGCGGTTGTCCCGATCGGGCAATTATCGGCTGACGATCCGTCCGCTGTATCCGTTGCGCGGAATCGAGGCCGTCGGTATCCAGACTGTGAAAAGCCATTGATTACGCGCTATGGGCAAAGACAAACTTCGCCGATTCCGAGAGAACGAAACGTTCGCCTGCTTCCTGCAACCCGCATTCGAGGAGGTGTTCCGTAGGGATCATCCCATCAAAGGGCATTGGGCGCGGGATTTTTTTCATAACGATCGCCCCATCGTCATCGAACTGGGATGCGGCAAGGGCGAATATACCGTCGCATTGGCCGAGCGCGACCCCGAACGCAACTACATCGGCATTGATATTAAGGGTGCGCGCATGTGGCGCGGCGCGAAGACCGCGACCGAACGGCATCTTGCGAATGTCGGATTTTTGCGTACCCGCATCGAATTTATCGACAGCCTGTTCGGCGAAGGCGAGGTCTCGGAGATCTGGATTACCTTTCCCGATCCACAGCTCAAGACACGTCGGGCCGCCAAACGGCTCACGTCGCCCGATTTTCTGGCCCGTTATGCGCGACTGCTGGCGCCGGAGGGCAAAATCCATCTGAAAACCGATTCGAAACACTTGTTTGCCTATACGCAGGCGGTGATCGGCCGTTTCGGGCTGCCGTGCAGCGTGGCGAATCCGGATATTTACGGCACGGGCTATGCCGATGAAGTGCTCTCGGTGAAGACGGCGTACGAAAGCCGTTTTCTGAAGATGGGCCTGCCGATTACCTACACTCGCTTTTCGCTGGGCGAGCGACGGGATTTTCCCGCTTTCGAGTGGGAGGCAGACCTCCTTCCGGAAAAAGATAACGAGCCCGCCCGCCGCCCCGTTTGAACGGGGTTCCATGCGGTGGGATGTTGCAGTGCTTTCGATCGACTTCTTAGCTGCCGACCGTTTTTTACCCAAAAACGGTGCGAGCTGTGCCAGTTAATAATAAAGCGGGCCGAAGACTGCGGAGGACGCCAAGGGCGGGCCTCCGCGGGCGGAGGCTTCGGCCCGCGCGGCTCAAAGAGCCGCATCATTTTTAGGCAAAACGGCAGGCAGGGACGACGCCTTTCCGAACCATCGCAAGAATCTATCGCGCTAATAAAAAAAGAGACAGTTTGCAATGACAAACTGCCTCCCTTTGATAAAACGGCCGACCGGATTATTTGGCGGCGTTTTTCTTATCGTAGCGTTTTGCGTAGCGGCTCATAAACTTATCGACGCGGCCGGCGGTGTCCACCAACTTCATCTTACCCGTGTAGAACGGGTGCGACGTGTTGGAGATTTCCATCTTATACACGGGATAGGTTTCGCCGTTCACTTCGATGGTCTCTTTTGTCGAAACGGCGGACCGACACAAAAACACGTGGTCGTTGGACATGTCCTTGAACGCCACCAAACGATAATTTTCCGGATGAATCCCCTTTTTCATTTCGTTCTGTTTTTGTTTGAATAATGGTTTTAATCGGTGCAAATGTACGATATTTTTTTCAACGAGCAACAAAACGGCCGAAAAATTTGTTTATCTTTGCAACGCGCAAGCCGGGCGCCGCTCCGATCCCGCCTTCGGGCTTGGAAAGTTGGGACGTAGGTTTGTGCGAAAGCGGGGCCCATAGCTCAGTCGGTCAGAGCAGCGGACTCATAATCCGAAGGTCGTGGGATCATGCCCCTCTGGGCCCACCGGTTTCGATCGACGCATCCTCGCTGAACAGGAGGATGCGTTTTTTTGTTTGATACGAAGGCAGGTCGGCCTTTTCGCGCCCTTTTATGAATGAAACGCGGTTTCGTATACGGGTGGCGGGGTAGCATTTTTGCAGGTCGACATTCGACGGAAAATCAAAAACAGGGAGAAATAATTATGACGACTGAAATTTGTGCCGGCATCCATTATGTCGGGGTCAATGACCGCACGACCACCCGTTTCGAAGCGCTCTGGTCGTTGCCCGCGGGCGTTTCCTACAATGCCTACCTCGTCGTGGGTGAACGGGTGGCGTTGATTGATACGGTGGCGGAAGCTTTCGGCAGCCGGCTCGAAGCCAACATCCGTGAGGTGCTCGGAGACCGGAAGGTCGATTATTTGGTGGTCGACCACATGGAACCCGATCACTCGTCGTCGATCGCTGCCTTGCGCCGCCTCTATCCCGATTTGCAAATCGTGGGCAATGCCAAGACCTTGCAGATGATCCGGGGTTTTTACAAACTGGAAGGCGGGATGATCGAGGTCGCCGAGGGCGGTACGCTCGATTTAGGCGGTAAAACCCTGGTGTTCCAGATGATTCCGATGGTGC
Source organism: uncultured Alistipes sp. (assembly GCA_947623305.1). Classification (GTDB taxonomy): domain Bacteria; phylum Bacteroidota; class Bacteroidia; order Bacteroidales; family Rikenellaceae; genus Alistipes. The sequence goes on along the minus strand of CANQGQ010000001.1, from coordinate 308,980 downwards.
ACTGGCCCGAAACGATGGTCGCGTGGTGCCCCGAACAGCGGACGCTCTTTTCGGGCGACGCATTCGGAACGTTCGGCGCGCTCGACGGCGGTATCGTTGATGCGCAGATCGAACCGGATCGCTATTGGGACGAAATGCGGCGTTATTATGCCTGCATCGTCGGCAAATACGGCGTGCCCGTGCAAAAAGCGTTGCAGAAAGTCCGTGCGCTGCCGGTCGAGACGATTTGTTCGACCCACGGCCCCGTGTGGCAGCGGGAAATCGGGCGGGTGCTGGACCTGTACGACCGATTGAGCCGTTACGAAGGGGAGCCGGGCGTAGTGGTGGCTTATGGCTCGATGTACGGCAATACGGAGCAGATGGCCGAACGTATCGCCCGCGAATTGGCTGAAAGCGGCGTGCGGCCGGTTCGGGTCTATAATCTTTCGTATGCCGATCCTTCGGTAGTTTTGCGCGATGTGTTCCGGTTCGATACGTTGATCGTCGGCAGTCCGACCTACAACGGAGGGCTGTTCCCGCCGGTCGCCGAGTTGCTCGACCGGATCGCTGCACGCGGCGTTTGCAAGCGCAAGTTCGCTTGTTTCGGATCGTTCAATTGGTGCAGCGCGGCTGCTCGTTTGCTCGGGGACTTCGCCCAGAAGATGAAGTGGACGTTGCTGTGCGATCCGGTCGAAATGTGCCAGGGATTCGGGCCGGAGTGGTTTGCAGCCTGCCGGAAACTGGCCGACAGCGTGGCGGCCGATCGCTGAAAACGGAGGGAATGGTAACTATATATAACTTTCCACCGAATCGAGTTAGCGCACGTGTTTACATGGCCATCGGTCGTGCCGCTCGCGGCAAAGCCGCGTTTACAAATTTGGCCCACCCCAAGCGCCCGCCTTGGCGGGGCTTTCGTCGGGACCCGTAAGGTGATACGGTTTTGAATTACCGTCGGTGTGAATTCGTATATAATTACTTTGCGGATGCGGGACGTGCGGATTTTTCCTGTTTCGGGCGGGTGCGTCTTTGCACGTGCGGGGGCTTCTCTGAAAAAACAGTCGGAAAATTGCTTGGGATTGTAAAAAAGTTGTTATATTTGCAGTCCCGATGCGGGGCAAGTCGCAGCTTTCGACCGTCCGCGCCGCAAAATGGGTAAGAGGAGGGGCTGAATGAGGTAACTCGAATAATTGGGTGTTCGGCACTTGATCGTTTAGCACCAAGAACTCTTAATAAAAAATCGGGGCGTAGCTCAGTCCGGTTAGAGTACACGTCTGGGGGGCGTGTGGTCGCTGGTTCGAATCCAGTCACCCCGACTGATTGAAAAGCCTTGCTATTCGATCGAATAGCAAGGCTTTTTTACATTACTTCCCATCCCAATAGAAATAGTACGAAAAACGCTGCCTTTGTTGCTATATCATAGCCGTCCGTAATGTCCGCAGGCGACTATTTGTATAAATGAAATTTAGAGACTATCTTTGCGTAACTTTTTCGAAAAAACGATTTATTTTCGCTCTGCATCATGAAATATCCATTCGTTTTGCTGTTGTTTTCCCTCTTGTCGATGGGATGTTCCGATTCTACGGAAGAGACGTTCGAAATACCGGAAATCCGCATCGTTCCCAGAATCGAATCCCGTGCAGCCGGCGGTATTTTCGAATACCAGGATGTCATCGGCCTCTCCGTCTTGAAGAACGGCGAATCCTATTTCGAAAATCAACCGCTCATGTTCGATGGCAGTCTGTTCTCTGCTGTCGGCATGTTATGGTACGCCGACATGGAGAGCGAGGCTACGCTTGCGGCTTATTATCCGTATCAGCCGAGCAGCCAGCCTTTCCGTTTTTCCATCTCCACCGACCAGCGGAACGGTTGCGGACCGTCGGACCTGTTGGGAGCCCTTCTTCCCGGTGTCCTGCCTTCGTTCAAACCCATCGAAATGATTTTTTATCATTTGTTCGCCGAACTCGATATTCTGATCGACAATCAAAGCGGAAAATCAATCACGGAGGTCGTGATCGGCGGGTTCGTGCCTACGGCGGAAATCGACCTCAAGACGCTTTCGGCCGTGCCCGTTTCCGATGTGCCTGCTTCGGACGTCATTGCCTATTGCGTCGCACCGGGTGAGCAGTATCAGGTCGTGCTGGTTCCGCAGCAGGCCGATTTGGCGGTCGGTGTTCGTACAGACGACGGTGAGATGCAGACTCAGGTCATTCCCGAAACGTCGATCGCTTATGGCGAGACGTATAAGCTGCGGATTACGTTGACCCCGGATGCCCAACTCGATCTGGCTTTGGCCGGCGATATTGTGGACTGGGAGTATGCCGGTGCGATCGACGATAATGGCGACGGCGGTGAAACCGGTGGCGGCGAGGAGGAACCCGATCCGAACGTGTTGACCTATGCGGGCGAGACCTATCGCATCGAGGTCGTCGATGGCAAAACCTGGATGGCGGAGAATCTGCGTTATGTGCCGGCGGGTGCAACCCTGAAACGCGATTATTGGTATCCGGACAGCAAGGAGGAAAAAGTGGCTGAACTTGGATTGTTGTACACCTATCGGACGGCTGTCGGCGGGACGATTCCGGCTCCGAACGATGCCGCTCCGGTCCAGGGCATCTGTCCCAACGGATGGCGCATTCCCACCAGTGCGGAGTTGTGGGAGTTGGCTGCGGCCGTACCGCGCAACTTTTTCGACAATTCCGGTTATTATCGCTTCAGCGAGGGTTCGTCCCCGCTCTATTTCCCGGCGAGAAGCTTTTTGATCAGTTCGACTGTCTTGACTTCCGGCAGGGTGCATTATCTGAGATTGGATGGCGAAACTTCGATGTCGATCGCTTCATTGATCGACAATCGGGCAGCAGCGTCGCTGCGCTGCATCAAGGATTGAGCTTCCGACTGACCTTGAAGCGCCCCCGAAAGCCGGATTCGACTTTCGGGGGCGCTTTATGTTCGGGAGAGGGCACGAAAAAAGGAAACCTCCGGAAGCGAACCGATGGGCCCGTCTTCCTTCGTTTCCTCTCCAACCTAAAACTACTAACCTAAATGAACCTTGAAACTTCGAGGGCAAAGGTAAGCGGTTTTTTCGATTCGTGCAACTGTTTTATTAAAAAAATTTCGTAAATTTATAAAATTTCTTAGGAAGAAGATGCGAACGCTTTGATTTTCGCTTCGATATAAATAAGAGAGGTTCGGCACCGCACAAGGATGCCGAACCTCCATTGCTTGGATGGATAGGCTGCGTTATTTTACCGGAATTGTCATCGTGGCCGGTTTCACGCCTTTGGCCGTTACGGTGAAGCAGAGGGTTCCGGGTTCGGTTCCCGCTTGAACGATGGCGGTCGCTGCTCCGCTGAACAGATCCATCTGCGGCTTCTGGAACGAGCGCAGACTCGTGGGATCGCCGTTGGCCGTGGCACGGAATCGACCGTTGCCCGTTACCTTGAAATGCACTTCGCGGCTCTCTGTCGGGACGATGTTGCCCGCTTTGTCCGCAATCTGCACCGTGAAATAGACCAGATCTTCGCCATCGGCCGCGAGTTCCGTCCGGTTCGGCGTGATGACCAAATGATGGGATTTGCCGGCCGTGCGGATCGTCTTTTCGGCTACGGCTTCGCCGCGGTCGTCATAAGCCACGACCTTCACTTCGCCCGGTTCGTAGACCGTTTCGTTCCACATCAGCCGATAACGGTTCAGCACGGTCGAATCGTTCTTTTCGCGGATACCCTGGCTCTTGCCGTTGATGAACAATTCGGCTTTCGGATAGCTCGTATAGACGTACACGGGCGTCGTTTCGCCTTCGCGTCCGGGCCAGTTCCAGTGCGGAAGCACGTGGAGCGTCGGCGATTGTTCGTTCCACTTCGCGCGGTAGAGGTAGTAGCGGTCTTTGGGTAGCGAAGCGAGGTCGATGATGCCGAAAAGCGAACTGTGATTCGGCCAGGCATCGGTGTCGTAGGGGGTCGGTTCGCCTAAATAGTCGAAGCCCGTCCAGACGAACTGGCCGATCAGGTACTCCTTGTCATCGTCCATCGCGAAATCGAGGTCGGGCAGATTCGACCACGTAGTCGCCTCGACGTCGTAGCTCGACGACTGGTTTTCGGGCCGGTGATGGATCATCGTCTTTTCCTTGTGCTCCACCGGAAAGTAGTAAACGCCGCGCGACGAGACGGTCGAGGCCGTTTCCGTGCCGAGGATCAGCTTCTGCGGCAGCGTTTCATAAGCCTGGTCGTAATATTGCGGCTTGTAGTTGAATCCCGGGATGTCGAGTGTCGCGGCGAATCCGTTTTTCAGTACGCTGCCGATGCGGTCCATGCCGCACGTTACCGGACGGGTCGGATCGAGTGCATGCACCAGATTCTGCAACATCAGCAGTTCGCGGATTCCCTCGGGACTACTCTGCGAGGGCACCTCGTTGCCGATCGACCAAATGACGACCGACGGATGGTTGCGGTATTGGCATACCATGTTGGTGATGTCGCGTTCGGCCCATTCGTCGAACACGGCGCCGTAGCCGTTGGGCGATTTGGGCCATTGGCCCCAGTCGTCGAACGGTTCGATCATCAGCATCATGCCCATCTCGTCGCAGAGCTGCGCCAGTTCGGGGGCCGGCATGTTGTGCGACGTGCGGATGGCGTTGGCCCCCATCTCCTTGAGCAGGGCAATCTGATGACGCAGAGCGGCCGTGTTGACCGCCGCTCCGAGCGGGCCGAGGTCGTGGTGGTTGCATACGCCCTTGAATTTCGTTACCTGACCGTTCAGGAAGAAGCCCTTTTGCGGGATGTATTCCAACGTGCGGATACCGAATCGGGTGTCGTAGCGGTCGACCTCCTTGCCGTCGACGAACAGGCGCGTCGTCGCCGTATAGAGATAGGGATGCTCGGGTGACCAGCGTTGCGGCCGGTCGACGATGAACTGCTGCACCTCGTGCTGGCCGTGGGCGACCAGCGTCGAACGGTTGACAGCCACCACTGCGTCGTCCGCATCCTTGATTTCGGTCGCCACCTCGATGCGCTGGCCTTTCGTTGTGCCGTCGACCGTGATGTCGAGCCGCACCGAGGCGTATTCGTCCGTTACCTTGGGCGTCGTTACATAGGTCCCCCACACCGGAACGTGCACCTTGTCCGTAACGAGCAACCTGACGTTGCGGTACAGTCCGGCACCCGGGTACCAGCGCGACTGCTTTTCGAAATTTTCCAGATTGACTTGCAGCTCGTTCGTGCCCGGACGGACGATGCCGTCGAGGTCGACGTAAAACGAGTTGTAGCCATAGGGCCAGTAGATCGCCTCGCGGCCGTTGACCTTTACGCGGGCATGGCTCATCGCGCCGTCGAATACCAACGTTACGTGCTTGCCGACGGTATCGGGCAGTTCGAACGTGGTGCGGTATTCGCCCTTGCCGATGAAGGGCAGACCGCCCGTGCGGCCCGTTTTGCGGGTCTTTTCGACCTCGCCGTTCTGTTCGACGGCCACGACCTGGAGATCGTTCTCGATGGCGAACGGCCCTTCGATCGCCCAATCGTGGGGGATGTCGACCGTCTCCCAGACCGTTTGTTCGTTCGCCTCGCCGCGGGCGAATTTCCACCCCTTTTTCAGCAGGGTCTCCGTGCGTTGGGCCGAGGCGCCGAGGGGCATCGCCAGGATTCCTGCGATGAGGAACCCCCGTTTCAGAATGCGGGCGCTTTTCCGACCGCTCGATAAGTGATTTTTCATGATGTTTGGTTTTTTATTCACTTTTTATTCCGCCCGCAGGTCGATCCGGCAACCTTTGAGCAGCGGGGAGGTGAATTTCACCGTGATGGCACCCGGCTCGCCTGTCGTCTGAATGTAGGCCAGCAACCGTCCGCGGTAGGCTCGGTGGCGGTTATCCGTGTAGTCGGTCATATCGCTGTTGTCCGAGTTTTCGAGCCCAAGGAGACGGGCCGGGCCGATGATTTCGCAGGTAATTTCGCTGTCGCCGAGCCGCACCGGACGTCCCTGCCGATCGAACACTTCGACGCAGAGGTGGCCGGTTGCCTTGTCGGCCGACAGCACCGTGGTTTCGGTTTCGGCCCGCAGCGCATAGGGAACGTCCGACGAGACGATCGCATAGTCCGATTGCACGTTTCCGGCGGCATCGAGCCCTTCGGCGCGCAGTTCGCCGGCCCGATAGCAGACGTCCCAGTAGATGATGCCGGTTCGTTCGTCATAGGGTTTCGCCTCGCCGAACGGTGCGCCGTCGAGCAGCAGACGGGCCTGCGGCGAGTTGGTGTAGCAGACCACGCGGATGGTGTCGCCTTCGTCGTAGTTCCAGACATCCCACGCATCGGTCGACAACGTGTCGTTCGTCTTGGGATAGGTGCCGATGTAGGTAACGGGCCGGTTGCTCCAGAGCGACGCGCGGAAGTGGCCGCGGGGCTTCACGAAGCCGCCGAAATCCAACAGCCCCGAATAGAATCCGCGCGACGGCCAGCGGCGCGATTCGCCGAGGTAGTCGATGCCCGTCCAGATGAACTGGCCGAAGATGAATTCCCGTTCGCAGACGGCCCGCCAGGCGCTGTAATCCGAACGGTTTTCGCTGCCGTAGATGATGCGGCGGGGATAGGCGGCGTGGTCGATGTCGTAGCGGTTTTCGGTGTAGTTGTAGCCGCAGACGTCGATCGCATCGGGATAGGAGGTCGCGTTGCTCATCACCACGCCGGCCATCGCACCGGTCGTTGGGCGCGACGTGTCGTGCGTCTTGACGACGCGGACGAGCCGTTCGGCGATCCGGCCGATACGCCGTGCATCGGGCGCATCGGGATCGTAGCCGCGGTAGTTCTTCTGGGTGATGCGCACCGAATCGAGCACCGGATGCGAATAAGGGTCGTTCGGATAGTCGACCTCGTTGCCGATCGACCACAGGAAGATGCTCGGGTGGTTGCGGTCGCGGCGCACCATGTCCGCCACGTCGCGTTCGATCCACTCCTCGAAGAAGTCGTAGGTGCCGTCGAATCCGGGCGTTCCTTCGTTCCAGCCCGCAATCCACTTGCGTTTCGGGAACTCCCATTCGTCCGACGCTTCGTCCATCACCAACAGGCCCAGTTCGTCGCACAGGTCGTAGAGCACCGGCGCCTGCGGGTTGTGGCTCATGCGGATGGCGTTGGCGCCGATGGATTTTAGGTTTTCGAGACGGCGTTTCCACACCTCGCGCGGCACGGCGGCACCGAGCGTCCCAGCATCGTGGTGCAGGCAGACCCCTTTGACCTTCATCCAACGGCCGTTGAGCGCGAAGCCGCGGTCGGCATCGAACGTCAAGGTGCGCAGCCCGATGCGGGTGCGGCAGCCGTCGATACGCTGCCCGCCCTCGAACAGATCGACCTGCATCGTGTAGAGATAGGGATCGGCGAGCTCCCACCGATGCGGGGCGGGGATCGTCAGCGGAGCGACGATTTTCGTCTGCGAGGCAGTGAGGCGCAATTTTTTACGGGCGACCGGTCGGTTTTCGCGGTTGTAAATCGTGATGCCCATTTGCAGCGGCCGATTCGCCGAAGCCGGTCGGTCGATGCTGCTCTCGACCTCGATTTTCGCCGCACGGTCGTCGATGTCGGTCAGCCGATAGGTCGTGCCCCATTGAGCCAGATGGGTTTCGGGTGCGCGCACGAGCCAAACATCGCGGTAGATGCCCGAACCGGTGTACCAACGCGAATCGGCATAACGGCTGTGGTCGACCCGCACGGCCACGACGTTATTGCCCTCGTGCAGATAGGGGGTCAGGTCGTAGAGGAACGAGATGTAACCGTTGGGGCGTTTGCCCAACAGCCGGCCGTTCAGATAGACCTCGCTCCGGTTGTAAATGCCTTCGAAATAGAGGTAGCATTGGGCGGCATCGGCCGGTTTCTGAAAAGTCTTGCGGTACCAAGCGATGCCGCCGGGCAGATAGCCCGTGCAGCTTGCGAGCGAGGGCGACAGCCGGCCCTCGATCGACCAGTCGTGCGGCAGGTCGAGCTGCCGCCATTTGCGGTCGTCGAACTCCGGTGCTGCGGCATCGGCCGGATCGGAGAGCGAGAACCGCCAGCTATCGTTGAATGACTCCGCCTCGCCGAATAAGACGGGTGAAGGGGTATCCATGGCGGCTGCGGCACGGTCGAACGCTGCCGCTGCGAACAGGATCAAAAGAGAAAGGAATCGGAACATGGCGACAGCTATTTAAGATAGGTTTTCAACGGACAATCGGTTTCTTGCAACCCTTCGGCGATACCGGCGGCATTCAGTCGGGCCCCCGCTTTCGATGTGTGGGTATGGTCTTTCTTGAAGTAGGCGTTCACCTTGCGCAGGCCCTCGTCCAATCCGATTCGTTCGAGCTTGTCGCCCGTGATTCGGTTCAAGTCGATGTAGTAGGCCCCCGCCTGTTCGGCGGCTTCGCGCGCCCAGCGGCCGAACGAATCGGTGTTGCGTTCGATGCGGCCGTTGTCCCACTTGTTGCGCGGCGTGTGGCTCAGGATGATGGGCGTCGCTCCCTTTTCGCGGACGTCCATAATGAATTTGCGCAGATACCAGCCGTAGGTGTAGATGACCTGGTATTTGCCCGTCTTTTGCATTTTGAACACGCGGCTCTCGTAACCCGACCCGGGCAGCTCGGCGCGGGCCTTGCCCGTGTTGATGTCGCCGGCGTCGTTGTGGCCGAACTGAATCAACACGAAATCGCCGGGCTGCAAGGCGTTGTAAACTTTGTCCCAGCGGCCCTCGTCGAGGAACGTGCGGGCGCTGCGACCGGCCATCGCATGGTTCTCGACCGTGATGCGGTCGGGGTCGAACCACTCCGCCAGCACGTTGCCCCAACCCCACATGCCGTTGTCATCGTTATCGGCGTTCTTCACCGTGCTGTCGCCCACGACGAACACGACGGGGCATCCCGCCTTGCGCGAGGCGCCCGTAACGGTGTCCGATTCGATCGGTTTCAAATAGGCGGCCAGTCCGAGCCCACGGCTGTTGCGCACCCCCTCGGCGAACGATGCGGCATTGACGCGGGCACCGAACTCGCTCGTGTGGATGCGGTCGAGGTAGAACATCGTTTTGACCTTCTCCTTGCCGAAGCGTTCGAACTTCCGGGCGGTGATTTCGTTGAGGTCGATGAACGGCACGCGCTCCTTTTTGGCAACCTGCTTGGCCCACAGGCCGAACGTCTCGTTCACGCGGACGATCTGCGTGCTGTCGGCATCGACCCACGCATTGCGCGGCGTGAGCGAGACCAGGATGGGATGTCCGCCGCGCGCCTTGACGTCGCGGATGAACCGACGCATGTATTCGCCGTAGGTGTAGACGGTCTCTTCGACGCCGGTTTCCTGGATGACGACGTGCAGGCTGTCGCGTCCGATGCCCGGAATCGACGCCCGTGCACGACCGCGGTCGTAGGGGCCGTTGTCGTTGTGGCCCAGTTCGATGACGACCCAGTCGCCCTTGCGGACGCCTTTTACGACATCGGGCCACAGCCGATTGTAGAACGTGCGGCTGCTCGTGCCGCCCAGTGCATGATTCTCGACCGAGATGCGGTCTTCATCGAAATGTTCGTGGGCGAAGTAACCCCAGCCCCATTGGCCGTTGTTGCCGTTGCCGAGCGTGCCGGTGCGCATGGTCGAGTTGCCGACCAGAAAGAGCACCGGATGATCGCCCTTGCGGGTCGAACCGGCTTCGGGACGGGCCGTGCGGGCCAGATTCAGGCTGTCGAGCGTCAGGTCGATCACTTGGTTGACATCGGCCATCGGTGCGGCCACTTTGTTTTGGGCTTCGGCCGTGTCCATGGTTCCGGCCAGCAAAAACGCGCAAACGGCCGGCCGCAAAAGTATTTTTCGAGTAGAATAGGTATAAAACATAAGTTGGATAGCTGTAAAACCGCTTAATAAAAAATCAGTTACCGTCGGGCTTTTCGATTTCGGTGAACGGACTGTCGTTCCAGCGGAACGAGTCGATCGCATCGGGATGCGCGGGGTCGTAAGCCTCGTAGTCGGCGCGCAGATATTGCACGAGCGGCAGATCGAGGCGTTTCATCCCTTCGATGACGCATTTGGCGATCTGGTAGGCACCGTAGGGGTTGAAATGGGTGTTGTCCTCGAGCGCTTTCGTCTGGCCCGGGTAGGTGCCGGCCGGATAGTGGACGAAGGCCCGTTTGGATGCCTCGACGCCCAGCGCTTCGTAAAGCGTGCGGGTCATGCCGTTGAGCTCGATGAGCGGAATGTCCTCGCGGGCGGCCATCCAGCGCATGGCTTCGGGATAATCTTCGTGCGTGTTGCGGATGTGCCCCGCTTCGTCGAAGCTGCGGCGGCACGTGGGGGTTACCAACACGGGATGGGCCCCGCGGGCGCGCGCCTCGTCGACGAATACCTTGAGCGAAGTCATGTAGGAGTAGAAGGCGCCTTTGCCCGCTCCCTTGAGCTTCTGATCATTATGACCGAACTCAATAAATATCCAGTCGCCGGCCTTCATCTGCGTCAGGAGCTTTTTCAGACGGCCTGCCTTGATGAACGTGTCGGTGCGTTCGCCCGATTCGGCGTAGTTGGCGAAGGCGATGCGGTCGTCGAAGAAGCGCGGAATCATCTGCCCCCAACTGCCCCAAGGTTCGTTGTCCTGATCGACGACCGTCGAGTTGCCGCACAGGAAGACGGTCGGGCGGTCTTCGACCCGTTCGATCGTGAGATAGGCTAATTGCGGCGCCGTGCCGTTGATTTCGAGCGTCAGTTTGTCGTCCCAGTTGAGTTTGCGGCGCTCGCGGGGTTTGATGCGGACGTTTTCCGTCTCGGAGATGCGGGTGTTGCGCTTGTTGACGACGAACGTGCAGGTTTTCAGTTCGCCCTTTTTCGTCGACACGTTCTCGTAGAAGAGGCGGCGCGATTCACCGCGCAGGGTCGTCTCGCCGGCGGCTCGCCGATTGCCGACGACGGCTGTTATCAAATAGTTGCCGTCGGGCACGTCGACCGAAAAGAAGAACGGCGCCGTGCTTTCCGCTGCGGGGGCGGGTTGCAGGTCATAGCCGTAGCCCCGCTCTGCCGTATAATTGTCGGCAGCTGCCACCTTAATAAAATTTTCGCGAGGCTTTTTCGAGTTCGTGAAGTCGAATCGGAAGGTTTGGGCACCGACGCCCGTCGCGGCGAGCAGACCGAGTGCCAACAGGATGTTTCGTTTCATCGGGTTTCAGGTTGGTTATTTCGCTAAGTTACGATTTTTTTGTCGTTCGGCGAAACGATCGCCCGAATAAATCGTCGTTCGGCGAAAATTCCTGCGCGGCTCGGGAAATTCTCGAAAATTTTCCGTAATTTTATCCAACTAACCGACCTTTTTATTAACCTGTTTATGCAACTGCATACTTTTATTAAGAGGAATGGATGCACCGGTTTGTCTCGCTGGGGCGTTCTGGGCCGTTTGGCGTGCTTGGCTTTTTGGGTGTTTTGTCCGTTCGCCGGCCTTGCCCAGAATCCGGAGATGGGCGATTACGGCTACCTCTATTGCCACATGAGCGACCGCGGCGAATGGACGGCCTACGCATTGAGCCGCGACGGTCTTCATTTCCACGATCTGATCGGCGGCGACTCCGTTTTCAGTCCCGCCCGCGTCGCCCGCATCGAGGGCGGGACACGCGATGCCTATGTCTGCCGCAAGCACGACGGTTCGGGCTATCTGATGGTTACGACCGACATGTGCGTAGCCAAGAGCAAGCAGTGGTACAACTACGGCATCGACCTGTTGACCAGCGACGACCTGATCCATTGGGAATCGACGACCTTCGATTTCCGCCAGGGGCCGGCGATCTTCTCCGACCCCGAAGCGCCCGATCCGTACAAAGATTATTCGACCATCGCTCGCGTGTGGGCGCCCCAGATTTTCTGGAATCCCGCCTACGTGTGGCCCGACGGCCGCAAGGGCGGATACATGATTTATTATTCATTGCTCAATACGGCGGAGGACGGCTACGATCGCATGTTCTATTCCTATGCGGATGAATCCTTTACGACCCTCACCAAACCGCGCGTGTTGTTCGATTGGGGCTATGCGACCATCGACGCCGACATCAACTACCTGGCAAGCGACGGCCTCTATCATCTGATGATTAAGAAGGAGGGCGGCCTCCCGGGCATCTTCACGGCGACGGCCCCCGCGCTGCACGGCCCTTGGAGCGAGCCCGTCGAGGACGATTACGTCGATTTCGAGGGCAACAAGAAGTGCGAGGGCGTTTCGGCCTTCCGCCTGGCGGGCGATTCGACGTGGTGCGTGGCGTACATCGAATATTCGTCCCGTCCGCGTCATTACCGCATCTGCAAGGCCGACGAATATCTGCGCAATTTCCATTCGCCGCGCGACATCGAGGGTGTCGCCGCACCCCAGCACGGTTCGTTCATGCGACTGACCCGCGAGGAATACGACCGCTTGCAGGCCTGGTCCGATGCCGAGGAGCACAAGCACCTGGCACCGAATCGCGACAATCCGGTGATTGCGGGCTACTATGCCGATCCCGAAATCCTCTACGCCGAACAGACGGGCCGCTACTACCTCTATCCCACGACGGACGGCGAAGTGGGGTGGAACAACCACGATTTTCGGGTCTATTCGTCGGACGATCTCCGTTCGTGGAAGGACGAAGGGGTGATCCTCGACCTGCGCACGGATTGCTCGTGGGCCGACAGCAAAGGATGGGCCCCCTGCATCATCGAACGCAAGTACGTCGATAAGCGCGGCCGACCGGTTTATCGCTATTTTTATTATTTCGTGGCCGAGGGAAAAATCGGCGTGGCCGTGGCCGAGCATCCGACCGGCCCGTTCCGCGACGCGTTGGGCCGTCCGCTGCTGACCGAACTCCCCGAAGGCGTACGGGGCGGTCAGGTGATTGATCCCGATGTGTTCCGCGACCCGCAAACGGGCAAATACTATCTTTATTGGGGCAATGGATTCCTTGCCGTGGCGGAACTGAACGACGACATGGTGTCGCTCAAAGAAGGCACGACGCGAATCGTGATTCCCCGCGAACAAAAACAGGCGTTCCACTACAACGAGGGGACGTACGTGTTCTATCGCGACGGCAAATACTATTTCACGTGGTCGGAGAACGACACGCGCAGTCCGAATTATCAGGTGCGTTATGCGGTGAGCGATTCGCCGACGGCCTTGACGGGCGATGTTTCGCCGACGGTGCTGCTTGCGAAAGACGGGTCGAAGGGCATCTGGGGCACGGGTCATCATGCCGTGATCCGGCGGCCCGGTACGGATGAATGGTACATCGTCTATCATCGTTTCGCTCGTCCCGATGCCATCAAGTTGGGCTGGGATGCGGGCTACCACCGCGAAATCTGCATCGACCGGTTGGAGTTCAACGCCGACGGAACCTTGAAACCGGTCGTTCCCCACGTTTAATGTAGTATATTTTGTTGAATATGAATAAACTAATAAAAATATTCGGGGTCTGCCTGTCGGCGTTCGCAGGCGCATGGCCTGTCGGGGCGATGAACAATCAGCCCGATTCGCTCTATCTGTTCGCCTACGCGACCGATTTGAACGGCAACCGCGACGGATTGCATTTCGCCTGGAGCGTCGACGGCGATACGTGGCATCGCATCGGCAATCGCTACGGCTTCGTGAAGAGCGACTATGGCCCGTGGGGTGAGGGCGCTGAGAAACGGATGCTTGACCCCGTGCTGGAACGGCGTCCGGACGGCAGTTGGCGGTGTTCGTGGTCGGTCAACGAGCGCGATGGCGTCTTGGCGCATACCGAATCGGCCGACTTGCTGTTGTGGAAGCCGCAGGACTACTATCCCGAAACCGATTTGCGGGGGCCCGACCGGAGCCAGCCTCGTCAGACCGTTGCATTCCCCGATGGCGACCGCGAATCGGGATGCTTGTTGCGCGTCGAACGCGAGGTGGTCGACCGATTGATCGCCCATTGGCAGCGGCAGCAGTATCGGCGGTCGTTGAACGCCGAATTGATGCGCGACGATCCCGTGCGGTTCGCCGATTTGAAGGAGGTCGCCGTGCACATCACGGCCCGGCCCGATGCAGCGAAGCCCATCAGCCCCGATTTGTTCGGCATCTTCTTCGAGGACATCAACTATGCGGCCGATGGCGGACTTTATGCCGAACTGCTCCAGAATCGCGATTTCGAGTACGATCCGAGCGACAAGAAGGGGCGCGATCCGCAGTGGACGGCCACCCATTCGTGGAGCGTGCGGGGCGACGGCATGGCCTTGCGGATTGCCACGGACGAACCGCTGCATCCCAACAATGCCCATCATGCCGTGTTGACCGTCGGGCGGACGGGCGGCGCGTTGGTCAATGCCGGTTGGGACGGCGTTGCTGTCCGTGCCGGTGAACGCTACGATTTTTCGATGTTCGGCAAACCGTCGGGCGACCGACCGATGAATTTCGAAGTGTGCGTATGCGACGAAACGGGCCGGGTCATCGCTTCGCAGTGCATTCACGTCGGCGGCAAGGGCTGGAAGCAGGTGTCGGCGGTGTTGAAACCGACGGCGACGACCTCCGCAGGAACGTTGGAGCTGCGTCCGCTGAACGAAGGCGAGGTGGCGGTGGATTTCGTTTCGTTGTTTCCGCAGCAGACCTTCATGGGCCATAAGAACGGCATGCGCAAGGATTTGGCCGAAAAACTCGTGGATTTGCATCCCCGTTTCATCCGTTTCCCGGGCGGTTGCGTGGCCCACGGCGACGGTTTGAACAACATCTATCGCTGGAAAAACACCATCGGCCCGCTGTGGGAACGTAAGGGCATGCGCAATCTGTGGGGCTATCACCAGTCGATGGGGTTGGGATTCTACGAATATTTCCGATTCTGCGAAGATCTCGGGGCCGAACCGCTGCCCGTCGTGGCGGCCGGCGTGCCCTGCCAGAACTCCTCCGATGGCGGGAACGGTCAGCAGGGCGGCATCCCGATGGGCGAGGAGCTGGATGCCTATATCCAGGACATTCTCGATCTGATCGAGTGGGCGAACGGCGCCCAGACAACCGAATGGGGACGTGTGCGTGCGCAGGCCGGGCATCCCGCCCCGTTCGGATTGAAGTACATCGGCATCGGCAACGAAGACCTGATTTCGGAGGTTTTCACGGAACGTTACCGTGCAATTTGCAAGGCCGTGCAGGCGAAATATCCCGAAATCCAGATCATCGGCAATGCCGGCCCGGCCTATGAGGGTTCGGACTACGAATGGGGCTGGAAATTGGCCGATGAACTCGGTCTGCCCCTTGTCGATGAACACTACTACACCTCGCCCGGATGGTTCATCCACAACCAGGATTTCTACGACAAGTACGACCGTTCGAAACCGAAGGTCTATTTGGGCGAATACGCCTCGCACGGCCCGGGCAAACGGCACAACATCGAATCGGCGCTGACGACGGCCATCTATCTGGCATCGGTCGAACGCAATGCCGATGTGGTGCAGTTCGCCAGCTATGCTCCGCTCTTTTCGCGCATCGGGCATCAGCAATGGTCGCACAACCTGATCTATTTCACGAACGATTCGATCCGGTTGACGACCGATTATTATGTGCAGCGCATGTTCGGTCGCAATGCGGGCAGCGAGTATATTCCGGCCTGGGTGAAAAGCGACAACGCACGGCCCGAGGTGAATGTGCGCATCGGGCAGTCGATCGTGCGCGACGCTGCGACGGGCGACGTAATCATCAAGTTGATGAACCTGCTGCCCGTGGCTGTTCATGCAGAACTCGACTTGCGGGGGCTGGTCGATCAACCGACCGCTGCGACGGTCGAGGTGTTGACGGGGCAACCGGCTGACGAACAGATCGAGCCGCAAACCGCTACGTTACAACTCGCCCCGCAGACCGACTGCTACACGATGCCGCCCTATTCGTTTACCGTCATCCGGCCCTTATAAAAGGGCTTCCCGATGCGGTAGAGCGTTACCGTGCTATCCAACGCTTTCTTCGCTGCCCACTGTTTTTCTCGAAAATGGTCGGTAGCGACCGAAACCTCCGCGGGCGGAGGTTTCGGCCCGCCTGTGGCATCCTCCGCAGTCTTTGCCCCGCGCCTTTTAGAAAGCGTTCCTTATGCGGTGGGGTGTCCCTGTACTTGGTAAAGGCTCGTCGCTGCAGACCCTTTTTTCAAAAGTGGTTGGCAGCGACGATAACCTTGAAGAATAAATAGAAACGCTAATGCGTTAGAAGAAAATCTTCGGCAGCGGAGAGGAAGAAGTCATGTCCGCGATCGTTCAGATGGGCGGTGTCGTTGCGGCCGCCGCCCTGGAAGTAGATCGCACGAAAGGCATCGTCTTCGGCGGCTATGTCGCTCTGCCGGGCGGCATCGAATACCGGTATGCCGTAGCGTCCGCATACCTCGATGGTGGCGTCGACCACCTTTTCCGAATCGCTGCCCTCGAAATTCTTGCATCGCCAGCGCGTGAAGAAGAAGATACGCGCTTCGGGGTATTTTTTGATAAGCCCTTCGCACAGCACGGCCAACTTCTCCTTGTAATTGTCGAGCCCGATCGTGTCGAGCAGCGAGGCGTCATTGTGTCCGCCGATGACGACGACGTAATCGAGCGAATCGCGCATCTCTTTGTAGCGTTTGTACATCGCCGGCCCGAATCGTTCGCGGTCGATCGCCACGCAACTGCCGTTGCGACCGTAGTTGTAATACTCCATGCCGTGTTTCGCCGCGAATTTGTAGTGCCACGTCCGTTCGATGGGTTCCTTGTGGTTGCGCACGTAGCTGTCGCCTAATACGCCGATGCGTTTGCCCGCCAGCGGATCGTTCGACGCCGGTGCGACGGGGAAAACGTAGTGCTTGCGGTCGGGCCGGAAGTCGATCATCCATTGATCGAGGACGACGTGCGGATCCAATGCCCGTATGGTCAGCATGTGGTGGCCTTTCGTCAGCGCGACGGGCAGCGTCTCGACCGCCTGTCCGCGCAGGACGTTGCGTTTCCACGTGTCGGTGCGTCCCTTTTCGCGGAACGAGAATACGTATTCTTCGCCGTCGTCGATGCGGACGTCGAAACGAATGTCGCCTCGATCGTTGGGTTGCGTCGGAATGACCGCCGTGCGCAGCACAGCATCGCCCTCCCACTCCGAATCGAACGCATAGACGACCTCGGCGCCCTCGGGCAGGACGGTTGCCCGCATGCTGTGTCCGAGCATCTGCACGGTGTGTACGCCGTCCGAAGCGGTCGTCCAGTTGCAAGCGTTGCGGGCGATGCAGCGGTCGACGGTCAGCGGATGCGCATCGGGCCGAGGCGCGTCGCCGGCCCATCGGGCGACCTCGTCGTCGGTCAGTCCGATGGGCAGCGTGGGCGGGAAGAAGACACAAAGGTCGCGCGGAGCGGCGCACATCGACCGACGCCATTTGCCGCCGGACATTGTGTCGTTGTAGTAATCGGTCAGCGTGCGGATTTGGCGGTAGGCGCGCAGGCTCTTGGCTGCGGCGGTGTACATAGCCGTGTCGCGGTTCCACAGCGAAGCGTCGGCCTGCCCTAATGCGTAGGAACGGGCGCGCTGGGCCTCCAATAGCTTGACGCTCATGGCAGCGGCCGCTTCGACGGGATACTTCACGGCGGCGAAAAACGCATCGTGTCGGGCCGAATCGACGTACTGTTCGGCCTCGGCGACCTGCCGGCGAATCGTCTCGAACTGTTCCATGTAACGATCGGCCTCGCTGCCGAACTCCGTGAAGCTGAACTCCGTATCGACGACCTGCGAGCGTCCGCGGGGATAGCGCGAGCGGTCGAGTTCGACCTGCGTCCAACCCATGTGTTCGGGCTTGCGGATGCCGCACAGCCGATAAAACTCCTGCATGGCCGGAAGCAATCGCTGACCGGCTGCATCGCCGAATTGTCGGCACAGCCAGCGTCCGAGGTGGTCGGTCAGTCCGTCGGGGCGGATGGCGTCGATGTCCCAAGCCATATCGAGGAACAGCTCCAGGTCGTAGGCCGCCACCTTCACGTCGTGGACGTTGG
This sequence comes from uncultured Alistipes sp., assembly GCA_947623305.1. Taxonomy (GTDB): domain Bacteria; phylum Bacteroidota; class Bacteroidia; order Bacteroidales; family Rikenellaceae; genus Alistipes. Next base: position 291,089 of record CANQGQ010000001.1, on the reverse strand, counting down.
CGATCCATACGCGGCGGGCCTGGTGGTCGTAGGCTTGCCGCATCTCGTTATAAATCAACCCGGGCTGCGTCGTAGTCAGCCACAGATAGTCGTGCGGACGCCCCCAATAGCTCAAATGGTAATAGACCCCCGCGCCGCCGCTGCGCCGCTGCTGCACGCTGTCGCTCAAGCGGGTCAGATAACCGTAGTTGTCGTCGCACCACATCAACGTTACGTCGTCGGGCACGTCGAGCCCGTTCTCCAGGATGTCGAGCACCTCCTTGTAAGGCAGGAAAACCTGCGGAATCCGCTCGGCGGGTCGGCCGATATGCTTTTCGAGCAGACGCCGCTGGTCGTCGATGACCCGTTGCAGGGCGGCGGTCTTTTCGTCCAACGTGGAGACCCCCTCCATGCCGCTGTCATGGATGCCCCGCATGCCGATGGTGTAGAGGTTTTCGAATTTGTGCACCTCGTTCAGCCGTTCGCTCCAGTAGGCCAGCACCGAATCGCGGTTCGTGATGTAATTGTAGGGGCCGCGCCGCTGCGCATCCCATTCGCCGACGTTGTTGCGCAACAGCGGTTCGCAATGCGACGTGCCGATGACGATGCCGCAGCTGTCGGCGGCCTCTTTGGCGCCCTCGACGAAATAGAAAGGCGTCGTCGAATCGTGCATCGCGGGCCAGAGGGTGTTGGCGCGCAGGCGCAGCAGCAACCGGAAAATCTCGCGGTAGGTCTTTGCGCCGATGCGGCCCCGTTCGGCGGCGTCGAAAGTCTGCCAGCTCCACGGTTGCAGCGACCAGTCCTCGTCGTTGAGGAAGATGCCGCGGTAGGCGACCGAAGGGCTTTGCAGCGTGCGGAAATCGGACGCTACGGTGAGTTTCATCCGGCGCTGCGGAACGACGTCGCCCCACCACACCCATGGCGAAACGCCCGCCATGCGCGAAAGTTCCAGCAGACCGTAGGCCGTGCCGCGTCCGTTGCTGCCGACGACCCATAGCTGTCCGCCGCTGACGGCGACGCAGAATGCGTCGGGTTTGCCCGCCAATTCGGCAACGGGTACGCCGGCTTTTTTCAAGGCGTTGCGAATGCCGGCCGATGCTTTGCCCAATTCGACGATCCGGACGGTCGCTTTGGATGCCGGTGCCGCCACCGGTTCGAGACCGGTAACCTGCCGGAGGTCGCTCTTGAAGAGTTCGAGCGCGACGGCAACGACCGGTGTCGTCGAACGGGGCACCGAATAACTGACGGCGCGGGAACCGTCGAACCATACGAAATCGTCGGCGCGCACGATGCACGCCGACAAAAGGGCCAGAATGAATAGAATGCGTCTCATAGCTGCGTCAGTCCATGTGGAAGACCTCGGGCAGCGGGATCGTTACGGGCGAGTTGTCGGGATTGACCTCCATGATGTCGGCCATGTAGTCCCACCACTTCTGCACGATGGGATTGCTGCCCATGTCCTGCGACGAAGCGCCGCCGCGAGTCTTCTGGCAGGCGAAGAGGATGTTCGTGTCGCGATCCCAGTAGATCGAATAGTCGTAGACGCCGTTTTCGGACAGCATCTTTTTCAGTTCGGGCCAGATGGCCGCATGGCGGCGTTCGTACTCCTTTTCGAAGCCCGGTTTCAGGAACATTTTGAATGCTTCTCGTTTCATTTTTTTTATTAACGGTTTTTTTATTAACTGGTTGGTAAGGATAGGTCGGTTTGAGAGAGAGGGGAAGGGACAGTAGCGAAGACGTCGAAGACGGCAGTAGCCGCAGCGGCGTTCCCTGCCCCTGTCATTCGGCTGTGATGAGTTGGTCGTAAACGATGTTTTCGGTTCGGAGCCCTTCGACCTGCTCGGCCTGCTCGACGAACTCCGTTACGGCTTTCGCATGGAGGTTCCGAAGGTCGACGTTCCGGATCGGCAGCCGTGCGTCGCCCTTGATGTCGATCATCGCCCGCGTGGTGTCGCATTCGACCCGGTTCATGCGGATGTTCTCGATGCGGGTGATGGCCGTTTCGTAGGTCGGCACGAGGTCTTTCCACTGGTAGAGCACGTCGGTGTCGATCTCGAACATCCGCAGGGCGTTGCCGACGCGGACGCTGTCCATCCAGATGTTCTCGATGAATCCGCCGCGCCGATGGTTGGTCTTGATGAAGAAGACGCGCAGCACCGAACTGGCCACCTCGCAGTCGTGCAGGTAGATGTTGCGGATGCCTCCCGAGATTTCGCTGCCGACGCCCAGCAGCGTGTGCCCTTTGACGATGCGGCAATTGCGCACGACGATGTTTTCGCACGGGGCGGCCAGCCGCCAGGCGTCGCGGTTGCGGCCCGCCTTGATGACCACCGCGTCGTCGCCCTGATCGAATGTGCAATCCTCGACCAGAAAATTGCGGGTCATTTCGAGGTCGATGCCGTCGTTGTTGTGTCCGTGGGCGCGTACGTCGAGGTTGCGGGCGATTCCGCCATCGCACAGATAGACGTGGATCGTCCAGAAAGGACTTTCACGGATTTTGAATCCGTCGAGCAGGATGTTGCGGCAGCGGTTCAGATGGATCAGATGAGGGCGCAGGTGGTTGTCGCCGACGGCCATCTGTCGCTCCTCGACCGGCACGTCGGTCGAAGCCTGCGTATAAAGTTGTTTGAGTGCTTCCAGATGGGGTTGCGGGCGTCCGAACCAGGTGCGCCACGTTTCCATGCGAGGGCTCAAGGTACCGCTGCCCGTGATGGCGATGTTTTCGCATTCGAATGCGTAGACCAACGGCGAATAATTGTAACATTCCAATCCCTCCCACGAGGTCATGACGGCCGGCAGATAGTCGGCGGGATCGTCCGTGAAGCGGACGACGGAGCCTTCGGCGAGGTGCAGATCGACGTTGCTGCGCAGATGGATGGGGCCGGTCGACCATTCGCCCGCGGGAACGACGACGTGCCCGCCGCCTGCACGGTTGCAGGCTTCGATGGCAGCGGCGAACGCGTCGGTGCACGACGTCCGGCCGTCGGCCACGGCGCCGTAGTCGGCGATGGAAAATTCGCGATCGGGGAAAACGACTTCGCGGATCGTCGGCATGTCGAACGGAGCGTCGACCGCGATGTCGCGATAGGTTATTTGCGGCGATTGGCAAGCGGTCGTCGTGCCGAGCAGGGTGCAAAGCACGAGAAAAAGAGAATTCGATTTCATGACAGGTTGTGTTCGTTTGTGCCGGTGCAGGTCTTAAGTAGGGTTTTGTTCTATTGTATTGAGAGCGCCGATGACGATCATAAGCAAGGTATGGGTCTATTGCGCTAATAAAAATTCCAATTCGACGATGCGCAGTTCGTGGCCGACCCGATCGCCCGACTTCGATTTGTATAGGTCGAGGTCGTTGGCCACGGGTTCCGCTATCTCGACGATTTGGCCGAATGCGTCGCTCTCCTCGCTCGTGCCTGCCAGCCGAATTGTGATTTCATCGGTCTCGACGGGCTTCACATGCAGGTGGACATAGCCTAAACTTTTGGGCGTCTCGCCGCTCCAGATCAACTCGTCGCCTGCATAGATTTCGAGCGGGTAGCTGCGCAGACGCCAGCCGGTCAGCTTCATGCAGATTTCGTCGACTGCAGCGCGCTCCGCCAGGCGATAGGTGATCCACGCAGTCGATGCCCGGCCGTCGTTGCGCCATTCCGACAACTCGTTGTCGTCGAAACTTTTGCAGGCATCCGCTTCGTTGGCTCCGGCGGTCGCCGAGACGATTGCCACGTCGCGTTTCGTGTCGCGATACGACGGTTCGGATGGCGTTTCGCCGCGAGTGAGCCATCCTGCGAGCGCGTCGCCCGCGAGGTACTCGCTCAAACCGTCTTTCGTCTTGATGCGATGAGTCGTGAGCGTCGTTTCGGCTCCTTGCACGCCGTCGGCCGTCGCCCGAACGGTTATCCGACCGCTCCGACAAGTGGAACGCAACAGCACGCGATTGACGCCGCATTCGACGGGCAGGTCGCGCGAGAGAATGCAGTTGTCGGGGCCCGAAGCGATTCCGCCGCGCCATTCGGCCGGGCCTTCTAATTCGAAGTGGATCGTCCGGTTGTCGAGCGGGCAGCGGCGACCTGCGGCATCGCAAACTTCCGCTTCGATCAGCGCCATGTCGGCGCCGTCGGCTTTCCAACCGGTCGGATTTTCGATCGTGCGCAGGCGGATACGAGTAGGTTCGCCGGCCGTTTCGAGCACATTGGTCAGTTCGGTACGGCGTTCTCCGGTCGCGGGGTCGGTGTAGCTGCTGTACACCTCCAACCGTCCGGGCTCGAAAGCCACCTGCTCGAACGTATGCAGGAAATGGTAATCGCGATGATGTTCGCCGACCGAACGTCCGTTCAGCCGCAGCTCCACATCGTCATAGGTCGATACGACGTAGACCGGTTTGACCGTCCCGGCAGGGTAGTTCCAATGGCCGATGAGGTGCGTACGCCGATGTTCGGTGTCGACCCAACCGTCCCACATCGCTTGGTGGGCGAAAAAGGCGTCTTTCGGGATGCGCATCGGATCGACCACGCCGCTCGTGCGGTAGTTGGCTTCGCCGCGTTGGTGGGTATTCGTGTCGGAGAAGATGATTTTCGTGCCGCCCGAGCTGACCCGTCGGCCCGTACCCGGACGTTCGAGCCAATAGTCGTACCAGCGGCGCACGCCTTCGACGGCCAACATGTCCTGATTGTGGTTGTAGTCGCTGGCGTTCTGTCCGCGATAGAGCGGCCCGTCGCCCTCTTTGTGATAGGGGTAACTGTATGCGTCCCAGTATTTTCGGAGCCCTTCGTCGCGGCTGTACTCCATCGCCCACACGGGGTGGTGGGCGCTTTTGTTGATGTAGAGCATTTCGCCGCCGTATTCGGCTTCGCGGATGTCCAGCATCTCGCGCGATCCGATGGCCCGTCCGCCATACGGATCGTACCGGTCGCGCAGAGCCTTCATTTCGAGCATGTGTTCGCGCGAGATGGCCTTGTTGCCGCACTCGTAAAAGAGGATGCTCGGATTGTTGCGGTTGTAGATGATGGCGTCGCGCATCAGCTCCTTGCGTTGTTCCCATTGACGGCCTTCGCGGTCTTTTTCGGCATCGCCTGCGGGCATCGCTTGAATCAATCCGACGCGGTCGCACGATTCGACGTCCTGTTTCCACGGCGTTACGTGCATCCAGCGGACGAGGTTGGCATTCGCTTCGACCATCAGTCCGTTGCTGAAGTCGCTCAGCCAGGCCGGCACGCTCATCCCGACGGCGGGCCATTCGTTGGAGGTGCGTTGGGCGAAACCCTTGAGTTGCAGCACGCGGTCGTTCAAGCGGACTTTGCCGTCGGCGAAGTCGGTTTTGCGGAATCCGGTGCGGGTTTTCACGACATCGACCACACGCCCCGAAACGGCGTCGATCAGTTGCGTCTCCACGGTATAGAGGTACCCGTAGCCCCAACTCCAGAAGTGCAATCCTTCGCAGAGCGTCTCCGTGCGGAGCGTAGCGGTGCCGCCGGTTGCAATTTCGATCGGTTCGGATTCGGCGGCAGCGATTCGGCGTCCGTCGCGGTCGCAGACGAACATCGCATAACGCACCCGACGCGTTTCGGCGCTTTCGTTGCGCACCTCCGATTCGGCGTGGATCGTGGCGCGGCGGGCTGGAATGTCCATGTCGGTGGCGTAGACGTAAACGCCGGTCGTGCCGAGCGTGCTGTACAAAGGCAAGGTCTGGTAGAGGTCGCCGGTCAGATGCAGACGGACGTTCTTGGGAATGCCGCCGTAGTTGGCGTTGAAATTCCGATCCGACCATTGAAATTTGGTCGCGGTCGCCTGCTCGTGGTAATCCCAATCGTTGTCGATCCGTACGGCGAGGACGTTCTCGCCGTCGACCAAATAGGGAGTCAGATCGAATCCGACTGCCATGACGCCGTTTTCGTGCGGTCCGAGCGCGTGGCCGTTCAGATAGAAGTCGCCGCGCTGCCGGACACCCTCGAATTCGATGAACGCTTTGCCTTGGGGGGCGTGCTTCGGCAGCCGAAAGTGTTTGCGGTACCAGACGACGGTATCGGTCAAATCCTTGATATGCAGGCGAAAGGCTTCGTCTTCGTTGAACGCACGCGGGAGCGTGATCGGCTGCCAGCCGGTATCGTCGAAATCGGGTCGAACGGCTTCGGGTGTGTCGCCGATGTGAAGCAGCCAGTCGCTGTTGAAGTTGTAAGTTTTGCGAACGGGCTTTTCGCGAGCGGCGAGCGGTCCGGTAAGCAGGAGCAATGCGCCCACTATCAGTAGTTTGCGGAGATTCATCGGTGTGTGCATTTATTCTTCCAAATATAACGAAAAGAATCGTTTTTTCCAAGCGAACAGGACAAAAAAAGGCCGCGGAGGGCCGGAAAGGAGGGGGCAGGGCGCGGCGGGGAGAGAAAAAGGAGCGGGGCGGGAGAAAAAAGGGGCGCGGCGGCAGGAGCGGAGCGAAAAAAACGGAGCGAGGAGAAGAAGGGGCGGCTGGGTGAAAAAGGGGGAAACGGGACGAAGCGGGCGAGCGTAACAAAAAAGGAGCGGCCGAAACGGTCGCTCCTCTGGAAATTCGGGTGAATTGATCCCGAAAACAGGGTGAACGGATCAATAACCCGGGTTCTGCATGGCAGCCTTGGCCTCGGGGGTGAGGTTCTGGCCGTTGTCGTCCAACAGGCCGTCGATGAAGGTCTGCGGAATCGGACGCAGGTTGTGATAATCCTTGATGTTGGCGGCAGCACGCTGGTTGAATGCCTTGGCGCGTTTAACCAACGTCTTCGTGCGGCTCAATTCCTCCCAACGGTTCCACTCGCCGAGCAGCTCGCGGGTGCGTTCGTTCATGATGAAGTGAATCTTGCCTTCGAGCGAACCAGCATCTACACCGAGTTTTGCCAGGATGGCCTTGTCCTCTTCCGGCAGGTTGCTCCAGCTCGAAATCTGCAGGTTCGATTTTCCCCAGCCGCCTTCGGGTTTCGTCAGACCGGTCGAGATGCAGTAGGTGTTCTTCGTGATGTACGAATACTCGTAAGCCTCCATGTTGGTGATCTTTTTGCCGTTCTTGTCCTTGTTGCCTTTGGCTGTGGTTTTGTCCGACGTCGAGTTTATGCGGTCGCCGTTGAATGCCTGCGTACCGTCTTCGTAAGCCTCGCGGTCTTCGCCGGCTTTGTACTCGGCGCGGGCGCGCAACGTGTTGATGGTAGCTAAGGCACCTGCATCGTCGCCGTTGCGCACCTGGCATTCGGCCTTGATCAGATAGGTCTCGCCCACACGAGCCAGCGTGATGTCGCGGTGTGCATCACCCTTCTCGGCGGTACGCGTACCGTCTTCCGTCTTGTTGATGCCGCAGTAGCAGTTGCAGGTGTTGGGGTCGCCAGAAGCGCCGTGCTGATCCATCTCGTATTTGTCGCCGTCGTAGAGAGGAACCACGTTGGGCACCCATTTGCCGCCCCACTCCTCGGGGCCGACGCCATCGGGATAGACGAACGTGTGGCTTTCACCGGCGCGGCCGATGGTTCCGTACTTCGCTACCGAAGTCCCTTTCTTGTTCAGAATGAACATGATGCCCGGATCACCCATTTCGGGTTCGGCTCCTTCGGGACAACTTTGATGAATTTCCTTACCGTTTTTATCTTTTTCAGGTTTACCTTCGTCATCTTTTTTAATATCCCACATATCTTCGGGCTTGACGTAGTTGTTATACCCGTAAACGGTCTTGTAGGTCTTCCACATACGCGAGTCGTTCACGTTGTCGAATACGTTGTAGGCATATTCGGTCGGACGGCAGCGCTGGAAGTCCATGCCGCCGATATACTGACCGCGCTTTATATAATCACCTGCGAAGTTCGAGAACTGCGGGTTGAAGTAGTTGTAGGTGCGGTTGCCGAAACGACCGTCGGTATTCGTATTCTCGTTGTGCGGAATGGCCATCAGAATCTCCTGCGATTTTTCGATCGCGCAGTCCGTACCCGTCCAATGGGCGTAAAGGTTGTTGTAGTCGTTCTCGAGGGGACGGGCGGTGATCACCTCGTCGCAGAGCTTGATGGCCAGGTCGAGGTCGGCTTTCTTGTCGTACTTGCTGTTCCAGTCGACGCAGCGCTCGCTCTGACGATAGAGCAGGGCCTTGGCATAGAAGTGGGCAGCCGTGTACTTCGTCCACGCGTAGTAGATCCAGCTGTTGTCGGCCGGAATCAGTTCGTAGGCGTGTTTGAAGTCGTCGATGATCTGGTTCAGCACCTCCTCTTCCGAAGCACGCTTGTAGTTGCGCGGAACGCTGGCACCCTGTACTTCGACCGGTTGGGTCTGCAGCACGACGCCGCCGTATTGACCGAACAGACGCAGATAGTTGTAACCGCGCAGGAAATAGGCCTCGCCTAACGCACGGTCGTGGATCGATGCGGGCATCATGGCTTCGCTGGCGATGATCAGGTTGGCCGTCGAGATACCGAAATACATCTGGTCCCAGATCGCATTGACACCCGGGCAGTTCTTCGAGTCGCCGCCGCCGCTGTAGTTGAGCGGGCCGAATTCGGCGCTGTAGTCGTTCCACGGAAATGCGCAGTTGGAAGCGGCGACCGTGAACTCGTCGCAACCGTAGAGCGTCGTGCCGTAGGCCCATTCGAAACCGCCCCACCAGCGGATGTCGGCATAAAGACTGCCGACCATCTTTTCTACGCCTTCGGGCGTTTGCAACAACGCGTCGGAAAGCAAGTGTCCGGCATCCTCCTCCAGGAAATCGTCGCCGCAGGAGGGTGCGCCCAGTGTCAACGCACATGCGAAGAGACCGGCGAATATTTTATTCAGATTTTTCATACTCTCTTTACTCTCTTTTTGATGTTAGCGATTAGAAACCGATGTTCAGACCGATCGTGAAACCGCGGTTGTAGAAGCTCGTGCCGAGGTCGAGATCCCAATAGTCGATCGACGAGTAGATGTTGCCTAAGTTGCGGCCCTGCACGTAAACTTTCAGCGAGCTGAAACCGATCTTGTTGCAGATGCTCTTCGGGAAGTTGTAGCCTAACGAGAGGTTGCGCACCTTCAGGAACGAGGCCTTCTCGTAACCCAACAATTTTTGGTATTCGTCGCCGCTGCCTCGGCTGCCGTCGTAGATAGGTTTCTGCCAGTCGGAGTTGGTGTGCTCGGGCGTCCAGTAGTCGGCTTCCACCTGGTTGGCGGCACCCGAAAAGAGTTGTCCGCCGGTCGAAACCATGTAGCCGAAGCGGCCGTAGAGTTCGAGCGTCAGTTCGAGCCCCTTCCACGTGAAGGTGTTCGACCAGCCCAGCGTCCATTTCGGGTTCTTGTTGCCCACGATGACGCGGTCGTTGTCGTCGATCCGGTAGTCGATCTCGCCGTTTTCATCGGGCTGGTCGACCGGACGCACCTTGCCGGGTTGGAATTTGTGTCCGTTGGCGTTATATTTCTCCATCAGAGCGCGGTCTTCCTCGGTGTCCTGCCACAGACCTGCATGCTCGTAGTCGAAGAACACGCCGATCGACTGGCCGATGAACCAGCTGTTGTCGATCATGTCCTGTTTGCCGTTGAGCAGCGATACGATCTCGTCCTTCTGGTAAGCGGTGTTGATCGACGATACCCATTCGAAGTCCTTCGTGCGGACGGGCGTGAGGTCCAACCCGAGCTCGATACCGAAGTTCTTCGTTTCGCCGACGTTCGACATCATATTTGCGTAACCGGTCAGCGTAGGAATCGTGGCGGCCATCAGCAGGTCTTTCGTGCGCGAGTGGTAGATATCGATCGTACCCATGATGCGGTTGTCGAAGAAGCCGAAGTCGATACCGTAGTTCCACTGCGTGGTCTTCTCCCAACCTAACGTCTTGTTGGGCATCTTGTTCCCTTTTTTACCCATATCGACGTAGTAGGGCTCGTTCGTGGCAAGAATCGTGGTGCTCTTGTCGTAACCGGCACCCGGCATCTTGTACTCCGAAACGAGACCCAGCGTGCCGTAAGCGTCGACGGACGAGTTACCCGTCGTACCGACGCCGATACGCAGTTTCAGGTTGTTGATCCAATCGGCATCGCGCATCCACGACTCCTGGTTGATGCGCCAACCGAAAGCGGCCGACGGGAAGAACGACCACTTGTTACCCTCGGCCAATACGGATGAACCGTCGTAACGGCCCGATACGGTCAGCAGGAAGCGCTCGTCGAAGTTGTAGTTGATACGGGCCATGTAGGAAGCCAGCTGATTCTCGCTGAAGCCCGTGCCCATGCCGGCACCGTAGTTGGTGTCTGTGATGTCGATGATGCCCATGTTGTTCCACAGCATCGAGGGATAAGGATAATCGCTGCCCGACATGCTGCCGTTCTCATGGTTGTATTTCGAAGCCGACTGCAGCAGCGTTACGCCGATGTTGTGCTTCCCGAACTGGCGGTTGTAGAGGATCATGTTGTCCAGCGTCCACGAGAAGTAGCGGTCGACACCCCACTTGACGTAGTTCTTGCCGCCTGCACGGCCTGCCGAAGAGGCGTCGATGAAGACACCGTTGCGGCGGTAGCGGAAGTCGGGGCCGAAGGCGAACTTGTAGCTCAAGCCCTTGAGCGGCTTCCAGATTTCACCGAAGTCGACCTGTGCGTAGAAGCTGCCCAATGCGCGGAAGCTCTCGCGGTTATCGTTCGATTTCTTCCATTCGTCCATCACCGTGTAGGAGTTGTTTTCCGTACCGGCGGGCAGGTTGATGATCTCACCGTCTTCGTCGTAGGGCAGTGCGTAGTTCGGCAGCGCCTTGGCGGCGTTGTAGATGTCGACCGGGCCCGAGTTCGTGCCGGTCTGGCCCGTACGCGAATAACCGTACTGCTGCTCGGTGTAGGAGAGGTTGACCGACGCCCCCATCTTGAACCACGATTTCGGGGTTACGTCGACCGTCGAAGCGAAGTTGTAACGCTGATATTCCTGTCCCTTCTGCGTACCGTCGTTGCTCAAGTAACCGAACGAGAACGAACCCTGGACGTTCTCCGTACCGCCCGAACCGCTCAACGTGTGTTCGTGGGTGATGCCCGTCTTCGTTACGAGGTCGCCCCAGTCGTAGTCGGTAACCTTCGACGGATCCCATACGCCGTTGACCCAGCCTTTTTCCACATTTGCCCAACCCGGGTTGCCAGTGAAATAGGTCTTATCGTGTTCGTAGTCGGGCTGGTCGCCGCGCGGGTTGATGTCGGGATTGGCATTGTACTTCGACCAACGCACGAACGTGATCATGTCGCTGGCGCTCATCGAAGGCTGCAAGTCCTTCAGGTGCTCGACCGTTACCGTACCCGAGTAGTTCAGCGAGAATTGGCCTACCTTACCGCGTTTGGTCGTTACGAGAACGACACCGTTGGCACCGCGCGAACCGTAGATGGCGGTCGACGAAGCATCCTTCAAAATGTCGATGGATTCGATGTCGCGCGGGTTCAGTGTCTCGATGCCGCCGGCGCTCAAAGGCACCCCGTCGACAACGTACAACGGCGCGTTCGATGCGTTCAGCGAACGGTTACCGCGGATGCGGATCGAACCGATTTCACCCGGACGCTGGTTCGACGTGATGTCGACGCCGGCGGCCTTACCCTGCAAAGCCTCGAAGGCATTCATGACGGGCTTGGTGTTCAGCTCCTCGGCGCCTACGCGGGTCAATGCACCCGTTACGTCGCTCTTCTTCTGGACACCGTAACCGACTACGACGACCTCGTCCAAGGTGGCGGTGTCCTCCTCGAGTGTGATGTTGTAGAACGTCTTGCTCGGAACGGCTACCGTCTCGACCGTCTTGTAACCGACGAACGATACCTCGATCGTTGCATTCGCCGGAACATTGTTCAACTGAAAGTTACCGTCGATGTCGGTGTTGGCGCCGTTCAACGTCCCTTTCACGAGAACGCTTGCGCCGATCACCGGTTGACCCGTTGCATCGACGACATTACCTTTGATCGAATTGCCCTGTGCCGCCGCACCCAACGTCAGCATCGAGAACAATGCAACAAAGAACAACCGCCGGAGTTCCCCCCCCCATGCGGTACAACAATGTAAAAGTCTTGTTGTCATCATGTTGTAATTGAATTAGTAAGTAATTTAGGTTAAATTGTGGAACAGGTTTTTCGTCTTTTTCTCTTGTTTTTCGGTCGTTTGTTTTTCGTTTGTTCGGTTCGGTCTCTTATCGGTCTTTCCGAATGCTCCCAATTCTCTTTTACGGAGCAAGCTGTCGTATAAGACGCCGACAAACACTGCGAAAAGTTCTTTTCGAGGCTTTTTCGCAAAAAATTGTAACACAAATATAACAATAAATTTTTAAATACGCCAAGAATATTTTTATTTTTTCGAGAAAATATCGGTCGAAAACGGTTGCATGGATAGGTTTTAAATATAAGGTAAAAAGGGATCGGTTGGGCGATATTTAGAAAAATCGTTATATTTGTAAGAGATAATCCGATGATGGAAGAAAACGATCGAAAGTACCACAAACGAAAACAAGATGGAATACTTAAAATTTTTAAAAACAAGCATGCTTCGGCGATGGCTCGTCGTCGGAGGATTGGTCGGAACCGTCTGCGTCCCGCTTTCGGGGCGGTCGGTGGAGCGGGAACCCGAAGCCCGAAAAACAACGGACGAATTTTGGCTGGGCGGCGACATCAGTGCGACCACGCACCTCGAAAGCCAGGGAATCTATTCCTACAATCGCGACGGTGTGCGGACGGAGAACACTCGGCTGATGAAGGAGCTCGGCCTGAATGCCGTTCGTCTGCGCGTGTGGGTCGATCCGAAAGGAGGCTGGAGCAGCAAGGAAGATGTGCTCGAGATGGCCCGTCGCGCCAAGCAGAACGACATGGCCGTCATGCTCTGTTTCCATTACAGCGACTGGTGGGCCGATCCCGCTAAACAGAACATTCCGGCGGCCTGGGCCGAAATGGATTACGAAACGATGAAGCAGGCGCTCGCTCGCCATACCGCCGAGACGCTCCGGCTGCTCAAGGAGAACGGCATCGAGGTGAAGTGGGCGCAGGTGGGCAATGAAACCTCCAACGGTATGCTGTGGCCCGTCGGACATCGCGACAACATGGAGCAGTATGCCGGATTGACCGATGCGGGCTACGAGGCCGTGAAGTCGGTCTATCCCGATGCGACCGTGATCGTGCATCTCGACAATGGGTTCGACCCTGTGCTCTACGACACGATGTTTGACGGGCTGAAACATTACGGTGCCCGATGGGATATGATCGGCATGAGCGTCTATCCGTATTGGGCGATGCAGAGCGGCAAGGAACCCGATGCGGCATCGACGTTGCGGGACAGCATCGAAAACATCAGGCGGATCGGTGCGAAGTACGGCTGCGACGTGATGATCGTCGAAACGGGCGTCGAAGCGGCAAAGCCGGATGAAGGGTACGAATTTTTGTCGCAATTGATTGATGCCGCCCTGAACGATACGGATCATCGGTGCAAAGGGGTCTTCTACTGGGCGCCCGAATGTTGCCACGGAGGGTATGCGCTCGGTGCTTTCCAGAACGACCGGCCGACCCGCATCATGGATGCCTTTACCGAGGCGGCGAACCGTCTGAAGGGTCGTATGCAATGATCTCGAGGCGTATGGAACGGATGAAACGCATGAAATGGATCGGCCGGATGATCGGCGGTTTGGTTTGTTTATGTGCGGTCGCTTGTCAAAAGGGAGAGACGCCGCCTCCCGAAGAGGAGCAGAAACCTTCTGTGCCGGTCGTCGAATTCGCTTCCGGCGCCGACATCAGCAGGGTAACCGAAATGGAGCAGGCGGGGGTCGAATTTTACAATGCGGCGGGCGAACGACGCGAATGCACGGCCTTGATGAAGGAGATCGGCATGAATGCCATCCGGCTGCGCGTGTGGGTCGATCCGTCCGACGGCTGGTGCGCCAAGGCCGATGTCGTGGAGAAGGCCCGTCGGGCGCAGGCCCTGGGTATGCGCCTGCTGATCGACTTCCATTACAGCGATTTATGGGCCGATCCCGCCAAGCAGCCTATTCCGGCGGCTTGGTCGGGTTATGCGCTCGATCGGATGAAGCGGGCGCTGTCCGATCATACGGTCGACGTGCTTTCGGCCTTGAAGGCGGCCGGCGTGCAGGTCGAATGGGTGCAGGTCGGCAACGAGACCTCGGACGGCATGCTGTGGCCCATGGGAAAGGCGAGCACGAACATGGCTAACTATGCTCAACTGACGACGGCTGGCTACGAGGCAGTGAAATCGGTCTATCCTGAAGCGAAGGTAATCGTGCACCTCGATCGCGGCGATGAACCGAAACATTTTATCTGGTTGTTCGACGGATTGAAACGGTACGGCGGCAAATGGGACGTGATCGGGATGTCGCTTTATCCCGAGGCGGCCACCTGGAGTCGGAGCAATGCGGCGATGATCGCTGCGATTCGTACGTTGGCGGCGTGTTACGGGACGGATTGCATGATCGTCGAGGTCGGTATGGAGCGGAGCGATCCGGATACGGCCCGGACCTGCTTCGACGACCTGTTCCGGCGGGCAATGCAGGAGACCGACGGGCGGTGTCTCGGAATCTTCTATTGGGAGCCGGAGTGTTACGGTGGATTCGGTCATTACTCGAAAGGGGCGTTTACCGACGACGGGCGTCCTTCCGCTGCGCTCGAGCCGTTCGACTTGAGCCGTTATAAATAATAGGAGTATTTACTATCGGCTTGTTAGTTGTTGAAATGGCTGTTTGCGGCTTTATAAAGCCGCGCGAGCCGCAGCCTCGGCGGGCGAGGCTCGCTACGCTCCCCTCGCAGGCTGCGTCCCGCCATTTTGCAAGCCTAAAATAGATGCTTCCCAATCTTATAATAGGGAGGCTGTCGGCGAATTCGATGCGGTTGCCGGCTGTCGGGGTCAGCCCTTTTTGCGCAGGGAGAAGACGAATGCGAGACCGCCTTCCGGTCGGTTGCTGACGGTGATGGTGCCGCCGTGCAACAGCACGGCGTTCTTGACGATGGAAAGCCCCAATCCGGTGCCGCCCATCTTGCGCGACCGTCCCTTGTCGATGCGGTAGAAGCGTTCGAAAAGGTAGGGCAGATGCTCCTCGGAAACGCCGGTACCGTTGTCGGCGAAGAGCAAGGTGCACAGTTCGTCGGTGTTTTCGACCAGCCGGATCAAGATGCGGTCGCCGCCCGAATAGGCGACCGCGTTGTCCGTGAGGTTGCGGAAAATCGACCCTAATAGCGACGGATTGCCCATGACCTCGATCGGCTCGGGCAGGTCGATTTCCATCTGCATGCGTTGTCCCGCCGGCCGCAGTTCCATGTCCGCCGCGATCTCCGCAATCAGTTCGTTCAACGAAACGGGCTCTTTCTGAATCGCGCGGCTTCCTTCGTCCATGCGCGTGATGGTCGAAACGTCGACCAGCAGGCGCCGCAGCCGCTCGCTCTGCGCATGGCTCTTTTCGAGAAAGACGATGCGCTGCCGTTCGTCCATTTCGGGATGTGCGAGCAGCGTCTCCAAATAGCCCTGAATCGAAGCTACCGGCGTTTTCAATTCGTGGTTGATGTTGTTGGTGAGCTGTTTTTTGATGCGGATTTTCTCCTGCTCCTCGTGCAGCGCGGCGGCATGTTCGCGGTCGCGGTCGGCGATCGTCCGCTGCAATCGGGCGTAAAGCCGGATGATATGGTTCGAAATGCTGCCCAATTCGTCGTTGGGAAAGGCCGCTTCGTCGTCGATGCGGTCGCCGCGTTCGGCCCGGCGGGCGAAATCGTCGAGCCGCGTCATGTTGCGGCCCAGGCGGCGTGTGGCGAAGTAGGCCGCGAAGCTCATCAAGAGCGTGATGCTCAGCATGAACCACACGAATCCGCGATCGGCCGCCAACACTTCGTGCAGGGAGACGGAGTAGGGTACGGCCGTGCGAATGATCGTCGTATCGCTTCGCATGGCTGAGTAGAAGTAGTTGCGGTCGGTCGTTCGGGAGCGTCGGCGGAACGTGTATCCGCTGCCGTGGGCCAGCGCCCGAACGATTTCGGGCCGGTCGCGATGGTTGTCGGTCAGCGAATCGACCGATGAATCGTAGAACACCTCTCCCGAAAGTCCGATCAGTGTAATGCGCAGATCGGGCAAAGAATCCCGCAGACTGTCGAAAAGGCGGTCGGGCGTCGTCCCTTCGGCGAGGGCAGACAGAAGCCGGAGATTGAGCAACTGCAGGTCGGCGTCGAACCGTTCGGTCTTGAAATGTTTCTCGCGTCCGTACTGGAATACAACGAAACAGGCCACGAGTGTCCACGAAAAAGTCAGCAACAGCAGGAAAAGCCGCCGATGGTAGGCCAGTCTACGCTTCGAATCCGTAGCCATATCCTGAACGCGTAACGATGTGTTCGCCGTAGCGACCGATTTTGCGGCGCAGGCGCGTGATGTTGACATCGACCGTGCGGTCGAGCACCACCACCTCGTCGCTCCAGACCCGCTGCAAAATCGTCTCGCGCGAGAAGATGACGCCGCGATGTGCGAGCAGCAGGGCCAATATCTCGAACTCTTTTTTTGTGAGGGGCACCTTCTGACCGTCGAGCAGGCACCGCTTGCGAAGCCGATCCAGTTGCAACCCCTCGAACCCGAGCAGATCCTCGGCAGTCTCTTGGGCGGCCGTGCGGCGCAGCACGCTTTTGACGCGCGCCAGAACCTCCCGCACGGAAAACGGTTTGGTGATGTAATCGTCCGCGCCGAGGTTCAGACCGGCCACTGTGTCGTCTTCGGAATCCTTCGCCGTGCAGAAGATGATGGGGATGTGCGCCGTCTTCGGATCGGCCCGCAGCAGCTGCGCCATGTGGAAACCGCTCATCTCGCCCATCATCACGTCGAGCAGGATGAGCGAATAACGTTCGGGATTCATCGCGAGGGCCTGTTCGGCGCTGTCGGCCGTGTCGACCTCGTAGCCCTCAACCTCCAGATTGAATTGCAGTATTTCGCAGAGCGACTCTTCGTCGTCGACCACTAAAATCCGGTGTTTCGTCATCTCCGTATGCGTTTGGACATTCAAAAGTAATCAATTATCGGCAGCCGGAGCACCCGCCCGTGCGGATTTAACGCAAATGTAACATGGCCGGTGCAGAAAGGCAAGGGATTGGCTGCCTGCGGCTTGGAAGAAGCGGCGAAATGTCCGGTTTCACGGAATCGTCATGCTTCGATAACGGGATTGTAACAGGTTGACGATACGTTTGCAGCGTGAAAATTTTCAGTAAAAACAGACGTATGCGAATTTTCAGAATTTGGTTGGTCGGCGCGATCGTCCTGCTTCGGACGGCCTTCTCCGTTCCTTACGTATCCGTTCCGGATATTACCTTTATCATGGCCGCTTCGATGCAGCAGTTCGTTAAAGAATCTTCTATGTGTCCGGACAAAGCTGTTTTTTTGTTTGCGCAAAAACGGTTCCGGAAAAAAGCAGTATGATGACAGTCAATAGGGGACGTTTCATCTTCTACGTCATCTATTTGCCGGTTTGCCGGTCAGGGCCATGTCGATCAGGGATAGATAATATCTCAGGGCGTTGCGGTCTGTCGTATTTTTACAGTTGCCGATTGCCCGTTGGAGGTCCCTGCGAGCCTCTTTCATCTTCTCCCAATATATCGGTTCCGCATTTTTCGGGAAATAGTAATGGATCGTCGTTGTCGGCTGCATGGCCTGTGTCGCGATGCCTGTTTCGGTCAGCTCGTCCGGAAGCATTTCGGGAGAGGTACCGGCCGCATAACGGATCGAGGCGATTCGGCGGGTGCTCTCTTCCCATTCGGAAAGCGGATCGGGTGCCTCGCCGGCCAATGATCTGTCATCGCTTTTCGCCTTTTTCAGATTCGCTTTCATTACGGGCGATCCGTTGACGAGGAAGGAGATATACTGCCCGGCCCAAGTCCTATGGTGGGGCTTCAGCGCTTTCCCCTGCCTGGAATCCCGGAATATGAACGATGCCACATCGTCCAATGCCTCTTCCTGTGTGTAAGGGGCATCCGATTTCTCAATGCTGAGAGCCATTCGACCGATCCGAAGCATGACGTGCTGCACCGGCATATTCATGTAGGCCATCGAGGAGAGCGTGCTGTTCGGGCCGCCCAGATACATGAAATCCCGGTTCGCATCCATCCAGGAGAGATCGTCGCATAAATCGAAGATCGATCGCAGCATCTGTTTCTGTACCTGCTTCGGCACCGGACGGTTAGTCGGTTGTGTGCGGCCTTCGTGGGGCTCGTCCTGGTAGACTCCTCCGATGTAATACGACAGATTCCGGACATGGCTGAATACCCTTAAAAACAGGAAGTCGGGGAATAGCTCTTTGTAAGATTCGGGAATCGCGTCGTCTTTGAGCCATTCGGGCGCATTGGCGATGACGAATTTGAGATTTTCGGTTTCCTGAGCGATCGAAGCGACGATGTCGCTGCCCAGATCACCCTCCAAAGCCCGGGGGTCGACGGCATAGGTGATGCCGTTCGGCTTGCCGTAGAAGAAACGGGGGTCGCCGCTCTTTTCGGAGAGCCATTCGTCCAATACTTTCTTTTCGTTTTCAGCCAATGGCGTATAGAGCCATTTGACAGCGAATTCGTCATAGACGCCAGGCTTCTCTACGATCGTCGCCACGCCGCGTTCCCGGTCGCCGGGACGTGCCGCATAGTTGAAGAGCACATTATCGGTAACGGATGCCGTGAATCCGTACTTTCGGGTGAAGGCGGGATCTCGCATCTGCTCGGTCGTATAGGCGGTGCTTCCGGCCAGGTTGGGGGCCAGGCCCAGGGCGGTTGCCATCTTCTGCATGACCTTTGCGGTCAGCACTTCGCAGACCGCCTCGTCCGACAAATAATAGCCGGCATACCTGCGGTCGGTGTTCGAGATCGAATAGATCGCATCCTGCCGGACGCTGTTCGCGAAATCGCGCGGAACGGTCATTTGGATACTCATGATCTCTCCCGTTCGGGGATCGGCCAGACGACGCAATGCGATGGAGCTACCGGTCGATGCAGAGAAGACGATGCAACTGGTGAGCGGATCATTCGAACGGAAATTCGTATCGGCAGGGAAAGGTTCCACGCGAATCGCCTGCTTGAACCCGGCCTTTTCGAACGCGGGGTTCCATTTTTCGACTCCCTGCTGGATGGCCTTGGACCAGCTTTCCGTGAAAAGGGTGTCGAGGTAGATCGTGATGGGTTTTACCGGTTCTGACAATTCTCCTTGTCTTACCGCATTCCGATCTTTGGGAACCAGATTCCAACGTCCGGCAAAATATCCATCCTTGCTGCCTTTGTCGCTGAAAGAGGTGTAACGAACATAAGAGGTCCCGATTCGCGGATCGGCTTTCCGCGTCGCCATTTTTTCGTCGGGCAGCAGGGTCAGCGTCGTTACGATGCCCGCCGACACCTCCGGTTTCTCATCCAGGACTCCCATCGGGAAAGCCAGCGTCAGCCGGATTCCGACCTCCGATGATACAGACACACTGCGGTTGAAGGCATCGACGCCATGAATGAGGGCGCGATTGCTGATGTATTCATTCTCATAGATAAACAACCCGCTTCCCCCGAAAGGTACGCCTTGCAGATTGAGGATATCTTTGTTCCCTCCCTGAAAGTAGGAAGTGGCTTCGAACACGACGGCCGTACTGTCGTTGTTGATCGCGGCGATCGGAAAGGCGTTCGCAATGGCACTGATCCGCGAGGCCTGCAATGCCTTTTCGATCCCCTTGCCGCCCTTTTCGGCGTGAACGTTGTATTTCGGCGTACGGAACAGCACCAGCGAGTCGGTTCGGTCGATCCGAAGCCGTTTGGAAGGAGCCGTTTTCTGCCCCGGAGCAAGGGCGCCCACATCGCTCGTCCGGTCGACATACGTATCCACCAGAAAGTCGCGGCCGAAAAGGTCGAAAGGTATTTCGAGGTAGATTTTCTGTTCGACTTTGTGGATGGCCATGAGGCCTTTTTTGTGGATGACCCCTTTCTTGTCTTTGAAGAGTTTGTCGTACGAGGTGGCTTCGGGCGTGGTTTTCACGCTGTCTGCCGTCTCTTTTTTCTTTTTCTTTCCGGCGGCGAGACTCTCCTGTGCGGGAATCGTCAGGCTCCCGATAACCAGTCCTAAAAGCAATATCTTGTAGTATTTCATAGTCGGGGCTTTCTATTTTAGACCGAATTCAATCGTGTGCAGCAACAGCTCGTAATGTGCTTTCGTCTCTTTCGGAGCATGGGCCACCCGGCTTTCGAGCAGCGTCCGAACCCTTGAAACATAGGCATAAATATCCGCTACGGTCGCCTGCCCACGGTTGAAAATCGCCCGGGGCGTCCATTGGAATCCCGATACGGGATCGTAGCTTATTTCGCCGCAAAGGTTCTCGCCGTGGAGATTGCAGGTGCAGGCGTTCATGTTATGCTGCTGAATGGCAAAATCCTTTCCCGAGCTCTTGGGCAGGGGGAAATTGCCGACGTCCATCATCGCTTCGACGTATTGTCGTTGAAGGTCCATCTGCTCGCGTGTGAGTTTTCGGCCGTTGACGGTCGGTTTCCAGATGAAGTCGTATACGATGTCGGCGCACTCCCGGAACGAGAAGGAATTTCCGGCTACGTCGGCCGACAGGGATACGCTGAACGGTGCGGAGACGATCAGCCTTCCGAGCATGTCGGCTACGGCGGCTTTGGGGGAGCCTATGATTGCCAGTTTGTTCATCAGTTCGCGGTTGTCCAGCCAGTCGAGATCGCCGTAGAGTTCGAAGAGGTATTTCAGAGCTGCCACCTGTTTTTCGGTAGGAATGTTCGCGAATGCCGGCAGCGTGTCGTCGGCTTTCACCTCGTTCTTGTAAAGTCCTCCCACGTTCAGGTAGACGTGCTGGATGTACATGGCCATCTGTCCGATGATGTCTCCCAGGATCTCCGTCCGGAATTCGAAATCATCGTCTCCGGAGGTGATCCAGTTGTCGTAATTCTGCATCAGCATTTTGAGGTTTTTCACGCCGTAACGGGTAGCTTTCACCACATCGTCGCCCAGGTCTTCCGTCTGCGAGCGGGGGTCGAAGAATCTTATCGTGAATTGCTGTTTTCCATAGCGCGCCCATGGATGCTCCTTTACGGCATCGGTGATCCATTTGGCCGTGATCGGGGCCTCTTCCTCGGCGGTTGCCGCTTCGAAAACGGGCATGTAGTTCCAGTGGACCAGATACCGGTCGTGAATCCCGAATCGGGGCGGCGAGAGTTTGACGCCCCGCTCTTTGTCCCCGGGTTGCGCTACATAGTTGAAGCGGGCGTAGTCCATGATGGAGGTGGTGGTTCCGTGCTGCTGCGTGAAGGTCGGCGAACGGAGCGAATCGACCGGAATGACCGACGATGCGCTCATGTTGTGCATGAAGCCGAGGCAGTGGCCGATCTCGTGCGAGATGACGTAGCGGAGGGCGTCGCCCAGGATTTCATCCGGAAGTTCCGCCTGACGGACCTCTTCATCGACCGTGGCGGTCTGTATGAAGCGCCATTTGTTGATCAGCCGCACGATGTCGTGATAGACATATACCGAGGCATTGAGGATCTCGCCGCTGCGGGGATCGACCCACGAAGGGCCCATGGCATTCTGGATGCCGATCGGGGCATAACGCACGCAGGAGTATTTCAGGTTGTCCGGGTCGAATTCCGGATCGTCCGTCGGAAAATCCCGCGCTTCGATGGCGTCTTCGAATCCGATCTCCTCGAACAGTTCCTGCCACTGGTTGATTCCTTCCTTGATATAGGGCTTCCATTTGGCCGGGAAGTCGTTGTCGACGTAAAATACGATCGGCTTTACGGGCCGGACTTTCTCCCCACGGCGGAAGGCTGCGGTATCGGAGGGCGCAAGTCGCCAGCGGTTGGCGTAATAGACGGGGGCCGTCGTCCGCGAACCCTCGCCCAACTGCATTCGGGGTGTGAAGAAGACTCCGATCCGATAATCCGCCATGCGGGGACGGGAGGGTTTCTCAGGGAGCAGAACGATCGAGCGGGTCATCTCCACCGTAAACGGAGCGTCTTTCAGGAGCGTTTTCTCGCCGCTGTGCGAGGTCAGCGAATAGGTATACGAAAGACAGCTGCGCACCGAAACATTGTCGTCGAAGGCCTTGATTCCGCTCAGGTAGGAATTTTCGCTCTTGAAACTTTCGGTTCGCTTGAATGACGAACCGTAAAGCGAGTTTTGGTCGAAGGGGCTCATTTTCTTGTTGTCTCCGACGAAAAAACTCGTCATGTCGAACACGACGGCCGTGCTGTCGTTGTTGAACACTTCGATTTTGGCGTTTTCCAGAATCGAGCCGATGCTGTTCTTTTTCAATGCCCGATCGATTGCCGCATCGGTTGCGATGTAGTCGGCGTTCACCTCTCGGAGCTGGACATGGGTGTCGGTTTTCGTAAACAGGACGTGCAGCGGCTGGGTGGGCTTCGATCCCACGATGGCGTTGGCATTTTCGCTGATCTCCGTTATGGTGGAACCGATCAGCATTTCACGCCCCAGCAGATTCACCGGCAGTTCGAAATAGAGTTTCCCTTTCATTTTGTGCAGGGTGATCAGACCGCGTGCCGTCTCGTGCTTTTCCTTGAAAAAATCGTCGTACGTCTTCTTTTTATTGGCCGTGGAGTCGCTTTGGGAGATTTCGGTCTTGGCTTTTTTCTTCTTGCTGAAGGGCCAGAATGCGGATGCCGTGCTCGGGAATCCTCCCAAGCATATCGACAAACATGCCACTGCAAAAATGAATTTTCTTTTTTTCATAAAATAACGAACTGAATTATTAGGTTAGTCATTCTGCAAACGAAGGTAATCGGATACATATTGCACCGATTACCTTTCTGTTTTCAAGGTCTTTTACTGTTTCCCTTGTGTTCCAAGCGCCGTGATACGTCCGAATCCGGTGAATGTATGATCCGCATCGGCGGCTCCCAAACTTCCGGAGTTACCCGTAATGGGGAGCACGTACACTTTGCCTTCCTGGGTGTTGTCGTTATAGGTCGCTACTAACAATTGGTTGGCATCCTCCGGCATAACCGCCATATCGCTGCCCGGCTGAGTGTAATAGCTCCACGCTTCCCGGAAGAGCGACATGGCCGTAATCTCTTCTCCCGCAGGCGCGGTGAATGCCCCGCCTTCATTGACACCGACGGCGCTGCCGCCGATCACGCAGGGATAGACCTTGCTTTTGGTTGCGTAATAGATTACGGAACGTTTGTACGATCCTTCGAAGCACAGCGCGTTTGCGATATCTGGGCATGTCGCGGTGGAGAATTTCCCCTCCGATTCGTAAAAATAGCTGCCGCCGTCGGCATTCGGATCATACCGGTACGACAACCGGTAGACATCGATCGAGCCCTGAGGATCTTTGAGGATGAAATGAACCCGTATATGCACCGGATTGCTGGCGACCTGTTCGCCTCGGCATGAGCCGAGCAGCGTATATCCCGCAAGCGTGTTCGGATCGAAATTCACACTGGCACTGGTTCCTGCCGTCAGGGGTGTGATCGAATAAGAGGGTGCCTCCATGTGATAGAACGTTCCCTTGGTCTCATCGAAGAAAAAGGCGTTTCCCGAATCGGCGTTTACCTGGAAGTATTCATTCGCGAATTTCTTGTTAGCGATTTGGGCGGGGCTCACGTAATTGAGCGGGTCCGAGAAAGTTTGCGTAGTTGAGTTTAACTGTCTGCCGTAGGCATAGATATCCCCTCCGTACACGAAAAATACAGAGAAGTTGTTCGCTCCGAGCGTTTGGAATTCTTTGTCCTTTTCGGGCGCGAACGTGAACATCTGATCGAAATTCTGGACGATCCCGTGGGTGCTGGCATCGAGGTTTTCGAGCGTTTTGTCCGTCATCGCCGTTACATAGAATGTCTGGGCCGAAAGGCCGATGGGGCCGTAGATCATCTTCCGCATGACGCCCTCCATTTTTTGGCCGTTCGTAAAGGAGTAGGAGTCGCGGATGTATTGGGTCTCCCCGGTGTAACCGGCCGAAACGTATTTGTTCCGCACCAGCGAAATATCCGAGGTCTGGCCGTCTTTTGTGTCGGCAACCAGCACGCCGTCGCCCATCCGGCTGATCACGTAAACGTGATAACAATGCATGTATTGTACGCCGGTGCGTTTGTTGGTTACCGTGAATACCAGCCTATAAGGTCTTTCGCTGGGAGCCTGGGTCATTACCCGTTCCAGATCCTTTTCCTCGCTCAGTTTGGAAAAAGTCGTCTCGGTTCCGCCCGGTGTAATGGTGATTTTCCATTCGTAGGTGAGATCGGGGTCGTTGGCCGGAGTTACTTTCGGGGAGAGCCGCAGCGTGCTCCCGTTTGCGACTTCGATCCTCGGGCCGAATCCGGTGGCGTCGATCACTACCGTGTCCGAAATCGTGCCGTAAGTGCTTTTGTCTTCGTAGCATGACACGGCGGACAATGCCAGAATCATGCACGCTATGCAATAGGTTATAAATGTCTTTTTCATGATTATAAACCAAAAGGATTAACAAGAATGGGAGGATTTTCTTTTAATTTCAGTTCATAGGTTTTACCGCCTGATTTGACCGAAACGATATTGCCGGAAGTATTCAGTACCGCGGCATCGTCGCTATGGCGGAGAATGTCGTCCGGATGTGCCTGGTTGTATTCGTAAATATAGGTTTCCAGTTTGTGGAACAACTGTTTCGTATACATGTCCATGACATTGCCGGGGTTGATCATGGGATATTTCTCGAGGAAATCCGCATCGGTTCCTAAGTATCCGAACACATTGAGCACCTCCGGCCATACCTCCCGGAGGATTCTGGCCAGGTTCTTACTGTAAAGCCCGTTGGAAGCGTATTTGGCGCTTATACGCTTTCTCGTTCCCTCTTTATTCTGTTCTCCGTATACGTTGCCGTCATCGTCCACCCAGAGTGCCGTGTAGGATACATACCTCAGGAAATTTCTTTGCAGCAGGTAATCCGGCATCTTAATGTCGTTAGACCAGGTCAGTACGGTTTCGAATGAGACGAGATCATGACCTCCGACCAAAGGCGGTTTGCTTTCCGGATCGATCGCCGTCGAGAACTGGTCGTTGTCGAGCAGCCGCAAGCCCAGCATCAAATCGCCCTGAGCGAGCGACTCTTTGTCGTTGTTGATCCGCACGGTTACCGTTCCCGAAGCAGCTCCGGCTTTGACCATGCCGCCCAATACGGTATACTGACCGGCGGTGGCAGTCGTCGTCTCTTGGTTCACCTCCACGGCTACGGGCCGGTCGTAATTCGCAATGGGGCCGATGATATTGAGCCTTATTTCCACATCGGCGTATTCGGCATCGGGCGTGTCGATAAAAGAATACATCTGGTTGTTGGTCGGGAAATATATGGCGGAA
This sequence comes from uncultured Alistipes sp., assembly GCA_947623305.1. Taxonomy (GTDB): domain Bacteria; phylum Bacteroidota; class Bacteroidia; order Bacteroidales; family Rikenellaceae; genus Alistipes. The sequence goes on along the minus strand of CANQGQ010000001.1, from coordinate 265,873 downwards.
TCTTCCGTTGCATAGGGCAGCAGTTCGTCTTGGGAACACCCTCCCGCCAGGAGTGCGGCACTCGCTGTCAAGACCAGCGATATTATTCTCAATCTATTCATATTCATGTTTTTTTATTAATAGTCGTTAGTTACTGAACCCGGCCGCCGATCTCCAGTTCGTCTTTCGGATAGGGCAGCAGATAGCGTTCGGGGGTGAATGCGGCGTTTTCGTTGTCGCCTCCGTATATGTAAATCGGATTTTCAAGGCTGTAACGTTTGAAGAAATAGAACAGCTGTCCCTCACCGATGAATTCCCGCATATACTCTTTGGTCAGTTCGTCGAAAACACTCGACCAGAGTTCATTTTCGATCTGATCTTTGGTCAGGGGCTGGCTCAGGCCGCGTTTGGACCGAATGAAATTTATGATTTCCAGCGCTTTGTCCTCGTCCGCCAGCGAAAGATAATACTCCGCCATGATATAGTACATTTCGCTGATCTTGATCATCGGCAGCATATCACGATAATCGAAGGCCGTTGCTGCGCCGTTGCCTGTCTGGTAAAGTTTGTATCCCATGTAATACTTCTCCTGGGTGCTGCTGCCCGTTGCGTTCTGTTTGGCCGTCTCCTTGAAATGCAGGTCGAAGCGGTAATCGTCGAAGCCGATGTATCCGGGAATGTACTCGTAGGTGTTATAGTCAAAGGAGTAGGCATTGAAGATATCGTACGCTACTCTCGACCATTTGATTACGTTGGTCAGCGCATTGGGTTGATAGACATAGTCTACCATTTCATCGTTCACGATATTTTTAAGATTGTAGACATTCAGCGTGAAGATGTGCTCTTTGGAGAAGACACGGTCGGGGGTGCCGGCTCCGTACAGATCGGAAGGGCTCACCCATTTGTAGGCGGTGCCTTCGAGTCCGGTCAGTTCCTCTGCGATGTCGAAGGCTTTTTTCAGGCTTTCGGCACTTCCTTCCCACATGTAAACCCGCGCCAGCGTGGCCTTGGCCGCAAAGTAATTCATGTGGTATACGCGGTTGTTCCAGTATCCGTCCTTGTTGGCCGCAGCGGGAGCCTCGTTTTCTCCCCGAATGGGGTCGATCTCCAAACACTTGATGGCTTTTTCCAGATCAGCGATCATCAGGCCGATCGTTTTGGAATAGGTCAGCTGCGGCGTCATCTCCTTGGCGTATACGGTAACATAGGGAATGGCCGGATGGGTTTCCAAGTCTTCCAGATTCTGGAGATCGCCGTATCCGTACAGACGCATCATGTCCAGATGGAGAAAAGCCCGCAGGGCCAGCAACTCGCCTTTGATCATCTCCCGAACGAACGGGCTGAGCACCTCGTTCTCGTTGGCCTCGACGAATTTCAGCTCGTTGTTGATGCTGGCGATGGTCTCGTAGGTGTTGTTCCACATGGCTTCGATAAAGGGTACAGCCAGCGCATTGTTGTATTGTCCGGCCATGAGCGCCGACCGCTCGTTCGAGGTCGATTGGAAATCGGTGTAGGGCTGTGCCAGCATGTCCACCACATAGCTGGTCATGTTCTTGCCATACATGGATGGCGAGCACATGTTTATGTAGATGCCCGTAAGCGCATCCAGGAAACCGGTTTCGGTTTTCAGCAATTCGTCGCCCCGGATCTGTGTGCTGGAACCGGTGTCGAGCCAGTCGTTGCAGGAAGTCAGCGAGATCAGCATGGAGGCCGACAGTGCATATATCAGAGTTCTTGTTTTCATGGGTTATCCGTGGTTAAAATGTAGCGAGCAAAGTGAAATAGAGGGTTCTGGCGAAAGGATAGGACGTACCGCGTTCCAGCCGGATCGTGGAGAACGTCGCCACGTTGTCCATCGAACATTTCAGCTGCAATCGTTTGAGATGCATTTTCCGAGCGACGGCCTCGCTGAAGTTATAGTAGACATTGAGCGAAGAGATGCTGAATTCATCCCGTTTCTGCACGAAGCGCGAGGTCAGACGCGTTGACGCCGATGCCGAGCCCGATGAGGTTTGGTAGGAAAGTCGTTTGGTCGTATAGAGCGCGTTCTGTCCGGGAGTGGTCCATCGGCCACTGAGCACGCGCCGGTCTACGTTGACCCGGATGTTGGCGTCCTCGACCCGATCCACCAGCGTATAGTTATAATATTCGCATCCGCCTTCGAACGTGCCGTATGCGCTCACTCCGAAACCTTTGTATTCCACGTTGAATCCGACCGTGCCTCGGTATTTGGGATCGGTCTGGCCGCAGTATACCATGTCTTTGTCCGACCAGTCGTAGGTGCGCTGTCCGTCCCGGTTGATGAAGACCTCGCGGCCGGTCATCGGGTCGATACCCAGCGAAGGAACGGCCCAGATCGCATTTAGCGGCATGCCTTCGATGTATTTTCGCACAGGGGCCGTATTGTGGTAATCTGCTGCGAGCTTGTCCTGCAATTCATTGAAGGCCCGCATGCTTTCCGAGAGCTTGGTGATTTCGTTCTTGTTGGTCGTGATGGCCCCGCTGATATTCACGAATCCGTCTTTGCTCTGCCAGGGCGTGTATCCGATCGAAATCTCCCAACCTCGGTTCATCACTTCGCCCAGGTTGTCATCCACGGTATTGAAGCCGGTCGAAGGTACGATCGAGATGTTCGATACCAGGTTCTTCGTCAGATTGTAGTAGTAGTTGGCGTTGATGCTGATTCGCCTGTACATCATGTCGAATCCGATGTTGTACTGATCTTTGACCTGCCATTTCAGGTTGGGATTCTCCATGTTCTGAAGAATGGCCCCCGTAAAACCGTTGTATTGTCCGGAAGTCAGGTAGTTGTACAGAGCGTACGAGTTGTTGGACGCGAAATTGGAGTTGCCGTCGCGTCCGTATGATAAGCGGAGACGCAGGCTGGTGAGGTTCTGGACGTTGCGGAGGAATTTCTCGTTGTGCAGGTTCCAGGAGGCTCCTACGCTCCAGAACGAACCCCATCGGTTGTTCGTTCCGAACGAGGAGGCGCCCGAATAGTTGAGGGTTCCCTCGATGACGTAACGGTTGTCGTACGTGTAGGAGACGTTGCCCATGAATTGCACCTGCCGCCGGATCACGTCATAGCTCTGGGGAGTCGTGCCTTCGGCATACTGGCGAGCGTAACTGATGTTGTTCATCTTGTCGCTCGGGAAACCTTCGGCCTTGAAGGTGCTTTCGGTGAATTTGTTTTCACTGAGCAGCATGTTGAACGCTGCGTTGATCGAGTGTTTCTTGGCGATATCCTTACTGTATTGCAGGATGAAGTTTCCGTCCAGCGTCGCCTGTTTTCCGTAGGCCATGGTGTAGGAGCCCTTGCGGACGACGTCTTCCGGAGCGGTCATCGTTACGAATTTCGAGTGATTGGAGGGATAAAAGGCTTCGTCTTCGAGCCGCTGCCCGGAAATTCCTATCCGAGCGACGGCCCGCAGTCCGTCGACGGGAAGAACCTCCACGTAGAAATTGTTGGAGTAGTTGAGGTTGTTCGTCTTCAGCCGGGTAGAGAGCGTGGCGTCGTAGAGCGGATTGCCGACCAAACCGTTCAGACTGTTTGGTTCGGAGAGAACCTGCACGAGCCGACCTTCGGAATCGTACGGCGACCAATAGGGGTTCAGCGTGGCGTATTGGGAGAACGAGCCGTAAGGGGACTCCTTGCTGTTGACGTTCCAGATGCTCATGATATTCTGGAACTTGATTTTCTTGTAGCGATATTCGAGCTTCACGTCTCCCGAAAGGGTTTCGCGTCCCGAACCTTTCATGACGCCGTTGATGCTTTTGTAAGCGAAAGTGGCTGCGGCGCGCAATGCGTTTTCGCCCATCTCGACGTTTACGCTGTGGCTGTGCCCGACGCCCGTGCGCAGCGGTTTGGAGAGCCAGTAGGTGCTGTTGCCTGCTTTGGCCCACTCCAGACGGCTGTTGTACAATTGCTGGTATTCGACCAGGGACTCCGGCGTAATCGCGTTGTCGTAGAGGCCTTCCGCTTTTTCGATCTGCAGCTTTTCGAGTGCGTTGCAAAGGTCGTAACTGCTCAGATCGGGCATTTCCAGCGTCAGTTTGCCCTCATAGGTGATGCGGGTCTCGTTGGCGAGCAGCGGCTTGGTTTCGATCACGACAACGCCATTGGCGGCTTTGGCTCCGTAAATGGCTTTGGCGGCGGCGTCTTTGAGGATCGTAACGCTGGCGATACGGTTCATATCCATATCGAAGATGCGCTGTACGGTGGTTTCGAAACCGTCCAGAATGAACAGTGGCGTATTTGGGTTGCCGATGTAGTTGCCTTTCAGGTCCATTCCTGCGGCGCCTCCGCTGGTCGGGAAGGTCGAGGTTCCCCGCAACTGCATGTCGGGCAGCGCGTTCGGATCCGATCCGGCCGTGAGGTTCGTCATGATGTTCAGCGAGGGGTCGATGCTTTTCAGACTTTGAAAAACATTCATGCTGCTGATTTGCTTCAGCTTCTCTCCGGTAATGGTCGTGGAGGCTCCGGTATAGCTTTCGGCTTTGCGGGAGAAGATACCGGTTACGACGACTTCGTCGACGGATGCGGTTTCTTCCTGCATCCGGACGAGTTGGGCATCACGGGCATGCACCGTAACCGTTTTGTATCCGATGAATGAGAAACAGAGGGAATCGCGCCCTATGGGAACCATGAGACGATAGTCTCCTTTTTGACCCGTGGTGGTTCCTGTGGTGGTTCCGGGAACCGTTACGCTGACTCCGGTGAACGGATCACCGCTTTGATCCAGAACAACGCCTTGAACGACGTAGGATTTAGCTCTCTGGGCTGAAACGACGTTTGGCGCAAACAGGCAAATCAAGAAGGGCACTATCAATAATAATAGAAATTCCCCCCCCCCTCAAAATCGGCCGAGTCGGGATGGCCGCAGAGGTGTTGTTGTAAGATTTCTCCATCGAATCTGAATTAAGTTGGTTTATAATGTTTTGCAACGTCATATTTAGGGAATATGCGTTGATCCGGTTGCAATGTAATGAAAAAACAATAAAAAAATCAAAAAAACGAAGAAGAAAAATCAAAAAAATAATAAAAATGTTATATGTTAAGCATTATCCGAAGTCTACGGTATCGAAGGCTTCCGTCGTTTTTTGCGAGATTCAGTATTTCGATACTCAACGCTTCGAGTTTGCCTCGACGGTGCATCTTGCCGATGAAATCGCGCACTTCGCTGAGTAGGTACATTCTGTGGCGTCCGATGGTGAGGCTGACGAGATGCTCTTGCTCCCGATAGCGACGTACCTCGCGTTCGCTTTGATGTAAAAGTTGGCAAACTTCGGAGAAATCGAGCATCCGGGCATTCGGGCATAATGTCGGGTTATGTTCGTATTGGTATGCCACAGAATCTTGGTGATGATGTCGATCGGCATTCCGTACTCGATGGCCAGCGTGGCGAATGTATGGCGGGCAAGGTGTGTGGTCAGATGTTTCCGGATGTTGCAGATGTCGGCAATTCGCAACCTATTTTCAGTTCGAGTCCGATTGGTCACGAATTGGTCTTGGAACCCCTGCTTTCTATTGCACTTTTCCGTAGGCTCCAAAAAAAGAAAGAGCCTTACATATCACTGATACATAAGGCTTCTTACGCTCGATTGCCTGATTTTTCGCAGGCTGTCAAAGAGCGGAAAACGAAAACAGAACTTTCCATTTTTTCCCGTTATGTATCAATATGTTTTGGCGACTGTCCTTTTTTAGGTCGCTAACTCGTAGTGCCCGCCTTGCATCGCAATCATCTCTATGCTACAATAAGGATTCCTTTTTGAGTAAAGCAAATATAGAATTTGGCTGTCTGCATCCAAATATCCACGATGAGATTTCTGGTTCTTATTTCATTACTGTTAAAAAAATCTATCGGTGTTCGTTGTGATGTATTTGCAAAATATCGGAACATAAGAATGCACCGGAATGGAAGAATTAGTCGTCATAAAATTTTTTACTTGTTGCAAGTATTGCACTAATCTTCCGGGGAATCATTCTAAGGAAGTATTTTTAAAGTTCTTTCGGGATTGAATCGTGGAATAAATTTACATATATCTTTTTGGGGTAAAAATATAGGGCTGTTTTCGCTATGTCCAGCATAGCTTTTTCTCTCTTATTAAACAAATTTTTTCTCGTTATCTGAATGTTTGAAGATTACGATAAGCTCTTCGACTTTTTTCTAAATTGCCGGTAGTTGTATAAAAACATTCAGATTTTACATTATCATAGGTTTGCTCATCATATCTTGTGTGCCGTCGGCATCTACCTTTTGTACTTTGGACTGTCCATATTCAGTTGGACGCAGTGGCATCACTACCGCGAAGAAAATGTCCGTCTGCACAACGACATCGGCAGCAGGCAATTCGCCGAGCTTGCGGTTCAGCACGGCCCATCGCTGGCATAGGCGCATATCGTGCAGATACTCCTCGCGCGCTTTGCCCTCGATATTGTCCGTAAAAATCTTTACGTCGTGTCCTTCGATTGTTTTCAAATTTTTTCCTCCGTTATAAAATTTTCAAAGCTATCGCCGCCGCAGCTTCGGCATCGGCAAGGGCATGGTGATGTGCGGTTAAGTCGTAACCGCAGGCCAATGCCACAGTTTGCAACTGGTGGTTGGGCAACATATTGCCGAATGTTCGGCGCGACGCCTGCAAAGTGTCGTAAAACTTGTATTCGGGATAATCCATACCGTAAGCGCGATGTACCTCGCGCAAGCATCCTTCGTCGAACCGCGCATTGTGGGCCACCAAAGGCAAGCCCTCGATCAGCGGTTCAATCTGTTTCCAGACCTCCGGAAACAGCGGAGCATCGCGGGTGTCGTCGTCGCACAAGCCGTGTACTTCCATGCAGAACCAGCGGTAATAATCGGGTTCTGGACGAATCAGGCTGTAAAATTTTTCTGCGACCTCTCCGTTGCGCACGACAACAACTCCGACCGCGCAAACACTTGTGCGGCATTCATTTGCCGTTTCGAAATCTATGGCTGCAAAATCTTTCATTTTATTTCCGGTTACAAAATATCAATATCCAATCCTTCGTCTTGTGTCATTGTTGTTCGCCAATTGCTCGGCACGGCACATAGCATGCAACTTTTCAGGTGCCGGTTCTTCGCCGCTGAGAATCAGTTCGACGGTACGTTTGCGGGCGATATTTTCGATTTGGCCGCCGCTGAAATCATACTCTGTGGCCAGTTGCTCGGCCAGCGGCGGCGTCAGCGAAGGAATCATCGACTGCCATATAGAGCACTTTGCCTCCAAAGAGGGGCGCGCGAACTCTATCTTGTAGATAAACCGACGCTCGAATGCCTTGTCGAGATTTTGTGTAAGATTGGTCGTGGCGATCATGATGCCGTCCAATTGCTCCATCTCCTGCAGGATGATGTTCTGAATCGAGTTCTCCATCTTCTCGACCGCCCGCTGCGCACCCTCCTGACGAATCCCCAACACAGCGTCGGCCTCGTTGAATAACAAAATGGGAGCCCGCTCGCACTGCTTGACATAGTTGCGGTAGCGGTCGAAGGCGTTTTTGATATTCTTCTCGCTCTCACCAACCCAGCAACTCTTGATTTGCGAAACGTCGATGACCATTAGGTCGCGCTGCGTGCGGCGCGCCAGCTGGTAGACCGTCTCGGTCTTGCCCGTACCGGGCGAACCATAAAACAGACAGGCAAAGCCCTTGCGCATACCGTTCTCCTCCAAACGCTGCTGCACCGATGCGAACTTTTCGGGCATCAGCAGTTGCGACAGCTGCTCGATTTGCGACCGCTCGCGCGGATTGTAGAAAAGTCTCTTTTCGGCAAAAGAGTCGTGTTTCTGCAACTCCTTTTGATTTTTAGTCTGCTGCTTGCCGATTTCCAGCTCTTTGAAAAGCATCTCTTTCGCCTTGTCCGTGAGTTTGAAGTATGACGTATCGGCCATACCGTCCGAGTTGAAGTTCTCGATAAGGCCCTCGCGTTGCAGGATGTTTTCCTGCCGCCGCAATTCGCTTCGAATAATGCGAAGCGTCGACTTCGATTCGTAGAAATCCTCCCAGTCGTGTTCGCCTATCATGTCGTCGTTTTCGTTGACGAAACGGTTGCAGAAGACGTAGAGCAACAATCGGTCGTCTTCGTCGCACAGGTCGAGATTTCGGACCGCCATGCAAAATTCCAGCGAAGCATTCTCCTCGACCAGTGTATCGAGTTTTTGAATGATATTGTTACCTGATTCGTGGTCGTCGAAGATTTTCGCCATTGTGTCGAAGAACTTCTCCACTGTCAAACCTTTGACCGGCTCGGGCGTGTAGACTTTATTGTCTTTGAAAGCCGTTATCACCTCTATCGGCATATGATAGCTCAGCGACTCGTCGGACCCCTTTCGGCGGCGCACAAATCCGCGGGCGACTAATGCATCGACCTCCGACATAAGCGAAATGATTCGGATTGTCCGGCATTCGAGCATCTGCGCGAAATCGCTAATCATAATACGGCGGTCGCTGCTCTTTTCAAGAAAAAGCGAGAGCAGCAACGTCTGCCTCTCGGTGAGCGACATACGCTTGGCTATGTAGCTCATATAGGGCTGCGCTGTGTTGTTAAATGCCTCGCTGAGATGCGTGGTTGTAGCCAGTTCTACAACGCGCTCCATATTTGCCACGAGAGTCGGTTCGACCGGCGTCAGGAGATTTTCGGGAATTTCTGTCGGGTTGTGTTTCGACTCGTTTGGGTAGCTTTTTGCCGTCTTCATATGCATCATCCTTTTATTACACTGCAAAGATGACGAGATATGGTGCCAAAAAATGGCAGAGTAAGTAAAAATTTTTCCTGTCGTAAACTGGCAACAGGTAGAACTGTTTTTGTCGCTATGAATACGAATATGATCAATTTAACACCTGAAAGCCCGGATTATCCGGCAAAGTTCAGAACTATCGGCGACGATATGCACCGGTGTTATACGCACAAAAATGCGGCAAGCGATTGCTTGCCGTATCATACGACTATCTGAAAAAGCAAACCTCTGGTAATCATCTTTTAATAGAGCGCAGCATTGCAAAAATGTTGTATATCAGACGTACAATTTAATCCATGCCTTTTGTATCTCTTCCAGTTCCTCTATTATATGGTCTATATTATTATAACTTCGGAATCGTTTGCATTCGTACCACGCATCACTTTTGCGGCAATTCCAACCATGCACATTCAACAGCGGGGTGTATATTTCTCTGTCGGGTAAATCTTTTGAATTCGATTTTGCCCCGATGCCTAAATAACCGCCGTCGGCTGTCGTTGCTGTCAGTTGTACATGGCCGGTAAAATGATAACGAACTGTTTTGGAATTAACATAATACGGCTCTCCGAATTTTTCGGCAAGCCGGGTTCTTAACTTCTCAAAGTCAATATGCGATTGTTTTGGAACAAGTTTTTTGCTTTTGAAAGCGGCAATCTTGTCGGCGAATTTCTCGGCGATGATTTCTGCCGTTACCGATTCGGGATTGTCAAGTTTGAAAAGATAGCCCAAACATGCCCCGACCAGTTCCATCTCCTCCTTTGCGTAACGACTGGCCGTATGCGGAATGCCATAAACGGGAATGCCATCCATTTGCCCGAATGTGAGTTTCTTGGGTATCAGCGTTTTGGCGCTGCCCTCATCTAAAGGCAAATTGTTAAAACACAGAGGAATGCTCAAACACAGAATGCGTTTGGGCTGTAACAATTTAATCAAACCGATTGAATGTTTTTTCAGGTTCCATGCTGCGTGAGGAATATCTCCTGCCTTTTTCGTTGCATAATATATGATGTTTGTATAGACTAATTTTCTCTCATCCAACAATAAATTGTCAACACCACCATCCTTCAATATTCGGCTTAGTCGTTGCCATAAGAGCCATTTTTTATCTCTTTGCGGATAAACGGGATTGCCATTCAATAATTTATCTCCTGTCATTCCATTCGGGATATGCCAATACTCGGTGTTCTCGATTTGACCTTTGCCATCAGAACCTTTATAAGTATATTTTGTATCATATATGTCAGCCGGATTTATTGCCAATATCAACAATTCGGGCTGCCCGTCTATGGTATTTAAGTCCGATTGCGTATAAAATGGCAGATTGCATCCCAGTTTCAGTTCGGGTTTTTCCACAGACTCCATTGCGAGTTCGTGGTAAGCCTTAGCCGTTTTGTCTGCCCATTTTTTCAGCTTAGATTTCAAATCATTCATAAATATTGCTGGTTATCGGGTTGATTACAATGCCGGAGCGTGTTTGCCTTTGTTTCGGCCATTGGGGTGGCGAAAACAATAGGCCGATGTCAAAGACTGGATGCTCGACGCCTGATGTCCGCAATATTTACAGGTGTATTTAGACTTCTCGCTGCCTTCGTACAGCTTGTGCTTGCCTTTATTCGGTCCATCGGGATGGCGGAAGCAATAAGCCGACGTTAATGATTGAACCGATGATGCGGAGTGTCCGCAATACTCGCAATAAAATTTCTGTGCCATAGTTTATCTTGTTAACTGCTACAAATATACGCAATAATTATAAATGGTAACATGCCTATTTGTACAATAATACTCTTTCGACTTTTTTTCTCTATTGAAATAACCATCAATCCAACCAATGGAGGATGTTTTCCTGCAACAGCTTGAACAGCAGGTTGTAGGCCTTGCGATAGCGGACTTCATGCCGTTTGCCCCCAAGGAAACATTTCGTACAATAACGCACCTCGAAACGGGCTTCGTTGCGCAGATTCACGTATGGAAGCTCCTCGCCATACTTCTCATCGGTCCCTCCATTGATGACGATCTGCAACAGACGGCTTGCCAGCTCCATTTGCGCACGAATATAATCGCCGTTTGCGAGGTGCGAAAATTGCCGCCAGTAATCGACCATTCGGTCGATTTTGAATTGCAGCAGCATGAAGATTTCACCGGAATCATAGTCGCCCATAACGCTGCCGATAAACGCCTGCCACTTGGCAGTTTTCTGCCGGAGGTTCAACGTCTGAAATGCTTCCCAATCTTCCGGGGACATATCGTGCCGAAAAGCCTTGTGTAGTTCGGCAACAGCCTGCTCGATCGTCGTTTCTTTTACAGTTTCTGCACAAGGTGCTGCACGCTGTGCCGCCATTTTGCGCTGCCATTGCGCTTCCAGTGAAAACAATCGCTGCGCCTCTCGTTTCTCCGCTTTATCCCTCCATTGCCATTCGGGCGAATCGACGTCATAAACTGCTCTGTTATCGGTTTTATCCATAAGTCGATCATTTTATACATGGCAAAGATAGAAACAGCCTCTGCCGAATCGCGACAGAGGCCCGGAAAAAACATTTTAACAGTTGGACAAACTACGTCATTCAGATATCTCCGGATTGCGATTCTATTATAAGTCGTGCATATTTCGGTGTTCTGCAATCTACCTTTTCGCCGTTGATCTCATCCCCGAAATGATTGGATGGGTGATAGGCAATATAGACCTTACGCCCTTGTGCTTTCAGTCGTTCCGCATATTCATACACGCCTTTGGTTCCTTGAAACCATATGATGTCGGGATTCAATATCTCGACCTCCTTGTAGAATAATTCGACTTCCGCGTCCTTATTCCGGTATACCCTGTCGCTGCCGCCTTGCCGATATTCGCGATTGGCAGTTACGAACTTCCAGCGATTAGTTATCGCCACATGCTCCAATACCCCGTCGGGTGATTCCTTGATTACCGTAATGTTGGATTTTGTTTCGTTTGCCAGTATTCGGTTCCATTCGTCGCGATATTGTTCTTTCAGCAAACACAACGTTGCCACGTATGTTCCGGCGATATGAGGGCTGCTTGGGTTGCTTACGATCGCCTCGTGCCGTTCCTCGAAAGTTTGAATGCCGTCCGATTCGTCGTTCCCGAGATCATACGCAGCAAACAGAATCTTCACCGGGGCTTCAGCATAGTTATGTCCGAGAAATGGCATGGTTTCGAATTTGACATGCACATTCTCGGGAGCGTTCAGCCATAATCCGCTTTGCGGATTGATGTTCATCTTCTTGAAAAAATCATTGTACAACGCGGTAAGTTCCGCTTGAATCTGTTTAGTTGTTTTCATATATCTGTTTTTTTGTTTATCCCAGTGCTTCGAACTCGAAATCGTTCGCCGAGCAGCAGGCTTTTTTGTAGTCGAAGCCATACAGCCGCATGTAGGCTTCCTTGATCTCTTCGGCACCGTTGTAAAACGGGGTGTTGGCGTGCTGGCGCGTCGTGACGTTGACCACCATTTCGGGGGCCAAGACTTGCCCGTTCACGCGCTTGATGCGTTTGGGGGTAATTCGAAATACGTTCACTTTTTTGAAATTTTAATGGTGGTTTTGAATTTTCATATCGGGTTGGTGGAAACGTTGTCCAATAAAAGCGCGGACTCCGGCTTTCTATCTCTCGGGTCCGACCAAGGCACCCATACCACAAAAAACGAAGCTCGCGCAGGCACGCGAGTTGCGACGCTTCGGCTTTGTGGTCTTCGTCTTTTTACTTGGTCGGTTTAAGAGATAAAGTGTAAGCCGCCGAACTCTATGTTGTTTCCGTCTATGTCATTATATGACAAAGATAAGAAAATTTTCATATCCTGCGTTGCTTCGCCGTTCATTTATTCTATTCGGATATGCTTCCGAGAATGCGGGATTCGAGTGTCATAGTATTAAGTGGTTATGCTGCAAATCGAAGCCGATAGTTTGCATCCGCTCTCGCAGCCACAACGGTTCGAGCACCTCCATCTCGCCGTCGGCATTCACGGCGTGCGTCAGCAGCTCCTGCTGGAAATCGACCGTGGGGCGCAGCCGGTATTCGAATACGGAGTTCTCCTCCGTAATTTCGCTTTCGGTCTGCGAAGCGTGCAGCGGCAGCGTGCGCACGTAATCTCGCTGGATGCCGCCGATGCGCACCCGCACCCGCTCAACGCTGTATTCTTCGTCGACGATGATGCCGAAACTGTCGGCGAAATAGCCGTGTGCATCGAAATCGGCTGGCAGCTCGAACGGATGCTCCGTCTGGTGCAGCTCCTCGATGCGATCGAGCCCATAGATACGGAGCTTGCCGTCGCTTACGCTGCGGGCGACCAAATACCAGCGCTGGCGAAAAACCTTAACGCAGAATGGCGCCACCTCGAAAGTGGAAGCCTCCGTGCGCCAGAAACTTCGGTAGGTGAGTTCGAGCGTCCGGTTGTCGCGCATCGCCTCGATGACCGTAGTCAGGAACCGCTGCCCCGAGGGGATCTCCTCGAAGAGAATCCGCCGCTTGAGGTGGTGGCTCTCGTTGATGAGGTGATTCACGGCAAACGTGTTGAGCAGCCACGTCCGTACGCCGCCCTGCTCCATATCCTCGGCGTGCTCGATGTAGTAGACGTATCCGTCGCGGCGGTCGCAGGCGATGTCGATGTCGAACATCTGCTGAATGGCGTTCTTGTGGTTGTGGAACGTCTTTACAGGCAGCTCCTCGCCCGTGTCGTTGAGCGACGAGCGCAGCCACCGTTCGTTGATCTCCTCGAACGAGATGCGGCCAGCGCGGTAGATCGTGTCGACCAGCCAGACGTAACGGTTGAACAGCACACCGGCATTACTTTTCGACGACGAGCGGCCGTTTCGTGTTTGTCCCATATTCGTGTCTTTCTTTAAGTCTTTGTTTTTACGTATTTCATGTTGCTATTGGCCGGTTTTGATGCCGAACAGGCTTTCGGCTATTTCTTGCAATACCTTTTGTATATCTATATCGAACGGCGGATTCGGAGCGGGAGTGCCGCGAATCGGATCGGGTGCTCTTCATGCGGCGATTTCACGGGCGATCTGCAGCTTGCGCTGTTCCACGATTTCACTCCACAAACGCGAATCTTGCAGTTCGGATGCGGGGATGTACTCCTTGTATCGCTCTAAAAACGCGCGATCATAGAGTTTGTCGTCGTAACGGTCGATCAACTTCCGCCAGTCCCAGTGGTCGATGAACCGGTCAATTAGTTCACAAGTCAGCTTGACGTCGCTGTTGCGCGACAGCTCGCTCCAGTTCCAGCGCTCCTTGAAACGCTCGAACAGCTCGGCAGTCAGAATGCTCCGGTGTCCGCTGCGCGAAAGGGTATTCCAGTCGAGTTTGTTGCGGAATTTCTCCAGCATCGACGCCGTCCAAAGCATGGTACTGTTGTCCGATACCTCGTCCCAGTCCACCTTGTCCTGATACTTCTCGAGCAGCTGCTCGCTCCACGGAAATTCGCCGGAAAGCTCTTTCCACGCTGCCTCGTCCATAATCTGCGACATGAAGTCGTCGTTCCAATTTTTCGTTGTCATAATCGTTTGTTTTTAGGTTTCATACGGCAAAGGTAGAGGCAACATAAGCCAAATCGCGGCTCATGTTGTAAAGATACGAAAAAAATATTCTCCATTTTCAGACGGTCGAGATATGGCGCATGTTCCGTTCCCTTTTTAAGATTCATCCGATAGCGTGTTGGTGAACCGCACCTGCTCCTTCAAAAAGCGCAGGTTGACGTTGCACACCGCACCGTTACGATGCTTGGCGATGATGAACTCCGCCAGACCATCGGTAGGTATGCCATTCTCGTCCTCGTTGATGCCGTAATACTCCGGACGGTGGATGAAGGCGACGATGTCAGCATCCTCGATGGGGACGCCCGAATCATGCAGGTCCGAAAGTTGCGGATGCTTCGAGCCGCCGTGCAATTCGGTCGTTCGGGTCAACTGCGACAGGACGATAATCGACACGTTCAGCTCTTTGGCGGTCTCCTTCAGCGTGCGCATGATGAAGGCCAGCTCCTGCTCGCGGTTGCCGTTCTCCGTGTCAGCATTATCCGCCATAAGTTGGAGGTAGTCGATGATGATGACCTTCACGTCGTGGTGCATCTTCAACTGGCGTGCCTTCGAACGGACCTCGAAAGCTGAAAGAGCTGGCGTATCGTCGATGTAAAGCGGCGCGGCGCACAACGTCCGAATCGCCGACTCCAAGCGGTGCCGCTGCTCGGGAGGCAGACGACGATCCGACTTGATATCGTTGCTCGGCAGACCAGTCTCGGCGGTAATCAGACGCATCAAGAGCTGCGTGGCCGACATTTCCACCGAAAAATAGGCGACTCTTTGTTTGTGGTCGACTGCCATGTTGCGGGCCATCGAAAGGCCGAAGGCGGTCTTGCCCATTGAGGGTCGGGCCGCGACGAGGATAAGATCCGACGGCTGCCAGCCTAATGTCACGCGGTCGATCGCCTTGAAGCCCGACGGCACACCGCTGTATGCAGTCGTGATTTTCGAAGGCTCTACAGATTCAGATAGAGTGTCTTGTATGCTGGGGTTCGGGGATGTTGAATGATATTTCATTTGCTCGACAATTTTTAGGTTCTGTTAGCAAATATAGGTGAGGATAGTGCCATATCATGGCAGTACATAAATTCTTCGGCATTTTCATTGCCCCGCAAGAAGTTCGTAACTCCCAATATCAATGACAATGTCTTTAAAACAACGTTGGCAACATTTTGAACGGCTGCACGGACAAAAGCAACACCTGGCAGATGAATACCGAGGAGACGTGCCACGAAAGCAGATAAGGATTAATCAAGCCGTTATGAAAGAAGTTTCACCGTACTTTAGAAGAGTTGTGTCTTTTAATATCTATGCGGATGAAACGACCGAGATGAAAAGTTAGATGATTTCCGATTCTGCATGAAATTCCCTATATTTGCATAGAGAGTTCTTTTTCAAGATGAAGATTTGCAGCAAAACGGTGCAAAAGATCGGTTAACAGATCGTTAACAGCTTAAAACGTGGCATTCCCGCAACCCGCTGACTGACAAAAGAAAAGAGGACTGATTACTCAATCCTCCTGTTTCAGAGCGGAAAACGGAAATTGAACCTTTCGCTTCTTTCCGTTATGTATCAATATGTTCCGGCGATTTTCCTATTTTTAGGTCACTAATCCGTAGTGTCCGCCTTGCGTTGCAATGCATCTCTATGCCACAATACAATGATAGAATTTCTTTTTGGAAAAAGCAAATATAGAATTTGGCTGTTTGCATCCAAATATCCCCGATGAGATTTCTGGTTCTTATTGCATTATGATTAAAAAATCTAACAGGGACTTTTTTCGCTTTGTCCAGCATAGCTTTTTATCTCCTATTAAACAATTTTTTCGTTATCTGAACTTTGAGGATTAAGATATGCGCTTCGACCTTTTTCTAAATTGCTGGTAGCTGTATAAAAACATTCCGATTTTACATTATCATAGATTTGCTCATCATGTCTGATTAGCTGCAGGATTTGTGCGTATTGCAAAATTCGCTATTTCATTAACAGACAAGAAGCAAACCTTATAATGTTGAAATGTGGAAAGTCTGCGCCAGCAATCTACCGACAGATTAAATATCAATATTATGGCACAATGAGTGTCAATCCTAAATTCTCAGAATCCAACACGCCGTCTGTTGCTGTCGTTGCTGTATGATGCTTCTTCGCGGCAATAGCGGCGCAGGTTGCTCAGCAGTGTCCACTCCGAATTGGACTCCGATGCGATGTTCAGCATGTGATCCACAATCGACTTGCGGACTACATTCTCAATCTGTCCGCCACTCAAATCGAACTCCTGTGCCAGCGTCAGCGACTCCTGCTCGGTCAACCCCGGGAACATCGACATCCAAATATGTTTGCGGGCATCGGTCATCGGACGCCTAAACTCTATCTTGTAGAGAAATCGTCGCTCGAATGCTTTGTCTAAATTCTGCGTCAGGTTGGTCGTGGCAATCAGGATTCCGTCCAAACGTTCAATCTCCTGCAACAGGATATTCTGCATCGCATTCTCGGTCTTGTTTATCGGGTTTTGTCCGACAATGGTTTTACGGCTGCCCAGTATAGCATCTGCCTCGTTGAATAGCAATATCGGTGCGACCTTGCAATCGCGCACGATACTTCGATAATGGTCGAATATCGCTTGAATACGTTTTTCGCTCTCACCGTACCACATGCTTTTCGACTGCGCTATATCTACGCGCATGATGTCGCGCCCCGTCTTGCGGGCCAGTTGGTAGACAGACTCCGTTTTTCCGGTACCCGGCGAACCATGGAACAGGCAGGCAAAGCCCTGTCGCAGTCCGTTTGATTTCAAGTTGTTGCATACAGCGTGGAATGTGCCGGGCATCAACAGATTCCACAATCGGTCGAACTGCTCTTGCTCGGAGGAGTTGAAGTATAGTTGTTTTGCCGTGATAGAATCTGCTGCAACAAGATTCCGGCGGGCCATGTCGGATTTGTATTTTCCCACTTCATTCAACTGCAAATTCTCTTTGGCCCTGTCGGTCAGCCGAAAGCGTGTCGGAGTACCGAATGATTCGTTGGGGATAAGCTCGAATATGCCTTCGTCCAACAATGAATTGTCGCCCATAACGAGCGTGTGAAGCATCCAGTGAAAATGGTAATCATTCTCTAACCATCGATCGTAATCCTCAGTGTCAATTTTGTCAACAAAATCGGCATACAGAACACAGGCGTGTACCAACGCATCTTCTCTGCCTCATCCAACTGATAGGCAATCGCCCTGAACTGAACGCAGAACGGCAGATGCAGATTGGCATTCAACAGCTCGTCCAACTCGGCTGCAAACTCATCGAGCGACAATTCATCTTGCTTCAAGTAGGATATCTCCTTTTTTACGACATCGAACAATGTGCGTAACGTGAGATCGGTTGTCGGTTTTGCAACATAACACTCGTTGCGTTGCAATGCCTGCAACACCATCTGCGGCACACGCCATGTATCAGGATCGCCATCTCCACTACGGCGCCGTCGGAGCAGTTTGCGTTGACGCAGCGATTCCAACTCATCGGAAAATCTCATTATATCGACTTGGTTGCATTTCAACAACCGCGCGACATCGTTTAACCGTATTCGATAGTCGTTCGACAGCTCAACAAGCAGCGAGAAGATAAATGCCTGACGCGGTGTTACTGTGAGCATCTGCCCGAGAGCAGCCAGCGAATTGGCTGCATTGCTCCAAAATTCTTCGGTCAATTTATACTTCTTTGCCAAGGCCACAATGTTACTGATGTAGGCAAAGATCGTATCATTTCGGCCCGTCGTATCGACTACCAAATCGAGCTCTTTTACCAATTGGTTCACCGTTTCCCAATTCCCTTTATCCATCATCTGCTGCAGCTTGTTTTTCGCATGTTTGTCGATGCTTCATCCCTTCCAAAGCACACCGCCGAGGCCATAAACCCTCACATCATCAGCGGTTTTCTTCTATTTTCTGAACACCTGCGGCAACCAGCATATCGTAAATGTACTTGCATCTCATATGGATTCCGTTCTCGGTATATTTGCGTATCAGATAGTCTTCCATATCGATTGCGCGAGCTGCTGCCATATACCCTCCTATCACAAAACTGAGCCCGAAATCGCTTTGCTCCCCGACGATGTAATCGAGGAATTCTTTGGGTGAATGCACCTGTTTGTAAACACTCATAGGATCGATATGAGCAATGTTGTTCAAAAATGTCTGATGAAGAATTTGTACCGGTGTGGTATCGGCAAATGCTGTTGCCATTTTAAAATAGCCTTCCGCACCTCCTTCGCCCTCCTCGAGCCCGACTACAAAACCTGTCACAAACAAATCTTCGAAACATTTGGCATAATAAGCCGGGGTTCCGACTTCCTGCGCCTGCACGGTGAATCCGCACAGCAATGCCAGCAATAAAAATAGTTTTTTCATCGTTGTTCTTGTTTTTGATTCGCAACAAAATTAAATCTCCGCTATGCGAAATTCTGGCACAGCGGAGAAAAAAGCAAAAATTGCGGTCTGCTATTTTACAACGATCTCTATTCCGTCGACAGTTTGCGATGTCGTTGTAACCCGCGAACGCAGTTCATCACCGATTTCAAGCGATGCAAAGTCCGAGTCCTTCTCGCGGTGTATCGGTATGATGGCAGTGCTCGGATTGACCGTACGGCATACCTCAGCCAGCGTGTCGGTCGTGGCGTGTCCCGATGTATGCAGGTATTCGAAATTCGGGAACCTCTCTACAAAGGCCTTTGTTTTCGGATTGTATGCCGTGTGCGCCGGTAGAATATATCCGCGGAACATCGAGTAAACCAGCACCGTCTCATCGGGATTGAGTTGTGGCAACAGCGACTCGACCCAGCGGCGGTATTTGTCGGACGTGCGCACCAACATCGTGAAGCCCTCTTTAAGCATCCAATCGTATAGTTTTTCGTTATGTCTCTCCACGCCGTAAACCTTATGATCGAATGCGTAGAGCGGACTTTTTTTGCCTGCCGTCTCCGTAAAAAGATTGAGCAAATCTTTCTGATAATTGTCGCAGACGAATGGACGGCAACGCATCTGCTTGTTGGCTGCATGGAATGTCGCCAAACGGTCCATATCGGTCGATGAGCATAGTACGAAGACATTTTTATAGCGCCGCATCAACTCCACCGCCTTGATTTTCAAATCGTTTTCGTGCACGATATTTTTCTCCTCACGGTTGAGCATCGTGCCCTCGCATATCAGCACATCGACACCTTGCGGAACAATATACTTTCGCAGCGTCGGCAGCAATCCCTTGCTCAAATATCCATGCCCGCGAAAATCCCCCGTATGCAGTACGCGCCTGTCGTCAGCCTCGATCAGAAACATATAGGCATCGGCCGCCGAATGACTTACGAAATAGGGGGTTATCCGAATATCTTCACCGACAAGCACCGGTTTTGCCGCTTCGAAAGTACGGAAACTTTTCAATCGGGCGACATCGGCTTGACGCTGCTCCTGCTCTCCGGGAATATGTACCAGATGGTTCAGCTGTATGGCCATCACCTGCTTGGCGAGCGGACCGATATACTGCGGCACCGTATCGGGAACATGATGGAAGAGGGCTACGTGGTCGCTGTGATAGTGGGTGTAGAAGATCGCATCGCAACCCTCGCAAAGCGCTTCAATAGTCGCCGGATTATCCATCTTGTCCTCAACCAATTCATCGCCTTGCGGCAGATTATGTCCGAGGTCAATCAGCACCTTCGACTTCTCGGTACAAATCTCCGCAATGCATCCGCCAATCTGGTCAATGCCTCGATGAATGGTTATTCGCATATTAGAAGATATCTCTGTTTTTTGTGGGTTTAGATATTATATTGCAATGATATCCATTATATCCCGACTCGCCATAATAATATACTCCGAGAGCAACTTCTTTAAGTTTATTATTGAGTTCCTCTTTATGGTTATCAATCCAATCGTTAGTACAACCACCAACAAGAAGCAATGGCTTTGACTCTAAAGTAAAATCATTGATGTTGTCTATACCTTTAAGTTCATCCGACAATACACCAATAACCTTTTTACAATCGAATATACTTATAAAATATCTCCGCAATTCATCGCCGTGAGTCTTAATAAGTTTGACGTATTTATCCAATTGCTTGTATATTGAACCGTTATAAAGTTCTCTATTGTCTGTTAGTTTAAGTTCAACGACAACTATTTTTTTCTTATTGACATCCAGCCACACTAAATCAAATCTATTTTGATCCTCATCATTGTATGCAAATTCCGTATCAATAAAGTAATGCTGTTTAGTGATTAGTTTCGCCTGATAGCCCTTCTCGGATGAGGTCGGATAATGCTTCCTTATATTATTTTTAATTTGCGTTAACCAATCAGACTCTCCTATTCTAATTTGCGAAATGTTTTCTTGGGGACCGATATATTCTGTTTTGATTAGATACTTGGCATGGGTTTTCCATGTATATTCACCATTAACAAATCTGACATCACAAAAAATAGCACCCCCATTGTAATATACATCCATTCGATAACCTTTCCTCAATTCAATATATACTTCGGGGTCTTTTATAACATTATCCCACCATTCCGGCGTATTTCCTCTTTTTATATTCTCAAACAAGGCATTTTGAGGGTCTAAACAAGTTAATTTTGTTGCCATAATATTTAAGTTTTAGGTTTTAATATATAAAGTTAGCAAAAAATCATCAATTTCAATACTTTTACGCTA
This sequence comes from uncultured Alistipes sp., assembly GCA_947623305.1. Lineage (GTDB taxonomy): Bacteria > Bacteroidota > Bacteroidia > Bacteroidales > Rikenellaceae > Alistipes. Next base: position 244,916 of record CANQGQ010000001.1, on the reverse strand, counting down.
TTTTTTTAATAGATCAATAGCTTCCTCGAAAGTCAAAGCGTCCGGAGCTTCTTGGGCAGCATACTGTTCAGCCATATCACACATGCAGAATCTCAAACTACCAAACTTGCCGTGTTTTTTATGCTCAACCAAATAGTCGCAATCGACACAGCGACAAGATAATAGCCCCATACCGCTTAACGGCGAACCGGCAAACGAATAGATGTTCATCGTACCACCGCATTTCGGACAGGGTAATGTAAAAATCTCCGCATGTTCCGCCCATGCTTTTAGGAGTACCCCCAAATATACCAATTCACCATATTGCGGGACACCGATAAATGATGCGTGGATTGAAAACGGTGTTCGCACATAAAAAAGTTTTGGATCGGATAAAATGCGTTCACGATTGCGCCAAAGCAACGCGATGCTGTTTTTATACAAGTCCCACATTTCTTCGGAAACAGGAGGTTTCCGCTGAAAACTCAAATTTGCAAAATACACGGCCATAATTATTCATTGTAATATAGATTTGCCATATCTGTCAAATAATTCCACAATATCTCTTCACGCACATACGCAGGCGACAACACCTCGATTTGCCGATGATAGGCCAGTACCGCACGATAAAATTCATGTGTCGGCGCAACGAAATATTCAAAAACCGAGGAATCAGCCTCCTGCTCCACCTCTGTTTGTGAGGTGTGCAGCGGTAGCGTTCGCAGATATTTCACGGCATCGCCATACGCCCGAATCCGTATCGTGCAAGGTTTGATGTCATCGTAAACCGCTACACCGAAAACACCTGCCAGATACTCCTTCGGCGAGAAACCTTCTGGCATTGCAAAATGTTCATCCGTAACGATCATCGACTGCATACGGTCGAGTGCATAGAGTTTGATTTTCGCATCGGCAGACTTATTGGCATAGAGATACCACCGTCGCTCATAGAGCTTAACAAACAGCGGCTGTAACTCCAACTCGAATGGCTCGTCGCCATAGAAGGGTTGGTAAGTAATCTTCACGCGTCGGTTCTCGCGCATCGCCTCCAGCAAGTCCGTCAGAAAATTCTGCGCCGATGGAATATCTTCGACCAGCACGCGCTCGGCAAGCGACTGCGATTCGTAGAGCAAATTGCCTGTGGAAAAGGCGTTGAGCAGCCAGTTGGCGACACTATTTTTTCCAAGTTCGCTGCCATTCTCGATGTAATATTGGTTCGTTTTTTCGTTGCAGGCGATACAGATATTAAAGAGTTCCTCGACTGCCTCGCGGTGGTTGTGAAAAGTTCGCAGAGCGATGTTGCTGCCGTTGCAAAGTGAACTTTGGTGCCAGCGGCGGTTAATTTCGGCAAATGTCAGCGGTCCGTGCCGATGTACGATGTCGACAAGCCAGATATATTTCTTAAAGAGTTCGGTTGCCATATTTGTAACTTTGTTATGTTTCGATAACAAAGGTAGCAATACTATGTGCCAAATTATTGCATATAGTTATATTTGTTTCTCTTTATCCAAAAATCGTTGCATATGGATCATTTACTCACTTTGGATGGTGCAACTTTTTCTGACACTTTGAGTGGTGGTGCAAAATCACCTGTTATACAGCTCGACAATCATCGGGGTAGCCTAATCCCCCGTAGGCTGTCGCCGTCTGGTTTGTTGCCAGTCGATCTGCAAGTAGAGCGCATTCCCGAGTTCTTGAATGCTTGAACTCAAGCATTCAAGAACTCATTTATTCGAGCATTCATCCTTACGTAATAATTATCGCCTTCATCCCATCATGCAGGAGCGACTGAAATCGGGTCCGTTTATACGCCGTCATTCATGAATGAACGCTCTCACGAATGCAATAATAAAGCGACTTTCTTCCCACCGAAACAGAATGCCGTTTCATACCGTCGCCCGACGGTAGCGAGCTGTACCTTTGTCCGACAAAGATGCTCGCCCTGCGAGACGGATGCGGCGCTCCCGAGTTGCACCTTTACAACCAAGTCGTGAGGGGCATCAACACACAATATTCGTCGACATCCATACTTATCCGTTTGCGCATCCCGCCCGTTTGATAATGGACCGCTTCGACTGCAAGCATACGAAGGACACCAGCAGGAACAGCAGCGAAAGAAACGTAAACGCAAAAGAGATTGCAGTAAAAACAAAAAACTCGGGACAAATAGTCCCGAGCAAGTTGGATGTTCAGTCATCGTTAAAGCAAAGACGCGCAAATTTTACGGATTTTTGCGTACAGCGAATGATTATCATTGTCGGTTTCGCTTTTATGACACTGTCGGCGATATATATGTATTTCCAGTATCAGACATCGGCAGAATATGACAAGATGATTCTTCCCACCATTGTACGTTCAATCGGCATGATGATGATCTATGCTTTCTGTGGAAATTACGGTATGAGACAGTTGAATATCGGCCGTCAGCTCGGCACATGGGTTTTTATAATGCTAACCTTCCGTGCTGTTGTCGGGCCTGTTGGTGGAGCGGCAGTTTATTCAAATGTCATCAATCATCGTTCACAGGCTTATATCGAAAGGTTTGCGTCTGATACCGACGCATCCAATCCTACAGTTGCGTCTGGATTTCAGCGTACACAAATGGGTGGAATTATGCAAGGTAAAAGTTATGTGGAAGCGACACAACTTGCATCGACATCAACTAAAGGCAGTATTCAGCTTCACGCCATGACCGCGACACTGAAAGAGGTCACGGGCTGGACTATATGGTTCGGTATAGGGTGTGTTCTGTTTGCAATGTTTTTCCCGTTCAGGAACAAACCGCGTCCGGCAGACTAACTGTCACGGTATTGTTTGGGTGTCATTCCTGTCTCACGCTTGAAAAACTTTGCAAAGAAAGATGCGCTTGGAAAATTCAGTTCATACGCAATTTCCTGAATTGAGTCTGTCGTGGTTTTCAATTTGGCTTCCATAATCAGCACCGTAACTTTCTTTATGATAGACGATGCGGTTTCTCCCCGTGTATCCTTAATCACAGCATTAAGGTACTGGGGAATTACGCATAACTTATCCGCAAAAAATCTCACCTCGCGCTCCTTTTCGCAGTGTTTCAGTACAAGCGCGAGGAAATTCCGCGTCAGTTCTTCACGGTGGACTGGCAAAACACCGCTTTCTTCAAAATTACGACTGTCGTACATCGAACAAATGCAGTAGAAGAATGACATCAGCATATTCCCGACGGCACCAATCTTTAAATCATCAGCAATGGATCTGCGATATACGTTCAACAGCAGTCTGTAATAATCAGTCAACAGCAATGTCTCATCCTTTGACAAATTCAGCACTGGCACATTGCCTATATTGTTTTTCCGGGTTATGACACTGCGGATTAAAGTAAGGTCTTTGACAAAATCAGATGAAAAAGCAATCAGTTCACATCGGAAATCATCGCTCCAGCGTTTAAGTTGTATTATGTTTCGCGGCAGAACGGTCACGACACAGTTATCGGTCAACTCGTATGATGACAGGTTGACTGAAATTTTTGCATTGCCCGACGACACGATAAGGAAACACCCGAGTTCAAAACGGTGCGGATGTTTGAATTTTTCGAGCATCCCATCGTGAATATCCAGTTGCACAACGATGTATTCAGGTGATTCTATAGTTTTCATATCCGTGACTTTTAATACCACAAAGTTAGCTGTTTTTCAGCAAAGTAATAAATAAAAGTACATAATATGAATCATATTTAATAATCAGAAACAGATGGTCTTAGAACTTGCGGTGACATCCCGGCCTCTATTGTCCGCACCATACTGTGATATGGAGGATAAGGAACAGATACTGTGCGCTTTGGAACAGGCTGATGGCAACAGAAAACCTCAGCACGACTATTAGGAATAGGTAGGACAACGCTCTACCGAAAGATGGAAGAATATGGACTTAAATATGAATTTCGGCAACCATAGCTGATAATTTATTGATTTTGACTATTCCCAAAGGTGTGTTTTTCAAAATTAGGAAAAGCGTTCTTTTGATTTACTGCAAAACGAGGTGAAATATAGAATTTCGCTGGTTTTTAAATCGTTACCTATCAAGCTGAAATATTTTGTAAGCTATTGTATTTTAGCAAGAAAGAAAATCAGCAATGCCTTGCATTGTTTGTGGTCAGATGTTTCCGGATGTTGCAAATGTCGGCAATCTCTTTCAGATAGGCATTCATCTTTTGGTTGCTCGGAACAGGCAATAGTTTGCCGCCCGATTGCAATTCGGATGCGTGTTCGTATTTCTTCAATAGGGACATCGGATATTCCAACAGCGGTACACGGCTCATGACCGCCGTTTTCTCCCTTGGCTTATGAATCCACAAGACACCTTGCTCATCCGTAGTGATATGTTCCTCGCGCAGCTTGTCGGCATCGGTAAAAGCCAAGCCGGTCAGACAGCAGAAACAAAAGACATCCCGGATTCTGTCGAGCCTGTCGTTGGGCATTTGTTTCCGAATGAGCATATCCAGCTCCTCCTTGGTCAACGGCACCTTGACATTGGTTTTATCGACCTTCATCTTGTAGTATCGGAACGGATTCTTTTCGATCCACTCGTTGCGGATGGCATACAGCATGAAATTCTTCAAACAACACAGCAGGTTGATCGCTCCGTTGTTCTTACAGTTGTGGGCCGCCTGCACAAAAGTGTTCAGACCGTCAATGTACTCGTAGGTAATGGCGTCCAACGGCAAATCAGTTTTCTTGTACTCACGTTCGATATATTCTGTCATATACCGCAACAGACGGTGATACTTGTTTGCCGTAAGTCGGGTAATACGGATACCTACCTCTTTTTGCCGTTTGTCGCAGTATTTCGAAAACTCTGCAAGAAACATGCGTCGATTGCCGGCTCGATTTTCCAACCGCTGTTTGATGGCAAAACAGTCCGGCTCCCGACCCTCTTTGATGATGCTGTCGTAAGCCGCAAGGATATTGGTTCGATAGGTGGCTATGATCTCGTTGATTTGCAGGGAAACGGAATCCCGGAGTGTGGATCGCTCCAACCGCTGGCTCCAATGCTTCGGCTCGATTTGGCATTGCGTGTAGATTTCGGTAATGTTTCCCGAGGTCGTAATTCGGGCATAGATAGGGGCTTTGCCCTTTTTGTTGAGTTTGGTTTTCTTGCAGAAGAAAACCACGGAGAAAGTGGTACGTCGGCACATGGCTGCAAATGTTTAATGATTAAACGTATGCAGCATAGAGCTATCGCCGTGCAAAGTAATGAAAAACAGTGCAATACAGACAATTCGTGACCTATTTTCAGTTCGAGTCCAATTGGTCACGAATTGGTCTTGGAAAACTTGCTTTCGATTGCACTTTTCTGCAGGTGCCAAAAAACGAAAAAGCCTTACATATCACTGATACATAAGGCTTTTTGTGCTCGATTGCTTGATTTTGCACAAGCTCCCAGAGCGGAAAACGGGACTCGGACCCGCGACCTCAACCTTGGCAAGGTTGCGCTCTACCAACTGAGCTATTTCCGCAAACAACATCCGCAATCCTCTGAAAGGCGAATGCGGATGCAAAGGTAACGAAATTTTCCGAATCTCCAAATTTTTTATGAATCTTGGTCGGAATTTTTACAGATGTTGAACCGATGCGACTGCTGCACAGGTTACCCCAAGGGCCGTCGTTTACGTCGTTTATGCCCTTATGAACATTATTCCAACACGAAATTCGCCTGCACGCTGTATTCCAGCTTGATGGTCTTGAACTCCAGCGATTCATCCTCCTCGACTTCGGCTTCGACACCGGCAGCGTCCGCAGCCAGACTGCGCATCATGACCGCTTTGTTGTTGTAATAGCGCGGCATGATGTCGTTGTTCGAATCGTAGATGAAGAAACATTTGCCGATCTGCTGACCGATTGCCGTGGCTAAAGTCCGGGCATTTTCGCGGGCGTTGCGGATGGCTGCGATGCGCACTTCGTTTTTGAACTCGTTGAGTTTCGAATGGGTTACCTTCAAAATCGACACGTTCGATATGTTCAGTGCGTCGAGCGCCTGCCACACTTTGGCGACCTCGGCCGCGGAACCCAGTTGCAACTGGTATTTGGCTTGGGCGACAGAACTGCGCTTCTTGAAAAATTCGCTCGACAGATTGGCGACTTTCAACTGTTTTTCGATGTCGACACCCAATTTTTTGAGCGCGGCGATCATGTCGCGCTGCTGACTTTCGACCGAAATTTTGCCTTTCGAATCGCGTTCGTTGATGATGATCGAAAGGTAGAATTCATCGGGCACGACCTCTTTTTCGGCCCGTCCGTTGACCTGGATGTAGCTGGGGAATGCCTCCTGTTTCGTTTGGGCCGCTGCGGCGAATGCCACGCATGCTGCGGCCAAGCATAATAGAATCCGTTTCATAATCCGTTGTGTTTTCTGTTGTTTTTCGTCCCGCGTTTTTTGCCTGTACAGCAAGTTAATAATAAAACGGGTGGAAATGGCGGTTTATTGTGTGCGGCGGGCGTTATCGTTTGGCACGGCGGGCGGGTTTGACCGTGCCGGACAGCGCCAACCGGATGGCCGGACGGTTACCCGATGCGGAGGTGTAGACCGGCATCTGCTTGTAGAGGGCCCCTTCGCGGCCGTGCGGATCGAAAGTGATGAGGACTTCGCCCGTTGCGCGCGGAGCGATCGGCTTGCGCGAGAAGGAACTTTTCACGCAACCGCACGAGGTGTCCACCCGCAGAATGACGATCGGTTTGTCCGATTGGTTTTCGTAGCGGAACCGATAGGTACGCGGCGGATCATTTTCGGCGATATCCCCGATGTTGCATACCGAATCGGGAAAAATCAGTTGCTGCGCCGCGGCAGAATCCGCCGTGAATGCTGCGAAAAGAATCGTCAGCAAAAAGAGCAACCGGTTGATTGAAAAAAGTCTGTTCATCATTTGTGTATCAGTTTTTCGAATGCAGCCCGTATGTTGTCGGTCGTTTGGGCCGCGCTTCACAGCCCGACGATTTTTCCCGTGCGGTCGATCCGGCTGCGTATGCCGTTTCGGATGACGACGGCCACGCCGTCGTGGAACGGCTTCACGGCCTCGCAGTCCGGACAGTCGATCACCGGATGCCCCGTCGGGTCGATGTAGTGCCACGTGTCGTCCAACTCCACGGCGGCCAATCCCTCGGTGAAGTCGAATCCGCAATCGTACAACGGTGGAATGACAATTCCCGTATCGGTGCGATAACCCCAATAGCCGTTCTCGACGAACAGTTCCGGCATTTCGGCGTCGTTCGGCACCTTGTCCGGACGGAGCTCCTGTTCCACTTCGCGGCGGGCCGCATCGAGCAGCGGAGCGAGTTGCGGCAGCCGAAGCGTCGGCGAATACAACAGGCAGGCAAGCCGATATTGCGCCGCCCGTCCGTGCCGTTTGAACAATTCGAGCACTTCGTGCAGGGCCGTGTCCGTCGCAATGTGTTGCGGATCGAACAACAATCCGTCGCGGTCGCTGTAACGGTCGAGCAATTCCGGTGCCATACGCAACGCATGCAGCGCTGTGGCGATCAGGGCCGTCGGGTAGTCGTCCAATGTGGCATCGAAATCCGCAACCGTACGTGCCGGATGCTGATAGGCCGCCGTGCCCAATTCGGGGCTGGGTTCGCCGGCGAACTCCGGCAGATAAGCGGCATCGAAGTCGATCGGATGCAAGCGGTCGTCGTTGTCGACCAGGATGTTTTCGGGTTTTAGGTCGCCGTGGGCCCGATCGTCCGAGACCCAGGCGGCTCCTGACCGGTCGAATGCGAGCGACAGGCGGGTGATTCGTGCGAGGTCTCGATTCCGCACGGCCTCGAAAAGCGCCTCCCGCAACGTCTGGCCGTCGATCCAGTCGTCCACTACGACATCGACCCACACCCCGCGATCCGCACCGGTGAAGAGAAACAACTCCCGTTCGCGGAGCCGGTCGCCGTAGATGGCCCGCAGATGCCGCATCGGGCGCCGATAACAACGCAACGCCCGTATGCGTCCGTCGATTCGAATGCGGAAGACAATCGCCGTATTGCCCAAAGCGTACCACGGCTGACCGTCGGACCGACGGCAAAGCACCCACTCACCCGATGTGCGGGTCAACCCGAGGGGGTCTTCCAGCGACATCAGGTATTGGCTCAACGAATACATCGGATTTCGAAAGCCGTACTGTCCTGCGTTTTAATGGCAGTGGCCTTCGCAGCCGCAACCGTCGTGCTCGCCGCCGCAGTCGCATCCTTCGTGGTCGTGGTGGCAGTCGCCGCCGCAATCGCCGCACGAACAATGTCCTTGCAGGTCTTCGGGCGTTACGTCGCGCACGGAGATCACCTCGACGGCGAAATGCAACGTCTTACCAGCCATCGGGTGGTTGAAGTCCATCTTCACATGGTCGTCGGCGACCTCCTTGACGACCCCCATCATGCGGTTGCCCTGTGCGTCGCTCATCGGAATCTGGTTGCCCACGTAGAGCATGTCGTCGGCGATTTTGCCGTCGACCATGAAGATGTTTTTGGGCAGGTCGACCACCGCTTCGGCGATGAACTCGCCGTAACCGTCTTTCGGTGCAAGCGTGAATTCGACCCGATCGCCGGGCTCTTTGCCGAGAATGGCTGCTTCGAATTTCGGCAGGAGCATTCCCGTACCGAAGATGAATTCGAGCGGCTGGCCCGGACGCGACTGGTCGGCGATTTTGCCGTTGACGGTCAACGTATAATCGACGCCGACCATTTTATTCGCTTCAACTTTCATTTTTTATTAACTGTCAAGGATTATTAAGTGGTTAATTTAATTATTTTTACATCTACCTTAATTTTTATCGTTTGAGGCTTCGTGGCCTAATGGTTATGGGCGGGCCGCAGTCTGCGAAGCGAGCAACTGCGAGCCTTCGCCGCCGGAGACTGCGGCTCGCACGGTGTTTTATTAGCGCGATAGCTTCTTTGTCTTGCTTATGGCCATTATCGGCGCTTCCGTCCGTTTTTTGTTAGCGCGATAGCTTCTTTGTCTTGCTCATGACCGTTATCGGCGCTTCCGTGTTATTCCTTATTAACTGTCCGATCCGTACCAGTTAATAAAGAACTGATTTCGTAGAGGAATTCGGGAGCGAAATCGGCTCCGTTGGCCCATTCGATCGTTATGGGCGTTAGGCCGTATTGGATGAATTTTTCCTTGTCGAGCAATTCTCCGAATACGGTTCCGGTCAGATAGGGGCGCAAGTCGACGAATCTTTTTTCTTCGGTGTTGAACGTCAGCAGCAGCTCGTAATCTTTCAGATATTCTACATCGGTTATTCGTAACATCGTCCTGTTATTTTAGCGGTTCCACTTTTCCGATCGGTTCGCCTTTTTGGGCTTTTTCCCACAACTGGAGCACCTCTTGTTCATGTAGGTCGAGCCTTTTGTTTACCAGTACGACCACTTTCGCCGGTGCTTGTCCATCCACAATCCGGTCGATTACGCTTATGTTGCACGTGTAGCTCCCGTACGAAAAATGGATATGGGGCGGGTTGTGGTCTTTCCAGTAGAGAAAGAGGATGATCCCATAAAATCTGCAAATCTCCGGCATATTCGTTTTTTTATTAGCGCGGCAGCTCCTTTGTCCTGCTTACGAGCGTCATCGGCGCTTCCGTCCGTCTATTATTCCTTATTAACCGTGCGATCCGTGTTTGTTAATAAAAACGGCCCGACCCGCACCTCTTAACAACAAAACAAAAGTAGGACATTTTCCCCCGATTGCCAAAAAATTTGCTAAATTTGCCGGAAAAACATCCGATATGGATTACAATTTCAAAGAGATAGAGGCCAAATGGCAGCGGCAATGGCGCGAAAATCATACCTATCGCGTCGTCGAAGACCCCGCACGCCCCAAATTCTATGTACTCGACATGTTCCCGTATCCGTCCGGTGCGGGCTTGCACGTCGGCCATCCGTTGGGTTACATCGCGTCCGATATTTTCGCCCGTTACAAACGGTTGAAAGGGTTCAATGTCCTGCATCCGATGGGTTACGACGCTTTCGGTCTGCCCGCCGAGCAGTATGCCATCCAGACGGGGCAGCATCCGGCCGTTACGACCGAACACAATGTGGCCCGTTACCGCGAGCAGCTCGACAAAATCGGCTTCTCGTTCGATTGGGAGCGCGAGGTGCGGACGTGCGACCCTGCCTATTATAAATGGACGCAGTGGGCGTTTCTGAAGATGTTCGGTCATTGGTACGACCGTGTGCAACAGAAAGCTCGCCCCATCGAGGAGCTGACTGCTGCTTTCGCCGCTCATGGCACCGAGGGAATCGACGCCGCCTGCACGACTGAGATGCACTTCACCGCTGCCGAATGGAACGGTTGGGACGAAGCTCGCAGGGAGCAGGTGTTGCAGAATTACCGTCTGGCGTTCCGGGCTGACACGATGGTCAACTGGTGTCCGAAACTCGGTACGGTGCTGGCCAACGACGAGGTGCGCGACGGACTGTCGGTGCGCGGCGGCTTCCCCGTGGAACAAAAACGCATGAAACAGTGGCTGTTGCGCGTTACGGCCTATGCGCAGCGCATGCTCGACGGATTGGATCGGTTGGCGTGGAGCGATTCGTTGAAGGAGATTCAGCGCAACTGGATCGGTCGGTCGGTCGGTGCGCAGGTCTTTTTCGATATTGCCGGTTCGGAAAAGAAGCTCGAAATTTTCACGACCCGTCCCGATACGATCTTCGGCGTTACGTTCATGGTCATCGCGCCCGAACACGAGTGGGTCGCCGAACTGACGACGCCCGAAAACCGAGCGACGGTCGAAGCCTATATCGAACAGGCCCGCAAACGTTCCGAACGCGAGCGGATCGCCGAGACGCGCCGCGTGAGCGGAGCCGCGACCGGTTCCTATGCCGTCAACCCATTCACGGGCAAGAAGATACCCATTTACGTTTCGGATTACGTGCTGGCCGGTTACGGTACGGGGGCCATCATGGCGGTGCCGGCTCACGATTCGCGCGACTATGCGTTTGCGCGTCATTTCGGACTGGAGATCGTGCCGGTCGTTGCGGGCGGCGACCTCGAAAAGGGCTCCTACGATGCGAAAGAAGGGCGGATGATCAATTCCGACTTCCTCGACGGCAAGGACGTGAAAGAGGCCATCGCCTTGATGTTCGACGAGGTGGAACGCCGCGGATTGGGCAAAAAGCTCGTCAATTATCGGTTGCGCGACGCCATCTTCTCGCGGCAGCGCTATTGGGGCGAACCGTTCCCCATCTATTACAAGGGCGATACGGCCTATCCGCTCGACGAATCGAAATTGCCGCTCGAATTGCCGCCCGTCGCCGATTTCGGCCCTACGGAACAGGGCGAACCGCCGCTGGCCCGCGTGAAGAACTGGGCGACCTCCGAGGGGTATCCCTACGAACTCTCGACCATGCCCGGATTCGCCGGTTCGTCGGCCTACTACCTGCGTTACATGGATCCGCACAACGATCGAGCGTTGGTAAGCCGCGAAGCGGACGAATACTGGCGTTCGGTCGATCTTTACGTCGGCGGCATCGAACACGCCACGGGCCACCTGATGTATTCGCGTTTCTGGAACATGTTCCTTTACGACCTCGGCTACGTGTGCGAGGAGGAGCCGTTCCGCAAGCTGATCAACCAGGGAATGATCCAGGGCCGGTCGAACTTCGTCTACCGCGTCGTGGGCACCAACAAGTTCGTTTCGTTCGGCCTCAAAGACCAATACGAAACGCAGGAGATTCACGTCGATGTCAACATCGTGAAGAACGACGTGCTCGATACCGAGGCTTTCCGCCGCTGGATGCCCGACTTCCGCGACGCCGAATTCATCCTCGAAGATGGAAAATACGTCTGCGGCTGGGCTGTCGAGAAGATGTCGAAGTCGATGTACAACGTCGTCAATCCCGATTACATCGTCGACAACTACGGGGCCGATACGCTGCGCATGTACGAAATGTTCCTCGGCCCGTTGGAGCAGTCCAAACCGTGGGATACGAACGGCATCGACGGTGTGCACAAGTTCCTGCGCCGGTTCTGGCGGATGTTCTTCCACAACGGGACGTTCGGTGTCAGCGACGAACCGGCGACCGAAAAGGAGCTGCGCACGCTGCACAAGACCATCAAGAAGGTGAGCGAGGATATCGAAAATTTCTCGTTCAATACGTCCGTGGCCGCCTTCATGATTTGCCTGAACGAGTTGGGCGACTGCGACAAACGGCAAATTCTCGAACCGTTGACCGTGTTGCTCGCACCGTTCGCTCCGCATATCGCCGAGGAACTTTGGTCGCAGTTGGGGCACACGACGTCGGTGTGCGACGCCGCCTATCCGACTTACGACGAACGCTACCTCGTGCAGAGCACGTTCGAATATCCGGTGTCGGTCAACGGCAAACTGCGCTTCCGCAAGGAGTACGCTCTCTCGATGACCCCTGCCGAGATTCAGACGGCGATTGTCGCGGAGCCCGAGGCGCAGAAATGGCTCGACGGCAAGGCGCCGAAAAAGGTGATCGTCGTCGCGGGAAAAATCATCAATATCGTTATTTGAGTATGAAACGCATGTTTTTCTTGTCCATCGCTTTGTTTGCGGCCGTCGGCCTGTCGGCGCAGAACGAAAAAGCGTCTGCAAAGGGGCCCGACCACGTCCTGAAAATCTGGGACAACGCCACGGCGCCCCATTCCAACGGCATCACGACGCCGGAAATCAGCAACGCATCCGGTCGGGTGGAAAATGTCTCGGAAGCGACGCTCTCCATTTTCAAGGCCGCCCCGTCGAATGCTACGGGACAGGCGATCGTCATCTGCCCGGGCGGCGGTTATGCGCGTTTAGCGATGGAACACGAAGGATTCCAGATGGCCCGTTGGTTCGCCGAGAACGGCATCACGGCCGCCGTGTTGAAATACCGTATGCCCAAGGGCCATTGCGAAGTGCCGCTCGAAGATGCCGAACAGGCCCTGCGGATCATGATGGGGCTCGAAGCCGGTGCGACGGGTTTTACGGCCGACCGTGTGGGCATCGCCGGTTGTTCGGCGGGCGGTCATCTGGCCGCGATGGTTTCGACGATGGGGGCCGTGCGTCCCGCGTTCTCGATCCTGTTCTATCCGGTCATCACGGGCGAAGCGGGCAAATGCCACAAGGGGTCGTTCGACAATCTGTTGGGTATTGACCGTACGGAAGAGCAGTCGGCTTACTATTCCTTGCAGAACCGCGTAACGGCGGCGACGCCTCCGGCGTTGTTGTTGCTTTCGGATGACGATCGGGCCGTGCCCACCGTCAGCAGCACGTCGTATTACGATGCGTTGAAGGCGCACGGCATCCGGGCGTCGATGCACATCTATCCTTCGGGCGGCCACGGTTGGGGCATGCGCGACGGCTTCGCCTACAAAGCGCAGTGGCAGCAGGCCGTGCTGGACTGGCTCGAAACGCTGAAATAATCATTTTTTATGGCAGACAACTCCATATTGACCCGCCTGGACGGGCTGAAACTCAAGTACGAGGAGACCGGTCAGAAACTCACCGATCCCGAAGTCATCGCCGATGTCAAACAATTCGTCCAACTGACGAAGGAATACAAGGAGCTCGAACCTATCATCGAGACCTCGGAACGCTATCGCACGGCGCTCGCCAACCTGGCCGAGGCCAAGGATACGCTCGTGAATGACAAGGACGAGGAGATGCGCGAAATGGCTCGCGAGATGATCGCCGAACTGGAACCCGAAATCGCCCGCTTGGAGGAGGAGATCAAACTGTTGTTGATTCCCAAAGACCCGCAGGATTCGAAGAATGCCATCGTCGAGATTCGCGGCGGCACGGGCGGCGATGAGGCGGCGTTGTTTGCCGGCGACTTGTTGCGCATGTACATCAAGTACATCGAATCGAAGGGGTGGCGTTACGAAATCACCTCGTTCTCCGACGGCGCGGCCGGCGGTTACAAAGAGGTCGTGATGAAGGTAACGGGCCAGAATGTTTACGGTACGCTCAAATACGAGTCGGGCGTGCACCGCGTGCAGCGTGTGCCCCAAACCGAGACGCAGGGACGTGTCCATACGTCGGCGGCTTCGGTGGCCGTGTTGCCCGAGGCCGAGGAGTTCGACGTCGAGATTTCGATGAACGACATCCGCAAGGATATTTTCTGTGCCAGCGGCCCGGGCGGCCAGTCGGTCAACACGACCTATTCGGCCATCCGTCTGACCCACATCCCGACGGGGATCGTCGTGCAGTGTCAGGATCAGAAGTCGCAGTTGAAAAATTTCGACAAGGCGTTCGAGGAGCTACGCACGCGCGTCTTTAACCTCGAATACTCGAAATACCTCGACGAAATCGCCTCGAAACGCAAGACGATGGTTTCGACGGGCGACCGCTCGGCCAAAATCCGGACCTATAACTATCCGCAGGGCCGCATCACCGACCACCGCATCAACTATACGATTTACAACCTTTCGGCTTTCATGGACGGCGACATCCAGGATTGCATCGACCATCTGATCGTGGCCGAGAATGCCGAACGGCTCAAGGAGAGCGAGCTGTAGTGTGTTGCGAGGGTGTGCTCTTCGTTCCGGTTGTCGCGTGCCTCGCGCAATAATTCCGGTTGTCGTGCGTTGAAAGGGAAAAACAAAAGCATGGAAAGAACCATCGTTTCAGGGCTTGTCTTTTTGGCCTGGCTCTTTTTGAGCGTAACGGCTTCGTGGGCTCGTCAGCAACAGCCGCTTTATATCGTCAACGGCCAGCCGACGACGGAAGGAATCGACCGGATCCCGCCCGAGGACATCGAACGAATCGAGACGCTGCCGGCCGACGAGGAGACCATCGCCCGTTATGGGCTGCAGGCCTCGAACGGGGTGGTATTGGTTACGCTGCGTTACGACGAGCCGGCCCGTTTCGATGTCGACGGTATGACTTTCGGCGAATACATCGCCCGACAGGTCGAGTGGAAAGCCGATGAACCGGCTGCGCGGGTCGTGTTGCGGTATACGGTAACGCCCGAGGGCCGAACGGTGGTCGCCGCGGAACTCGAATCGACCGATAACCGGCTGAAACGTCGGGTGCTGAAGGCGGTCGAGGAGGCGCCGGCCTGGCATCCGGCCATGAAGGAGGGCCTTCCCGTCGCGAGCGAGGGCGTGTTGCGCATCCAGCTGCCCGAGGGTAAGCCGATGCCCCGTCAGATGGAGTTGGTTCTTTATTAGCGCGACCGACCGTTATCGTGTTTCAGCAGATCATCTGCGTTACTGCCCTTACTGCATGAGTGAGGTCCCGCACTCCGACGAAGAAAGCCCCTGCAAGTCAAAATAAAAAACAGAGAAAATCGCCATGAAAACCAACTCGTTATCAGCTTGGATATTAGCCGTGCGGCCTTATTCGTTGGGAAATTCTGTGATCCTCGTCTGCGTCGCTTCGGCGTTGGCATTTGCCGACGGAGGATTCCGATGGGTGCCCGCTTTGTTGTGCCTGCTGTTCGCCGTGGCGATGCAGTGCACCGCCAATTTGGTCAACGATTTGTGGGACTTCCTGAAAGGGGCCGATCAGCCCGACCGATTGGGCCCCGATCGCGCTTTCGCCAAAGGCTTCATTACGTTGCCCGCTATGAAAGCCGGTATCGCCGGATTCACGGTAGCCGCTTGCGGCGTGGGTTGCGGCTTATTGGCGTGGGCCTTGCACGCGGATATGCTTCGTTACGGCGGATGGGAATTGATCGCCGCGGGGGTCGCCTGCGTGGTGTTCGCCTATTTCTATACGGCGGGCCCCTGGCCGCTGGCCTATCACGGCTTGGGCGACGTGGCCGTTTTCTTGTTTTTCGGCATTATTCCCGTAACGTTCACTTATTTTCTGCAAACGGGAACATGGAGTATGGCAAGCCTGCTCGCTGCGGCAGCCTGCGGATTGGCGATCGACACGATGCTGATGGTCAATAATTTCCGCGATCGCGAGGAGGATGCTCGTTGCGGCAAACGCACGATCGTCGTCTGCCTGGGGGCCGGTGCGGGCCGGTGGGGCTATCTCGCCTTGGGTGTCGGGGCCGTGGTGCTTTGCCTTTCGTTGCTTTTATTGGGTCGTCCGGTGGCCGCCTTATTGCCGCTGCCCTATCTGTTCGTGCATGTCGCGACCTGGCGCAAGATGGTGCGCATCGACCACGGAGAGGAATTGGATGTCTGTCTCGGTGAAACGGCCCGCAATATCTGGATTTTCGGATTGCTGTTCACGCTCGGCATCCTGCTCGACAGCCTCTTATGACGGAACGGGAACATATTACGCTGAAGGAGTTGCAGCGGATGGTGAAGCTGACGCTCGACGAGCGTTTCGCTTTGCCGTTGTGGGTGAGCGCCGAAATCTCGGAAATCAAGGTCAATTATTCGGGCCATTGCTATTTGGAGCTGGTCGAAAAGGGAGCCGACGACGGTTTGCCGACGGCCCAGGCCCGGGCGGTCATTTGGCGCAGCCAGTTTCCGCGCATCTCGGCCCGCTTCGAATCCGAAACGGGCCAGCGGCTCGTGGCCGGTATCCGGCTGTTGGCCAAGGTGCTGGTCTCCTATCACGAATTGTACGGCTTTTCGCTGCAAATTACCGATATAGACCCTTCGTTCACGCTCGGCGACCTCGAACGGCAGCGGCAGCAGACCATCGCGCAGTTGCACGAAGACGGCGTGTGGGAGATGAATCGTTCGCTGCCGATGCCCGAAGTCGTGCAGCGGGTGGCTGTCGTGTCGAGCGCCCAGGCGGCCGGGTATCAGGATTTTTGCAAGGAGCTGGCTAAAAGCCCCTACCGGTTCGAAACCGTGTTGTTCGACGCTTTCATGCAGGGGGCAGCCGCCGAGGATTCCATTATTTCGGCTTTGTGCGAGGTCGCTGCCCGACCGGAACGCTTCGATGCCGTGGTGATGATCCGCGGAGGCGGTTCGCGCAGCGATTTGACCTGCTTCGACAATTATCGGCTGTGCACGTATGTGGCGCAGTTCCCGCTGCCCGTCCTGACCGGTATCGGGCACGACAAAGATACCAGTGTCGCCGATTTGGTGGCGCATACGGCCCTCAAAACGCCTACTGCCGTAGCGGGGTGGCTCGTCGACCGGATGGCCGAAGCCGAAGGACGGCTCGATGGGGCGGCGTTGCAACTGCATGACGCGGTGCAGACGATGCTGCATGACGTTACGGTGCGTTTGGAGCGTTTTTCGGGCGACCTGCGCGAGACGGCGGCGACTTTCTTCACGCGGCGAAGCCTGCGGCTGGAACATTTGGCAGAGGGGCTGCCGATGGCCGTGCGGGAGTTGCTGGAGCGTCGGAAGAAGGAGCTGGATGCCGCCGCGGAGTGGGTCGCCGGCTATGCGCCAGAACGGATTCTGCGGTTAGGATTTGCGGTCGTGCGAAAAGAGGGCCGGGCCTGCGTCTCGGCCGAACAGTTGCGGGCCGGCGATCGGTTGTCCATCGAATGGATCGACGGTCGCAAATCGGTTACGGTCGATGAGGAAGCATAAAAAAGGGTGCGGTTCGTTCGAACCGCACCCTTCGTAGCCCCACCGCGACTCGAACGCGAATTTAGGGTTTAGGAAACCCTCGTTCTATCCCTTGAACTATGAGGCCGTGAGCATGCGATGACGCGCAGTCGGCAGGCATCCGTCAGTGCGGAATGTCGCAGGCCGAACAGTTGCCCGTACATCCCGCAATGGGTTCGTCTTTTCTTCCCAGGGACCCTTCCGAACAGGCTGCTCGACCGTCGGCTTCGCGGGTCTCCTGCACGGCGCATTTGATGCCCAACCGTTGCATGTTTTTGTTGGTCGCGATTTCCGAGTCGATCGGATGTCCCTTGAAAATCAACGTAAGGGAGAGCCCGACGACGAACAACGCGACGGCGCCGACCGAAAACAATAAGACGATGAACCACGTGGCCATGGACGATTCTCAGTGGAAAATTTGGGCAATCTCCGGCAAATTTATACATTTGTAAGGGAATTTGCAAACGCCTCGTCCGTTTCTTGTCGGGGGAGCGCCGCTGCTATGTAATGGAACGAATCGAATCATGAAAATCGTCATTGCCGGAGCCGGCGAAATGGGCAGCCATCTGGCCCGTATGTTGAGCGGTAACGGCCACGAAATCACCATCATCGACCCCGATGGAAAGCTGCTCGCCGAGGTGGGCAGTTTGGCCGATGTCGTCGCCGTCGAGGGCGATTCGACCGCGTTCGGGGTGCTGCGGAAGGCGTCGGTCCGCAAATGCGACCTCTTCATCGCCGTCAACCACGAGGAGAACGACAACATCGTCGCCGCCATGATGGCCAAGAAGTTGGGTGCCCGCAAGTCGATCGCCCGCATCGACAACAACGAATACTTGGAACCCAACAACAAGGAGATGTTCATCGACATGGGTATCGACTATCTGTTCTATCCTGAGAAGGTCGCGGCCAACGAGGTCATCAATCTGTTGGGCCACACGTCGACCACCGAGTACGTCGATTTTTCGAGCGGCAAACTCTCGTTGGTGGTCTTCCGTTTGGAGGCTTCGTCGCCGTTGGTCGGGACGCTGCTGACCGGCTTCGACGAGGAGCAGGCTCAGCTCAATTTCCGCACCGTGGCCATCACGCGCGGCGGACAGACCATCATCCCGCGGCGCGAGGAGCATCTGATGGAGGGCGACGTGATCTATGTCATCACCTGTCAGGATACCCTGCACGAAGTGCTGGAGCTGTCGGGGCAGACCAATGTCGAGGTCAAGAACATGATGATTCTGGGCGGTTCGCGCATCGGCATCCGGATCGCTACGGAGCTGCAGGACGAAGTGAATATCAAGCTGGTGGAATACAACCAGGAGAAAGCCTACCGGCTGGCCGAACTGCTCGAAAAGACGTTGATCATCAACGAGGACGGCCGCAATACGGAGGTGATGCTCGAGGAGGGCCTTCCGAACATGGATGCCTTCGTGGCCGTAACGGGCCGCAGCGAGACCAACATCCTCGCGGCGATGTTAGCGAAGCGCATGGGGGTGAAGAAGGTGATCGCCGAGGTCGAAAACCTCAATTACATCGACTTGGCGGAGTCGATCGGCATCGACACCATCATCAACAAGAAATTGGTTACGGCGTCGAATATTTTCCGGTTCACCATGTCGACCGACGTGCAGGCCATCAAGTGCCTGACGGGCAGCGATGCGGAAGTGTTGGAATTTATCGTGAAACCCAATTCGCCGGCCACGAAGTGCCGCATCCGTGATCTGGGAATGCCCGAAGGAACGATCATCGGCGGCATCGTGCGGGGCGACAAGGTGTTCATTGCGGTGGACAATACCGAGATCAGTGCCTACGATCGCGTGGTGGTCTTCGCCATGCCGGAATCGGTGGGCAGGGTGGGTTATTATTTCAATTAGGCGCAGGCGATGTCTCTACGAAACAGCATATTACGGGCTTTTTTCGCACTTCGGTTGCGGGCTATCGACCGCTTTCGGTGTCATCCGGTCGAAACGCAGGAACGGATGTTGCGGAAGTTGTTGCGCCGCGGTGCACAGACCGATTTCGGTCGGCAGTACGACCTGCGGTCGGTGCACACGGTCGAGCAATTCCAGTCGCGGGTCGACACGTTCGATTACGACAGGTTCAAGCCCTATATCGAACGGATGAAGGCGGGCGAACGCGACGTTGCGGCACTCGGTCGGGTGCGGCTTTTCGCCCGATCGTCGGGCACGACGTCCGACCGCAGCAAGTACATCCCCGTAACGCGCGAATCGGTTCTGTGGAACCATACGCTCGGCATGCGCGACGTCGCTACGCTTTTTGCCGCCAATCATCCCGATACGCAGGTCTTCGACGGCAAGACGCTGACCCTCGGCGGGTCGTGCTGCATGGAGAACGGCTACCTTGTCGGCGATTTGTCGGCCGTGTTGATCCGCGAAATGAACTTCTGGAGCGGGTGGTTCCGTGCGCCGCGCACCGAAACAGCCGTCATCCCTGATTTCCACGAAAAGGCCGACGCCATTTGCCGCGAATGCGTAGGCGAGCATATCACCTCGTTCGCGGGGGTTCCGTCGTGGAATCTGGCGCTGATGCGGCGCGTGCTGGAGTACACCGGCAAGCGTCATCTGTTGGAGGTGTGGCCCGATCTGTGCCTCTTTGCGCACGGCGGTGTGGAGTTCGCACCTTACCGGAGTTCGTTCGAGGAGCTGATCCCCTCGGAGCGGATGAACTACATGGAGACTTACAACGCCTCGGAGGGCTTTTTCGCCTTGGCCGATGACCCGTCGCGCAGCGACATGCTGCTGATGCTCGATTACGGAACATTCTACGAGTTCCGCGATGGCGATCGCATCGTTCCGCTCGAAGGGGTCGAGTGCGGCCGAGCCTATGCGATGCTCATTACCTCGAACAACGGTCTGTGGCGTTATGAAATCGGCGATCGGGTGGCGTTCACCTCGACGAATCCCTACCGGATCCGTTTCGCCGGTCGCACACGGCAGTATATCAATGTTTTCGGCGAGGAGTTGATCGTCGATAATGCCGATCGGGCGCTGGTCGAAGCGTGCCGTGCGACGGGCGCCCGCGTGAGCGAATACAGCGTGGCGCCGTGCTACATGTCGCTGCAGCATCGGGGGGCGCACGAGTGGTTCGTGGAGTTCGAGCAGGAACCCGAAAGCCGCGAACGGTTCGCCGAGGAGCTCGACCGCGCGTTGCGGGCCGTCAATTCGGACTACGACGCGAAGCGTGAGACGACGCTCGAACGCCAGCATCTGACGGTGCTTCCGTCGGGTACGTTCCTGCGGTGGATGCGCGACCACCGGAAGAACAAGGTGCCGCGATTAGTCAACGACCGGCACGTGGCGGAACAGCTGAAAGCGAAGTAGGCTACGAAATTGCCGTTCTGAAGTATCGGCCGAAGTCCCCTCCGAGGAGGATTTGCGGAACGAGTTCCGCTTCTACTGTGGCGGCTCGGCAATTCGAGCAAGCTCGATTGCACTCACCTTCGGCCGCAGTTAGGGGTGGGTCAGGTCTGGGAACGCGGCTGGAGGCCGCGAACAAGACGGCTCCGGAGCAAAGGTACGGCCGAAATAAATGAAAGCGGAATAAAAACTTACAACTATGTATATAGCCATAGCAGGAAATATCGGAAGCGGCAAGACGACGCTCACGCAGATGCTCACGGAGCGCTATCATGCCAAAGCCTATCTCGAAGAGGTGGACAATCCCTACATCGGCGATTTCTACGAGGATATGAAACGTTGGGCGTTCAATCTGCAAATCTGCTTCCTCGGCAGCCGCATCCAGCAGACGATGGACATGTTGCGCGAAAACTCGTCGGGGTATATCTTCCAGGACAGGACCATCTATGAGGATGCCCATATCTTCGCGGGGAATCTGCACGAAATGGGGCTGATGTCGGGCCGCGATTTCGAAACCTACATGAAGTTGTTCCGGCTGTTCACCACCGTGATTCCGCAGCCCGACCTGTTGATTTACCTGAAAGCGGATGTTCCGACCCTCATCCATCAGATTCGCAAGCGGGGGCGCGAATACGAAATGAATATCGACGAGAATTACCTCCGGCGCCTGAACGGCAAGTACAACGACTGGATCGAACACGGTTATCGGGGCGAAATGTTGGTCATCGACAAGGATCGCGAAGATTTCGTCGAGGATGCTTCGGTATTCGAGCGCATCTGCGCGGCGGTCGACGAGCGCGAGACGCGGCTGGCCGGCTACAACCCTTCGTTGTTTTAATAACTTTCGGTTGGAATGCTGTTACCGGAGGGGTTTACTCGACGCGTGTCGCGCGATTTGGGCGAAATGGAGGGGCGGGCCTTGTGCGAGGCGCTCGATATGCCGTCGCCCGTTGCCGTGCGGCTGCATCCGACGAAGGTCGGAACGACGTGCGGTTCGCCGCACGAACGGACGGCGAGTTTGCCGGCGTTGACGTTCGATCGGCCCGTTCCGTGGTCGCCGCAAGGTTGGTATCTGACTGAACGGCCCTCGTTCACGTTCGATACCGATTTCCATGCCGGTGCCTATTACGTGCAGGAACCGTCGTCGCAGTTCGTGGGTCATCTGTTGCAGAACGTCGAGACCCGAGGCGCCCGTATCTTGGATATGTGTGCCGCACCCGGCGGCAAGACGACGCTTTATGCTTCGCTGGTCGGTGCCGACGGATTGGTCGTCGCCAATGAAATCGACCGGCGGCGGGCTGCGGTGCTGGCCGACAACGTGCGCAAGTGGGGTATGGGTAATGTAGCCGTAACGGTTTGCGAACCGCGTTCGTTGGGCGATTGCGAAGAATGGTTCGACGTGGTGGCTGTGGATGCCCCCTGCTCGGGCGAGGGAATGTTCCGCAAAGACTTCGATGCCCGCGCGGAATGGAGCGAAGCCAACGTGCATCTGTGCGCCCGTCGGCAGGACGAAATTTTGCGGGAGGCGTGGCGGGCGTTGCGGCCCGGTGGCACGTTGATTTACAGCACCTGTACGTTCAACCGCGAGGAGGACGAGGGTTCGTTGGAGCGGATGCTCGCATGGGCGGGCGATGAAACGGAACCGTCGGACGAAGTGCCGGTCGATGCGGCTTGGGGCATCGTCTGCGGTGAGGTCGGGCCGTTCCGGACGTATCGGTTTTATCCGCATCGGGCGTGCGGCGAGGGATTTTTCGCGGCTGTGGTCCGAAAGACGGGGCCTGCGGATGGGACGAGGCGGAACCGGCTACCGAAATCGAAAGCACGACGGTCGGTAGTCGTTCCGGCCGACCGGCAGGCGACGGTCGAGGCGGCCCGCTGGTTGCAGGAACCCGAACGGATGAATTTCGTGATGGCAGCCGATACGCTCTATGCGTGGTACGGCCCGCAAGCCGAGACGGTGCGGATGTTGTCGGAACGGGTGCCCGTCATCTACTCGGGTGTCGCGATGGGGCAGCTTTTCAAAGGTCGGCTGAAACCCGATCCTGCGCTGGCTTTCAGCACGGAGCTGAATCGGGCTGCGCTTCCGTCCGCAGAGTTGGACACGGAACAGGCCTTGCGCTATTTGCGGCGGCAGGAGGTCGAAGCGGCGGCGTTTGTCGAAGGGATGAATTTGGTGTGCGCCCGTGGGCGGGCCTTGGGGTTCGCTAAGCGAATCGGTGCGCGTGTGAATAATTTGTATCCTGCTTCGCTCCGGATTATTACTAATTAGCTGAGAAAGAAGTTCGTTGTTGGGTGATTGGCGGCGTCTGTCGGTACTTCTGACCAACATACGTGTCGGTTCATATTAAGGAGGAACAGCAGGTTTACTGTATAGGGGAAGCCCGTTCAAACGGGCCGATCCGTACCAGTTAATAAGAAAATGGAAAAGATGTTTTATACGATGGGCGAGGTGGCCGAGATGTTCGATGTCAATCAGTCGTTGATTCGGCATTGGGAGAGACAGTTCGACGTGCTGCGCCCGAAACGCAACAAAAAGGGCAATCGGCTCTTTTCGCCGCAGGATGTCGAACGGTTGAAGATCATCTATCATTTGGTCAAGGAGCGCGGCATGACGCTCGACGGGGCCCGTAAGGCATTGCGCCGGCATCGGGCCGACGAGGACGTTCCACGCGAGGTCGAGTTGATGGAGCGGTTGCAGCGGATTCGGTCGTTATTGGTCGAGGTGCGGGAGGAGCTCAAGGAGGGGCCCGTCAGTGCTTATACGGAACGGGTGGCCGATGTCCTGGAGGAGGTCGAATCGCATTCGGAGGTTGAAAAAGAACCGGCGGTGAATCCGGCTCCCGAAACGGAATCGGCACAGCAGCAACAAGCAGCTCGTCCGAATCGGAAACCGCGCCGCCGGAAGGATGACGACGACGACAATGAGTTGTTCGCTTTTTATGAACAGTCGCTGTTTTAGCCGGTGGTTTTAATGACGGTTTCGGTTGTAGCTAAATTCGATCCGGAAACGCGGTTCGTTTCGGCGTCGCGACCGAAGTCCCCGCCAAGGCGGGGGTGTGGGGGTGGGTCAAAACTGAATGCGCGGCCAAAGGCCGCGAGGAACGGCGGTCGGAGTTAAAAATTCGGGTCAAGAACACGGGTACTTAAAATATACGTTAAATCATGCAGGTTCGAGAAATTACGGAGGTGATCGAGGCCTTTGCGCCGCTCGCGTGGCAGGAGGATTACGACAATGCGGGATTGATCGTCGGTCGTCCCGAAGATGAGGTGCATGCCGCCTTGCTGGCCGTGGACGTTACCGAGGAGGTGCTCGACGAAGCCGCAGCGAAAGGGTGCGATCTGGTGATTACGCATCATCCGATCGTCTTCCGCGCGTTGAAACGGTTCAATTCGGCCGATTACGTGCAGCGGTGCGTCGAGCGGGCTATCCGGTGCGGCATTGCACTCTACGCCTGCCACACGAACCTCGACAGCGCGCCGCACGGGATGAGCTGGCAGCTGGCGGAATCGTTGGGAATCGGGGAGTTGCGCGTGTTGCAGCCGGCC
This sequence comes from uncultured Alistipes sp., assembly GCA_947623305.1. Taxonomy (GTDB): domain Bacteria; phylum Bacteroidota; class Bacteroidia; order Bacteroidales; family Rikenellaceae; genus Alistipes. The sequence goes on along the minus strand of CANQGQ010000001.1, from coordinate 220,593 downwards.
GAGCGGTTGCAGACAGCGGCGTGCGGTTCGCCGGCGGACGGCACCGGTGCCGAAGTGGGGTTCGGTGTGGTCGGAACTCTGCCCGAACCGGTCGCGACACTGGATTTCATGCGCCGGATGCAACGGCTGTTGGAGGTGCGGTGCGTGCGGTACAGCGACCTTGTTCGTCCGGAGGTGCGGCGCGTGGCGGTCTGCACGGGTGCGGGCGCTTCGCTGATCGGCGATGCACGACGCGCGGGCGCCGATTTGTACGTAACGGCCGACCTGAAGTACAACGACTTCATGACCCCCGACAAAGCCCTCGTCGTGGCGGACATCGGCCATTTCGAGAGCGAATATTGTGCAATTCGGCTATTGTTTGCCGTTTTATCGAAAAAATTGCTTAACTTTGCCATTCGCAAGAGCGAGTGCTCGCGCAATCCCGTAAATTATTTGGTGTAAGTCTAATAAGGATTCGTATCAGGATATGGCAACGCAAAAGAAGACCGCCGAGGTGGATTACTCCATGCAGGAGAAAATTTTGGCCCTTTATGAATTACAGAAAATCGACAGCCGGATCGACGAGATCAACAAGGTGAAGGGCGAACTGCCGCTGGCCGTGCAGGGACTCGACGATGAGCTGGCCGGACTCAAGGAGCGCACCGACAAAATCAATAAGGAGATCGAGGAACTCAATGCGCTGACCAAACAACGCAAACGCGAGGTCGACCAGGCCCGCATCATGATCGGCAACTACAAGGAGCAGCAGAACAACGTGCGCAACAATCGCGAGTACGATGCCATCACGAAGGAGATCGAGTACCAGGAGCTGGAGATTACGCTGGCCGAGAAGCGGTTGAAAGAGTATGCGGCGGAGATCAAGGCGAAGAAGGTGCAACTGGAAGATACGGAACACATCATCGAAGAACGACGGGCCGATCTGGAGGCGAAACGGCAGGAACTCGATGGCATCGAAGCAGAAACAGCTCCGCAGGTCGCCGAATTCGAGGCGCAGGCCGAGAAAGCCAAGGTGCGGATCGACGAACGTCTGCTGAAAGCCTACGAACGCATCCGTCATAATTTCCGGAATGGGTTGGCTGTGGTTCCCATCCGTCGCGATGCGTGCGGCGGTTGTTTCAACCACATCCCGCCGCAGCGTCAGGCCGATATTCGGCAGGGCAAGAAACTCATCGTCTGCGAGTATTGCGGGCGCATTCTGGTCGATGACCCCGAGACGGTGGAGGAGGCTTAACGGAAAAGATGCGGCCGGTAAGTGCACCGGTCGGAAGAACAAGGGGCTGTCTGCGATGCGTCGGGCGGCCCTTTTTGTTCGTGGAAGGGATGGGAAGGCAGTAAAGCCAACGAAAGAAAGATCAGCTATGGAGCCGTTGATAAAATTCGTTCGGATGCGCTCCCGTGAGGAGACGAGTTGGCCGAAAGTATGGGAGATTTATCGTCCGCCTTTCGAGCCTTATCCGTTGGTCTTGTTGAGCCGTCCGCAGGCGCTTACGCACGAGGAAGCCCGCCGTTTTGCGGATTTCGTACGCGAACGGATTCTGAGCCGATACTCGGAGAACGAGCATCCGGAATTGCCCGTAATCAGTTGATGCGATAGGCTTTCTGCACGCCGCGGATGTGCAGCATGGAGTGGATCAACGTGTCGACGATGTTTGCGCCCGGCACCTCGACGGAGACCGTGCCTTGCAAGGTGCCGCCGTTCGTCGATTCGAATGCCAGCGATCGGATGTTCAGTTTCAGATCGCGGCTGATGACCTCCGTGATGTGGTTCGCCATGCCCGTCGTGTCGGCTGCGATGATGCGGATCGTAACGCGGAACGCCCCCTCGGCCGATTTCCGCCAACGGGCCGCGATGATGCGGTAAGGGTAATTCTCCCGCATGCGGCGGGCGTTCGGGCAGTCCGTGCGGTGGATGGTGATGCCCGAATTGATGGTGATGAATCCGAAGATGTCGTCGCCCTTGATCGGGTTGCAGCACTTCGCCAGTTTGTATTGGATTTTCGACAGGTCGTCGTCGATGACCAAGGCATCTTGCGACGAGCCGGCGGAGGGTTCGCGCGTTGCGGCGTTGGCACTCTTTTGCCGTTCGATCTCCGCGGCTGCGGCCCGTCGTTCTTCGGCCGCTTCGCCCGACAGGTGGCGGGTGAGAATCTCCTTGATGCTGCCGAAGTCGATTTTCTGTGTCGCGATCATCGCATAGACCTCCGTCCCGAGCCGCAGTTTGAAGTATTTTCCCAAATAGGCCACCGCTTCGTCGATGGTCATGGTGAGTTTCCAGTTTTTCAGTTTGCGTTCCAGCTCCTCGCGCCCCATGCGCGTATGTTTGGCCTGCTCCTCGCGCAGAAACGATTTGATTTTGGTGCGGGCCTTGGTCGTCGTTACGATGTTGAGCCAGTCGGATTTGGGCGTCTGATTCTTCTGGGTCAGAATCTCGACGATGTCGCCGTTGTGGAGCGTTTCGCGGATCGACACTGCCCGTTGGTTGACCTTGCCGCCGACGCACGAGCATCCGAGCGACGTGTGGATGTCGAAGGCGAAGTCGAGCAGCGAGGCGCCCTCGGGCAGTTTCCGCAGGTCGCCGTTGGGCGTGAAGACGAAAATTTCGCCCGAAGCCGGTTTGGCATCGAAACGCTGCGCCAGCGAATGGGTCGTGTCTTCGAGCAGTTCGCGCAGGCGGCCGAGCCACATTTCGCTGGTCTGCGCCCCCTGGCCGACCCCTTTGTAACGCCAGTGGGCGGCGATACCGCGTTCGGCGACGGCGTCCATGCGTTCGGTGCGGATTTGCACCTCGACCCACCGTCCGTCGGCCGAAACCGTCGTGTGGAGCGATTCGTAGCCGTTCGATTTCGGAATGCTGATCCAGTCGCGCATGCGGGTCGGGTTGGGCGTATAGAAGTCCGTTACGATGGAATAGACCGTCCAGCAGAGCGGTTTTTCCTGCTCGGGCGGACAGTCGATGATGATGCGGATGGCGAAGATGTCATAGACCCCCTCGAACGGCACGTGCTGTTTGCGCATCTTCGTCCAGATGGAGAAGATCGACTTCGTGCGGCTCTTGATGTGGTATTTCATCCCCATCGCGTCGAGCCGGTCGGTGATGGGCACCAGAAAGCGGGCGATGAAATTGCGGCGTTCCTCGGCGCTTTCGGCCAGCTTGTGGACGATGTGTTCGTAGTCCTTGGGTTCGAGGTATTTCAGCGCGATGTCTTCCAGCTCGCTTTTGAGCGAATAGAGCCCCAGTTTGTGGGCGATTTGGGCGTAGAGGTTCATCGCCTCCCAGCTCTTTTTGCGATGCTTTTCGTGGGGGAAGATGTCTAATGAACGCATGACCTCCAGCCGGTCGGCGAGCTTGATGAGGATGACGCGCGGATCGGTCGAATAGCTGACGATCAGGTCGCGGAAGTTGTCGGCCTGTTCCGACGAGACCTTCAGTTTGAGTTCGGAGATGTTCGACAGCCCGACCGTGATGCCGACGACCTGTTCGCCGAAACGGTCGTGGATCTCCTCCGTCAATTTCAAAAAATCTTCGGGCGGCAGCTGCTTGTGCGCCAGCCGGACGACATCGTGCAGAATCGTCGCGACGGTCGAGTTGCGTCCGAGGCCGATTTCCGAAATGACGATTTCCGCTACGGCCACGGCGTGGTCGAGCAACGGCGAACCGTCGTAACGGGTGAGGCCGGCGAGTTTTTGGTCGGCATACTCCAATGCCCCGTCGACCAACTGTTGCGTCTCCTGCGAAAAGCTGCCCCGTACCAACGAACGGAGCTTTTCATAACGTGAAAAGTCCATAACTCTGAGCCTTCGATCCTTTGGCGACAAATATAGGAAAAAATTTCCTATATTTGAACCGGAAAGGAGGGCAGGCTATGAAGGAGAGCGAACGGACGACGAAACGGACGATTTATGTCCCGACAGTGGGCGAGGAGATCGCCAATACGGTATCGCATGGCGTGATGTCGTTTTTGACTTTGCTGGCGCTGCCCTTCGCTGCGGTCTGGGCCTATGTCCACGATGCGGGCGGGGTGCTGGCTTCGGTCTCGGTGTCGATTTTCGTGGTGTCGATCTTTTTGATGTTCCTTGCGTCGACCCTTTACCATTCGATGAACCCCCATTCGCGCCACAAGGAGGTGTTTCATATCCTCGATCATATTTTCATCTATGTGGCGATCGCCGGAAGCTATACGCCGATTGCGCTGTCGGTCATCGGCGGGTGGCAGGGTATCGTCATTACGGCGGTGCAGTGGGCGATGGTGCTTTTCGGAATCTTCTATAAATCGCTGTCCCGCAAATCAATACCGGCGATTAGCCTGACCATCTATTTGGTGATGGGATGGACGATTCTTTTCTTTCTGCCGGTCTTTTTGCGGCAGGCTTCGGCGCCGTTGGCGGCGCTCATCGCGATCGGCGGGTTGTTCTATACGCTCGGAGCCTGGTTCTACGCCCGTCAAGGGTTCCGTTATCACCATTTAGTTTGGCATTTGCTTATCAATCTGGCAGTTGTCGCCCATTTCATCGGCATCGTCTTTTTCCTTTATTGATTCCCCGTTTGAACGAGGTTTCCGATGCGCCGCTTTTGAAAGCGGTTCCTTATGCGGTGGAGCGTTCCGGCATTTTTCAACGCTTTCTTCGCTACCGACTGTTTTATTAACTGGCACGGAGGGCAAAGTTTTTCGGGTAAAAACGGTGGGCAGCGACAATGACGTTTATAAGCGAATCAACAATCTATCGCATCGGGAACTGCTTTCAAAAGCAGCGGTCGGCAGCGAAGAAAGCCTAAAAAAGCATCGGAACGCCCCATCGCATCGGGAACGCCTTCTAAAAGGCGCGGCAGCAACGATAATGATGAAAAGCAAGATAAACGGGCTACTGCATAAGGAACCCCGTTCAAACGGGGGCATAAATAAAACAGCAGGGAATCTCACGATTGCCTGCTGCCTCCGGAGGTTGCCCTCCGAAACTACTAACCCAAACTTAAATAAATGAAGAAACCTCACTGCGGTTGCTGTGCCGCAGCTGTTGAGAGATTGGGCAAAGGCTGTGCCAAAGAAGTGGTCTCCTGGTGTGAAAAATGCCGTCCTACCCCTTTTGCGACAGGATTGCGACGGCTCGGAATAAATCGGCGTTATTTCTTCACCCGGTATACGCCCGTGTAGGTGGAGGGCGAAAGGGCTCGCAACTCTTTTTTCACGTCGGGTGCGATATCGAGCCCGTCGATGAACTCCGCAATCGCCGCTTCGGTAATATGGGTGTTGGTGCGGGTCAGGGCTTTCAGCGCTTCGTAGGGCTTCGGGAAGCCCTCGCGCCGCAGAATGGTCTGGATGCCCTCGGCCACGACCGCCCAGTTGTTTTCTAAATCGCGGTCGAATGCTTCACGGTTGAGGATGAGTTTGTTAAGTCCTTTCAGCAACGATTGTATGCCGATGATCGAATGGGCCATCGGCACCCCGATGTTGCGCAGGACGGTCGAATCGGTCAGGTCGCGTTGTAGCCGCGAAACGGGCAGTTTGCCGGCGAGATGTCCGTAGAGGGCGCCGGCGATGCCGAAATTGCCCTCGGCATTCTCGAAGTCGATCGGGTTGACCTTGTGCGGCATGGCGCTCGACCCTACTTCGCCCGCCTTGATGCGCTGTTTGAAATACTCCATCGAAATGTACGTCCACATGTCGCGGGCCAGATCGACCAGAATGGTGTCGATGCGGCGCAGATTGTCGAAGATGGCCGCCAGGTCGTCGTAATGTTCGATTTGCGTCGTATATTGCGAGCGGTTCAGCCCGAGCGTGTCGTTCACGAAGCGATTGGCGAAAGCCACCCAGTCGATGGCGGGATAGGCTGCGTGATGGGCGTTGAAATTGCCTGTCGCACCGCCGAATTTGGCTGGTACGGCTATCGCTTGCAGCCGGCCGATCTGTCGGTCGAGCCGCTCGACGAAAACCCGCATCTCTTTGCCCAATACGGTGGGCGAGGCCGGTTGGCCGTGCGTGCGGGCCAGCATCGGAATGTCGCTCCATTCGTCGGCCATCGCCGCGAGTTTGTCGCGCAATTCGCCGAACAGCGGCATGTAAACTTCGGCCAGCGCCTCCTTGAGCGTCAGCGGAATGGCCGTATTATTCACATCTTGGGAGGTAAGACCGAAATGAATAAACTCCTTCCATGCGCCGAGCCCCAGCACCTCCATCTTCTCTTTGACGAGGTATTCGACCGCCTTGACGTCGTGGTTCGTGGTCGCCTCGATTTGCTTCACGCGGCGGGCGTCGTCGAGTGTGAAATCGGTGTAGATGGCACGCAGCGCGGCGAATTTCGAGGCATCGACGTCGGCGAGCTGCGGCAACGGCAATTCGCACAAGGCGATGAAGTATTCGATTTCGATGCGGACGCGGTAGCGGATCAAGGCCGCTTCGGAAAAATAATCGGCCAGTTTTTCCGTTTTGTTGCGGTAGCGCCCGTCGACGGGCGAGATGGCGGTGAGCGGTTCGAGCATGGTGAGGTTTGTCATTTGTCGGGTCAAAAATACGATAATTAATTGAATTACGCATATTTTTACCTACCTTTGTCGAACGTTAAAGAAATAGGTTGGGATGAGGTTTCTGATGGCAATCGTCGATGCTTTGGTCGGCTTCGTGCAGCGCAATCCGCTGACGGTCTTGGTGATATTGTTGCTGGCTCTCGGGGCGCCCGCGCTGCTGAAGGGCATCGCTACGGTGGTGTTCTATCTGATTTTCGGGTTCCTGTTGGCGGGCGTGTTGCTGCTGTTGCTGTTCGGGTGGCGCGTTCGTACGATGCAGCGGCGCATGGAGCAGCAGATGAACGAACAATTCGGCCGCGACGACAACCGGAATTCCTCCGCTCGGGGCGGTTTCCGATCGTCGTGGGGCCGTTCTTCGCGAGCGCATCGCGAAGGGGAAGTTCGTGTTTACAAGACCTCCGATGCCCCCGAAAAACGGGTGGCCAACGATGTGGGCGATTACGTGGAGTTCGAGGAGACCCGCGAGCAAGACGGTGATTAGCATTCCGACCGAGTTAATAAAAAAATGAAAATATTCGAACTGATCGGGCGTTATTTTCTGTTGATGGGCAAGGTCTTTTCCCGTCCCGAAAAGAGCGCCATCTACCGGCGGCGCATCTTGTATGAAATGGAGTCGCTCGGACTCAATTCCATCGGCCTGACTGCCATCATTTCGGTCTTCATCGGCGCCGTTATCACCTTGCAGATGTGCATCAACCTCGATTCGCCGTTCATCCCCCAGTCGCTCATCGGTTACGCCACGCGCGAAACCATGATTCTGGAATTTTCATCGACCGTCGTCGCGTTGATCCTCTCGGGCAAGGTGGGGTCGAGCATTGCCTCGGAAATCGGCACGATGCGCATCACCGAACAAATCGACGCCCTGGAGATCATGGGCGTCAATTCGGCTTCGTATCTGATTCTGCCAAAGATCGTGGCGGCCGTCTTTTTCTTCCCGCTGCTGACCATCCTTTCGATCGGTATCGGCATCCTCGGCGGATGGGCCATCGCCTATCTGACGGGCATCATGATCCCGTCGGACTACATCGACGGCCTGCTGCTCGATTTCAAGTCCTATTCGATCGTCTATTCGCTCATCAAGACGGCCGTGTTCGCCTACATCATCACTTCGGTGTCGGCTTTCTACGGCTACTACGCCAAGGGCAATTCGCTGGAGGTGGGCGCCGCTTCGACGCGGGCCGTGGTCGCCAGCTCCATCGTCATCATGATTTTCAACCTCATACTGACGCAGTTGCTTCTGATATGATACATGCGGAACATATTGTCAAGTCGTTCGATGGGCGCACTGTGCTCGACGACGTGTCGGTCGAGTTCGAAACCGGCAAGACGAATCTCATCATCGGCCGCAGCGGCTCGGGCAAGACGGTGCTGCTCAAAACGCTGGTCGGCCTGCACGAACCCGATCGGGGCGATGTGTGGTACGACGATGTGAATTTCACGCAGTTGGGCTTCCGCGAGCGCAAGGCCATCCGCAAGGACATCGGCATGATTTTCCAGGGCGGTGCGCTTTTAGACAGCTCGACCGTCGAGGAGAACGTCAAACTGCCGCTCGACCTCTTTACCCGCCAATCGGAGGAGGAGAAGATGGAACGGGTCAATTTCTGTCTGCAACGTGTCCGGCTGGAAAACGCGAACAAGCACTATCCGGCGGAACTGTCGGGCGGCATGATCAAGCGAGTAGCCATAGCGCGGGCCATTGTGCTGAATCCGCGCTATTTGTTCTGCGATGAACCCAACTCGGGCCTCGATCCGCAGACCTCCATTGTAATCGACAACCTGATCCACGACATTACGCAAGAGTACGGCATTACGACGATCATCAATACCCACGACATGAACTCGGTGATGGAGATCGGCGAGAAGATCGTTTACATCTACGAGGGCCGCAAGTGGTGGGAGGGCACGAAAGAGGATATTTTACATGCCGAGAACCGCGAACTGAATGATTTTGTATTTGCGTCGGCGATGGCGAAGCGCGCCCGCCGCCCCGTTTGAACGGGGTTCCCTATGCAGTAGCCCGTTATCTTGCTTTTCATCATTATCGTTGCTGCCGCCCGTTTCCTTTTTTGCCCAAAAACGGAGCGCTCCGTGCCAGTTAATAATAATGCGGCTTTGTGAGCCGCGCGGGCCGAAGCCTCCGCCCGCGGAGGCCCGCCTATCGGCGTTCACTCCGCAGTCTTCGTCCCGCGCCTTTGCTGCGTCTCAATTTGCGCGGGCATTTTTTGAATCTTGTTGTTAGGCAGTCTAATACCTCAAGTGCGGATAAAAGATTTGTTCGCGCTTTTTTTGTACGACATTTATTGCTATATTTGTTTCGTAAAACCAACCGAATTGCCTATGGGAAAATAACGGATCATTTCGTGTGAAATTTCGCCGTATCGGTGCCCGATGAATTGCGCCGATACGAATACATAAGAAGCGCATCAGCTTTTTCTTCTCTCTTCTGGAAATTAGACACTTTCGAACGATGGAAGAATAAAAGTTGGTGTTCGCGCTGTTTCGGCGCGGGCATTTTCTTTTATTTCTGTCGTGGGTCGTCTAATACCTCAGAAGTGGATAAAGGATTTTGTCCGCGTTTTTTGTGTCCGTATTCGAACCCTCGTATCCGAATTTCGCACCCGACCCTTGTGCCCGTCCGTATCCGTCCCGTAAACTCCGAAAAACAGCCATGAATAAATTTTTCGTTCTCCGCAGCGTCGCTCCCACCACCGTTTCCGTCCTTGCCGCTGCCCTTACACTCGTTTTTGTCCTTCTGGTTGCCCCGAGCGTCTGCACGCCCGATAACCCGCCCGACACCGACCGCCGCCAAGGCATTGATTGGACGGCTTCGGTCGCCGACAGCCTGCCGATCAGCCACTTCGTCGAATGGGCCGAAGCTGCGGCGGACGAATATGCGGGAATCTCCTTCCTTGTCGGGGAGCGCTACTGGCAAGAGGAAAACGACCCCGCGCAAGCCTGCATCTGGTGGCGCAAGGCCGCCGAAATGGGCCATGCCGCTGCCCAGGAACGGTTGGGCAGCGCCTATCTGGCCGGCATGGGCGTCGAGGCCAATCCGCAGGAGGGGTTCCGCTGGCTGCTTCGGGCCGCGGAACTGGGCGACGTGGATGCACAGTGTTTTGTTTCTGAGTGTTATTTATTCGGTAAAATCGTCGAACAGAGCGATGCGAAGTGCGTCTATTGGTTGAGCAAGGCCGAGGCGCAGGGCTCCGAGTGGGCGGCGGAGCGTTTGCGCAAGATGGGCGCTTCTTATTAACTGGTTGTCATGCTATTATAGCTCTATTTACCACCTTGCTATAAGCGTTGTCTTATATTAATAAAAATTCTATCGGGAAAAAGTATCGAAAATCGCGCAAAATTCTGAATCACGGCGCGAAAAAGAGCTTCCTTTTTATGGGATTTCAAAAAAAATCGCTACCTTTGCAGTCCATTTTGGACAATGGAAATAGATTTTTTAACCATTAAAGGACAGTTTAAGAAATGCCAACTATTCAACAGTTAGTGAGAAACGGCCGCGTTGCATTGGTGGACAAATCCAAGTCTCCCGCTCTGGCCGCTTGTCCGCAGCGCCGTGGCGTTTGTACCCGTGTCTACACGACGACCCCCAAAAAGCCTAATTCGGCTATGCGTAAAGTCGCCCGTGTCCGGCTGACCAACGGCAAGGAGGTCAATGCGTACATCCCGGGCGAAGGACACAATCTGCAAGAGCACTCCATCGTATTGGTGCGCGGCGGTCGTGTGAAGGACCTCCCCGGTGTGCGTTATCACCTCGTGCGCGGTGCGCTCGATGCAGCCGGCGTGGACGGTCGTCGTCAGCGTCGCTCGAAGTACGGAGCCAAACGCCCCAAAGCAGGTAAATAATCATTAATTAACTCAGTTCGGATTCGAACGTTTGAACCAGATCGGTCGGAATGACCGGTCGAACAAGAAAAAACAAGCAACAAGCAATGAGAAAAGCTAAGCCAAGAAAGCGAATTCTACTTCCGGATCCCAAGTTCGGAGACGTGGCCGTTACCCGTTTCGTGAACAACCTCATGCTGGATGGTAAGAAGAGTATTGCCTACACGATTTTCTACGATTCGTTGGAACTCGTCGGCAAGAAGATGAAGGATGCTGATAAATCTCCGTTGGAAATCTGGAAACAGGCTCTTGAGAATATCACGCCCCAAGTCGAAGTGAAATCGAAGCGTATCGGCGGTGCGACTTTCCAGGTGCCTATGGAGGTTCGTCCGGAGCGCAAGATTTCTATTTCCATGAAAAACCTTGTCCTCTTCTCCCGCAAGCGCGCCGGAAAGACCATGGCCGATAAACTCGCTGCCGAGATCATCGATGCCTACAACCAGCAGGGTGCCGCCTTCAAACGCAAGGAGGAGATGCACCGCATGGCCGAGGCCAACAAGGCTTTCGCTCACTTCAGATTCTAAAAACAGGACGCAAAGATGGCAACCAGAGATTTGCATTACACCCGCAATATCGGTATCATGGCTCACATCGATGCCGGCAAGACCACCACATCGGAGCGTATCCTCTTCTACACCGGCAAGACCCATAAGATCGGCGAGGTGCACGAGGGCGCCGCTACGATGGACTGGATGGTGCAGGAGCAGGAACGCGGCATCACGATCACGTCGGCCGCTACCACCGCATTCTGGCACTACAAGGATCATCAGTATCAGATCAACTTGATCGATACCCCGGGACACGTCGATTTTACGGTCGAGGTGGAACGTTCGTTGCGTGTGTTGGACGGCGCGATCGCTACGTTCTGTGCGGTCGGCGGCGTGGAGCCCCAGTCGGAAACCGTTTGGCGTCAGGCCGATAAGTACAATGTTCCGCGTATCGGTTATGTCAACAAGATGGACCGCACGGGTGCCGATTTTCTGTCGGTGTGCGCCCAGATCAAGGAGCATTTCGGTGCGACGGCCCTGCCGGTCGTGCTGCCGATCGGCGCCGAGGACAAGTTCGAGGGCTTGGTAGACCTTATATATAATAATGCGATTTATTACTTCGATGACAAGACCGTCCGCGATAACTTCGAGTTGCGCGAAATCCCCGAGTCGATGAAGGCCGAAGCCGCCGAGTGGCGTGCGAAGCTCATCGAGGAGGTCGCAGCGACCGACGAAGCCCTGATGGAGAAGTTCTTCGAAGACCCCGATTCGATCACGGCCGACGAGTTGCTCGCAGCCATTCGCAAGGCGACGATCTCCATGCAGATCGTGCCGATGCTCTGCGGCTCGTCGTTCCACAACAAGGGTGTGCAGAAACTGCTCGACTATGTGATGGCTTTCCTGCCGTCGCCGCTCGACGTGCCCCCCGTCAAGGGTATCAATCCCAAGACCGAGGCCGAAGAGGTGCGTCATGCCAAGGAGGACGACCCGTTCTGCGGTTTGGCTTTCAAGATCGCGACCGATCCGTTCGTGGGCCGTTTGGCTTTCGTCCGCATCTACTCGGGCAAACTCGATGCCGGTTCCTACGTGCTCAACGCTCGAAGCGGCAAGCGCGAACGCATCAGCCGTATCTACCAGATGCACGCCAACAAGCAGAACCCGTTGGAGACCGTTGCGGCCGGCGATATTTGTGCTGCCGTGGGTTTCAAGGAGATCCGCACGGGCGATACGCTTTGCGCCGAGAACGCACCGATCGTACTGGAACAGATGACGTTCCCCGAACCGGTGATCGGTCTGGCCGTAGAGCCCAAGACGCAGAAAGACCTCGATAAGCTGGGCATCGCACTCGGCAAGCTGGCCGAGGAAGACCCCACCTTTACGGTTCATACCGATGAGGATTCGGGCCAGACCGTCATCAGCGGTATGGGCGAGTTGCACCTCGACATCATCGTCGACCGTCTGCGCCGCGAGTTCGGCGTCGAGATCAACCAGGGCGCTCCGCAGGTGAACTATAAGGAGGCGCTGACCAAGACCGTGCAGCACCGCGAAGTCTTCAAGAAGCAGACCGGCGGTCGCGGCAAGTTCGCCGATATCATCTTCGAGATCGGCCCGGCCGAAGAGGGCAAGATGGGCTTGACGTTCGTCGACGAGGTCAAGGGCGGCAACATTCCGAAGGAGTTCATCCCCTCGGTGCAGAAGGGCTTCGAGGCCGCTATGGCCAACGGCGCGCTCGCCGGCTACAAGATGGACTCGATGAAGGTTACCTTGAAGGACGGTTCGTTCCATCCCGTCGACTCCGACCAGCTGTCGTTCGAAATCGCTGCCCGCAACGGTTATCGTGCGGCCGCTCCGAAAGCCGGTTCGGTGATTATGGAGCCGATCATGAGCGTCGAGGTCGTAACGCCCGAGGAGAACATGGGCGATATCATCGGCGACCTGAACAAGCGCCGCGGTCAGATCACCGGCATGGAGTCGAAAGGCAATGCGCGCGTGGTTAAGGCCAAAGTGCCGCTGGCGGAGATGTTCGGCTATGTAACCGTGCTGCGCACGATTTCGTCGGGCCGCGCAACGTCGTCGATGGAGTTCTCGCACTTCGAGGAGGTTCCCGCCAATTTAGCCAAGGAGATCATCGAGAAGGCGAGCGGTAAACGTAAGGATATAGATTAAATAAGTATATGAACCAGAAAATCAGAATCAAATTAAAGTCGTTCGATCACAATCTCGTGGACAAATCGTCCGAGAAGATCGTAAAGACGGTGAAGAGCACGGGCGCTGTCGTCAGCGGCCCGGTGCCCCTTCCGACGCGCAGGCAGATTTTTACGGTGAACCGCTCGACCTTCGTCAACAAGAAGGCCCGCGAGCAGTTCCAGCTCTGCACCTTCAAGCGCATCCTGGACATCTATTCGTCGACGCCCAAAACCATCGACGCCTTGATGAAACTGGAGCTCCCTTCGGGTGTCGAGGTCGAAATCAAAGTCTGATGGAGCGCAGCATCCTGCGGAACGTACATAAAGCGTCCGCGATGCTCCCCCGATGACTTACATTAGAAGCAAAGCATAGTTAACAAACAATTTGACAAAATGTCAGGACTTATTGGAAAGAAAATCGGAATGACTTCCGTTTACAGTGCCGAGGGTAAAAACATACCATGCACTGTCATTGAAGCTGGTCCGTGTGTAGTTACGCAAATCAAAACCGTTGAGAAGGACTCCTACGAGGCGGTGCAGATTGCCTATGACGAGAAAAGCGAAAAACACACCAGCAACAGTCTGTTGGGACACTTCAAGAAAGCCGGCACCACCCCGAAACGCAAATTGGCGGAGTTCAAGGGGATGCCCGAAGTGTCTCTCGGCGATACGCTCACCGTGGATATGTTCTCGGAAGAGGATTGGGTGGACGTAACCGGGATTTCGAAAGGCAAGGGCTTCCAGGGCGTCGTGAAGCGTCATGGCTTCGGCGGCGTCGGCGGCCAGACCCACGGCCAGCACAACCGTCAGCGCAAGCCCGGTTCGTTGGGCGCATCGTCTTATCCGTCGCGCGTGTTCCCGGGCAAACGTCTGCCGGGCCGCATGGGCGGTGAACAGGTCAAGGTGTTGAACCTGCGTGTATTGAAAATTATTCCCGAAAACAACCTCATCCTCGTGAAAGGTTCCATCCCGGGAGCGAAAGGTGCTTATTTAACGATTGAGAAGTAGTATGGAATTAGCTGTATTGAATGCCCAGGGAAATGAAACGGGTCGCAAGGTAGTCCTTTCGGATGCCGTTTTCGGCGTGGAGGCTAATGACCACGCTATCTATCTCGATGTGAAGCAGTATCTTGCCGATCAGCGTCAGGGTACCCACAAATCGAAGCAGCGCAACGAGGTCGCCGGTTCGACCCGCAAGCTCAAGCGTCAGAAAGATACCGGCGGCGCCCGTTCGGGCAGCATTCTGTCGCCGTTGTTCCCGGGCGGCGGCCGTGTATTCGGTCCCGTGCCCCGCGATTACAGCTTCAAGCTCAACAAGAAGCTCAAACAGCTGGCTCGTCGCAGCGCGTTGACCTACAAGGCCCGGGCCGGTGCCATCAGCGTCGTCGAGGCGTTGAAGTACGAAGCTCCGAAAACCAGGAACGTCGCCGCGTTGGCCGGTGCGCTGAAGGTGGATGACAAGAAGGTTTTGCTGGTTCTTCCCGAATCGAACGCCAATCTCCAGCTTTCGTGCCGCAACCTGCCCTACGTGAAATCCGTGCTGGCGCAGAACCTCTGCACCTACGACGTGATGAACGCTTCGGCGATCGTGCTGGTCGAGGGTGCCGAGCAGATTTTGAATACGATGTTAGCTTAAAAACGCAAGAGACAAATGGAAATTATTATTAAGCCGGTTCTGACCGAGAAAATGACGATTCAGGGCGAAAAGTTGAATCGCTACGGTTTTATCGTCGACGTGAGGGCTAACAAGCTGCAAATTCGCAATGCCGTAGAACAGATGTACAACGTCGTCGTAACCGATGTCAACACCGTGAACTACATGGGCAAACAGAAAAGCCGCTACACCAAAGCGGGCCTTCTGGAGGGCCGGGCCAACAACTACAAGAAGGCTATCGTAACCCTGAAGGAGGGAGACAAGATCGATTTTTACAGTAATATCTAACGAAGATGGCAGTAAGAAAATTCAAACCTGTAACCGCAGGTACGCGACACAAGATAATCGGCACGTTCGACGAAATCACGAAGAGCACGCCGGAAAAATCGCTGCTCAGCCCCAAGAAAAGCACGGGCGGACGTAACAACAACGGCAAGATGACCGTGCGCTACATCGGCGGCGGCCACAAGCAGATGTATCGTCTGATCGACTTCAAACGTGCCAAGGACGGAATCGTTGCAACTGTGAAATCAATCGAGTACGACCCCAATCGTACGGCTCGCATTGCACTTCTGGTATATGCCGACGGCGTGAAGAGCTACATCCTCGCACCGAACGGCCTCCAGGTGGGCCAGACCGTGATGAGCGGCGCAACCGCTGCTCCCGAAGTGGGCAATACGCTCTTCCTGAGCGATATTCCGCTCGGTACGGTCATCCACAATATCGAACTCTACCCCGGCCAGGGCGCAGCGATCGCCCGTTCCGCCGGTTCGTATGCTCAACTGCTGGCACGCGAAGGCAAATTCGCCATCATCAAACTGCCTTCGGGTGAGACTCGTATGGTACTCGTAACTTGCCGCGCTACGGTGGGTGTCGTGTCGAACATCGACCACAACCTCGAAAGCTCGGGCAAGGCCGGTCGCGAACGTTGGCTGGGTCGCCGCCCCCATAACCGTGGTGTCGTCATGAACCCGGTCGATCACCCGATGGGTGGTGGCGAAGGCCGTGCTTCCGGCGGTCATCCCCGTTCGCGCAAGGGTCTGTTGGCTAAGGGTTACAAGACGCGCAACCCGAAGAAGACGACCTCGAAATTTATTATTTCCCGTAAGAAAAAATAATTAAAAAGAGTACATAATGAGCCGTTCATTGAAAAAAGGACCGTATATCGACCCGAAGCTCGAAGCGAAAGTTTCCGCTCAGGCCGAAAGCAACAAGAAATCGGTCATCAAAACTTGGTCGCGCGCAAGTATGATTTCGCCCGAGTTCGTCGGGCAGACGATTGCCGTGCATAACGGAAACAAATTCATTCCGGTCTACGTTACGGAGAATATGGTAGGGCACAAACTCGGCGAGTTCGCCCCTACGCGCAACTTCCGCGGCCACGCAGGTAACAAGAAAAAATAGGTAGAAAATGGGTGCAAGAAAAGCAAATAGAGCCGAGAAAATCAAGGCTGAAAAGAAGCAGAAGGCAATAGCCATTCTGCGCGATTGCCCGACCTCTCCCCGTAAGATGCGCTTGGTGGCCGACATCATCCGCGGCGTGGAGATCAACAAGGCGCTGGGCATCCTCCGTTACTCGAAAAAGGAGGCATCGATCCGTATGGAGAAGCTCCTCAAGTCGGCGATCGCCAACTGGGAGGCCAAGAACGAGGGCGAAAGCCTCGAGAGCACCGCTCTTTGCGTGAAAGAGGTGTTCGTCGACGGAGGCCGCATGCTGAAACGCATTCAGGCCGCTCCACGGGGTCGTGCGCATCGCATTCGCAAACGTTCGAACCACGTAACCATCGTGGTCGACAAATTGGTAACCGTAGAAAACAAGTAATCAGATGGGACAGAAAGTTAATCCGATAGCAAATCGACTCGGGATCACCCGCGGTTGGGACTCCAACTGGTTCGGCGGCAAGAACTTCTCCGACAAATTGGTCGAGGATGCCAAGATCCGCAAATATCTGAATGTCCGTCTTCAGAAGGCAAGCATCTCGAAAATCATCATCGAGCGCACGCTGAAGCTGGTTACGGTTACCATCTCGACCGCTCGTCCGGGCATCATCATCGGCAAAGGCGGCCAGGAGGTCGATAAATTGAAAGAGGAATTAAAAAAACTCACCGGCAAGGAGATCCAGATCAATATCTTCGAGGTGAAGCGTCCCGAAGTGGATGCCGTCATCGTGGGCCAGAACATCGCCCGTCAGCTGGAAGGCCGCGTGTCGTTCCGCCGTGCGGTGAAGACCGCTGTCGCTTCGACGATGCGCATGGGCGCCGAAGGTATCAAAGTTCAGGTTTCCGGCCGTGTCGGCGGCGCCGAAATGGCCCGTACGGAGACGGTCAAAGAGGGTCGTATTCCGTTGCATACGTTCTGTGCCGATATTGATTACAGCCTGACCGAGGCACTCACCAAGGTGGGTATCCTGGGCGTGAAGGTCTGGATCTGCGAGGGTACGGTTTACGGCAAACGCGATCTCTTCGAAATCGCAGGCGCTTCGGCTCAGTCGTTCTCGGGCGAGCGCAGCGAACGTCGCGGCGGCCGTGGCGATCGCGGAGACCGTCGGGGCGGACGCCGTCGCAATAATAACAAGTAAGTCGGACTTCTTAAAGCAAAACGAACATGTTACAGCCGAAAAAGACAAAATTCAGAAGAATGCAGAAGGGCCGTATGAAGGGTTTGGCTCAAAGAGGTAACCAACTTGCATACGGATCGTTCGCCATCAAGGCACTCGAATCGACGTGGATCACGGGTCGCCAGATCGAGGCGGCACGTCAGGCCATCACTCGTTACATGAAGCGTGAAGGCCAGTTGTGGATCCGCATCTTCCCCGATAAACCCATCACGAAGAAACCTGCCGAGGTGCGTATGGGTAAAGGTAAAGGTAATCCCGAAGGATTCGTAGCCCCCGTAACTCCGGGTCGCATCCTCTTCGAGGCAGAGGGCGTGCCCTTGGCCGTGGCTCAGGAAGCCCTGCGTTTGGGTGCTCAGAAACTGCCGATCACTACCAAATTTATCGTAAGACGTGATTACGTCGAAACCACAATTTAAGGGAACCGCAAGATGAAAAGTGCAGAAATCAAGGATATTGCGACCAAAGACCTCGTGGAGCGCATCGCCGCCGAAAAGGCCCAGTTGGCGAAACTGAAGGTGCAACATGC
The DNA here is from genome assembly GCA_947623305.1 of uncultured Alistipes sp. Lineage (GTDB taxonomy): Bacteria > Bacteroidota > Bacteroidia > Bacteroidales > Rikenellaceae > Alistipes. The sequence goes on along the minus strand of CANQGQ010000001.1, from coordinate 202,704 downwards.
CGTCTCGCCGGTCGAGAATCCCTCCATCATCAAGAAAAACCGCAGAGATATAGCTCGTATGCTGACAATTCTGCGTCAGAGAAACGCTAAATAATTGACACGACTATGGAAAGAAATCTGAGAAAAGAGCGTATCGGAGTGGTTGTCAGCAACAAAATGGCGAAAACCATTGTGGTTGCCGTAGCCCGCAAGGTGAAGCACCCGATCTATGGCAAGTTCGTCAACAAGACGACCAAGTTCGTCGCCGAGTCTTTGGACGAGACTTGCAAGGAGGGCGACACCGTCCGCATCATGGAGACGCGCCCGCTGAGCAAGACGAAGCGTTGGAGATTAGTACAAATCATTGAAAGAGCTAAGTAGTTATGATACAACAGGAAAGTAGACTCGTAGTAGCTGACAACAGCGGTGCGAAGGAAGTTCTTTGCATCCGGGTGTTGGGCGGTACCAAACGCCGCTATGCGTCCATCGGCGACAAAATCGTCGTTTCGGTCAAGAGCGCTACCCCTTCGGGCGACATCAAGAAGGGCTCGGTATCGAAGGCGGTCGTCGTGCGTACGACCAAGGAGATCAGACGTGCCAACGGTTCGTACATCCGTTTCGACGACAATGCCGTGGTACTGTTGAACAATCAGGGTGAAATTCGCGGTACGCGTATCTTCGGTCCCGTAGCGCGCGAGTTGCGCGACCAATACATGAAGATCATCTCCCTCGCACCCGAAGTATTGTAATGTTAAAACAACAACCGTCTATGAAATTACATATTAAGAAAGGGGATATGGTGCAGGTCATTGCCGGCGACAACAAAGGCAAGCAGGGCAAAGTCCTGAAGGTCGAGGTCGACAAGCAGCGCGCCATCGTCGAAGGGGTCAACCTCGTGAAGAAGGCCACCAAACCCAATGCGCAAAATCCGCAAGGCGGCATCGTCGAAAAGGAAGCTCCGATTCATGTTTCGAACATGCTCGTCCTCGATCCCAAAAGCGGCAAACCGACCAAGGTGGGGCGCAAACTCGGCGAAAAAGGCAAATTAGTTCGTTACGCTAAAAAATCAGGGGAGGAGATCAAATAATGGCATACGTTCCTACACTCAAGACACAGTATAAGGAGCAGATCGTTCCTGCCCTTATGAAAGAGTTCGGGTACTCGAGCATCATGCAGTGCCCCAAACTCCAGAAAATCGTCATCAATCAGGGTATGGGCCAGGCCGTCGCCGACAAGAAACTCATCGACGTGGCCGAAGCCGAACTGACCCAAATTGCAGGCCAGAAAGCCGTGCAGACCCGTTCGCGCAAGGATATTTCGAACTTCAAACTGCGTAAGGGCATGCCCATCGGCGTGCGCGTAACGCTACGCGATGCGAAGATGTACGAATTCTTGGAGCGTCTGGTCGCCGTCGCACTGCCGCGTATCCGCGATTTCAAGGGAATCAATGAGAAGTTCGATGGTCAGGGCAACTATACCCTCGGCATCACCGAACAAATCATCTTCCCCGAAATCGACATCGACAAGATTACCAAGATTTTCGGTATGGAGATCACCTTCGTAACCTCGGCCAAAACCGACGAAGAGGCGTATGCGCTGCTCCGCGAATTCGGCCTTCCTTTCAAAAATGCTAAAAAGAACTAAGCTATGGCAAAAGAATCAATGAAGGCTCGCGAGGTGAAGCGTCTGAAACTCGCCAACCGCTATGCCCACAAACGCGAAGAGATCGCTGCCAAAGTGAAAAGCGGTGAGATGGATCACGAGGAGGCTTGGATCGCCTTGTCGAAGCTGCCCCGCAACTCCAATCCCATCCGCCAGCACAATCGCTGCAAGATCACGGGTCGTCCGAAGGGCTATATCCGGCAGTTCGGTATCAGCCGTATTCAGTTCCGCGAGATGGCTTCCAAAGGCTTGATCCCGGGTGTGAAGAAAGCCAGCTGGTAGCGATCGGCGTGCGGAAGGGCCGGCAATGTCCGGAACCCGAAAGCTGAAAAAGGTTTCCGACCGACCGTCGCAGAAGATGATGATACGGGTGCCGAACCCGTTGTAGATACGTCGCAGTATCGGGGAAAGTGCCGCTGCAAGCGGTAACTTCCCGATATGTGGGACGTTTCGAAAAGTTCGGCATTTTCCGATAAACCACGGAAAGGTGTTAGCTGCCGAAAGGGTTGCTAACCTTGTCCGTGTCTGGGTATCGTGGATTTTTCCGCCGAAAGAGGGGCTTCTCTTTGGTTTATTGGAAAATAATGCCTAAATTTGCGCGCTTGCGCAGTTTCCAGTCGGAAGCGAGCTCTGAGGAACTGCACGACAGGCGGGAAACGATCGGTATCACGACCGACTGCGAATGATTGATCGTTCAACTTTTAATTATTATTAATAAAAATTTCTTATTCGTTATGACTGATCCTATTGCGGACTTTCTGACCAGAATTAGAAACGCGGTGAAAGCCAACCACAAAGTGGTTGAAGCTCCCGGTTCCAAAATCAAACAGGAGATCACGAAGATCCTCTATGAGCAGGGCTACATCCTCGCTTACAAGTTCGATGCCGATGAGAAGGGCCACCCGACCATCAAAATCGCGCTCAAGTGGGATGCCGCTACGAAGTGCAACGCCATCAAGAACCTGAAACGCGTCAGCCGTCCGGGTTTGCGCCGTTATGCTTCGGTTTCGGATATGCCCCGTGTACTCAACGGTTTGGGTATCGCCATCCTCTCGACTTCGAAGGGGATTATGACCGACGCTCAGGCTCGCAAAGAGAATGTGGGCGGCGAAGTGCTGTGCTACGTTTATTAGCAGGCGGCGGCAGCATTTCCGCAGCGGCTGAATGCAAGGTCGGCTTTCGATCGAATGGAAAGTAAGCAGTTCGTTACAAGCAGGATCGGCGCTTCACCGTCTAAAATGCAGAATCGGCTCCGCCAACTAATAACAAACCGAAATTAGCAACTAAACAAATTAATAAAAATGTCAAGAATTGGTAAATTACCTGTAAACTTGCCTGCGGGCGTTACCGTTACGGTATCGGCCGACAACGTGGTAAGCGTGAAAGGGCCACTCGGGACGCTGAATCAGAAGGTCGATTCGGATATCAAGGTAGAGGTCGGTACGCACACGGAAGCTCACACGGGCAAGGAAATCCCCGCCGTTCTCGTAACGCGACCCACCAATCAACCCCGCCACCGTTCGTTGCACGGTCTCTATCGTGCGTTGATCAATAACATGGTCATCGGTGTGTCGAAGGGTTATGAAATCCAGCAGGAGCTGGTCGGCGTCGGCTTCAAGGCCGAAGTCAAAGGCAATATCCTCGAAATGAGCCTCGGCTATTCGCATGATACCTACGTGATGCTCCCTCCCGAAGTAACGGCTACGGCGGTTACGGAGAAGAAGGGCAACCCGATCGTAACGCTCAAATCGTGCGATAAACAGCTGATCGGACAGGTGGCTGCCAAACTCCGCTCGTTGCGTAAGCCGGAACCCTACAAGGGCAAGGGTATCAAGTTCGTCGGCGAACAACTGCGTCGCAAGGCGGGCAAATCAGCAGGTGCTAAATAGTAAATAGTCTGAAGTTATGTCATTGAACAAGATAGAAAGAAGAGAGCGCATCAAGATGCGTATCCGTAAAATCGTGAACGGTACGCCCGAGCAGCCCCGCATGACGGTCTTCCGCAGCAACAAACAGATCTACGTGCAGTTCATCGACGATGCGGCCGGTACGACGCTGGCTACGGCTTCGTCGCTCGACAAGGAGGTCGCCGAAGCAGCTGCCGGCAAGACCAAGTGCGAAATCGCCGCGCTGGTCGGCAAACTGGCTGCCGAACGCGCTGCCGCCAAAGGCATTCAGACCGTGGCGTTCGACCGCAACGGTTATCTGTATCACGGAAGAGTCAAACAGCTGGCCGAAGCAGCACGCGAAGGCGGACTTAAATTCTAACGGAAATGGCAAATACCAATATCAAGAAAGTACGCACGAGCGACCTGGAGCTGAAAGATCGGCTCGTCAGCATTCAGCGTGTTACGAAGGTAACGAAGGGCGGTCGCACCTTCAGTTTCTCGGCGATCGTCGTCGTGGGCAATGAGGACGGCGTCGTCGGTTATGGTCTGGGCAAGGCCTCCGAAGTGCAGGCTGCCATCGCCAAGGGCGTGGAGGATGCCAAGAAAAACCTTATTAAGATTCCGGTGATCAATGGGACCATCCCTCATAAGCAGGAGCTCCGTTATGGCGGTTCGCTCGTGATGATCCGTCCGGCTGCTCCCGGTACCGGTATCATCGCCGGCGGTGCCATGCGTGCCGTGCTGGAGTCGGTGGGCGTGAAGAACGTGCTGGCCAAGAGCAAAGGTTCGTCGAACCCCCACAACCTGGTCAAAGCGACCATCGGCGCACTCTGCGAACTGCGTGATGCACACAGCATCGCCCGTTTGCGCGGCATCTCGATGGACAAGGTGTTTAACGGTTAATATCTGAAACGAAATGGCAAGATTGAAAATCACCCAGATCAAAAGTCGTATCGGTGCTACGGCGCGTCAGTGCCGCAACCTCGATGCACTGGGTCTGAAGCGTATCAATGCGAGCGTTGAGCACGAAGACTCGGTTATTATCAAGGGCATGCTCGCACGTGTAAAGCACCTCGTGAAAGTCGAGGAGGTAAAATAAGTTCAACCTTCAATAGACGTATATCCATGGAACTCAATAATCTCAAACCCGCAAAGGGTGCAACGCACCACGACAAACGTATCGGTCGCGGTGCCGGTTCGGGGCACGGCGGTACGGCTACCCGCGGTCATAAGGGAGCTCAGTCGCGTTCGGGCTATTCGCGCAAGTTAGGCTTCGAAGGAGGTCAGATGCCGCTGCAGCGCCGTCTGCCGAAATTCGGCTTCACGAATCTGAAGCGCGTGGAATTCAAGGCGATCAACCTCGCTACGCTCGAGGACCTGGCCGCCAAGAAGCAGCTCGCCGAAATCAATATCGAGACCCTCATCGCTGCCGGTTTTATCTCGTCGAACGACAAGGTGAAGATCCTGGGCAACGGCTCGGTTACCAAAGCGCTGACCGTCAAGGCACACGCATTCTCGAAGAGCGCCGAGGCCGCCATCACGGCAGCCGGCGGCAGCGTCGAAAAACTGTAAGATTCTTAGAAACCGAAAATTATGAATCAGTATTTGATTGTCGGTATCGTCTTTTTAGCGGTTATCGCTCTTTTGGCGACCAACAAAAAAATCGTCGAAACGCTCAAGAACATCTATAAGATCGAGGAGCTGCGCAAACGTGTCCTGTACACGATCGGGCTGCTGCTGATCTATCGTTTGGGCAGTTTCGTGGTCATTCCGGGCATCGACCCCAACGCGCTGGGCGAGGGGTCGCAGTATGCCAACCAGTTGGAACAGAACGGCCTGCTGGGCTTGTTGAATGTCTTCTCTGGCGGTGCATTTGGTAATGCTGCTATCTTTGCGCTCGGAGTTATGCCGTACATCACCGCTTCGATCGTCATCCAGTTGATGGGTATGATGATCCCGTATTTCCAGAAAATGCAGAAGGAGGGTGAAAGCGGCCGCCGCAAGATGAATCAATGGACGCGCTTTCTGACGATCGCTGTGCTCATACTTCAGGGCCCGGCTTACATCGCCAACCTTTATCACCAGGCGCCCGGAGCATTCGTCTACGGCAACTCGTTCGGCACCGTCTGCATGATGACGGTGATTCTGATCGCGGGCACCATGTTCATCATGTGGCTTGGCGAAAAGATCACCGACAAGGGAATCGGCAACGGTATTTCGTTGATTATCATGATCGGTATCGTGGCCCGTCTGCCGCACTCGCTGTTGGCCGAGGTCAACGCCCGTTTGCAGACGGCCTCCGGCAATATGATCATGCTGATCTTCGAAATCGTGCTGCTCTTCCTCGTCTTCATGGCGACGATTGCTTTGGTACAGGCCGTCCGCAAGGTGCCTGTGCAGTATGCGAAACGTATCGTCGGTAACAAACAGTACGGCGGCGTGCGTCAGTACATCCCGCTCAAGATGAATGCGGCCAACGTAATGCCCATCATCTTCGCGCAGGCGCTGATGTTCGTTCCGGCACTGTTCTCCAGTACGGCTGCCACCTTCAGCAACGTAACGGGGTTCTGGTACAACTTTACGCTCGCAGTGCTGGTGATCGCCTTCACCTATTTCTATACGGCGATCATCATCAACCCTCAAATGATGGCTGATGACATGAAGCGAAACGGCGGCTTCATCCCGGGCGTGAAACCGGGCAAGCAGACCGTGAACTACATCGACACCATCATGACGCGCATTACGCTTCCGGGCTCGTTCTTCCTCGCTATCGTGGCCATTCTGCCCGCTTTGGCGATGAAGTTCCTGGGCATTCAGCAGGAGTTCGCCTACTTCTATGGCGGTACGTCGCTGCTGATTATGGTCGGCGTGGTGCTCGACACTCTTAAACAGATAGAAAGCTACCTGTTGATGCGCCACTACGACGGCTTGATGAAGACGGGCCGCATCCAGGGTCGTCATTAGGATCCGATTGTCGAAGTTTTATTAATTTACGAATAAAAAAACTGAATCGCATAAATCATTATGATTTATCTGAAGACGGACGAGGAGATCGAGCTGCTTCGCGAGAATTGCCTGCTCGTGTCGAAGACGCTGGCCGAAGTGGGTCGCCACATCAAGCCAGGCGTTACGACCAAGGAGCTGGATAAGATCGCCGAAGATTTCATCCGTTCCAACGGGGCGATCCCTCCTCAAATCGGATACGAAGGCTATCCTGCCGCGACCTGCATTTCGGTCAACGAACAGGTGGTTCACGGGATTCCTACGGATAAGACCGTCATCAAGGAAGGAGACATCGTATCGGTCGATTTATGTACGTTTATGAAGGGGTTTGTTGGTGATTCGGCGTATACGTTCGCCGTGGGAGCGATTTCCGACGAAGCGCGGAAACTGCTGGAAGTTACCAAAGAGGCTCTTTATAAGGGTACGGCACAGGCCAAGGCCGGAAATCGCGTGGGCGATATTTCGGCGGCCGTGCAGGAGTATGCCGAAAGTTTCGGCTACGGCGTAGTGCGCGAGCTGGAGGGACACGGATTGGGTCGGAAAATGCACGAAGACCCGGGTGTCCCCAACTACGGTGCACGGGGCAGAGGCCCGCTCTTGAAGGAGGGGATGGTCATCTGCATCGAACCGATGATTACGATGGGTAACAAAGCGGTCGTTTTCGAACGCGATGGCTGGACGGTCCGCACGCGCGACCGCAAGCCGGCGGCTCACTTCGAGTTCGCGGTGGCGATCCGCAAGAGCGGCCCCGATGTACTGACGGATTTCAGCATCATCGAGCAAGCGATTGAACAAGTAAATTGGTAAATTAAGAAAACGCTATGGCAAAACAAGCAGCTATCGAACGGGACGGGACGATCATCGAGGCCCTCTCCAATGCGATGTTTCGCGTCGAATTGGACAACGGCCACGTGCTCACCGCCCACATCTCCGGCAAGATGCGGATGCACTACATCAAAATCCTGCCCGGGGATAAAGTGAAAGTGGAGATGACCCCTTACGATCTTACGAAAGGTCGCATCTCTTTCAGGTACAAATAATGAAAACGCTTGAAAAACCATGAAAGTAAAAGCATCCATCAAGAAGCGAAGCGAGGATTGCAAGATCGTGAAGCGTAAGGGCAAACTTTACGTGATCTGCAAGAAGAATCCCAAGTTCAAAATGCGACAGGGATAGTGTTTCAACGGTTAATTAAAGAAGAAAGAATTTTATGGCACGTATAGTCGGTGTAGATTTACCTAAAAACAAGCGGGGCGAGATCGGTCTGACCTATATCTACGGTATCGGTCGCTCGACGGCCCGCATGATTCTCGACAAGGCTGGCATCAGCTATGACCTCAAAGTGGAGGAGTGGAGCGATGCGCAGGTCGGTGCGATCCGTTCGACGATTGCCGATATGGGCATCAAGGTCGAAGGCGAGTGCCGTTCGCTTGTCCAGCTGAACATCAAACGACTGATGGACATCGGTTGCTATCGGGGCATCCGGCATCGTCTGGGCCTTCCGGTTCGCGGTCAGTCGACCAAGAACAACGCCCGCACCCGCAAGGGAAAGAAGAAGACGGTCGCTAACAAGAAAAAGGCAACAAAGTAATCTTTAGAGAATTATGGCAAAGAAAACTGGTACAGTCAAGAAAAAGGTCGTTAAGGTCGGTGCACTGGGCAACGCGTATGTGCATTCCACTTTCAACAACGTCATCATCACCATCACCAACGAGGTGGGCGATGTCATCAGCTGGTCGTCGGCCGGTAAGATGGGCTTCCGTGGTTCGAAGAAGAATACGCCTTATGCAGCCCAGACGTCGGCTGCCGATTGCGCGAAGGTCGCTTACGACATGGGCCTGCGCAAGGTGAAAGTTTATGTCAAGGGTCCGGGTGCCGGCCGCGAGTCGGCCGTGCGCACCATTCACGGCGCCGGCATCGAGGTGATGGAGATCATCGACGTTACGCCGCTGCCGCATAACGGTTGCCGTGCTCCCAACCGCCGCCGCGTATAATTCGGACGTTCCGGCAGGATGATTCAAAAACGTACTTTTTAATAAAACTGTAAAACAATGGGAAAATACATAGGACCGAAATCGAAAATCGCCCGGAGATTCGGCGAAGCTATTTACGGCGCGGATAAGGTGCTTGAAAAACGCAACGTTCCCCCCGGACAGCACGGTCTGGCACGCAAACGCAAGAAGGTGTCGGAGTACGGTACGCAGTTGAGCGAAAAACAGAAGGCCAAATATACCTACGGTCTGCTGGAGAAGCAGTTCTCGCGTACTTACGAGCAGGCTGCCCGTATGGGCGGCATCACGGGTGAGAACCTGCTGAAACTGCTCGAGTGCCGTCTCGACAATGTGGTTTATCGTCTGGGCATCGCTCCGACGCGTGCCGCAGCCCGTCAGCTCGTTTCGCACCGTCATATCTGCGTCAACGGCTCGGTGGTCAACATCCCGTCGTACTCGCTGCGTGCAGGCGATGTGGTGTCGGTTCGCGAAAAGTCGAAGAGCCTCGAAGTGATCACCGAATCGCTGGCCGGCGGCCGCAGCCGCTATGCCTGGCTGGAGTGGGACGCTGCTACGATGAGCGGCAAATTCCTTCAGAAACCTGAACGCGAAGAGATTCCGGAAAATATCAAGGAACAGCTTATCGTCGAGTTGTACTCGAAGTAGTCATTAAAATCCATTTCACGCATTATGGCAATATTAGCATTCCAGAAACCTGAGAAGGTTATTATGCTCGAATCCTCCTCCTCGTTCGGAAGGTTCGAATTCCGACCGTTGGAACCCGGATTCGCAATGACTGTCGGTAACGCTTTGCGTCGTGTGCTGCTCTCGTCGCTCGAGGGCTATGCCATCACGACGGTCAAGGTCGCCGGTGTCGATCACGAGTTTGCCGCCATTCCCGGCGTGATCGAGGACATGCTGCACATTATCCTCAATCTGAAGCAGGTTCGTCTTATTCGCACAGTCGACAATCAGGATGCCGAGAGGGTCTCCATTAACGTCGCGGGTGTAACGGAGCTGACTGCCGGTTATATCTCGAATTATCTGTCGTCCTTCAAGGTGTTGAATCCCGATCTGGTGATCTGCCGCCTGGCCCCCGGCACCAAAATGCAGATGGTCTTGACCATCGGCAAAGGCCGCGGCTATGTGCCCGCCGAGGAGAACAAACCTGCCGACTGCGAATTCGGTACATTGCCCATCGATTCGATCTTCACGCCCATCAAGAACGTGAAGTACACGCGGGAAGACTACCGTGTCGAGCAGCGCACGGACTACGAGAAGCTGAATCTGGAAATTACTACCGACGGTTCGATTCATCCCAAGGAGGCGTTGAAAGAGGCTGCCAAAATCCTTATCCAGCACTTCATGCTCTTCTCCGACGAGAAGATCACCGTCAATATGGAGGAGAACAGCGGTTCCGAAGAGTTCGACGAGGATGTGCTGCACATGCGTCAGCTGCTTAAAACCAAGCTCTCGGATCAGGACTTGAGCGTCCGCGCCCTGAACTGCTTGAAAGCCGCCGACGTGGATACGGTGGGCGACCTCGTGCAGCTCAACCGCAGCGACCTGCTCAAATTCCGCAACTTCGGTAAGAAATCGTTGACGGAATTGGACGAGTTGCTGACCTCTCTGAATCTGAAGTTCGGTATGGACGTATCAATCTACAAACTTGACAAAGACTAATTTATGAGACACAATAAGAATTTCAACCACCTCGGTCGTCAGGCGGGCCATCGTAAAGCGTTGCTTTCGAACATGGCGTCGTCGTTGATTCTGCACAAACGCATCGAGACGACCGTAGCCAAGGCCAAGGCGGTACGGCAGTTCGTAGAACCGTTGGTAACGAAGGCCAAGGAGGATACCACGCATTCGCGCCGTATCGTCTTCTCGTACCTCAAACAGAAAGAGGCCGTTACGGAGCTGTTCCGCACGATCGCTCCGAAAATCGCCGAGCGTCCGGGCGGTTATACCCGCATTCTGAAGACGGGTTTCCGTCTCGGAGACGGTGCCGATATGTGCATCATCGAGTTCGTCGATTTCAACGAAGCCTATACGTTGGGCATTGCACCGACGGCTGCGGCTGAAGCGAAACCCAAGACGCGCCGTTCGCGCAAGAAGCCGACGACGGATGCTGTCGAGGATGCCACGGTAGTCGAGGGCGAGACCAAGAAGAAGGCCGCAGCCCCGAAGGCTCCCAAAGCGCCGAAGGCAACGGCTGCCAAGGCCGCTGCACCGAAAGTCCCCAAAAAGAAAAAGACGAACATCGGCAAGAAAATGTAAGGACGAAAATGGTCGTTCTGCTTGCGTCGACGGCAACGGTGGGGTAATATCTTATCGTTTCGTCGGTTGCAGAAGCGACGGGTCGTTGCAATTACTCGATTCAAGTCAATCCGGACGGAGGAAACTCTGTCCGGATTTTTTTATTTACATGTACAGGTCGGCCTGATTTCAGGGTGAATTAGGGAACGGTGGGCAGCGAAGAAAGCGTTGGAAAGCGCGGTAACGATCTACTGCATAAGGAACCGCTTTTAAAAGCGGCGGGACGCAGCCTGCGAGGTGAGCGCAGCGAGCCTCGCCCGCCGAGGCTGCGGCTCGCGCGGCCCATTCGGGCCGCTGACATTGCGGATAGAACGGGTGGGTAGCGAAGATATCCATACCAAGCAACGAAAAACTCCACCGCATCGGGAACCGCTTTCAAAAGCGGCGCATAGGGGAGCCCGTTCAAACGGGCCGATCCGTAGCAGTTAATAAAATATTGAGTTTCGATATATATTTTTTGAAAATCAAAAATGAATGATTATCTTTGTGGCAGAAAAATAACGTAAAAGCGTATTGTTATGAACTTTTTTAAAACTTTTTTGGCCGGATTGCTCGCTTTCGTGGTGGGATCTGTGCTGTCGTTCTTCCTGTGGATCATCGTGTTGGTCGGCATCGTCGCGATGATGGGCGGAAGCGAATCGGTCGTCGTTCCTTCGAATTCCATTCTGAAGATCGACCTGGCCGAGACGTTGACCGATGCGCCCTCGACCGATCCGATGGCCGGTTTCGACCTCATGTCGATGAGCAAAACCTCGCAGTTGCCTCTTTATAAGGCCTTGTGTGCGATCGACGCGGCGGCTGCCGATGATCGGATCAAGGGCATCTACCTGCGTATGAACGGTACGGGCGGTATCGAAAGCCTTGCCGTGCTCGAAGAGTTGCGCGAAGCGCTCGTCGGATTCAAGGAGAGCGGCAAATTCATCGTCTCTTACAACGAAGGCTACGGCCAGGGCGGGTATTATCTGGCTTCGGTTGCCGACAAGATCTATCTTCAGCCGCAGGGAATCATGGATTGGATGGGCCTTTCCCAAGATTTGATGTTCTACAAGGGGTTGTTGGACAAGTTGGGTGTCAAGGCCGAAGTGTTCCGTCCTACGGTCTGCAAATACAAGAGCGCCGTCGAACCCTATATCCTCGACAAGATGTCGCCTGCCAACCGCGAGCAGATGCAGCAGCTGGTCGACTCGATGTGGAAGAATCTTTCCTCGAAGGTGGCCGAGGCGCGCGGTATCGACTACGACGCGTTGCAGCGGATGACCGACGAATTGCAGGTCGTACTGCCCGAGGAGGCGCTCGAAAAGGGATTCGTCGATTCGTTGCTCTATGAAGATCAGATGGACGATGTATTCGCCGAATTGGGCGTCGAGAGCAACGAGGACGGCTCGTACAACTACGTTACGTTGGGCGACTATGTTTCGCAGTTGTCTGCCGATGTGAAACATCTTTCCGCTCCGCAGGTGGCCATCGTCTATGCCGACGGTACGATCGTCGACGGCGAGGGCGCCGATGGAAAAATCTATGGCAACACGCTGGCTCGCAAGTTGTCGGAAGTCCGTAAGGATGAAGATATTGCGGCGGTCGTGCTGCGTGTGAACTCGCCGGGCGGCAGTGCGCTGGCTTCGGACTTGATCTGGCGCGAGATGGAGTTGCTGAAGGCCGAAAAACCGGTGATCGTCTCGATGGGCGGTTATGCTGCGAGCGGCGGTTACTATATTTCGTGCCCGGCCGATGTGATCGTGGCCGACCGGATGACCCTTACGGGTTCGATCGGCGTGTTCGGCCTGATGTTCAATGCTCACGATGCGTTGGTCAATAAATTGGGCATCACGGTCGATGGTGTGCGGAGCAATGCCTCGGCAAGCGTTTCGATAGCGAACCCGTTGACTGCGGCGCAGCGTGCCGCGTCGATGCGGAGCGTGGACAAGGTTTACGAAACCTTCACGACCAACGTGGCGAACGGTCGGAATCTGGCGATCGACCATGTGTTGGATATTGCCGGCGGACGGGTTTGGTCGGGCGACGATGCCAAGGGGATCGGTTTGATCGACGATTACGGCGGACTGAAAGCGGCCATCGCGTTGGCTGCCGACAAGGCCGAATTGGGCGATGAGTATCGGGTAACCGAGCAAGTGGAGCAGCCCGAAGGATTCGCAGCCATTCTGGCCTCGTTGAATGCACAGGTTCGCGCGAAGATCAAATGTTCACAACTTGGCATTCTGACGAAGGACTACGAGCGGATGCGCGAGGCACTTTCGCAGGAGGGAATCCTCATGTATTGCCCCTATAAGGTGGAGATGAAATAGCCCGAGATGATGGACGAACCGGAGGGAGCATCTGACGTCAAGCGGATGCTCCCTCCGGTGGCTCCTTTCCGGTTCCCTAAAACCTAAACTTATGAAGAATACCGTTCGGCGGTGGTTTTGCTGTCTGTTGCTGATTTCGACGATCGCTCCGATCCGGCTGGCTTCGGCCCAAGGATACGTGAAACTCAATCTGCCCTATGCCCTGATCGGTATCGTGAATCCGTCGGTCGAATTCGCCGTTTCGCCGCATTCGACGCTGCAAACCGATGTCGTGATTTCGCCGTGGAAATCGTTCAACGGCCATCACATGACTTACGGGATTCTGATGGGCGAATATCGCCGTTACTTCCGTGCGCATAACGACGGTTGGTATTTGGGCGCCAACCTCGGGATGATGGCGTTCGATATGTCGAAACCCTATCTCGAGGATTGGAAGATCAAGTTCGAGAACCGATATTGCAAGGGTTATGGCATGATGATCGGTTTGTGCGTCGGTTACGAATACCGGTTCCGCGAACGGTGGCTGCTGGACGTCTTTTTAGGATGGGCCTTTATGTCGAGTTTTTACAACGGTTATTCGATGAACGGCGAGATCGACCTGCACCCGCATCGTCCTGTCGATCCCGTGCACCCCGATCCGTTCAACGGTTCGTCGGAGTGGTATCCCAATAAGATCGGTCTTTCGATCGGTTATCGGATTTTTCAGCCGAAGGCAACGTCGCGCTAAGCGGTGGGCGAGGAATGCAAAGCGAAGCGGGTCGTCTGATTTTCAGACGACCCGCTTCGCTTTATTCATTGGCTTGTCGCGCGAACGACTATCCCTCTTTTCCGTAACTTCTCCATCGCATAGGTTCCCCTTTCAAAAGGGGCGTACAGCGAATAATAGCGCTTTTAAAGCAGTCTTGCCTTTCCTGTTTCTCCCTACGCTGCGATCCGTACCAGTTAATAAAAAATTAGCGGACTTTGAAACCTTCGTCGGCGCGGGCCGGAATGGGCATCGAAGCGTAATAGCCGCTTTCGAGTTTGTCGCGTACCGATTTGAAAGCCTCGATCGTTATTTTGACATCTTCCAGCGTGTGGGCGGCCGTCGGGATGACGCGCAGGATGATTTCGCCCTTCGGGATGACGGGATAGATCACGATCGAGCAGAAAATGCCGTGATTCTCGCGCAAGTCGACCACCAAATTCGTCGCCTCCTGCACACCGCCCTTCATGAAGACGGGCGTTACCGGTGAGTTGGTTACGCCGATGTCGAATCCGTTCTCTTTGAGACCGCTCTGCAAGGCACGGACGATCTCCCACAGCTTCTGTTGGAATTCGGGATGATTGCGGATCAAGTCCAGACGCTTCAGCGCACCGATGACCATCGGCATCGGCAGCGATTTGGCGTAGAGCTGCGAACGCATGTTGTAGCGGAAGAGGTTGATGAGCCAGCGCGGGCCGCTGACGAATGCTCCGATGCCGGCCATCGACTTGGCGAAGGTGTTGAAGAGGACATCGACGCCATCGACCACTCCGAAATGCGAGGCCGTACCGCGGCCGCCTTCGCCCATCGTGCCGAATCCATGCGCGTCATCGACGAGCAGGCGGAACGAAAAGTCTTTTTTCAGTGCGACGATTTCGTCGAGTTTGCCCAAATCGCCCTTCATGCCGAATACGCCTTCGGTGATGACCAGCACGCCGCCGTTCTGTTCATCGGCCAGTTCGGTCGCATGCTTCAGTTGCAGGCGCAGCGACTCCATGTCGTTGTGGCCGAAGACGAATCGTTTGCCTTTGTGCAGACGCAGACCGTCGATGATGCAGGCGTGGGCTTCGGCATCGTAAACCACGACGTCGCGCGGCGTCAGCAGGCAGTCGATGATCGAAATCATGCCCTGGTACCCGAAGTTGAGCAGGAACGCATCCTCCTTGCCGACGAATGCGGCCAGTTCGCGTTCGAGTTGCTCGTGATAGACGGTCTGACCGCTCATCATGCGGGCTCCCATCGGGGCGGCCATGCCGAACTGGGCGGCACCCTCGGCATCGGCTTTGCGGACTTCGGGGTGGTTGGCCAGTCCTAAATAGTTGTTCAAACTCCAGTTGAGCATCTCCTTACCGCGGAAACGCATGTGAGGACCGATCTCGCCCTCCAATTTCGGGAAAGCATAGTATCCGTGGGCATAGGCCATGTATTGGCCGATCGGGCCGCCCGCATTTTTTTCGAGACGGGCAAAAATATCAACCATAACTGTTTGTATTTGAATTATTTCGTCGTTGCGGATGCGGCAACGGCCCGCAAAATCGGGTGAAGCTGCCGTTTAAACGTTCAAAATTAGCCGTTTTTTGTTCCGTGCGGATACGTATTTATACTTATTTTGTCTCGGCAGATGGCCCTCCGGCTGCGGTGCCGCGTGCGATTCGACGGCGCGAATGAAAGAATTTCGGCCGATTCGTTCGCGAATCGGGGCGAAAATGCTACCTTTGTGTACAACAACAGTGATACAAACGATTAATTTGGTTATGGAAAACATGCTGAATGGGCCGTTGTCGGGTAAGACCCGTCGCGAACACGACCTGCTGGGCGAAATGGAAATTCCTGTCGAATACTATTTCGGGGTGCAGACCATGCGGGCCGTCGAGAATTTTCACATCAGCCGCGTGCGGCTCAACTTTTTTCCCGAGTTCATCCGTGCCTTAGCTGATGTCAAGCAGGGGGCCGCTATGGCCAACCGCGAACTGGGTCTGCTCGATCCGAAGATCGCCGATGCCATCATAGCCGCCTGCGGGGAGTTGCGCGAAGGCAAGTTGCACGAACATTTCGTTGTCGATATGGTACAGGGCGGAGCCGGCACCTCGACCAATATGAATGCCAACGAGGTCATCGCCAACCGGGCGCTGGAGCTGCTGGGCCATGAGAAGGGCGAATATGCCTATTGTCATCCGAACAATCATGTCAACCTGTCGCAATCGACCAACGACGCTTATCCTACGGCTACGCGCATTGCGTTGGTGCGCAGCATCGAGAAGCTGATTGCGGCTTTGCGCGAGCTGATCGCCGCTTTCCATGCCAAGGGAGGCGAGTTCGCTCACATCATCAAGATGGGCCGCACGCAGTTGCAGGATGCCGTGCCCATGACGCTCGGGCAGGAGTTCGAGGCTTACGCCGCGACGTTGACCGAGGAGATTGCCCGCCTGGAAACCAACATGACGCTCTTTTATGAGATCAACATGGGGGCTACGGCTATCGGCACGGGCATCAATGCCGATCCCGATTATGCAGCGCTTTGCACGAAGCATCTGCGCGAGGTTACGGGCCTTCCGCTGGTCGAGGCGACCAATA
The DNA here is from genome assembly GCA_947623305.1 of uncultured Alistipes sp. Taxonomy (GTDB): domain Bacteria; phylum Bacteroidota; class Bacteroidia; order Bacteroidales; family Rikenellaceae; genus Alistipes. The sequence continues at coordinate 186,239 of CANQGQ010000001.1, read as the reverse complement.
TGATCGAGGCCACGAGCGATACGGGGGCTTACATCATGAATTCGTCGGCGCAGAAACGTCTGGCCGTGAAGTTGTCGAAAATCTGCAACGATTTGCGTCTGCTCTCGTCGGGGCCGCGTTGCGGATTGAACGAAATCAATCTGCCGCCGCGTCAGCCGGGTTCGTCCATCATGCCGGGCAAGGTGAATCCCGTCATTCCGGAGGTGGTGAACCAGGTGGCGTTCCGCGTCATCGGCAACGATCTGACGGTTACGGCCGCTGCCGAAGCCGGTCAGCTGGAGCTGAATGTGATGGAACCGATCATCATCCACAGTCTGTTCGAGAGCATCGAGATGTTGATCAATGCCATGAACACGCTGCGTGAGAAGTGCATCGTCGGCATCACGGCGAACGAGGAGGTTTGCCGCCGGATGGTTTACAACAGCATCGGCCTGGTTACAGCCTTGAATCCCTATTTAGGTTACGAGACCTCGACGATGTTGGCGAAGGAGGCCTTGCAGACGGGCAAGGGAATTTACGATTTGGTGCTGGAGCACAAGCTGATGAGCGAGGAGGAGCTGCACAAGGTGCTCCGTCCGGAGAACATGGTGAAACCGCGTAAACTAATTAAATAGAGGTAACTATATACGATTTTCCGCCGAATGGAGTCAGCGACTGTATTTACATGGCTGTCGGCCGTGTCGCTCGCGGCGAAGCCGCGTATTTAGGTTTGACCCACCCCTAAACCCCCGCCTTGGCGGGGGCTTAGGCCCGCGCGGCTCAAAGAGCCGCTTTTTAGAAACCAGTTATTTCTGTAAAGCATTAATAAAATAAGAGAGGCATACAAAAATGTATGCCTCTCTTATTAATTGGTACAAGTAGCGTCGTTTCTGCGGAAAAGAAAGAGCGGTGGGTAGCGACGATAATGATAAAAAGCAAGATAGCGGGCTACTGCATAAGGAACCCCGTTCAAACGGGGCGCATCGGGAACCGCTTTCAAAAGCGGCCGCATCGCTATTTATAGCTGATAACCAGAATCTTCGAACTCTCCCAGAATTGCACGGGGTCGTCGATTACCAATTTGGTTACGGTCTTGTCGGCATCGACGATGAGTTGATAACTGTCATCGGGGTGCGTCGTAACGAGGGTTACCCGTTTGTGTCCGACCGGAATCTCGTTCAGCAGCCGTGAATCGGCTCGGGTGAAGCTCTCGATGTTGCCGCTCTTGTTGACCGTCAGCGTGCGACCGATGAATCCCTGTTTGTTGACGATTTGCGCATCCCGCAACTCCTTCTCCGAGCCGACGATGTAGTAAACCGTATTGAGTCGGTTTTCCAAATCAGTTTTCTCGTCGCTCAACAGGGCGACCTGCGCTTGGCCCACCTGCACTTGTTCGGTCAGTTCGGCCACTTCGATTCCCTTCTTTTCGAGTTCGAGCCGCATCTGTTCGACCTCGGTCGTCTTTTCGTTCAGCTGCATGTTCAACTGTGCGATGGTCTTTTCCAGCGCCTCGATATGCAGATTGGCTTTGCGCAGTTGGGCTGCGGTGTACTGCAACGAGGCGATCTTCGCACGGTTCTCCTGCAACAGCCGGTCGATGGCGGCGATGTCGTTGCGGATCTCCTCCATCGGACGGCGTCCGCCTTCGGGCGTTTCCGATACGGCGATCAGATTCTCGCGCGATTTGATGAGGGCCAGATTTTCCGAAATGGCGTTGATGTCCGAGAACACGGCATTGATCAGCGAATCCTTTTCGCTGACCACGACTTCGAGCGAATCGCGTTGATTCTCGGCCTGGCGGGCCACCTGTTTCGATACGCACGACGGAAGGAGGGCCGTCGCCGCGAAAAGAAGCGTGTAAAACAACTGTTTCATAATCGGTTTACCTTGATGGGGCAAATATAGGGATAATTCCGGTCGGATGTTCCGCAAATTTACTTCGCAAAGGCGATTTCATCGAGCAAATAGCCGGCTCCGGCGTATTGTTCGATGATCCATAGTACAAAACGGATGTCCACGCAGACCGTGCGGGCATAGTCGGGTTGGAAGTAGAGGTCGCAGGCCATCGACTCGCGATTGCCGTCGAAAGCCAGTCCGACCAACCGTCCGCGACTGTCTAATACGGGGCTACCCGAATTGCCGCCCGTAATATCGTTGTCCGTCAGAAAGTTTACCGGAAGCATTCCCTTTTCGCTCCAGCGGCCCCATGCACCCGCCGCGATCAGTTCGCGCATGCGGTCGTCGACCCGAAATTCGTAACGCGACGGGTCGTACTTCTCCGTATAGCCCGCGATGGTCGTGCGGGCATCGCAATGCACGCCGTCCGACGGATGCAACGCACGCACTCGTCCGTAGGTCAGCCGCATCGTCGAGTTGGCGTTGGGATATTGCGGACGTTTGCGGGCTTCGCGAAATTCGTACATGGCTTGCTGATAGCGCGATTCCAACTTGCTGACGGCATGCCCCGAGGCTTTTTCCGCACGATCGACCCCTTTCGTGAAGCGGTCGATCCGCACCGATTCGGTAAGCCGCACCAGCGGGTCGCGGCGGATTTCCGCTACGGCCCGATTGCCGGCGAAGAAAGCATCGAACCGGTCGGCATCGCTGCAAATCGAGTGATCGAACGCATCGTAGGCCATGCGGGCCGCATCTCCGTTCGCCGCATCGTACATCCGCCCCAGCTCTTCGCCCCACATCGTGCGGGGAACGTTCTCCGTGAACCGAACCATCAGACGGGCCAGCAGTTCGCGATCGGTGGCGGCATCGTAGTTGCGGCGCAGTCGGGCGAGGTTGCTGCGCACGCCTGCGGCATCTTTCGAACGGAGATCGAGCGTGTCGATTCCGAGCCGGTCGAGCCGCGCCAAATAGGACGAGAGTCGGTTGCCCACCAACAGGGCTTCGCTGGGGCCGAGCCACGATTCGCGGAAATGATTCAGCCGGCGTTCGGCTTCGCGGCGCGCCGCATAGCTTTGTTCGAGCGAAGGAAGCAGATCGCCGTAAGCGGCCGTGCGTTCGGAATCGGCTGCGATCCAAGCGGCGAGTTCGCGCTCCTCAGCGCGCCGCTTGCCGGCGATGTCGAACCGGCGCAGACAGATGTTCTCCCATTTGGCCAGGTCAGCGAAGTTGCTCAGCGAGAAGTAGGCGTCGGAATACTTCATCCGCACTTCGGGGCTGCGCTCCATGTGGCGCTTGATGATCTCCATCCGCAGGTGCCGGTCAGCCACAACGATGGGATTTTTGATCTCCTGCCGTTCAGTGATGCCGTATGATGAGGTATTGCGGCTTGTTCGGCCTGGGAAGCCGATGACCATCGTGTAATCGTCATCGTGCACGCCGCGTGTCGAGACGGTCAGCACCTGCGAGGGGTTCAGCGGAACGTTCTCCGGCGCATAGTCGGCCGGATGGCCTTCGGGGTCGGCATAGACGCGATAGAGGGCGAAATCGCCCTTGTGTTGGGGCCAGCTCCAGTTGTCGACATCGCCGCCGAACGCGCCGATGCTGACGGGCGGGGCGCCGACCAACCGCACGTCGCGGAAAATTTCGTAATAATACAGATAGAATTTCCGACCGCCCCACATGGCGACGCACGAGACTTCGTAGGGGGTCTCGGCGGCGTGGCGTTTTTCGATGTCGGCGTAGAGCCGGCGCATCGACATGATGCCCCAACGCCCCTCGGCCTGCATTTTTTCGCGCAGGGCGATGGCTTCGGCCGTTACATCCTCGACCTGTCGCAGGAACGAGACGGTTTTGCCTTTGACGGGCAGTTCATCGGCATGCGTGCGGGCCCAGAATCCGGTCTCCAAATAGTTGTGTTCGGGGGTCGAAAGGTCGCAGATGTCGCTGTAAGCCACGTGATGGTTGGTGATCAACAGCCCTTCGTGCGAAATCATGCTGCCCGTTCCCACGCCGCCGTCGATGGCGACGACGGCATCGGCCAACGCCGGAGCCTGATCGTTGTAGATCGCATCGGCGGAAAGTTTGACGCCGCGGGCTTTCATCTGCGGATAGATGCCGGCGAGCTGCTGGATCATCCACATGCCTTCGTCGGCCGCCGCGAATCGGACGGTGCAGGTCAATACGACGGCCAGTGCAATGATTCGGAGTTTCATGGAATCGAGTGTTTGAATCGGCGAGTTTCCGTTTTTCGTTTATTCCGCTTCGACCGTCCGGCCCTCGACGAGGAACTGCAATCGCGGTTCCGACTCCTTGAAGGTGCCGTCGGCCATGCGCAGGGTCCATTTTTCGGCTTGAAACACCTCGTTCCACAGCCGTTCGTCCGTCCACATCGACTTCACATAGTGCAGCCGCATGACGGGCGCCAGGTCGCGCAGCACGAAATCGACCGACACGATTCCGTCCGTGCACGAAAGGAAGCTCTTGAAGTAGGGGAACGATTGCCGCACGGGAATCTTCTCGATGCTCGCCATCGGTAGTTCGTAGACGGCCTTCGGGAATTGTTCGTCGTCGCCCCACTGTTCGATGTTGGCGATGAATCGGCCGTTGAGCTTCTGGATGTCGACGAACATCGTTTCGATGAACTCCGCGCGCGTCGCTTGCCCGTCGGGCGCATAGCTGCGCACGTCGTAGTGCATCGGATAGCGGCGTTCGCCGTTTTTGGTCTCGAGAACCAGCTCCTTGGCTTCGATGGCCGCGGTCAACTGCTCTTCGGTCAGTCCGGCTGCGGGATCGGTGTAGATCTTCACGGCCACCGGACAATCGAATTCGGCGGTGAATCCGTAGATGCCCTCGATCTGTTGTAAAGCCATGCCGAAATAGACCATATCCATCCGGTCATGCAACCCTTCGACCCCTAATCGCACGACGTCGAGCATCGGAACGGTCTCGTCGGGCGATTTGAATTTGCGGAAAGTCGGCGTGAAAACGGCCTCTTGGAGTTTGAGCGTGTCGGTTTGAGCGGGGTCGTAGGAAATGACCACAGCGTGGCGTTTCACGAAGGTTTTCACGCCGTAAACGCCCCGTACGGTCTGCATCTTGGCGGCGAAGGCCTTCGACGAACCGAAGCATTTCACCGATTGCAACCCCTCCATTTCGTAGGTCTGCATTCCCTCGACCTGTTCGTAGTCGCCCCATTTTTCGTCGATGGTCGGCAACTCCAGCGTGTTGCCGAGCCAGAGCGCGATGCCGAAGAATGCGACCGTCAGCACGGCCGGCAGCCAACGCAGCGAGCGACGTCCGTTCACCTGCAGAGCGCCCGTCGCGCACGACGAAATGCACTGTCCGCACAGGGTGCAGTCGATATGGCTCACTTTCGTGTAATCGTGGATCGGAATCTGGTAGGGGCATTTCTTTTCGCACAGTTTGCAGCCGTTGCACGTCGCCTCGTCGCGCGTGATGTGCATCAGCGTATATTTTTTGGGTTTCCTTTTGCACCAGCCGCGTACGAGGTCGATTTCGGCGAGGTAGGCGACGACGCAAAGCAGGGCGAGCATCCATGTCCATCCGTCGGCCGTGCGCGTGCCGAGCAATATGACGATGACGACGGCGAACAGCACGTACGGAATGGAAGCGGTCGATTTAAATGCGTTGCTCAATGCGCCGAGCGGGCAGATGTAACGGCACCAGAACATCCGCACGAAGATGCCGCCCAAGAACAACAACCCGATGGCGGTCAACGACATCCACAGCACGATTTCGCCCTTGAATCCCGTGGCCATGGCGTAGTAGGGATCGAGTTTCTTGCAGAACAGCTCGCTGGTGGCGAGGGTGTTGTAGAGGATGATGAAAAGCAGGATGTATTTGACGGCGCGCAGCAGTTTGTCGACGATGCCGCCCTGCCGGATTTCGAATTGCAGATGCAGTTTGCGTCCGAGGCGTCCCATCGCCTCGTCGAGGGTGCCCAGCGGGCAGAGATAGCCGCAGAAGAGTTTCGCGCAGAGCACGATGCCGGCTACGAGCACGAGCCCCATCATGATTTGGAGCATCGACATCGAGCAGGCCAGCGAATGGTTGACCAAGTAGCTGCCGAAGGCTTCGAGACCGCCGAAAGGACAGTATTTTTCGACGTCGACGGGCTTTTCGGCGAATGCGGCCCACGCGATGGTGCCGACGATGGCGGCCAGCGTACCCCATTGCAGGAGATGTTTGGCGTAGTTCGGTTTTTTCATAGGGTTTTATTTAGGTGTTGCGTGTGTGGCGTTGTGTAGGTGGGTCGGAGTGCGGGGTGTAGCGGATTTCGTGCAACGGATTTTGAAAACCGCGCAGGGAGCCTCGGTCTATTCGTAGACAAGGCTCCCTTTGCGTATCGGGTTTTCGTTTGTTCAGCAGTCGTTATTCAGCCTATTTGTCCTTGATGCAACGGACGGAGTAACCGGATTGGAAGTTCCCGTAAGCGACCGACACTTTGTTGTTTTTAGCGTTGTATGTTGACATGAACGAGTAGAACTGGATGTTTTTCAATGCTCCGCTGGTGGCATCGTTTTGAACCTGATGGCAGGTCGATCCCCAAACGTAGCTCATGACTCCGTAAATGCCGTCGTAATTGGTTACCAAATAGGAGCCCGTGCCCGTTACGTTGGTCTTGTTCCGTGCGCTGGCGAAGCACCAGTTGAATCCGTCCTCGTTGAGTGCCGGTAACGAAGCACCCGAGATGGCTGCGTCGTAGTAGGCACCGTTCGGATCGGTCAGCTCCCCATTGGCGTTGTGGCCGACCAAAGCGGTCAATTCCGCACAGGTCGGGATATGCCACCCGTCGGGGCAGATGCCCTGCGTCCCTTCGAGCGACTGGGCATTTTCGGCGGTTACTTCGACCCCGAAAGCAGTCGACGCATCGTAGAGCAGTCCCAGTGTTTCGACCGAAGCGGGGTCGGCCGTTTTCTCTGCGTTGGCTGCGGGATACCAGATACCGGCATCCTCGGCGGGGTCGCTCGATACCGTCTTACCCTCGGGTACATAACGCAGATTTTCGGCCATCCAAGTACGTCCGTCAGCAAGCGTTACGATTTTGTAATTTACCCCCCCCCAGGCGATTGTGGGCTCTACGACTTGGCCGCCGCTGTCGATTTCGAGGTCGGCACCGTTATCCCAACCGTCGATTTGGCCGCCCAATACGATCTCCATGTCTGCCGGCTGGATGTTCATCTTCAACTCGCGGTTTGTGCCCGATACCAAATCGGTCGTGCCGAGCGTGTAGGAGCGTGTTCTGCCATCGGCCGTGGTGAAAGTCGTTACGAGTTTCACGCCGTTTTGCGGAACCAGCAACGCATAGTACAATTCGTTCTTCGTCCGTTCGCAGGCTTTCACGTCGATGGTCGCAGCGTCGGATTTGGCCGTGAATGCCCCCGTCGTGGCGTCGATGGTACCCGTGCCGATGGCTCCGCCGATCCGAATCTCCGTGAGATCGGAACCGCTGCCGTTCGTTACGCGGATAATCACGCGCGTCATCTTGTGCTTGAAAGCCATGTCGACTACTTTTTCCGGTTTGACGCCGGTCTTGACCCCGATGACCAAGTCCGATGCCTTGTAGTTGTCGCCGCTCTGATCGGCCTGCACCGAAAATTCGGTGGGATGCGTCGCCCCGACTTGGCAGGGATAGTAGGCGAAGAGCGTCGAAGCGAGATTCGCATCTTCGTACCAGAGCGTACCCGGTGCGGTGAAGTTCGTACCGTCGAACGAAAACTCCTTGTTGCTGAGGAACGACGAGTTGTCTGCTTCCATCGTGATGGTTACGCCGATTTTGTCGCCCGGTTCGAAATCGGTGTCCGTTACACGGGTCGAGGCTTTCGGGAAGAGGGCCGGATCGGCGATCGTCGGGTCGATCTGCACGGCGAGCGGCGTGTCGTACGTTCCGCCGTCGTCGCCTTTGGAACAGGCAGCCGATAACAAGGTCGTTGCTATCACCGCCAAAGTCAAAATTTTTTTCATAATCGTTATTTTATTAGTTTGTTATTTGTTTTCCAAATTCATTCCATTTCCGTTCGTGTCGTCCGTATGTGCGCTGTTCGCGCTCGTCCGTACTTAAAAATTGTATCCCACAGCGAGCAGTATCGTTACCCGATGGGCTCGCGGCACGAATTCCAGATTGAAACCGTGTTCGTAGCGGGCCGAAAGGTCTATGTAAAATCGCCGGAGGTTGCGGCGTGCGCCCAACTCGACCCCCAGACGGGGCGCCGTGAGGTATTCGTTCGTATAATCGTAGTATTCGGTCAGTTGCAGCGGGTAGGGGCTGGTTTCGAGCGGGGTCTCCTCTTCGAACGCATCTTCGGAAAATCCGCCCCGACGGAAGTCGGCAGCGCCGCTGAACTCCCACTGTCGATAGGTGATTCTTGCCCGTACGAACCCCGTTACGGCATAGAGGTCGGCCTCCTTGACGTAGGGATAGAGCAACGTCGAACGACGGGTCGACTGTTCGTAATCGAATCCGGCGCGCAAGTCGGTGCGGCCCTGCTGCCATTCGTATTCGCCGCCCAATTCGAGTGCGCGGCGGGCGAAGATGGGCAGCGAACCTAAATGAAAGACCGTCGAAATGCCGTTGACCGTTTCGCGGCGCAGGATGCTCTCGTCGTTCTCCTGCGTTCGCCAGTCGAACCGCAGCCGGACGGTGTGGAAAGCGCGGGGCGTAGCGAGCAAGGCCGTCCCGCGTGCCGTTACCTGCGACGTCGTGAAGTCGTGCATGAACGTATCCTTTTCGCCGCTCTCGCCGTGGCGATGCCGGTAGGTTACCTCGGCGTAGTAGGGGCCCCAATCGCCCTGCACCGACACGCCGTGGGTCAGCTCCTTGATCGGAAAGCCCGTGAGCCCCGTCTCATTCAGATGGATGCCGTTGCCGTCCCAACGTTCCAGGATGCCGTAGGCCAGCCCCTTGTCGAAGAACGCTTGGTAGGATTCGGCCGAGGTGCCGATCTCCTTGGCTTCGACCCGCTCGCTGTTCTTGCCGAACAGATAGGCGGCCCCGATGGACCAGTTGTCGCGGTGGTAGAGGATGCCGGGCGCAAGCTCGAAATTCAATCGCTTGTTGCTGTGCCGCAGGTCTTTGCGCTTGGCGTAGTTGTTCGCCTCGAAGTCGATCTTCAGACCGCCCGTCCAATGGTTGCCCAGCACGGCGGAAAGCGCCCCCGTGAAAGCGTAATCCTCGCGGATTTTGTGCCCGGGGGTGAACTCCAGGATGTCGACCGGATAATACCCGGGTTGCGTGAACATCGAACCGCACATCGCACTTCCGTCGAAATAGGCGTAAGAGAAACGTCCGGCGAAAGAGATTTTATCGAAATGACGGATGGATTCCGTGCGTGCGCCGATCGTCCAACTGTCGTCCGAGGCGGAATAGTCCATCCAGCCGCCGCAATCCTTGCGTCCGAAAATTTCGGCGTAGGAGCGGCTCATCGAATCCCGCCGGATGCCCGCCGCATTGACCCCCTCGTTCCACGGATTGCGGCGCTGAACGTCGTCGAACCGGATCCATGGCATCCACGACGATGCCGGTTCGGTTTGCGTGCGGCCTTCTCCCTGCGCCTCGGCCCGTTCGGTTGCTCCGGCGGTGAACCCGAGCAGCAACAGCAGTATCGAAAATAACGGTTTCATAGGCTTATTCGTGCAGCGATTGGGTGGAACGTTCGTAGAAATCGACCGACGAGTTGTTCGTGTCGACGTAAATGGGGTAACCGTTGGCGGCTGTGGCCGTCTCGTTGAGCTTGCGGTGGATGGTGTGCCCCTGGTAGGTTACTGAGAAAGTGAATGCGCCGGCATCGACCTCGGGGGTCAATCGTTTCTGATTGCGGGTACTGTAAAAGACTTCCACGCCGTCGAGAATCCACGACCACGGCACTTTGAAACATTTGGCATTGCCCCCGGGATCGGTGGCGACGCACTGGCTGTCGTCGGCGACATAGCTCTCGAAGTCGAACCCCGTTTCGGGCCGGAAGATGATGACTGCAGGCGACTGAATAGCGATGGAGTAGGCTTTCGACGTACCCGTTTTTTTGAGTACCTGCAAAATGCGTTCGGGACGGATTCGATCGCCGGGGGTAAGGTTCAACGTTTCGTTCACGAAGTGCAACCGGCTGAAAGTGGCGAAGTATTCGGGCTGGTTGAGGTTGACCGACAGCGGAAAGTCCTGTGTGAAGTCGACGGCGCCGCGCAGGGCGATGACCGCATCTTCGCCCGGAGCCAGCGGAAAATCGGCGCCCGCGCCCCAGAACTGCCAGACGCACTCGAAAATGGGGGCGAACTCCTGAAACCGGAGTTGTCCGTCGACCGTCGTTACCCAGTTGTTGGTGCCGGCCGAGGCGCTGGGCGCGACGATGCCGAAGCAGAGCCCGTCGAGGTATTGGGTCGTGTTGGCGTTGTTGTGCAAAATGACGTACTGGTCGTTTTGCAGGTTGCCGGTGGCGGGCGTCATCGGGCAGCCGCCGCAATAGATCTCTTTGAAAATGATCGTCCCGGGAGTCGATTGGATCAAGGGCAGTTCGAAGCGTTGCGCAGCGTTGCCCTCCGTGAGCCGAATCTCCTCCAAAGCGCCGTTGAAGATGGCATCCTCGCGCCAGTCGGCGATGGAAATCCGATAGACGCCGCGCGGAATGCGGAACGTGGCGCGACCCGCGTCGTCGGTGCGGGCGATGTAGTAGTTGCCGTTGGTGATCTCTTCGGCCTTGACCTCGACGCCGCTCTGTACGCTCGATTCGTAGCCGGCCGGATAGATGCTTGCGATTTCGAGCGTCAGCAAATCGGTTTCGTAGGGGTGCGAATCGCTGAACGAGGTGCAACCGACCGCGAAGATCGTCGCGAGGACGGTCAGGGCCGTGCAGGCGAATTGTCTTATCGGTGATGGGTGCGGATATGCGGGGATGAAGTGTTTCATACGGGTCAGAATTTGATGCGGACGGTCAGTCCGTAGTAGAATTTGGGCGTGTAGATGTTTCCGACGCCTCCGGCGTAGGGACGCACGTATTTGCGCGAGTTGGTGAAGTTGTTGGCGTAGAACGAAATGGAAACATGGTCGCCGACCTCTTTCGTAACGCTCAGATTGGCCGAGAAGTAGGGGGAATAGTCGGTCAGCCGGTATTGATAGGCATTGCCCGAGCGGAGCATCATGCTGGCGAACGCGGGGTCGTTGCGTTCGACGTCGGTGAACGGATGGCGCACGCCGTCCAAATCCAAATAGGCGACGGGCCAGATGGCCGTGTAACTGTTGCCGTCGTAGATGTTTCCGCCCGCAGGCGTCGAACCATCTTCGCCCACGTTGAAAGCATAGGTCTTGCCGTCCCGTTCCGAGAGGTTCTGTTCGCGGTGGAGCAGCATTGCTTCCAGGCGCAGCGTGATGATCATGCGGATGGACGGAATGTGGGTCGTGGCGGTCAGATTGGCATCCAGCCGTTGGGTTTTCAGCCCGTTGTAGGTGCGCGTCGCACCTCCCGTGTCGGGATAGATGCCGACGTAGCGGAACGATTCATCGCCCGTGTAGATGGTCTGCATGTACTCCCATTCGCCCTCGTTGACGTACTTCGTATAGCCGTAGGCTCCGTCTAACCGCAGGTCGGTGCGGATGGGCTGGATGCGCGGAAATTCCACTACGAACTCCAACCCCATGCGGTCGATCGGCGAACCGTTGGCCTGCATCGTGTTCTCCGTGAACGTGCGGACGGTCTGTTTGGTGGCCATCTGGTGCCATCCATCGCCCCACTGATTCTCGTCGCGCACAAAGAGGTCGCCCGTCTGGCTGTCGAGCTTAAATACGGGGCTCGTCGGTAGGGGAAGTCCGTCGGGAAGCGTCAGCGTGCGATAGGTGAAGGGCGTGTAGGTCGATTGCAACTCGTAAGGATGGGTCGTGCGGTTGAAGTAACCCACTAACGAGACCCTCGTCTGTCCGATGCGGAAATCGACACCTACTTCGGCGTTGCGGTTGCGCTGCCACCGCAGATCGGGATTGTAGAGGATGCCGAACGGTTGCGTATAGTAGATCGAGGTCATCTGACCGCCGTACTTGACGTCGTAAACGGCGTAGTCGCGGTATTTCGGATCGGGATAGAGAATGTTGAACGACGGAAGTTTTTCGGTGATGCCCCAACCGCCGCGCAGCGTCAGCCAGTCGGAAATGCGGTATTTCAGATTGAAGCGCGGCGAATAGTTGGTCGTGTTCTTGTAATCCGAATTTTTAATAAATGTCTTTTCGACGCGCACGCCGGCCATCAGTTGCAGCGACGTGTTGCCGAGCGGCAGGGTCAGCATCTCTTCGAGGTAGCCGGCCAGATTGTGCATGTAGGGGATATCCGTGTAGGGACGCGGACGATAGCCGTGGGGAGCCGTGGCCGGATCGTCGTAATAGGCTCCGTCGCCCACATTGCCTTCGGCCCGCCAGTCGATGCCGAGTTTCGTGTGGCTGTGCACGCCGCCCCACGAATGCAGCCATGTCGCTTTCAGATTCGCGGCGTAGTCCAACTCGCGCGAGTCGATGTTCCGAACGGCAAAGTAATCCGACGGAAGAATGTCGGCGATCGAATAGCCCTCGGTCGTCGCATGCACGGCCGGCGTCGTCGTGCCCAGGATCGGGTGCTTGCATTGCCGGTCGAGGTTGTTCTCGTAGTTGATCGAGGCCTTGAAGTCGATGCTCGTGATGCCCTTGCGGTTGGGTTGCCAGTTGATTGCCGTATTGATACGCAGGGCATTGTCCTTGACTTTTTGCCATTCGCCGTTTTGGGCATCGGGATCGTCCTCGGTGTTTTGGCCGCCGATGTTGCCGGACACGCCGAAATCGAACCGCACGTTGTCGTTGAACGTGTTGTGGTAGTTGAGCGAGAGGCCCGTACGCGAATAGGAGGTATAGGGCGACACGGGGTCTTTCGTCGCGCGCGTGTATTCGATATTGGTGTTCAGTACGCCCTTGCGGTCGCCCAAGTCGAATCCTTTCGAGAAGGAGGCTTGTTTCGTTTGCGGATTGGTCGTGAGCGTCAGCGTGTAGGGGTCTTGCCCTTGCGGGTCTTCAGTCGCACAATGCCTGACGAAATATCGCCGTACTCGGCCGATGGAACGCCCGTGATGACCTCGACCGATTCAATGTTGGTCGAAGCGATGTTACGGGTGCTGGCTCCGTCCAAGTCGCCGAGTGAAGCATTGGTCGAAAGACGTACGCCGTCGACTTCGACCGCCGTGCCGAACGACGCGTTGCCGACCGTCGAACCGCCGTCGCGCAGCGAGAACCGCGTGTCGTTCGTCAGATCGGGGTTGACGGTCTTGCCGCCCGGCAGCAGGGCCGAAATATCCGATGCGTTGACCATCTGGAGATGGTCGATGGCATTCCCGCCGACCGTGCGCGAAGTCGCCATGGCATCGGGCACCTCGCGGGCCGTTACGACGACATCTTCCAGCGTCAGGTTGTCTTCGGGCAGATAGATGTGGAGCGAATCCATGCCGGCAATGACATCGACTTCGAGTTGGGTCGTCGCATAGCCGAGACACGAAATGACGAAAGGCGTTTTGCCACGGGGTACGCCACGGACAACGAAACGGCCTTCTTTGTCGGTTATCGCCCATAGTCCATGATAAGGGATTTCGACGACTGCTTCGCTGATCGGATGATCGGTATCCTGCACAAGAATGCGCCCCGTTACATTGCAGAATTGTTGTGCGAAGAGTGTCGGCTGGAATGAAATTGATCCGAACAGTATGATGAGGATGAGTAGTATTTTTTTCATAAAACAGCCCGATAACTCACAAAAGTAATGAAAAAAAAGTAATTCCGTACATTCGATCGTTTTTTTGTTCGGATTCAGCATTCGATGGTGCAAAAGTAGTTTGATCTTTTTTTTCGGGCAATACCTGAATGTAGGGATTTTTTGTTCGAGGGGAGGATTTCGGTTTGCATGATTTTTTTCGTCGAGCTGACTGCCATGATGTTGATGAATCATCACGTATTTCAGCGGGAAATAAATGTAATCGGTTGGATATTTGTATAATTGACAATTATTACATATTTTTGTTACGGCGGTAAAATTTACGGCGATAACATAAAACGAAGATAATGAAATTTTACAACAGAGAAACCGAAATAGCGAAACTGCGCGAAATACGCGATTTGTCTTACAATGACCATTCGAGGCTGACGGTCGTAACGGGTCGCCGACGCATCGGCAAGACCTCGCTTATCAGCAAAGCGTTGGACGATGAACCGTTCATTTATCTGTTTGTAGGGCGCAAGAACGAGGCATCGCTGTGTGCTGGTTATTGCAAGGAGATTGCGGCAAAATTAGGAGTATTCGTGCCGCCCATGACGGCGTTCCAGGATGTATTTGCATTCTTGATGCAGCAGGGGGAAACGAAGCGTTTTTCATTGGTCATTGATGAATTTCAGGAATTTTTCAATATCAATCCGTCGGTGTACAGCGACATCCAGAATCATTGGGATCAATATCGCTTGAAAACGCGCGTGAACTTCATCGTCAGTGGGTCGGTTTATTCGCTCATGGTAAAGATATTCCAGAATTACCACGAACCGCTGTTCGGTCGCGCAGACGTAATCATTAAACTCGCGCCGTTTACTTTGCCTGTTTTGAAACAGATTATGACGGGCTATGCTCCGACGTACACCAACGACGATCTGTTAGCTCTCTATACCGTTACGGGTGGTATTCCCAAATACGTGGAGTTGCTGGTCGATGCGAAGGCCCTGTCGGTCAAAAAGATCATTCATGCGGTTTGCGACCCCGATTCGCCTTTCAAGGACGAGGGAAAGAATCTACTGGTCGATGAATTCGGAAAGCAATACGGCACCTATTTCTCGATTCTCGACGCCATATCGAACGGTATCAACACGCAGTCGGAGATCACCTCGGCATTGGGTGAAAAGAGCATCGGCGGACAGCTGAAAAAGTTGGAGGAGACATACGACATCATTCGGAAGATGCGCCCTATCCTGTCGAAGAAAGGAACCCAGACCGTCCGATATGCGATTGCCGACATGTTTTTGCGCTTTTGGTTCCGTTACTTCGAGGGTAATCGGACATTGGTTGAGATGAATCAGTTCGAGGTGTTGGAGAAAGTCATTGCGACCGATTATACGACCTATTCAGGCAAGGCATTGGAGGAGTATTTCAAGCAGCAGTTCATTGAGAGCCACGAATATCGGGATATGGGTTCGTATTGGGAGGCAAAAAAAGGTAAGGAGCAGTGCGAGATCGACATCGTTGCCTTGAAGCTGGAAAAGAACAAGGCCGTCGCCGTAGAGGTGAAACGACAGCGCAAGGAGTTCAAGCCCGAAGCGTTTGCCGAGAAGGTGCAACACTTGAAAGAAAAGGTTCTGCCGAAATATGAAATCGAACAAGTTTGTTTGACGTTAGAGGATATGTAGTGGTATATGCCCCGCCGTCGCAAAGTAGAGATCAAAGCCACTGAACTGGCGTGCTTCGACACGTTGGTCGAGGAATTGCGTTCCCGACCGGAGTTTGTGGACTTCGACCTTGCCAGTCTGCGCGTGTGGGCCTACGCGAGCTACGAACAAGAACTGAAAAATGTGGACAAGGCGATTCGGCATCTTAACCGCTGGCTGTATATCCACAAGGACAAAAACGAGTTACCGGCATTCGATGGCGGGCGGTTGATGAACAAAACGGAATTGGCCGCCGCTTTGGGTATCACCCGCCCGACGCTCTACCGATGGTTAGGCAGCAAGTGGTTTGAAGGCTGTCGCGACGAACGTATGCTACGGGATGAATATTATTCTTCATCGGCTATTCGCAAAGCTCTGCAAAGGTATCTCGCCAGAGAACAAAGCGAATAATTCAGCAAACCGACAAACCATTTTGCAGGGAGCACATACCGTTGTTCCCTGTTTTTTATTTAATCACTTTACACTCCGGCATTTAATTGCACAAATCGCCGCAATTCATGGAAATTCTCCTTCGAAAAACAGGATAACTGCATGCGGATTGTCCTAACTTGACATCGTATGTCTTCGAAGTGTCTTCGCTCTGTAACACAATTACTTATTTCGGATAGTTCCGATAAATGATTTTCTTTGTGGCATTAAACCAAATGAACCATGGTAAAGGAAATCTATCTGAACGGCATGACTGCCGACCAACTCTCGGAGATGATTCGGGAGTCCCTGCGCGACGAACTGCAACAGCTACGTTCCGCACATCCGAAAACCGACACGAAGTATCTCACACGGCACGAAACCGCTCGTCGACTGCGCATCTCGCTCGTAACGCTCACCGATTGGGTGAATCGCGGCAAGATCTGCGCGCACAAAATCGGCGGGCGTGTCCTGTTCCGCGACAGCGATGTCGAAGCAGCTTTGAATCGAATCGTTCCCATTAAATAATCACGCACCTTTTCTTGCCTCGGCATAGCCTGCGCAAGCGCAGCCTATCAAATGTCTCCATCTATGGTATGACTTCGAGGTTGGGCACGGGCAGGCGAAACAGTCCCGGCCGCATGTCCCCCAATGCACGCGAGGTGTAAAAATGTGAGGGGTAAGTTTGTGTTTTTGTCAGCCAAAAACTCGCCTTGCCTTGCGGCTTTCATCCCGTTGGTCTACCTTCCAATATCGAATCCATGAAACACACCAAGCATACGGGTGGTCGTCCTCCTTTGGGCAAAGCCCGCAAACAGGAATACCGTATAACCCTTCGCCTCGATACGGAGCATAAACTACGCCTGCAAGCGTTGGCCCGTGCTGCCGGACGGCGGCGCACGGAAGTCCTCCGCCAGTTGATTGCTACCGGTCGGGTACGTGAGCGTCTGCGCCGTGAACATCTGAACTTCATGTCCCAGCTCAAAGGCATAGCACGCAATCTGAACCAACTTACCCGTCTTGCCCATGCGAAAGGATTTACGGGAATCGTGTCCCGTCATGCAGCAATTGTCGCGGGTATCGAATCCTTGTTAAAGCATCTTCGCGATGATCGGTAAAATTATTGCCGGTTCATCTTTCGCCGGAACGGTCGGTTATGTAATGAAAGAACAGTCTCGTGTCCTTGATGCCGAAGGTGTAACACCGCCAGACGTTCGGGATATGGTGCAAGACTTCAAAGACCAAACACTGTTGAATCCACGGTTGAGAAATGCCGTCGGACATATTTCTCTTTCGTTTTCGCCGAAAGATGCACCGCACATGACCGATGCGCTGATGACACAGATCACGAAAGAGCATATGCAACGCATGGGCATTACCGATACGCAATATTTGTTGGTACGCCACCTCGACCAACTGCATCCGCATTGTCATTTGGTCTACAATCGGGTAGGAAATGACGGGCAAACAATAACACCGTGAATTTTGGCGGAAACATTGGAGCATTACCGTTACCGCCCAACGATTCACCTATTGGTTTGTCTGCTGCCCAACTCCAACGCAAACCCGGCGAAAGTCCCGAAGAACATATTGCCCGTATCACGGCACTGCTCAACACCGTTGCCGAAGCAATGGCGGTAGCCGCCATGGAGCAGAAACGCCGCTTGCGCGAGCGCAAAACCAAAATGAAATTATAATCCTAAAACGAAGTAACTATGAAAGAAAACAATATGATGTCGTATGAAATGTACGAGGACTTGAAGGAAACGATGATTAAAACCATCAAAGTTGAACTATCGGCAAAGAATAGCCAACCTTCCAATAACGACCTGCCACAACGACTCGAGCAAATCGTTCATTCCGAACAAGAACGGCATCGGGCAATAATAACCCAGCTTGCCGGACGATTAGAGAGCATCGAACGAAGCAACGCCAAAACGCAGTCCGATATAGATAACCTGCAATCGTCGGTAGACGCAATCGAAATCCCCACCGAATTACCGCCAAGAATAACACAACACCGAGTGATTTTCAGCTCCGAATCCCCATTCGTCCTTTATCTGGTACTGTTTCTTTTTTATAAGTTGCATGATATTGTCGTCAGCACTCTATTTTGCCACCCTGCCAAATTACGACCGCATCGACAATGACCTGAAATACCGTTATATCAAAATGAAAGGCGAAGCAACACCTAAACGCATCGCCGAATTGGAAGAAATCTTCGAACAAAACCGCGACAACGCAAAAATCCGCCCGTTACCCGCCTGAATCTGATAGACCTCAATACTGATGCGGTGGATTGGGATGCCCTCGAAAGAGGTGTTTTCGGCGTTTCGGCACGCCCTGCGCCATTCGATATTCTCGACCACCAGAAGACGGCAATCAAAAAAGCCCACGACTATTTTCAAATCGCAGGCAACGACCGCGGCAAATTGATTATGGCTTGCGGAACGGGTAAGACTTTTACCTCGTTGAAAATCGCCGAGAACGAGACGGACAACAAGGGGCTAATCCTGTTCCTTGTGCCGTCTATTGCCTTGTTGGGTCAGACGCTGCGCGTGTGGAAAGCGCAGTCTGCGCAGCCGCTCGAAGCGGTGTGTATCTGTTCTGATGCGCAAGTCTCAAAGACGGTATCGAAGAATGACGACAGTCCGAGTTTCGGTACAATAGACCTCGCACTGCCTGCAACAACCGATGTGCATTCCATCGTGCGCCAATTGCAAGATTTAAGAAGCAGACATCGTGAGGGAATGACGGTCGTATTTTCGACCTACCAATCTATCGAAGTGGTTTCAAAAGCACAGAGCAAGCTGTTGGAGGTTACCGATGGCGCATACGGCAAATTCGACCTCATTATCTGCGACGAGGCGCACCGCACGACGGGTGTTACGCTGAAAGACGATAACGAGAGCGCATTCGTAAAGGTTCATGATAACGACTTTTTGAAAGCCGACAAACGGATCTATATGACGGCGACACCGCGTCTGTACACCGATGCGATGAAAGACAAGGCGCGGCAGAACGATGCTGTATTGTGTTCTATGGACGATCGGTCGATGTATGGCGGCGAAATTTACCGGATCGGCTTCGGCGAGGCGGTCGATAAAAAGTTGCTTACCGATTACAAAGTGCTGATTCTGGCTGTCGGTGAAAAGGATATTACACCGGCTTTGCGCAGTGCATTGACCAAAGAGGACGGCACTATCGAAACGGACGATGCCGCAAAATTTGTCGGCTGTGTCAATGCGCTGTCGAAACGTGTGTTGGGTGATGAGGGTTTGGTTAAGGATGCCGATCCGCTTCCGATGCGTCGTGCGGTTGCATTCTGTCAGAATATCAAAAAGTCGAAAGAGACAGCCGAGATATTCACCACCTGCAAAGCGAGTTATATGGCTGATGTTCCCGACGGCGAGAAATCGGAACTGGTCGATGTCGTTGCCCGCCACGTGGACGGTACGATGTCGGCAACGGCGCGCGATGAGGCGTTGATGTGGCTCAAGGAGCAGCCCGAAAACGATATGGAATGCCGTATGCTGACCAATGCGCGCTGCTTGTCGGAAGGGGTCGATGTGCCGTCGCTGGATGCGGTGGTATTCGTGTCGGCAAAGAACTCGCAGGTCGATGTCGTGCAGTCGGTGGGCCGTGTGATGCGCCGCAGCGAGGGCAAACAATACGGCTATATTATTATTCCTGTTGTCGTTCCGGCCGACGTGGAAGGCGACAAGGTGCTTGAAAACCACCCGAATTTCAAAGTCGTATGGACGGTGCTGAACGCTTTGCGTGCCCACGACGACCGTTTTGATGCGGAGGTAAACAAAATCGAACTCTCGAAGCGCAAACCGAAGAACATCATCTTCGGCGGTGTCGGAGGTAGCGGCGACGACAAGAGCGACGGCGATGGAACGCCTAAAAAGAGTGCTGCACAAGTTATGGCCGAGCAGTTGGCATTGTCGTTCGATGAGTTGCAGAATGTCTTTTATGCAAAATTAGTTACGAAGGTCGGCACGAAACGATACTGGGAGTTGTGGGCAAAGGATATTGCCCAGATTGCCGAACAGCATATCCTGCGGATTCGGCAGTTGATCGCCGACAACGACCGCCATCGCAAGGCTTTCGACCGGTTGATGCGCGGTTTGCGCCGCAATATCAATCCGAATCTGTCGGAGCAGGATGCGATCGAGATGCTGTCGCAACATATTATTACGCGACCGGTGTTCGAGGCACTGTTCGAGAATTACGAGTTTGCAAAGAACAATCCCGTATCGAAGTCGATGCAGCGAATGCTCGACCTGCTGGACGACGAGGCCAAGACGGAGGAAGAACACGAGAAATTGCAAAGGTTCTATGACTATGTGCGCACGACGGTCGGCAAGATCGAAGATGCGGCGGGACGCCAGCGCATCATCGTCGAGTTGTACGACAAATTTTTTAAGACGGCATCGCCCAAGACGGTCGAGAAATTAGGTATCGTCTATACGCCCGTCGAGGTGGTGGATTTCATTATCCGCTCGGTTGGGTATATTATCCAAAAAGAGTTCGGACGCGCGCTCTCCGACGAGAATGTTCATATTCTCGACCCCTTCACCGGTACGGGCACCTTTATCACCCGCCTGTTGCAGAGCGGTCTGATTAGCCGTGAGGCCTTGGAACGCAAATACCGCAACGAAATCCATGCGAACGAAATCGTGCTGATGGCCTATTACATTGCCTCGATCAATATCGAAAACGTCTATCACGATTTGATAGGTACCGACGCTGAATATCAACCATTCGAAGGCATCTGCCTGACCGATACATTCCAGTTGGGCGAGGATTTGGAACACGACAACGAGAGCCGTGAAGCGCTGGAAGAGGTCTTTCCGCAAAACTCTAAACGAGTTAAGAACCAGCGTAACAAACCGATTACCGTAATCATCGGCAATCCGCCCTATTCTGTTGGCCAAAAATCGGCAAATGATAATGCACAGAATCAAGATTATCCCACATTAAATAGCCGTATAGCGAATACTTACGTTGCACATTCCATTACGACTATGAATAAGGCAATGTATGATAGTTATATCAAGGCTTTTAGATGGGCAACTGATAGAATCGACTGTAAAAATGGGGGTATAATAGGATTCGTAACAAACGGCGCATGGCTTGAAGGTAATACCACCGCCGGATTTCGAAAAATGATAGAGACGGAATTTTCGTCAATTTATGTATTCAATTTGCGGGGAAACTGCCGCACAAGCGGAGAAATACGTCGTAAAGAAGGAGATGGAGTATTTGGATTAGGTTCCCGCACGCCGATTGCGATTACCCTGCTTGTCAAGAATCCGAAGGTTACGAACGAAAAGGCTCGTATTTTTTATCGCGACATAGGCGATTATCTTTCGCGCGAGGATAAATTATGCATTATTAAAGATATGAGTTCTGTTTCCAATCCGGCAATGAATTGGAAGATTCTTGAACCTAACGAACATGGGGATTGGCTGGATTCTCGCAGTGAAATATATAAAGATTTCATACCATTAGATGGTGAAAAAAAGAAAAACAAAACAACCACATCATCTATATTTTCCATTTATTCTAATGGCGTTGTTACCAATAGAGATAGCTGGACATATAATTACTCAAAATCCGAACTCATCGCAAATATAACTCGGATGATTGATTTTTATAATGAGCAGCAACGCGAATATAAAACATTGAAAACAGTACCTATTGAGCAATTTATTTCCACTGATGAAACAAAAATCAAATGGGTGCAAAATCTTATACGGGATGCAGCTAATGGTGTAGAACATTCTTTTGAATCTGTTTCTATGCGCATTGGATTATACCGTCCATTCAGTAAACAGCATCTTTACTTCAATAAAGCGATGAATTGGAGTCGATATTTACAACCCAAATTGTTCCCGACATTACTTCGTAATTTGGTGATTTGCATGTCTGGAATCGGAGCGAGCAAGGATTTTTCGACATTGATAACCGACTGTATTCCAGATTTGCAGTTGCAATTCAACGGTCAATGCTTCCCGCTCTATTGGTATGACGACAGCATGGCAGATATCGCCGACTTGTTCTCGGCTCCGCAGAGCGAAATGGATCGTTACGTTCGCCGCGACGGGATAACCGACTGGATTCTCTCGACAGCCCGCAAACAATACGGCTCGAAAGTAACAAAAGAGGATATTTTTTACTATGTCTACGGAATCCTCCATTCACCCGATTATCGCACGACGTTTGCTGCCGACCTTAAAAAGTCGTTGCCACGTCTGCCGTTGGTCGATTCTACCGATGACTTTTGGGCATTCAGCAAAGCCGGTTGCTTGCTTGCCGAGCTTCACCTCAATTACGAGAAAGTGGAGCCATACGCCGGTTGTTGCATACTCCATGCTCCGCTCACCAATCGGGGCGACGGCATGAACTACCGCGTGGAGAAGATGCGTTTCGGCAAGCTCGACAGCAAGACCCCTGACAAGAGTGTCATTCTTTACAACGCAGGCATTACCATCGAGCATATTCCGCTTGAAGCCTACGACTATGTCGTAAACGGCAAATCCGCGATTGAGTGGATCATGGAGCGTTACGCCGTTACAATTAACAAGGACAGCCTAATTAGGAACGACCCCAACGACTGGGCCGCGGAGCACAACGACGAGAAGTACATCTTCAACCTGCTGCTCCGCATCATCACCGTCTCCCTCGAAACAATGAAAATTGTCAAGGCTTTGCCCAAATTGAAATTAGGAGAATAAGAATATGAAAGAAGAACAGTTTTTTGAGGAACAAATGATGTCCTCTCGCGTAAAAGCAAATATTGTTGCTGAATATTTCCCTAAATATTGTGGAATCATCATCAATAAACACACCCCAAAGCAATTGAGATATATTGACCTATATGCTGGCCCTGGAAAATACGAAGACGGAAATGCATCAACACCTATTTTAGTAGCTCGAAACTGTTACAAAAATGAGACTTTACGAAAATTAGTACGATTTATTTTTAATGATAAAAACTATTCCGAAAAACTAAAAGAAAATTTCACAAACGAATTTCCTTAAGGATCTTTTGCAATCGAGCCTTTTTTGGAGATCGCACTGTTGGCCAAAATGATAGGGTTTCTGCATTTCTAACTAAAGGGACTCATGAAAATGGATATAATGAATATCCATCATTATTATTTATAGATCCGTTTGGATATAAAGGAATAGAGACTAAAATACTAGCACAGTTTCTCAAAAACTGGGGTAATGAAATCTTTATATTTGTAAATACCAAACGTATACATCCGGCATTAGAGAATGAGAAATTCGAACCCCTAATGAGGGATTTATTCCCTACAACATATGAATCGATAAAAAGAGATAGAAAATTCAAATCTTCTGTATCCGAGCGATTGCAATTAATCATTGATAATTTGGGTAAAGAATATCAGAATATACTAAAAAGCACAGTTTATTATACTGCTTTCAGATTTCAAGAAGAGGATATAGATACGACAAGCCATTTTATCGTTCATCTTACTAAAGGGAAACGAGGTTTTGATTTGATAAAAACTATCTATAATGACTTTGCCAACGTCGGTACCGTATTTGATGGTATCAATACATACACATTCGATGTCAAAAAGATAAATAACCCTATTGCAGAGTTGTTCGATATGAAAACACAAAATATCGACAAGTTAAAGGATATGATATATAAAGCCTATAAAGGAAAAACACTATCTGCCTTTGACCTTTTTGACGAACATCAGATATACGGGAATTATTGTAGAGCCCACTATACAGAAGCATTGCGATCCCTCGCAGCAGAAGACAAATTACAGGCCTCCTTTACTGATGGTAAAACACATAATGTAAGAGTTTTAATTTCTAAAGACTGTATTCTTAAATTTGAATAATGGCATCTTCTTCAATAGAATGGACGGATAAAACGTGGAATCCAATTACTGGTTGCACGAAAATATCTGAAGGCTGTAAACATTGCTATGCTGAAGTTATGGCAAAACGTTTACAGGGAATGGGGAAACCAAAATATATAAATGGTTTTTCTGTAACGCCACATCCTGATGCACTCAATGAACCATTATATTGGTCTAACTCTTGTATGATTTTCGTATGCTCTATGAGCGATATTTTTCATCAAGATGTCCCATTTGATTTCATTGATAAAGTATTCGATGTTATTCGGAATACACCACAGCATAATTATCAAATCTTGACCAAACGGGCCGAACGGATGGCCGAATATTTTTCAACTCGTATTATTCCGCGTAATGTATGGATTGGTGTGACGGTTGAGGCTGCAAAAACAAAAAATCGTATAGATTATATACGAAATCTAAAAGCCACTGTTCGATTCATTTCATGCGAACCATTACTCGAAGATTTGGGCGAATTGAATCTTAATGGCATAAATTGGATTATTGTCGGAGGAGAAAGCGGAGTACAAGCACGTCCCATGAAAGAAGAATGGTTTTTGAATATCAAACGACAAGCCGAAGTGAATCACATCCCATTTTTCTTTAAACAATGGGGGACATGGAGTGCTGATGGGGTTAAAAGCAATAAAAAAGTTAACGGAAAACTATTGCAAGGATTGGTTATTCAGAATATGCCGACAATAAAGAAGACATAATTTTCCTTTAATTTTTAGTTGCCGTACAAATACCGTACAAAATAAAAAGAAATAGGCGTTGTAGTTATCTACAACGCCTATTTGCCGAGGTCTGAAGCGGAATCGAACCGCTGTACAAGGTTTTGCAGACCTTTGCCTAACCGCTCGGCCATCAGACCATTTTTATTAACTTGTCCCCAGGCTGCTGAATGAAAGCGGTGCGTATTAACTTTAAATGCCCCCTCTAAATGGAGGAAAATACCGAAAACGAACTGCTTACAAGCTATTCGGGGAGTGCAAATATACGCATAATTCTGACAAATACAAAAAAATCGCTAACAAAACGCATGCCCGTTCCGAATCCTGTGATTCTCGACCGCCTTATCGAGGACGTTTATTCGAATAAAAATACGACGATAAATTCCTCCGTTCGATAGAAATGCAACGTCTTGGGATCTGTGCCTGTGCAATGTGCGAGCAGGGTGCCGCACCATCGGTCGGATGCGATGTCCCGATGAAAGTTCGGTTCCAGATCGACTGGACACGATAATACTTCGTGCAACTGCGGACGTGCATCCGCCTCCGAAAACGAAACTTCGTCGATGTGCAGGTCGTCAAGCAGATCGAGACTCTGCCGTCCCGCATATTTATATAAGGTCTCTTTGGTGCACCATGCGATTGCCGGAAAGAGTGGATGAGCGGAAAGCTGCTGCTCTTCGGGTGTGAGGTAGCGGGAAAGTATGCGTCGGAAATTGCGGTCGGTTCGCTCGATGTCGACTGCGCAAGGTCGGTCGGATATTCCCACGGCAATGCGCCCCCGACAATGCGAGACCGTGATACGGAAGGGATAATTCGTGAGTATCGGAGCTCCGACGGAATTGTAGGCGATGATTGCGTCGCGTCCGATTGCCCGTCGGACGATCGCCCGCCAGGCTAAATATTCCCGTTCGCGGGCGGCGGCGAAATTGCATGCCGTCGCCCGTTCTTCGTCCGTCGCCCATTGGGCGGCCTCCTCGAGCGGGAGCGACGCTTCGACGAATAGCTGTTTCATGGCAGATTGACCCGGATTTTGTCGATGCGATGCCCCTCCATATCCTGTACCGTGAAACGGATGTTGTGCGAAGTGAAGGCATCGCCCTTGCGCGGGAAATCGCGTTTGATTTCCAGCATCATGCCGGCAAGGGTCTCCGCCTCGCCGCGCACGTCGGAAAAGGTGTCTTCATCCAGGGCGAGAATCCGTTCGAAATCGCCGATATGGGTCTTTCCTTCGAAGATGTAGCATTTCGAATCGAGCCGCGTATAGAGTTTTTCGTCGTTGTCGCTTTCGTCCGATATTTCGCCCACGATCTCCTCGATGATGTCCTCCAGCGAGACGAGTCCCAGCGTCGAACCGTATTCGTCGACGACGATGGCCATGTGCACCTTGTTCGATTGGAAATCGGCCAGCAGGTCGTTGATCTTTTTGTGTTCCGGAACGAAGTAGGGCTTGCGGATGAGTTTCTGCCATCCGAATTCGTCGCCGTGGTTGATGTAGGGCATCAGGTCTTTCACATAGAGCGTGCCGCGGATGTGGTCCATGTCTTCTTCGTAAACCGGAAGGCGTGAAAAACCCGATTCGATGATCGTGCGTTTGACCGTTTCGTAGCCGTCGGTCAGTTCGAGTGCCGTGATGTCGACGCGGGGTTTCATGATTTCCTGCACCTCGGTGTTCACGAAGTTGACGATGCCCGAGAGCATCACTCGCTCTTCGGGACAGGAACTTTGGGTCATGTCCACGGCATCGGCCAGTTCGTCGAGCGAGATTTCGCTTTTGTGCGAGGCTTTTTCGCTGATGCGACTGCTCGTGCGCACGAGGATATAGGAGAGCGGGTAGAACAGGCGTTGCAGCAGCCGGAGCAGTTGGGCGACGAACAGAGCGAATCGTACGGGGATGGTCTGTGCCAGCACTTTGGGCAGGATTTCCCCGAAGAGCAGCAACAGGAAGGTTACCAGCACCGTTTTGAACAGGAATTCGAGTCGCGTGAAGGTGAAGATCGTGTCGATGATGTTCGAGGTGAGGATGACGATGCAGATGTTCACTAAATTGTTGACCACGAGAATGGTGGCGAGCAGGAAATCGACGTCGCCCAACAGTCGCAGCACGGCGGCAGCGGCTCCCGACGGATTTTTTTTCAGTTCGTGGATGTCGTTGTGCGTCAACGAGAAGAAAGAGGTCTCGGCACCGGAGACCAAGGCCGAGATGCACAGCAATACGAGCGTGATCGCACAGAGTACGATTTGATGGGCTGCTATTCCGTTGAACAGAATCCAATGGGTTGTATCTTCCAAATCTGCTGCGGGTTAGTTGGACGTAAACGGAAGCCGCGATTGGTCGGCCGGTTTCTGCGAATCGGAGGTGCTTTCCTGCATGCTCTCCTTGTGGGTGCCCGGGGCCTGAACGACGAACTTGGAGTTGCGCGTCTGATAGGCGGGCGTCGACTTCACGCGGTTGATGTCCTTGTATCGGGTCGACTTTTCGCCCAACACGATGGGCTCCGTTGGGAAAGGAGCCGTCGGACGTTGTTTGACGGGTTCCAGTTGATTGGCCACCTCGGGCGGCGCGGTCTCAGCCTCCACTGGCGTGATGATTTTGCGGCTCGACGGCAGAATCGGTTTCGACGGGTCTTCGTCGAAGCCTGTCGCCACGATCATCAGTTGGATGGCATTGCCCAATTGTGGGTTCTGGCTCGTCCCCCAGATGATGTTGGCGCTATGGATGACGCCGTTGCTGTCTTTGACGCTGGCATGCGACTGGATGTACTCCAGAATGGAGGTTACCTCGGAGGCTTTCAGTTCGTTGGGCTTGGCGACGGAGATGTGGAGCAGAATGTTTTTGGCGCCCGTAATTTGGTTATGGTCGAGCAGCGGCGAATGCAGCGATGCCTCCGCCACCTTTTTCGCACGGTTTTCTCCGTCGGCGGTCGCCACGGCCATGTGGATGCGCCCCTTGTTGTGCATGACATTCGAGACATCGGCGAAGTCGACATTGACCAAATCGCTCTTGACGGTGATGATTTCGGAGATGCCTTTCGCGGCCGATGCCAGAATATCGTCGGCTTTGCGGAACGCATCGCCTAATGACAGATCGCCGTAGATTTCCAGGATGCTGTCGTTGTTGATGATAAGCACGGCATCGACATTCTTGCGCAGTTCCTCGATGCCTCGGATGGCCTGGTCGTAGCGGATGAGCCCCTCGACCGCGAGCGGTGAGGTAACGATGGCCACCGTGAGGAGTTCCATTTCACGGGCCAGTTTCGCGATGACGGGCGATGCGCCCGTACCCGTTCCGCCGCCCATGCCGGCCGTGATGAAAATCATGCGCGTGCCGGTCTCCTCCAGCCGGGCACGGATCTCCGGCAGCGATTCGACGGCGGCCGCACGGCCGTTTTCAGGGACATTGCCGGCGCCGAGCCCGCGTTTGCCGAGACATATTTTCGTCGGTACGGGGCTCTGATCCAGGGCCTGCTGATCCGTGTTGCAGACCATGAAGTTCACTCCGTGGATGCCGAGTTCCCACATGTGGTTCACGGCATTGCCGCCGGCGCCGCCGACCCCCATGACGGTGATATAGGAGCCCGTGTTGGGGGCTATTTTCACTTCCGACATCAATTCGTCTGTCATATCCGTGTCGCTTTATTGATCGATCGCTGCGCGATTTTATACTTGCCTGTATTTACGTTTTCACCGCTGTTTTTCCGATCCGAGGTCGCTCTATTCGGGCCGGTTCGTCGGTTCCGTCGTCGGTCAAATTTCGATGTCATCGTCCAAGTCCGACGACGAACTTTTGTCCCACTTCCCGTTGATGTTGCCGAAGAAATCGCGGATACGTTCTTTCATCTTCTTCGTCGTTGCATTCGTCCGCCGTTCGGCTTCCTCGTCGTATTCCGGCGTGGCGGGATAGGGCGGTCGAATGGGCGGACGATCGGTCGCTTCGGGTTCGGCGGCCGGTCGATCCGTCGTCGTCTGACGGCTCGGCTCGGTCGGTTGCGGCGGTACTTGCGGTTGTTGCTCGTAAGCCGGTTCGTAGCTTTGCTCTTGCGGACGGAACGGTTGAGGCCGATGAACCGGAGTGTTCGACCGTTCCGTTGAAGGAACTGTCGGCGATGCCGGTTTCGCTGAGGATGCGGCAGTGCGTCGAGGCGGAACATGTTTGAAAGTCTCCGGATCGGGCAGCGGAGTAACTTGTACCCGGGAGGTTTGCGGTCGGACGGTTGCAGTCGGACGGGTCGGTTGCCCGTTGGCCGATCGCTGAGACGTTCCCGACGGCACGCGTGCTGTCGTCGTAGTCGAGATAGGTCGGGTGCGTGCCGCCATGTTGGCCGGATTCGCCGGCATACCGGGGTTGACGGGGCGTACCGGTCCCGCTTCCGGTTCGACGACCGGCATTTCGGGTTCGGCAGCCTCCCGCACGGGCGGATGTTCGACGATGAGGCTCGAAGCGCCTTGCTGGGCGCCGAGCAGCAACAGCCCCGTTACCGTCGCGTAGGCCGGATCGTCGACGAGTTCCAGCGACGAATCGGTAATTCCCGTATCGGGCGAGGCTACGCGCACCTCCATCTTCGTTACGCGGTTGAAGAGCGTGTCGAGGTCTTTCAGCACGGCCGATCCGCCGGTCAGCACGATACCGTAGGCGAGTTTCGAAACGTAATGCGAATCTTTCAGCTCCTGGAGCACGTATTCGGCGATGTCCATCGCACGGGCTTCGATAACCGTAGCCAGATTGCGTTTCAGGATGCCTTTCTCCTCGCGGGGCGTGCGGCCGGGGACTTTCACCAACGTATCGGGGGCGAGTTCGGCGACGGCCGAACCTTTTTCCAATTTGAGTTGTTCGACGAACTTTTCGGGCACGCCCATCGTGCGGATATCCTGGTTGATTGCCGATGCGCCCATCGGGATGGAGGCCACATAACGCACCACATTGCGGTAGTAGACCGTAACGTCGGTTACACCGCCGCCGATGTCGACCACGGCGACGCCTTCGGACTTCTCGTCGGGCGACAGTACGGCTTCGGGCGTGGCCAGCACCGTGGGGAAGATGCCCTTGAGGGTGATGCCGTGCCGTTTGAAGACCATTTCCAGCCGTTGCAGCGGGGTCGTGCTGCACAATACGAAATTGAAAGTGGCAGAGAGCGTTTTTCCGAACGAGCCGACGGGATTCGTTACTTCGCGGTTCCCGTCGACGACATAGTTCTGAGGGATGCGCTCCATAATGGTTTCGCCTTCGGGGGCCTGCACGTTGCGCATGCGTGAAAAGAGCGATTCGACATCGGCATGGCTCACGCCGTCCTGCGGGTTGCCGATGTAAACGTGGTCGGTGTAGCAGGCACAGCGGACGAACTCGCCCGAGATGCCGGCATAGACCTCCGTGATGCGGCAGCCCAAGGCCTCCTCGACCTGTTCGATTGCGGCATGGATGGAATTGCCTGCCAGTTCGCTGTTTTCGATCAAGCCGGCATTGACGCCTTTGGCCGTATTTCGGGCGATATAAACGACTTCGACCGAGCCGTCGTCCGTCGGTTCGCCGACAGCTACCGTAACGTTGGAAGAGCCCAGATCGACTGCGATTATGTACTCCTTTCTTTCCACTTTTTTATTGATTGTCCGGTTTTATTAACAGCTCGTTCTTGCTACGCTACCTGTTCGATATTTCCTTGTTAATAATCGTTTCGTTTTATTGGTCGTTCGGATGCCTTACCGGCATACCACTTGGTCGGTGTAGCGGATGTCGATGTCCCGATAGACGTTCCATCCGATTTTCGACAGTCCCTTGCGATAGAACCGCAACAGTTTGTCGAGCTTCTCCTCCGTGCGTTCCAGCCGTCCGAAACGGATGATATGCCGTCCGCTGCGAGGAATCAGATCGACTTCCAGTGCGCCGCTCGGCGTGGTTCGGGCGATGATCTGCACCACTTCGGCGCTCCAAAAATCGTCCCGCTCGACCAACTTCACAAAGGTAAGGAGTTTCATGAAATCTTCGTAGTTTTTCTCCAATTTTTTTTGCCGGTGCCGCTTTTGGTCCTGTTGCTCTGCGATTCGGGCGAGTTGTTGCCGGCGCATGCGTGCACGATAGCGATAGGCTCGGCGTTCCTGTTGTTTGTCGACGCGCAGGCGTTCCACCCGGGTTTCGTAATCGCGGTCGTTTTCCAAGTATTTCCACCATGCTTTCACGCGGCGTTTGCGCGATTCGTTGTAGGCGCGGTAGTCGGCCTGTTCCGCTCGGTAAATCGGCAGCTTTTCGGCCTCTAATGCTTCGATTTCCTGTTCGATGCGCAGCTGTTCGGCATCCGTATGGGCGCGGATGTCGCCCGTGTAGCCGACCGGAAAGGGAGGCCGGTAGGGGCCCGTTACAACGGGAACGTAGAGCGACGAAGCTTGCGGCGCGGCGAATACGAATCCCGTCGGCGTAACGTAGGCATTTTCGCCGTCGGTCAACAGTCGCAACAGCGGTTTGCGTTGGCGGATGTCGATGTGCAGTACACCGCGACGGTCGATGTAGGCGGCGGCTTTTTCGACGAATCCGTTGCGGGCGATCAGACGTTCGATCGCCGTAAGGTCGATCGTGTCGATCGGCGTCCCGATCGTCGGGATGCGTTCGTTTTTCAGCCACGTGCGTACTTCGCCCGAGGTGAGTAGTTGGCCTTGCGAAGTGCTGTCCACGAGGTCGATTTTCAGCGCTTCGACCGTTCGGACGGCCCGGTCGGCACCGGCGGCCGCCGCCATCCAGATGACGTAGGCCCCCGCTCCTGCCCAGAGGAGCGTCAGCAACGCATATTTGACAACCGGACGCATCTTTCAGTTTCGTGTTGTTCTTTCAACTTTTGCGCCGAAGTGTTTCGGCCAGCGCCTCGCAGCAGGCGTCGATGTTGCCCGCTCCGAAACTGATGACCACATCGGTCGCCATTGTCGCGATGGTCTCGGCCAGCCGTTCGCGTTCGACGATGCGGCAGGGCACGGTTATCCGTTCGGCGATGATCTGCGACGTGATGCCCTCGATGGGCTCCTCGCGGGCCGGATAGATGGGCAGCAAGACCACCTCGTCGGCATGCGACAGTGCTTCGGCGAACTCCGGATAGAGGTCGCGCGTGCGGGTGTAGAGGTGGGGCTGGAAGATCGCCGTGATGCGTCGGCCCGGGAACATCTTCCGCACCGATGTGAGCGTCGCCGCCAATTCGCGCGGATGATGCGCATAGTCGTCCATATAGACCTGCTTCGGCGTGTTGACATAGAATTCGAACCGCCGTTTCACGCCCGAGAACGAGGCCAGCGCTTCCCGCAGACGGGTTTCGTCGAGCGGCGTGCCTTCGTGCTTCGCGGCGCACCAGATGGCGGCGACTGCTGCAATCGAGTTTTCGATATTGACCCAGCCCGGGATGCCGAGCGTGCAGTCCGCGATCACGCCGTCGGGTGTCGTGATGTCGTAGCGGTAGTGCCCGCCCTCCAGCAGCCGCACGTTGCGGGCATAGAAATCGCACGGTTCGTCGTAAGAGTAGCGATAGACGGCGATGCCCGGATTGTCGACCCGAATATCGACGTGGAGTTTCAGCACTAACGAGCCGCCCTTGCGGATTTGTCCGGCGAATTGCGCGAAGGCCTCCTTGACCGCTTCGTGGGTGCCGTAGATGTCGAGATGATCGGCATCGGCCGAGGTGATGACCGCCACATCGGGCCACAGCCGCAGGAACGACCGGTCGAATTCGTCGGCTTCGACGGCCAACCGCGGCCCTTCGCCGAGCACCAGATTTCCCTCGAAATTCTTCGAGATACCGCCCAGAAAGGCCGATCCGCCGCCTGTCAGTGCACGGTTGAGCCAGGCAATGAGGGTCGACGTCGTGGTCTTGCCGTGCGTGCCGGCCACCGCCATCACGTATTTTCCTTCGGACAGGTGGCCCAGCATCTGCGAGCGTTTCTCGACCGTAAAACCATGTTCGAGAAAATAGCGGTATTCGCAGTGGTCGCGCGGTACGGCAGGCGTGTAGACCACGATCGTGTGTGCAGGATCGACGAACGGGGCCGGAATCTGTCGGACATCTTCATCGTAGTGGATAACGGCGCCTTCGCGTTCTAAGGCTTCGGTCAGATGCGAACGGGTGCGGTCGTATCCGGCGACCCGACGCCCTTCGTGGAGAAAATAGCGGGCCAGGGCGCTCATGCCGATGCCGCCGATGCCCAAAAAGTAGATGTTTTCGTATTTCATTTGCGCGGTTCTATCCTTTCATGTCCCGACGATTTTTTACCCGAATGCTTGAATCCGTCCCTCGTTGCTCGCCGCCACAGGCGGCGGATGCAATTCTGACCCACCCCCAAACCCCCGCCTCGGCGGGGGCTTCGGTTGGTGCTCCGAACCCGATCGAACCATACGGCCGTCAGTGCATGAATGTATGTAATATCTATTTCAGTACCTTCGTAATTTCATCGACGATCCGTTCCGCCGCATCGGGCCGGGCCAGCGCTTCGAGACTGCGGCTCATCGCCTCCAAGGCTTGCCGGTCGGAGGCCAGCGCCAACGCTTGTTCCATCGCCTGCTCGCGGCAATCGCAGTCGGGGACTAACCGTGCGGCGCCTTTGGCTTCCAGTGCACGGGCGTTTTTGGTCTGATGGTCTTCGGCGACATTGGGCGACGGTACGAATACGACCGGTTTCGCCACCAAACAGAGCTCCGAGACGGTTCCCGCACCGCTGCGCGATACGACCACATCGGCTGCCGCATAGGCCAAGTCCATTCGTTCGATGAAGGCGCCCTGCCAAATGTGTGCGGCGGGGTGTTCACGCAAGAAGTCCTGCATTTCGCGTTCGTAGTATTTGCCCGTCTGCCAGATGACCTGCACGGGGGCCGTGCCGCCCGTGCGCAGAATCCATGCTTTCATCATCTCGTTGAGCGAGCGGGTGCCGAGCGACCCTCCGACGACCAAAATCACCGGCAGGTCAGCTGTAAACCCGTAGTAGGCGAGTGCTTCCGTTCGGTCGGCGCCCTCTTTGGAAAACCGCCCGCGGAGCGGATTGCCCGTCAGCACGATTTTTTCCTGCGGAAAGAACCGTTCCATCCCTTCATAGGCGGTGCAGATGCGGCTGGCTCGTTTCGCCAATAGCTTGTTAGTCAGTCCTGCATAGGAGTTCTGTTCCTGAATGACCGTCGGCACGCCCATCCGTTGGGCGGCCCAGAGTACGGGGGCGCTGGCATAGCCGCCGAATCCGACGACCGCATCGGCTCCGAAATCGCGGATCGTCTTGCGTGCCAGCCGGAGGCTGCGCAGCACCTTGAACGGCACCAGCAGATTGCGCCACTCCATGCGGCGTTGCAGGCCGGCGATGGGCAGGCCGACGATCCGATAGCCCAGCGCGGGCACCTTTTCCATTTCCATCTTGCCTTCGGCTCCGACGAAGAGCAGTTCGACCGCTTCGCCGAATCGTTTTTCGAGGGCTTCGGCGACCGCGACAGCCGGATAGATATGGCCGCCCGTTCCGCCGCCCGAGAGTATGATGCGTAGTTTTTCCATATGCGTTTTTGTCGTAGACAAAGTTGAATTCGTTTTTCTGTTTCCGCACTGTGAAAATTGCGGAAAAAAGCGGAACGTAAGACGACTGCGCCCGGAACAGACGTGCGAAAAGCGCAGTCTTTCGTGTCTGTTCAGCAATCGTCGCACGGTACGCCTGCAATTTTAACCGTGCGGAAGGTTTTCGGTACCTTTTGCCACCAAAAGGTACGACGCATCAGCGTCCCCACGTTCCGCGGTCGAGCGAACGATAGTTGATGGCTTCCGCCACATCCGTACGCGATATCTGATCGCGGCCGGCCAAGTCGGCGATCGTCCGCGCCACTTTCAGAATCCGGTCATAGGCTCGCGCCGACAGCGATAGCCGTGTCATCGCCTGTTCCAGCATCGCCGCCGTCGGCGCATCCATCCGGCAGTATTCACGCAGCAGGGCCGCATTCATCATCGCATTGGTGTGGACGCCTGCGGCTTCTCGGAAACGTGCTTCCTGAATGGCGCGTGCACGCATGACTCGTTCGCGCACGGCGGCGCTCGGTTCGCTCGGGGTCGTATCGGAGAGCGACGATGGCGGTACGGGCGTTACTTCGACATGCAGGTCGATGCGATCCATCAGCGGGCCCGAAATCCGGCTCATATAGCGATGTACCGCTCCCGGTGCACAGGTGCATTCGTGCGTCGGGTGGTTGTAGTAGCCGCATGGACAGGGGTTCATGGCCGCCACCAGCATGAAGTTGGCCGGATATTCGACGCTGTATTTCGCACGTGAGACCGTGATGCGCTTGTCTTCGAGCGGTTGGCGCAGCACTTCCAGTACGTTGCGGCCGAATTCGGGCAGTTCATCGAGAAACAGCACGCCATTGTGCGCCAGCGATACTTCGCCCGGACGGGGCGATTGCCCTCCGCCCACGAGGGCGGCCTGCGAGGTCAGGTGATGCGGCGTGCGGAACGGACGGCGGGTCATCAATCCGCCCGATACGCCCGTCTTGCCCGCTACCGAATGGATTTTGGTCGTTTCGAGCGCCTCCTCGTGGGTCAGCGGCGGCAGGATGGTCGGCAGACGGCGGGCCAGCATGGTCTTTCCCGACCCGGGCGATCCGATGAGCAGGATGTTGTGTCCGCCCGCCGCCGCGATCTCCAAGGCTCGTTTCACCTGGCTTTGCCCTTTCACGTCGGCGAAATCTTCGGCATAACGGCCGGCCGACTGTTCGAACGGTTCTTCGCCGGCCGGTTGGGCCGGTTCGATCGGTTCCGTGCCGTTGAGCCAGCTGAGCAGTTGTTTCAGATTCTCCACCGGAATCACCTCGATTCCGTCGACGATGGCCGCTTCCGGCGCATTCTGCGGCGATAAAACCAACCGTCGCAATCCCTTTTGCCGTGCGAGAATCGCCATCGGAAGCACTCCGGGCACGGGTCGCACCGACCCGTCGAGCGACAGTTCGCCGGTGAACATCGTGCCTTCGAGCGCATCCGGTTCCACGCGGCCCATGGCTGCGAGGATGCCGACGGCGATCGGCAGGTCGAAAGCGGCGCCCTCCTTGCGCAGAGCCGCAGGAGCGAGGTTGACGACCACGTTGCGCGAGGTCATCCGTTCGCCGGAGTTTTCGAAAGCGGCCCGAATGCGCTGTTCGCTCTCTTTGACGGCGTTGTCAGGCAAACCGACCAGGTACAAACCCAGACCGCCGCCCGTGATGTTGACTTCGACGGTTACCTCCACGGCGTCGATACCGACGATCGCCCCCGTATGTATCCCCACAAACATTTTTATTAACTGGTAATGCTAACCGAGTATTCCGCTTTCATTTTACTGATAAATCCAACGTTTGGAAATAACAATCCGAGCTTCCGATCCGTACCAGTTAATTAAAATGGGGCCTCCTCGTTCAGATTGCGGGAGACATTCGCATCGAATTCGTTTCCCGTAGCACTTCCGAGGGCACCGTACGGCGTCGACGGATCGCTTGCGTTCGAGCCGCTGGCATAGTCGTCGTAGGCTTGTTGACTGTCGAGCGCCTGCCCGGGCGGCAGCATCGTGTCGTCCATATCGGTGAAGCGGGCCTGTTCCTTGAGGAAACGCAGATTGACATCGCATACCGCACCGTTACGGTGCTTGGCGATGATGATTTCGGCCAGACCCGCTGTCGGCATACCGTTTTCGTCTTGGTTGATGCCGTAGTATTCCGGTCGGTGGATGAAAGCAACGATGTCAGCGTCCTGTTCGATGGCGCCCGATTCGCGCAGGTCGGAGAGCTGCGGACGCTTCGATCCGCCTCGCATTTCGGTCGCACGGCTCAGCTGCGACAGCGCGATGATCGGGACGTTCAGCTCTTTCGCAATGGCTTTCAGCGTGCGCGAGATGAAGGCCACCTCCTGTTCGCGGTTACCGTTCTTCGTATCGGCATTGCCGGTCATCAGCTGGAGGTAGTCGATGATGATGATCTTGATGTCGTTGTGAATCTTCAGCCGGCGGGCTTTCGAGCGGAATTCGAAGACCGACAGCGCCGGCGTATCGTCGATAAAGAGCGGGGCCGACGAAAGCGGTTTGGTGGCCGATTCCAGGTGGCGCCATTGTTCGGGGGAGAGCCGGCCCGATTTCACGTCGTTGCCAGGGAGGCCCGTTTCGGCGATAATCAATCGCATCATCAACTGCACGGCCGACATTTCGAGCGAGAAGAACGCTACGCCCTGTTCGTGATCGACGGCCATGTTGCGGGCCATCGAGAGGACGAAGGCCGTTTTACCCATCGACGGACGGGCCGCGATGATGATAAGATCCGAAAGCTGCCAGCCTAAGGTTACGCGGTCGATGGAGATGAATCCCGACGGTACGCCGTTGAATGCGCTGGCGTTTTTCGAGGCCTCCTCGATTTGCATCAACGCCCGCGAAAGGATGTCCTTCGACGACTGCACGGAGCGTTTGACGTGGCCTTCGGAGACGCGGAAAATTTCGCCTTCGGCGAATCCGATCAAATCCGTTACAT
Source organism: uncultured Alistipes sp. (assembly GCA_947623305.1). Lineage (GTDB taxonomy): Bacteria > Bacteroidota > Bacteroidia > Bacteroidales > Rikenellaceae > Alistipes. Next base: position 149,399 of record CANQGQ010000001.1, on the reverse strand, counting down.
CGGTCGATTCGTCGTAGGAACGGCGTTGGATTTCGGTCGCCGAGCGGATCAGTTCGCGCTGAACATATTTCTGTGCGATGATTTTGGCGTGGAATTCGACATTGGCGGCCGAACCGACCTTCTGTGTCAGTTGGGCCAGGTAGGAGGCGCCGCCGATCTTCTTGAGTTCCTTTTTGGCTTTGAGTCGCTCGGTTACGGTGAAAAGGTCGATGGGTTTCAGCTCCATCGACAGCTCTTCGATCGCCTTGTAGATCAGCCGGTGTTCTTCGGTGTAGAACGAATCGGGGGTGATGAACTCCTGTACGGCGATGATGCTGTCTTTTTCGAGCATCAGGGCGCCCAGTACGGCCTCTTCGAGTTCGACGGCCTGCGGCGGCACGAGGGCGGCGGCGTCGGTCAGCGCTTCGAAGGCTTCGCGGTTGCGATCCGAAGGGGTGGTGTATTTTTTGGCCATCGTTGTTCGGGGATGTTTTCAGCTTTCAAAAGTAGTGAAAAAATCGACAACTAAAAAGGAATCCTCCGACTTACTCGACTTACTCTTTCGCGCCCAGTTCGTGGTGGACGACGGCCAGCGCGGCGATGCTGATCCGGCAGTCCGGCGCCGCTTGCAGGATGGCTTCGGCGCACGACAGCAAGGTCGAACCGGTGGTCATCACGTCGTCCACCAGCAGGATATGCCGGCCGGCAAGCCGTTCGGGGCGACGGACGGCGAAGGCCCCTTCGACGTTTCCGGCCCGTTCGCGGCGCGATTGCAGCGCCTGTTCCGCCGTGTTGCGACAGCGATAGACGCTTGCGCAGTCGACCGGAACGCCCAACTGCGAAGCGATCCCTTCGGCGATGTATTCCGATTGGTTGTAGCCGCGGCGCATCCGTTTGAACGGATGGAGCGGCAGCGGCACGACCGCATCCACATCGTCGTACAGCCCGCTCGTTCGGAGTTCGCGGCCATACCATTCGCCCATCATGCGGGCCGTGCGCCAGGTTCCGCGATATTTGAATCCGTGAATCATCTGCTGCCAGCCGCTTCCCCGTCGAAAAAAGAGAAAGCCCGAGGCTCGGTGGATCGGCAGCAGATTGCGGCAGCGTTCCCATACGGGATTCGCCGCTTGCGTCCAGTAGCCCGTCAGCGGGGCCGTTGCACGACACAAGGTGCAGATCGTCCGTTCGCCGACCGACAGTTCGTGGCCGCATACGGCGCAGCGTTCGTGAAAGAGCAGCCTCGACAGGCTGTGCAGCCAGTCAAAGCGGGTCGACATCGGTAAGCAGCGTAATGTTTTTGTAAGCGGGAATCGCCGCGAATCGTTCCAATTCGGACGCGAGGATTCGACGGGCTCGTTGCGAGGAGGCGCCGTTTTCGACTTTGAGCAGCAATTTCAGCAGATATTCATCGCGGATGCGGTCGACTGGCGGGGCCGTCGGCCCCAGCAGGCGGCGTCCGAAACGGGCCCGCAGACGGGTCGCCAGTTCTTCGGCCGCCCGTCGCAGCAACAGCGGATCGCGGTGGCGCAGGGTGAGGGCGGTCAGTCGGGCGTAGGGCGGGTAGAAAAAGGCTTCGCGGTCGGCCAGTTGCATGCGTACCATGCCTTCGTAATCGCCGGCTGCGACCTGACGGATTACGGGATGCCCGGGTTCAGCTGTCTGGATGATGACTTCGCCGCTGTCATCGCGCCGACCGGCCCGACCGGCCACCTGCGTCATCAACTGGAAGGCGCGTTCCGCCGCTCGGAAATCGGGACTGTTCAGCAGGTTGTCGGCATTCAGAATGCCGACCAGCGAAACGCCGTCGAAGTCGAACCCTTTGGTAATCATCTGCGTGCCGACCAGGATATCGGTGCGATGGGCCTCGAAATCGGCGACGATGGCCTGGTAGGCCCGTTCGGAGGTAACGTTGTCGCGATCCAAACGGGCGACCCGCGCTTCGGGAAAGAGCGCCGCGATCTCCTGCTCGACCTGTTCCGTGCCGAATCCCATCGGTACGATCTCCGTAACCTTGCACGACGGGCATCGGGCCGGTACGCGATCCGTGTAGCCGCAGTAGTGGCAGACCAGGCGGTCGCCGTTGCGGTGATAGGCGAGCGTTACGTTGCAGTGGGGGCATCGGGCCGTCCAGCCGCACTCCGTGCAGGTAACGTAGGGCGCATAGCCGCGGCGGTTCTGGAAGAGCATCGCCTGTTCTTTTCGGGCAAGAGTCGCTTCGAGTTTATCTAATAAAATTTTATTGAATCTGCCTTTCCGTTCGCCGCGACGGGCGGCCCGCAGTGTGTCGGAGATCGTGATGCGCGGCGGACGGGCCGCTCCGTAGCGTTCCGTCAGCACGGCTTTGCCGTATTTGCCGCTGCGGGCATTGAGCCACGTCTCCAGCGATGGCGTTGCGCTGCCCAGGAGCGTGCGGCATCCGAACAGCTTGGTCATCATCACGGCACAGTCGCGGGCTTGGTAGCGGGGGGCCGGTTCGGTTTGCTTGTAGCTGGCATCGTGCTCCTCATCGACGATGATCAGTTGCAGCCGATGCAGCGGCAGAAAGAGCGCTGAACGGGCTCCGACGACGAATTCGCCCCCTTCCGAACGGTTGAGTTGCAAGTAAGTTTCCGTGCGGCGGTGCGGGGTCAGCTTCGAGTGATAGGCCGTAACGCGGCTGCCGAAGATGCGCTCCATGCGGGCGATGAGTTGCGCCGTGAGCGCAATTTCAGGCACCAACAGCAGCACATCGCCCCCTCGGGCCAGTACCTCGGCGACCAAGTGAATATAAATTTCGGTTTTTCCCGAACCCGTGATGCCGTGCAGCAGGGCCGTACCCCGACCGGCCGCATAGTGGGCCCGCAGCGTTTCGAGCGCTTCGATCTGATGGGGCGTCAGTTCCGGCAGCCGGAAGCGGTTGTCGCTGCGTTCCGTCGTGCGGAGGTGCTCCGATTCGCGGATGAACCCCTTGCGGGCCAGCGCATGGAGCACGGCAGAATCGGCCTGCAACAATCGGCGGGCGATTTCGCCCGTCGCGATCCGGTCGCTCTCCTGCGCCGAGGCGATTTCCAACAACGCTTCGTATTGTTTGGGGGCTCGCCGCGTCAACTTTTCGAACACCTCGTCGAGGCGGGTTTCGTCGTGGAGTTCGGGTGCGAGCGAAACATACCACTCCGTGCGGGGGCGGTATTCGTCGTTTAATAGTTCTTCCTCCGTGTCGCCCGAGGGTTTGATCAACGAGGGGAGGGCGCAACGCATGACCTCGCCGAGCGAACACAGATAGTAGGAGGCGATCCACTCCCATAGCGCCCGCTGCTTTTCCGATAGCAGCGGATTTCCGTAGAGCACTTTGTAAATCGACTTGATGCGCTTGAAGTCGGGCCGCCGGTCGTGCAGCCGCCAGACGATGCCCGTGTAGAATTTGCGCGGCCCGAACTGTACGGCAACGGCCTGTCCTTCGGCGACCTCCATCCCGTCGGGTACGGCGAACGTGTAGGCGGGTTGCGCCAACGGCAACACGATGTCGGCGTAGCGGGACGGCATGGGCGGGTTAATCTTTGGGGATGGTCTGGAAGCCCAATCCGTAGACGCCCATCACGGAACCGACGGTCATGAAGGCCTGCGGATCGACGGTTTTCACGAATTTCAGCACCATCGACGTCTCCCGCTTGCGGCAGACGACCATGACGATCTTCGACGCCTGCTTCGAGTACCAGCCTTCGGAGTCGATGAGCGTTACACCGCGATGGACGTTGTTGGCGATGGCGTCGGCCATCTTCTCGTAGTCGTGCGTAACGATGAAGACCTGGCTCGATTGCTGGTTGCCGGCCATAATCATGTCGACCGTGTAGCCCACGACGGCGGTCATCACGTATCCGTAGATCACCGTGTCGATGTGATAGCCCACGAGCAGCGACGAGGCGATGATGATGAAGTCGGAGTAGATGAGGATTTTGCCGTAGCTGATCGTGCGGTATTTGTTGATGATCATCGCCACGATGTCCGTTCCGCCGGTCGAGCCTCCCTGCGAGAAGCACATGGCGATGCCCACGCCGGCCAAGATGCCGCCGAGGATGACGGCCAGAATGCGTTCGAGATGGAGAAAGTCGCCGGCCGGCAGCACGTCGCTCCAGAAGTTCAGCCCGACGGAGATCATCGTTACGCAGAAGACGGTTTTGATGCCGAAGTTCCACCCCACGATGAACCCTGCGAAGAGCAGCAGGATGACATTGATGACGAAGGCGATGGTACCGATCTGGATCGAGGTGCCGAGCCATTCGTTGAGGGCGGTCGAAATGACCAGCGACAGACCCGTTGCACCGCCGCCCGTGCCGTGGGCGGGCATGACGCATCCGATCCATCCGAACGAGTAGAGGAACATGCCGAGTGCCATGATGAAATACTCTTTCAGTCCCTTCAGTACGATTTCCAATGTGCGATTTTTCATTTTTTTATTCAGGTATCGGTTTTCGGAAGATTTTCCGTTGAACCGCTTTTTATTCATTTAACAAGCGTGCGAATCCATCCAGATGGTAACCGGCCCGTCATTGACCAATTCCACCTGCATGTCGGCTCCGAATTCGCCCGTCGGCACCTCGCGGCCGAGCAGTTCGGCGACACGGGCCGTGAACCGTTCGTAAAGCGGTCGCGATTGCGCTTCGGGCGCTGCTTGAATGTACGACGGCCGATTGCCCTTGCGGGTCGAGGCCATCAGCGTGAATTGGCTCACCACGAGCACTTCGCCGCCGGTTTGCCGGACATCGAGGTTCATCACGCCCGCTTCGTCATCGAAGATGCGCAGCCGCACCAGCTTTCCGGCCAAATAGTCGGCATCGGCCTCCGTATCGTCCGTTCCGACACCGACCAGAACGAGCAGTCCTGCTCCGATTTGCGACCGCACCGCACCGCCGATAGCGACCGATGCCCGTTCGACCCGTTGTATCAATATCCGCATAGGTTCATGCTCCTCCCGATTTTATTAATGAGTTCCCGCTTCTTCCCACTCTGTCAATAAGTTTGTGCTCCTTCCGACCCATTAATAAAAAAGTTCCACAAGTTGTCGTCTGCCGGTACCGGCGCCGTCGCCTCGATCGGTTCGTGCCGGACGGGATGGTCGAACGCAATCGTTCGGGAGTGCAGCGAGATGCCTCCTCCGGCGATCGAGCGCTTCGCGCCGTATTTCAGATCGCCGCGAATCGGACAGCCGATTTTCGAAAGTTGGGCACGTATCTGATGGTGGCGGCCCGTCAGCAACTCGACCTCGACCAGCGTGTAGTGTGTGGAGCGGCCGAGCGTGCGATAACGCAATTTTCCTAATTTGGCTTCGGGGCGTGGCGCGTCGAATGCTCGCGAACGGTTCGTCCGGCCATCGCGCAACAGGTAGTGGGTCAGTTCGCCCGCTTCCGGTTCGGGCGTCTTTTCGGTCAGCGCCCAGTAAAGTTTGCGGATGCACCCTTCGCGAATCATCTCGTTCAGCCGGACGAGCGCCTTCGAGGTCTTGGCAAACAGCACGGCCCCGCTCACCGGTCGGTCGATGCGGTGGACGACGCCAAGAAATACGTCGCCGGGCTTCTTATCGCGCGCTTTGATAAATGCTTTGATCTGGTCTTCGAGGGCGCTTTCGCCCGACGGATCGGGTTGTACCAAATCGCCGCAATGTTTGTTGACGATCAACAGGTGGTTGTCTTCATAAAGAATATCGTCGGGCCGAAACATTTTTATTAAGGGGTGGAGAGTGCTATTGTCGCTTTGGGTGGGTGGGGAGTGCTACTGTTGGTCTTTATAAGATAAACGTAAACGGCAGGAGCATCGTCGCCGTTGCGACGGCCGAAGCCGTGCCGTTGCCGCTCATGATGACCCGCATGGGGGCGCCTTGCCGGCGTTCGACATCGACCATCACCTGACGGCATTGGCCGCAGGGGTAGCACTCTCGCTCGGAGGGATCCGATGCGATAGCCAGCGTCTCGATCGGGTCGTCGGCATAGTTGGCCTGCGCATAGAAGAGCAGCGAGCGTTCGGCGCAAAGCCCTGCCGGAAAGACTTCGCTTTCGATGTTGCTGCCGTGCAGAATCCGGCCGCTTCGCAGACGGGCGGCCGCTCCGACCCGAAAATGCGAATAGGGTGCATGGGCGCGGGTCGTGGCCGCTTGGGCGGCTTCGACCAGCCGACGATCGGCTTCGGGGAGTTCATCGAGCGACGCGTAGTGCTCGTAATCGAAACGGAACTGCTTTTCCATAGCGGATAGATGTTAATCAAGGCAAAGATACGAAAAGTCAAGCGCAGAAGCAAGCGTCAGCTTGATTATGCCGAGACGGAGTATCTTCGACGCAGTCAAAGATATGAAAAAATTTTCGGAAGCATCCATTTTCGGCTTGTTCCTTATTTGAGTAATTATTTGCGGTTCTCAAGAGCCGCGCGAGTCGTAGCCTACGGGCGGCGGAGGCTTTTTGTTAGCGGCTCCGTATCCTATCTTGCTTTTGAACCTTTTTATTGCCTTCCTACTTCCTTCGCAGGCTGCATCCCGCAATTTGCAAGCCCGAAACTGCTATTTCCCAAAATTTTTATCAAAGTCCCTTTTTCGCCAAGCGCCATGCGATGGCGTTGTAGAGGTTCAGCACGGGCGTGCGCCAGCTCACGGGCAGCCGGTTGAGCACCTGCACCTTGCGCAGCGTGCGGCGATAGGTCCTCGTATAGGCGAATGTGCGGATGGCGCGCGCAGCCTCCTCCGTGCCGCCTTTCGCCGAGAGAACCAACGCTTTGCCGAGTGCTGCACGGGCGATAAATTCGCGTTCTTCGTCGGGTGCCGCCGGATCGTAGAGCGTTTCGAACGAATAGGCCGTGCGCTCGGGCGTGTAGGTCGATGCCGAGCGGTTCGACGCCACGCGCGAATAGCGGCAAAGCCGTTCGGGCGAGAAACAAACCCGATAACGGCGGGCGATTTTGATCCACATGTAGAGGTCGCCTGCCATTTTCATCCCTTCGGGGAAGCCGCCCACGTCATCGAATACGCGACGCGGGATGCAGCTGGCCGACGGAATGGCGATGTAGCGGTGGGCCGAATCGCGGAAAAAATTTTCTATAATACCTCGTCCGGCTGGGCAAGGTGCAGGAAACTCGCCTTCGTGGCTCACGATATCGAACGCCGTGCAGTAGAGCCCGCAATCGGGAAATTCGCGAATCAGGTCGGCGATTTCTTCCAAAAAACGGGGCCGCCATTGGTCGTCGGCATCCAGCAGTGCCAGGTAGTCGCCCGTTGCTTCGGCGATGGCGCGGTTGCGGGCGGCGCATTCGCCGGCATTGGGTTGTTCGACGAGCCGTACGAGCGGGGCATGAGCGGCGATTTCGCGGACGATGGCGGCGCTGCCGTCGGTCGAACCGTCGTCTACGACGATGATTTCGGTCGGTTGCAGCGTTTGTGCCAGCACCGAACGCAGCGTATCGCCGATTTCGCGCTCCTTGTTGTAGAGCGGAATGATGACGGAAAGGGTGGGCGTATTCATTTTTCGAAAGCGGATTTTTCGGGTAGCAGCCGTTCGAACGCCGCACATAGCCGGTCGCTGGCGGTCTCGAAGTCTGCGATGCGTTCATCGTCATGCAGGCAGAACATCCGGTAGCGTTGCGATTCGATGGCGCGGCAGATGGATTCGTTGTCGTCGGTCAGCGTCATCTGGCGGCAGTCGCCGAATCCGATGGGCCGGAACGCGCCTCGACAAAGTGCATCGTAGCGGATGAGCCATTGCGACAGGTCGTCCGGCGTGCGGAACGGATGGCGGCAGGTCGCGTCGAGTTTCTTTTCCCATCGGTCCCAAGCACTCTCTACCTGACTCAATAAAAATGCTTGGGGCATGTGGTGGTCGCTGAATCCGGGGAAGCGCGACCACGGAAGCAACAGCATCGTTTTCAATAGATTGCCTGCTCCGTAGCGCGGCGAAAACCATTTGGCCGGATGACGGGCGATGACCCGATGGGGCCGGTAGCGCGCGTCGATCAACATCAGGTTGTTGAGGGCGATGTGGGTGATGGGTTCCGGTGCCGGAATGCTCAACCGGGCCATGTCGCGGGGCAGTCCGTCGCGGAAAAAGTCGGTCGGTCGGGCCGGACGGCCGAGGAAGGTGTCGTCGTTGAACAGCACGAACTGTTCGGCCAGCCCCTCGATGCGGTGGATGTTGAGTTCCAGCGTGTTCGAATTGAAGGTCGGCCGATAGGCTTCGGGCAGATAGTCGGCATGCTCGACCACGTGCAGCTGCGGATGGCCGGTCGCGAGCCACGCGGGCAGATGACCCCACGTGATGAAGTGGATGCGCCGCACCCACGGAGCGAACCGTTCGACGCTGCGGAACCAGTAACGGAGGGTCCGCCAGTCGCGATAGCGGATTTCCGACGCATCTTCGCCTGCGCGGTGGCGTGCTGAGGCGAACGCCTGACGCCAGGCGGGGTCGCTGCCGTCGACCCACGGGATAACGAAGTCTATATCGTTCATTGTACCAATAAGTTGCATCCTCTGATGTCGGCCCCCGTGATGCGTCCGTCGATTTCGAACGAACCGTCGGCGAATACGCGTCCGGCATCTTCGGTCTGGATGAACGCGCACGACCACCAGTTCGCGAGGTCGATGATGTTCAATCCGCCGCGTGCGCCGGCCGGCAGCAGGGCAAAGGGATCGTTGATGTCGCGAGCCACGACCCGCATCCAGGCCGGACAGCGGAATCGGTTGCCGCCCGCCGAATAGGCCTGCGAGGTGAGCTCGGCCATGCCGTATTCGGAGTGTATCGCGTTGACTTTGAACGCATCGCAAAGTATCTTATGGAATTTTCCTTTCGAAATCTCCTCGCGATAGCCTTTCATGCCGCCCGTCTCCATCACGATCGTATCGCGCAGTTCGGGGGCGTACTGTTCCGCCAAATCCCACAGGGCATAGCTCACGCCCAGCAGAATTTTCGGTTTCGGGTCGTATCGCATGGCCTCGATCAGCTCCTCGTAGTTGTCTAAAAAGAATCCGCCCGAACCGCAGTCGGCGATGAGGCGGTCGGCCATGTAGACCAACGACGAGCCCTTGCGGCGCAGGTAGTTGGGCAGCAGGGCATAAAGGCTCCAGCGCCGCGGATCGCCGTAGAACGTGCGGAACGAACCGCGAAATGCCTGTTCGTAGAGGGCCAGCGAACGCATCGGATGGCGCGACGAGGTCATGCCCGTGGTTGCCGACGAGGTGAAGACCGCTTCGGGTTCCGCGTCGCCGCAATAGACCGTGTGGGTCTTGAACAGGCCGATGGGTAGGGCCGGAATCGCGTCGGCGCGCGCGATGCGCATCGGTTCGACCCCGATCAACGACAGGTATTTGCGATAGGGCGGACATTCGACCGCTTGTCGGCGGAATACCTCCAAAGCCGCGGTCTCGAACTCCTCGGCGGTGCGCAGGCGGAACAGATCATCGGTCGTCATCATCATTGCAAAGGTTTGGGAGCGGTTCGGCGGCGGAATTCCGAGCAGACGATGCCCGTCGCCATGGCGACATTGAGCGATTCGGTCGTGCGGCGGTCGGCGGGCCAGGGCGGAATGAAAAGTTTGCGGGTGATCGCTGCGGCGACTTCGGGCGTTACGCCGCGTCCCTCGTTGCCCATCGCCACGATGCCCGTCGGGGTCAGCTCCGCATCGTAGATATTCGTCCCTTCGAGGAACGTGCCGTAGACCGGCAGACCGTGCGCTGCGGCTTCGCGCAGGAACGGGGCCAGCGGCGTGTAGTGAACCCGGACGCGCAGGATGGCGCCCATCGTCGCCTGCACGACCTTCGGGTTGAAACAATCGGCGGTCGAGGGCGAGCAAACGATGTCGCCGATGCCGTACCAGTCGGCCAGCCGGATGATGGTGCCGAGGTTACCCGGGTTCTGCACATCGTCCAAGGCAAGGGTCAGCCGGTCGCCGAGCTGTTGCACCTCCAGCGTGTGATGCGGTATTTCGACCAGCGCCAGCGAGTTGCCGGCGGTCTTCAGCAGCGACAGCCGTTCCATGTCGTGCGGAGCGACCGTCTCGACCTCCGGGCCGTCGAAAACGCCCTCCAACGCGAAAATTTTGCGGATTCGCAGTTGCGACGCCCGTATCTCGCCGATGAGTTTCGCTCCTTCGGCGATGAAAAGTCCGTGCTCCGTGCGGCCGCGTTTGTCGGCCAGCGCGCGGACGAGTTGTATTTCGGCTTTGGTCATCGTTGTTTCTCTATGGTGAAGGTCGTTCGTTCTTCGGCGGCGTAGGTCTCCGGAAAGATCGTGCGGGCTTCGTCGACCAGCACCTGTTCGTCCTTGTAGCGCGACGAATAGTGGCCGATGACGAGTCGACCGGCATCGGCTTTCAACGCTGCTTTGGCGGCATCGAGCGTCGTCGAATGGCCGCGCTCCTTGGCTGCACGTCGTTCGGCAGCGGCATAGGTCGCCTCGTGGTACATCAGGTCGACGCCCCGGCACAGATTCGCCGCCCGGGCCGAGAAGTTGGTGTCCGACAGATAGGCATACGAACGGGGTTCGTAGGGGCGGTAGGTCAGCTCCGCATTGGGGATGACCTCGCCCGTATCGAGCCGGACGTCTTCGCCGCGTTTGGCCGCCGTGATCTGGGCGATGGAGAGCCCGTATCGCTCGATTTGATACTTTTCGACATTGAGCGGCGGACGCTTTTCGCGGAAGAGGAAGCCGGCGCACGGCACCCGATGGCGCAGCGGGATGCTCCACACTTCGAGCGTGCGGTTTTCCATCAGCAGGGCGTGTTTCGTGGTGTCGGTCTCGCTCCACTCGACGGGATAGGGCAGTTCGCGGTCGAAATAGCGCAGATGCACGTCGAGCAACTCGCCGAACGGGGCCGGCGCATGGATGCGCAGGGTCGTTTTGCGGCCGTAGAGCCCGAGCGTCGAGAGCAGCGGAAACAGCCCGAATACGTGGTCGCCGTGAAGGTGCGAAATGAAGACCTCGCGAATCTTCAACGGATTGATGCCCGCGCGGATAAGTTGCTGTTGCACGCCTTCGCCCGCATCGACCAAATAGTGTTGTTCGTGTACGTTGACGATCTGGGCCGACGGATGCCGGTCGACGGTCGGCTTGGCCGACGAAGAACCCAATATGGTGATGCTGAAGCTCAAGATAGGTGATTATTACATAGGTATCTAATCGAATGTCGGTAAAGATACTTCCGAACGCCGTTCTTGCGGCGTTCCGCCGCATATCCAAATCTGACCCACCCCCAAACCCCCGCCTCGGGCGGGGGCTTTATCGGAAGGCCGTTGCATCTTGTCCCGTCGCAAAACGATTCGATGGCGGCAATTGTCCGCCCGTAGTCGGATTGTGGTCTACCGTGCCAATAAAAAACGTTCGCAGTCCAACGCAGCGACGCATCCCGAACCGGCAGCCGTGATGGCCTGGCGGTAGTGCGGATCGCGTACGTCGCCGGCGGCGAAAACGCCCTCGACCGAGGTGCGCGACGAACCGCCCTCGACCTTGATGTACCCTTCGGCATCGAGTTCGAGCTGATCGGCGAAAAGCTCCGTGTTGGGATGGTGTCCGATGGCGAGGAAAAAGCCCGCAATCTCGATGCGGCGTTCCGATCCGTCCGTCTTGCGGAGCAGAGCGCCCGTTACGCCGCTGCCGTCGCCTAAAATCTCGCCGGTCGTGTGCTCGAACAGCACCTCGATGTTAGGGGTGTTGAAAACCCGTTCCTGCATCGCCTTCGAAGCACGCAGATAGGGTTTTCGGACGATCATGTAGACGTGCCGACAGAGGGAAGCCAAATAGGTGGCTTCCTCGCAGGCCGTGTCGCCGCCGCCGACTACAGCGACGTCGCGTTTGCGGTAGAAGAATCCGTCGCAGGTGGCGCAGGCGCTGACGCCCTGTCCGCGGAATTGGGTCTCGGAGGGCAAACCCAAGTATTTGGCCGATGCGCCGGTGGCGATGATGAGGCTTTCGGCCTGCAACTCCTTTTCGCCGTCGACGACGATGTGGAACGGCCGCGACGAAAGGTCGACGCGGGTGAGGGTGCCCGTGCGGATTTCGGTGCCGAAGCGTTCGGCCTGCCGCCGCATGTCGGCCATCATTTGCGGGCCGTCGACGCCGTCCGGATACCCGGGGAAGTTCTCGACCGTGGTGGTGGTGGTCAGCTGTCCGCCCGGCTCGATCCCCTCGTAGAGGACGGGGCGAAGGTTGGCGCGGGCCGTATAGATGGCGGCGGTGTATCCTGCCGGTCCGCTGCCGATAATCAATACTTTTACTTTTTCCATATTCTTATTAACTGGTACGGTTTTATTAGCTGGTACGGCGAGCACCGTCGTCATGCGATGCAAGTCGTGGGTATTCTGCTTTGATGCCGTTTTCGAGGAAAACGGTCGGCAGCGACGATGTCGCTCATAAGCAAATCAAGGTTCTGCCGCATAGGGAAGCCCTTTTAAAAGGGCCGCAGGCTTCGTCCCGCTTGCTGCCGAGTTTTCGTTCGCTCATTTTTGGGGATGGTTCTTTTGTTCGAACGGAGCATAATTCGTTCCGAATTCGGTCAGCCGATGGCCCGTGTAGTCGAATCGGGCCCACAATCCGTTCTGCCGAACCGATACGATGCTGGTCGCAGGGTCGTATTCCACGATTTCATAGATGGCCGGCAGCACGAAACGCCCTTCGCGGTCGATCAGGCCCATGCCTTCGGCCGTCTGCACTTCGGCACGTCCTTCGTGGAAATCGCCGGCCCAGAGGAATTGCGACGGAATGACCGTTCGGTTGTCGAGGTCGACGAATCCGAATCCCGTCTCGTCCTCCACGCAGATCAATCCTTCGAACGGATTGCCTGCCCAGCGATGGCCCGAGATGCGTGGCGTCGGGGTGTATTCGATGGCCGCATCGTGCAGTTCCGTGCACGAAGTGGCCGAGCGGACGAGCTGCCGCAAGGCTTCGAAATCGTCGGCATCGCTGGCCTCCGTCGTCCCGATCAGGGCATCGTGATAGCGCAACGGATAGAATCGTCCGTCGCTCCAGATCAGATTGGCCGGTTTCAGATTGCGGTGTACGAATCCCGCGCGTTTCAGTTCCGATTCGAGGGCGTCGAGCGCCGCCAGCAGCGTGCCGCCGTATTCGGTGTGCAGCGCCTGCGAAAATCCCCCCCCCGATGGTAGAGACTGGAGCACCAAGTCGTTGATTTGTAAATTCATGGACGCGTCCTGCCAGTGCAGTTCATGCGGCAGGATGCGGTATTCGGTCAGGGCCGGACAGTTGATTTTCCGGAGGGCTGCCGCCGTGTGTTCGATCCGGAACATCGCCGACGGAGTGAGCGGCAGGGAGAGCAGGTAGCGTTGGCTGTGCCATTCGATTTCGGCCTCGACGAATCGGGTCGTGCGGTGCAATCGGGGCAGCCCGTTTTCGTCGAGGACGGCCCGGGCGTCGCCGAGGGTTTCGAACGAAAGATCGGGCGTCAACAGGGCCTGCGTGAAGATGCGGATGGTCGGTGTCATGGCTTATTCGGTTTTGATGCTGATGGAACCGATGTTGAGCATGGCGACTAACTCGGCAGCCGAGGCGTTGAAGCTCATGCCGCGGAACGGTGGCAGGGCGCCGGGCCCCTTGGCTTCGCGGATGGCATCGTCGAACACGCGCGGCATTTCCGACGAGCATTCGTAGAGCAGCGAGGCGTAACGGTTCGGATAGTCGGCTTCGTCGGCCGACGGAAAGAAGATCGTCCGGCTATCCCCGCAATCCGAAATGTGAATGTTTATTAGTAAGACTTGTCCGTCTGCTGTACGGAGCGATTTGATCTGATCGGAAACGGCCAGCAGTTCATCGTCTTCGCAGTCCGTGGCTTCGCCGTCGGTGATGTTGAACACCACGGGCGGAAAACTCTCCGCATGGAGGGGGTTCGCACACCACGCGGCCACGAAATCGCGTGCCCGGCGCAGCGCCTCGCACATAGGCGTTTGGCCGGTGGCCTTCGTAACGATCCATTGCGGCGAGGGAAGTTCGCGCAGCGAAAGTTCGCCATTCGGAAGCCGGCACGGGAGCACTTCGGTGTGCACGGTCGTCTTGCAGGCAGCCAGTTCGCTGATGGTGAGCGATTCGCGTCCGTCCGGAAGCAGCGAACAGACCTCGTCGTCGCCCGAATAACCCAATACGGCGATGTCGTAATAATCGCGCACGCCGTCGTCGCGCCGGGCCCGTTCGATGAGCTCGAACAGCAACGCATTGGTGATGCCGGTAACCGCTTCGGCTTTGGTCATCCGACGTCCGCCATAGACAGTCTCCTCGGACATCGAACCCGAGGCGTCGATCAACAGCACGAAGGCCGTGCGATGGTTTCTTGTGATACTTTGGGTATACATCTTTCTGTTTGTTCGGTTCCTGCTATTCCAGTCCGCGGACAGCGCGGTAGTCGGCTTGCCGTTCCGTTTCGTCGTCGCTGTCTAAGCCGTAGCTGACGGCCATATCCATCGAACAATCGCGGTCGCGGTCGGCATCCGTCGTGCGGCGCAGGGCGGTTCGCGCGTTTTCGCCCGCTGCGATTGCATCGGTCAGCTCCTCGTGAGTCGGCGTGTGGCCCAGCAAACCGGCATAGACCGATTCGGCCCAGCTGCGGGCGTAGTCGTCGTAGTGGACGTGGAAAAGGCGGAAGCGGTTGTCGATCGCTTCGAAGTCGTTCAGTTCGCTCTGCTCGATCGCCTCGACGATGCGGTCGACTTCGCGTTTGGCGATGTATTGTCCGGCGATGTCCAACCAGCGGCCGCTGCCGTCGTATCGTTCCGATGCGGTGCCTTGGGCGAGCATGGCGCCCAACGCCGCGACGATGGCCTTGTTGTAAAGTCCGATGCCCCGTCGGACGGCCGCCGAACGGATCTGCACCCGATTGTGGACGTAGTATTCGGCTTTGGGGTCTTGCTCCTCCATGCGGTGCAGCAGGTCGACAGCCCGCAGCATTGCGCCGGTCAGGTAGGGGTTGTAGGGCTTGAAGTCGATGACGTCGCGTTCGACGGTGCGGCGGTCGCGGGCGGGCCACTTTTCCATGTCGCGCACGGTGCCGTAGCTATTGAGGTTGGCGGCGGGCATCAGCAGCGAATGGCCCTCTTTCTCCAACAGGTAGGAGAACGGAAAAGTAGACGTGTCGTGGTGCGAGGCATGATGGCCCATCACCATCGTGAAGGCACCCTCCAAGGCGGGCGACATGATGTAGGCGCCCGATGCGAATTTGCATCCGCGCAGATGGACCGATTGATGCACGGCGCCGCTCTTGAACAGGTGGTTGCTTTGGTTCGAACCGCTGCCTGCGTTGAAGAACGAAAACATACCGGCAATCAGCAGCGACGATTTGTGATGCGAAACGGTGTAGGGGCCGGCGAAGATGGAGGCCGCCTCGCCGTTTTCGCAGTGCGAATTGGCGAAAAAGAGCGATTCCGAAGCGGTGAACCCTTTGTCTAAGATGCAGTTCTCGCCGATGAAACAATTTTCGAGCGTCGTGCCGTTGTCGATGCGGGCGTGTTCGGCGCAGATGAATCCGTGAGCCTTGACATCGACGCCGATGCGGGCACCTTCGCAGAGCGTGCCGTTTTCAAGCAGCGAGGCTCCGTCGACAACCGCGTTGTCGCCGATGCACACTTCGCGGATGAATCGGGCTCCGACGATGCGGCAGTCGCGCCCCACCGTGCCCACTTCCGAAGCCTGCGTTTCGGTGTAAGCCTCGGTTATTCGTTCCAAAGCGGCGATGAGCTTCGGACGATGGCGGTAGATGGCCGACAGATAGGCGACCTGAGCCGATAGACGGGCGGTGATTCGGACGGTGCGGCCTTCGCATTCGTTGATCGTCGCGACCCCGACGCCGTTGCCGAATGAACTGCGCTGCCGACATTCCAACGCCGTAACATCCTCGATGATCGAATGTTTGCCAATGCGGTAGTTCCGGACGCGGGAACGCCGGATGCAGGCGCCCGATGCCAGCTCGATACGGCCTTCGAGTCGGCAGCGCTGCAACTGCGGCGGTTGGAAATCTTCGCTTACGGCGACGTGTTCCCAGTTTTCGGCGGTAACGCCTGCGGCTTCGAGCGTTGCGATTTCGGTTGCGGTCGGGGTTCTGAATCGGGCCATCGGTTCGGCATATTGATTTTTGCAAAGATAACATTTTTATTGATGCGGTAGCCTGTATTCGAACGTTTTCGATAAGCCGAGTGCAGAGCCGTGCTCGTACGAGCTATGCCGAGGCGAGAAAAAGGTGCATAAAAAAGAACGTTTCCGACGATCGGTCGTCGGAAACGTCTTTCGTTAGGACGGTTATCGCGGATCAGTTGGCAGCCGGCGTGGCGGTTTCCGGAATGCCCAGCTCTTTTCTCACTTCCGGAGCGATGTCCGTCAGCGCAGCCGCATCGAAATAGGCCAGCGAACCGGCAGCCGTGTCGAATACGGCCAGGTACCCGCCCAAAGCTGCGATTTTGTCGATAGCGGCCTTGGCTTTTTCATGGATGGGAGCCAGCAATTCGTACTGCTTTTTCTGAATATCCTCGCGGGCTACCTGCTCGAATTCGCGGATACGGGTCGTGATGGATTCCAGGTCTTTGCTCTTCATGTCGCGAACAGCCTCCGAGTAGGTCTCGTAATTTTTCTGGAACTCCTGCAGTTTGTTGCTGTATTCGACCTGCAATGCCTCCATTTCGTCTTGCAGATTCTTGACGTAGGCTTGCATGTTGGTCTGCATCTCCTTCGTTTCCGGCATGACCGCGATGATCTCTTCCGAGTTGATACGGCCGAATTTCTGAGCGAAAAGCGAGGTCGCGCTCATCATCAGTACAACCGCGAGGGTTAGTTTGATTGCTTTTTTCATAAACATTTTTATTAGTGCAAAGTTTTATTAATGCAATGGTTTGTTTCTGAGCTTAGGAACTTTATCTGTGCTTCCGTAGGTTTATTTCTGTGTTTCCGTATAGCTCGTTTCTGTGCTTGGAACGTCGTCGATGCTCCCGGGGGTGTTATTCGAGCGCGTCGATGATCCGTTGCGTATGGTCGATACCCGTGTTGTAGTAGAGCAGCGTCGGATTGTTCGACGAATCGAATACTGCGTCGGCTCCCACCTGTTTCGCGTAGCGTTCGATCGCGTCGAATACCCGTTTCTGGATGGGCTGGATCAATTCCTGCCGTTTTTTCATCAGCGAGCCGTCGGCGCCGAACAAACTTTCCTGGAACTGTTGTGCCTCCTTTTCCCGTTCCAGAATGGCATTTTCCCGCGACTGGCGGGTTTGGGCCGGAAGCGATGCTTTCTGGTTCATGTAGTTCTCGTAAAGCTGTTCGATGACGGCATATTTTCCGTCGACCTGCGCCTGGTATTGACGGGCCAGTTCATCGAGTTCGGTCAGCGCCTTGTTGTAGGCGTCGATCGACTTGAAAATCTTTTCGCTGTTGACTACGATGTAGTTCTGCGCTGCGAGCGCCGTCAGCGAAAGCAGCAGCGATAGCGTTAATATCAGTCGTTTCATGGCCATGTTTTTTCCGAATGATGGTTTTGTTCCGTTTTGCGGTTGGTGGTACTCAAATTTTCTGCCAATTTTTCATTAAGCGGTCGGATTTCTTTCGACTCAGTATTTTGTCGAATCTCCCGTCTGTTTTGTTTAATAAATTCGATGTCTCTCCGTTTCGTGCAAGTTAATAAAATTTGTTTTAACTTTACTCACTTCCTGATCCGTGCCAATTAATAATTAACCTTGTTAAGGTTCCGATCCGTACCAGTTATTAAAATTGTTGGCCTAAGACGAAGTGGAATTGACTTCCGCTCTTGGTCGTCGAGCCGGCCGGCGGATCGAATCCGTAGCCCCAGTCGATGCCGAGCATGCCGACGATGGGCAGATAGAGCCGCACACCGAATCCGGCCGACCGCTTGATGCGGAACGGCGAGAACGTCCGCCACGAATCGAATGCGTTGCCTCCTTCGAGGAAGCCCAGCACATAGATTTGCGACGACGGTTTCAGAATGATCGGATAGCGGAGTTCGAGCGTGTATTTGTTGTAGGCACAGGCATAGTTCTCCGAAATCGGATCGAGGGCCCCGTCTTCGTAACCGCGCATCGAAATGATGTCGATACCGTAAATGTTGTAACCCGACATGCCGTCGCCGCCGACCTCGAATCGTTCGAACGGCGAGACTTTGTGCTTGTTGTAGCTGCCCAAGTAGCCCATTTCGGCCCGGGCCATCAACACGAGGTTCATGTTGCGGGTCAGTGCCTGGAACCATTGCGCCTTGAACTGCCATTTGTGGAATTCGATCCATTTGTAGCGCTCCGAGTCGCTCAACGTTTTGCTGCTGTAGTCCTTGCCATCCCACAGCGAATAAGGTAGTGTCGCCTGCACCGATGCGCTGAACTCCGAACCGCGCCGCGGATAGATGGGTTGGTCGACGGAGTTGCGCGAGAAAACGAGTCGCATCGAAAGCAGATTGGCTGAACCGTTCTCCATGACGAACGACGTCCAGTCTTTCAGCGAATAGCGCTCGTAGCTCGCTTCCGCGTAGAGCTGGAAGAAAGGATCGGGCCATTCGAGCCGTTTGCCCAGGCCGACCGCGACGCCATAGGTGCGGAAATATTGCGTCGATTTCTGCCATACGTAGTAGGCGTTGTTCTGCTCCGAGTAGTGGGCCGACAGCGTGAACGAATTGGGCTTGCGACCGCCGAGCCACGGATCGGTGAAACTGAACGCAAAGGCTTTGTAGTAGGTACCGTTGGTTTGGGCCGAGATCGAAAGACGTTGGTTCTGTCCCATCGGATAGGGACGCCAGGCTCCCTTTTTGAAGAAATTCCGGATGGAGAGATTGTTGAGCGTGATGCCCACCGAACCCACGAACGTGCCGGAGCCCCAGCCGCCTGCGATGTTGAACTGGTCGGAGGCCTGTTCTTCGAGCGGCCAGTTGATGTCGACCAGTTCGTTCGATACGGGGCGGATGTCGGGCATGATGGCTTCGGGGTTGAAGTGCCCCATGGCGTTCAGCGTACTGATGGTCTGCATCAGCAGGGCGCGGTTGTAGAGTTCGCCCGGACGGGTGTAGATTTCGCGGCGGATCACCTCGTCGTCGACCCGCTGGTTGCCGGTGATGCCCACTTCGTTGATGGTGAACTGCTTGCCCTCGAATATCTTCACCTCGATGTCGATGGAATCGGGCCCGATGATGGTCTCGGCCGGTTCGATCTGCGACATCAGATAACCGTCGTTCTGGTAGAGGGATTTCACCGAAATGGCTTCGGGATTATCCTCCTTGCCGATGCCCAATCGTTTGTGCATCGACTTTTTATCGTAGGTGTCGCCCCGTTTGACGGCGAACATCCGTTGCAGTTCATCGGTCTCGTGCACCGAGTTGCCGACCCACGACACGTTACGGATGTAGTATTTGTTGCCTTCCGACAGGTCGATGTCGATGCCGATCCGCTTTTCGTTGATGGGGTAGATCGAATCGCGCACGATGGTCGCATTTCGATAGCCTTTGGAGTTGTAAAAGTCCAATAATAACTCCTTGTCATCGGCGTAGTCGCTTTCGTTGAGCTTCGTGCCGCGGAAAAAGTTCAGACTTTTCTGGTGGGTCTTCTTGAAGGTCTTGCGCAGGCGTTTGTCCTTGAATTGTTCGTTGCCCGTGAAATTGATTCGGCCGATTTTCACCTTCTCCTTCTTGTCGATCACGAACGTTACGTTGACCGCCCGATCCGGATAGAGCGAATCGTTTTCGATGCGGACGTCGACTTCGGCATTCCGGAAGCCCTTCTCCACCCAGTAGGCCTTGATGAGTTTCTTGTTCTTGTCGATGATGTAGTCCGAAAGGGGGCTGCGGCCCGGTTTGAGCTTCAGCTTTTCGGTCAGGTCTTTCTTTTTACCCTTCGAGATGCCCTCGAACTCCCAGCGATAGATGCGGGGCTGCTCTTTCAGGAAGACATGCAGGTCGAGTTGGTCGCCTTCGATGTCGGCGCCGATCTTCACGTCCGAAAAGACGCTTTGCCGCCAAAGCCGGTTGATCGAATTGGGGATGAAGTCGCTCGGCAGATAGACCGAGTCGCCCTCGATCAGGCCGGCCGACGACTTGAGGTTGTTGTGATCGAGGTATTTCACGCCGTGGATTTCGACTTTGCGGATGTAGTAGCGTTTCGGGCGGTTGCCATACTGCATCATGGGGGCGTTTTCCGGAAAAGCGGGTTCTTCTACGACGGTCGTGTCGGCCGGATCGGTCGTTGCGGACTCCTGTGCGACGACATTCGGGCACAGGCAGACGGCCATCAGAAACGCTCCTGTTATGAATAACCTGTTGAATAAACGATTCATCTCTGAAAACTTCATCTATTTAACCAATCCATAGCGCCGGTCGCGGGTTCCGTACACTTCGATGGCCTTGTCGAACCACGCTTCCGTGAAGTCGGGCCACAGCACCTCCGGAAACCACATCTCGGCATAAGAGAGTTGCCAGAGCAGGAAGTTGCTGAGCCGGCACTCGCCGCTCGTGCGGATGACGAGGTCGGGATCGGGATAGGCTGCCGTGTCCAGCGCACTGCCGATGGTCTGCTCGTCGATGGCTTCGGGGGCGAGTTCGCCGGCCTGTACCCGACGGGCGATCCGCTGCGTGGCACGGACGATTTCACTGCGCGACGAATAGTTGAGCGCCAAAATCAGCGTCAGTTTTTCGCACGAGGCGGTGCTCGTTTCGGCTTCGGCTAAATAGCGGCGCACCTTGTCCGAAAAACGGCTGCGGTCGCCGATCATGCAGATGCGCACGCCCTGCTGCACGAGTTCGGGCGTTTCGTTCCTAACGCTGCGGCAGAAGAGTTCCATCAGCGCGTCGACCTCCTGTTCGGGACGTCCCCAGTTTTCGGTCGAAAAGACGTAGAGCGTCAGGTAGGCGACTCCGTGCCGCAAGGCGGCCCGCACCGAAGCCCGCACCGATTCCACGCCGGCGATATGGCCTTCGAATCGTTCTTTGCCGTGCTGTTTCGCCCAGCGCCCGTTGCCGTCCATGATGATGGCGACGTGCTGCGGTATGCGTTTCAGTTCGCTCATATAGGGCACAAATATAGGGAATAAAAACGAAACGGCGCAAAAATCCGCGTGAATTTCGTCAGCTGCGGATGTCGATGCCCCACATCATTTTATTCCGTAACGTGTCGTAGAACGATATATTGTGCGGGACGGCCAAAAAGATCGGTCGTTCGGCCCGTTCGACGCGGAAAGCGGCTTCCGGCGGAATGGGGTAGGTGCGGTCGTCGAGCGTAACGAACGCATCGGCGCGGCGGGCGTGGACGTGCAGCGTGATGACCGCCGAATCGGGAATCACCACCGGACGCATGGTCAGATTGTGCGGGGCCAGCGGCGAGAGGATCAGACACGAGCAGGCTGGCGCTACGACGGGGCCTCCGGCGCTGAGCGAATAGGCGGTCGAACCGGTCGGCGTCGAGACGATGACGCCGTCGCCGTGGTAGGTGGCGACCATCTGTCCGTCGACGTAGGTTTCGACCGAAATCATGCCCGCCCCGTGGCGCTGCACGGCGAACTCGTTGAGGGCCAGCGGCGATCCGATCGGTTCGGGGAAGTCGCCCTCGACGTGCAGCATCGAGCGGGGCTCGGCGAGGATGTTGCCGTCGGCGATCTCTTGGAAAATCCGGTCGAGCCCTTCGTTCGGCGCACTCGTCAGAAAACCCAAGTGGCCGGCATTGATCCCCATGACCGGAATCGGCGCACCGGCCAGCCGATGCACCCCTTCGAGCAGCGTGCCGTCGCCGCCGTAGCAGACCATGATGCTCTCCTTCGGTTGCGGCCCCACGCGGTCGCCGTAACGCTTTTCGGGCGGTATGGTGCGGCCGGTCAGTTCGTGCACGAAAGCGGCGAATTCGCGGTTGACCGTGTAGTCGAATCCGAAACGGTCGAGGGTCTCGAAGAGCTGCGTCAGCTCTTCGGGCGTATGGGCGATCTGGCTGCGGGAAAAAAGTAGGATTTTCATCGGCGGAAATTCGAAAAAAGTGAGTAACTTTACGCGCCGGAACAAGGTGTCTGGAGGCCAGGGTTCCGTTGCGGACAAAAATACGAAAAAGCCGAGTGCAATGCCAAATTTATTTGAGCATTGCCGAGGCGGAGTATCTTCGACGAAGTCAAAGGTATGAATTTTTTATGACGAAATTAAGCGTTAATATCAACAAAATCGCTTTGGTGCGGAATGCACGCGGGGGCAATCGGCCCGATGTGGTGCAGGCGGCGTTGGATATCGAGCGTTTCGGCGCCGACGGCATCACGGTGCATCCGCGTCCCGACGGGCGGCATATCCGGCACGACGATGTCCGGACCTTGAAAAAGGTCCTGACCTGTGAATTGAATATCGAAGGAAATCCCGTCGGCGCGTTCGTCGATCTCGTGATGGAGGTGCGGCCGGCGCAGGTTACGCTCGTTCCCGATGCGCCCGATGCGTTGACCTCCAGCGCCGGATGGAACACTGTCGCGAACCGCGATTTCCTGACCGACATCACTGCCCGCTTCCACGAACGGGGCATCCGCGTCTCGATTTTCGTCGACCCCGTGCCGGCGATGGTCGCCGGTGCCAGGGCTTGCGGCGCCGATCGGGTCGAATTGTACACCGAGGCGTTCGCCCGCTGCTATCCTGCAGGGCCCGAAGCGGCCGTCGCTCCCTATGTCGCCGCCGCCGAGGAGGCCCGCCGCCAGGGGCTGGGACTCAATGCCGGGCATGACCTCAGCTTGGAGAATCTGCGCTACTATCTGCAGCGGATTCCGTGGACGGATGAGGTGTCGATCGGCCATGCGTTGATTTGCGACGCCCTTTACTACGGTTTGGAGAATACCGTGCAGCTGTACCGGCGGGAGATGCGCGCGGAACACGATTGATGGGTATACCGAATAATGAAAATCATGGATTGATTATGAAATACTTTCTTATTTTGCTTTCCGTCGCGTTGTCCGCGGTCGGTACGGCCTCTGCGCAGAACGAATACAATTATCAAAAGCGCAGCCTGTTCGAGGTGTTGCCCATCCGTTCGAACGATATCGTCTTTTTGGGCAACAGCATCACGGACGGATGCGAATGGGCCGAGTTGTTCAACAACCGGCATGTCAAGAATCGCGGCATCAGCGCCGACCGATCGGGCTGGTTGCTCGAACGCATCGATACGATCATCGCCGGTCGTCCGAAAAAACTCTTTCTGATGATCGGCACCAACGACCTCTCGGTCGGCATCGCTCCCGAGGAGGTGGTCGGCAATGTCCGCAAATTGGTCGTCCGTTTCCAGAAACAGGCGCCGTGGACGAAACTCTACATTCAGAGCATTCTGCCCGTCAACGGGGCGGATTTCAAGAAATATCCCCATCATTACGGCATCAATCCGCAGATCGTGGAGACCAATCGCCAGTTGGAGGCGTTGTGCAGGGAGAAGGGGATCGTCTACATCGACCTGTGGTCGTTGATGGTCGACGGCAAGGGAAATCTCGACAGCCGCTACACGAACGACGGCCTGCATCTGATGGGGCCCGGCTATTTGGTTTGGAAGCAGGCGATCGAAAAATACGTGAAATAACACGCCGCACCGTGGAATTTTCCGATCCCATCTTCCGTCGGATTTCGCGCATCGCTCGCGCGAAAGGCGTCGATGCTTATGTCGTGGGCGGTTACGTGCGCGATCATTATCTGCATCGGCCTTCGACCGACGTCGATGTGGTGGTGGTCGGAAGCGGCATCGACGTCGCGCAGGCGCTCGCCGACGAGTTGCATACCCGGCTTTCGGTATTCAAGACCTTCGGCACCGCCATGTTGCGGTTCCATGGAGTGGAGTTGGAGTTCGTCGGGGCCCGTCGCGAATCCTACACCCGCGATTCGCGCAAACCGCAGGTCGAAGCCGGTACGCTCGAGGACGATCAGCTGCGCCGCGACTTTACGATCAATGCGCTGGCGTGGTCCCTCAACGAACGCGATTTCGGCGAATTGGTCGATCCGTTCGACGGCATGTACGACCTCGAACACGGCATCATCCGCACGCCGTGCGATCCCGACATCACCTTTTCGGACGATCCGTTGCGCATGATGCGCGGCATCCGTTTCGCCGCGCAGTTGGGCTTTTCGCTTGAGGAGGAGACGTTCGACGCCATCGCCCGCAATGCCCAACGCATCCGCATCGTCTCGCGCGAACGGATCATCGCCGAACTGAACAAAATCGTACTGTCGCCCGTGCCGTCGATGGGCTTTGAGTTGCTCGAACTCACCGGATTGCTGGAGCGGATATTTCCGGAGATGCACGCGTTGAAAGGGGTCGAGCGGCGCGGCCAGCATGCCCACAAGGATAATTTTATTCATACGCTCAAAGTTTTAGACAACGTTTCGAAGCGTTCCGACGACCTTTGGTTGCGGTGGGCTGCCGTGCTGCATGACATCGCCAAGCCGTTGACCAAGGCTTTCGACCCGAAGACGGGCTGGACGTTCCACGGCCACGAGGTGCTGGGGTCGAAGATGGTGCCTGCAATCTTCCGGCGTATGAAACTACCGTTGAACGAACACATGAAGTTCGTGCAGAAGTTGGTTTTCCTCCATCTGCGGCCCATCATCCTGTCGGAGGATATGGTAACCGATTCGGCCGTGCGGCGGCTGTTGTTCGAGGCGGGCGACGACGTGGAGGCTTTGATGACCCTGTGCGAGGCGGACATCACGTCGGGCATCGACGCGAAGGTGAAGCGTTACATGGCCAATTTCGAGCTGGTGCGCCGCAAGATGAAGGATTTGGAGGAACGCGACCGCATCCGCAATTTCCAGCCGCCCATCACGGGCGAAATCATCATGCGGACTTACGGAATCGGGCCGTGCCGCATGATCGGCGAAATCAAGGAGGTCATCAAGGAGGCGATTCTCGACGGGCGGATTCCGAACGATTACGACGCGGCTTATGCGTTGATGGAGCAGGTCGCGGCGGAGCAGGGGCTCGTTGAAAAAGCGGGCCGAACGCAGCCGGGAACCGAGACGATCATTCTGCCGAAGGCCTGAATTATTAAGGGCAATCAGAATGACCGAAACGTAAGATGGGGGTTCTCCTGCCGGTTCGGCCCGCCCCGTTTGAACGGGGTTCCCTATGCGGTAGAACGTCGACTTGCTTAGGAATGTCATCTTCGCTGCCGACCGTTTTTCCCTTGAAACCTCGCGATCCGTACCAGTTAATATCCGTACTAGTTATTAATAAAAAAGCGGGCAAATCACTCAACCCGTATTCAAGGCCTTGGACTGCCCACAAAAGAAGATTGAAGAAATGCCCACGCCTAAAAACGGCGCGAGCATCAACTTAAATTCTTCTTTTGTCAAAATGTCCAAGTTTTGAATACAGAAGAAAAGCCGATGCGCTTTCAATATGTCTGCGACAAAGATACTATAATAAATTCATAATTCAAAATTCACCGTTCGGAATTATCGGCGGCTCTGTGAGCCGCACCATAGCTTCCGCACTGTGAAAATTGCGGATAAAGAGGTCGAGGGGGCGGAACGCCCGGAACGAACGTGCGAAAAGCGCAGTCTTTCGTGTTCGTTCAGTGAACGACCCCGAGAATTCCCGCAATTTTAACCGTGCGGATGGTTTTCGGTACCTTTTGGCACTCAAAAGGTACGACATAAGCAAAAAAGGCAGTTTTCTTAAAAACCATTCGTTTGACGGCTCCGATATCCGGTCGGATTCAATGATGCGACTCTTTGCGTCGCCGATAATTTTGAATTCCGTGGGATGTTTCGGTCAATCGAAGTGGCGGAATCCCTGCCACGAAGGAGCGATCGGCCGGCCGTTTTCGCGCCAGACCAGGCCCCCACCGTCCGTGATGCGCCCGACCGCATACAGCGGTGCCCCGAATCGTGCCCGATAATCCGCCGCCAGTTGTTCCGAGTGTGCGGCGTCCGCTGTCAGTAGCAGTTTGTAATCTTCGCCGCCGCAGACGGCCTGCCGCAGGTCGGCACCCGCTGCGCAGGGAATCCGTTCCGTGTCGAGTTCGGCTCCGCAGCGCGAACGTTCGAGGATGTGGCGAATGTCCGAGGCCAAGCCGTCGGACAAATCCATCATGGCACGTACTTCCGGCCTCGTTCCGAGCCAGAGGCCCTCGGCCACCTGCGGTTCGGGATTGCGGTGGATGGCTGCCAAGGGCGTGTTGCAGCGGCCTGCGAGCAGGTCGGCAAGTCCAGCTCCCGAGGCGCCCAATTCGCCTGACACGAAAATCGTATCGCCCGTACGTGCGTCGCTGCGTCGTTTGATGTGCGACGTCTCGGTGCGTCCGATAGCCGTTACATTGATGACGATGCCGCTGTTCGAACGGGTCGTGTCGCCGCCGACCAGCGCTGCGCCGAATCGTTCGCTGAGTTCCCGATAACCCTCCATGAATTCGGCGGCCCAGTTGTCGGTCGTATCGGCCGGCAGCGAAAGCGAAAGCAGTGTCGCAACGGGACGTCCGCCCATCGCCGCCACATCGCTCAGATTGACGGCCAGCGATTTGCGTCCCAGTTCGCGGGCCGACGTAGCGGCCCGCAGAAAATGCACCCCTTCGGTCAGCAGGTCGGTCGTGAAGAGCAGCGCCTCGTGGTTTCCGATGGGCAGCACGGCACAATCGTCGCCGATGCCCTCGAATCCGTTGGCGGGGAGTGCGGCGAAGCGGGCCGCTATTTGTTCGATGAAACCGAATTCCGTCATGGCATGAATCATGAAAGGAGTAATCCGAACAAAGGTAAGGATAATTCGGAAATTATCGGTACCTTTGTTGACGATAAACTTTCGCCCGATAGGATGAAGAAAATACGGATATTGAACGGGCCCAACCTGAACCTTCAGGGGCGGCGCGATACGGAGGTCTACGGCACGCAGCGTTTCGAGGATTTTTTCGAGCGGTTGAAGGCCCGTTATCCGCGCGTCGCATTGGATTATTTTCAGTCCAATCACGAGGGGGCGTTGATCGACGCCATCCAGCAGGCCGACGGCACGTACGACGGCGTGGTGCTCAATGCCGGCGGATATACCCATACGTCGGTGGCTTTGCGCGATGCCGTGTCGGCCGTGTCGGTGCCCGTCGTCGAGGTGCATATTTCGTCGATTTTGGCCCGCGAGGAGTTTCGCCATACGTCGTTGCTCGCGCCGGTGGTCATCGGTTCCGTGATGGGATTCGGACTGGATTCCTATCGGTTGGGAATCGAAGCGTTGTTGGAGCGGATCGGCGAGTAAGCATTTCGCCTGTTCGATGCGAGGTTCCGCTCGCCGAGGCTGCGGCTCGCGCGGTTCTTCGGAGCCGCTGATAAATAAAGGTATTGGTATTCCGATTATTTAATAAGGTATTAGCATTCCAACCAATTAATAAAAGTATGGGGCGGAAAAAAACGAAGATCGTCGCCACGTTGTCGGACTTCCGGACAACGGAAGAGTTCGTCCGCAAGCTCTGCGATGCGGGCATGGACGTCGTGCGCATCAATTCAGCGCACGTTACCGAGGAGGGGGCTGCTCACATCGTCGAGACCGTCCATCGGGTGAATCCTGCGATTCCCGTGATGCTCGACACCAAAGGACCCGAAATTCGGGTAACCGCCGTTGCCGCCGCATACGGGACGGGGATCGAGTTCCGGACGGGCGATCGGGTGGCGGTGCGCGGCTCGAGCGGTTCGGACGAGACGACGCACGAGGTCGTTTACATGAATGTGCCGACCATCGTGCGGGACATTCCGGTCGGTGCGCGGATGTTGATCGCCGACGGCGAACTGGAACTGCGCGTCGTCTCCAAAACCGACGACGAACTGCAATGCGAATTCGTTGCGGGCGGTACGCTGCGGTCGCGCAAGAGCGTCAACGTGCCGGGCGTCTGCATCGACCTGCCGTCGGTAACGGAGAAGGATCGGCGGTTCATCGAGTGGGCCATGCAGCACGATGTCGATTTCATCGCCCATTCGTTCGTGCGGAGCGCCCGCGACGTGCAGGCCGTACAAGCCATTCTGGATACCCAAGGCAGCTTAATAAAAATCATTTCGAAGATCGAGAACCAGGAAGGGTTGGACAACCTCGACGAAATCATCGAGGCTTCGTACGGCATCATGGTGGCTCGCGGCGATTTGGGCGTGGAGCTGCCGGCCGAGGCGATTCCCAATGCCCAGCGACGGATCGTCGAGCGGTGCATCGCGGCCAAACGGCCCGTCATCATCGCTACGCAGATGCTCTATTCGATGGTGCATTCGCCGCGTCCGACGCGGGCCGAGGTGAGCGACGTGGCCAGCGCCATCTACGAACGGGTCGACGCCGTGATGCTGAGCGACGAGACCGCCATGGGCGATTATCCCGCCGAGGCGGTGCAAACCATGTCGCGCGTGGCGCGGGAGATCGAACGCGACGAGGATCATTTCCGGCCGATGATCGACATGAATATGGTCTCGGTCAACCACGAAATCACGGCGCAGTTGGCCCGTTCGGCCGTGCGGGCCTCGACCAATCTGGCGATCCGCTGCGTGGTGCTCGACACGAAAAGCGGACGCACGGGGCGTTATGTGGCCGCTTTCCGGGGCCGAAAAACCGTCGTAGCCGTATGCTATACGCTCCATGCCCAGCGCATTCTGGCGCTCTCTTATGGGGTCGTGCCGATTCTCCGGCAGCGGGGCGTGAACAATCGTTATCACTTTCTGGCCGATGCGATGGATTTTCTCGACCAGTCCGGCAAACTCGCCGAAGATGACCTGCTGGCCATCGTAGGCGGCAGTTTCGGCGAGGACGGTGGGGCGTCGTATGTCGAAATCGCGCCGGTGAAGGCGATTCGCCGGCGCAATGCCGAAATCGACGCCGGCACGGCGGAGGCCTGAAATAGAATCGCAACGAAAATCCGAACGCTATGAAACCCGAACCGACGGATTGTGAAGGAGCCGGAGCTTTGCGGGACAAGGTAACGCGCGGCGTGGCCTGGAATCTGGCCGAAAA
Source organism: uncultured Alistipes sp. (assembly GCA_947623305.1). Classification (GTDB taxonomy): domain Bacteria; phylum Bacteroidota; class Bacteroidia; order Bacteroidales; family Rikenellaceae; genus Alistipes. Next base: position 120,541 of record CANQGQ010000001.1, on the reverse strand, counting down.
GATCGGTACGACGTTGATGCAGCTGGCCGTCAGTCTCATTATCCTGCGTTTGTTGACGCAGGAGGACTTGGGATTGATGGCGATTCTGACGGCGGTTTCGGCCGTGTTGTTGGTCATCGTCGACAGCGGTTTCTCGCAGGCGCTCATCTGCCGCAGGGAGCCGTCGCAGTCCGATTTCAAATCGGTCTTTCTCTTCAACGTCGGAGTTTCGGTGGCGCTTTATCTGCTTTGTGTGGCGGCGGCGCCCGCTGCGGCCCGTTTCTACGACATGCCCGAATTGGTGCCGTTGGCGCCGGTCTTCTTTTTGTTGTTGCCGGTCAATGCGTTGTGCGCCGTGCAGAACGCTATCCTTACGCGGCAGTTCCGGTTCGCGCTGCTTTCGAAAGTAACCTTCGTTTCATGGTTGATCAGCGGACTTACCGCAATCGGTCTGGCTTTGGCCGGATGCGGCGTATGGAGCGTCGTCGCCCAGCGCGTGTTGCAGATGGCCGTGCGGGCCGGATTGCTCTGGGGATTCAGCGAGTGGCGACCCTCCGGCAGAGCTTACGGAGTGAATCCCCTGCGGCAGATGGCCCGATACAGTTTCAGCTTGATGTCCACCGAGTTGATTACCACGATTTACAACAAAATTCCGCAGTTCGTCATCGGACGGCTCTATCCCACTGCTGTGCTCGGGGCCTTCGACCAGGCGGTGAAGCTCAAGGATCAGTCGGTCGGTTCGACGATGCTCTCCGTGCAGACCGTCATTTTTCCGGCTTTGGCGAAGGTCGGCAGCGATGCGTGCCGTTTTGCCGACAGCTATCGGCAGATCGTGATGCTCGTGGCCTACCTGTTGTTCCCGATGATGATGGGCCTTTCGGCCGTGGCGCCCGACCTGTTCGCCGCGTTGCTCGGCCAGAAGTGGATGTCGGCGGTGCCCTATTTCGAGGTGATTTGTCTGGTCGGGCTGTTCTATCCGGTGGCGATGATCGCCTTCACCGTGTTGAAGGTCAAGAGCGACGGCCGGATCATCTTGCGCATCGAGTTTTTGAAAAAGGGTCTGATGACGTTGGTTTTCATTGCGACGATTCCCGTCAGCGTGCAGGCCGTGGCTTGGGGATTGGTCGTCATTGCCTTTTGCGAAATGGCGGTGAACGTCGCCGCCTCGATGCGGTTCACCGTGTTGACGATCCGTCGATTGTTGCGGACGTTGTTGCCGATCGCCTGCATTACGGCCGCGATGTATGGTGCCGTGCGGCTGACCATGCGCTACTTGCCTTTCGGTGATGCAGGACGATTGACGGTCGAAATCGTAGTCGGAATTGTCGTTTACGTGCTGCTCTCCGCCGTGTTCCGGTTGGAGGCGTTCCGCGAGACGGTCGCCCTCGTCAAGCGCCAAATCGGTCAGTCCTCCTCCTCGACGATGTAAACCTGCTCGTCGCGCCGCTGCATGCGGAAGCGCTCCCGAGCGTACTCCTCTAAATAATCGTCGTATTGCAACTGTTCGACTAACGTGCTGTCCTGTTCGATTTTCTCCAAATAGCGTTGCTTTTCCCGTTCCAGCGTGCGGATTTCGCGTTTCGTGCGGATGGCGTGCAACAGATTGCGCCCCGCGATCCATGCGGTGAGGAGCAGGATGATGCCCGTTACGGCGATCCATCCTTTTTTGCCGACAGGGAGTTTCATGGGGCGGAGCGGGTTATGGAATGTGCATGTATTTGTGCGCCTGGATCGAGATGTTCCATTGCGGATGGGCCTTGGCGTATTCCACAATGGCGGGCATCGCTGTTTCGGCGACGCTCCATTCGGGTTGCAGATAGAGCCGGCAGGCAGGGCTCACCTGCGCCGCGTTGCGCTCGGCCCACGCGAAATCCTCCTCCGATTCGATGATGACTTTCAGCTCGTGCGCCCGGGCGAAGGCTTCGGGCAGCGGGGCGTGTTGCCGTTTCGGCGAGAGGCATACCCAGTCGAACCGTCCGCTGAACGGACGGGTTCCGGAGGTCTCCAAAAAAATCTGCAATCCGCGTTCATGGAGTTCGCTGGTCAGTCGATCCAGCGGATAGAGCAACGGTTCGCCGCCCGTGATGACGATGGCCTGCGCCGGACAGGCCGTGGCGCGGTCGATGATCGTCCGGATGTCGACCGGCGGATAGCGTTTCGGATCCCACGTGTATTTGGCGTCGCACCAGCGGCACCCCACATCGCATCCGCCCAACCGGATGAAGTAGGCCGGTTTGCCGGCATGGAATCCTTCGCCCTGGATGGTATAGAAATCTTCGACGAGCGGCAGCAGTCGTCCGCCGTCGAAAAGCGTGTTGTCCGTTTCGATAGCCATTATTCCGTAACGACGTAGATGTCTTTCAGACTGCGGCCCAATTGGTTGTAGTCCAGCCCGTAACCGACGATGAATTCGTTGCCGATCTCCATCGCCCGATACTTGATGGGGAACTCCTTGCGGTAGCAGGCCGGTTTGAAAAAGAGCGTGCAGACCTCGACGCTCGCCGGTTCGTATTTCGCCAGGTCGCGCACCATGTAGGAGATGCTTTCGCCCGTCTCGACGATGTCTTCGACGATGATGATGTGCCGGCCGCGCAGGCTGTTGTTCAGACCGATCAAGGTTTTGACCTCGCCCGTGGAGTGGTCGCCGTCGTAGGAGGCTAATTTCACGAACGAGAGTTCGTTGTTGAATTCGATCTTTTTGATCAGGTCGCTCATGAACATGAACGAACCGTTGAGGATACCGAGAAAAATCGGCGTCTCTTTGTCAGCATAGTCGGTGTTGATGCGGCGGGCTACCGACGAGACGGCTTCGTCGATTTTTTCGGCGGGAATCATGACGCGGAATTTTTTGTCGCAGAGTTGTATGACCTCTTTCATGGTGGGTGCGGGGTTAGTTTAATGCGCAAAGTTAATAAAAATGCGCTAATAATAGGTCTTGGGTTCGACGATTCCGCGAAGGACGACCAACGCATTGAGGGCCAGCGATTCCAGCTCGTTTTCGCCTGGGTAAACCGTTACGGGCGCCAAGAACGAACAGTGTGTGCGGATGTACTCGACGACCGGTTCGTTGAAAGCGATGCCGCCCGTCAGGACGATCGCATCGACCTGGCCCGAAAGCGGCGCCGCCATCGCACAGATCTGTTTGGCGATATTGTAGCACATGGCATCCATCACTTTGCGGGCCCGTTCGTCGCCTTGCGCGATGCGTTCCATCGCCTGCATCACCGAATTGGTGCCCAGGTGGGCGACCAATCCGCCCTGACTCGATACGAATCGTAGCAGTTCCGCTTCGGTGTACTTCCCCGAGAAGCAGGTTTTGATGAGGTCGCTCGACGGAATGCCTCCGGCCCGGTCGGGCGCGAAAGGTCCGTCGCCGTCCAGCGCGTTGTTGACATCGACGATGCGCCCTTTGCGGTGGGCGGCCACCGAGATGCCTCCGCCCATGTGGGCTACGATGAGATTCGATTGTTCATAGGCCAGTCCTGCGTGTTTGCAATGGAGACGGGCGGTGGCCTTCTGATTCAACGCGTGCGAAATCGGATAGCGTGTGCACATCGGCATCCCCGTGATGCGGGCCACGTCGTCCATTTCGTCGACCACGGGCGGATCGGCGATGTAGGCCTTCACACGGGCCATGTGGGCGATCTGGGCCGCCAGCAGTCCGCCGAGGTTGCAGGCATGTTTCATCTTGGCGTTGCGCAGGTCGTAGCGCATGCGGGAGTTGACTTCGTAGACGCCTCCCGGCACGGGGCGGATCAATCCGCCCCGTCCGATGACCGCCGAAAGTTCATTGAGCGAACAGCCACGTTCGCGCAGCGCGTCGAGAATCAACCCCCGACGCCAGGCCAGTTGTTGGATGATGTCCGTGAATCGGGCCAGCTCAGCGGTGGTGTGCCGCAAGGTGAAATCGAACACGGGCCGTTCTTCTTCGTAAAGAGCGACCTTCGTCGATGTGGAGCCGGGATTTATCGCTAAAATTCGGTAGCTCATATAAATGCTCGGTTCGTTTGTCGGCGTATGCCCCGCCCGTTCGGGCGGGGTTGCGCCTTCGTTTTTTCGGATCGTAAGCCCCGACCCGCAGGCCGCCTATTTCGCTGCTAAGCAGGCCAGTGCGATGGAGTAGAGCTTCGTCAGGCTCGAATCGCCGCGCGAGGTGAGCACGCAGGGAACTTTCGTACCCATGACCATCGCGGCCAGCTCGCCCTTGCAGAGGTGGGTCGACGATTTGAAGAAGACGTTGGCCGATTCCAGATTGGGGAAGAGCAGGCAGTCGGGATCGCCGGCGACCGATGAACCCTTGACTTTCTTGTGCTCGGCCACCTCCTTGTAGAGCGCCACATCCAGCGACAGCGGGCCGTCCACCACGACATTGCCCAATTGGCCGCGGTCGCCCATTTTGGCCAGCAGGGCGCCTTCGGTCGACGAAATGACGCTCGGCAGCAGCTGTTCCGACGGAGCGATGCAAGCGATTTTCGGCGTCTTGATCCCCAGCAGGTTGGCCGTTTGTGCCAGATAGCCGATCTGCTTCATCTTCTGTTTGAAGTCGGGCAGCGGAATGACCGCCACGTCGGAGATGATGAGCAGCTTGTGGTAGCAGGGCATCTCGACGATCGAAACGTGGCTCAACACGCCCTTCGGCGGGAAGAGACCGGCCTCTTTGTTCAGAATGCCGCGCATGTATTTGTCGGTCGATACGAGCCCTTTCATCAGTACGTCGGCGTTGCCCGCGACGACCGATGCCACCGCCTGCTGGACGCATTTCACGTCGTTCGGTTCATGGACGATGTTGAACGCCTTGATGTCGAGGCCGTTCTCCTTGCAGACCTGTTCGATGACCGCCTTGTCGCCGTAGAGCGTCGGCTCGACCAATCCCTCCTTGTAGGCCTCGTAGACGGCCGCCAGCGTGTGCGAATCCTGACCGTAAGCGACGGCCAACCGTTTTTTACCCTTTTTTCTCGCCTCTTCGACGATTTCCGTAAGATGCTGTATCATTTTATCTGTTAGTAATTAGGAGTTAGAAATTTTTTGTTTTTATTTTCTGGGCGGTAGCGCGGATGATCGTTATCAGCAATCGTAACGGTCTATCGCACTAATAAATAGGTGTCTGTGGCGATAACCAGTTCTTCATTGGTCGAAACGACGGCGACCTTGACCTTCGAATCGGGCGCCGACAGGATTTTGTCCTCGCCGTGCACGCCTTTGTTGGCTGCCGCGTCGAACTTCAGCCCGAGGAACTCCATGCCCGAGCAGACCGATTCGCGCATTTCGCACGAATTTTCGCCGACGCCGCCCGTGAAGACGATCAGATCGACGCCGCCCATCTCGGCCGCATACGCACCGATGAACTTCTTCACCCGTCCGTAGTACATGTCGCGGGCGAGGATGGCCCGTTCATTCCCTTCTTCGTAGGCACGGTCGATGTCGCGCATGTCGCTCGACAGCCCCGTGAGGCCCAGCACGCCCGATTTTTTATTCATCAGGGTGTCGAGCTCCGCGAACGAAAGGTGCTCTTTTTCGCCGATGAAGGTGATGGCGCTGGCATCCACCGAGCCGCAGCGCGTACCCATCACCAAACCGTCGAGCGGCGAGAATCCCATCGACGTATCGTAGGATTTGCCGTTCAGCACGGCCGTGATCGAACCGCCGTTGCCGATGTGGCAGGTGATGATTTTCGAATGCTCGAGGTCGATTCCGGCCAGCTTCGCGCCCGCTTTCGCCACGAACTTGTGGCTCGTTCCGTGGAAGCCGTATTTGCGCACGCGATACTTTTCATAGTATTCGTAGGGCAGGGCGAACAGGTGGTTCTTGGCCGGAATGGTTTGGTGGAACGAGGTGTCGAATACCGTAACTTGCGGTACGCCCGGCAGCACCTTTTCGATGGCGTTGATGCCCTCCAGACTGGCCGGATTGTGCAGCGGGGCGATCTGGCAGAGCGAACGGATCTTCTCCTTGGCATCGGCGTCCACGAGGCAGCTCTTGGGAAAAAATTCGCCGCCGTGGGCCACGCGATGACCGACCGCCTTCACCTCGTCGAGCGAGTGGATGACGCCGTGTTCGGGATCGGTGAGCGCCTGCATCACCAGTTCGATGCCGGTCGTGTGGTCGGGGATGGGCCGATGCAGTTCGAACGGCGTTTTGCCGACGGGTTTGTGGGTCAGGTCGCCTTCGGGCAAACCGATGCGTTCGACGAGCCCTTTGGCGAGCAGTTTGTTCGATGCGGCCTCCATGTCGATGATCTGGTATTTGATCGACGACGAGCCGCAGTTGAGGACCATGATAATCATATCCTGATAGCTGTTTTTGATTTGTTATTGTGTATTGTTGTTTGCGTTTCGTTTTCGATGCGGTCTGCCTTTTGCCGCTACGCGTTACGGACGCAGCTTGCAGAAAATCGCATTACGAACCTTCCGCTGCTCGAGAGCGGCCTTCGCATAGTTCAAAAGGCCGTATTTCCGGTTCGGGAAGGCATAAGGCATCGAATCATCAGTTAAAGGTAGCTGTTTTTTCGCATTCGTGCAAATTTTTTCGGAAAACAGGGGTTCGATTTGCCGATTTTCTGCATTTCGCCCCGTTTCGGTTACGGTTCGAAACGGTAGCCGATGCCTTTGACCGTAACGATGTGCCGTTCGCCGATTTTCTGGCGCAGTTTGCGGATGTGCACGTCGATGGTGCGGTCGCCGACGATGACCTCCGTGCCCCACACTTTCGAGTAGATCGTTTCGCGCGGAATCAGCGCCCCGGGCGATGAACAGAAGAGTTTCAGCAGAGCGAATTCCTTGCGGGGCAGGGCGATGCGTCGGTCGCCGCAGCGTACCGTGTGGCTTGTATCGTCGATTTCGATGCGATCCGATCGGAGCGGGCGTTCGGCCGGTTCGTCGGCGGATGATGCCGACGGAATGCGTTTCAACAACGCTTGGATGCGGCTGACGAGCAGTTTTATTTTGATGGGCTTCGTCAGATAGTCGTCGGCGCCGACGTCGAATCCGTCGAGCTGCCGCTCCTCCTCGCCCAATGCCGAGAGAAAGACCACTAACGTATCGCGCAGAACGGGATGCTGCCGGATGGCGCGGCAGGCCTGGATGCCGTCCATCACGGGCATCATCATGTCCAAGAGAATCAGGTGCGGACGGGTCGCGGCGGCGATCCGCAGGGCCTCGGCACCGTCGCAGGCCGTAAAGACTTCGTACCCCTCCTTGACTAAATTGTAGCGGATGAATTCGAGGATGTCGACTTCGTCGTCGACCAGCAGGATGCGGTATTTCATTTTCGGCAGGTTCACGGTTGGCTCTTGCGAATATAGCGAATTTTCGGCGGAATCGCGAGTTTTTCAGCATAAAATCGTTATATTTGCCGAATGTATGTGCTTCCGTCCCTCGGAAGCGAAACGATTACCGACAATGGCTACTGAAAAACCGACGCTCGCCGCTCCCGAGGAGGAGCCGAACAGCTGCCCGACCGAAGACGTGCAACCGTCTTCCATCCCGACCGAATCCGTTGCAACCGAATCCCCAGAGGCTCCCGATCCTGCGAAGGCATCCGAATCGGACGGAGCGGTCGCGGAGACCGATGAAACGGTTGATGAACCGATCGACGAGACCGACCGGTCGTCGGACGAAACCTCCGTCGAGGAGCGGTTTGCGGGAAAGAGCAAAACGGAATTGTTAGACCTCTTCGAACGGATATTGGCCGAGCAACCCGTGCAGGCGATCCGCCGCGATGTCGAGGCGTTGAAGATCGCTTTTTACCGGTTGCGACGTGCCGAAGTCGAAACGGCCCGTCGGGCCTTCATCGAGGGCGGCGGCGCCGAAGAGGCGTTCGTGCCGACGGTCGACGGGGCCGAGGTGCGGCTGAAAGAGCTGTTCAAGGAGTATCGCCGCCGCCGCGACGAGTTCATCGCCGGTCTGGAAGCCGAAAAAGAACAGAACTACCGCACGAAGCTGGCGATCATCGACGAACTGAAAGAGCTGATCGACTCCGACGAGACGTTGAACCATACCTTCACCAAGTTCCGCGAGTTGCAGCAGCGTTGGAAGGAGACCGGCCCGGTGCCGATGCAGCATGTCAAGGATTTGTGGGAGACCTACAACCTGCATGTCGAGAATTTTTACAATTTTATTAAGATCAATAAAGAGCTCCGCGACCTCGATCTGAAGAAGAACTACGAACAGAAGGTCGCCTTGTGCGAGCAGGCCGAAGCGCTCGTGCTGGAACCGTCGGTCGTCGAGGCATTCCACAAGTTGCAGAAACTCCACGATGAATGGCGCGAAACGGGTCCGGTTGCCAACGAATGCAAGGAAGCGCTTTGGGAGCGTTTCAAGGCCGCGTCGAGCCGCATCAACAAACAGCATCAGGCGCATTTCGAAGCGCTCAAGGCCGAACAGGTGAAAAACCTTGAACTCAAGACGGAATTGTGCGTCGCGGTCGAGGAACTTTGCGGCCAACCGTTGACGACCCGCAAGGAGTGGAACAAAGCCAGCGAACGGTTGCTGGAGATTCAGAAAACCTGGAAGACGATCGGTTTCGCTCCCAAAAAGGAGAACAACGCTATCTACGAACGCTTCCGCGTGGCCTGCGACCGGTTTTTCGAGGGGAAACGGCTGTTCTATGCCGGCTTCAAAACCGAAATGGAACATAACCTCCAGTTGAAAAACGAGTTGTGCGAGGCGGCCGAAGCGCTCTCCGACAGCGAGGAGTGGAAATCGGCGACCGAGGAGTTGATCGCTTTGCAGGCTCGGTGGAAGACGATCGGCGCCGTATCGCGCCGGCATTCGGATGCCGTGTGGAAACGCTTCCGTGCGGCGTGCGACAAGTTCTTCGAACGCAAGGCCGCCCATTTCTCGGGGGTCGACAGTGAACACGAAGAGAATCTGAAAAAGAAACTCGCTCTGCTCGACGAAATGGCTGCGGCCGATGTCGCTGCGGGCGGATTCGAGGTCATCCGCGACTTCCAGCGCCGCTGGAGTGAAATCGGATTCGTGCCCATCAAACAGAAGGACGCCGTGCAGAAACGTTACAAGGCGGTGGTCGATGCATTGTTCGATACGTTGCGCGGTTCGGAGCGCGACCGTTCGATGAGCCGCTTCCGCGACAAAGTTTCGTCGTTGAAGGCCTCCGGCGACCGTCGGCTCCGTTCGGAGCGTGAGCGCCTTTATAATAAGGTACGCCAGATGGAGCAGGAGATCGCCTTGTTGGAGAACAACATCGGATTTTTCGCCAAATCGAAGAACGCCGATGCGTTAGTGGCCGATGTGCAGGCCAAAATCGACCGCATCCGCTCGGAGATGGCCGCAGCGATCGAGAAGGTGAAACTCATCGACCGCGAAGCCGGTCAGGAGACCTCCCCAACGGAGAGTGAAGAAGCAAAATAGATACGGAACATGAAATTAGGAAAACCCAAATACATCTTCGTAACGGGCGGCGTCGCCTCGTCGCTCGGCAAAGGAATCATTTCGGCCTCGATCGCCCGTCTGCTGCAGGCTCGGGGCTATTCGGTAACCATTCAGAAACTCGACCCCTATATCAACGTCGACCCCGGAACGCTCAATCCCTACGAACACGGCGAATGCTACGTTACGGAGGACGGGGCCGAAACCGACCTCGACCTCGGCCACTACGAACGTTTCACGAACCAGCCGACGTCGAAGTCCAACAACGTTACGACGGGCAAAATCTATAAAAGCGTCATCGAGAAGGAGCGCAAGGGCGAATATCTGGGTAAGACCGTGCAGGTCATCCCGCACATCACGGACGAAATCAAACGGCGCATCCAGTTGCTGGCCCAGCGCAAGGAGTACGACATCATCATCACCGAAATCGGCGGTACGGTGGGCGACATCGAATCGTTGCCTTTCATCGAGTCGGTGCGCCAGCTGCGTTACCAGCTCGGTTACCGCAGTACGGCGTTGGTGCATCTGACGCTCATCCCTTATATGGCCGCTTCGGGCGAATTGAAAACCAAACCCACGCAGCATTCGGTCAAGGCCCTGCTGGAGAACGGTTTGCAGCCCGACATCCTCGTTTTGCGCACGGAGCATCCGTTGACGCTCGCGTTGCGTCGCAAGGTGGCACTGTTCTGCAACGTCGATGCCAATGCCGTGATGGAATCCATCGACGTGCCGACCATTTACGAGGTGCCTCTGCGCATGCACGAACAGCATCTCGACGAGGTCGTATTAGACAAACTGAATCTGCCGTCGGAGCAGGAACCCGACATGGATGCCTGGCGCGCTTTCGTCGAAAAGGTCAAACATCCGTCGAAGAAGATCGAAATCGCGCTGGTCGGCAAGTACACCGAACTGCCCGATGCCTACAAGTCGATCAGCGAATCGTTCATCCACGCCGGTGCGGTCAACGATTGCAAGGTGAAGCTGCGTTACGTCAACTCCGAAAAGCTGACGCGCGAGAACGTCGCCGACAAACTCGGGTCGATGGCCGGTATTCTGGTCGCTCCCGGGTTCGGCAACCGCGGCATCGAAGGGAAGATCGAGGCGGTGCATTTCGCCCGCGTAAACAACATTCCGTTCCTGGGTATCTGCTTGGGTATGCAGTGCGCCGTCATCGAGTTCGCCCGCAACGTCTTGGGGCTGGCAGACGCCGATTCGAGCGAGATGGGGCAGACGGCCCATCCGGTCATCGACTTGATGGAGGAGCAGAAGGGCGTTACGGCCAAGGGCGGCACGATGCGTTTGGGGGCCTATCCCTGTACGTTGCGCAAGGGTTCGAAAGCGGCTGCGGCTTACGGTAAACTGAACATTTCGGAGCGGCATCGCCACCGCTACGAGTTCAACAACGATTACCTCGCGCAGTTCGAGGCGGCCGGCATGCAGGCCGTGGGCGTCAATCCCGATACCGGATTGGTCGAGGTGGTCGAGGTGCCGTCGCATCCGTGGTTCGTCGGCACGCAGTATCATCCCGAGTACAAGAGCACCGTGCAGCGTCCGTCGCCGTTGTTCGTGGCGTTCGTACAGGCGGCGTTGAAGTATAAAAACGAGAAATAGCAGGTAACAGGTAAATGGATAAGAAGTCGATCATAGGGATCATTGTGGTGGGCGTGCTCTTCGTGGGGTTCGTCTACTTCAACGGCAGGGAACAGAAACGTTATCAAACGGAGATGGCCGAATGGCAGGCTTACCAAGATTCGTTGGCAGCGGCACATGCGGCGGAGATCGCTCCCGCCGTGGTGGCCGATTCGACCGAGGTCGCCGCTCCGCGACCCGTTGCGGACGATTCGCCGTCGTCGGCAAGGCTCGAAAGCGTGGTCGGCGCCTCTTTGGCTGCCGCTGCGGAGGCCCAGCCCGAAGAGTTCGCAATCGAGAACGAGGTGATGATCGTGCGTTTTTCGACGCGCGGCGGCCGGATCATCGGCGTAACGCTCAAGGATTACACCAAATACGCCCCTCGCGGCGAACGGCACGAACCGGTACAATTGTTCGACCCTGCAACGGCCCGGTTCGGTTTGACGTTCTATCTGCGACACGGATTGAACAACATCCCCGTCAATACGATGGATTACACTTTTTCCGCGCCCTCCGTGTCGGAGCTTCCGGACGGCTCGCAGGCCGTTACGATGCGGCTCGACGTGGCCGACGGCGCTGCCTTGGTCTACCGCTATACGCTGCGCAACGGTGAATCGCCGGCGGAGAACTACCTGGTCGATTTCTACGTGCAGTTGATCGACATGGCGCCGCAGATGGCCAATCAGACCACTTTCGGCATCGACTGGTCGAACACCTCCTACCAGAACGAACGCGGTTTCAAGAACGAAAACATGTACACGACGCTTTCGTATCGGTTCCCCGACGAGCAATCCATCGAGGAGCTGGGCATGAGCGACGGTACGAAATCGAAAGAGATTGCGACGTCGGTCAATTGGGTGGCTTTCAAACAGCAGTTTTTCTCGTCGGTCTTCATCGCTCCGCAGAACGTCGCTTCGGCGAATCTTTCGTTCGAAACGGCGCAGCCCGATTCGGGTTTCATCAAGCACTACGCTGCCCGCATGACCGTGCCCTATACGCCGCAGACCGAGGCCTACGATTTCGCCTTCTACTTCGGCCCCAACAAGTATTCTATCCTGCGCAAAGTGGTCGTCGATGGCGTCGATGACCTTTGCCTCGAACGGCTCGTGCCGCTGGGGTGGGGCATCTTCGGATGGATCAACCGCTGGGTGGTCATTCCGGTCTTCGATTTCCTGCGCAACTACATTGCGAATTTCGGCATCATCATCTTGATTTTGGTCGTGTTGGTCAAATTGGTGCTGTCGCCGATCACCTATCGGAGTTACGTCTCGATGGCCAAGATGCGGCTGCTTAAGCCGCAGATGGACGAATTAGCGAAGAAGTACCCCAAGCAGGAGGATGCCATGAAACGCCAGCAGGCGACGCTGGAACTGCAACGCAAAGCCGGAATCAACCCGTTGAGCGGCTGTATTCCGATGTTGCTCCAGTTGCCGATTCTTTTCGCCTTGTTCCGTTTCTTTCCGTCGTCCATCGAGTTGCGCGGGCAGTCGTTCTGGTGGTCGGATGACCTTTCTTCGTACGACAGCGTGTGGAATCTGCCCTTCTCGATTCCGTTCTACGGCGATCACGTTTCGTTGTTCGCGCTGTTGATGGCGCTTTCGACCTTCGGGTTCTCCTATTACAGCTACCAGCAGTCCGCTTCGTCGCAGCCGCAGATGGCCGGCATGAAGTTCATGATGCTCTATTTCATGCCGTTGATGCTCTTGTGCATCTTCAACGACTATTCGAGCGGTCTGTGCTATTACTATCTGTTGTTCAACCTCTTCACCATCGCCCAGACGTTGATTACGCGCCGCTTCGTCAGCGACGACAAGATCCAGGCGATCATGGCGGCGGCTGCGGCGAAGAAGTCGAACGGCAAGAAATCGAAGTTCCAGCTTCGTTACGAGGAGCTGCTCCGCCAACAGGAGGCCCAGCAGCGCGCGCGGCGGAAGTAGGGAAAGGCGGAGGCTTTTCGGTCGTGCCGTCGAAATGAATCGGTTCTTGCATCATCGCCTCATGCAACATAAAAAACCTCTGCACCCGAAAGGTGCGGAGGTTTTCGTCTGCCTGCGCCGTTCGGCGCCGGACTATTTTTTCGTGGCGGGTTTCGGTTCAGCCTTGACCTTCAGTTTGGCGAATCCCTTGACGATGTTTTCGTCCGAATTTTTTGAGGCGTCGTAAACCACCGTTACCTCTTTGGTCGGCACGTCGATCTGCACGTCTTTGATTCCCTTGCCGAGCGCCGGTACGTTGTTCATAATCTTGCTGGCGCAATGCTCGCAGTGGATGTCCGTTGCGAATACCGTCGTTTTGGTCGTTTGCTTTGCGTCGGGCTTCGCGGCGACGCACACGCCTGCGCTCATCAGAGCGGCGAGGCACAATACTAAAATTTTTTTCATTTTTATTGACTGATTAGGTTCTTGTTTTTTCGATAAGGTTCCGGCTCCTTCCCCTTAATAAATGTTCAGGCGGAGACCGATGTAGAACTTGCGGCCCATGAGCGGACCCCAGACATTCATCGAGTTGAATCCCGTCGAGAAGGGGGCGTCGGCATGCAGAATCGGGTCGTGTTGCCGGTAGTCGCCGATGTTCTCGCAGCCCGCATAGAGGTCGAATTTGCCGATTTTGCGGGTTACCTGCGCGAAGAAAATCGGATAGCGCGGCGACCAATAGGTATCGGCCAGGTCGCCCGTCTGCGTCGGGATGCGCATGGGGCCGTTGAGCTGTGCCGTCGCATCGAACACCCACCGACGGAACTTCGTGGCATACTGGAGGTTGAGCAGCGTTTTGTATTCGCTTACCAACGGTCGTTCGACGTGCGCCACCGTGCCGTCGGGGCGTGCGATGGCCATCTCGCTATCTGTGTAGCGGAACGTCGCGAAGATGTCGAACCGATCGACCGGCGTCCACGTGAAGTCGATCTGATAGGTGTCCGTGTAGCTGCGACCGTCCGAACCGTAGAACAGGATCGCCGTCGGGTCGTACTCTTGGTCGGTTACGACCGAATGGTCGAATTGCGTGCGGAAGAAATCGAAACTCAGCGTCGCGTCGCTTTCCCGCACCAACTGGAAGCTCTGCGTCAAGCTGCCGCCGACGGTGAGTGCCTTCTCCATGCGGTCGAGCCCCGCGAAATCCGTGTCCAGGAATCCGATGCGCCGGCCCGTGGCCAATGCTCCGATGTTGTCGGTGAGGAGGTTGGTCGAGCGGTAGCCCAAACCGGCCGATGCCCGCAGCGTGGTCGACGGGGTGATGTTCCACCGCAGGTGGCCGCGCGGCGTAACGAAGAACCGGTCGTAATAGTGGTTGTAGTCGCCGCGGATGCCGGCCACGATCGAGAATTTATCCTTGATCGTGTAGGTGTACTCCGCATAGGCACCGGCTTCGCGCTCATTGCGGTCGAAATTGTAGGAGCGTTGCGGATCGTCGGTAATCCACGGGGTACGGTTTTCCAGATTTTCGCGGAAGTATTGTAAGTGTCCTTGAATACCTACGATGAACGACGACCGGTGCGTGAAATAGTGGTTGTACATCAAGTTGACCGACAGCGAGTTCTCGTTGCCCGTGTAGTCGTTCAGCCCGAAGTAGGCATCCTCGTCGAAGTGGTCGAAGTCGGCGACGAAAGCGATGTTCGAGCGCAGTTCGTCCTCCTCCGCTTCGTCATAGACCGCCGCGCCTACGGGCATGCCGATCTTCAGATAGCCGTTGGCATTGCGGTTGCGGATGTGCGAGCCGTAGAGCGTGCCGGGGGTGTCCCAGCCGGTCTGCATCTCGTCGCGCATGGATTTTTTGTAGTCGTACATGCCGCCCAACCGGTTCTCCTGCACGAACTTCCAGCCCCACCGAATCTGCATGCCGTTGTCGGCCGAGTAGAGCCATTTGTTCGCGATGTTGATCTGGTCGCTTTTCGGCAGGTCGCGGAATCCGTCGTGATTGTGATCCATCTTGCGGGCATCGGTGTCCATCGAACCGTGCAGCAGCAGGATGCTCGTCAGTTTCTGGTCTTTCGTTACCGGAAAAGCCGACGTCAGGTTGATTTCGGGCCGCAATTCGTCGTCTAAATAAAGATTCAAGAAGAGCCGTTCTTGGTCGGTCGGCTTGCGGTGTTCGAGATTGATCTGGCCCGTGATGGCTTCGTGGCCCGCCGTAACCGACGCGACGCCCTTCGACACCTGGATCGAATTGAGCCACATGCCCGGCGTGTAGCTCAACCCGTAGGGAGCGCTCAATCCGCGCATGATGGGGCGGTTTTCGTCGAGAATCTGCGTGTAGGTGCCCGCAAGGCCCAGCATCTTGATTTGACGGGCACCCGATATGGCATCGCTGTATCCGACCGTAACCGAAGCCGAATTTTCGAACGATTCGGCCAGATTGCAGCAGGCCATTTTGCACAGTCCGGCGAACGAGATGGTTTCGTTCTTCAGCAATCCGTCCCGCTTAATATAATTGCCGCTCAAGTTGCCTTCGATCGTAACGCTTTCCAAGGCGACGTCTTCGGCTTGCAGAGCGAAGTCGGCCCGTTCGACGCCGGGGGCGATTTGCAGCGTATCGTTGATGTAACCCAAATAGGTGGCGACCAATCGGTCGTATCCCTTCACGCGGTGCAGGCGGAAGCGGCCATCGACATCGGCCGATGCGCCGACGGTCGTGCCGGCCCAATAGACCGCCGCACCGACGAGCGGTTGTTTTTCCGTGTCGCATACCGTGCCTTGCAGCTCTTGGGCCCGAAGCGTCGAACCGGCAAAGAGCGCGATCAGGCATGCGAGGGTTGATTCGTATCGTTTCATAACATGGTTATTTACGTGGATGAAGTTCCCCTGTCTCGTCGGAACGGACAGGCGGATATTTCTTCGGGGATTCGGAAAAGATCCCCGAGGCCGGACGTGGGAATGTCCGAAAACCGATCAGATTTGTGCAGGAGGGGCGCGCAGACCCGTGCAGCGTACGCTGCCATGACAAAGGAAAGGCGTGCGGCGATCGACCGAGCGGTCGATAAGCGGTGCGTCCGGCGCAACGGTCGGAAGCTCGTCTGGCAGCAAAGCTGTGAGTACCGGCAGGACGAAGCGATCCGTGCGGTCGTCGTGTCCTTTGGTATAGAGGGCGATTTCGGTCGAGTGTCGGTCGGTGCAGCACGGAGTCTCCCAGGCGGATTGCTCCGACGTCGTACGGGTCAAGCTGTGCCGGCAACAGCCGTCGTGGCCGTGATGATGCTCGTCGACCGCCTCGGTGCGGGCTGTCATGACCCAGCACCGGCAGGCGAGCGAAGCCCACGCAGGCCCGATGGCCGTCAATAGATAGACGACCAGCAGCCAGCAGGCTATGTAACGCGTTCGTTTCATCGCAGCGTCATTTCCGGATGCAAAAATAATGAATTATCGGAAGAAACGGAACATTTCGCTTTTAATTTTTCGCCGAATGCGTACCTTTGTACTATGGGACAGCCCGCCGACATACAGACCGTTCTCGAACGGTATTGGGGGTACACGGAATTCCGCTCCGTGCAGGAGCGGATCATCCGCGCTGTGTTGGACGGTCGCGATACGCTGGCGCTGATGCCGACGGGCGGCGGCAAGTCGTTGACCTATCAGGTGCCGACGCTGGCCCGCGAGGGGCTGTGCATCGTCGTAACGCCGCTCATCGCTCTGATGAAAGACCAGGTCGACCGGTTGCGGGCGTTGCGGATTCCGGCCGTCGCCGTTCATGCAGGCCTTTCGCCGCGGCAGCTGGACATCGCGCTGGACAACTGCGTCTACGGCGATGTGAAATTCCTCTACGTGGCGCCCGAACGGTTGGCCTCCGAGGCCTTCCGGCTGCGCGTCGTGCGGATGGACGTCTCGTTGATCGCCGTCGACGAGGCGCATTGCATTTCGCAGTGGGGCTACGACTTCCGGCCCTCCTATCTCCGGATCGCCGAATTGCGCGAAAAGCTGCCTGGCGTGCCCGTGCTGGCGCTGACCGCTTCGGCGACGCCGCGCGTGGCCGAGGACATCCAGTACCATCTGAAATTCGCCGAACCGCATGTCGTGCGCGGTGATTTCCGACGTCCCAACCTCTCTTACAGCGTGCGCCATACCGATGATAAGAACGCACAATTGATGCGTTTATTGCAGCATGTCGCAGGTTCCGGCATCGTCTACATGCGTACGCGCGAGGGTACCGAACAGCTGGCCGAGACGTTGCGCGAGGCCGGAATCGCCGCAACGGCCTATCACGGCGGTCTGGGACATGCCGAACGTTCGGCGCGTCAGGAGGAGTGGCTGCGCGGCAAGGTGCGGGTGATGGTGGCGACCAACGCGTTCGGAATGGGAATCGACAAACCCGATGTGCGGTTCGTCGTGCACTATTCGATGTGCGATTCGCTGGAAAGTTATTACCAGGAGGCGGGTCGTGCGGGGCGCGACGGCAAGCGGGCCTACGCCTTGCTGCTGGTCGCTTCGGACGATGCCGACCGCATCGCCCGCCGCTTCAAGCAGGAGTTCCCGCCTTTGGAGCAGGTCAAGGATATTTATGAACGCGTCTGCTCCTATCTGCAAATCGGCATCGGCGACGGGGCCGGCGCGTCGGTGCTCTTCAATATCTACGAATTTTGCGCGCACGAACACCTTTATGCCGGTACGGTGCAGAGTGCGCTGAAATTGTTGCAGCAGAACGGTTATCTGACCCTCACCGATGCGCAGGATCATCCGGCGCGGGTGATGTTCTGCGTCAGTCGCGACGATCTCTACAAGCTGCGGGTCCGGCGCGACGACCTCGATCATTTCATCCGGACGCTGCTGCGGCTTTACAACGGGGTTTTCACCGATTTTCGACCGATCGACGAAGGCGAATTAGCCACGTGGAGCGGCTACACGGTGGAGCGGGTCAAAGAGTTGTTGAAACGCCTGTGGCAGTTGCGCGTCATCCGTTACATTCCGTCGAACCGTTCGCCGCTGCTCTATTTCGACGAGGAGCGGCTGCCGCGCGCCGACCTTTATATCGCTCCCGAAACCTATGCCCGCCGGCTGGCGTTGACGCAGGAACGGTTCGAACACATGCTCGCCTATGCGTCGAACGATACACGGTGCCGCAGCGTCGTGTTGGACGAGTATTTCGGCGGAGAGGACGCCGAACCGTGCGGCATTTGCGATTGTTGCCTGGCTCGTCGACGCGAGGAGAAGCAACGGGCCGCCGAACGATCGGGGACGGCATCGGACGGTCGGTCGGATGCGGCTTTGCGCGACGAATTGTTGCATCGGCTCGATGCCGGGCCGGCCGATCCGCGGACGCTTTGTGCCGGATTGCCCTGCCCGCCCGAACGGGCCGCCGAATTGCTCCGCACACTGATCGACCGGGGCATCCTCGGCATGCAGTCCGACGGAACGGTGAAAAAAATCGGCGATCGGCCCGAGTGAGCGGATTTTTTTGCTACTTTTGTGCGAATTTTTTCGCCCGAATGGAATCCAGCCCTTTTCTCGCCAAAATAAGCAACGAAGAGACCGCTTTGCTCCCCGCCATCGAATTTGCGGGGCCGATCCGCATCATCGACACGGAGCGCGACATCGAAGCGGCCTGTCAGGAGTTGCGACGCGCTTCGATCATCGGATTCGATACCGAGACCCGTCCGTCGTTCCGCGCGGGGGTAACCTATCGGGTGGCCCTGCTCCAGCTTGCGACGCAGGAGGTCGCTTTTCTGTTTCGATTGAACCGCATTCCGCTGGCGAAACCCTTGATCGACCTCTTGGAAGACAAACAGATTCTGAAGGTCGGGGCTGCCGTTGCAGGCGATTTGCGGGCTTTGCGGCGGTTGCGCCATTTCCGCGAGGGCGGGTTCGTCGATTTGCAGACGCTCGCACCGCAGAGGGGCATCGAGGAGAAAAGCGTGCGCAAAATGTCGGCGATCGTCCTGGGTCAGCGCGTGTCGAAGGCCCAGCGGTTGAGCAACTGGGAGGCTCAGACCCTGACGGACAAACAGGCGCTTTATGCGGCGACCGATGCGTGGGTCTGCGTGCAGATTTACAATCGGTTGTCGAAGTAAAAGCGGGACGCATTAATAAAAATGGTACCGAGAATTATACTCAAACGGGGTAAGGAGGAGTCGTTGATGCGTCGGCATCCGTGGATCTTCTCCGGTGCTATCGACTTCATCGAGGCCGAGGAGGAGGCCGACATCGTCGAGGGGGCTTTGGTCGAGGTGTACGACCACGCGCGGACGTTCATCGCTGTGGGCCATTATCAGATCGGTTCCATCGCTGTGCGGGTGCTCTCGTTCGAGCGGGAGCCCATTGATTCGGCTTGGTGGTGCCGCCGCATCTCCGTGGCATTCGACGTGCGGCGTACGTTGGGCCTGGTCGACAGCTCCGAGACCGATTGTTACCGGTTGGTGCACGGCGAGGGCGACGGCCTGCCCGGATTGGTCGCCGACATTTACGGTCATACGGCCGTCGTGCAGTGCCATTCGGTGGGAATGTACCGTTCGCGTTTGGAGATCGCTGCGGCCATTCGGTCGGTTTACGGCGACCGGATCGAAGCCATTTACGACAAATCGTCGCAGACCTTGCCTTTTAAGGCCGATTTGGGGGCCGTCGACGGCTATCTGTGGGGCGGTCCGGCAGCTGTGCCGCAGGTGGTTTCGGAGCACGGTGAACACTTCCTGGTGAATTGGGAGCAGGGGCAGAAAACCGGCTTCTTCCTCGACCAGCGCGAAAATCGCGAGTTAGTGAAACGGTACGCCAGCGGACGGACAGTGCTCAATACATTCTGTTATACGGGCGGATTTTCGGTCTATGCGCTTGCGGGCGGGGCCAAGGAGGTTTGCTCGGTCGATTCGTCGGAGCGTGCCGTGGCTTTGGCTTCGGAGAATATCCGGTTGAATTTCGGCGACGGGGTCGTGCATAGCGAGGTGGCAGCGGACGCTGTGGAGTATCTGCGGAACATCGGCGACCGGTACGATCTGATTATCCTCGATCCGCCGGCTTTCGCCAAACACCACAAGGTGCTGGGCAATGCCATGCAGGGGTATAAACGATTGAATGCTCGCGCTTTGTCGCAGATTCGGGCGGGCGGCATTCTCTTTACCTTTTCTTGCTCGCAGGCCGTTTCGAAGGAGTTGTTCCGCACGACGGTCTTTTCGGCTGCGGCGATCGCCGGCCGCAAGGTGCGCATCTTGCACCAATTGACCCAACCCGCCGACCATCCCATCGACATCTACCACCCCGAGGGCGAGTACCTCAAGGGATTGGTGCTGTACGTCGAGTAAAACTTCTTTATTCCATCGGCCGGATGCGGACTTCCGTGATGCCTTCGAGCGCTGTCGCCAGTGCTTCGAGGTCGGTTTGCTGCTCCACTTCGCCGTAGTGATAGGGATAGAAGATCGTCGGACGAATGGCCTTGACGGCTTGCACCGCTTGATCGACGGTCATTGTGTAGGGTTGATTGACGGGCAGAAACGCAACGTCGATATTGCGCAGCGCAAGCAGTTCGGGGGTCGGTTCCGTATCGCCGGCGATGTAGATGCGGGTGCCGCCGATGGTCAGAATGTAGCCGCAGTCCTCGCGTTCCTTCGGATGGAATTGCAGATGTCCCTGTGTCGTGTTGTAGGCCGCTACGGCCTCGATTTTCACCCAGTCGCGCGGCGAGACGACGCTCCCCGGGCGCATGACGTGGCAGTTCGTGTCGAACGCTTCGGCCGATGTCCGGTCGCAGACGATGTCGCTCGTTCGCGTCGTGAGGTCGTCGATCGCCTGCCGATCCAGATGGTCGTAGTGCGAATGGGTAATCAGCACGAGGTCGGCCTTGGGCAGTTTCGCATAGTCGGCGTAGGTGTGTACGGGGTCGATGTAGAGGATGCGTCCTTCGCCGGCAGCGATGGAAAGCGAAGCGTGCTTGAAGAAAGTGAAAGTCAGTTCCTGCCCGTCGCGTGCGACGAGGGTGTCGGTCGGATAGGCGGGTGCGGTCGTACGCCCGTGTCCTAAAAAGGAGAATAGCGACATGATGATGAACAGATTGAAGCGTTTCACCGAATAAAGATAGGGATTTTCGTTCGTTTTGCAAAAAAAATCCGTACTTTTGGACGCGACGATATACGAATCGGTGCGAATAAACCGTTGGCTATTACGAAAACAACTAAAAACGATACGATATGAAGATGAAAAAAGGCTTGATCGCTTTGCTGCTGACCCTTCCGATTGCTCTGACCTCTTGTCTGGACAGTTCCGATTCGGAGCCGGATCCGATGGCACCCGGTATCTCGATCTACAATGCCGCCCGCGTCAAGAATCAGCTCGCTTTGCTTCCGGCGGATGTCGGCATCCGGTTGGCGATGTTGCTGGATGAAGCCGATAAACAGGGTTTGACCGAAAATCGGTTGGATGTCAAGATCGAAGGCTCCGAGGTGTCGTTGCGGGATAAACTTTTCCCGAACGGTACTGTCATCACGCAGGACGGAACGAAATATACGCTCCAATTCCGTAAAGAAGACAGTTATTACGAAGGAACCGTCGAGGTGGAGACCAACGGGGTCGCTTTGTCGGATAATTCCGCCGAGTGGACGATCGCCACTTCGGGACTGAAAGCCGATGTCAACAACGGTTTCAATGCCGTAACCTATGCCTATGCGGACGGCGAGACGACGACGATCACCGAAACAGGCGGTATGTATGAGATCGGGCTGTCGGGGATCGACCTTGCGAGCGGTTCCACGCCGTTGCTTTCGGGATGGTCGGGCAACTATACGCTGATGACCGGCGCCTCGTCGCTGGCCTACTCCGATTGCCACGAGAAGGAGTTCAAGATGACCGGAAGCGGTCAGGATTCGGCGCTCTCCTGGAAAGTCTCGAATGTGAACTACAAGGGTGTGGAAAATACGCTGACGGGTCAGATCGGCAGCGTGATTCTTTCGGGTACGATTGATTGCACGCTGATCGGAAGTTATGATACGGAGTATTACCCCAGCCCGAACGTGAAGGTCATCTTTTCGAACAACGGAAGTTCGTATTCGATAACCTACAACGGCATGGTTTCGCAACGATAGTCGCGCGAAGTCGCTATAACGATTTGCGGGGCATCTTCGATGCTCCGCTTTTTGTTCACCCGATTTCGCCGGCGGCGAGTACCTCTTGCGTCGGGCCGTCGGCGACCAACGTACCGCGATGCAGTACGAGCGTGCGAGTACACAATTCGCGTATTAATTCCACGTCGTGCGTGGCGATGAGCATCGTATGGCGGAACGTGCGGATCAATTCGAACAGCTGCCGGCGGGCCGGCGGATCGAGCGAGGCGGTCGGCTCGTCCATGACCAGGATCGACGGTTCCATGGCCAGCACCGTGGCGATGGCCACCCGTTTCTTCTCGCCGCCCGAAAGGCGTCCGGGTGCCCGATGCCGCAGCTCCGTCGCTCCGACGGAGGCCAGCGCTTCGGCGACCCGTCGTTCGATCTCCGCATCATCGAGCCCCATATTCGCCGGGCCGAAGGCGACATCCTCCTCGACGGTCGGCATGAAAAGCTGGTCGTCGGGTTGCTGGAACAGATAGCCGACCGTCCGGCGAATCGTCGGCAGCGTGCGCCGCGTGATCGGAATCCCTCCTACGACGACTTGTCCCGTGGTCGGGAGCAGCAGCCCATCGGCATGCAGCAGCAGGGTCGTCTTGCCGGCGCCGTTGGCTCCGACCAAGGCCGCTTTCTCGCCGTGCGTAAGCTCGAACGAGACGTCGTGCAGTGCTTCGTGGCCGTCCGGATAGCGGTATCCGACCTGTTCGAATCGGAGATAATGGTGGCTCATGGCATTACAGCAATCGTTCGGGTGAGACGAACCGCAGACCGACGATGACGGCGCTCCATCCGACGGCGTAGAGCGTATCGGCGGTGCGCCAGCGGGTGCGGGTGTACGGAAGCGCGGGCATGCGGCCCGTGAATCCGCGGGCGGTCATGGCTCGGCCGATGCGTTCGGCCCGATCGAACGTCCGCAGCAGCAGCTGGCAAATCAAGGTACCCCAGATGCGCAGCGGATAGTTGCGTCGTCCGAAGCTGCGTGCGTCGATGGCCATCGACAGGGCGATGCTTTCGCGCAGCAGCAGGCACAGATAACGATGGACGAAAAGCAGTTGCGTGGTGAATGCCTCCGATACGCCCAATTGTTGGAGGCTGCGGCAAAGGCGGGGATAGCCCGTGCTGTCGATCAGCAGCAGCAGCGCCTGCACCGAGAGCAGGCCGCGCAGCAGTAGGACGGCGAACATCGTCCACCCGACGCTGACGGCGAGCGGGCCGATGCGGAAGAGCGTTTCGCGCTCCTGGAAAATGTCGAACAGGCCGATGAAGGCAACGAACGGCACCACGATCAGGGAGCGGCGCAGAATCGGGCCGTAGCGGAATCCGCCGATCGACGCGGTCAGGAGCGGATAAACGGCAAAGAGCAGCGTATCGGAGAGCTGCGTGAGCGGTACGGAGAGCAGGGCAATCAAATAAACTAACGTTACCAACAATTTCGACCGTCCGTCCAACCGATGCAGCAGCGTCGGGCTGCGGTCGGTTCGTTCCGCTGCTTCCAGCCGGTCGATGGCCCGTGTCAACCGTTCTCTCATGGTTTTTTATGCGTCGGGCGGAGCAGGCGGGCCGTTCCGACGACGACGAGCAGCACGACGCCCGTTCCGACCAATCCGGCGAAGGAGGTGTCGTAGTCGGGCAGCAGCGCGGTGCGTTGTTGGAGATGGGCGGCGGTTGCGTGCGGCGCATCGGCCGGTGCGGCGAGCTCCGTGGTGCCGGTCAGCCGTTCGATCGACCATTCGAGCCCGTCGGGGCGGGAGGAGGCGATCCACGAAAAGAGCCCGCCGAGCAGCAGCGCACAGCCGACGAATGCTGCGAGCAGACGGGCGGTTTTGCGTCGGTTGGGGCGGGGCAGGTCGTTGCGGAGCAGTTCCGGACGGTATCGCTGCACAGCACAGAGCACGGCGGCGGTTGCTGCCCCTTCGCCGATGCCGATCAACAGATGGATGGGTGCCATCAGCAGCAGGAATCGGTCGGTCGGCAGGACGGTGATTCCGGAGAGTTCGGTTTCGAGCACCACGGCCAAGGCTCCTAATTGCAGAGCGACGATTCCGGCTGCCAGCGAGGCGGCGAAGATGCGTCGTGGCGTAGGATTCGTTCCGGCGATGGGCCGGTAGACCAGCGGGTAGGCGACCAAACACGACAGGACGGCCATATTGAAAAGGTTGCATCCCAAGGCCAGCAGTCCGCCGTCGGCGAACAGCAGACATTGCAGGATGATGACCGAAGCGAGCGTCAGCAGCGCCGCCCATGGCCCCAGTAGAGCCGAGAGCAGGATGCCCCCGATCAAATGGCCGCTCGATCCCGTGCCCGGAATGGCGAAGTTGATCATCTGCGCGGCGAATACGAAGGCCCCCGTTACGCCCATCAACGGCACGAGCCGATCGTCGTCGCGGCGTTGTCGGCTGACCTTTCGACCCGCGGCGCCGAGCAGCAGCAGCGAAACAGCTCCTGCCGTTGCGGCCACCTCGGGCGAAACCAAAGCATCGGATAGGTGCATGGGCGCTATTTTTTGTGGTGCCAGTCGGTGTGGTCGACCTGTTCGGTCTCATCGAACCGGATGAGCGGCAGCAGAAACAGCCACGTCGCGACGCAGAACGGTGCGGTCAGCGTAGCGATTCCCACGGGCGCCAGCAGCATGTTCATGCCGGCCTGGATGAAGACCGTAACACAGATGCCCAGCAGCGCCCAGACGGCCGACCGGAGGTTCGGTTTGTAGAATACCGTGGCCAGCGCGATGGCCGTCAGTACGGCGCTGAATCCGTAGAGGCCGCTCGACACGTCGGCGCCCGAAGCTCCCAATGCCAACGCGATGCAAAGCGCGACGGCCGATCCGATGGCGGCCCAGAGTGCGGCCCACAGGTTGCTGACGGCCAGCCCGACGAGAAAGAAAAGTCCGGTGATCCACGAGTTGATCAAGAATACTTGGGCGACGCCCTTGAGCCACCAGACGATCCAGTCGATGAATCCGAAATGACCTGCTACGGTGAAAGCTGCGGGCAGCGTCGGATCGGAGAGGTGGATGGGCGGCAGGCCGTGCATCGCGCGGGCGGCGAGCAGGAAAATCCATGTACTGAAAACGAAGGGGAAGGTGAACGAATTGACCTTCCACGGAGCCATCACGCGGTTGAATCCGGCGCGCACCCACGTCGTGAGCGCGGCGCAGAGCACCAGTGCCAGCCACATCCAGACCGTGTTGCCGAGGAAGGTCGGGAAGGCACAGCCGACCAGGATGCCGTTGAATCCCCACAGACCGTGCTTCCCGTCGTCATCGGGCAGTCCGAGCAGATAGCCCGTAACGGTCGAGACGATCAGTCCCAGCAGGGCGCCCCATGCGACGAGGCCCAGCCCCTCCTGGTAGCTGCCCCAGAAGATGCCGATCAAAAAGAAAAATCCCGTCCAGGAATTGTTTTGGAACATGACCTGTCCGGCGCCGCGCAGCAGCGTCGCCAGAAAGTCGATTGATTGCGTGCGAGGCTTTTCCGCCTCCATCGTTGTTCGGTTTTCCATATTTTTTCGCTAATGTTGTTTTAGTTCTTATTCGGGGCGGTTAGCGCCACGGAAATTCGTCCGGCAGCGGACGGCCCTTGACGCATTGGCGTACGTCGCTGCAAAATCGGCGGACGAGCCGTTTCACGGCGCCCGTATCGTCGCCGAGCACCTTGTAGCTCAGTCCGCAGTCGTTCGGCAGACGGGTGATGCCGGCGGCCAGCCGACTCTTGCGATCGATGAAGGCTTTCGTCCGTCCGTAAAGGTCGGCGACCTTGTCGGGAGGCGTCAGCACGACCGCGTTCGCAAAGATGTCGTAGCCGTCCATCGCTCCGAGCCGTTCCGGCGAAAGACGGTCGGGACGGACGATGAATTTTTCCTGAAAAAGCGGTGTCTCGTCGGGCCGTCGGGCTCGCGTCTTCACCGAAAGAATGTCGTAGCAGAAGCGTTCGCCCGTGCCGAAGTAGCGGCGGCCGCTCAAATAGATTTCCGAATAAAAAAGGGTCGCCGTGGGGTCGATGCGGATCGACGTATCGACCTGGTAGCGGGTGTGCCGGCAGGGGATGACCGGTTCGGGCAGATACTCCAAGTAGGCTCCGGCTTCCAGTTCGATGCGTTGCGTCAGCCCCGAATAGTTGCGGCGCATTTCGGCCAGTTTGGTCGCTGCGCCCGTCGATACGTGGGCGAACGCATTGCGCCGGACGACGAAATGTTGTTCGTAGCGGTCGCCGTCGACGTTGGGGCCGCCCGACGAGAGAATGTAGACGCACGGCATTTCGGGCATCGCTTCGTCGAAATAGAGCTCCTGTTGGACGATCAGCGGTGTGCGGCGTTCCAGATGACGCAGGATGGATTTCCCGTCGCCGTCGAGCTCGAATCCCAGATAGAGGTAGCCGCGTTTTCCGGTCGGAGCCGTGTGCAGCCCTCCCGCGAAGGGGCGCATCTCTTTGGCGCAAACGGTCGGCGTCATGGTTCGGCAAGGGCGGTTTCGTTCTGCAAGGTGCGGTCGAGGTCGAAAAGAGCCATGCGACGGATCAAGGCGACCAATTCGTCGATGCCCTCGCCGGTCATGCAGTTGGTGAACAGGAAGGGTTTTCCGGACGAGCGCATCAACGCCGAATCGCGGCGCATCACCTCCAGATCGGCATGGACGTAGGGGGCCAGGTCGGTTTTGTTGATGACGAGGATGTCCGATTGCGAGATGCCCGGGCCGTCCTTGCGGGGAATTTTGTCGCCCGCCGCCACGTCGATCACGTAGATGAAGAAATCGACCAGCGCAGGGCTGAACGTGAGCGTCAGGTTGTCGCCGCCCGATTCGATCAGCACGATGTCTCCGTCGGGGAAGCGGGCCTCCATCTCTTCGACGGCGGCGAGGTTCATCGACGGGTCTTCGCGCACGGCGGTGTGGGGGCAGGCGCCGGTCTCGACGCCGATGATGCGTTCTTCGACCAGAATGCCTTTCAACATTTTACGGACGTGTTTGGCGTCCTCGGTCGTTACCACGTCGTTGGTAATGACCAGCACTTTGTAGCCCATCGCCAACAGGCGGGGCGTGATGGCCTCGATGAGGGCCGTCTTTCCGGAGCCTACGGGGCCTCCGATTCCGATACGACAAGTTTGTCCCATTCTTTTAGTTCATAAACAATCGTCCGGTGCCTTTTTCGTGCAGGGCGGCCAGCAGGTCGATCTGGGGCGTGAAGGCATACATATCTTCCGGTTCCAGGTCGGACGCTTCCGCTGCAAGGTCGCCGATTCGACGAGCGAGGTCGGTCAGTATCCGTTGCGTGTCGATGTGCGACACCCGCACACAGCGCAGGGCGGCATTCAGTACGCGGTTCGCCGCTCCGTAGAGGATCGTTGCAAAGAGCGCTTCGTCCGACAGCCCGCATACGGCGTACAGCAGCCCTTGCGCGACCGGACAGCAGCCGGGCGTCCGTTCCGCACGAACATCCGCGTGCCATTGCTTCAGCATCGGGTCATCGAAAAGCGTCGCTGCCAATTCGGTCAGCTTGCGGCCCGTGCGGCGTTGCATCTTGCGGGCTTCGTCGTTGAGCTTGGTGCGCAGCAGTGCGCCGTCTGCTTCGAGAACGGCCGGATAGTCGCCGCACCGTGCACCGTGTGCCGCGTGCAGGGCGGCTACGGCGTCGGTGTGCGCCGTGCGACGGACGATCGCGTCGGTGTAACCGGCCAGCGTCTCCGCATCGGCAACCAACCCTTCGGCGACGGCCGTTTCGAGGCCGTCCGAAAAGGCGAAGCTGCCGATGGGAAAAGCTGAATCGGCGAATTGCAACAGTTGCATGAACCGCATCGGGTCGTTCATAACGCTTCCGGCACCGGTTCGTGGTGGTGGTGATGATGGGGTTCGGCGCACTCCGGATTCGTGCCGCCGAACAGGCGGCGAATCTCATGGGGTGCGAGGTAGGGGATCACCTCGGCGCCGGGTTGAAACGTGCAGACGACCCCTTCCAGCCGGTGGGTATTCATGACGCTCTCCATCACTTTGCGGTCGACCGTCAGCGGAACATAGACTTTCGTCCCTTTCACCACGGCGGGCCAGTGCTGGTTGCCGATAGCGTGGCCCAGTTCTACGGCCGTGTGCAGCAGCTCGTCGGTCGGCGAGCCAGTCAGCGCCGAGAGGTCGGCGACCAGCACGTCGTTGAGCCGGATGCGGAACGCGACGATGTGGCGGTTCAGCGCGTCGTGGGCCAGGATGTCGCCGTCGGCCAGTTGCACGTGGCGTTTGAGTGCCACGGCGTATTCGTCGCCCGTTTCGCTGCGCACGACGAACCGGCTCTTCTGCGCCGTCCATTGGTCGAGCTCGATGTACTCCACGCGGTCGGTCGCTGTGCGGCCGGCCCATTGCGGATCGTGGAGGTTGCCGATGATTTCCGAATAGATTTGCATTTTTATTAAGAGGTAGGAATGCTAATACTGGTTTTGCGGGGAACGATTTTCAGCAGAACCAGTAAAGTTGACTCAACGGGAAGCGTTCCGCCGGTTTGACGTAGGCTTTCACGCCGTTGACCATCACGTCGAAGGTCTCCGCATCGACTTCGATGTGCGGCGTGCAGCCGTTGCGCACCATGTCGCGTTTGGTCAGCTGGCGCGTGCGGCGCACGGGTTTCACGATGCGTTCGAGTCCCAACCGTTCGCGGATGCCGCCGCTGCAGGCGGCCTCGGAGACGAACGAAATGCAGGTCTGCGGCAACGCCTGACCGAAAGCACCGAACATCGGACGATAGTAACAAGGTTGCGGCGTCGGAAGCGAAGCATTGGGATCGCCCATGTTCGACCAGCTGATCATGCCCCCCTTGATGACCATTTTCGGTTTGGCGCCGAAGAACTGCGGCTCCCACAGCACCAAGTCGGCCACTTTGCCCTTTTCGACCGAACCGATGTAGTCCGACAGACCGAAGGCGATGGCCGGATTGATGGTGATCTTCGCCAAATAACGCAGTACGCGGAAGTTGTCGTTGTCGTCGCTGTCGCCGTCGAGCCGGCCGACGGCATCCTTCATGAACGAGGCCATCTGGATCGTGCGCATGAACGATTCGCCGATACGGCCCATCGCCTGCGAGTCGGACGAGACCATCGACAACACGCCCAGGTCGTGCAACACGTTTTCGGCGGCCTGCGTTTCGGGGCGCACGCGGCTCTCGGCGAACGAAACGTCCGATGGAATTTTCGGATTGAGGTTGTGGCAGACCATAATCATGTCGAAGAGTTCGGCCTGCGAGTTGACGCCGAAGGGCAGCGTGGGGTTGGTCGATGACGGAAGGACGTAAGGCATCGAGGCCACCTTCAGCAGGTCGGGTGCATGGCCGCCGCCCGCACCTTCGGTGTGGTAGGTGTGGATGGTGCGGCCGTCGATTGCCGCGATGGTGTCCTCGACGTAACCGCCCTCGTTGAGCGTGTCGGTATGGATGGCGACCTGTACGTCGTAGCGGTCGGCGACATTCAGTGCAGCGCGGATGGCGGCTGGCGTGGAACCCCAGTCCTCGTGGATTTTCAATCCGCAGGCGCCGGCTTCGAGCTGCTCCTCGATGGGTCGTTCGACCGAACAGTTGCCTTTGGCGCAGAGCCCGATGTTGACGGGCAGCGATTCGATCGACTGCAGCATCTTCTCGATGTTCCAGCGGCCGGAGGTGATGGTCGTGCCGTTCGTGCCGTCGCTCGGGCCGATGCCGCCGCCGATGAGGGTCGTGATGCCGTTGCTCAGACTGGCGTAGGCCTGCTGCGGCGAGATGAGATGGACGTGGCCGTCGATGCCGGCCGCCGTCAGAATCAAATGCTCGCCCGATATGGCATCGGTCGCGGCGCCCGTTACCAAATTGGGGTCGACGCCCTGCATGATGTTCGGATTGCCCGCCTTGCCGATTCCGGCGATTTTGCCGTCTTTGATGCCGACGTCGGCCTTCACGACGCCCACGATCGGATCGAGGACCGTTACGTTGGTGATGACCAGATCGAGCGAACCCTCTTTCGAGTCCATCGTATTGGCCAGCCCCATGCCGTCGCGCAGCGTCTTGCCGCCGCCGTAGATCACTTCGTCTCCGTATCCGCGGAGATCCTTTTCGATTTCGATATACAGATTGGTATCGCCCAACCGGATTTTATCCCCCGTGGTCGGGCCGAACAGATTGTTGTTTTCCTGACGTGTGATTGTTGCCATGATGTAGGGTCGTTTATTGGTTGTCGGATGCGGGTTTTTCGGTGAATTTGAATCCGGAGCGCCGCATCTTCTGCAAAGCGCGCGTGCGGGCCGGATAGTAGGCCGGCGTCTCTTCGTCGCCCGCATAGCCCATGACCAACCCGTTGAAACCGATGATGCGCCGTTTGCCCGAATAGGCGACGACCTCTACCTCTTTCTGGTCGCCGGGTTCGAACCGGACGGCCGTCGTAGCCGGAATGTTCAGATGACAGCCGAATGCGTCGTCGCGGTCGAATTCGAGATAACGGTTGACCTCGAAAAAGTGGAAGTGCGACCCGATCTGAATGGGTCGGTCGCCCGTGTTGCGGACGGTCAGATGGACGGTTTTGCGCCCTTCGTTGTAGGCGATGGGCTCCGAACGCAGCACGACGCCGCCCACGGGGACGGCCTGTGCGGGTTGGAACCCGGGTCGGTTCGGATAAAGGCTCGCCGGCTGCGAAGCGTCGTTCGCAGGGTGTTGATTCGTTGTTTCCATGATTGCAAAAGGAATAAGTGTGAATGCGAAGGCGTTATTTGATCGGCTGATGGATGCTCACCAAGCGGGAGCCGTCGGTGAAGACGGCTTCGACCTGCAGCAGGCCGATCATGTCGGCGACACCCTCCATCACGTCGTTTTTCGTCAGTACGTTGGCCGCCTCCTTCATGACGGTCTCGACGGTTTTCCCTTCACGGGCCCCCTCCAATGCCGTGGAGGTGATGTAGGCCACGGCTTCCGGATAGTTGAGTTTCAGCCCCTTTTTCATGCGGCGTTCGGCGATCGAGCCGAGCGATAGCAGCATCAGCTTGTCGATCTCTTTTGGTGTCAAATGCATAACGGTGTAAGATTTATTCGGTTGGCGGGCGAAGGCGGTTCGTGCTTCGGCGAAACGGTGCGGCCCGACGGGAGCGTAGGCGGGCAAAGAGTGTGCCACACGAAAAAAGACTGCACGCGCCGTTGTGGTATGCGATTTGAAGCAGCCGAACGAAAAACGGTGTATCTTTGCGACACCTTAATTGCAACGAAACCAAGATTCAGACGTATGTTCAAAGCGATGCTTATTGCAGGTCTGGGCGGATTCATCGGCACCTGCCTGCGTTTTCTGACGGGCAAATTCGCCCATTACCTCTGTAATTCGGCCTTTCCGTGGGGTACGTTCACGGTGAATGTCGTGGGGAGCTTCTTGATTGGTATCTTTTTCGGTATGGCCGAGAAAACCCACCTGATCTCCTCGTCGATGAATGTCTTTTTGATAACGGGGTTCTGCGGCGGATTCACTACTTTTTCGTCCTTTTCGGACGATCTGTTTCTGTTGTTGCAGCAGAAACACGGACTTTATTTCGGATTGTACGTCGTTTTGAGCCTGCTGCTCGGCCTGGCGATGGTCTGGTTAGGGCGTTCGTTGGTCAAGGCGGCGTAAGGCGTTGGCAACAACGCAAGAGCGCATCCGACCCGAAGGTCGGATGCGCTCTTGCGTATCGCGTCGGAGTGCGTTTACTCGGCGACGATCGCTTCGCTCGGGCATACGCCGGCGCAGGTGCCGCAGTCGATGCACTTGTCGGGGTCGATGACGTAGATGTCGCCTGCCGAGATCGCTTCTACCGGGCATTCGCCGATGCAGGTACCGCATGCAACGCACGAATCAGTAATTTTGTGTGCCATGTTTGTTTGTGTTTTTGGTGTGTATAAATACAAAGATAGAAAAAGCCGGACGAAAATGCAAATTTATTTGCCGTTCTGCCCGAGCACCCAGGCTTCGATTCGCCGAAGCCCGGGGATGGGAAGTTATTTAATCTTGTCGAATCCCGTGTAGGGAACCAGCACTTCGGGAATGCGGATTCCTTCGGGGGTCTGGAAGTTTTCGAGCAGGGCGGCCACGATGCGCGGCAGGGCCAGCGACGAGCCGTTGAGCGTATGGGCCAGTTGCGTCTTCTTGTCCGCATCGCGATAGCGCAGCTTCAGCCGGTTGGCCTGGAACGACTCGAAATTCGATACCGACGAAACCTCCAACCAGCGTTTCTGAGCTTCGGAATAGACCTCGAAATCATAGGTAAGCGCCGATGTGAACGACATGTCGCCGCCGCAGAGCCGCAGGATGCGATAGGGCAGTCCGAGCGACTGAACGAGCCCTTCGACATGGGCGACCATGCCGTCGAGCGCTTCGTACGAACGGTCGGGCAGGCTCAATTGGACGATCTCCACCTTGTCGAACTGGTGCAGTCGGTTCAGTCCGCGTACGTCCTTGCCGTAGGAACCGGCCTCGCGACGGAAGCAGGGCGTATAGGCGGTCATTTTTACCGGAAAATCCTTTTCGTCCAAAATGACGTCGCGATAGATATTCGTTACGGGCACTTCGGCCGTCGGCACCAAATAAAAGTTGTCGACCGTCGCGTGGTACATTTGTCCCTCTTTGTCGGGGAGCTGGCCGGTGCCGAATCCCGACGCTTCGTTAACCATCACGGGCGGTTCCACCTCCTGATAGCCGGCCCGCGTGTTGTAGTCGAGGAAGTAGTTGATGAGCGCGCGCTGCAGGCGGGCGCCTTTGCCCTTGTAGACGGGGAATCCGGCTCCGGTGAGTTTCACGCCGAGGTCGAAGTCGATGATGTCGTATTTGCGGGCCAACTCCCAATGGGGCAGCGCATCGTCGGTGAGCGGCGTGTAGTTCTCCACGAGCTTCACCACGAGGTTGTCCGCTGCGGTCTTGCCTTCGGGCACGATGTCGGCCGGAAAGTTGGGCAGCGCCACGAGGGTGCACTGCAGCTCCTCCTGCACGGCGGTCGATTCGTTTTGCAGACGGGCCGACTTCTCTTTGAGGTCGGCGACGAAATGTTTGTGCTGTTCGGCCTCTTCGCGTTTGCCTTGGCTCATCAGGGCGCCGATCTCCTTGGCCGCTTTGTTCTGGGCGGCCAGCGTGTCGTCCAATTCGGCCTGAATGGCCTTGCGGCGGTCGTCCAACGCGAGGATTTTCTCGATGGCGGGCGCTGCGTCGACCCCTTTCTTGGCCAGCTTGCGGACGGCGGCCTCCCGATCATCGCGGATTTGCTTGATTGTAAGCATGGTTCTTTCGTGAATTTGAATTTGTCGGAATCCGACGTGCAAAAATACAAAACAAATCGAGAAAAATAGGTATTTTTGTCCGAAATGTTCCGCACCGCATGAAATCCGTCGAGTTGCTCGCTCCTGCTAAAGATTACGTTTCGGCCGTCGCCGCCGTCGATTACGGGGCCGATGCCGTCTACATCGGCGGCGCCCGCTTCGGGGCCCGCCAGACGGCCGGCAATTCGGCCGACGAAATCGCCCGCGTCGTCGATTACGCCCATCGTTACGGCGTGCGGGTGCATGCCACGCTCAATACGTTGTTGTCAGACAGCGAATTGGCCGACGCCGAGACCCAGGCCCGTGAACTGATCGCCGCCGGCGTCGATGCGTTGATCGTGCAGGACATGGCCCTGCGGCGGATGAATCTGCCGGTCGAGTTGCATGCTTCGACCCAGATGTACAACCGGACGCCCGAGGGCGCGCACTCCCTGGCCGAGGCGGGATTCGCACGGATCATTCTCGAGCGGGCGCTTTCGTTGGAAGAGATACGGGCCATCTGTGCGGCGACGACGGCCGAGGTCGAATGTTTCGTCCACGGGGCGATTTGCGTCGGATACAGCGGACGATGTTTTCTGTCGCGGTCGATTTCCGCGCGCAGCGGCAATCGCGGTGCGTGCAGCCAGCCGTGCCGCCAGACGTGGGACCTGACCGACGGCCGCGGTCATCGTTACATTGCGGGAAAACATCTGCTTTCGGTGCGCGATCTGAATCTTTCGGGCCGGCTCGGTGAGTTGTTGGATGCGGGCGTTACGTCGTTCAAAATCGAGGGGCGGCTGAAAGATACGGGATACATCAAAAACGTGGTCGCCTACTATCGGCGGGCGGTCGACGAGGCGTTGGCCGTGCGGCCGCATTTGCGGCGTTCGTCGGTGGGGGAGAGCCTGCCCGATTTCACGCCCGACCCGGCCAAGAGCTTCACGCGCGGCGAATCGACCTGGTTTTTCGACGGACGGCGGGCGGGGGTCGCTTCGTTCGACACGCCCAAATCGGTGGGCGAGCCGTTGGGACGGGTCGCGCAGGTGTTGCGCGACGGATTCCGGCTCGACGGCGCATCTCCGTCGGCCGAATCGCTTGCGGCGGGCGACGGCCTCTGTTTCGTAACGCCCGAGGGGTCGTTCGGAACGAACGTCAATGCCGTCGTCGGCGACGTCGTGCGGCCCAATCGCATGGAGGGTATCGCGGTCGGTGCGGCGGTCTATCGGAATTTCGATTTGCGCTTCAACCGGCTGTTGGAGCGCAGCCGGACGCGGCGCGTCATTCCGGCGACCGCGACGGTCGAGCTTACGCAATCGGGCATCCGTTTCACGTGCACCGACTGCGAGGGCGTAACCGCCTGCGCCGAACGGACGATGACGCTCGAACCGGCCAAAAATCCCGAAGCCAACCGTGCGGCCATCCGGACGCAGGCAGCCCGAAGCGGCGATACGATTTTCGCCGTGCGCGACGTCGAGGTCTCGGGTGCGGAGTGGTTTGTTCCGGCATCGGCGATGGCCGAATTGCGCCGCCGGACGCTCGATGAATTGTTGCAGGCGCGGCTTGCACGACCCTTGCCCCACCGCATCTTGCCCGACAATCCGGCGGCCCGTTATCCGTCGGAACGGATGGAGGCGGACGAAAATGTTACCAATCGCTTGGCCGAAGCCTTCTATCGCGACCACGGCGTGCGGGAGATCGCTGCGCCGTTGGAGTTCGCTCCGACGACCGCGGGCCATTGCGTGATGCGGTCGGCCTACTGCCTGCGGCGCGAGTTGGGACAATGTCTGAAAGAGCATCCGACGCTTCGCGGCGACCTCTACTTGGAACACGGCGCGTTCCGCTATCGGCTTGATTTCGATTGCCGCCGCTGCGAGATGGCGTTGATCGACTGCGGCCGGAAAAAATAAACCGTATATTTGTATCGTAAACAATCCTTTCCGCCATGCAGCAGCAACTGACCCCCGATTTCGGAGATTACGAATTGATCGACTCGGGCGACTTCGAAAAATTGGAGCGTTTCGGCCCGTATGTAACGCGGCGGCCCGAACCGCAGGCCATCTGGCATCCGACCTTGCCCGAGGCGGAATGGCTGCGGGCCGATGCGTCGTTCCTGCGCGATGCCCGCAGCGACGAACGGGGCGAATGGCGCCTGCGGCCGCAGATGCCCGACCGTTGGACGGTCGATTACCGTTATCGCGGCATGCGGCTGCGTATGCGGCTGGGATTGACGTCGTTCAAGCACGTGGGCTTGTTTCCCGAGCAGGCGGCCAACTGGAATTTTATTTATGACTGCTGTTCGCAACTCGCGAGGGGCGGAAAGGGCGTCTCTGCGAGTGATGCGCCGAAGGTGTTGAACCTCTTCGCCTATACGGGCGGTGCGACGCTGGCGGCCCGTGCGGCCGGCGCCGAGACGACGCATGTCGATTCGGTGAAACAGGTGGTCTCGTGGGCGCGCGAGAACATGGAGCAGAGCGGATTGGACAGCGTGCGCTGGATCGTGGACGATGCCTTGAAGTTCGTGCGGCGCGAGGTGCGGCGCGGCTGCCGCTAT
Source organism: uncultured Alistipes sp. (assembly GCA_947623305.1). Lineage (GTDB taxonomy): Bacteria > Bacteroidota > Bacteroidia > Bacteroidales > Rikenellaceae > Alistipes. Next base: position 84,748 of record CANQGQ010000001.1, on the reverse strand, counting down.
CGGGGCATCATTCTCGACCCGCCGGCCTACGGACGGGGCGCGAACGGCGAAAAGTGGATTTTGGAGGAGAATATCGGCGAAATGCTTGCTTGCTGTGCGCAGCTGCTGGAACCCGAAGGAGCCTTTTTCGTGCTGAATCTCTATTCGATGGGTTTGTCGTCGACGTTGGCCCGTACAGCCGTGCGACAGGCGTTCGGCGTGCCCCGCGAGGAGCAGTGGGGCGAATTGTGCTTCACCGATCGGGGCGGCAAGGAGCTACCCTTAGGAACCTATTATCGGTTTACCCGTTGAATGGGTCGCCTGTCTTTTTTAAGGTTGTAATCCGTACCGGTTAATAAAAAAGTACCTTTGCTGCCAAAGGTACTTTTTTATAAGCGTGGGGCTGTTCTTATTTGATCCTTCAAGGTATCCTACGACCTGTATTCATTAGAATAAGTTTTCGGCACCACGCTTTCTTTTTGTAAATATCCGTCTTATTATTCAGGCATAAAAAAAGCGGGCAAATCACTCAACCCTTAACCGAGGCCTTGGACTGCCCACAAAGAAGATCGAAGAATTGCCCGCGCTGAAAAACAGCGCGAGCATCAACCTTAAATCCTTCTTTGTATCAAAATGTTCCAAGTTTCGGTTAAAGAAGAAAAGCCGATGCGCTTTCAGTATGTCTGGAACAAAGATAAGAAAATTTCGATGAAAATGCAATTTTTTATTAACTGGGCTCAGTTTTGAGTGGGCTCACCTAATAAAAAGCGGCCCTATGGGTCGCGCGGGCCGAAGCCTCCGCCCGCGGAGGCCCGCCGATGGCGTTCTCCGCAGTCTTCGCCCCGCTGCTTTTAAAAGCAGTTCCCGATGCGGTAGGCCGTTACCATGCTTGGCAAGGCTTTCTTCGCTGCCGCGTCAGTTCCCTTTCAACCTTGCGAGTCCTGACGGAAGCCCCCGCCAAGGCGGGGGCTTAGGGGTGGGTCAAATCTGCAAACGCGGCTTTGCCGCGAGCAACACGACCGACGGCAAGGTAAAACCATCCGTCAACTCGATTCGGTGGAAAATGGTATATAGTTACCTAATATATTAGGATTCCTGCGGCGGCGGACAGGACGATCAACACGATCGGATTGACTTTGCGCCACGCACCGATGAATACGCCGCCGAACAGTAGCCAGCTCCATGCGTCGATGAAATTCCGTTCGCCCGGGTCGCTGCCGTGCGGAAAAATCAGCAGCAGCGCTGCGGAGGCGATCATGCCGATGACCACGGGTCGCATGCCCTGCATCGCTCCTTCGACGATCGGATTGTTCCGGAGCTTCAGAAAGAAGCGGGTAATCAACAGCATCAACGTCAGCGCCGGCAGACAGACGGCGAACGTCGCCGTGAGCGCACCGAGCAGGCCCATCCATAGGCCGCCGGCCTGCGACCCCACCGTGTAGCCCACGTAGGTCGCCGAATTGATGGCGATGGGGCCGGGCGTGATCTGCGAAACGGCCACGATGTCGGCGAATTCGGCATTGGACATCCAACCGTGTTGCATGACCACCTCGTTCTGGATGAGCGACAGCATCGCATAGCCGCCGCCGAATCCGAAAAATCCGATTTTCAGATAGCTGATGAAAAGTTGCAGCAGAATCATCGGTGTTCCTCCTTTCTCGGCGGCCGCTCCGTTTCATCCGGCTCGCATTTTTTATTAATCAGCTCTTTTTTCTTTGGCAAGTGGTACAAGGCGTGCAGGATGCCCGCCGCAGCCGCTCCGGCCAGAATCCAAACAGGCGACCAGCCTAAATACCAGACCGCTACGGCGGTCAGCGCGATGACGATGTACAGCGCGGGGTGCATTCCGCGTGCCAGCGAGATGACCGGTACGACGATGAGTGCCACGACAGCCGGGCGCATCCCCTTGAAAGCGGCGTCGACAAGGGGATTGTAGCGGATGTCGGCGAAAAGCAGGGCAATCAGCAGGATGATGACGAACGACGGCACCACGACGCCCAGAATCGACGCTACGGCGCCGGCGTATCCGCGCATCTTGTAGCCGACGAAGACCGACGTATTGAGCGAAATGGGCCCGGGGGCCGATTGCGCCAGCGTCAGCAGATCGAGGAAATCGCGTTCGGCGATCCAGCCGCGGCGGTCGATGACCTCGCGGCGGATCAGCGGGATCATCGCATACCCCCCTCCGAATGTGAAGATACCGATCTTGAAAAAGCTCCAGAAAAGCGTGAACAAGGGTCGCATGGTGTGATTCAGTTTCGATTCTTTTTCCCCAGCAGGGTGCGGAGGCCGTCGATGAAGATCATCGGATGGGTCGGCGCGCCCGGCAGCCAGAGATCAATGTGGTGCGTCGCAAAAAACGTGCGGTCGATCGCCTTGCTTTCGGCGAACAGCCCGCCCGAGCAGGCTTCGGTGCCGCAGGCGATAAGCAGTTTGGGTTCGGCTACGGCCTCGCAGCAGATGCGCAGCGCTTCGGCCATGTTTGCAGTTACGGGGCCGGAGATTACCACGCCGTCAGCGTGGCGCGGCGAGGCGGTGAACCCGACGCCGAATCGTCCGAAGTCGAAATTGACGTTGCCCGTCGCTCCGAGTTCCATTTCGACCGACGCATCGCCGCCCGCCGAGACCTCGCGCAGGTGGAGCGATTGGCCGAAACAGCGGGCCAGTTCGGGCCGCACGTCCGCGCGATCGAAGGGTACGGCGGTCATCCCCGGCCGCAGCACGAGCCCTTCGCGCGTCGGCGAACCGATGCGGTAGTCGTTCGTGAACCGGATGTTGCGGGGTGCGCGCAGGGCGCATTCGCCGCAAAAGAGGCAGCGTCCGAGGTCGAGTGTAAAGGGTTTCGCCGCGAGCGCACCGGTCGGACAGAGCGCAGCAGCCGCTTCGAGATCGGCGGTATCGGTCGTTTCGGTCAGCTCGGGGCGGCCCCGGAACCGTTCGGTCAGTTGCACGGCATCGAGATTGGGGATGGCCTGCCGGCCGTGGCTGCGCAGGACTTTCAGTTTCGGAAAAATCATAGGTCGTGTCCGCAGTAAGAGAGGTTGAAACTTTTGTTGCAGATGGGGAAGTCGGAGATTCCCTCGCCTCGCAGGGCCAAGGCCAGCGCCGCCCAGTTGTGGAGGCTCGCATCTTTGATGCGGCAGGCGGCGATGCGCCCTTCGGCATCGGTTACGAGCACGTGGCAGGTCTCGCCGCGCCACCCCTCGACCAGTCCGAACGAGAGCGATGACGGTGCCAACGGCGCGGCGTAGTCGGGTGCGGCGCAGGGATTGGGCGCGTCGGCGTATTTTTGTTCGTAAATCGTCAGCAGTCGGTCGATGTAGTCGGCCGACTGGAGGATCTCGCGGCAACGCATCATCAACCGGGCCATGACGTCGCCCTGCCGTTTGACGATGCTTTCGTGGCGGATGTGCTTGGCGTAGACGCCCCACGGATGCGATGCGCGGATGTCGCGCGCCAAGCCGCTCGAACGGGCCGCCTGACCCACGCCGCCGAGCTCGGTCATCTGGTCGCGCGTTACGACGCCGCATTGTTCGAAGCGGGCCAGCAGCGTCGGCGACGACTTGATGTCCTGTCGCACCTCGTTGTAGCGGCGGGCGATTTCTTTTACGTTGTGCCGGATCATTTCCGACGTTGCTGCGTCCAATGGGTAGCGGGTGCCGTGGGGGCGGATCAAGCCCTTGCCGAAGCGGTTGCCGCACCACGCCTGTGTGGTGTTGATCGTCATTGTGCGGAGTGCTTCGCAGGCCACCTGGCCCAACTGGTAGCTCACGTCGCCCGAAAGGGCCCCCGTGTCGGCGATCTGCATCGCCATGCGTTCCAGCTCCAGCCCGACGGCGCGTTCACGGTCGAGCTGGGCCGGTCGTTCGTGGCCCGTCAGCTTCTCGACCGCTTCGACGAAGGCCGTCGCATGGGCCACGGCGCTGTCGCCTGCGACCGTCTCGGCCAAACAGCATTGGCGCAGCCGGTTGGCCGTCGTCTCGAAGGCGTGCTCGACGCCCCGATGCTGGTAGCCTAATGCGATTTCGAGGTGCAGCACCTGCTCACCGCTGCAAATGAACCGGAAGGCGCCCGGCTCGATGATGCCCGCGTGGATCGGGCCGACGTTCACTTCGTGGAGCGAACCGCCCTCCATCGTGTAGAACGGGTAGTTGTCCATCGTGCTTCGGCGGTCGTAGCGGTCGAACGGAAAGCGCAGCGGCTTGGGCCAAGGCATCCCGTCGAACCGGATGCCATAACGTTCAGCGATGTCGCGTTCGAAAGGATGCACCTGCGGATGGCACGCCGTCAGCGAAGGCAGCGCCGTATCGTCGTAATAATCGGTCGCAAACGAGGTGATGAGCACCTGCGAGGTGTCGTCGTCCAGCAGCAACGCATAGAAACGCATCCGTCCCTCCTCGGGCCGTGCGAAATAGTGGGCGAGGTGGTAGCGCGGTTCGGCGAGCTTCGCGCAGAGGTCGTCGTAGAAGTCGGCGTAGGAGACCTCGGGAATCTCCCGCAGCGGGATGGCGGCTGCCGTATTGTCGGTTATATAGTATCGTATCATAGGGTTGCGATTTGACGAAGCAGGTCGATGAGCAGATCGGGCTGCCACAATCCGGCGGTCATGGCGAGCGCCAAGAGCGTCAGGGCCGACCACGAGAGGGCCCGATCGACCTTCGAGGGATGCAGTTCGTCCTGGTTGGGTTGATAACAGAGGCGGATCATGCGCGAACAGAACGAGTAGATGACGATGCAGACAAGCAATACCATCGCTGCGACGAGCCACCAGGCACCGTCGATGGCTGCCTCCTGGAGGATCAGCAGTTCGGACAGAAAGAGCGGCGAGGGCGGAAAGGCGACGAGCACGACCATGCCGGCCAATAGCCCGATGGCACCCACGCGGTTGATGCGGATGTAGTCGCCGATGCGGTTGATGCGGTAGCCGTTGTAGACCTGCCGCACGACGGCCATTTGCAGAAAGAGGCTGCTCTTAATTAAGGTATGGAATACGACGTGGAACAGGGCGGCCCAGACGCCGATGCCGCCGATTCCCAATCCGATGGCGGCGATGCCCATGTTCTCGACCGTCGAGTAGGAGAGGAAGCGTTTGTAGTTGTTCGTGCGGCGCAGGAACAGGGCGCCGATGACGAGCGACAGCACGCCGGTGAGCAGCAAGACGTGCCGCACCCACGGGAAAACGGGCGATGCGGCGAGCAGCTTGTAGATGCGGAAGATGGCCAGAAATCCGGCATTTACCAACCCTGTGGAGATCAGCGCCGACCCGGGCGAGGGGGCGGCGAAGTTGGCATCGACGCCGACGGTGTAGAGCGGAAAAATCTCCGCCTTACAGCTATATCCACACAAAATTAATAAAAAAGCGATTTTCAGATAAAGCGGGTTGGCTGTGGCGATGGTGGCGGCTAAGGCCTCGTGCGAAAGCGATCCGCTGCCCGTGGCGGCGCAGAGCAGCAGGATACCCAGATAGGCGACGGCGATGCCCGTCGAGCAGACGAACAGGTATTTCCAGGCCGCTTCGAGCGTCGGTTCGGTGCGGCGGTGGTAGACGATGCCCGCCGTGCAGAGGCTGGTCGCTTCGAGCAGAATCCACGTTACGGCGAGGTTGTTCGAAAAGTAGACGCCTGCGATGGAGGCGGTCAGCAACAGCATCAACCCTGAGTAGGTGCGGGTCCGGCGGAGGTCGTTCCCCTTGAGATAGGCCTCGGAGTGGAAGTAGGCGAAGGCCGATACGAGCGTGAGCAACAAGTAAAAGAGTGTCCCTGCGGCATCGAACGTGAAGATGCCCGCCGAGGTCGTTTCGTAAAGTCCGCCCGCGATCAGCAGGGCGGCGAATCCGGCCTGCACGGCGTAAAAGGCGATTCCGGCGAAAAACAGGTGGCGTTCGCTGCGGGCTGCGAAAGCGGCCGCGGCGATCAGCAGGCTGAGTGTGAAATAGACGATCATGGGGCAATCAGTCTTTGACGTGGGTAAGTGCATCGGCATCGTCGGCATGGATGCGGTCGTCGATGCGGCGGAAGAGGATGCCCATCATCAGCACCGACATGAGGAGGTCGAGCAGGATGGCGATGTTGATGACCCCCGGCATCTCGACGCCGATGGCCATCGAAAAGAGGAACACGCCGTTTTCGATGATGAGGAACCCCACCAAGTGGGAAAACAGTTGCGAACGGAGCACGATCAACGTCAATCCGCTCAACAGGGCGTAGAGCGCCACCCCGAAGAAGACGAGGTCGATCGTTCGGTCGGCCATGTAGTAGGTGAGCGATACGCTGACGACGAGCGCCGTAATCGACAGGACGAACGAGCCGAATTGCGATGACCCCGACGTGCGTACGCGGTTGATTTTCGTCCGTTTGATGATGCGGTAGAGGATGAAGGGCACGAGCAGCGCCTTGAAGACCAGCGTTTCCAAGGCGATGAAGGCCAGTTCGGCCGGATGGATGGCGTGCAGCCGCAGCAGCGCGACGGCAAAGAGCAGCCATCCCTGCAACGACATGATCGAGACGAAGTTGCGGTAGCGTTCGGTGATCGCGAGATAGACCAGCGTTACGACGTAAACGAGAATCAGAGCGGGAATCATGACAGTACGATGTTGAGTTGCAGCAGGTAGGCCGTGAAAAAAACTAAAGCGGCCAGCGCTGCGATGGTAAGGATGAAAGTCGTGTTGCGGACGAGTTTGTTGCGGGCCTGCGTCGATTCGACCACGCCGACCGAACAACCGGTCAGCACGACGGCCAGCGGGGCGGCGAACCACCAATGCGGACAGCAGGCGGCGGCCGCGGCATCGGCGGCGAGCAGCGAAAGGGCGGCGGTCTTGCACCAGCCGGCGATCTTGATGAAGGCCAGATCGACGCCGCAGTAGTCGAGGCACATCACCTCGTGAATCATCGTCAGTTCGAGATGGGTGCGCGGGTCATCGACCGGCACCCGTCCGCTTTCGGTGAACACCAATTTTATTAAGACGAAGGCCGAAAGGAGCAGGGCGATGGTGTAGCGTCCCTCGCAGCCGACCGTGAAAAGGTCGGTGAACGACGTGCAGCCGGTCAGCAGGGCAAGTGTCCCCAGAATCAATAGCAATGCCGGTTCGGAGAGTGCTCCGTAGAGGGCTTCGCGGCTGGCGCCCATCCCTTCGAATGGGCTGCCGGTATCCATTGCGGCCAGAATCAAGGCGGTGCGGCCCAGCGCCAGCGTGTAGGCCAAGGCGATCAGGTCGCCGTCGAATGCGAGTACGGCGGGCAGATCGCCGACCGGAATGAAAAGCATCGCCACGAGGGCCGCCCCGAGGTAGACCGACGGCACGGCGCGGAACAAGGCCGAGGTCGTGGTGGAGTAGACGGCGCCTTTGCGCAGCAACACCCGCACGTCGTAGAGGTGCTGGAAGAAGCGGATGCCGCGTCGACCCGCTAATCGGGCCCGCGTGCGGTTGATCGTGCCCGGAATCGCGACCGCCACCGCCAAAATTAACAGCAAGTTGAGGATTTTCATGGGCTAAAGCAGATCGAAGGTCGACAATACGAAGATCAAGGCCAGAAAGGCCAATGCGAAGAGTACATAGTGGTTGATTTTGCCCGTGCGCAGCCGCATTACACGGCCGTTGAGCATCCGCAGCGCCTCGACCCACCACGCCGAAAAGAGCGTGCCGATGCGGTCGCGGTGCCGGATGTCGAAGTTGTGCGCTCCGGGGATGAGCTCGTTGCGGCCGATGGCCGAACCCTCGCAGCGGTCGTGGGTCAGCGGTCGGGCGATGGCCTGCAACCCTTCGGCGAACGATTCGCCGGTGTATTGCATCCGAACGTTGGGAGTCGTGAAGCCGCAGCCCCAGGTCGCCGCCCGACGCACGTCGCGTCCGCGCAGCAACCGGCGGCGTATCCAGGCTAAACAGCTCGCGACGGCGATAAGAATCCAGACCGTCCGGCAAACGGCGACACAGACGGCAGGCAGTTCGCCGGCACCTTCGGGAATCGTCATGAAAAATCCGGCCGCTGCGAGAACGAGCCGCAGCGCATATTGCGGAAAGAGCCCGATGGCGAGGATGCCGGCCAGCGGCAGGGCCATCGCTCCGATGCGAAGGGCATCGACCTCCTCGGCTTCAGCGACGACCGGCGTTCGCGGCGAACCGAGAAAGACCGTGCCGTAGAGCTTGGTGAATGCCAGTACGGCGATGCCGCCGATCAAGGCCAACGCTGTCAATGCACCGGCCGAAGCGAGTGTGTCGCAACCTTCGGCGATGCCGGTCAGCATACCCGAATAGACGAACAGTTCGGAGACGAATCCGTTCAGCGGCGGCAAGGCGCAGATGGCGACCGTTCCGGTCAGAAAGAGCAGACCGGTAACGGGCATGTGGCGCGCCAGTCCGCCCAATGCGTTGAGCGAGGTGGTGCGGGTCTGCGAAAGGATGTTGCCTGCGCCGAAAAAGAGCAGCGATTTGAAGAACGAGTGGTTGACGGTGTGCAGCAGGGCGCCCGCAATGCCGCAAAGCGCTACGGTCTCATTCCCCGCCGCCTTGCCGAGTGCGGCGATGCCCGTGCCGAGCAACACGATGCCGATGTTTTCGATGGACGAATAGGCCAGCAGGCGTTTGACGTCGTTCTGCGAAGCGGCGAGGATCACGCCCCACAATCCGGTAACGGCTCCCAAACCGAGCAGGATGCAGCCGATCGTGTGGATTTGCAGCGCAGGAACGGCGGCCGTTACGCGCAGGATGCCGTAGATGCCCGTTTTGATCATCACGCCCGACATCAGCGCCGAGACGTGCGACGGTGCGGCGGGATGCGCTTCGGGCAGCCAAACGTGCAGCGGGAACAGACCCGCTTTCATGCCGAATCCGGCCAGAAAGACCAAAAAGAGCGGCAACACGGGCCGCGCAGCGAAGTAGGCGGGCAGGGCGTCGAACGAAGCCGATCCGCAAACGGCGCTCAAGCGGGCGAAGCCGACGATGAGCAGCACGAATCCCACGTGCATCATGATGAGGTAGGAGAGAGCGGCGCGGCGCACTTCGGGCCGTTCGGCGTCGAAAAGGATCAACAGGAACGAGGCGATGGTCATCAACTCCCAGAAAAAGAGGAACGACAGTCCGCCGTCGGAGCAGACCACGGCGAGCATCGCTAACGACATCAGGGTCAGCGAGGTGTAGTGCAGGGCGACATGGGCCGGCGATTTCGTCGGGAGATGGTGCGCCAGATAGCCGCGCGAATAGAGTGTCGCGGCGATGGAGCCGATGGCGATGACGAGCACCAACAAGGCCGACAGTCCGTCCATCGAACCGCTGTCGTGCCCGAACATCGGCATGTCGATGCACCACAATCGGACGGTGCGGCCTGTTGCGAGCACGCCGACAGCCTTGACCGAAGCGGCAACGGCGCCTATGGCGGTCAACGCGAGCGATACCCAGGCTTTGGCCCGTAACGGGGCGGCGAAAATCGCTGCCACCACCGCGATGAAAGAGAGTAAAAGAAACAGGATCATAAATCGTTCAGGCGATTAAATATGATTTTTCATAAGCGTTTTTCTAAAGCCGTACAACCTTGCGGGTCCCGACCGAAGCCTCCGCCAAGGCGGGGGTTTGGGGGTGGGTCAAATCTGTAAACGCGGCTTTGCCGCGAGCATCCCGACTGACGGCCCTGCAAATCCATTCGCTAACTCGATTCGGTATGAAGCTGTATATAGCTGTCATCTTTAGTTATTAACTACGGAGACCATCACCGTGGCGGCCACGGCGGCTGTTTCGGTGCGCAGACGCTGCGGGCCGAGAGTGATCTCCTCGAATCCGCGTGCGATTGCGAGGTCGATTTCGGCGGGCGAAAAATCGCCTTCCGGACCGATGAGAATCAACGCCGATTCGCCTCGTTGCAGCGTGTGCGCTAAATAGGCCTTGCCTGCGGACGTGCGGGCAGCGTCGCAATGAGCGATGAATTTGCGCCCGTCGAACGGTTGCTCGACCATCTGGCGAAACTCCGTCAGCGGATGCAGCACGGGCCGGTAGGCTTTCAACGATTGTTTCATCGCGGCCGTGATGACCTTTTCGCCGCGTTCGGCCTTGAAGCTCCGGCGTTCGCTGTGCTCGGTCTCGAGCGGCACGATCGCCTCGACGCCCACTTCGGTCGCCTTTTCGAGAAACCACTCGAACCGGTCGGCGTTCTTGGTCGGGGCGACGGCCATCGTCAATCGGTAGGGCAGCCGTTCGAATTGCGCTTGGCATTCGATCACCCGTATCCGGCAGCGTCGCGGGTCGGCCTCGACCACCTCGCAACGGTAGAGATTACCCCGTCCGTCGGTAACGGAGAGCGGGTCGCCGGTGCTCATGCGCAATACGCGGATGCAGTGCTTCGACTCCTCTTCGTCGAGCGTATGTTCGGGCGGAACCAGATCGGGTGCGTAAAAAAGTTGCATTCTTATTAAGTTGGTCGTCTTTCTTCGGAGGGTTTTCGAGTGCTTTTAGCATGCTTTTCGAATACTCCTTCGACAGGCGTGCGGATAAACTTCCTTTCGAAGGGGCCGATCCGTGCCAGTTAATAAAAAAATCGTATCTTTGCCGATGAGTGCGGCGCAGGCCGCAAAGTTAATCAATTTAATCCAGAAAATAGATGAAACGCATTGCAGGTTTATTCATTTTCATGCTTCTTCCGCTTATGACGACCGTATCGTGCGACTCCGCGAAAAAGAGCGCGGAGAATCCCTTTTTCACCGAATGGGACACGCCCTATGGGGTGCCGCCGTTCGACCGGATCCTTCCGGAACACTACATGCCCGCTTTCGAGCGCGGCATGTCGCTGCAGATGGCCGAAATCGACGCCATCACCTCCAACAACGACGAACCGACTTTCGAGAACGTCGTTCTGGCTTACGACAATTCTGGAAAAATGCTGGCACAGACCGCTTTGGTGTTCGGCATGCTCTGCGAAGCCGACAACACGCCCGAGATGCAGGCCTTGCAGGAGCAGGCGATGCCCTTGCTGGCGGCGCATGCCGACCGCATTCGGCTCGATGAAAAGCTTTTCGCCAAGATCAAGGCCGTTTACGATCGTCGCGAACAACTCGGCCTCGACGCCGAGCAGATGCGGCTGTTGCAGAAGACCTACGACGGCTTCGTGCGGGCCGGAGCGTTGCTCGACGCCGAACAGAAAGAGCGCTTGAAAGCCATCAATGAAGAATTGTCGCTCGCTGCGGTGAAATTCGGCAACAATCTGTTGGCCGAGAACAATGCGTTCGTCATGGAGCTCGACAAAGACCAGTTGGACGGTCTGCCGTCGGGCGTGCGCGACCAGGCCCGCGAAAAGGCCGAAGCGATGGGGCTCAAAGACAAATACGTCTTCACGCTCCACAAACCGAGCTGGATTCCGTTTCTGACCTATTCGACCCGCCGCGACCTGCGCGAACGCATCTACAAGGCTTATCTTGCTCGCGGCAACAACGGCAATGCGAACGACAACAAACAGTTGATCAACGATTTCATCCGGCTGCGTACCGAGAAGGCGCACTTGCTGGGCTACCCCTCCTATGCGGCTTACGTTACGGCCGACCAGATGGCCGGAACCCCGCAGGCGGTCTATGCGCTGCTCGATGAAATCTGGACGCCGGCCCTCGATCGGGCCAAGGCTGAATTGGAGGAGATGACGGCCCTCTTCCAAAACGATCATCCCGACGGAACGTTCGAGTCGTGGGATTGGTGGTACTACGCCGAGAAACTGCGCAAAAAGAATTACGATCTGAACGAGGAGATGTTGCGGCCCTACTTCTCGCTGGCGAATGTCCAAAGCGGCATCTTCTTCTTGGCCAACCGGTTGTACGGCATCACTTTCCGTCCGATCACCGTGCCGCTCTACCATCCCGAGGCGTCGGCCTACGAGGTGCTCGATGCCGACGAATCGCATCTGGGCGTGCTCTACTTCGACTTCTTCCCGCGCGACGGCAAGAGCCAGGGCGCCTGGTGCGGCAACTATGTCGAGCAGACCTACGATGTCGACGGCAAACGGGTGGCGCCCGTGGTTTCGATCGTGGCCAATTTCACCCGTCCGACTGCCGATGCTCCGGCGTTGCTGACCCTCGACGAGACCGAAACGCTCTTCCATGAATTCGGCCATGCGTTGCATTTCCTGTTCCACGACGTGAAGTATCGCGGCCTTTCGGAGGTCGAGGGCGATTTCGTCGAACTCCCGTCGCAGGTCATGGAGAACTGGGCGTTCGAACCCGAGGTGCTGAAACACTATGCCGTGCATTATCGCACGAACGAGGTGATTCCGCAGCATCTGGTCGAGAAGCTGCGCCGCAGCGAGTTGTTCAATCAAGGCTTCATGACGACCGAACTGATGGCGGCGACCCTCTCCGATTTGGACATCCATTCCATTACGGAGTACGAGCCGTTCGATCCGGTCGCCTTCGAGCGCAATGCGCTGAACGAACGCCGCGGATTGATTCCGCAGATCGAACCGCGTTACCACTATCCCTATTTCGCCCATATCTTCAACGGCGGTTATTCGGCCGGGTACTATTTCTATACGTGGGCCGAGGTGTTGGACAAGGATGCATTCGAGGCGTTCCGCGAGAGCGGCGACCTCTTCAACCGGCAGATCGCACACGATTTCCGGTATAAATTGCTCGCCCGCGGCGGCTCGGAGGACGGCATGTCGCTCTATCGCGCCTTCCGCGGCAAAGACCCCGACAAACGGGCGATGCTGCTCGGCCGCGGATTGATCGAGCCGGAGCTCGAACCGGCGGATTCGCTGGGCGGTATGCCCGAACCGGCCGAGGAATTTCGCGTAAAAGCCGTTCCCGAAAATTGACGTCCCCCAAACAACAAGAAGAAACCGTAAACCGAAATAACGATGAAAAAAGCACTCTTTATGATGGCCATTTCCGCTATGGCGGCAGGCTGCGCCGACAATTCGATCCCAAAAGCGCAGCTGCCCGAATTGGATCGTTCGAATCCCTTGTTGACCGAGTGGTCGACGCCGCACGGGACGGCTCCGTTCTCGCAGATCGAGCTCGCCCATTACGAACCGGCATTCGATGCCGCCATCGCCTGCTCGCGAGCGGAGATCGACGCCATCGTCAACAATCCCAAAAAACCGACCTTCGTCAATACGATCGTCGCCTTGGAGCGTCAGGGCGAACTGCTCGGACGGATTTCGGGTTTGTTCTTCAACCTCTTGGAGGCCGATGCGACCGACGAGATGCAGGAGATCGCGCAGCGTGTGCAGCCCAAATTGACGCAGCTGTCGAACGACATTTCGCTCAATCCCGAATTGTTCGCGCGCGTGAAGGCCGTCTACGAACATCCGAGCCGCCGGCTCTCCGTCGAGGATAAAAAGTTGTTGGAAAACACCTACAAGAGTTTTGCCCGCAACGGGGCGGCCCTCTCCGACGAGGATAAGGAACTTTACCGTCAGTATACGACCGAGTTGTCGGCTCTGACGTTGCAGTTCGGTCAGAATTCGTTGGCTGCGACCAATGCTTTCACGTTGCATATTACCGATCCGGCACAAGTGGCCGAGCTGCCCGCCTTCGTGAAGGAGACGCTGGCCGCCGATGCTAAAGCGCGCGGACAAAAGGGCTGGACGGTAACCTTGCAGGCTCCGAGCTACGTGCCGTTCCTGACCTATTCGTCGAATCGGGCGCTCAAGGAGCAGTTGTGGCGGGCCTCGAACAGCCGGGCATTGGGCGGCGAGTTCGACAATACGGAGGTGATCCGCAAAATCGTCGATACCCGCTTGAAAATCGCCAATCTGTTGGGTTACGAGACCTATGCCGATTACGTGCTCGAAAACCGCATGGCCGAAAACACGCCGACCGTGCAGAACTTTTTGCAGGAATTGTTGACCGCGACGAAATCCTATGCCGACGCCGACTACAAGCGGGTGAACGATTACGCTGCATCGCTCGGATTCAAAGGGGATTTGATGCCTTGGGACTGGGCCTATTACAGCCAGAAATACAAGGACGCCCATTATGCGCTCAACGACGAATTAATAAAACCGTACTTGCAGCTCGAGAATGTGAAGAAGGGCGTATTTCTTTTGGCCAATAAGCTCTACGGGCTCAACTTCACGCCGAACCCCGACATCGAGGTCTACCACCCCGACGTTACGGCTTACGACGTAACCGATGCCGAGGGTCGATTCATGGCGGTGCTCTATCTCGATTTCTTCCCGCGTGCGACGAAGCGGGCCGGCGCTTGGATGACCGAGTTCCGCGGTGCGAAGCGGGTCGACGGCAAGGAGACCCGTCCGTTGGTGTCGTTGGTGATGAACTTCACCAAACCGACCGAGACCGAACCTTCGCTGTTGACCTTCGACGAGCTGGAGACTTTCCTCCACGAGTTCGGCCATGCGTTGCACGGCATGTTGGGCGAAGGCTCGTACGAATCGTTGACCGGCACGAGCGTCTACCGCGATTTCGTGGAGTTGCCTTCGCAGATCATGGAGAACTGGGCGACCGAAAAAGAGTTCCTCGACCTGTGGGCCGTGCACTACAAGACGGGCGAACCGATTCCGGCCGAGATCGTCGAGCGGATCGTTGCCGCGCAGAACTATTTGGCAGCTTATGCGAATGTGCGTCAGCTGTCGTTCGGCATGACCGATATGGCTTGGCATACGTTGACGAAGCCGTTCGAGGGCGATGTCGCCGCGTTCGAGCAGCAGGCGATGGCTCCCACGCAGGTGCTGCCCGTGGTCGAGGGTACGGCGATGTCGTCGGCATTCACCCATATCTTCGCGGGCGGTTATGCGGCCGGTTATTACGGTTACAAGTGGGCCGAAGTATTGGAAGCCGACGCTTTCTCGCTCTTCAAGGAGAAGGGCATCTTCAATCCCGAGGTTTCGGGTTCGTTCCGGGAGAACGTCCTTTCGAAGGGCGGTTCGGAACATCCGATGGAGCTCTACGTGCGCTTCCGCGGACACAAGCCCGAGACGAAGGCATTGATCGACAAGATGCACCTCGGCGAATAAAGGCACCGTTTCGGGTTCGATCGTTTCGGGCCCGTTCGTAAAAAGATCGCCCCGCTGCAATTTTGTTGCAGCGGGGCGATTGTCGTTTGCGTAGATCGGACTGCGTGCGAGAACCGGCTATTTCGCTTTGCGGCGCGAGGAGCGGCGAATCACCGGCCCCGCTTCGCTCTCCTTGCGATCGGCTTTCGAACGATGCGATCCGCGATGCGCCTCCTGTTCGTATGCCCCATCCGCATTATGCGCAGCAATTAATGAGAAATCGAGCTGTCGTTTGCGCAGGTCGGCCTGTTCGACGCGGATGCGCACCGCATCGCCCAGCGTGAACCGGCGTCCCGTCGATTGGCCGACAAGTTCGTAATTCGTTTCGTCGAAGAGGTAGAAATCCCCCTCGATGTCGCGCATGTGGGCCAGCCCCTCGATGTGCGTTTCGTCCAATTCCACGTAGGCGCCCCAGTCGGTCAGCCCCGAAATGTGCCCTTCGAACTCCTCGCCGATGTGCGCCTCCATGAACTCCACCATCTTGTATTTGATCGAGGCTCGTTCTGCTTCGGCCGCCACGACTTCGCGTTCCGAGGCGTGCTCGCAAAGCCCTTCGAGCGTCTCCTTGTCGGCCGATTTGCCTCCTTCGAGGTAACGGGCCAGCAGCCGGTGCACCATCATGTCGGGGTAGCGCCGGATGGGCGACGTGAAGTGCGTGTAGTAGGGGAACGCCAGTCCGTAGTGGCCGATGTTGTCGGTCGAATAGTAGGCTTTGGCCATCGAGCGGACGGCCATCGTCGTTACGGCATTCTCCTCGGTCGAGCCTTTGACCTGGGCCAACAGTTTGTTCATCTCTTTCGCCACGGCCCGCCCTTTCGAAGCGCGGAACACCCGCCCGAACCGCAGAATGAACTGACGGAACCGGTCGAGTTTTTCCTCGTTGGGGGTGTCGTGCACGCGATAGACCATCGTGCGGCTCGTGCGGCGTCCCTTGTCGGTCGTGCGGCGGCCGCAGAACTCGGCCACCCGCCGATTGGCCAGCAGCATGAACTCCTCGATCATCTGGTTGGCCTCTTTCTGCTCCTTGAAATAGACCCCGATGGGCTTTCCGCTTTCGTCGAGCCGGAATTTCATCTCCTCGCGGGCGAACGAAATGGCTCCGTTCTTGAACCGTTGGGTGCGCAGCGCCTGGGCTAAGCGATTCAGCGTCAGAATCTCCTCGGCATAGTCGCCTCGGCCCGTTTCGATGACCTGCTGCGCTTCGGCGTAGGTGAAGCGGCGATTGGAGTAGATGACCGTGCGGCCGAACCATTCGTCGAGCAGATCGAGGTTTTCGTTCATCGTGAAGACGGCCGAAAAACAGAGGCTCGTCTCGTTGGGACGCAGCGAGCAGAGTTCGTTCGAGAGCCGTTCGGGGAGCATCGGCACGGTACGGTCGACCAAATAGACCGACGTGCCGCGCGATACGGCTTCGTCGTCGATCGTCGAATGCGGTCGGACGTAATGGGTTACGTCGGCGATGTGCACGCCGATTTCCCATACGCCATCACGGATTTTGCGGATCGAAAGAGCATCGTCGAAATCCTTTGCATCGGCCGGATCGACCGTGAAGGTCGTTACCTGCCGGAAGTCGCGGCGGGCGGCGATCTCCTTGGCCGTGATGCGTCCGTCGATGGCCTCGGCCGCCTCCTCCACCTCCTTTTCGAAGCGGTAGGGCAGGTCGTATTCGGCCAGGATGGCGTGCATCTCCGTGTCGTTGTCGCCCACGGGCCCGAGGATGTCGATCAGCTCGCCTTCGGGACAGCGGCTGCCCTCGACCCAGTCGACGATGCGCACGACGACCTTTTCGCCGTCTTTCACATCGGGATAGGTGCGTTTCGACAGGTAGATGTCCGCAGGAAGTTTGTGCGAATCGGGTCGCACGAAGATCTGATGCGCACCGACCTCGGCGATGCCGACGTAAGGCCGCCGATTGCGCTCGACGATGCGGACGATTTCGCCTTCGGGCTGCTTGTTTTTGCGGTTGCGGTGCAGGATGACCGCCTCCACGCGGTCGCCGTCCAAGGCATTGGCCGCATTGCGCGGGCTGATGAAAATGTCCTGCTCCAATCCGTCGACCCGTATGAACAGGGCGCCCGTCGAATTCGCCGAGGCGATTCCCTCGTAGTGGGGCAAGTGGTTGTGCGTGAGGCGGTATTTCTCGCGGGCGCACTCCTCGACGATCCCTTCGTCGAAAAGGTTGCTGAGAATTTCGAGCGTTTCGCGGCGTCCTTGTTTCGTCGCGCCGCCCGACGCCGAAGCCAGATGCTTCAACGAAAAGACGTTGTTGGGCATTTCGCGGAACAGGTTGAGGATGATGCTTGCGCGGTCGTTCCGCTCGTTTTTCTTATGCGGTTTTTTCATTTCGATTCGTTTTTATCGGTAAGTATTTGCAGGGCCAGCCGGTGCATGAAGTCGATGCCCACGGCGATGGCCCGTTCGTCGGGTGCGAAGGTCGCCGTATGGGTGCGGCCCGCCGCGGCGCCCACGCCGAGGCGGTAGAACAGCGACGGGTAGTGCCGGCAGTAGTGGCCGAAATCTTCGGCGGTCGTGCGCATCGGAAGCATTTTTATTAAGAGGTCGGTACATTTTGCAAGGTTGGTGGAGAGAGCGACCAGCTCCGCATCGTTCACCACGCACGGATAGCCGCGGTCGATGTCGACCTCCGTGTGCGTGCCGTGTTGTCCGTCGACGGAGGCGGCCAGCTCGGCGATGCGGCGGTGGAGGTCGGTGCGGCGAGCTTCGTCGAACGTGCGCAGCGTGCCCTCCAAATAGACCTTGTCGGGTACGACGTTCGTCGCGCCTGCGGCTTCGACGCGGCCGATGGAGAGTACGCACTCCGCGTCGTTCAGCGCGAGCAGCTCGGTAATCAGTCGGGCGGCGGCGGCTACGGGGTCTTTCAGTTGCGTGCGCAGGGCGCCGTGTCCGCCCGTGCCGTGCAGCCGGAAGCGCAGTTCGTCGTTCGCCGCCATGTATTTTCCGGCGCGGAACCCGAGCGTCCCCACCTCCAACTGCGGTTCGACGTGCTCGCCCAAAACGGCAAGGACGTCGTATCCCTCGAACGGATTTTCGGCCAGTACGAGCGAAGCGCCGCCCGGGTTGCACTCCTCGCCCGGCTGGAACAGCCCGAAGATCGTGCCCGCGAAATCGGGCGCGGCGGCGAGCCGCTGTAATACGCCGAAGAGCACGGCGGCATGGAGGTCGTGCCCGCAGGCGTGCATGACGCCCTCGTTTTGCGATCGGTAGGGCAGTCCGGTCTGCTCGGCGATGGGCAGGGCGTCGATGTCGGCCCGCAAGACGACTGCCGGTCGATGACCGGGTGTCGCGGAGCCGTTGCCTTCTTCATCGTGCGTTGCTAAAGGGTTGCGCCCCTCGATGCGGGCCAATACGCCCGTTCCGGCGATGGGGCGGCATTCGATGCCCGCAGCGGCGAGCTGTTCGGCGATGAATGCGGCGGTGGCCGTTTCGTGGAACGAAAGCTCCGGATGAGCGTGCAGGTGGCGGCGGAAGTCGATCGGTGTCATAGGGGTCAAAAGATCGTTTTGGCGATTTCGATGATGTTTTCGGCTTTGCCCATCGGATAGTAGTGCAGCACGGGCACGCCGGCGGCTTTCAGCTCGCGGCTTTGGGCGATGGCCCATTCGGTGCCGATGCGCCGGATGGCAGCCTTGTCGTCGCGGTGGGCGAGGATTTCGCGCTTCAAGTCGTCGGGAATGCTACATCCGAAGGTCTCGGGCAGCAGGGTCAACTGCCGCAGCGTCGAGATCGGCTTGATGCCCGGGATGATGGGCACCGTGATACCGGCTTCGCGGCAACGTCGCACGAAGTCGAAGAAACAGGCGTTGTCGTAGAAAAGCTGCGTTACGATGTATTCCGCACCGGCGTCCGTCTTTTCCTTCAGCCGGCGGAGGTCGCTGGCCGCATCGGGCGCATCGGCATGGGTTTCGGGATAGCCCGCCACGCCGATCGAGAATTTCGAGTGGTGGCACACCTCCACCTCGCCGTCGACGAACTCGCCGCGGTTCATGGCCGCGATCTGCCGCACGAGGTCGACCGCATGGGCATGGCCCTGCGGATGAGGCACGAAGAAGCGTTCGTTCTGCGATTTGTCGCCCCGCAGCGCCAGCACGTTGTGCAGCCCGAGGAAATCCATGTCGATCAAGGCATCCTCGATGTCGTATTTCGACAGCCCGCCGCAAATCAGGTGGGGCACCGTCTCGATGCCGTAGCGTTGGCGGATGGCCGCCGAAATGCCCACCGTCCCCGGGCGTCGCCGGACGACGTGCCATTCGATGCTTCCGTCGGGACGTTCGGTCTGCTTGATGCCCTCGCGGTGGAACGTAACGTTGATGTAGGCGGGGTCGAATTCCGCCAGCCGGTCGATGGCCGCGAAGATGCCGCCCATGCCGTCGCCCTTGAGCGGCGGGAGCAGTTCGAAAGCGAAACGGGTCGTGCCCCGTTTCAGCGTATCGTGCAGCAGTTCGGTTACGTTCATGGGCGATAGTTGTTCGGGAGCAGTTTTTCGATCGCTTCGAGCGTGCGGTCGCGGCGGCGGGCATACTCCTCGGCCTGCTCGCGGTCGATGGGGCCCACAGCGAAGTAGTCCGCGTCGGCGAACAGCAATCCGCAGAGCGCCTCGCCCGGGTCGATCATGTAATTCTCGGTCAGCCGCATACCGGTGGTCATTTCGACGCCCAACAGGTCGAAAACCTCGCGCTTCAGCGAGTGGTCGGGCGAGGCCGGATAGCCGAATGCCATGCGGCGTCCGCGATATTCGCCGCGCAGGATCGCTTCGGGCGGGAGTTGAGGCCCCTGCTCGTAGCCCCACATCTGGCGGCGCACGAAGCTGTGTACGGCTTCGGCGAAGGCCTCGGTCAGCCGGTCGGCCAGCAGTTTGATTAAGATGGCAGAGTATTCATCGTCGTCGGCACGGAACTTCTCGCTCAACGTTTTCAACCCGATGCCGGCCGTTACGGCGAAGCATCCCAACCAATCGTCCTTGGGTGCGAGGCAGTCGGCCAACGAACGGCAACCCGCGTCGCGGGTCTGGCTGCGAAGCATTGCGAGCCGCTTTTCGCGTCCTTTAGGGTCGATGACGACCAAATCGTCCGCTTCGCTGCGGGCCGGAAAGATGCCTACGGCTCCTTGGAGCGTCAGCAGCCGTTCGTCGCGGATGCGGGCCAGCAGCGCCTGTGCGTCGGCGAGGAGCTTGCGGGCTTCGGCCCCCTTTTCGGGATGGTCGAGCAGCTCGGGATAGCGGCCGCCGAGCCCCCAGGCCGCGAAGAAGAAATTCCAGTCGATAAAGGGTTCGACATCGGCCACGTCGTAGTCCGGAAAGACCAGCCGGCCCGTGTGGAGCGGGACGACGGGGCGGTGGGCCGGTCGCGCCGCCGCGATGCGCCGCGCTTCGGCGAGCGAGACCCGATTGCGTTCTGTTTCGCGATGGGCGTAGGCGTCGCGGAGCCGCTGCTGCTCCGTCTGCACCTCCTCGGCGAACCGGTCGCCGTCGGGCCCCAACAGCCGTGCGAGCAACTGGCTGTTGCGGCTGGCGTTGGGCGAATGGACGACCGTGCCGGAGTAGACCGGCGCGATTTTCAGAGCCGTGTGGAGGTCGGAGGTGGTCGCTCCGCCGATGATGACCGGAATGCGCAGCCGACGCCGCTCCAATTCGCGGCATACGGCGATCATCTCGTCGAGCGACGGGGTAATCAGCCCGCTTAATCCGATGCAGTCGGCGCCCCACGCGACGGCCTCGTCGACGATGCGTTGCGAGTCGACCATGACCCCCAGATCGCGTATTTCGTAACCGTTGCAGGCCATAACGACCGCGACGATGTTCTTGCCGATGTCGTGCACGTCGCCTTTGACGGTGGCGATGAGCACCTTGCCGGCGTGGTGCCGTTCGGCGCCCTGCTCGATGTAGGGGGTCAGCACTGCCACGGCCCGTTTCATGACGCGCGCCGTCTTGACCACCTGCGGCAGGAACATCTTCCCTTCGCCGAAAAGCGTGCCGACCTGCTCCATGGCGGGCATCAGCAACGTGTCGATGACGCCCAACGGGTTGCCCAGTTCGCGATAGGCTTCGAGCGTGTCGGCTTCGATGAAGTCGGTCGTGCCTTTCAGCATCGCGTAGGCGATGCGTTCGCGCAACGAACCTTGCCGCCAAGTGTCGGTGGGCGTCGTCGTTTTGTCCGTCCGGGTGTGGATTTGTTGCGCATATTCGGCCAAACGTTCCGACGCATCCGGACGGCGGCACAGCAACACATCCTCGACCCGTTCGAGCAATGTCGGTTCGATTTCGTCGTAGACGCGCAGCAGCTGCGGATTGACGATGCCCATGTCCATCCCGGCCCGAATGGCGTGGTAGAGGAAGGCCGAATGCATTGCTTCGCGCACGGGATTGTTGCCGCGGAACGCGAACGAAAGGTTCGAAACGCCGCCCGAAACCTTTGCGTGGGGCAAGTGTCGCTTGATCCAGCGCGTCGCGTCGATGAAGGCCTTGGCATAGCCGTCGTGTTCCGGAATGCCCGTGGCAACGGCTAAGATGTTGGGGTCGAAGATAATATCTTCGGTCGGAAAACCCGCTTCGGTCAGTAGGCGATAGGCCCGCTGGGCCACCTCGATTTTGCGTTCATAGGTGTCGGCCTGGCCCCGTTCGTCGAAGAGCATCACCACAGCGGCTGCCCCGTAGCGGCGGATCTCGCGGGCCCGTTCGAGGAACGTCGTTTCGCCCTCTTTGAGCGAAATGGAGTTGACGACGGCTTTGCCTTGCGTCGCCTCTAATCCGGCTGCGATCGTCTCCCAGTTCGACGAGTCGATCATCGTCGGCACGCGGGCGATTTCGGGCTCCGAAGCGAGCAGGTTCAGGAAGGTGCGCATGGCCGTCGGCCCGTCGATCAGTCCGTCGTCCATGCAGACGTCGATGATTTGTGCACCGGCCTCGACTTGCGCACGGGCCACGGAGAGGGCCTCCTCGTAGTTGTCTTCGCGGATGAGCCGCGCGAATTTGGCCGACCCCGCTACATTGGTTCGTTCCCCGATATTGATGAAATTGGCCTCCGGAACGATGCGCAGCGGCTCCAATCCGCTCAAAATCGTTTCATGGCGCGGGGCGGGCAGCGGCCGCGGGGCGAATCGGCCGACGATCTGCTGCAATTCGAAGATATGGGCGGGGGTCGTGCCGCAGCATCCGCCGACGATGTTGACCAATCCGCGCCGCAGGTACTCACCGACATCTTCGGCGAACATCGCGGGCGTTTCGTCGTAGCCGCCCATGACGTTGGGTAGTCCGGCATTCGGATGGGCCGAGATGCGCACCGGTGAGACGACTGCCAGCCGTTCCAGATAGGGAAGCAGCTGTTTGGCTCCGTAGGCGCAGTTGAGCCCGATGGAGAGCAGGTCGGCATGGACGACCGAGGCGCAGAACGCCTCGACGGTCTGACCCGAAAGCGTGCGGCCGCTGGCATCGGCCAGCGTGCCCGAGACCATGACGGGCAATCGGCGGCCCGTGCGTTCGGCGATGCGGTCGATGGCGTAGAGCGCGGCCTTGGCGTTGAGCGTGTCGAAAACGGTCTCGATCAACAGGATGTCGGCGCCACCTTCGATCAGCCCCTCGGCTTGTTCGGTATAGGCATCGACCAACTGACGGAAAGTTACTTCGCGTGCGGCAGGGTCGGCGACGTCGGCCGACATCGAGGCCGTGCGGTTCGTGGGGCCGATGGAGCCTGCCACGAAGCGGGGCTTCTGCGGATTGCGGAGCGTGTATTCGTCGGCTGCTTCGCGCGCGACCCGCGCAGCCGCACGGGCGATTTCGCGGGCGCAGGCGGACAAGCCGTAGTCGGCCAGCGAAACGGCATTGGCATTGAACGAATCGGCCGTTACGATGTCGGCGCCCGCCTGCAGATATTTTTCGTGGATTTCGCGCACGACCGACGGGCGCGTCAGCGACAGGAGGTCGTTGCACCCTTTGAGCGGCGTGGGCCAGTCGGCGAACCGTTCGCCGCGAAACTCCGCTTCGGTCAGCCCGTAGCTTTGCACCATCGTGCCGAATCCGCCGTCGAGCACCAGAATGCGATCGTCCAATGCCTGCAGGAGGGCTTTCGTATACGGCGAATGTATGTCGTTTGTTCGCTCCACGGCCTATTCGGGAATAAGTTCGATTTCGAAGAGTTTGGGCCAGTTCTTGCCCGTTACGAAGATGCGGCCCGTCGCCGGATCGTGCGCGATGCCGTTCAGCACGTCGGTCGCGGGCGTCCGGTCGCTCTCCGGAAGTAGCCCCGCGAAGTCGATGACCCCCTCGACGACGCCCGTTTCGGGGTGGATGATCAACACGCAATCGGTCGTATAGACATTGGCCCAGATGCGGCCGTCGATCCACTCCAATTCGTTCAGCAGCTGCACGGGTTCGCCGCGATGGGTTACTGTGATGCGCTTCGTCCGCTTGAAGGTCTCCGGATCGAGGGTGAAAATCTTCTCCGAACCGTCTGTCATGTAGAGCTGTGTGCCGTCGGTCGTGAGGCCCCAGCCCTCGCCCGCATAACGGAACGTGCGGAGCTCCTGCCCCGTGGCGGCATCATAGACGTAGGCTTTGTTCGACTGCCAGGTGAGCTGGTAGAGCTTCCCGTTCAGCAGCGTGATGCCTTCGCCGAAGTCGGTGCGGGGCAGCGTCGCGATCACCGTCGTCCGGCCGGTTGCAAGGTCGGTCTTCGTGATGCGCGAAGCGCCGTTCTGGCCTGTTCCCTCCCACAGCAGCCCGTCGGCGTATTGCAGCCCCTGCGTATAGGCGTCGGTCGCATGGGGATGGACGGCCCGAATGCGATAGGTATAGGCTACGGGTTCGACGGTCGATGCCGAACGATCGGCAGCCGGTCGTTTGGCGCGGGCCGAACCCGATCCGCAGGCGGCGAGCAAAAGGCAGAGAAGAAGAAGCGGAATGTTTTTCATGATGCGTGCAACCGAATCAACGGGGCAAATTTACGAAAAGAGATTCGGAAAACATACGCCGAGGCGAGAAAAGCGCGCAGGTCGCCATTTTTTGCGATAGCAGCGCCACCGGAACCGGAACGACCGGCCCGATGACGCTGCTTTTCCGTGTGCGCGGAGCGACTATTTGCGTACCTTGAAGATGATTTTGCGCACGACACCTTCGCCGACCATCGGAGCATGTCCATCTTCGGGGAAGAGCACCGTGAACTGGCCCGGGTAGAGCGTGTAGTAGGTTTGCGGCACATCGTCGAAGAGCTGGATGTCCTTCGTCGTGTTGAACTCGCCCTGCGGCTGCTTCAGATTGCAGCGCTCGCTCCAGCCGAACGATTCGCATTTGCCCGAGATGAGCATCTGGATGTCGATGTAGTCGTTGTGCACTTCGAGTTTGGCGGCCTCCTTGGTCTTCAGCTCGCGTTCCATCACGTTGACGTAGATGTCGCGGCCCTCCAATTCGTGGATGCCGGGCTCCACTTTCGTCCAGTCGGTCGAAGCCATCAGCTCGAACGCCTTCTTCATGCGCGGGCTCACTCCGTAGTAGACCGTCGCATTTTTCAGGTTGTCTAAAATCATAATTAGGTCGTTTATTTGGGTTCTTTGTTGTTCGTTTCGGTCTTTTGCAGGCGCACGACCACGGGCAGATGGTCGGAGTAGGTAACATCGGGCACCTCGTAGCTGCAGGCCTCGAGCCCGTCGGACGAGAGCACGTAGTCGATGCGCAGCGCATTGAAGAATCCGCGATAGGTGTGCGAATAATCCACGCCGCACTCGCTGAACGCGTCTTTCGCTCCGCGGGCCATCGTTCGATAGACGTACGAAATCGGCGTGTCGTTGAAATCGCCGCAGATGATGTAGCGCGTCCGCGTGTCGGCGACGACCGGTGCGATGATGTCCACTTGGGCGGCCCGCAGCACGCAATTCTTCCGGTGGCGGTGCGCGATGCTCCGCATCTTCGCCCAACGGGTCGAGTCGGTCAGAAAGAGCCGCCGGGTGATGAATTCATCGTCGTAGGCCTTGATGTCGGTCGTATGCAGATGGTTGTTGAAGATGCGCACCGTCTCGTCGCCGATCCGTACGTCGGCCCACATCGAACTGCCGAATGCCGGAATCGTATCCGAATGCAGAATCGGGAATTTGCTCATAATCAGCATCGGCCCCGCATCGGGCGTGCCGGCGCTTCCGATATGCGAATAGCTTTCCAACAGATTGGTGAAGGCGGCACTCTGTCCGGCCAGCGCCGCGTTGTACTCCTGAAGGCAGATGATGTCGGGATCGAGTTGCGACAGCAGGCGGGTTACGCGGTCGGCGCTGCTTCGGCCCTGGTCGTCGTAGAAGCCGCGCACGTTGTAGGTCAGCACCTTGAAGGCGCTGCGGTCGTATTTCGCCTCGCCGTAGGTGCGGCGGATTTGCGGACGGTAGAAAAGCGGAATGCTGAAACAACCGAGCAGAATCGGCAGTAGCAGCAGGCCGGCCTGGAGCCAGCGCCAACGGATGATCCAGAAAAGCGCCAGCACGAGGGTCGCGATGTAGATGGCCGGTGCGGTCAATCCGAGGATGGGAAAGATCGCCACCTTCGCAGGATTGACATACGGAACCAGCAGCGTAAGCAGCAGCGTCGCACCGACGGCGATGGACAACGCCGTCATGCACCCGTCGAAAATCCGTGTCAGCAGGGAGCGGTGCCGCGGTTTCTCGTATCGCCTGTAATCCGAATAATACTCTTCCGCCATGAATCAGAACCGGATTTTACCTTGCCGTCGCCACCAGTACAGCAGCAGCAGCCCCCACAGCATGCCGCCGACATGGGCGAAGTGGGCGACATTGCCGATGCCCCGCCAGCCGGAAAAGAGCTCGATGACGCCGTAGATGATGACGAACCATTTGGCCTTGATGGGGATGGGCGGAATCAACAACATGATGACCGCATTGGGATGAAGGACGCCGAACGCGAGCAGCAGCCCCATGACGGCGCCCGACGCGCCGATCAACTGCACGT
Organism: uncultured Alistipes sp.; assembly: GCA_947623305.1. GTDB lineage: Bacteria > Bacteroidota > Bacteroidia > Bacteroidales > Rikenellaceae > Alistipes. The sequence continues at coordinate 58,831 of CANQGQ010000001.1, read as the reverse complement.
AGTATTCGCCCGTGAACCAGACGGTCGCCATCTGGATCAGGGCGGCGCCCACGCCGCAGACGAAGTAATAGGTCAGAAAGCGTTTCGAGCCCAATTCGTATTCGAGCGATCGCCCGAACATCCACAGCGCGAACATGTTGAAAAAGATGTGTTCGAAGCTGCCGTGCAGGAACATATAGGTGATGAACTGGTAGGAGTGGTAGAGCGGGTTCTCGAACCAGTAGAGGGAACAGTATCCCATGATCTGCCGTCCGACGGGCAGCATCGCCGTTGCCATGTAGACCAGCAGATTGATGATTATCAGGTTTTTGACAACCGGTGGCGTCTTGAAATAGGGATTCATGGTCGTTGCGGATAAACTTCTTGCAAAGATAGTGCTTTTCGGCGGATTATCCCAATCGGTTTTTCACCTCTTCCGGTGCGATTTCGGTCAGGATGGCCTTGCCCGAGGGCGAAAAACTGTAATTTTCGGTAGCGATGAGCCGTTCGAGCAGGGCGGCGGCCTCCTCGGGCGTCGGCGTGCGCGGCACGCTCCGTGAACCGGCCCGCGCCATCAGCGTGGCGATTTTGTCGCGCCGCACCTCTTCGAGCGGTACCGGCGAGGCGAACACCTGCAACAGTTCATAGACGGAGCGGTCGATCGCTTCGGTCGGCAAGTCGGCCGGCGTGCCCTTGATTTCGACGGTCTCCTGCCCGCAAAATTCGAGATCGAATCCCAACGCTGCGAACTCCACGGCATGTTCCTCCAACAGGGTGTATTCCTCGCGTGTGAAGGTCAGTTTTTCCGGAAAGAGCAGTTGCTCGCTGACGGCGGTACCGGCATGCAGCATCCGCAGATAATTTTCGTAAAGAATCCGTTCGCGGGCCCGCCGCAGGTCGATGACGACCAATCGTCCGTCGATCGTCGTCGCTGCATATCCTCCGTTCAGGGGCAGTACGGCTCCCAATTTGGATTCGTGTTCCAGTTCGAGCTGCTGTTGCTCCGGCTCGGCCGAAGGGATGAAGTCGAGTTGCGAGGAGGTTGTCGTTCCGGTCGTCGTTTCGGAGGCGGTGCCGGTTGCAGGGGGCGTGGTGTCGATCACAGGGGGTGTGATGGCGACCGAAGGGAACTCCTCGAAATCGCCTGCCGAGGCGAACTCCTCGAAATCGGTGTTGGGTTGGATGCCCATCGGACGAATGCGTTCTTTGCGTGCCGAACCGGACTTTGCAGCCGGTTTCGGCGAACGGGGCTTGGCGTCGGCTTCCGCGTCGGTGTAGGGGACGTCGAATCCCGTGAACTCGACATCCGGAGCCGCAGCGGTCGGGTCGATGTAGCTCTCGCTGAACGGGTTGTAGTTGGCATTGCTCAATGCGGACGGTTCCGCATAGACGGCGCCCTGCTGCAAGACGGGAATCTCGATCGTGTTGTTGCGGTCGAAGTCCATCATCGGCACGGCGCCCGTTTTGGCCAGCGTCTCTCGCACGGCGGCATTGACGATCTGCCATACGGCCTGCTCGTCGGCGAAATGGATTTCGGTCTTGTGCGGGTCGATGTTGACGTCGATGCGGGCGGGGTCGATCGTCAGGTAGAGAAAGAACGAGGGCTGCATGCTCTCGGGAATCAACTTCTCGTAAGCCTTCAGAATGGCGCTGGTCAGGTAGTTGCTTTTGAAAAAGCGTCCGTTGACGAACAGGAACTGTTCGGCTGCGGAACGCCGTTTGGCGGCTGCGGGCCGCCCGATGAACCCCTTGACCGAGGCGATCGACGTGTCGGCGGAGACGTCGAGCAGATTTTGTTTGATGTGGCGGCCTACGACATCGACGATGCGTTCGGCGAGCGTTCCGGCCGCCAGCGAATAGAGCGGCGCATCGTTGGCGTAGAGTTCGAAGGCGATTTCCGGATAGCAGAGCACGACCCGTTGGAATTCGTTCCGGATTTGCGTGGCGGCCGCTTGGATGCGGGTCTCGAACCGTCGCCGACGGGCCGGCACGTTGTAGAACAGGTTGCGCACGAAGAACTGCGACCCCACGGGACACATGACCGGTTCCTGCGAGACGAATTTGCCGCCGTTGAGGTTCGTTACGGTCCCCAATTCGTCCTCCTGCTGGCGGGTGCGCAACTCGACTTGTGCCACGGCGGCGATCGAGGCGAGCGCTTCGCCGCGGAATCCGAAGGTATGGAGGTTGTAGATGTCGTCGGCCGAGACGATTTTGCTCGTGGCGTGCCGGTCGAAGGCCAGACGGGCGTCGATGGGCGACATGCCGCATCCGTCGTCGATGATCTGGATCAATTCCAGTCCGCCTTTGCGGTAGTTGACTCGCACGCTCCGTGCACCGGCATCGAGGGCGTTTTCCATCATCTCCTTGACGACCGAGGCGGGTTGTTCGACCACCTCGCCCGCCGCGATCTGGTTGGCGACGATTTCGGAAAGCAATCGGATTCTATCAGCCATTCTTTTATTAATTGGGTCGTGGTGCTAAAAATGGTCGTATTCGGTTATTCGGATTCTCCCTCTTCGTAGTCGTTCGGAACGACCGTGATCGGGGCGGTCGGGTCGAAGTCGCCTACCTCGTTCTGTATTTCGGTTCGGGCCGGCGTACGATCTAAGTTCGTGAAGAACGAGGCCAGCCGCGGGTAAACCAACTGGATGAAAAGCAAAGCCAGAAACGCGATGCCTAAATAGAGCCAAATTCGCATACGGCCGTTGTTCGTGCGGGAACGGCGGTTCGCACGCGCTTCGCGTTGCGTGCGGATGTACTGTCCGGGGCGGTATTCGCGGTCGTCATCGGAGCGCTGGCCGTGCAGTTCGGCGCGCCGTTGCTCGCGGGCCTCTTTTTCGGGGTCGTAGTACCGCGGAATGTAGTTGAACTTGTTGGCGTGTTTCTTGAATGGCGTGAACCCTAACATGTTGTCTCGTTTTAGTGAATCGAAAAAATTCGCATCTTATTCGGTAAAGATACGAAAAAGCCGAGTGCAATGCCAAATTTATTTGCGCATTGCCGAGGCGCAGTATCTTCGACGAAGTCAAAGATACGAATTTTTATGGTAAAAATAGATCCTTCTCCACCGAATCAAGTAATAGAATGGGGCTGCCTTGCCGCCCTCGTCTTTTCGACGATTGTCTTCGCTTCCGACCGCCTACCGAATGTTCTTCAAACCGATGTCGAAGCGGCGGATTTCGGTCGATTGTTCCTAACGGAAGAAACTCTTCATCCGTTCGAAAATATTCTGATTCTTGACCGATTCGGCTTTCTGGAAATCCGGTTGTCCAGCCAATTGTTCGATCAGACGCTTCTCCTCGGCGTTGAGTTTCGACGGTATGGTGATGTCCACGACGACCAATTCGTCGCCGCGGCCGTATCCGTTGACGTCGGGCAGCCCCTTGCCGCCCAACCGCAGCACTTTGCCGGCATGCGTACCCGGGGCGATTTTGATTTTGGCCCGTCCGTCGACCGTCGGCACCTCGACCGTACCGCCCAGCAGCGCCGTCGGTACGGTGATGTTCAGATTGTGGATCAGATCGTTGCCGTCGCGGATCAGTTCCGGATTCGGTTCCTCCTCGATGATGACCAGCAGATCGCCGTTCACGCCTCCGTGCGGCGCCGCATTGCCCTTGCCCGAAACCGTCAGGGCCATGCCTTCGCCCACGCCCGCCGGAATCTTGATTTCGACGACCTCCTGACCGCGCAGCGTCCCTTCGCCGTGGCATTTGTCGCACGGATTGGAGATGGTTTTTCCGGTTCCGCCGCAGGTCGGGCAGGGGCTTTGGGTCTGCATCCGTCCGAAGAAGGTGCTTTCGACCCGCGTTACATAGCCGGTGCCGTTGCAGGTCGAGCAGGTCGCATAGGAGTTGCTGTCGCGGGCGCCCGTGCCGCCGCATTGGTCGCAGGCGACGGTCTTGTTGATTTTCAGCTTTTTGGTTACGCCGGCAGCGATTTCGGCCAGCGTCAGCCGTACCTTGATGCGGATGTCCGAACCGCGGTTGACCCGATGTCCGCCGCCCGACGAACGGAACCCCCCGCCGAAATGTCCGCCGAAGATGTCGCCGAACTGCGAGAAGATGTCTTCCATCGAAAATCCGCCGAATCCTTCGAATCCGCCGGCTCCGCCTCCTGCGGCACCGCTCATGCCCGCATGGCCGAACTGGTCGTAACGGGCCCGTTTGTCGGGGTTCGACAGCACGTCGTAAGCCTCGGCGGCCTCCTTGAATTTCTCTTCGGCCTCTTTGTCGCCCGGGTTCTTGTCGGGGTGGTATTTGATCGCCGCTTTGCGGTAGGCCTTCTTTATTTCGTCGGCGTTAGCGTTTTTCTGGACGCCCAGCACTTCGTAGTAGTCCCTCTTTTCTGCCATGGCTTATTCTCCTACAACAACTTTTGCGAATCGCAGCACCTTGTCGCCCAGCAGGTAGCCCGTCTGTACGGTATCGACCACCCGACCTTTCATTTCGTCGCCGGCGGCGAATCGGGCCACGGCCTCCGAGGTCTCGGGGTCGAACTCCTTGCCGGTTACCTCGATGGCCGTTACGCCTTTCTGGCGCAGGGCTTCGGTGAATTTCTGTGCGATGAGCACGACGCCTGAACGCAAGGCCTCGATGTCGTCGCTCTTTTCCATCGCCGCAACGGCGCGTACGATGTCGTCGTGAACCGGCAGCATGGCCAGCAATACGTCGCGTCCGCCGGTCTGCACCAAATCCATCTTCTCTTTGAGCGTGCGTTTGCGGTAATTGTCGAACTCGGCCTGTAAGCGGAGGAACTTGTCCTTCCATTGGTCGATCTCGGCCCGCAGACTCTCCTCTGCGGGTTGGTTTTCTGCATCGGCCTCTTCTTTTCGGGCCGCTTTTTCCGCCTCGGCGAACTGTCGGCTGTCGGCATCTTCTGTCATTATGTCAGATTGGCCGTCGGTTTCGTCTGCCACATTGGCACACGGCTGCCCCTCGCACGACGGATAACCGTCGCCTCCGGTGAATCCTTCGTCGCCGCTAACGGCTTCATTGTAAACTTTTTCCTTTTCCATATCGGTCGTTTTGTTTTTTCTTTTTTCTAAGGTTCGCACAAATTGCATACCAAGGGTTCGGAATCGTCTGAGGTTGGCACGCGGCGGGCATGCCGATTTCTGCAATCGGAATGCTTCGACCTGTGGCGTGTTGCGTGTCAGCTGATGAGGAAGATCGCCGGTCGCTTGTTGCTCTCGGGCAGCGTGCGGCGACGCCATTCGGCTACGGTGTGTGTTTCGACGAAGGCGTTCGGAGCGGTCAGATCGACCGCTATGCCGAGCTGCGTTTCGGGGGCGAGCGTCTGCAAGAGTTGTTCCAGCAGCTTGGCGTTGCGGTAGGGTGCTTCGATGAAGAGCTGCGATTGGCCTTCGGCACGGGCTCGGCGTTCGAAGAAACGGATGGCCCGTGCCCGTTCGGGCGGTTTGACGGGCAGATAACCGTTGAATGCGAACGATTGTCCGTTCAGGCCCGAAGCCATCATCGCCAGAATGATCGACGAGGGACCGACGAGCGGCACGACGCGGATGCCGTGCCGATGGCAGGCTTCGACGACCCACGCACCCGGATCGGCGACACCCGGTACGCCGGCCTCCGAGAGGACGCCTGCCGATCGTCCCTGCAACAGCGGTTCGATCAGTGCTTCGACTTCGCTGCCTCGGGTCGTATGTTCGTTCAGTTCACGGAATTCGAGCGTGTCGATCGGCCGTGCGATGCCTGCTTTCGAGAGAAAGCGGCGGGCCGTGCGGGTATTCTCGACGATGAAGTAATCCAGCGCATCCATCACGGTGCGATTGGCTGCGGGCAACACCTCCCACGGATCGGTTTCGTCGGAGATGGGGCAAGGGAGCAAGTAGAGAGTCCCATTCATGGTTTACTCTTTGAGATAGATGCGTTTCACGCGGTTCGACACCGAGGTCATGATTTCGTAGGGGATGGTGCCCAGTACACGGGCCATCGTTTCGAGGTCGTTGCCTGCGGCGGCCGAGAAAATCGTTACCTCGTCGCCCTCGCGGACGCCTGCGATGTCGGTGATGTCGATCATGCAGCTGTCCATGCAGATGCGTCCGACGATCGGCGCGGATTGTCCGGCCACGAGCATCGACCAGCAGCCACATCCCAAATGCCGGTCGAGCCCGTCGGCATAGCCTACGGGAATAGTCGCTGTAACGGTCGGACGGGTCAGCTTGCCGGCGCGTCCGTAGCCCACCGTATCGCCGGCGGGCAGGTGTTTGATCTGCACGATGCGCGTCTTCAGCGCCGAGACGGGGCGCAAGGCGTCGTTGTGTTCGTAACCGAATCCGTAAAGCCCCAATCCGAGCCGGCACATGTCGAACTGCGCCTCGGGGAAGCGTTCGATAGCAGCCGAATTGGCCGTATGCCGGATGACCGGATAAGGGAGCGAGGCGGCCACGGCGGCGCTCATCCGATCGTAACGGGCGATCTGGGCGCGGGTGTAGGCATCCTCTTCGGGCATGTCCGTGCAGTTGAGGTGCGAGAAGATCGTGGCGACCTTCACCTGCGGATAGCGGGGCAGCGTCTCGCACAGTTCGCCGAGCTCCTCCTCGACGAAGCCCAACCGGTGCATCCCCGTGTCCAATTTGAGGTGGATGGGGTAGTGCGCCTCACCCGCATGGGAGACCGCCGTCGCGAAATCGGTCAGCGAACGGAGACTGTAAATCTCCGGTTCGAGCCGGTTGGCGATCATCTGGTCGAAACTGTCGGCATCGGCATTGAGCACCACGATCGGCATCGTGATGCCCCGTTCGCGCAACAGAACCCCCTCGTCGGTGAACGCGACAGCCAAATAGTCTACCCCTTGGTATTGCAGCATCTGGGCCACTTCGAAGTTTCCGGCTCCGTAGGAGTTGGCCTTGACCATCGCCACCAAACGGGTGTGCAGCTTCAGTTTCGAACGGAAGTAGTTCAGATTGTGGATCATCGCGTCGAGGTCGATTTCGAGCACCGTGGTGTGGCTCCGGCGCGAAAGGGCGTGCGCCAGCTTTTCGAACCGGAAGTCGCGGGCTCCTTTCAGCAGCATGGCGCAGCCCGCTATCGTCTGGCGGCCGATGCGGGCGATGCACTCGTCGGTCGAGGCGAAAAACTCCTTTTCGCAGCCGAACAGCGACGCATAGCGTTTCAGTTTGGGGCCTACGCCGACCAACCGGTCGATGTCCGCACGGGCGACCATCTCCGCCACCCGATGATAGAGCGCGTCGTCGTTCAGCCCGCTCTGGGCGATGTCCGACAACACCAGCGTGCGCCGGCGTCCGAGCGCGACCGTGTGCAGGTAGTCGAGCGCCAGCGCCAGCGAATTGAGATCCAGATTGTAGGCGTCGTTGACCAAGACCGAATCGTAGATGCCCTCTTTGACTTCCAATCGCATGGCGACCGTCGGAGTTGCGGCGAACGTCGGTGCGGGATAGTTCATCGTCGCGCAGAAGGCTTCGACCAACTGGGCGTTGCGGCGCGAGGCGGCATTGCCCATGAGGGCCGCCGAGGGGTCGGGGAACGCAGCGGCATCGACGATGCGCAGCGGGTTGTGCGGCGCTGTCTGTTCCGATGCCTTGTCCGTTCTGCTTTTCGGCGCGCCGGCCGGAATCCGGTCGGCGAAATGCGCGGCGATGCACGTTTTCAACGGCTCGTAATAACTGTGGTAGATGAGCGTCGAGGCACAGCGGGCCAAGACGAGTTTTTCGGCGCATTTCTGCTCCAAATCCCGGAAATTCTCCTGATGGGCGTCGCCGATCGAGGTGAATAGCACCACGTCGGGACGGATGATGCGCTCCAACCGCTCCATCTCGCCCGGTTGCGAAATGCCCGCTTCGAAGATGGCCAGTTGTTCGTCGCCCTCCAACATCAACACCGAGAGGGGAACGCCCAGCTGCGAGTTGAAGCTCTTGGGCGAACGGTAGCATTTCACGTCGGCGGGCAGCTCCTCGGCGATCCACTCCTTGATGACGGTCTTGCCGTTCGAACCGGTGATGCCGACGACTGTGCCGCGGAACTGCGACCGGTAATCGGCGGCCAGCGCCTGCAAAGCGTCGATGGCGTTTCCGACAACGACGTATCCGCAATCCGGCAGCTTCTCGACCGGATGTTCTACGAGGAAGGCCCGCACGCCGCGGTCGTACATCTCGCGGAGGTAGTCGTGCGAATCGTGGTTGGCGCCGCGCATGGCGACGAAGAGCGGGTCGGCGCCCAACTCGCAGGTGAGCGATCGACTGTCGGTTACGACCGTGCGCACGGCGCGGTCGCAGCCCGTAAAGGTGCCGTCGCACAGGGCGGCGATGCGTGAAAGCGTATAGTTCATTTTCTTATACTTTGCTTGTAACAGCGTTTTTCGAACCTTTTTTTGAGTCCGACCGCTGTTTTCGCGGCCTTTGGCCGTGTATGCAGGTTTGACCCACCCCTAAACCCCCGCCTTGGCGGGGGCTTCGATCGAGATGCCGAAGCCAATCAGGTCTTGCGACCGTTGGTGCACCGCTGTATATAATCGCCTTCTCTCTTGTCGGATTACTCCGAGAATGTAACGATGGTGATGCCCGCTCCGCCGCGATCGGCGTGTTCGTCGACGGCGCTCGCCACCTCCGGAATCGTGCGCAGGTAGCGGCGAATCTCCTCCTTGAGGGCGCCCGTGCCCTTGCCGTGAAGAATGCTCACCGAACCGACGCCCACCATCAGTGCGTCGTCGATGAAATCCTGCACCGCATCCAACGCTTCGGCAGCCCGCATCCCGCGTACGTCGATGTGGTCGCGGAAGTTGAGTTTGCGGGCCGAAATGTCCACCGATACCACCGTGCGGGCGCTTTGCGGACGAGTCGCTTCGCGGTATTCGTTGTTCGACACGACCGTCAGCCGCTTCTTTTCGACCGTGGTCAGCATCTGCCCGAAAGCCACCTGCGCCTTGCCTCCTTTGACCGCCTGCACGACCCCGACGACATCCTGTTCCGCCATGCGGACCTTCGAACCGACCTCCACTTCGAGGGGTTTCGGTGCGGCTTCGGGTTGTTGGGATGTTCCGGCGGCTCCCTGTTGCGCTTTGCGTTCGGCCCGGCGTTGGCGGCGGCGTTCGATCCGTTCGATTTCGCGGCTGACCGCCTCGTCGCGAGCGGCGCTGTCGACCTGTTCCGTCCGTTCGCGGAAATCGTCCAACTCGCGGCGGGCCAGCCGGGTCAACTCCTTCTCGGCCTGCGCTTCGCGGATGGTCTTGATGGTATTTTCGATCTGTCGGTTGGCTTCGGCCACCAACTCCTGCGCCTCCTGTTTCGCCTTGCGCAGGATTTCCTGCCGTTCGGCCCGGATTTTTATTAGTTGGTCGGAATAATTCTGCTCCAATTCTTCGATCTTGCGGTCGGTCAGCCGGATGCGGTCGCGTTTCTGCTCCCAGTAGCGTTTGTCGCGGGCGATTTCGCGCAGCTGCTTCTCGATGTTGATGTGGTCGCTGCCCGCCTTGTCGCTCGCCGAGCGGATGATCGCTTCGGGCAGCCCGATTTTGCGGGCGATCTCGATGGCGAACGAACTGCCCGGCTTGCCCGTCTCCAGGCGGAAGAGCGGCCGGATCTGCTGCACGTCGAACATCATGGCGCCGTTGGCCACGCCGTCGTGGTTCGAGGCGAAATATTTGATGTTGGCGTAGTGGGTCGTGATGACGCCGTAGCAACCCTTCTCCAACAGCCGTTCGAGGATGGCTTCGGCGATGGCGCCGCCGATGGTGGGCTCGGTGCCCGATCCGAATTCGTCGATCAGCACCAACGATCGGTCGGTGGCCTCGGCGAGCATCCGCTTCATGTTCAGCAGGTGCGACGAATAGGTCGACAGGTCGTTGTCGATGGACTGTTCGTCGCCGATGTCGATGAACAGACTTTCGAATACGGGCAGCTCCGAGATTTCCGACGTCGGCACCGGAAATCCGCACTGGAACATGTATTGGATGAGGCCTGTCGTCTTCAGACAGACCGATTTGCCGCCGGCATTGGGGCCCGAAATCACCAAAATGCGCTTGCGGGCGTCCAATTGCAGGTCGAGCGGTACGATTTCGCGTCCGGCGGCCCGCAGGGTCTGTTGCAGCAGCGGATGACGGGCGTTTTTGAGTACCAACCGGTCGTCGGTCGAAACGATCGGCTTCACGCCGCCGTTCTCCGACGCCCAACGTCCCTTGGCCCGATAAAGGTCGATGTCGGCGAGGTAATCGCCCGAGGCGGCCAACAGTTCGGCATCGGGCCGCAGCTGTTCGGTAAATTCGGTCAGGATGCGGACGATTTCGCGCCGTTCGGCATATTGGAGTTCACGGAGTTCGTTGTTGAGTTCGACCACCTCGACCGGCTCGACGTAAAACGTTTTGCCGGTTGCCGACTCATCGTGAATAAATCCGTTGAGTTTGCGTTTGTTCGAGGCCGAGACGGGGATGACCGTCTTGCCGTCGCGCACCGAAAGCTGGGCATCCGCTTCGACGATGCCGGCGCTTTTGGCGGCCGCCAGCACCTGTTGCAGCCGTTTGGCCGCTTGTCCTTCGCGTTCGCGGATGGCCCGACGGATTTGGGCCAGTTCGGGCGATGCGTTGTCGCGCACCTCACCGAGCGAATCGACGATCCGGTCGATCTGCGCCACGATCTCCGGAAAGGTCTCGATGCCGCGCGTGCGGGCATACAGAGCGGGATAGCGCTCCTTGCGGTTGAGCAGAAACGAAGCAATGTTGCCGATTTCCGTGAGCGCCTGCCGCAGGACGACGACCTCGGCGACGTCGAGAAACGAACCCTCGATGCGCAGTTTGGCGAACACGGTCTCGACCTCCGGAAAGTCGTCGTTGGGAAACTCGCTTTCCATTTCGAGCACGAGCCGCATCTCGTCGGCGAGCGACAGCCGTCGTTCGATTTCGTGGGCCGAGGTGCTGAATCCTTCGCCGGCGAGCCGTTCGCGGGCCGCCGGCATGGTACACCGCTCCGCGACCTGCGCACGAACGCGGTCGAATCCGATTTTCCGCTCGAAGGATTCCATTTGTCGAAGAAGTTATTCGGTGGCAGCGATGCGCACGATTCCGGAAGCCCCTTTCATCACCGATTCCGATCGTTTGCCTGTTCTAACGAATCCCGACGGGCTTTTTCGGCGGCTTTCGCCGCTTTGCGATCGGCTTTGGCCTTCATCTTCTCGGGGTTGCGTCCGAAAACCGAAAGATGGACGTAACGGCCCGGGTATTGTTTCACGTCGGCCAGCAAAGCCGAAAGATTTCCGACCGCTTCGTCCAGCGATTCGTACAGCGCGGGGTCGTTCATCAGACGGCCCATCGTGCCGTCGCCGTGGTCGATGCGGGCCATCAGCGTCGAAAGTTCGTCGACCGCCTTGCCGAGCCGCGCAACGATTTGTTCGTCGGTCAGCTGGGCCGAGAACCGGTTCAGATTGCCGATCAGACTGTCGACCCGCGGGCTGTTGTCGCCGAGCATTTCTGCAAATTCTGCCAGACGGGCGATCGAACGTTGCAGGTCGGCTTTCCGGTCGTTGAGCACCGAGGCCATGTCGCCCGAAATTTCGTTCAGATGGTTCAACGTTCCGTCGATGTTGCCGGCGTTGCGCTCCAACAGGCCGTTGAGGTTCTCCAACGTGGCGGTCAACTCCGTCGCGATTTTCGAAAAATGCTGTTTGAAGAAATCCAGTTCCGAGCCGGCGACGTCCATCAGATCGCGATCACGGCCCGACCGCAGCGTGTCGCCGCTCCGGAGGTAATCCGTCGAGGTGCCGTAGATGATTTCGATCGCCTTGTTGCCCATCAGTCCGTTGCTGAAAATCTTCGCTTCGGAATCCTCCGGAATGCGGTATTGACGTTTGATGGTGAGGTGCAGCAGCACCTTGTCGCTGAGCGCGGGATCGAAGGCGATGCCCGTAACCGAACCGATTTTCACCCCCTTCATCATGACGGGCGAAGCGTTCTGCACGCCGTTGATCTGGTCGTAGGCCGCGTAATACTCGGCGTTGCGGCTGAAGATGTCGAATCCGCTCAAAAACCGGATGCCGGCCCAGGCCGCTCCGAGCATCGCCACGGCGAAAATACCGATTTTGACTTCTCTTTTCATGTTTCACTGTTTTACGATTCGCGAGCCTTGGTAGCGTACGATGAATGCGTCGGGGAACTCGCGGCGCACTTCGCCCAATTTTTCGCGGGCTGCGGCGTAGGTATCGAAATCGCCTACGCAGTATTTGTACCGATAACGATCCGTACCGAGGATTTGTTTCGTCGCATTCCGGTAGCTTTTGAACAATTCCGAATCCAGCGGTTCCTCGGTAATGGAGGTCCGGATCTGCACCGCATAGCGAACCGGTTGATTTTTTTCGGCGACGGCAGGCTGTCGTTTTTGCGGTTGCGGGCCCGGAGCCGGGCTCACGGACGGAGCGGTCTCGGTCTCCGGACAAACCGTGCGTTCGGGGTTCGTCTCTTGTGCGGGGCGTTCCGTTGCCGATGCTCCGTTCCCTGCGATTTCGCCCCGCAGTTGCGACAGGCGGGCGGAGTATTCTTTCACCGACTTGAACAACGTTTGCACGATTTCGTTGATGCCCTTTTCCGATTTCAGATAGGCCGCCTCTTTCGGATTGGAGAGGAACCCGATTTCGGTCAGCGCGCCGGGCATGTCGGTGGCGTAGAGCACCCGCAGCAGTTGGGGCTTCACACCGCGCGAGCTGCGCCCGCCGGCCACGTAATTCTTCTGGATGCAGTTGGCCAGCGCCAGACTGTATTCGCCGTAGGTGAATTGCAGGTTCTGGATGTAGGCGCGGACGATGGCGGCGGTGCGTTCGTCGGACATGTCGATCAGGTCGTCGCGGTTGTTTTCGTAGAGCGCATCTTCGTTGTAGCGTTGCTCCTTGGTCGATTCGCCCATGACGAGGGTTTCGGTGCCCTTTGCGGCCGCCATATGCGAAGCATTCACATGCACCGACAGAAAGAGGTCGCCGCCCGCCTTGTTCGCGATGTCGGCACGGGCTTGCAAGTCGTCGTATTTCGTGGCGCCCAGTGCCTTGTCGGTCTTGCGCGTGTAGACCACCTTCACGCCCGGCATCTCCTGTTCGATGAGCTTGCCCAACTGGAGCACCACCTTCAGCGTGATGTCCTTTTCATAGACCCCCGCATAGTGGGCGCCCGGGTCGGTGCCTCCGTGGCCCGCATCGAGCACGATGACGCCGATTCCGCGGGCGGACGGTTCCGCCGCTGCGGTAGTGTACGGGGCGCAGAGCGCCACGCAGAGAAAAAGGGGGAGTGCGGAAAGAGGAGTGCGCATGAACGTGGGAAATATAAGAGGGGTTTGACGCTATCTGTAAATTTTTATCTATCTTTGTCAGGTTCGGAAAAGCGCTTTCCGCCTCTTCCGAGGGCTTTCGAGGTGCGTTTTGCCGACTTGTCGGCAAAGTTAGGGATTTTTTTTGAATTTTGGCCAAAACGAGGGTGAAATATATGTTGTCGGCGGCGATCGTTCTGCTCTTTTTCGCGCAGACGGTGGCGGGTGTTTCCGCATTCCGAGGTGCGGGCGAACCGGCGGTGCAGGACACGGCCCGTTCGGCCGTTGCCGTCCCCGACAGCGTGCAGCAAACCGCAGCCGAGGCGTTGCCGGGCCGGTCAATGGATTCGGCACTTGCGACTGGTGCGCAGCGGCGGGCCATGCGGCGAGCCTCCCGCGAACAGGCCCGACGGGCGGCTGAATTCAATGCCTTGCCGCAGGAGGAGCGCGATTCGATCTTCTCGTCGCAGGTCGATTCGCTTGTCGTCCGCAAGGAGAGCGAATTGGATTCGCTGCGCGGCGATACGCTCCGCCTCGCCGACACGGTGCGCCGCGATACGGTCAATGCACCCAAGGAGCCGAGCGCGTTCCTCGACAAACCGATCTTCGGCAAGAACACCGACTCGCTCGTTTACGATGTCCGCAACAAGCTGGTCTACGTCTACAACCAAGGCGACATCACCTACGAAAACAACAACCTCAAAGCCGACTTCATGCGCATCGACATGGAGACGAAACAGGTCTATGCCTACGGCAAGGCCGATTCGCTCGAAGGGCAGCCCATCGTTACCAAACCCGAATTTTCCGACGGTTCGGGGGCCTACCAGATGGACACCATCACCTACAATCTCGATTCGAAAAAGGCGAAAATCAAGGGTGTGGCGACGCAGCAGGGCGACGGGTGGCTCATCGGCGGCAGCGTCAAGAAGATGCCCGACAATACGATCAACATCCAGCACGGCAAGTACACCACCTGCGACGAGACGGACCACCCGCACTTCTATTTAGCCATGACCAAGGCGAAGGTCATCCCGGGGAAGAAGGTCGTTACCGGCCCCGCCTACCTCGTGTTGGAGGATGTGCCGCTCTATTTTCTGGGCATTCCCGAGGGCTTTTTCCCCATCAACATGGGGCCGAAATCGGGCTTGCTGATGCCGACCTACGGCGAGGAGTACAGCAAGGGCTTCTTCCTGCGCAACATGGGCTATTACTTCACGATGGGCGACCATGCCGATCTGGCCCTGCGCGGCGGATTCTATACGCTCGGTTCGTGGGAGGCCTCGGCCGCGTCGCGCTACGTCAAGCGCTACAAGTACAGCGGCAGCTTCAACATGCAGTATTCCAACGTCAAGACCGGCGAAAAGGGCGAACCCGACTACATCAAACAAAAGAACTTCCGCTTGCAGTGGACCCATTCGCAAGACCCCAAGGCCAATCCGGGATCGACCTTCTCGGCGTCGGTGAACTTCGCGACGAGCGGTTACAGCCGCTATTCGGCCACCAACCTCAACGACATATTGGCGACGCAGACCAACTCGTCGATCTCCTATTCGAAGAACTGGGCCGGCACGCCTTTCTCGCTCTCGGCGAATATGGCCGTTTCGCAGAACTCGCAGAACCAGTCTATTTCGATCACGCTGCCCAACATCGTCTTCAACGTCTCGCGCATCTATCCTTTCAAACGCAAGGAGAAGACCGGCAAGGAGCGCTGGTACGAGAAGATCGCCATGCAGTACACCGCCAAGCTGACCAACTCGGTTACGACCACCGAATCGGACATCTTCAAACGCAAGACGTTGGACAACATGCGCAACGGCATCGAGCACACGATTCCCATCTCGGCGTCGTTCAATGTGTTCAATTACATCAATGTCTCGCCCAATTTCAACTACACCGAGAAGTGGTACTTCAAGAAGGTCGATTTCGAATGGAATCCGGTACTGAACAAAGTCGATACGCTGCCGGCGAACTACGGATTCTATCGCCTGTACAATTACCAGATGAGCGTTTCGGCCTCGACGACCTTTTACGGCATGTACGATTTCACCAAGAAGAAGCGCGACCGGAAAATTCAGGCCATCCGCCATACGCTGCGCCCCTCCATCGGATTCTCCTACGCGCCGAACTTCGCCGACCCGAAATACGGCTATTACAGCACCTATCAGGCCGACTCCACGGGCCGTACGAACACCTATTCGCCCTACGCGGTGAATGCCTACGGCGTGCCTTCGTCGGGCCGTTCGATGTCGATGAACTTCTCGCTGCAGCAGACCTTAGAGATGAAGGTGCTGTCGAAGCGCGACACGTCGGGCGTGCGGAAAATCAAGCTGATCGACGACTTCACCATCAGCGGTTCCTATAATTTTCTGGCCGATTCGATGCGGCTTTCGACCATTCCGGTGTCGTTCCGCACCACGCTGTTCAACAATTTCGGCCTCAATCTGTCGGCGACGCTCGACCCCTATCGCGTAACGCCCGAAGGCCAGCGGATCGACAAGCTCTTTTTCCCGGGCCGTGTCCTCTCTACGGGGTGGTCGTTCGGTTATACGTTCAAATCGCGTCAGGATCGTTCCGATCCGGCGATCAATGACATCACGAGCCTGCCGCCCGAATACATGAACCCCTTCTACGACCCTTACGGGCAGATGGACCCCGTGCTGCGAAGGCAGTACATGGCCCAGAGTTACTACGATTTTTCGCTGCCGTGGAACTTCGGGTTCAACTATGCGGTCAATTACTCCATCTCCTATGTCAATAACGGCACGACGGGCTATCGGAAAAACGTAACGCAGACCATCGGATTCACCGGCTCGTTGAACCTGACGCCCAAGATGGGCTTGACGTTCCAGGGCGGGTTCGACATCATGAAAAAGAAACTGACCACCTCGTCGATCTCCATTTCGCGCGATTTGCATTGTTGGCAGATGTCTTTTTCGTGGATTCCGTTCGGATTCCACCGCAGCTGGAGTTTCAACATCGGGGTCAAGGCGGGTTCGCTGGCCGACCTGAAATACGACAAAAGCGAGTCGATGTACGACAATATGTATTGATTGCGGGGCTTTTGCGTCTGCCTGGCCCGCATCCCTTTGTTAGAAGCATCAGTGCATAACGAACGAGGCGACCTTTCGAAAGAGGTCGCCTCGTTCGTTTTCGTGCGGAGCGGTACGTCAGTGCCGAACTGCCCCGATTTGTTCGGGATTATGCTTGTAGCGGAACACGAGGGCGAAAACCACCGTTACGATCAATGCGTAGGCGGCGAAGATGAGCCACGTTGCCGTCCAGCCTCCGTCGACGCCCTCGCGAGCCAGCAGATAACCCTCCTGCCACGAACAATAGTGGCTGACGATTTTGCCGGCGATCCACGTGCCGACCGATGCGCCGATTCCGTTGGTCATCAGCATGAAAAGTCCCTGCGCACTCGCTTGCATCGGTTTGGCGGCCTCCTGCTCGACGAACAGTGCACCCGAGACGTTGAAGAAGTCGAACGCAACACCGTAGACGATGCAGGAGAGGAAGAGCAGCGAGACGCCTGCCGGATTTTCCGTCGTGCCGATGCCGAAGAATCCGAATCGCAGCACCCAGGCGGTCATCGCCATGAGCATGACGCGCTTGATGCCGAATCGTTTGAGGAAGAAGGGGATCAGGAGAATGCAGAGCGCCTCGGAAACCTGCGATACGGAGACCAACAGCGTCGGATTTCGGGCGAACCAGCTGTCGGACGCAGCGGCGAAGCTGTTGATGTAGGGGGTCGCATAACCGTTGGTGATTTGGAGCGAGACGCCCAGCAGCATCGAGAATACGAAGAACAGCGCCATTTTTTTCTGCTTGAACAGCACGAAGGCGTCGAGGCCGAGCCGCTGCGACAGCGATTTTTTCTCTTGCGAGGTCGTGCGGTCGATGGGACAGCGGGGCAGCGTGAAAGAATAGAGCCCGAGCAGCAAGCCCAAAGCGCCGCAGACGATCAGCTGCATGTAGGTGAACTGGGCGGCGAGTCCGTCGGCGCCGAACCGGACGAAGTTGACGAACCACATGGCCGCGATGAAGCCCACGGTGCCGAAAACGCGGATCGGCGGGAAATCCTTGACCGTGTCGTAGCCTTTGCTTTTGAGGATGGAGAAGGCGACGGTGTTGGACAGGGCGATGGTCGGCATGTAGAAGGCCACGCTCACGCAGTAGGCGGTGAAGATCGGGACGATGGAGGTCGCGGCTCCCGCGGCGGTCAGCTCGGTAGCTTGGTGTCCGAACCAAGCGGCGAGCAGCATGAACGCACCGGCCGTCAGATGCGACAAGCCCAACAATCGCTGCGGCTCGACGAACTTGTCGGCGATGGCGCCGATGATGGCCGGCATGAAGATCGAGACGACGCCTTGGGCCACATAGAACCACGAGATGTATTCACCTAAGCCGACGCGGCCCAGAAAATTGCCGATGCAAACCAAATAAGACCCCCAGACGGCGAATTGCAGGAAATTCATCGCGGTGAGGCGAAGTTTGATGTTCATAGCGTTCGAGTTTTTGGGATAGTTTCATAAAATGCAAGTCAAAGATAGGAAAAATTTTGTCGATTTTCTTTGCAGTTGAAAAATAATGTTCTACTTTTGCACCGTCGAAAGGGACATTGAGCTATGGTGTAATGGTAACACAACAGATTCTGGTCCTGTTATTCCAAGTTCGAATCTTGGTAGCTCAACGCAACGAACGGCCGTCCGAATCCATCGGGCGGCCGTTTTTTTATTGGTTCCGGAGGAATCGGGCGCTTTTTATCGAAAAAGTCTGGTGCCGTGATTCTGCACCTGTCTTTGCGGGCGCAGCCTGCGGAGGTGAGCTGTGCGAGCCTCCGCCGCCCGTAGGCTGCGGCTCGCGCGGCTCGGAGAGCCGCCTATTTGCTTGATGCACGAAGCCCTTATTCGATAATCAGTTCCTCGATCCGCACTTTCGGCACGTAATGCGTTTCGCCGACCCGATAATAGGCGTGATCGTCTGCGGTACCGATTTCGGTCAGCTCGATCCGCTCCGCCCCTTTGCCGCGAGTGGTACGACCGTCGGCAATGTAAATACATTCGCCGACTCGATTCGGTATTATTCGGTATTATATAGTTAGTCCTTGCTTTTTCGGCTCGGAACCCGATTGGCGTCTCCGGCGGTCCGATTGTTCATATACACTCGGTTTTTGTCTGAAATCGAGCGAATCGCAGGCTCGATTTTTATTGTATTCCGGAATTTTTTTCTAACTTTGTATGCAAATCGGAAAAAATTACAAAAAACTATATACCTATGGACAATTCGAAATTGGATCAGCTTACGCAGAAACTCTACGACGAAGGGTTGGAAAAAGGCCGTGCCGAAGCCGATCGGTTGGTGGCTGCGGCCAAGCAGCAGGCCGAAAAGATGTTGGCCGAAGCACGGGCGCAGGCCGAGGCCATCGTCCGGCAGGCCGAGAGCAAGGCCGAGGATGTCGGCAAGAATACGATGACCGAAATCGCGCTCGCCGGAAAGCAGGCCGTGGCGAAAATCAAGTCCGAAATCGCTTCGTTGATCGTGGCGCGCGCTACTGGCGAGGGGGTCAAGGCTGCCGGTATGGATGCCGCCTTTATCAAGGAGATGCTGATCGCTGTGGCGAAGAACTGGAACGGTGCCGACTCCGGAAAGGTCTCGTTGCAGGCGCTGCTGCCCGAATCCGAGCGCGAAAAACTCGATGGGGCGATGGCTGCCGAGGCGAAGGCGTTGCTGGCGGCAGGCATCGAGGTCGGTTATTCGAAGGAGGTCAAGACCGGTTTCAAGGTGGGAGCCAAGGAGGGCGGTTACTACATTTCGTTCTCCGATGCCGATGTCGAGGCGCTGCTCGGCGAATATCTGCGCGAAAAGGTCTCGCAACTCCTCTTTAATGCGTAACGGGCATGTTCCGCACGAATTATTACAGTCTGGTAGCCGGACTGAAGGAGTATGCGCTCGACGGTGAAAACAAGGGATTCGATGCTGCGGCCATCGTTCGGGAAATTCTCGAGGGCGTAACGGCGGCCGATGCCCGTCAGGTCCGCTTGCTTTACGGTTATTACGACTGCGAAAATCTGATCGCACTGCGGGCCGGACGCACGGCGTTCAACCCGTTGGGCAACTTTTCCCGTGAAGAGCTGGAAGAGGAACTCAAGTCGCCGCAGCGGTTGCCCGATGCGTTGGCGGCGGTGGTTCGCGCATTCGCCGATCCGGAGGGCGAGGACGCCGAGACGGTCGACACGACCGTGCGTTTCGAGACGGCGTTGTTCGATGCCTATTACGGGCTTTGCCAGCGGCAGGGATGCGATTTCCTGCGGGCGTGGGCCGATTTCGACCGCACGCTGCGCAATGTAACGGCTGCGGTTACGGCCCGTGCGACGGGCCGTCCCGTCGAAGAAGTTACGGTCGGCGACGGCGATGTGGTCGACCAACTGCAACGCAGTTCGGCTGCCGACTTCGGTCTGCGCGGCGAACTGCCCTATATCGACGGATTGATCGCGGCGGTCAACGAGGAGGGCAATCTCATCGAAAAAGAGCACAAGATCGACGCCATCCGCTGGAATCAGGCGGCGGAGCTGGCCCGATTCGACTATTTCGACCGGAATGCCATCCTTTCGTACTTGGTGCGGGTGAATATCGTGGCCCGCTGGACGCTGCTCGATGCCGCTCGCGGTCGGGCGATGTTCGACCGGCTGATTGCCGAGCTGGATGGCCGTCAATGGATTGCAAAAAATGAATAATGAAAAATACATACCGATGAAAACTACTGGAAAAGTACACGGTATCATCTCGAACATCGTCATCGTGAAGGCCGATGGAGCCGTGGGCCAGAACGAAATCTGCTACGTGTACACGGGGGATACCAAGATGATGGCCGAAGTCATCAAGGTCGTAGGCGACGATGCCTACGTGCAGGTCTTCGACAGCACCCGAGGGCTGAAGATCGGCGACCGCGTGGAGTTCGAGGGGCACATGCTCGAAGCAACGCTGGCCCCGGGGCTGTTGTCGCGCAACTACGACGGTCTGCAAAACGACCTCGAAAAGATGGACGGGCTCTTCATCGCCCGCGGTTCGATCACCGACCCCATCGACTACGATGCCGAGTGGGAGTTCACGCCGCTGGCCAAGGCAGGCGACAAGGTAACCGCTGCCAGCTGGTTGGGCGAGGTGAAAGAGCAATGGGTGATGCACAAAATCATGGTACCTTTCACGATGACCGATACCTATACGGTGAAAAGCGTTGCCGAAGCCGGTAAATACAAGGTAACGGACACCATCGCCGTCATTACCGATACCGAGGGGCACGACCACGACGTTACGATGGTGCAGAAATGGCCCGTCAAGCAGGCCGTGCGCTGCTATGCCGAGAAACCCCGTCCGTCGCGCATCATGGAGACGGGCGTGCGTCCGATCGACACCTTCAATCCGATGGCCGAGGGCGGTACGGGCTTCATTCCCGGGCCGTTCGGCGCCGGCAAGACGGTGTTGCAGCACGCCATTTCGAAGCAGGCCGATGCCGATATCATCATCATGGTGGCGTGCGGCGAACGAGCCAACGAGGTGGTCGAAATCTTCAAGGAGTTCCCCGAACTGGTCGATGCCCGCACGGGACACAAACTGATGGAACGTACGATCATCATCTGCAACACGTCGAACATGCCCGTCGCCGCGCGCGAAGCGTCGGTCTATACGGGTATGACCATCGGCGAGTATTACCGTTCGATGGGCCTCAAAGTGTTGGTGATGGCCGACTCGACGTCGCGTTGGGCGCAGGCCTTGCGCGAAATGTCGAACCGTCTGGAGGAGCTGCCCGGTCAGGACGCCTTCCCGATGGATTTGTCGGCGATCATCTCCAATTTCTATTCGCGTGCCGGTCTGGTGAAGCTCAACAACGGCGCGACCGGTTCGGTTACGTTCCTCGGAACGGTGTCGCCTGCGGGCGGTAACCTGAAGGAGCCCGTTACCGAATCGACCAAGAAGGCGGCCCGCTGTTTCTATGCTTTGTCGCAGGGACGAGCCGATTCGAAACGTTATCCGGCCATCGACCCGCTCGATTCCTATTCGAAATACCTCGAATACCCCGAAATCCGTGCCTATCTCGACGAACACATCGAGAAAGATTGGGTCGATCTCGTCTATGCGGGCAAGACCATCGTGCAGCGCGGCAAGGAGGCGAACGACCAGATCAACATCTTGGGCGACGACGGCGTGCCCGTGGAGTACCACGAACGGTTCTGGAAGTCGGAGTTGATCGACTTCGTGATCTTGCAGCAGGATGCGTTCGACGCCATCGACGCCAACTGCCCGATGGAACGCCAGCGGATGATGTACAAGATGGTGCTCGAAATCTGCCGCCGCGACTTCGGATTCCCCGATTTCGAGGCATGTTCGCAGTTCTTCAAGGGTCTCATCAACCTCTTCCGTCAGATGAACTACTCGGAGTGGAAGTCGGAGAAGTTCGAGAACTACCGCAAGCAGATCGAGCAGTATGTGAGTGAAAAATCGAAATAAGCAGAGCCATGACAACACGCGCATTTCAGAAGATATACACCAAAATCGACAACATCACCAAGGCGACCGTTACGCTGCGGGCCCAGGGCGTCGGCAACGATGAGCTGGCGACCGTGGGCGGCAAGCTGGCGCAGGTGGTGAAAATCATGGGCGAACACGTTACGTTGCAGGTGTTCGCCGGCACCGAGGGCCTTTCGACCGATTCGGAGGTCATCTTCCACGGCGAACCCCCGAAGCTCCGCGTCTCGGATAACCTCGCCGGCCGTTTCTTCAATGCTTATGGCGAACCGCTCGAAGGCGGTGAAATCGTCGAGGGCGAGGAACGCGAGATCGGCGGCCCGACGGTCAACCCGTTCAAACGTTTGCAACCGTCGGAGCTCATCGCGACGGGCATCGCGGGCATCGACCTGAACAACACCATCGTAACGGGTCAGAAGATTCCGTTCTTCGCCGATCCCGACCAGCCCTACAACGCCGTGATGGCCAATGTGGCCCTGCGTGCGAAGGCCGACAAAATCATCTTGGGCGGCATGGGTCTTACGAACGACGATTTTCTTTATTTCAAGTCTGTATTTGAAAACGCGGGAGCGTTGGACCGCATTGTTTCGTTCGTCAACACGACCGAGAACCCGCCCGTCGAGCGTCTGCTCGTGCCGGACATGGCCTTGACCGCCGCCGAATACTTCGCCGTAGACAAGGGCGAAAAGGTGCTGGTGCTGTTGACCGACATGACGCTGTATGCCGATGCGCTGGCCATCGTCTCGAACCGTATGGACCAGATTCCGTCGAAAGACTCCATGCCGGGTTCGCTCTACTCCGACCTGGCGAAAATCTACGAGAAGGCTGTGCAGCTGCCCAACGGCGGTTCGATTACGATCATTGCCGTAACGACCCTTTCGGGCGGCGACATCACGCACGCCATTCCCGATAACACGGGTTACATCACCGAGGGTCAGCTCTTTCTGCGCAACGACTCCGATACGGGCAAGGTCATCGTCGACCCGTTCCGTTCGCTGTCGCGTCTGAAACAGCTCGTCATCGGCAAGAAGACCCGCGAAGACCATCCGCAGGTGATGAACGCCTGCGTGCGCCTCTACGCCGACGCCGCGAACGCCAAGACCAAGTTGGAAAACGGTTTCGACCTGTCGGACTACGACGAACGTACGCTGAAGTTCGCCCACGACTATTCGGAGAAGCTGCTGGCCATCGACGTCAACATCGGCATCACCGAGATGCTCGACACGGCGTGGACGCTCTTCGCCGAGTATTTTTCCAAGGAGGAAGTGGCGATTAAGGAGGAGCTTATAAAAAAATACTGGAAAAAAGCCTAATCGCTACGGTCATGGCTATCAAATTCCAATACAACAAGACTTCGCTCGGCGAGTTGGGCAAACAGCTCAAGATGCGGCAGAAAGCGCTGCCGACAATCAAAAGCAAAGAATCGGCCCTGCGCTCCGAGGTGAAGAAAGCGCGCGATGCGGCGACCGATTACCAGCGCCAAGTCGATGCGCTCAAAGCCGAATACGATTACATGCAGGCTTTGTGGGGCGAATTCGACAGCGATCTGGTGCGGATCGCTGACGTCGAGCTCGACGAACAGAAGATCGCCGGCGTGCGTACGCCCGTTTTGCGCGAGGTGCGGTTCGAACAGAAGCCTTACGACCTCTTTTCGTCGCCCGTGTGGTTCGTTGCCGGGGTCGATATTCTCGAGCGGTTGGCTCGGTTGGGGCTCGAACAGGCGGTCTATGACCGCAAGATGGAGCTACTGGACAAGGCCCGCCGCAAGACGACCCAAAAGGTCAATCTGTACGAAAAGGTGCAAATCCCGGGTTACGAGGACGCCATCCGCAAAATCAAACGCTTTATGGAGGATGAGGAGAATCTTTCGAAATCGGCCCAGAAAATCGTGAAAACCAAACAACAACGAGCCGGGGAGGGCGCTATGCTATGATCGCTCCGATGATGAAATACGACTTCGTGCTTTTTGCGGCGCAGAGCGAAGATTTTATTGACCGGTTGAGGGAACTCGGATTGGTGGAGATTACCACGACTGGTTGGGAGCCTTCGGAGGCGGAGCGTCAGCTGATGCTTGACATCGAGGGACACGCCAAGGCGATCGACTTCATCCGCGAATACCGCAAGGACGAAGCGCACGCCGACCAGCAGGCCGAACCTTTCGCTACGCCGGCCGAAGCCTACGAACACTATCTCGCCGCTCAACAGCAGGCCGCTGCGCTTCGCACGGAGATCGGACGGTTGGAAAAGAGCGCCGACGAATTGCGTCCGTGGGGCGGGTTCGACGTGCAACGTGCATCGGCTTTGGCCGAACGGGGCATCGTGTTGCACTACTTCTCGGCGCAGGTCGGAACCTATGACAAGGCGATCGCCGAATGGTCGGTGCAATATACCGTGTCGGAGGTTGCTCGCACCGAGACGATGGTCTATTTCGTGGTCGTCGCGGCTCCTGGAGAGGAGGTCGCGCTGGATGCCCAGGAGATGAAAACACCCACGATGGACATTCGCGAAACGGAACGGCTGATCGCCGAGAACGAGCGGCGGCTCGCGGCATTGGACGCCGAGTTCGCTCGCGTGGCCGCTTCGGAAAAGTTGCTCCTGGCGGGTGCCGCTGCGTTGAAAGAACAGTTGCAGGGCGCGCGCGTGAAGGCGACCGCCCGCAAGGCTGCCGACGATACGTTGCTGGTGATGGAGGGCTGGGCCGAAAAGGAGACTTCGGACAAGGTCGATGCCCTGTTGGAGGAGTATCCCAATGTGGTCTATCTCAAACAGGCCCCGACGCCCGAGGACGAAACGCCCGTGAAACTGAAAAACGGCCCCTTCGCCCGAATGTTCGAACTGGTCGGCGACATGTATGCCCGCCCGAAGTACGGTACGCTCGATCTGACGCCGTTCTTCGCGCCGTTCTACATGCTTTTCTTCGGCATCTGTCTGAACGACGCCGGTTACGGGGCGATTCTGCTGCTGGCAGGATTGTTCATGCTCTGGAAATACCGCACGCCCGGCATGATGCACCGTGCGGCGTGGTTCGCGACGCTTTGCGCCGTTTCGACCGTCGTTTTCGGACTGCTCTGCGGTTCGGTGTTCGGCGTGAACCTCAAGGAGTATTTCCCGTCGGTGCCGTTCATCGACTTCCAGAAACAGTTCTTCACGCTGTCGCTCGTCATCGGCGTCGTGCAGATTCTGTTCGGCATGGCCCTGAACCTGTGGACGAAAATCCGGCTTTTCGGACTATCCAACTCGTTGGGTGCCTTGGGTTGGTTCATCATCCTGTTGTCATGTTGTTTAGCGATGGGGCTTCCGATGGCCGGTGCCGCTATCCCGGGATTCACTTCCGGTTCCGTCGCTTTCTATGTCGCGTTGGGGATCGGCGGCGCACTGCTGTTGCTGCTGAACAATCCGCGGCGCAACCCGCTGGTCAATATCGGAGCCGGATTGTGGGAACTCTACAACAATCTGACGGGCCTGTTGAGCGATGTATTGTCGTATATCCGTCTGTTCGCCATCGGCCTTTCGGGCGGCGTACTGGCACTGGTGTTCAACACGTTGGCCAGCGGATTCGTGCCCGAAGGGGCCAACTTCGCCGTGCGGCTGCTCATCATGATCCCGATCCTGTTGATCGGCCACGGCATCAACCTCTTCATGTCGACGATTTCGTCGTTCGTCCATCCGATGCGTCTCACCTTCGTGGAGTTCTTCAAGAACGCCGGATTCGAGATGGCGCCGCGGGCGTTCGACCCGATCCGGAAGATGAACGGCGACGAATAGCGGGCGGTCGCAGCGGCTTGTGCAGCGTGCCGACGGTGCGGGATGGATGCGTGCAGAAGAATCGCCTCGCAGCGGTGCAGATGGAAGGGACAAGGAAAGCAGAAAAAGGAATGCAAAATAATAGATGACCTGAATTAGAAGTAAAAGATAATTAATAAAAAAACAAAAACACAAACGAATTATGGAAACAACAGCATTGGTTTTGGCCTACGTCGGCGTAGCGTTGATGGTGGGCCTCGCGGGTATCGCTTCGGCCATCGGAACCTCGATCGCAGGTCAGGCCTCGGTGGGTGCCATGAAGAAAAACGGCAACGCATTCGGCAGTTACATGATCTTGTCGGCGCTCCCGGGTTCGCAGGGCCTCTACGGTTTCGTCTGCTTCTTCCTGGTGCAGAGCGGTTTGACGGCTCCCACGATGGTGCAGGGCGCTGCGATTTTCGGCGCCGGTCTGTTGGTCGGTTTGGTCAATCTGGCCGCCTCCATCTACCAGGCAAAAGTCTGCGCTAACGGCATCGCTGCCATCGGTAACGGCCACGACGTGATGGGTAAAACGTTGATTCTGGCTGCTTTTCCGGAGTTGTACGCCATCCTGACGGTTGCGGCTACGTTCCTCATCGCCAGCCTGCCCGGGGTGAACCTCTTCTGACGGAAAAGCGATTCGCGATAAGAAAAAGAGCTCTTCGGGGCTCTTTTTGGACTTTTTGCATTTGGGTGAACGGATAATTAGTCCTATCTTTGCAGACGCAAGCGTTTGAAGAAGCGAAAAGGCTTGGCGGAACCGTACCCGCGGGCGGTTTTTTCCTCGTCTGTTTTGTTTCGATGACGCAGGTGTTCGGTGCGACCGAGAAAGAAAAAGATATTTTTCCTATAAAGGGTAACAACTCTTTATACCTTATTACGAACTTTGGGAGCTTCTTCGGAAGTGGTTTCGCTTGGGTGTAATGGTTGTCGGAACCCGGATACGCCCCTGCCCATTTTACGGGCAGGGCCGACCGGGGCGCAGGACGGCTTCCAAGCGAAGGTTCCCAAAGACCTGTAATAAGGGGCTGACACCGCGCCCTTTTTGTCATTTTATTAAAAAAACACAAGATTATGGACTGTATGAAAAGAGACATCGTGATTCATGTCGATCCTCGGTTCGCCGCCTATGCGATGGTAATGACCACCTTGTCGTTCCGGAGCCTCGTCGATTTCATCGAAACGGAGAGCGGAATCCGATTCCCTCAATTGGATATTGATCAGATGCAGGAGGCGCTCGAAGACCTGTTCGAAGGCTGTTCCCGCCACATTGATCCGAGCGATATCGACAAGTACATGAAGGTGCTTGTCAAGCTGGAAAAGAAGACCTCCTGACCTTTCGGGCCGATCTTTCTATCGTGGTGTGCTCTTGTGCCGAGGTGCAAGGGCACACCGCGGTGTGTATATATGGGGCAAGGAATAGGCAACGAGCGTCGCGCTAATAAAAAATTCGTATATTTGACACCGATTTATTTTTTTGTTATGGAATCGTTGAAAGAACTCTATAAAATCGGAAACGGCCCGTCGAGCAGCCATACGATGGGCCCCAAACGGGCTGCCGAACAGTTCGTCGCGCGTTGCCCGCAGGTCGACGCCTACCGCGTAACGCTCTATGGGTCGCTTGCTGCTACCGGCAAGGGACACTTGACCGATGTGGCTATCCGCTCGGTGCTGGAGACCGTCGCCCCGACCGAAATCGTCTGGAAACCAGACGTTACGCTGCCGTTCCACCCGAACGGCATGTTGTACGAGGGCCTGCGCAACGGCGAGGTCGTGGATAACTGGACGATTTACAGCATCGGCGGCGGCGCGTTGGCGAACGAGGAGACCTGTACCGAAACTCCCCGCAAAATCTATCCGATGTCGACCATCACCGAAATCAAACGCTGGTGCTACGACGAGGGCAAAACCTATTGGGAGTATGTCGACGATTGCGAAGGGCCCGAAATCTGGGACTACCTCGACCATATCTGGACGGTGATGTGCGAAACGATCCAGCGCGGACTGAACAACGACGGCGTACTGCCCGGAGGGCTGAAGGTTGCGCGGAAGGCGAGCACCTATTGGGTCAAATCGAAAAGTTACACCGATTCGTTGCGTTCGCGCGCCAAAATCTATGCCTATGCCCTGGCTACGGCCGAGGAGAATGCTGCGGGCGGGGTGGTCGTAACGGCTCCTACGTGCGGATCGTGCGGGGTGGTGCCGGCTGTGGTCTATCATCTGGCGACTTCGCGCGATTTTTTGCGGGTGCGCATCCTGCGAGCGTTGGCTACGGCCGGACTGTTCGGCAATGTGGCCAAGACGAACTCGTCCATATCGGGCGCCGAGGTCGGCTGTCAGGGCGAGGTCGGTGTGGCGTGCGCGATGGCAGCAGCAGCGGCCTGTCAACTTTTCGGCGGGACGCCGGCCCAAATCGAATATGCGGCGGAAATGGCCCTCGAACATCATCTGGGACTGACCTGCGATCCGGTGTGCGGGTTGGTGCAGGTGCCCTGCATCGAACGGAATGCCGTCGCTGCGGCCCGCGCTTTCGATGCAAATGCTTATGCGACGCTGTCGGACGGTTCGCATTTGGTGAGCTACGATCGGGTCGTGGCGGTGATGAACGAGACGGGTCACAATCTGCCGAGCCTCTATCGCGAAACCTCCGAAGGCGGTTTGGCGCGGCTGTATGATTTACACAAGCACAAGCGATAGCGTGCGAATGCAGTGCCGGCGGAGAAACAGTGCGGCCGGATTTCCGATCGGAAATCCGGCCGCTTACCGTTTGCGCCCTGCGCGGACTTACTGCAATGCGTTTACATGCAGTTGCATGGCGCTCTTGAGATTCGCAGCCTTGTTCTTGTGCATGATGTTGTGCTTGGCGAGTTTGTCCAACATCGAAGTAACCTTCGGAAGCAGCGCTTCGGCGGCACTCTTCTCGGTGGTGGCGCGCAACGCCTTCACCGCATTGCGGGTCGTCTTGTGGAACAGACGGTTGTGTGCACGCTTGGTCAAGGTCTGACGAATTCTTTTTTTCGATGACTTATGGTTTGCCATAATTCCGTTTTGTTTTTATTTTTTACTTTTTTCTGCTTCATTTGCGGCGGACGACACTTCTTGCTGCCCCCCCCCTCCTCCGAAAGGTAGCCCATAGCAGAATCGAACTGCTCTTTCAAGAATGAAAATCTTGCGTCCTAACCGATAGACGAATGGGCCTTACCGCTATTGCCACCCGTAGCAGGGGCTTTAGCGGTGCAAAGGTAAACAAAAAAAGTTACCCGAACAAGCGTTTCCGAAAAAACTTATCGCTTTTTTGGGGAATATTGCGGGCGTTTTCGTAGGAACGATTGCCAGCGGAGTTAAAGATCGTGAGAAGCGACACAAAAAAGCTCGTCCCGAATGACTCGGGGCGAACTTTTTATGGAAGGTGCAGCGTTCCGAAGAACCTGCACGAGCCTCGTCGGATTTACAATTTCGGACCGGCAGCAACCAGCGACTTGCCCTCCTCGTTGCCGCAGAACTTCGTGAAGTTCTTGATGAAACGGCCGGCCAAGTCTTTGGCTTTGGCGTCCCATTCGGAAGCGTTCTTGTAGGTGTCGCGCGGATCGAGAATCGACGAATCCACACCCGGCAACTGCGTCGGCACCTTGAAGCCGAAGATCGGAATGTTCTTCGTCGGCGCCTTGTCGATCGAACCGTCGAGGATGGCGTCGATGATGCCGCGCGTATCCTTGATCGAGATTCGTTTGCCCGTGCCGTTCCAACCCGTGTTGACGAGGTAGGCCGTCGCGCCCGACTGTTTCATGCGTTTTACCAGCTCCTCGCCGTACTTCGTGGGGTGCAGCGACAGGAATGCGGCGCCGAAGCAAGCCGAGAAAGTCGGCGTCGGTTCGGTGATGCCGCGCTCCGTACCGGCCAATTTGGCCGTGAAGCCGGAGAGGAAGTAGTATTTTGTCTGCTCGGGCGTCAGAATCGACACCGGAGGCAGCACGCCGAATGCGTCGGCCGAAAGGAAGATGACCTTCTTGGCAGCCGGAGCCTTCGATACGGGCTTCACGATGTTCTCGATGTGGTAGATCGGGTAGGAGACGCGCGTGTTTTCGGTTACCGATTTATCGGCA
The DNA here is from genome assembly GCA_947623305.1 of uncultured Alistipes sp. Classification (GTDB taxonomy): domain Bacteria; phylum Bacteroidota; class Bacteroidia; order Bacteroidales; family Rikenellaceae; genus Alistipes. The sequence continues at coordinate 29,191 of CANQGQ010000001.1, read as the reverse complement.
TAGTCGATCTTGCCTTTTTTGTCGACCGTAACGTTCTCCAACAGTGCGTTGCGACGGATGGCGTTCCAGATGTCGGGCTCGTTCTCCTTCGAGAGGTTGATGACCTTGGCGTAGCAGCCGCCCTCGAAGTTGAATACGCCGTCGTCGTCCCAACCGTGTTCGTCATCGCCGATCAACTGACGTTTCGGATCGGTCGAAAGGGTCGTTTTGCCCGTGCCCGACAGACCGAAGAAGATGGCCGTTTCGCCCTTTTCGTTGGTGTTGGCCGAGCAGTGCATCGAGGCCATGCCCTTCAGCGGCAGCAGGTAGTTCATGTAGGAGAACATGCCCTTTTTCATCTCGCCGCCGTACCAGGTGTTGATGATGACCTGCATCTTCTCGGTCAGGTTGAATACGACTGCCGTTTCGGAGTTCAGACCCAATTTTTTGTAGTTCTTGACTTTAGCTTTCGATGCGTTGAGCACTACGAAATCGGGTTCGCCGTAATTTTCGAGCTCGGCATCGGTCGGACGGATGAACATGTTCTTCACGAAGTGGGCCTGCCAGGCGACCTCCATGATGAAACGGATCTTCAACCGTGAGTTCTCGTTGGCGCCGCAGAACGTATCGACGACGTAGAGTTTCTTGTTCGACAGCTCGTTGGCGGCGATTTTGCGCAACTCTTTCCAAGTGGCTTTCGTTACCGGTTTGTTGTCGTTTTTGTATTCGTCGGAGGTCCACCAGATGGTGTTGCGGGTGGTTTCGTCCATCACGAAGAACTTGTCTTTGGGCGAACGGCCCGTATAGACACCGGTCATCACATTCACCGCACCGGTTTCGGTCAGCTGGCCTTTGTCATAACCGCGCAGACCCTTTTTCGTCTCCTCGCGGAACAGTTCGTCGTACGAGGGATTGTACACGATTTCGGTTACGCCCGTAATCCCGTACTTTTTCAACTCCTGTTTGTCCATAGTGTTATTAATTTGTTGATATTCGGATTGATCGTTTGTTCATTCATTCGTTCAGCCGCTGGTTTTTATGGCCGGGTCGTCCGAGTTGTCCCATCTGTTTTTCGGGGCTGTCGCCGCTGTTCTTCGAACAGCAAAAAGTGGGCTATCGGACACCGCAAAGGTAGAAAAAGTTTCGGGATTGTGAAATAATTAACAATGAAAATTTTCAAAAAAATTTATTATTTCTTGCATGGATTCCAAATCGTTGTATAATAAAACGTTAGCTGTCTAATTGTATCGGATTTGACGACTGATGAATTTTGTGGAGCAATTGATTTGCTGCAAAAAAGCTCCGCAACCCTTACATAAGGTTGCGGAGCTTTTTTGCAGCGGCTCGATGCCTAAAGGAGGCACCGATCTGCTTAGTTGAGGAATGCGAACGTACCTTCTTTGTATTTGAATTCGCCCTTTTTGTCCGGTACGACCTCGAACGTATAGGTGTAAACGCCTTTCTCAACACCATCAGCCGATTGACTGAAATAGTTGTAGACATTGATCACTACTTTCGAGTAGTTGTCCGTCGTAATGTCGGGATACATGTAGTGCAGCACGTTCTGGAATACTACAGCGGCATTCTGTTGCATGGCCTTGACGAGATCGCTGTTGGTGAGGGTGCCTTCGAGGGGTACGCCGATTTCGAGGTCGATTCCTTTTTCTTTGATCGTGGCACGTGCATTTTCGTAGGATGCTTTCGCTTCGCTGGCACTCCATTTCATTTCGCCGTAGAAAGCGTAGCTGCCTGCGAACCACTCGTTGTTGCCGTAGCTCGATACGAAATAGTTGCCTGCGGGTTTTGCACCGTTTATAGTGATAGCATCGGTCGAGAGGATGTCGCCGGCTTTGTCGCGGGCGGGAGCACCCAGTTTTACGTCGATGTTGTCATATACCCAGTTGGCGCAATACTGGCAGAAAGCTTTGAATTCTGCGGTTCCGTCGGTCAGGAAGTTGAGCTCGAGCGTCGGGTCGTATTTCCAGTTCTTGTTCGTCTTGCGGAACGAATCTTCGCGGGTCTCGAAATAGGAGGCTTTCACCCATGCGGTACCGTTGTGTACGTATTCGTCGGTCGCCCAGCTGGTCTTTTTATCCTTGTAGCGGAGGTACGAAACGTTTTTCACGTCTTTCTCTTTGCCATAAGGGAAGTTGGCTGCGAGGAACTGCGGCAGATAAATGTCTTGATCGGGATCGGTGAAGTTGCCGTATTTCTGGCCCATGGCGGTGTAGTCCGAGGGCTGGAGCACGGCATCGTTCGAGGCGGTGAACTTCGTGCCGTCCCACGAGTAAATCGCGTAACGTTTCTCAGTAGCGACATCGGCACGGGTGTTCATTGCCAATGCTGCGGGTGCAGCGACAGTCGGAGCTTCATTGACATGAGTAACGATGACGTTGACGTACTTCGGAGAACCGCTCGATTTCGAAATGGACGAGAGATAACCGTAAAGCGTAGCTTCCTTACCGTCTTCGATTTTGCCTTTGACAGCTTCAGTGATGCCGTAGAAACTGCCGACGGCGGTCGTCGCACCTGCGACATTGAAGTTATAATTGGTTCTCGACCCGCTAGTCGAGATGGAGACGGTACCCTTCACCTTGACGAATTGTGCGTAATGATATTCGTTGTAGTAGGTTGTCAGGAGTCCATCCAAAGCGGCACCGTCCAGTTCGGTCGGCGTGGGATAGGCGATCGCTTCCGATTGGTTGGTCTGTTCGATCGTAGCATCGTCGGCTGCAATCTGGTAACCGTTGTTGTATTGACTGATTTTGCCGGATACCTTAACGATTTCACCCAACTTGAGGTGCGAAGTGGCTTTGTTCCCGTAAAGCAGCACGGAACCTCCCTTGTCGGTCAGAATCGGGCCCTGCGACGAAAGCGCCGAAATATAACCCGTTACTTCGACTGCGGCATCCAATGCGGCCGTGCCGAGTACGCTCGTGAGTTCCGGTTTTGCAGGCTCGGGTTCGGGCTCCGTACCCCCCCCCGTAGTCGGTTCTGTTTCAGCGTATTTGTAGGTAACGGCTACATAATCGCCGACTTCCAGCCCCTCGGTCGGAAGTGCGTCCGTGAGTTTGCTCTCCGTAGCGGGGGTCAGGTATTCGATTTCCGTTCCTTCACCCCAGATTTTGGTGTAATCGGGCGCAATCTCTTTCATGGCGTTCATCGCAACCAGTTTTTCCGGAAGGTCGAGCGCACAAGTGTAGGTAACCAAAGCGGTCGAATTGTCGTCGAGCGTGATGTAATTCGCGGCGAGGTAGGCCGGAATGTACGCAGCGGCATCTGCCGTCGTTGCGAAATACTTGTTGGTGCCGATGGCCTTCAGCGCTTTCGTGGCGTCTTCGCCCGAAGCCGAAGCGATCGACTTGTTGGTCGCATTGTTGGCGATGGCGGCGTAGTCGTCATCGGTCAGCGCGAGCGTGATGTTCTGCACGTCGGTGATACCGCTGCTGGGCTCCCATCCGTCGAGATAGTTCTCGTTGTAGTCGTCCACCTCGCAGCCTGCGCACATCAGCGCAGCCGCCGCGAATGTCAAAAGCGATTTGATGATATTCTTATTCATAACGGTTTCTGCGATTAGAAGTTAATTTTCAGTCTTACGGAGATGCGACGACCCAGCGAATACATCACGGCGTAGGCGTTCTGCCAGATGCCCGGCGATTGTGCTGCGTACTGTGCCTCGGTGATGTAGTAGTAGTTGAAGAGGTTGTGTACGTTGCAGTAGACCGTTGCACGGGTCGTTTTGCCGAGGTTGAAGCCGTAGCTGGCCGAAAGATCGAGCTGGTTGCCCCACGGAATCTTCCACGGATCCTGCACCTCGACTTTCGAGTTCAGGTTGATCTGGCTCATGCTGAAGTAGCTTTCGGCGTAGTGGTTGGCGTAGACGTTCCAGTCGGCGCTCAACCGCATTCCTCTCATCGGGCGAACGGTTACGCCCAGCGCTGCGGTCGTTTGAGCCGAACCGCCCACCTTGGTGCCTTTCTGAACGAGGTCGATGTAGGCGTGGTCTTCAGCCAGAATGCCCGAAGCGACGGTGCCGTTTTTATCGGCCAGCGGTTGACCTTGTGCATCATAGAGGTAGCCGCGCGAATTGCTGTTGCAAATCCAGTCGCCGAGCGAAACCATACCGTTGATGTCCAACCAACGGGTAGGACGCAGAGCGAAGTCGAACTCGATACCCATGTGGCGGGCGTCGACACCCTGCAGGTTCAGACGGCCGTATTCGTCGTTGTTCAACGTTACGGATTTCACCGTGGTGTTGTCGATCTTGTTCATCCACAGCGTGTAGTAGCCGTTGATGTTGGCCGAGAAGATGCCCGAACGGAAACCGTAGCCCAATTCGGCCGAGAAAGTCTCTTCATTCTTGGCGTCGTCGTTGTGCGCATGGCTCGTTGCGCTTTGCAGGAAGACGCCGTTCGAGAAGAAAGGTGCACGGCTGAAGTAGCCGATGTTGGCGAAGATGTTCGATTTGGGCGTTACGTTGTAGTTGACACCGCCCTTGACCGTGTAGCCGATGTAATTGTAGTGGGGCGACTCGGCATGGGCCTTATCGTAGTAAAAACGGTCGTAACGCCAGTTGCCCGTGTTCGAAACCGAACCCGAAACGAAAGCGTTGATCTTTTTCTTCGACCATTCGAGCTGTGCGAAAACGCCTTCCGAATGGATGTGGCCGTCGTAGTCGCGGTAAACGACATCGCCGACGCCCAATTTTTCGTATTTCCAATTCGGGTCGGCGGCTGCGGCGTTGTTGGCGGCCTTGACGTTCTTACGGTCGCTGTCGTCGATGAAGTAGGCGCCGTCGTAGAGGTCGATGATTTCGTTGGTGTGCGTAGCGACATAGTAGCGGACGTCGACACCGGCCGAAAACTCCAGCGACGGAGTGATCTGGTTGGTGTAGGTCGAGAGCAGACCGTACCACATGTGCTCGTTGATACTGTTCGACATCACCATCTTGGCACCTTCGGTGCTGGCGGCGTTCAGCTCCTGCACCTTGTCGTAGGCGAACGTACCGTCGGGATTGAGGAACGTGGTGTTCAGCACACCGTTGGTCGAGGGATTCCAGGCCGAGCGGTCGGACGAAGTGCGGCCCTGGCCCGAATAACCGCCGCCGCGTCCGATCGACATGTAGAGCGCCGTCGAGAGCGACGACTTGTGGTCGATCTGCCACTGGTGGGTCAGCGAAATCTGCGGCTTGTGGTATTTGTTGAACTGCGACGTGCGCTGGTGTCCGTAGCGGTCGAAACCGTAGGCGGGATTGTAACGGTACATGTCTTTTTCGCCCATGAAACCTTTGGCTTTCTCCCATTCCGCGATCGTCAGACCTGCATAGACCATTTTACGCTGGTAGTGCTCTTGCGGCGAACCGAAAGCGGTCAGCGACAACTGGTGCCGGTCGTTGATGCGTTTCGAAACATTGACGAACCAAGCGTAGGACTCGAAGTTGGTGCCCTGTATGTAACCGTCGCCCCAACGTTTCGCGCCCAGCACCGACATCGACCAACCGTTTTTGGTCAGACCTGTCGAGAGGCTGAACGAGAGCGAATACTCGCCATAGGCGCCGATTCCGAACGAAGCCGAACCGCCGCGTTTCGCATCAATGCCTTTGGTTACGATGTTGATCGAACCGCCGACCGAAGGCGACGAGATCTTCGAGGCACCCAAACCTCGTTGTACCTGCGTGCTGCGGACGATTTCCGAAAGGCCCCAGTTGGACCAGTAGACACCGCCCCACTCCATATCGTTCACCGGAATACCGTTGACCATCATGGCCACATTGGCGGGTTTGAAACCGCGGACGCGGGTTTCGGCATCGCCGTAACCGCCGCCGCCCTTGGCCGAATAGACACCCGGAACCGACTTCAATGCCTCGGCGAACTCCTGTGTGCCGAGCTTGAATTCGAGGTCGTCGGCGCTGACCGTCGAGACGGCCACCGGCGTTTTGCGCTGCACGGCCAACGACTGCGTGATGATGACATCCTGCAAGGCGATGGCGTCGGGCTGCAAGGCGATGGTACCCAGATTGATATTGCCTTCGCCCTTGAACTCCTTGACGAGGGTCTGGTATCCCACGAACGAGATTTCCACGGTCTTCGCGCCGGGAGCGGTCTTCAAGGTAAATGCGCCGTCCACATCCGATCCGGTGCCGGCGTTGGTGCCGGGAACGACGATCGCCGCACCGACCAACGGTGCGTTGTTTTCGTCGACGACCTTACCGGTAACTATCGACTGTGCGATAGCCGATGAGGCACCGAACAACGTCAATGCCGTCATCAGAGTGAAAAGGTGTACAAAATTTCTCATACTGATTTTTTATTAATTGGGTTATTGTGCTTTTATTAATTGGGTTATCGTGCTTTCAATCGGTTGTCAAGTGAGTTTACCCGTTGTATAATTGATACGGGGGACAATTCACGTCAGCCGTGGATTATCCCCCGTGTTCCTTTCACACCGGTCGTGCGTAAGCCATGCGATTCCGTCGAGCGGGACGGTCGAACCCTCGGCGTTTGCCGGCGGACTGCGATCGACTATGCAGAATTTGTTTCATCACGTCGCAAAGATACGTTAAAAAATCGGCTGCTGCAATACAATCGGGTGTTAAATTTTTGTTAAGTCGTTTCCGGGCTGATCGAGAGGAAGATCGCTTTGCGGCATGCTACTTGCTTGCGGTCGGATGCGATGGCTCTTGTGCGCGAAAAATACTGGCGCTACTCGCTTTTCGTGCTGATTCTCGGCATGGGGACGGTGATTTTCATCGAACTCGCTCCGCTGTTCGGCGGGGTGCTCGGCGCCCTGACGATCTACATCCTGCTGCGGGAACAGATGATATACCTCACCGAACGGCGCAAATGGCGGCGCAGTGCGGCGGCGACCCTGCTGCTGGTCGAGGCGATCCTGTGTTTTTTGGTGCCGGTGTCGCTGATCGTCTGGATGTTGGTGGCCCGTATTCAGGACCTGGTGGCCAATTCGCAGACGGTCGTGGCGCAGTTGCGCCATTTCGCGGATGTCATTGCGAGCCGCACGGGGTTCGATCTGTGGGAGGATTCGAGCGTCTCGTCGTTGCTCGGCTACCTCTCCCGTTTCGGGCAGTGGCTGTTGCATAATATCTTCAGTTTTACGTTGAATGTTATCGCGTTGCTCTTCGTGCTCTACTTCATGTTGATCGGAGGCGTCCGCATGGAGGCGTATTGCCGCGAAATCCTGCCGTTCAACCGGGCCGTCTCCCGCAATGTTCTGCGCGAAATCCACGTCATCGTGCGTTCGAATGCCATCGTCATTCCGTTGCTGGCTCTGGCGCAGGGCGCGTTGGCCTATGTCGGTTATTTGATTTTCGGGGCGCCGCTGCCGTTGTTCTGGGGCGTGGCGACCTGTTTCGCGACGGTCATTCCGGTCTTGGGCACGGCCCTCGTATGGCTTCCGCTGGCCGCTTACATGGCGTTGGAGGGGCGTTGGGGTATGGGGCTCGGTCTGGCGCTCTACGGCGGACTGATCGTAACCCATGTCGATAACGTCATGCGGCTGCTGTTGCAGAAACGGATGGCCGACACCCATCCGCTCGTAACGATCCTCGGCGTCATCGTCGGATTGCCGCTTTTCGGATTCATGGGCGTGATTTTCGGCCCGCTGATCGTAGCCCTTTTCATCTTCTTCGTCGATATTTTCAAACGCACCTATCTCGATCCGCACGATTTGACGTTGCCGTCGCAGACCGATGCTTGGCCGTCGCCCGAGGCGTAATGCGGTGCGCTGCAAGCCCGTTTTGCGAAAAAAGAACCGGCGATCCTCCGAATTTCGGAAATTGTTTCGTAATTTTGCCTCCGTCAAAGCAAAATTCAGGAATTAAATCCGAACGTAATGGCTAAAAAATTAAAAATCAGAGATCTCACGTTGCGCGACGGCCAACAGTCGTCGTTCGCGACGCGAATGAGTCAGGCGCAGATCGACCGCTGTCTGCCTTATTATAAGGATGCGAATTTTTATGCAATGGAAGTTTGGGGCGGCGCCGTGCCCGATTCGGTGATGCGCTATCTGAACGAGAATCCCTGGACCCGTCTCGAGACGATTCACAAGGCGGTGGGCGATGTTTCGAAACTGACGGCGCTTTCGCGTGGCCGCAACCTCTTCGGATACGCTCCCTATACCGATGAGATCATCGACGGGTTCTGCCGCAATGCCATCGAGAGCGGTCTGGGCATCATGCGTATTTTCGATGCGCTGAACGACGTGGACAATGTGAAATCGACGATCAAGTACGTGAAGCAGTACGGCGGTATCGCCGATTGCGCCGTATGCTATACGGTCGACCCCAAATATCCGGAACCGAGTTTCTTCGCCCGCCTGATGGGCAAGAAGAAGCCGCAGCCCGTCTTCACCGACGCCTATTTCGTTGATAAGGCCGAACAGATGGCCGCCCTCGGTGCCGATATGATTACGATCAAGGACATGTCGGGCTTGATTCCGCCGCGTCGGGTCGCTACGCTGGTTAAGTTGCTGAAGCAGAAGCTTTCGATTCCGGTCGATTTCCATACCCATTGTACGCCGGGTTACGGTCTGGCTTCGGTGCTGTCGGCCATCATGGCCGGTGCCGACGTCGTGGATACTAACTGTTGGTATTTCTCCGAGGGTACGGGTGCTCCGGCGTTGGAGTTCATCTATGTGTTCTGCAAGAAGTTGGGTATCGACTTGGGCGTGAACATGGAGGCCGTGGCGAAGATCAACGTCGAGCTGCGCGAAATCCGCAAGGAACTCAACCTGTCGGTCTTCAACAAGGAGAAGCCCGAACCGAAGCCGTTTAATCCGTTGACGGACAAACTGCCCGCCGAGATCGACGCGCTGTTCGATGCCGCAATCGAGGCCGTGAAGAAGGACGACGAGGAGGGGGCGATCGCCGCCTGCCGCAAAATCGAAGCCTACTTCGGGTTCCCCGCGCCGAACGAACTGGTGCAGAAAGCCGAGATTCCGGGCGGCATGTATTCGAACATGGTGGCCCAGTTGCAGCAGCTCAAGTCCGAGGAGATTCTGCCCCGTGCGATGGAGTTGATTCCGACGGTGCGTTTGGCAGCCGGTCTTCCGCCGTTGGTTACCCCGACATCGCAGATCGTCGGCGCTCAAGCGGTCAACTGCGCCCTCGACGAGAAGGCGGGCCGTGCGATGTACACCAACAAGAGCGCGCAGTTCGTCGGTTTGGTGAAGGGCGAATACGGCAAGACGCCGGTGAAGATCGACCCCGAATTCCGTTTCAAAATCTGCGGCGTGCGTGAGGAACAGCCTTACGACATGTCGAAATACAAGATGCAGCCCAATCCCGAGCTGCCCGAGGCCGGAGGCGTGAAGTTGGCCGAAAACGAGAAAGAGGTGCTTCTGCTGGAGCTTTTCCCGTTGGTTGCCAAGAAGTTCCTGACCGATCAGAAGGTCAAGGCCTACGAAGCCGGCAAACCGGCCGAGCCGATTGCTCCCGAAACGCCGGAAGCTGAAGCGAAACCGCAGGCGGTCGTTACGGGCAATCCCGTTACGGCACCGCTGCCGGGGCGTATTCTGGAGGTGTTGGTGAAGGTCGGCGACAAGGTGGTCGAGGGCCAGGATGTCGTCGTGTTGGAGGCCATGAAGATGGAAAATTCCATCACGACGGAGTTTTCCGGCGAGGTGAAGGCGATTTTCGTACAGCCGGGCGATACGGTTCCGACCGACGCCGTGCTGGTCGATGTCGCTTGATGTCCGGACTCGATTCCGAAAGGCATTGGTTAACAATGTCTTATAAACCTTGAATAGAAAGGTGGCTTAGTTAATAAAAACGTTTCATAGAGAGAAACGCCGTTAATAAAAACGTTGAATAGAAAGGTAACTTAGTTAATAAAAAATGAGTTTTCTGAAAGAATTCAAAGAGTTCGCCATCAAAGGCAATGTGATGGACATGGCCGTCGGTGTAATCATCGGCGGGGCATTCGGTAAAATCGTTTCGTCGTTGGTCAACGACATTCTGATGCCGCCCATCGGAGCGTTGCTCGGCAACACCGACTTCACGCAGCTCAAAGTCGTCATCAAACGAGCAGCCGAAGAGGGTGGCGAAGCCATTACGTGGAATTACGGCAACTTCATCCAGCAGTGCGTGGACTTCATGATTCTGGCATTCTGCATCTTCATGATGGTCAAGATGATGAACAAGCTCATCAAGAAGAAAGAGGCCGCGCCCGCTCCGGCTCCGGCTCCCTCGAAAGAGGAGCAGCTGCTCACCGAAATCCGCGATCTGTTGAAGGAACAGCAGAAAAAGTAATCGAAGCGCGCGGCAGCGTTTCGTCCGTTTCGGGCAGAGAGCGTTTATCGCTCGTTCGCACGAAACGAGTCCGTTGCATGCGATAGGCATGCGGTAATGAAGATCACCCCCCCCCGTTGCGATAAGTCGCGGCGGGGGTGATGATTTCGAGGACGGACGTTGTCGTCAGGCCTCCTCTTTGCGTCCCGTATAGCGGTTCAGTATGTAGGTCGTGAAAATCGGGAAGAACATCATGCCCAACGACGGCAACAGGACGGTAACGATTTTGCCGATGGCCGTTACGGCGAAAATCTGCGCGCCGACCGTCGTAACGTTCATCCACGCCCACCAGAGCGCATTGCCGAATCCGGCTAATTTCGTGTTGACATCGACTTCGTAGTCGTAGAATACTAACGCCGAGAGGTAGGTGAAGACGACGACCGTGAAGATATAGGCCCAGAAGATGCGGCTCATGCGGTACTTTTCGCTGACCATCCATTCGATGATGATCGTCATGGCGAGGAAGGCCCGAAGCATCGGAATCAGTCCGACGAGCAGGCCCCAGTCGTGGGTCAGCACGACGCCGCTCCAGTCGAGGAGGTTGAGCCACGGAATGGAGATCAGCAGATAGGGCAGATGAATCCAGAAAAAGCGATTGCGGCGTTCGGCAAGACCCCACCGGATGAAAAAGTCGCACAGGAAGATAAGGCAGACGACGAATTGCGTAATCAAGTAGGCTTGCGAGAAATTGATGTGGTCGCCCGAAATGATCTCCCACGAGAGGGCGAACAGCAGGACGCATCCTGCGATGACTTTCAGAATTTCCAGCGTCTTGTAGCGTTTGTCGGCGATGCGGCCGCCGGTGCGATCGGTGCGCGGGCATTTTCCGTTTCCGTCGTTCGAGCGGCGGATTTTCGTCTGTTGGACGGTGCACTCTCGGTTCGTCCGACTGAAATTCAGTCGGTTGTCGGCCGATTCGTTTTTGTTGCGGGCCGTGTTTTTCGGATGTTCGGAGCGGCGTTCGTAGGAACGGATGCTCTGTTCGCGACGTTTGGCGCGGGCGGCGTCGGTTGAGATGCTGTTCGACATGGTTCGAATTGTTTTACAGGACGGTTGTAACAAATGCGATACCACGTGCGCTTGCCCGACGGGAGAAAATCGCGTTTTTTCGGAAAAAGATTTTGCACGAACGAAAAAAAGGATTACCTTTGTCCCTGCTTTCAGGCAATGGCGGGATAGCTCAGCTGGTTAGAGCGCATGATTCATAATCATGAGGTCGAGAGTTCAAGTCTCTCTCCCGCTACTGAAAGGCCGTAAACAATTTGGAATAGAATTGATTGCGGCCTTTTTCGATAAAATACCGGGACAATTTCGGGACATTTTTTTTCGATTGTGATCGAAAGAAAATTGTGTTAAAATATCAACGTTCTACATTTTTACCACGGAGCCGTGTGTGAAAATGTAAAAAAAATGTTGTCTGTAAAAACCGCGCGTAATGCAGCGCTAAATGAGATTCTCTCTTTTACTTACCCCCGTCTTCATACGGGTTCCTGCTGGTATATCAGCTTTTATGCTTTCGATCCTGTAAAAGGGGTAATGCGCCGCAAGCGCATCAAAATCAATTCAGTCGGTTCCGCATCCCAAAAGCGGAAATATGCCAACCAGTTATGTCATCGGCTGGCCGAGAAACTTGAAGCCGGATGGAATCCGTGGGTCGAGGCCGATTCCGATCGCGGTTACAAACTGTTTTCGGATGCGTTGATTCATTACCGGAACTATACGACCAAGTTGTTGAACGATGGCGTGCTTCGGCAGTCAACCTACCATGATTACATGTGTTTTGCGCATGTCCTCGAAGAGTGGAATGAGGATAGACCTGTACCTATCCGATACGTTTATCAATTCGACCGTACTTTTTGCGTTCGGTTTTTGGATTATATCTATATCGAGCGAAAAAATTCACCACGGACACGCAATAACTATCTGGCTTTCTTGCGCTCGTTCAGCACCTTTTTGGTGCAACACCTCTATTTGAAAGAGCGTCCGACCGAAGGTCTCGTTGGCATTGGGAAAGCGCTACTGAAGAAGGAGCGCAAGGTCATCGCATCGGCCGATATGCAGCGCCTGCACGATTGGCTCGAAGAGCATAACCGCCCGTTCTTGCTCGTCTGCTACTTTCTGCACTACATGTTGATTCGACCGAAAGAAATCGCCAAACTCCGGTTATGCGACATCTGCGTTGCCAAACAGACGATTTATATTGATGATACGATTTCAAAAAATAAAAAATCAGCCGTCGTTACGATGCCGCAGAAAATCATCGAATTAATGGCCGATCTCGGATATTTCAACGCTCCAAGCAGCTATTATATTTTTTCGAGAGGGTTCCAGCCCGGCCCTGAGTGGGTGAACGAAAAGACGTATCGGGATTTTTGGACACGGTATATTCGCCCTGCTCTGCGGTTTCCGAAAGAATACAAGTTTTACAGTCTCAAAGATACCGGCATTACAGCAATGTTGCGTGCCGGATGCGATGCGTTATCGGTAAAAGAGCAGGCCCGACATTCATCGTTATTGATGACCGATATTTATACGCCGCAGGACATTCGCGACGCGAATCCGATTCTGTTGAATTACAAGGGTATTTTATAGCGGTTCGATATGATTTGCAGCAGACGCATCTGGCAATAGGCTGCCCCGACCGTTCAGTAGTCGGGACTTTTTGTAAATTCTTGCAAATTTTTTAAAGATTTGCAAGAATCTGTAAGAGTTTCGGGCTTACTTTTTCTTTCGCCGCATATCAATGTATTCGGCATAAACGATGCGCGTGTGGGGGTTGGTCGAGACGATTTCCTGCCGGATGGCCTTCGTACCCCAGCGAATGAACAAGAACCGGCGCGGTACGCGATGCACCACTTGCCGGAGCGTGTCGATGCTTACGACCTCGCACCGTACACTATCGGTCGCAATCGTTCCGCATATATCGACATGCCCGTCCTCCCACCGGAACGTTTTGACTTCTTCGGTCGGCATCCCGTCGGAACCCGTTTCTATCGAATCGGACGGCAATACGGATTTTTTCGGACTGACGTCGGCGGCGTCGGTCAGCGGTGCCGTGATGCACACTTCGGTTCGGGCTGTGGTCGTCGCCACCGATTCAACCCGACGGAGTTTGATTCCGAGCGATCGGATTTCCGCCGCCGCATCGGCTTTGTAGCGTTCGAGTTCCGACACTTTCAGTTCGAGCGCCTGCACCGATGCGGCTTCTCTTCCGGCTGCCGTGCGGTAGTGATCCACGCTGTCGAGCAACGTCGTTTGGTTACGGGCCAATCGGTTCCGGTCGTCGATTGCCCTCCGATAGGCTTTGCCTACGATGCCGAGTGCTGCAACGAGCAGCAGCACGGCTAAAATCAGATATTTTTTCATACCGTCATCGGTTTGTATCTTCCGCCCACCATCGAAAGCAGCTGCCGGCGTTGGCCGCCTTGTTGGTTCTTGTAGCCGAGGTGAATCCAGCGGGGCATGCCAGCCGCATTCTCGTCCTCCGAAATCATCTGGTCGAACGACCGACCTTTGAGCCAGTCGCGGCAGAATGCCTTGAACTCTGCCAGCCGTCCGTTTGCAGGTACAAGGTCGGCAGCATAACCCACGCAGTGGGCCGAGGTCTTGGAACCTCCGACCGCCGTGTTCAACCGGAAGCCGCGGTATCCAGACGTTACGGTAATGGCAGGAGTGCCGAGCTGCTGCCGGTCGCAAAACTGCGTCCAATCGTCGCGCAACGGGTCAAGCAGCTGCGCAACTAACATTTCGAGGTTGGCCAGATGTTCGGGTGTCGGAGTGTTGTCGAGCCCGAGCCGGAGAGCGGTCGCCGAAGCAGTGAGCTCGGAAATGGTGAAGTGTTTCATCGTTTGGTATTTTGAGGATTCTCGTTGAAGTATCGGTTCACCTCTTCGGTGGTCGTACCCATCTTGCGAGCGATTTCACCGGTCAACGCTTTACGGAACAACCGCAGAAACGGGATATTCGGGTTAACGATCAACGCCGAACCGGACATCGACCACAATTCGACCAGACAGATCAACGTACAGATAATGATCACGGTCAGTTGCGAATCGATGCCGGCCATGCGTTCGATCAAGATGAATCCGATGACGACCGAAGCGTACAACGCCCACTTAGAGAGCATACCGTTTCGGCCCAGTTCCGATAATGCGAACCGGCCTTGTTTGACCGATGCTGCGATTCCCCAGGCCGTATCCAGCACGACGCATACGACTACGGCGTTGATGGCGACCTCGTATCCGGCGAAGAAATTCGCTACGAATACGCACGCCGCCACCGACCAGCCGTACACCGATTGGAATATCTCGGAGAGTTTGACACCGAAGCCGGTGCAAAGAGAGAGCATTTTATGGAATATCATCGTCATTTTAGCTTATCCGGAGAATCCGCCGCTGTTTCTTTCTCGGTTTGTTTTCTTCTCCGATCGGTAGTGATTCGGACGATGAACGCCAACGCTTCATCCGTCGGAATATCGCCTCCGTTGACCTTTATGACTTCCCCCGAAGGTAACGCCTCCGTGATGGATTCCAGATCGGCATCGTCGAACGATTCTTCTACGACATCGTAATCCCGTTCGTTGGCCAATTTCACACACGCTTCGTTGAACTCTTTCATAACACGATCGTTGATTTCGCAGAACGATGCGTATTCGGGGTCGGCTTTCAACTCCTCGATCTTCTTTTTCTCTTCCGCGGTGGGTTGTTCCCCCGCTTTGTACTTTTTGAGTACGGGAGCGAATTTCCGTTCCTTTTTATTGAATCCCTCCGGCTTGAGCTTTTCGATCAGTTTCTGCTGATCCTCGATGTAGGGATTGATATATCGCCAGTATTCGACTTCGTTCATCACGACTTTCAGTCGCGTTGCAGACGTCAATTTTTCTTTCCGAATCGCGCTGAGAGCACGTGAGCGGATGATAATATCGTTCAGTTTCATCTTATTTCTGATTAATGGCATTGAACATTTTTTCGACGATGACCGTATTCTCGGCGATCGTTCCGTTGCCGGTGTTATACATGTTCAAGTTGAACGACGACGGATAGACATCGACTTTTCCCACTTCGTTTCCATCGAGCAGGATCGCATAATTCACGCGGGTTACGTTTTCATTCTCTTTCCCGTCTGCGTACGTGCGATTCACTTCCTCGCTACGTTTTACTAATTGAATGTTTTTCATAATTAATTAATTTTTATAAAATTGGTTGTTTGTATGTATGACCTTTACGATCTATTCAAGGACAGGTATATTCATCATTGGCACTATTTTCTTCGTGAACCTGCCCGTACTGAGCGTCAGATACAGGTAGTATTCCCTATTCGCATATTTTGCATTTATTTCGAATAATCCCATTTTACGGTACGAGGACGATGGAGAAACCGTAATGGTATCCTCCAGCTTCAGAGCAGATTCGCCTTCATAAAACGCATCGTTCAGGTCGCTTGTCGAGAAACGCATATTGATGTAGTTGTTTTTCATCGTGATCGTTCCATCGTCCGCCGTGATTTCCACCGTGTAACTTATACCGGATTTGGTATTTTCTCCAACTTTGTATAAATACTTGGCTGTAAAATTGATGTTTATACCGGCCGCTACATCCGGCGAGCTCACCGTGAACGATGCGGCGGCGGTGTTCGGTATTGTGAAGTAGCTGTTTTGTATGTCCGGATCGTTTTGCCCCATCGGATACTTCGCAAGAAACGGGTATGCCTTGTAAGTCCGGTACAGCGCCAACCCCGCCATTTTGTATTTCGTCTGCAAACGCATCGTCGAGCCTCCCGCAACACGCCCCTTTATGGTTCCGCTATCATCCACGATGACGATTCCCAGGTAATAATCTGCAAGCGTGCACGGATCCAATTCTCCAGGAAGCATATCACCTCTCAGGTCTTCCAATGCCAGCGATCCCGGGCCGTTGTTTCCGCCTTCCGAATCGGGGCCGGTTATAAGACCGAGCGCGCAGGAAGCGGTCAGATAACCGTCCGTGCTCGGCTTTTCGGTAACGCGGAAATCATAGATGAAACATTCGGCATTGTGGTAGTAGTTCTCGAAATCCTTAATGCGATATGGCGAGTGGATGCTGCCCGTAGGTGGCAAATACTCCCATCCGTTTTTCTTATCCTCCGTCATCCTTGAAGGAATGTCCCTGTAGGAGTTTATCCCAGACGGTAACTTTATGCCGCACCGTCCGTCCGCTCCCTTCCACCAGGATGCGTCAGGGTGCCCCAAATTAGGCAGCGGTACAGGCTTGTGCCGGCTCCACATGCTTATTTGGCCGTGTTTGTTGGAGCATATATATCCCACATCGTATTTTCCTCTCCACTTTGCCACACCCATGCAGTCGTAAGGGCCTCTCAAACTGACGGGGCCGGTTATGATTCCATTTTTCACACTCATGCTGAAATCCTCCTTTTCATATCGTTCATTTTATTTTTTAATACACGGTTTTCTTGTTCCAACCTCTTCACTTTCTTATAAATCGCCTCTGTACGCCTGTTCAATGAAACCGCGACGTCGATCAACTCGGATAATGCAGTAGCACCGCCAATTTAGAGGTCGGCGATTTCCAGGGCCGCCACACTATTCACAGCGTAGAAATTGACTGCTGTATTTCCGTCCTTACCTACGACCTTCACGGCTTTGTTCTCGGCGTCCCACACCAGCATGGCATCCCCGATCACGATGCCGTCGGAGCGAATCACCCCCGCGACATCGAGCTTGTACGCCGGATTTACGCCGATACCTACGTTACCTGATAATCCACTAATAATTAATGCTTTTGAAAAACTTCCTAATTCCCCGTTTGTATAATAATTAAAATATAAATCCTTGCCTTGATATGAGTCTATATGCAAATTCCCGTCTGTTACGCCAATAACCGCTCTGTCAGTGTAGCATGTTTCATCCGCTCGACCGAGCATCAATAGAGTTGATGCCCATTTATTTGCATATCTCAACAAAAATAGCCCATCCACGTTCCCCGTCCCGTCGAAGCTCTGACCCCAGATGGTGCGGGGGGGGGTCTGCAAGCGGGTAGCACTTCCCGCATTGTATTTACCGATGTTCAGTTCAGACACCAACACACGCCAAGGCCCCGATACCCTATTAGAATCTATCGTCTTGCGGAATTTTAAATCGCTACTATCCATGTAGCCCGAGTAAAACTGCAATGCAGACGCGCTTCCTTCGTTTAGAGCAAAATTCACAAGCAGATCGTAATGGGAGGAGCGATTAACAATATACGTTCCCGATGGATAGTTTGCATATCCGCTCGCATTTGTTTGGTAATTTGTGATGTCGACATAAGAATTTGGTATCTCGAATCTGTTAGAGCGGAAGAATTCGTATTCATGCACACCGTCGAGCAAATCCGCGTCCAGTCCGCTCCCAGCTCCATCGTTTCCGCTGTGCCAGAGATTATATTTTTTGGTGTCCCTGTCAGTCCAATACTGAGGAATCCCATCGTCAGTTATTCCGATACGACTAAAATTATCAGTCGGTAACCCAGTATAGTTAGGTTCACTACTTATATATGAAAATCCATTATACCACCCAATCGACATCCTGTGTGTGTCTGCAGAAGAAAATTCTATAAATACTTCGGGGCGCCCAGTCGACTTAAAATTTACAAGCCCGGGGGTACTGCTGGAAATAGTGCCACCCGTAGTGGGCAGATACTGTGTGTTGTCCACCGACCCGTCGGCCTTAAGGAACTGGGCGGACGTGCCCCCCGACTTGATGATTCTACCGAGGAATGTAACATCTGCCGAGCCGCGACCGATAGAAAGTGCATCAATCCCTGTTTCGGAATTATTCCACGTTCCAAGATGCAGTTGATCGCCCTGGCCATAGAGGATATAGCCGCCGCATGTTGTCGTCCCGGGAAATTCATACATGTATAATCCATTATCATTAATACCATTGCCGGATACAATCAGCTTATTTGTGAACGTCTTAGCTCCTTCAATCGTCTGCTCGGTGTTCAGTGTAACGTAGTTGGCAAGCGCTGCGGCGGTCAGATAACCCTGGCCGGTAACCCACGACTGCATGGCGTAGCCCGTCAGATCGGGCCGGATCGACGACATTGGAGTGTTGATCCACTTCGACCCGTTGTAGACGAGCAAGTCATTGATGCTGGGCAAAGAAAGCGCGACGTCGGTCAACTCGGATAACGCAGTAGCACCACCGCCACCGATCGAGAGGTCGGCGATTTCCAGAGCCGACACGCCGCCCACGGAGTAGAAATCGACCGCTGTATTTCCGTCCTTACCTACGACTTTTACAGCGTTGTTCTCGGCGTCCCACACCAGCAACGCGTCCCCGATCACGATGCCATCGGAAAAGGTCTTGCGTGCGGTAATCGTCTGCTCGGTGTTCAGCGTAACGGCATCCGTAATGCCATAACCCGCGATCGTCGTGGGTTTACTGGTGAGCTTCGACCAGGGGATATCGGGGATGTTCGCGATGTCGAGAGCGGAGAGCTTCGCATCGAAATCCGCAATGAGCTTGTGATGCTCCTGCTCCATCAGACCGGTAAGCGTCTCGCGGTCGGTCAGTCCGCCCAGGAAGTCCTCGATTTCGCGCCACGTGTTGATCGTGCTTTCGGCCGTGTCGTGTGCTTCGAGAAACGATTTGAGCGTGCTGGCCAACGTATAGACATCCTTGTAGTTCGACCCGAGCGCTGCGAGTGCCGCCGTAGCTTCGGAAATCGTTGCACCAGGCTTGAAGAGGTTCCGGATAGCGGCATGCGCTGAATCCGACGCATCGTGTTCGGTCAGCTGCGTATTGGTGTATTTTTCGGCCGACTGAAGGGTCAATCTGTCTCCTTCTGCGAAGTCCGTCCGCACCTGTGTCAGTTCTCGGGTGATCGCTTGTTGGGACATCGTCCAGTCCGGATCGTCGCCTGTGGTTTGGGCCGTGCCGCTTGGCAAATTGCATACAATCTTATCGAATGTTTTCGATTCCTTATCGAAAAATAATTGTAGACGATAGAATTTGTTTCCCAGCCGCATTTCCCCGCCGAGCATCAGCAAATTCCGTTGTCCTCCGTCTGGAACAGATTCTTTACAGTCGTTGATAATGGTGGCCAAAGCGCATGATTTTTCGCCGGTTTGTACATCGAGCAGAACGAATAGTATCCGCGTAGTTTCCCGATCGGCCGAGAGGTATCTTTGCATTGTCCGCACGGACGCCGCATCATCCGAAAAGTAATACGGATTTTCTTTTTGAGTGTCGTGCAGAATCCCGATCGTGAAAGCCCTGCCGAATACTTCGGAACCGAGGATCGAAGTCGCCGCCGTCGTTGTGGGCGCCGATGGGCCTTTGTGCAGCATGTAGCCCGTCGAAGCCGGTACGCAGATATTCTGAATCTGTTCCGGAAAATTTTCGTTCGGGGTATGGAGGTTCAGAAAATGCGCAAGTATTCCCGTTCCGAGCTGGCAGCGCGACAAGGGAATGTAAACCTCGATGCTGTTGTTGGATATTGGCTTGCAGTTGAAGTAAGCACCGGCTTTCCGACCGGCCGTGAACTCCCGATTATCTTCGGCCCGATAGGTGAACTCGAAGTCGATTTCGATGTCCGGAATTTCGGTCGCGACCAGTTCATTCTTCACCTCGTCATATCGATAGAAATTTTCGACGAGGGCAATATCCGATCGGTAATTATGGAGGATATGGTTCATAAGGTTATAAGATGGTTGGTAATTCGACTTCCGGTAGTCCGATTCGCTCGAAATCGCGGTATTCGTTTCGTTCGGCGAAGTGGTATTTGAATGTGTAGGCATTCAGCTCGCGCGGGGTGTGCTCGACCTTGTATTCATCTACGATGATGCGCAACCACTTTTCCCGACGATAAATCCAGCGATTCGTGCTCTTAATAAAATCCTGGTATTGGGCCGCCATGCGTTCGGTGTCGATATATCCGGTCGAGGCCTCCCAGTAGGACGTATAGCCGTTCGTCAGTTCGCGTTCGGCTTCGTCGTGGATGAACGTCTCGTTTTCACCTTCGGGTTTGAGCACGGTCGACCCCTGCATCATCAGCGTGTCGAAGCCGCCCATGCCGTTGATAAATCCGAAACAATGCTCGTCTGGTTGGGGCGGCCGCAGTAGATAACGTTGACCGATCGGGCGGTCGGGTTCGGGGTTCGGAACGTGCGACCGGCTCACGACGCTCGTGCCGAAGACATCGTAGGCGACGGGGGTCAAGTTCTCTTCGCGGCATAACTCCCACCAAAGCGTGCGGAAACTCGTGTCCACTTGGTTGTAGGCGTATTGTTCGGGCGTTTCGGCGATCTGCTTCGTGATGCGGCGTCCGTCTGCGGTGTACAGCGTGGATTCCAGCGTTTCAGAGACTACGATGTTGTCCGTCGTTTGCGGGCGGACGAACGCCAACCATTGCGGCTGTTCCAGCGTCGTTTCGATAATCTGCGGCTGCGAGGTCAGAAAGTTGGCCAGCAGATAGTCGAACATTTCGCGGGATGCGGCAATACCCCCTGGGATTACGTTGTAGATGTAGGTCGCTTTCGAAGTCTCGGAGAAACGGATTTCGATGCGCATCGTCGGCAGCGCTTTGCAGACGGTGCCCGGGCCTGCGATCGGCTCGATGCCCCGTGCGAATCGGCGCACGGGTATCGTGATGCGTCGGTCTGCATCGGGCGTCAGCGTCATCGCATCAACGAGCGTCGCCCCGTCGATCTGAATAGTCAGCTGCACGGGCTCGGTCGTCTCCGTCGCAACCAGATCGGGGGCATTGTGCGCGAAATGCACGCCCATTTCCATCGTTGAATCGGTTTCGGTCGACGGACGGATCGGTATCTCGATCGGTGTAGGACGGACGGGGTCGACTGGAAATGTTATGCCGGAGGGTTCGCTCATCTTCTTTTTTCGTCAAATGTATTCCGATCGGCGGACACGCGAAAGGACACTTATGCGGAAATAAAATCAGCTTCGGCTGTTATGCCGTTTTTCGAAGTGTAGCAGGTAATTGCCAGCGTTTTGATAAAAAACAACTGGTTGTAGATCATTCGTTTCTTCCATATTTGAAGATTCGCAAGATCGGCAACCGTAAGATTGACGGAGATTTTCGTTACCGTTTTCTCTTTCTCGATCCAGTTTTTGTACGGTTCATGAAACCTATGCAACCCACCATTCATGGATAAGGAGGTTTCGGATAGCATGAAAGATGAAAGGAAATCGCCACCGGCACCGTAGCACCCGTTGCTTGTCAACTGAACTCTCGGTGTGTAACCACCGGCGGTCGAAAGTGAGTTTTCCAGTGTACCGAAATAGACAGAAGTCGGTCGAGTGCCGCCCACTTCCGGCATTTCGATAATCGGTATAACGACGCACTCTTCGGTATTGATAGCCCATGAAACATAAGCGGGCATGAGGTAGGGAAGACTTCGGACTGGAATAAAATTACTTGTCGCGGAAATCGTTTCATTCGCATCACCGGCCGACGTGCTTTTCATGGCCATGCCGCCTTGCTTGAGCAGCTTGAGTGCCGTAACGTCTTTTTTCGTGCTTTCACCATAGGAAAGGCCCAGACTGACTGTTTTTTTGAAAACACGATAATAATCTCCTGTATCCGATGCGTGGACAACCGTGTCCTCCGGCTGTTTGAAGGCTTCGTTCACGTGCTCGCATTCGACGACCGATTCTTTGATTTCCGTTTCGGATACACCCGAAAACCCACATTCGTAATGCTGTTCCTCTTCGCATTCTTGTTCGAAGTCATCGCCGATTCGGTTCGTCCAGTCGATGAACTCCGCATCTTCGATAATCGTTTTATTCGCGACGATCCGTTTCTCTGTCGGCGTTAAATAGATGGTAGCGGCAAAGACATTTAGCAGATTCTTCACGAAATCTTCGATTGAAACGTCCGGCATACCCGATGCCAGATCGAGAATGAAATTTCCATTTTCGTCTTTATCCAAACAACCGGTTCGATAATCCGCAATGTTGCCGTTCGTCCGATACGGCGCGACGATGCCGATTTTATCGATATAGGTTGCAAATTCTTCGTCGATACGGTAGTCGGCGCAAATTCTTTGCAGAAGGTATTTCAGCCGAACGACCGGTACGGTAAACGTACCGATTTTGGCATTGAGAAATTTCGTCGCCCATGCTTCGCGCGTAGATTCTGTCGGCAAATCGATATAGGGTTCCTCTGTATCTTCCTCGCTGGCGCGAATCATGCAAGGTGTAGCAAAGTCATCCCGTGTACCGTCGGCCGCTCCGGTCATCACTTCGTTATAAAGTGTTTTATCGTCGTACTCTCCGAGTTTGCCGAAATTCCATTTATCGAGCTGGACGTCTTTAAGCGAACCGGTTAGTGAGGATTCGATTTCAACCCCAACGAACGAAGCATTGATTCGTTGAGAATCGCATCCCGTTAATTTCAGCTTTCCCGACATGACGGTAATCCCATCGATGCGCATTTCGACATTGACCTGTCTTTTCTGCGGTGCGAGCAGCATGGCACCCGGAATCCCGAAAAGCCTGCGATTTTTTTCCGAAAGGGCCAACTCGATGTCTGTCGTCCATGCAACGGGAATACGATCACTCGATAAAAACGCATTTTCGATCGTCAGTGCTATTTCTTGATTCGGCAGGAGATCTATTTCAACTCCGGTCGATGTAATGAATGCAATCATTTTCGATTAAATTCCTAATTGTCCGTTACGTTTAAGTTTGAGGTATTTGTTGTACTCTTCCACGAATCCGCCGCGGCCGAGCATCGAAAAAACAGCAGGCGTCGGGTTGTCTGCCTTTTTATCGAGGCATTTCAGTAAGTAGATAATTTCTTTGAGATACCCGATATATTGTGTGGTCGAAGTGTCGTATGCAATGTTGTCCGGCAACGAAGCATTCGAGGTCGGGAATAGTCGGCCGCCGACGGCCCGTCCGGGTACCGCATAGAGTGTCGGCAGCACCTGCGAAAAATCGAAATCGCGCAACCGTCCGCGCCGGCGCACCGCTTCGAACGTGTCGATGATGGGCACGGCCGTAGGGTTCTGCATGGCTTCGTTCGGGATGACGTATTCCATGCCGTTCTCGCCTACGAGCACGGTCGGACGATCGACGTAACCGCGTTTGTCGGGTTCGACCGATGCGTTGAACCGTTTGCCGTCCTGCGCCCGTTCGACCGGAAAACCGCCCGCTTCAGCACCGGCGATGGGTGTAGCAGCGATTAAAGCAGCTTGGGCCGCACCGGTGGCTGTGGCAAAAGCGATAGGAATCAATGACCAAGGCCATGCGTACAAGGCGATTGCTTTGCCAACAGCCGCCGCCGTGTCGATTGCTACTTGTGCAAGGCTCATCGCTTTTTGGCGTTTCGCCTGTTTAATCTCTAACGCCTCCTGCTTTTTGTCGTATTCCTCGTCCATCCGTTGGGTTTCAGCGTCGTATTGAGCCTGCGACATGAGCCCTGCATCCAAACGGGACTGCAACTGCTTTTTCTTTGCGTTTTGGTTCTTTTTGTACTTTTTGAGTTCGGCGTTTTCCTTCGCCGTCATCATCTTGTCATAGCCGGAATACAGATTCAGCGCCATGTTGGCGGCTTCGGATACGGCTCCGAAAGTCATACTCAATTCATCGACACCGAATTTACCGTCGGCAAGATTTCGGAAAAAACGGTTCCAATCGTCTTGTGAAAAGCCGAAGATGTTGCCTTGCTTATTTGTAAACGAGAGCCCCAGTTCGTTCACGGCCTCTTTCGCAGCTTGCAGTTTGGCGGCAAATGCGTCGATCATCTCCTGCAACTGCTTTTTTTCTTCCTCGCTCAAAAGTTCCGTATCGAGGTCTATTTGTTTAAGCATCCCTTCGGCCGTCGGAATTTCGATTTGTCCTTCGGAAAACAGTTGCTGGATTTTTTGCAGAACTTCGGTGTAATATCCGGCATCGAGAGCTTTCAACTCTTCGATGTGCTTTTTCTTTAGCCTCTTCCGTTGCGCGTTGGTCAATGTCGATAAGGACAATTCCTCTGCTTGCCGTCTGACCAATAAGCCCCGTTCTTCCTTGTAGTTGGTTTCGTCTATTTTGAGGGCTTCGAGGGCTTGCTTGAGCTTTATTTCATTGCTTTTTCGGGCATGGTTCCGCGCAAGCTGTTCGAGCATGGCGGTATTCCCCGCGTACTTCTTTTGCTGTTGAGCATATAGGGCTTCCTCTTTCTCGATGGGATCGGTGATGTTTTCGATACGTTGTTTTTCGATTTCTTCGAGTTTTTTCTGCTCCTGTTTTTTCTGCTGGAGCAACAGCGTCGTAAGCTGTTCTTCCATCGTGAGCCGCTCCTTGCCTTTGACTTGACCGGACTGGATGCGTTTTTTGAGCGCGTCGATATTGAGCTGCAACAGTCGGGCATTGTATTCTTCTTCGGTTGCAATCACTCCGGCCAGATAATCCTTTTTGAGGGCAAGACGTTCGGTGATCTCTTTTTCATCGAGCGCTTTGTAGGCCGCCGCTGCTGCCTCTTGCTGTCGTTGTTTTTCTTTGCGGGCTCGGTCTTCGGCGTCTCGTTGTTTCCGTTCTTCTTCGGCAGCAGCCGCTTCGGCATCGCGCCGCTCTTGCTGCGACTGAATCATTTCATCCAGCTCTTCGCCGTTCAACCGCTTCAACTGGGCCAAAGCACCCTCTCGGATTTCTCGCGCATGAGCGATATTTCGTTGGAGTGCTTTTATTTCTTCGGAAGTCAGATCACGCAAGTATCCTATATCACCACCGAGCGAGCCGCCCGTATAGGTAACGCCTCTTTCAATTTGAGCTCGAGCATTCTCGATGATCTGTTGTTGCTTCTTTACCTCCTTTTCAAGGTCTTTTATCGCATCCGCATGAATATATTTCAAACGAGCCTTTTCTGCATCGAGATACTGGCGGATTTTACCGGTATTGATTTCTATGGCATTCCCGTATTCGTCGACGGCGGTAATCGCTCCGGGGTAAGCTGCTGCGAGTTGTTTGGTTACGGCTTTGAGCCGCTCTTGTTCATCGGCATTCAAAGAGGTTTTGCTACGCAACATATCATATTCGGATGCCAGCGGAGGAATTTCTCTTTCCAATGAAGCTACCCGATCGAGCTGCTGGTCAAATTGGTCGATTAACGGTTCGCTGCCCTTGATTAGATTGGTGATGCCTGTAAGCAGACCGGTGAGGCCATCAATGGCAAATTTGATGAATCCCTTGCTATTATAAAACGAGAGCAACAGCCCTTCCCACGTGCTTTCCAGAATTTTAATCGAACCCTCGACCGTTTGCAGACGTTCTTCGCTGATGCGCTCGAGTTCGCCATCGACGTCTTCCAGATTGCCCCGAAGTTCGCCCATTGCGCCGGCTCCCCGCAGGAACGTGTTGAACGCCGCGACGCTGCGTTTGTCCGTCAGTTCGAGCGTCTTCGCCAAGTTCACGCCTTTTTCATCCAATTTCCGCAGTCCGGCGATCAGATCGGGCAGCGTCTTCACGGGTTTCCCGAGTTCTTTGGCCAGCTTGCCGTTCGCGTCCGCCAGATTGAGCAAAATGTTTCTCGTGGCGGTCGCCGCACTCGATGCGTCGAATCCGCTATTCGCCAGCGTACCGAGCAGGGCGATCGTATCTTTGACGTCGAATCCGAATGTTTTCGCCACCGGTGCGACAATCGACATCGAGGTTTGAAGATAGGCGAAGGAGAGGGCGGACTTGTTTGTCGCGACGGCCATCGTAGCCAGTACATCGTCCGCATCGGTCGCATCCTTATCGAATGCCCGCAGCGTCGCACCGGCCAACGCCGCCGCTTCCGGCAGTTCCGCCCCGACGGCCGTTGCGAATTGCAACACGGGTTTCGTCATCTGCAAAATCTGCGTCTGGCCGAATCCCAGTTTCGCCAGTTCCGTCTGCAAGCCTGTAACCTGCGACGCCGTGTATTCGGTCGTGCGGCCGAGTTCGAGGGCCGACTTCGTGAGGGCGGTCATCTTCGAGACGTGCACGCCGAGAATCGTCGAAAGGTTGACGTTCGCCTGCTCGAACTCTTTGATTTTCCGGAATCCGCTTGCGAAAAGGTTGAAAAACCCTCGAACCGCGGCATATCCCACCATGAGCTTTCCGATCATCGCAGAATAGCCGGAGGTCATTTTGCCCCATGCGCTCTGTACGCCGCCAGCTTTGCCTTTCAATTCGGCCAGCCGTGTTTCGAGTTGCGTCAGTTCGGCGTTGCATTGCTCCCACTTTTTGGAATTTGGATCAAATCTACTCCATTGCCATTTTAAGTCGCGGATGCGCCGGTTCAGTTCGGCAATCGTCATGTCGTTCACTTTCAGCTTAGCGGTCAGTTTGTCTATCTGACCGCGATTCCCTGCCATAGCGGCTTTGTTCGCCTCGATTTGATGGGTGAGCGCGCGGTACTCTTCCGTGTCTTTCTTGCCGGCGGCGGCCAGCTTTTTTTGCGAACGTTCCAAATCGTCGTTCGTTGCTTTGAGCTGGCGGTTTTTGGCCATCAGTTCGGCGATCTCCTTGCGGACGGGGTCGCCGTTGACAACGATATTCAGCCGGAGTTCTTCCTCTTTGATTTTGCGTGCCATGTCGAATTATTTCTGGGTGGTATTCTGCTGTTTGTCGATGCCGAGAGAAGTGCGTATCCGCTGGCGGACGTCCTCCGTCAGCCCGTACATCAGCCGGTCTTGGATGCGGAGGTAGAGCCCCCACATGAAGCGGTTGTGGATATGCTGCGGCGTGCGTTTCACGACCTTGCCGTTGCGTTGGAGTTTTTTCATGTCAAGGAACCGTTCGTAGACGGGATGTCGGTGTTCGATGGTCGTGTCTCCGACGTTGAAAAAACGGTTACGGAGCAGATGCCCCGTAGATGCGGAGCTGACAGCCTGTTGGATGGCCTCCGTCTGGTCTTTGTAGATATGTACCGCCGCCGCTTCCAGCGTTTCGCGGATGAAATGTTCTTCGACAAGTGATGCCATAGTCATTCGGTTTGCAACAAATGTAGCCGTCGGTCGGGCCGCCGGAAAGGACAGGAAAAGGCATGAAAAACCCCGCTTATCGCGGGGCGGTGGGCTTTGCCGGTTACGGTCGGTAGATCATGATGTCGGTGTATTGCGCATTGAAACTTACCGAATTTTTGATCTGCTTTCGGATAGCGCCATTGAACGGCGAACCGAATCCATGCGCATTCATCCAGTCGAAGAACTCGACAACCGAAGACTTGTTCGAGGTGAAATAGATATAGGGATGTTCGAGGATGGTTTGGAACACGTCCAGATAATCGGCCAGCTTCCAGTAACCGGAGTAATGCCCCGCTTGGGTCGATAAGTAGGGCGGGTCGACAAGAAACGCTACGTTCGGGACATCTTTGAATCGGGCGAACAGTTCCCGATAATCGTATTTGACGATTTCCAAGCCGTTGAGATAATCCGTGCACAAGGGATAGGGCGATTGCTTCACGACATTGTAGAATGTTTGCCGTTCGAGCTCCGACAGACTGGTGGCGTATTTTCCGGAAAACAGGATCGAAGATGACACGGTGATGTAGTCGACGTATCCGGTTCGTTCGTATTCTTCGAGCAGTCCGAGAATCGAACGCCGTCTTGTGTCGTCTACCTTCTTTCCTCGCGGCGCATCAGTAAGAATTGCGCGGATTCGGTCGATGATCGCATTCGTGCGTTCGATATTCTCCACTCGCAGATGAAAGTCGTCGTAGTCGTTGTAGATGACCCGCGCGTCCGGTCGTTCCCGCTTGGCGATATGCGACAGCAGGCCGGAACCGCCGAACAAGTCTACGAACACCGTGGTCGTCGGGAAGTCGTGCAGGGCTTCGCGGAACTGGGTAGCGAAACGGCGTTTCTGACCCATGAACGGAAGCGGTGCAGCGTTGTAATTTTTAGCAGGCATAGTTTGATTTTTTAAGCCTGCAAAGGTTTGATTTACTGCACAAATTGCCTATTTTTCGGGGGGGGGACTTGCTGCACGCTCCGTGCACTCTTTCCCGAATTGCGCGATAACGGCATACACTTTCCGTTCGCTGACGGCATAGCGGTCGGCAAGCACCGCGACGATATAGGTCATCTTCTCTTGATCGGCTTTCATTTTCAGATAGTCGTTATAGAGGTCGAGATACCGGCAGTCTTCGGGCCGGACGCCGATCCGTTCGAAACGGTCGAGGATTTCCTTATTGAAAGATAGAATTTCGTAGATTTTCATTACTTTTGCAACACTCTGACTTACATACACGATTTTACACTCGAAGCGAGGCAGGCGATCAACAATCCCCGGCTAACCGCTTCGAGTGGTGTGTTGTATGTAGGTCAGAGAACTGCAACGGCCGGGGCTTTTTCTATACCCCCCCCCGAAATACGACGGCACGCCATCATTTCAGCGTCAACGTTGCCGAATAGCCGTTCCAGCCGCCGAAGATGCCCGCTTCGGGGGCGATGATACATTCGGAAACTTCCATTCCGGTCAAAATCGGGCAGCTGCGACCCGTCGATGAACCGCCCATGTCGGCCAGAAACTTTCCGAGCAAACGCCCCAGCAAACCGGCCGTTTTCAAGTATTGTGCGACGTACTGCGGGCGTGTGCCGGTCTGCTCCAATCCCTTTTCCAACGCGAAAATCACCACGGTATAAGAGCCGGTCGGATTATCGCAGTCCCCGGCAAGCGAGGCAAGCGGCAGCGCGATGACCACCTGCGGCCCCACGATGGCGGGGGTATTGAGTGCCGTCGTTCCCTGCTCCTTGTCTGCGACGACGAAGGGTTTCGGAACATCGGGCATGTCGTCTGCAACAGTTTCGCAGTATTCAATCAGATTTATCAGTTTTTTTAGCATGGTCGGACGTGTATTTATAGTTGAGCAGGAGGGTAAGTACGTCGACGATGTTGGTCTTTCCGGTCTGCTCCATGTCGCCGAATGTCCGTTTCTCTGCAAGGTCGAACTGGATGCC